>NZ_JAAGKO020000003.1 GCF_027947535.2 Streptantibioticus silvisoli
TGGGTGGGGGGGCCGGTGGGCGGGCCCCGGGAGCGGACGGGACGGGGGGGGGTGCGGGACGCGGTGGGGGGCGGGCGGGGTGCGGGGGGGGCGGGCGAGTACCGCCCGCATGTCGCGCGCCGCGTGCCAGGTGCCGCGCCTGGTGCCGGTGACGTTGGACTTCCCGGTCCGCGGCGCGTAGGGGACGTCGTCCTCCTCGATCCGCCAGCCGGCGTCGGCGGCCGCGACCAGCATCTCCAGGGGGTAGCCGGAGCGGCGGTCGGCCAGGCCGAGGCCGAGCAGCGCCTCGCGGCGGGCGGCCCGCATCGGGCCGAGGTCGTGCAGGCGCACGCCGGTGCGGCGGCGGACCAGGCGGGCCAGTTCGAGGTTGGCCAGCCGGGCGTGCGCCGGCCAGGCGCCGCGCGAGACCGGCCGGCGGCGGCCCAGCACCAGGTCGGCCCGGCCGTCGAGCACCGGCGCGGCGATCCGCGTCAGCAGGGCCGGGTCGAGCGAGGCGTCGCAGTCGCAGAAGGCCACCACGGGCGCGGTCGCCGCGGTCAGCCCGGCGTGGCAGGCGGAGCCGAAGCCGCGCCGGGGCTCGCGGACGACCAACGCGCCCAGGGACGCGGCGAGTTCGGCCGAACCGTCGGTCGAGCCGTTGTCCACGACGATGGCCCGCCAGCCGGGAGGGACGCGTTCCAGCACCCACGGCAGGGCACCGGCCTCGTCGAGACAGGGCAACACGACGTCGCCCACGGGGAGTTGGGGGTTCTTGATCACGCGATTCACCTTACGGGGACATTTTTCGCATTACGGATGCTCGTTCCTTACGAAACGCGGACGCCCGGCCGCGGTCCGGGCCGGGCGGCGGACGCCGCGCGCAGCGGGGCCGTGGCGAACTCGGCCATCCCGTCGGCGAACCCGATGCGGGAGGTCCAGCCGAGTTCGGCGCGGATCGCGGCGGAGGAGGCGGTGATGTGCCGGACGTCGCCGAGGCGGAAGCCGCCGGTGACGACGGGTGCGAGGCCGCCGTGCCGGGCGGCGAGGGCGGCGGCCATCTCCCCGATGGTGTGCGGGGTGCCGCTGCCCACGTTGTAGGCGCGCAGTTCGCCGCCGGGCGCGGGCGCGGCGAGCGCGACGGCGTTCGCGGCGGCCACGTCGGCGACGTGCACGAAGTCCCGGCGCTGGCCGCCGTCCTCGAAGACCTTCGGCGCCTCACCGCGTTCCAGCGCCGACCGGAACAGCGAGGCGACCCCCGCGTACGGCGTGTCCCGCGGCATGCCGGGGCCGTAGACGTTGTGGTAGCGCAACGAGACCGCGCTGCCGCCGGTGTCGCGGGCCCAGGCTGCGGCCAGGTGCTCCTGGGTGAGTTTGGTGGCCGCGTAGACGCTGCGCGGGTCGACCGGCGCGTCCTCGGTGACCAGCCCGGGGCTGAGGGCGGCGCCGCAGTGCGGGCACGGCGGTTCGAACCGTCCCGCCGTCAGCGCCTCCACCGACCGGGGCCCGGGACGCACGACGCCGTGTTCGGCGCACGCGTACCGCCCCTCGCCGTAGACCACCATGGACCCGGCGAGCGCCAGGCGCCGCACGCCGCGGCCGGCCATGGCCGCCAGCAGCACGGCCGTGCCGAGGTCGTTGCAGCCCACGTAGTCGGGCGCGTCGGAGAAGTCCTTGCCCAGTCCGACCATGGCCGCCTGGTGGCAGACCGCGTCGATCCCGCGCAGCGCGCCGTCGACCGCGTCGCGGTCGCGCACGTCGGCGGTGACCATCTCGACGCCGGGCGGCGGCCCGGCCGGGGGGACGCGGTGCGCCGCGGGCAGCAGCGCGTCGAGGACGCGGACGTCGTGTCCGGCGGTGAGCAGTTCGTCGACGATCCGTGAACCGATGAATCCGGCGCCGCCGGTGACCAGTACATGCATGCCCCGGACGCTACGGTTCCTGACGCGATACGGAGAGTGACACGGCCGCCTCGTCAGCCTTCTGTAAGGATCTCGGCCGACGGATGGTCCGGCGTCCGGGGGGCCGGCGGGCCGGAAACGCGCCACGAGGCGTTCGTATGATCGGATGACCAACGGAGTGCCTGAGGGCCCCGGTGGACGATCCTCCGGGACCGTCGCACGCCGGGCGGCCCCCGGTCGCCGGGATCGCGGCCGGGCGGTCGGCCGGGGACACCGCCGGCCGGCAAGGAGACGGGACGCCGACGGAAACGCCGACCGAAACGCCGCCGGGAACGCCGACGGAACGAGGAGGGGCCGTGCTGGAGGGGCTGGAGGCGTTCTGCGGGCGGGCGCTGGCGCGGTACGGGTGCCCGTCGGTGTCAGTGGGCGTGGCGGAGCGCGGGGAGGTCGCGCTGGCCGCGGCCTTCGGGGTGGCGGACCGCGCGACCGGCCGGCCCGCGACGCCGGGGACGGTGTACGGGCTCGGGTCGGTCACCAAGCCGGTCGTCGCCATCGCGGTCTGCGTCGCGGCCGATGCCGGGTTGCTGGACCTGGACGCGCCGGTGCCGTTCGACTTCGGCCTGAGCGCGCCGACCGTACGCCAACTGCTGGGCCACCGGGCCGGTTTCGCGCCGTACTACGACTTCGGCTACGCGGACGAGGCAGCACGGGTCGACGCGGCGCGGCACACCGTGCAGTTCGAGGAAGCGGGATCGGGCTTCACGTACGCCAACCTGGGATACCGGGTACTGGGACACCTGCTGGAGGCGGCCGGCGGACAGGAGGCGGGCGCGTTCGTGCGCGAGCGGGTCTTCGAGCCGCTGGGGCTGACCTCCTGGCACCTCGGCCCGGCGCACCCGGGCCCGGCGCCGGCCGCGGTCCGGTACACGCCCGACGGCCGGGCGTACCCGCCGTACACCTGCGGCCACCCCGCGGCGACGCTCGGCTGGGCGACGGCCGGCGAGCTCGCGCTGTTCACCGCCGCCTACGAGCGGCTGCTGCGGCCGGCGACGGCGGCGGCCGTGCTGACGGCCGAGCCGATCACCGCGCACACCGGCTACGGGCTCGGCTGGACGGTGTCGTCCGGCGACGGGCCGCTGGTGATCAGCCACAGCGGCGGCGGCCCCGGCGTCGCCGCGATGACGGTCGGCGTGCCCGAACGCGAGCTGGCCGTCTCGGTGTTGTGCGACTGCACCGACAAGTCGGCCCGTGACGCGGTCGTGCGGTACGTGCTGGACGAGCTGCTGGACGGCTTCGACCCCGCCGCGCTCGCCTCCCCGGTCCTCGATCCCGCCCGCCCCCTGGACCTGCCCGAGGGTCGCTGGTCCGGCTCGATCAGCACACCGGAGGGCGAGCTGCCGGTCACCCTGGAGGTACTGCCCGGCCGCCGCGTCACGGTGACGTTGCCCGGCGCCGGCACCGGGACGGTCCCCGCCACCGCCTCCGCCACCCGCGACCTGCGCGCCGACACCGCCCTCCAGCTGCCCACCGCCGACGCCCGCATCAACAGCCCCTCCCTCGCCTTCGCCCTCACCCTGCGCGACGGCGCTCTGACCGGACTCGCCCACGCGTACAAGGACGGCGACCACGAGGGCCGCCTCGGCAACTTCCTCAGCCACCGGTGCGTGCTGCGGACCGACTGAACGCGGGGGGCTGCGCCAGGTGCGGGGGCGGCGCCGGTGCGGGGCCTTCGCCGGTGCGGGAGTGCGGCGGTGCGGGAGTGCGGCGGTGCGGCGCGGGCGTGGGCTTCGCTCCGGTGCCGACGTCACCGCCGGTCAGAGCCGTGGCGGAGTACCGTGGAAGATACCGAGGGCAGTTCGTACGCAGGCATTCGCGTCGGCGTCGTCGTCGGTATGTGACCGCCGGGCCGCGGGTCCGGCTGGAAGGTCGCGTGATGACCGCGACGATGCGCACCCCCACACCGCTCACCCCTCCGGTACCCAGGCTCCTGCCGATGGCGCGGGCCCGGCTGTGTCTGCTGTCGGAGGGCGCCGGGACCGAACGGCTCGACGGGGTGTGGTGGCCGCGGTCACGGAGTCTGGCGCGGGAGGTGCCGGCGTTGATCGCCGCCGCCGACCTGCGGTTCGGCTGGATCGACCGGGTCACCGTGCACACCGGGCGGTGGCCCGGGTCGCCGCGGCGGATCGCGGTGGCCGGGCGCACCATCGACGTGGGCCGCTTCCCCGCCGGGGGGCACGACGTCGAGGTGTGCGTGCTGTCCAACGACGCCGGCCGCTGGGACCTGCTCGTGGTGCCGCCGGAGAGCGAGTTCGCCGACGCCGAGATGTCGATGGCCACCGCCACGGGCCTGCTGGACCGGCCCGCCGCGCAGCTGTGGCTGGCCCGGGCCGTCGCCGACCGGACCACCGCCGAGGACGACGCGGCGCGGGAGACCGCCTGGGAGTCCGAGGGCGGACCGGGAACGGCGACCGCGTCGGCCGTGCGCCGCACGGCCCGGTTCCCGCGCCGCCCGGTCGGCCGGGGCCGCTGGGAGCTGTGACCCCGGGCCGCGATCCGGCGGCCGGCAGCGGCCGGCCGGGACCACAAGGTGGGCGGGCGGGAACGAGAGCCGGGCGGCAGAGCTGAGTCGGCCGGCCGAACGTGCCGGGCAGCGACGTGCCTGTCCCGGAAGGTGATCAGGACAGGTCGGGCAGGTCCGTGATGGCCGGCAGCACATCGGGGGTGTCCCCCCGCCACTCGATCATGAACATGGTCGCGTCGTCGCTCGTGACGCCGCCGCGCCGCTCCTTGAGGACGTGGGACAGGCCGCGCACCACCGCGCGCACCTCGGTACGACGGCTCAGTACGCGGTTGGTCCACTCGATGAGCTGTTCCTCGCCGAACGTCTCACCGCCCGCCCGGTGTTCCTCGAACAGGCCGTCGGTGAAGCACAGCACCCGGTCCCCCCGGCGCAGCGCGCGTTCGGTGATCTCGGGGCGCCGGCCGCCGAAGCCCACCGGCAGCGTGGTGGGGCTGTCGAGCCGGCCCGCCACCACGCGGTTGCGGATCAGCAGCGGCGCGGGGTGACCGGCGTTGACCCACCGCAGGCGGCCGGTCACGACGTCCAGGGTCATCATCTGCGCCGTGACGAAGTGGTCGAGCCCGAACTGCTCGGCGATGGCCCGGTCCATGAACGCGTACACCTCCGACAGCTCGGTGTCGGCCCGCCGGGTGTGGCGGTAGGCGCCGATGGCCACCGTCGCCATCGTCGCGGCGTCCAGACCGTGGCCCATCGCGTCGATCATGGCGACGTGCAGCGTGGTGTCGTTGAGGGCGTAGTCGAAGCTGTCGCCGGCCACCGCGTAGGCCGGTTCGAGGATGCCGGCCACCTCGACCATGGGGGTGGTCATCGACAGCGGCGGCAGCAGCGACCACTGGATCTCGGCGGCCACGCTCATCGGGGCCCGGCGGCGGGCCTGGAAGAACAGGTCGGTGTAGGCGTCCTTGGTGACGATCATGTCGGCCACCAGGGCGGAGAGCCTGCGCAGCAGCCGCCGGTCGTCGTCGTCGACCACGTCCAGGGTGACGACCATGACCCCGATCTGATCACTGCCGTCGAGCAGCGGCAGGTACATCCGCACGCTGTCGCCCTCCGCCACCTCCACCAGCGCCCGCCGCAGGAACGCCTCGCCGGCCGGGGAGTCCTCGACCGGTTCGGGGGCACCGACCACCAGACCGGGGCCGGGCAGCGGCACCAGGAACATCTGCTCGTAGTCCTGGAGCAGGATGGTGACGTCGCGGCCGCCCATCCGGGCCACCTCCTCGGCGACCAGCGGGGCGATCAGCTGCGGCGGCATCTCGTGCGCCCGGTCCAGCAGCAGCCCCAGCAGCCGTTCTCCGTACCCCTCCGACCGGTCGACCCGGACCCGTTCACCGCCCGGTCCGCTCCCGCCTTCCGTCATCGGTGCACTGTCCCTTCGGGCGTCGCTGAAGGAGGTGTCCGTCGGCGAGCCGGCGGGCCCCGGACACCACGGCCGCCTCCACAGCCTGCTGGCGTACCCCGGGCCGCCGGGCTCATTACGCCAAAGACGGCATGTCGCGGCGACGGCGGTGCCGGCGCGGCCGGTGGCGGATCACGGTGCCGGGTGGTCCGCGATGGCGGTGGCGGATCGTTCGGGGGTACGGGACGTCGTCAGCGCTGACGGCGGTTCACCGGGGGGACCCGCAGACCCCGTTCTCCCAGGCCCACGCGGCGATCTGGACCCGGTTGCGGAGTCCCAGCCGGCGCTGGACGCTGCCCAGGTGGGTCTTGACGGTGGACAGCGTGACGTAGAGCGCGGCGGCGACCTCGTCGTTGGTGAGGCCGCGCGCGACGAGCCGGACAACGTCGAGTTCGCGCCGCGTCAGCGGTTCGGCGGCCGGAGCGGAACGGTCCCGCGGCGCGGCGGGGCCGGGGCGGCCGGGGGCCAGGTGGGCGAGCAGCCGGACGGTGACGGACGGGGAGATGAGGGAGTTGCCGGCGGCGGCGGCCCGGACCGCCTCGGTGAGCAGGCCGGGGGCGCCGTCCTTCAGCAGGAAGCCGCACGCGCCGTTGCGCAGGGCCCGGTAGACGTACTCGTCGAGGTCGAAGGTGGTGGCGATGACCACGTTCAACGGGTCCTGGACGCCGGGGCCGGCCAGCAGCCGGGTGGCCTCCAGGCCGTCGAGCCGGGGCATCCGGATGTCCAGCAGGCAGACGTCGGGCCGCAGGCTCCGGGCCTGGCCGACCGCCGACGCGCCGTCCGCGGCCTCGGCGACGACCGACAGGTCCGGCTGGGAGTCGAGGATCATGCGGAACGCCGCGCGGACCATCTCCTGGTCGTCGGCGATGAGCACCCGGATCGTCATGTGCCGATGATCGCAGGAGGTGTTCGGGTCACCGGACGCCACCGGGCCCCTCGGCCAGCGGGAGGACGGCCCGGACCCGCCAGCCCCCGTCCTCGGCGGCGCCGGCGGTGACGTGGCCGCCGGCCCGCTCGACGCGTTCGGTCAGGCCGACGAGCCCGAAGGTCCCCCCAACCGGCAGCTGCCGGGCGGCGGGGGCGGCACGGCCGTCGTCGGTCACCGACACCTCCAGGGTCTCGGACGCGCCGGTGAGCAGGTGGACCCGCACCTCGACCCGGGTGGCCCCCGCGGCGTGCCGGTGGACGTTGGTCAGGGACTCGCGGACCACGTCACGGGCGGTGGCGGCGGTCTCCGGCGGCAGGCGGCGGTCGGCCAGACGCGGGTCGAGGACGAGGGCGGCGGGCGGTCCGGCGGCCGTGAACCGGTCGGTGAGGTCGCGCAGCGCGTCGATGGTGCCGAGGGGCCGGGTGGCGGCGGGGGCGGCGGTGTCGCGCAGGACGGTCACCATCGCGCGCATCGACGTCATCGCCTCCGAGCCGGCCCGCTCGATCGCGTCCAGCATGTCGTCGAGCTGGGCGGGCGACTGCGCGTGGCCGCCGGCGGCGGCGAACCGGGCGGCCTTGGTCCGCACCACGACCGCGGTGATGTGGTGGGCGACGAAGTCGTGCAACTGCCTTGCGTGCTCCAGTCGTTGGTCCTGCCGGATGGCCTCGGCCCGGCGTTCGCGCACGGTGTCGTACAACCGCAGGCACAATCCGAGCACCACCGCGAACGGCACCGCGAAGACGACGACCAGGCCGACCATCGGGCCCAGGTCCTCGGCCCGGTCCTGGATGCGCAACGGGATCAGCACGGCGGCCAGCGCCGGGGCCGCCGCCGTCAGGACCGCGGCCGGCGGCGGCAGCCGGCGCACCGACCGGGCGACCGCCAGCAGCAGCGCGCACAACTCCACCATGCCCGGGGTGTTCTGCGGGCGCAGCGGCAGCCGGGCCTCCACGACGCTCAGCACCGCCGACGCCGAGGCGGCGGCCACCGCGAGCCGGACGAGGTGGTGGCGCGGGACGACGAGCGCCGCGACGCACAGCCCACCGGTGAGCACCGCCGCCACCACCACCGGCGGGTAGGGCGCGTTGAGCGCTTCGAGGACGACCAGGGCACCGGCCAGCACGCAGGCCAGCGCCACCAGCACCTTCCGGGGCCGGGCCAGGGCCGTCAACGACCGGCCCAGGGCCGTGAACGGGGAGGTCGGGGCGGTGAACGGGGAGGTCATGGCAGGTGACGCTACGCCCGCCCCGCAGCCGCCCGCCTCGGCCGTTCGGCCGATGGCCGGGCAGGCGGCGGACGACCCGGACCCGGACGGCGTGTCGGCCGACGGCGGAAGTGCTGTCCCGGCCGGGGTCAGAAGACCCGGATCGGCGTCTCGGCGGGGTCGGTGAGCAGGCTCTCGATCTCGTCGTCCAGCCGTACCAGGGTGATGGACGCGCCGGCCATGTCGAGCGAGGTGCAGTACTCGCCGACGTAGGAGCGGTGGATGTCGATGCCGCGTTCGGTGAGCTGCTGGTGGGCGAGTCCGTGGACGAGGTACAGCTCGCTGATCGGTGTGCCGCCGAGGCCGTTGACCATCAGGGCGACGCCGTCACCGGAGGCGTAGGGCAGGTCGTCGACGACGGCGGTGACCAGTTCGGCGACCATCTCGTCGGCCGACTGGAGCTTCTCGCGCTTGCGGCCGGGTTCGCCGTGGATGCCGACGCCCATCTCGATCTCGTCGTCGGGCAGTTCGAACAGCGGGGAGCCCTTGGCCGGCGGTGTGCAGGCGGTGAGGGCCATGCCCATGGTGCGGGTGACCGAGTTGACCTTCTCGCCGATCCGGTGCACCTCGTCGAGGCCGGCACCGCGTTCGGCCGCCGCGCCGACCGCCTTCATGACGAAGAAGTTGCCGGCCACCCCGCGGCGCCCGACGGTGTACGTCGAGTCCTGCACGGAGACGTCGTCGTCGACGTACAGCGTGCGCACCTCGACGTCGTCGGCCTGCGCGAGCTCCTCGGCCATCTCGAACGCCATCCGGTCGCCGGTGTAGTTGTTGACCAGCAGCAGGACGCCCCGGGGGGAGGCGACCAGCTTGACCGTCTCGTAGACGTAGTCGGCGGGCGGCGCGGAGAAGACGTCGCCGGGGCAGGCGGCGTCCAGCATGCCCTTGCCGACGCACATCACGTGGGCCGGTTCGTGACCGGAGCCGGACCCCTGGACGACGGAGACCTTGTCCGGCCGCGGGGCGCCGGCCCGCATGATCAGGTTGTGGCGCGGCTCGTACGTGAGGGTGTCGGGGTTGGCCAGCGCCAGCCCCCGCAGCATCTCGGGGACGAAGTTCTTCGGATCGTTGACGAACTTCTTCATGCGATCGCTCCTTGTCTCACCGGTGGGCCACGGGGACGGACCGGGTGGTGGGGTTCGCGGTGGTCACGGGCGCGCCGGCCAGGTGTCGGCGACGCGTTCCGCCATGACGGCGACCGCCACCGCGCCGGCGTCCGGCGAGCCGATGCTGCGCTCGCCGGTGTAGCTGGGCCGGCCGCGCAGCGCCTGCATCGAGGTGGTGGCGTCGGCGGCGGTGCGGGCGGCGGACGCGGCGGTCCTGGCCAGGGCGGCCGGGTCGGCGGACCGCGGCCCGCCGGCGTCGACCGCCTGCTCCAGCGCGTCGGTCATCGGGATCAGCGCGTCCAGCAGGGTCTTGTCGCCCAGGTCGGAGCGGCCGCGGGTCTTGATGCCCTCGGCGGCGGCGCGCAGCATGGCCACGGCGTCCCGGCCGGTCAGGTCGGTCCGCCCGCCCAGCGCCGCGGCCGCCCGCAGGAACGCGGTGCCCCACAGCGGTCCCGAGGTGCCGCCGACGCGCAGGGAGATCACCAGGGCCACCTTCTTCAGGAACGCCGCCGGGGTCGCGCGGTCGAAGGTCTCCCAGTCGGCGAGCACGATCTCGAAGCCGCGGGCGAGCGAGTAGCCGAAGTCCCCGTCGCCGACGACGGCGTCGAGGTCGCAGAACTCGCGTTCGTTGGCGACGGCGGTGCCGGCGATGGTGTGGACGACGAACTCCAGGTCCTGGTCGGTTGTCTTCTGCATGACTCTCCCGGGGTGTGGCGTCAGTCCGGTCCCGCGGTGGGGGCCGTGAGCAGGAAGGCGAGGTCGGCGAGCGTCACGTAGGAGCCGGGGCGGATCCGCGACGGGTCGCTGAGTACCTCGGCCGCGCTCCCGTCGGGGCCGGGGTCGCCGAGGGTGGAGACGACCAGCGCCGCGCCGGTGAAGTCCTCGTCGGCGGTGTAGGCGCTGGTGGTGACGACGCAGCCGAGTCCGGCGTCGAGCGCGGCCCGCATCCCGTTGTGGCTGTCCTCGATCACCACGGCGTGCGAACGGTCCACGTCGAGGTGGTCCACGGCGTACTCGTAGATGTCGGGAGCCGGCTTCTTGCGCGGCACCACGTCACCGGCGAACACGCTGAAGCGGGCGGCGAGTTCGGCTCCCATGGCCAGGTCGAGCACGCTGTGCACGGCGGCCTGCGCCGAGGTGGAGGCGACGGCCAGCGTCCAGCCCTCGGCGGCGGCCTGCGCGGCGATCCGCCGCACGCCGGGGCGCGGCGGGACGGCGCCGCTCGCGATGATCCCGGTGTAGATCTCGGTCTTGCGCCGGTGCCAGCGGGCGACCTCGGCGTCCAGCGCCGCGGGGTCCTCGGGCAGTCCGGCCCCGGCGACGAACTGCGGGGTCAGCAGGGCCCGCATGCGCTCCTTGCCGCCGCCGACCTTGACCAGCCGCGCGTAGTCGCGGTCGCTCCAGCGCACCGGCAGGCCGAACTCCTCGAAGGTCCGGTTGAACGCGGGCAGGTGTCCGTCGCGCTCGGTGTCGGCCAGCACGCCGTCGCAGTCGAAGACCAGGGCGGGCACCGCCGTCACCGGCCCCGGCCCGCGCTGCCGAACAACGTCATCAAGGAGCCGCTCAGGCCCATGACGTCGTCGCGCACCGCCCGGAACAGCGACGGCGGATCCCACTTCTGCTCGCGGGCGGCGGTTTCCAGGAAGACCAGGTTCGCCTTCATGAACGTCTCCTTCAGGGCGGTGGAGATGTTGACCTTGGCGCAGCCGCGGGCGATGAGGTCGCGGAACTGCTCGTCGGACAGGCCGCTGCCGCCGTGCAGCGCGATGGGCAGCGGGTGGGCCGCCACCAGGTCCGAGACACGGTCGGCGTCGAGCACGGGTGCCCGTTTGTAGCTGCCGTGCGCGTTGCCGATGGCGGGGGCGAAGACGTCGACCCCGGTGGTCTCCAGGAACTCCAGCGCCACGTCCAGGTCCTGCTGGGCGGCGGCGCGGTCGCTGCCGACGCCGTCCTCGACGCCGGTGATGGACTCGATCTCCCCCTCGACGTGGGCGCCGTGCGCGCGCGCCTCGGCGACGACCTCGACGGTCTGCCGCATGTTCTCCTCCACCGGCAGCCGCGAGGCGTCGAACAGCACCGAGTTCCAGCCGAGGCCCAGGCACTCGGTGATGACCTCGCGGTCCGGGCAGTGGTCCAGGTGCAGGGCGACGGGCACCTCGATCCCGGCGGTCATCGCCTTCCACAGCGCGTAGAACGTCGCACCGCCGACCGACCTGACCGTCTTGACGGACGTCTGCACGATCAGCGGTGAGGAGCGGTCGACGGCGGCGGCCAGGACGCCTTCCAGCGTGAGGTCGTTGAACACGTTGATGGCCGGCACGCCGTACCGTTCCTTGAACGCGCCGGACAGGATGTCGGTCAGCGGTACGACAGGCACGTGGACTCCCGGGATCGATGGCGTCGTGCGGGGCCGGTTACGCCTTGCCCCATCGACGCTAACGGGCGCCGGCGCGCGCGTCGGGCGGGATCGTCCCCATCTCGCGGTAGGGAATCCCCCTACGGTTGCGGGGGGCGGGTTGCGGTTGCGGGTTGCCGGCGGGTTGCGGTTGCGGGTTCGGCGGCCTGCTGCGACGGGTTGCGGACGCCGGACCACGGGTTACGGGCCGTGGGCGCCGAGCCACCGGCCGTGGGCGCCGTCGGACCCCGCGCGACGAGCCGTGGACACCGGCCCCGGGCCTCGCCGCTGCCCCGCCGGGTCAGTGGCCCTGGCGGGCCGCGCGGTGGGCCACGGCGGTGCGGTTGGGGGCGCCGGTCTTGCGCAGGACCGCGCCAACGTGTTTCTCCACGGTCTTGACGGAGATCCCCAGCGCGGTGGCGATCCGCTTGTCCGGCAGGCCGCGTTCCACCAGCGCGCTCACCTCCCGCTCCCGGCAGGTGAGCGGGTCGGGGCCCGGGTGGTCCCGGTCGGCGAAGCCTCGCAGCACGCGTTCGGTCAGCAGGACGTCGCCACGGGTGGCGGCGAGCACCGAGCGGACCAGTCCGGGGCCGTCGAGGTCGGAGCCGACGCAGCCGCGCGCGCCGGCGTGCACGGCTTCCTTCAGCAGTTCGTCGCCGAGGTCGTCGGTCATCACCAGCACCGCGGTCTCCGGGCTGGCGGAGCGGATGTAGGACGTCAGCCGGGCGCCGTCCAGCCCCGGCATCCGCAGGTCCAGCAGGACGACGTCGGGGCCCAACTCGCGTACCGCCGGCACGACCTGCCGGGCGTCGTCGATCTCACCCACCACGTGGATCTCCGGTTCGGCCCCCGCCAGCAGCCGCGCCAGCCCGGCCCGCACCACCGGCCGCCGGTCGACGACCAGCACCCGCCAGGGCGTGGCCGGACCGGCCGGGCCCCGCGGTCCCGCCGCGTACGGGATGCGGGCCCGTATCCGGGTGCCCCAGCCCGGGGTGGACTCGATCCGCAGGTCGGCGCCGAACTGCCCGGCCCGCGCGACCAGGCCGGTCAGGCCCGTTCCGCCGCGCCGCACGCCCGCGTCGGCCGGGTCGAAGCCGCGCCCGTCGTCCTCGACGACGACGGCCAGCTCGTCCGCGTCGTACATCACGCCCACCCGCACGAGCCGGGCGCGGGCGTGGGCGACGACGTTGGTCAGCGCCTCCTGGACCAGCCGCAGCGCGTGGGCCGCGGCGCCGGGCGCCGTCGGGCGGCGGTCGCCGGTGACCACCAGGTCCGTCCGGACGCCGGCCGTGGAACGCACCCAGGCCAGTTCGGCGCCGATGGCCTCGTCGAGCGAACCCAGTTCCAGCAGCGCGGGGTCCAGGCCCAGCACGGTCCGGCGGGTCTCGGTCAGCGCGGCGCGGGCCGCCGCGCGGGCGGCTTCGAGCCGGGGTGCCCGGCCGGGGACCTCCAGCGCGTCGATGTGCGCCAGGATCGAGCCGAGCGCGCGGGCCACGGTGTCGTGGACGTCGCGCGCCACGCGTTCGCGCTCGGCGCCGACGGCGAGGCGGCGGGCCCGGTCCTCGGCCTCCTGGTGCAGTCGCGCGTTGGTGATGGCGATGGCGGCGTGCTTGGCGAACACGTCCAGCAGCTCGACGTCCTGCGTGCCGAACCGGGTCAGCGGGTCGGTGCTGAAGACGACGCACACGCCGATGATCTCCTCGCGCCATTCGATCGGCACCGCGACGGTGGCGTGCAGCCGCTCGCGGTCGGCGGTGCCGACGTGGCCGCCGGGCACCTCGGCGTAACTGTCGAAGACCCGCGGCCCGCGCCGCGCCACCACGGCCCCCGTCGCCCCCTCGGCCAGCGGGAAGACGGTGCCCTCCTGGCATCCGACGCCGAGGTCGGCCTCCTTGCGGTACGTGCCGGCCTTCTCGTCGACGGTGCTGATCGAACCGGCGCCGGCGCCCAGCAGGCTCACCGCCCGCCGCAGGATCCGGTGCAGCAGCGGCTGGAGCGCGAACTGCCCCGCCAGGTCCTCCACGGCACCGGTCAACGCGTCGACCTGCGCGTTCGGACTCGTCCGGGGGGCCGCCGCGCGCGGGGCGCTGTCGCGGGATGCCGGGGCCACGGTGCCCGGGGCGCTGTCGCGGGCCGCCGGGGCCACGATCCGTTCGCGGTCCGCCGGGCCCTCTGCGTCCGTGACGTTGTCGCGGGCCGCCGGGGCCACTGCTCCGCCCGCGATCCGGCCGCGGTCCGCAGCCTCCGCGTTCGCACGGCGGCCCGCGTTCGCGGCACGATCCGGGTTCGCACGGCGGCCCGCGTTCGCGGCACGGCCCGCGACGGCGCTCACCGCGCGGCCGGCGTCACGCATGAGCCCGGCAGCAGGTAGTCATACGTCCAGATTATCCCGGTTCGACATGGCCCACCGGGCAGCCACCGCCGGGCGGCGACCCGGCGGTGGACCCGCCTTGACGCCGCTCAACCAAGCTATCTAACGTAACTATCTTACATAGCTTTCATCGGAAAGAGTCAGCCCCTGATGGCAGTGACCACGATCGACCCCACGACCGCGCTCGTGCTGATCGATCTTCAGAACGGCGTCATGGCGGCCCCCGCCGTCCCGCACACCCCCGCGCAGGTCGTGGAACGCGCGGTCGCGCTGGCCGGCGCCTTCCGCGAGCGGGACCTCCCGGTCGTCCTGGTGCGGGTCACCTCCTCGCCCGGCTCCGGCACCCGCGGACGCACCGACCGCTCCGGCCGCCGTTCCGGTCCCCGCGAGCGCCCCGAGGGCTGGGACGTCATCGTCGACGACCTCGCCGGGCACCCCGGGGACATCACCGTCACCAAGCGCAACTGGGGCGCCTTCCACGGCACCGACCTCGACCTGCGACTGCGGCGCCGCGGCATCACGCAGATCGTGCTCGGCGGGATCGCCACCAGCATCGGCGTGGAGTCCACCGCCCGCGCCGCGCACGAACACGGCTACCACGTCACCCTGGCCACCGACGTCATGGCCGACATCGACGAGGCGGCCCACCGCCGCAGCGTCGAGCAGATCTTCCCCCGCCTCGGGGAGACCGGCACCGCCGCGCAGATCCTGGACCTGCTGCGCCGCGACCACTCCTGAGCCGATCCCCGGTCCCCTGGGCCGTTCGGGCCCCCTGCTGGCATTTCGGCGCGGCGACCGCGCCGTCACGCGGTTTGCTGTCGTGGTGCGGGCGAGCCCGGCGCCGACGGTCCCGGACACGCCACCGGCCGCGCCGCTGGCCAGGAGATCGCCCCGGACGCCGAGGAAGGGCACCAGGATGCGTCGCGACAAGCTCGGGATCTACCTCAACGACCACCTGGCCGGCGCCACCGCGGGCGGCGGGCTCGCGCGGCGCGTCGCCGACCAGCACCGCCGCTCGGCACGCCACGGCGACCTGGAGCGGGTCGCCGAGCAGATCGAGCAGGACCGGCGGGCCCTGCTCGACATCATGGACGCGCTCGGCGTGCCGGTCCGCCGGTACAAGGTCTGCGCCGGCTGGGCGGCCGAGCGGCTGGGGCGGTTCAAGCCGAACGGCCAGGTCCGCCGGCGGTCCGGTCTGAGTTCGGTCGTCGAACTGGAGGGCCTGCGGCTCGGCGTCGAGGGCAAGGTCCTGCTCTGGCGCGCGCTGCTCGCCGTGGCCGAGCACGAGGAACGGCTGTCCGCCGCCGGGCTCACCGATCTGCTGGCCCGCGCCCGGGACCAGGCCGACCTCCTGGAGACCCTGCGCGTCAACGCGGCGAAGGCGGTCTTCTCCTGACGTACGCGTGACATGCCGAACGCGGTCTTCCGCCGACGTACGCGTGACATGCCGAAGGCGGTCTTCCGTCGACGTACGCATGACGTGCCGAAGGCGGTCTTCCTCCGACGTACGCGTGACATGCCCGGGGAGGGGTGGGGCGGACGGGGGCGGGGTGCCCCGGGAGGGGTGGAACGGGGTGACGGGGGCGGGGCGCCCGGGGTCAGGCGCCGCCGCACCGACCGCCTCCGGATTACGGGAGGTTGCGTGCCATGACGATGCGCTGGACCTGGTTGGTGCCCTCGTAGATCTGGGTGATCTTCGCGTCGCGCATCATCCGCTCCAGCGGATAGTCGCGCGTGTACCCGTAACCGCCCAGCAACTGCACCGCGTCCGTGGTGATCTCCATCGCCGCGTCCGAGGCGAAGCACTTCGCCGCCGCACCGAAGAACGTCAGATCCTCCTTGCCCGACCCCCGCGAGACCCGCTCCGAACGCGCCGCCGCCGCATACGTCAACTGCCGCGCCGCCTCCAGCTTCATCCCCATGTCCGCCAGCATGAACTGCACACCCTGGAAATCACCCACCGGCTTGCCGAACTGCTTGCGCTCACGCACATACCCCTTCGCGTAGTCCAACGCCCCCTGCGCGATCCCCAACGCCTGCGCCGCGATCGTGATCCGCGTGTGATCCAGCGTCCTCATCGCCGTCGCGAACCCCGTCCCCTCCGCACCGATCATCCGATCCGCCGGAATCCGCACCCCGTCCAGATACACCTCACGCGTCGGCGACCCCTTGATCCCCAACTTCCGCTCCGGCGCACCGAACGACACCCCCTCGTCCGACTTCTCCACCACGAACGCGCTTATCCCCTTCGACCGCTTGTCCGGATCGGTCACCGCCATCACCGTGTAGTACTCACTCACCCCCGCATTCGTGATCCACCGCTTCACCCCGTCCAGCACCCAGAAATCCCCGTCCCGCACCGCACGCGTCCGCATCCCCGCCGCATCCGAACCCGCCTCCGGCTCCGACAGGCAGTACGAGAACAACCCCTCACCCCGCGCCAACGGCCCCAGATACCGCCGCTTCAACTCCTCCGAACCCGACAACATCACCGGCAACGACCCCAACTTGTTCACCGCCGGAATCAACGACGAAGAGGCACACACCCGCGCCACCTCCTCGATCACCACCACCGTCGCCAGCGCATCCGCCCCCGCACCCCCGTACACCTCCGGCACATGCACCGCGTGCAGATCGTTCGCCACCAGCGCATCCAGCGCCTCCTGCGGAAAACGAGCCTGCTCATCCACCTCCGCGGCGAACGGCGCGATCTTCGCCTCCGCCAGCGCACGCACCGCCTCCCGGAGCATCTCGTGCTCCTCGGACGGCCGGTAGAGGTCGAAGGCGTCGCTCATGTCGTCTGGTCTCCCTCTCGAAGGAAATGCGGCACTCAGTTCCCCACCATAAGGGAACTGAGTGCCGCATGGAAGCCTTGAGCCACCGGCCCGGGTGCTATGTTCCCCGCATGAGCGCCTCACAAGGTCCCAGGTCAGGAGCCGGCGGCACCGCGGACAAGCCCGCGATGCGCGACGCCCTCGTCGAAGCCGCCTTCCAGCTCTTCGCGGAGCGGGGCTTCGACGGGACCACCGTGGACGACATCGTGGGGCTCGCCGGGGTCGGCCGGCGCTCCTTCTTCCGCTACTTCCCCGCCAAGGAGGACGTGGTCTTCCCCGACCACGAGCGGTGCGTGGCCGACATGACCGCGTTCCTCCGGGCCAGCGGCGACGCCGACGACCCGGTGGAGCGGGTGTGCGACGCGGCCCGGCTGGTCCTGCGGATGTACGCGGACAACCCGGGCTTCTCCGTGCGGCGCTACCGCCTGACCAAGCAGGTGCCCGGGCTGCGCGCCCACGAGCTGTCGGTGGTGTGGCGCTACGAACGGGCACTGGCGGACCACCTGCGCCAGCGGTACGCCGCCCGGCCCGACGGCAGGCTGCGCGCCGACGTGGTCGCCGCCGCGGTGGTCGCCGCCCACAACCACGCGCTGCGGTCCTGGCTCCGCTCGGGCGGCCGCGACGACGTGACCGCCGACGTCGACGCCGCCCTGGAATACGTGCGCGCCGCGTGGAGCGACACCCCCGGCGGCGAGCGCCCCGACACCGAGCCGGAGGACGTCGTCGTCATCGTCTCGCGCCGCTCCGCCCCTCTGTGGAAGGTGGTACGGAGCGTCGAGACCGCCCTGGACGGCACCGGCCCCGGGGCTTCGACCGACTAGCGCACTCAGTACCCCTTTGATGGGTACTCAGTACCCTGTCGCGTCGGGGTCGTTCCGCGCCGAACCGGTCCGGGGGCCCGGGCGTGCCCGGTGACCGGTGGGGCTTGGTGACCGATGGGGCTTGGAAACCGGCGGGACACGGTGACCGGCGAAGCTTGGGGACCGGCGAGACGCGGTGAGCGGCCGGACCCAATGGCCGGCCGGAGCAGTCCACCGTGGCCGACCGGAGCGGGACGCATCGTGCCGGCGCGATCGGCGCGCGCGTTCCGCTCCCCCGCTCCCCCGTTCCCCCGCTGCCCCCGTTTCCACCGCGCCCGGGCGATCCGCCGCGTCAGCCCAGGCGGCGCAGGGCGTCCCGCAGGCGGCGGGCGTCGCGCAGGCGTTTGTCGTACGTGGTCCCCACCGCCAGCAGCAAAGCACCGGCCAGGGCGAGCGGCAGCCAGCGCGGCAGGGCACCGACCACCTGCACGACGTAGGGCGCCAGTTCGTGCAGGGCGTCGAGCGCCAGCACCGCTCCGCCGAGCAGCAGCGGGGCCTGGAGGCGGCGCCGGGCGCCCAGCAGGGTGACGGCCAGCGCGGCGGCGCCCAGCAGCAGGGGACGGACGCCGTGCGCGTCGCCCCAGGCGGCGGCCAGGCTCGGCAGCAGCGTCACCGCGAGCCCCGGCCCGTACACCTCCCAGGACGAAACGGCCGCGTCACGCCTGCGGCGCAGCCCGCCCACGGTGAGCGCGGCCAGCGTCACCGGCAGGGTGTACGCCTCCGGGGCGGTCACGTTCCAGGCGCCCAGCCGCACCCAGCAGGCCAGTGTCAGCAGGGCGACAGCCAGATACCCGGCGGCGGGGCGGCGGTCGGCGCGCAGGGCGACGGCCGCGGCCAGCACCCCGGCGAGCGCCAGCACCGCGGCCAGGACACCGGTGTCACCGAACGCCAGGGCGACCGCCAGCAGCGCGGTGCCGCCCCCGGCGTATTCCACGGGCGGCGCCGGGAGCAGGTAGGCGGCGCCCTGGGCGAGCGCGGCGACGGCCAGCACGCCGAAGGCGGCGTCGTGGGCGGGCCATCCGGCAGCCGCCGCGGCCGCCCAGGCCAGTCCGGCCGCGGCGGCGACCGCGACGCTCCCGGCGACCGCGGAGCTTTCCGCGACCGCCCGCCGCCAGGCGTCGCCGCCCGGGACGGCCGCGCCGGCGAGCTTCACCGCAGCGACGGCGAAAGCGAGCGTCAGCAGAGCGAGGACGGCCACGGTGGCGGCCGGTTCGGCCAGTGCCCAGCCGACCGCCGTCACCGCGACGCCGATCGCGCCCACCAGCGCGGCACGCGCCACCTCGGCGCGGCGCGGCCTCAGCACCGCCCCGGCCAGGAGCAGCACGGCCAACGCGGTCCGCGTCCACACCGCCACCGGGTACGGCAGGTCGAACGCGGCCGGCAGCCCGGCGACCACGAGGACGCCCAGTCCCACCGCACCGCCGAACGCCCTTGCCGCCCAGGCCCGTTGCCACCACCCCGCCGCCGCGAGCGTCACGGCCACCACCGCGGCGGTCAGCACGGCCGCCGCCGGTCCGGACCACGTGACGCCCGGCACGGTCGCCGCCCGCGCACCGGCCGGCACGCCCGTCCAGACCGATCCGGCCCAGCCGAGCGGCCCGAGCAGGGCGACCGTCAGCGGAACCAGGGCCCACAGCGTGGCGAGCGCCGAGGCTGCCGCCAGCCCGGCCGCCGTACCGGCGACCACCCGGTGCCGCGCCCCGGCCCGCCGGAGCGCGGCGGTCGCGGCCAGCAGCAGCGCCGCGCAGGCCGCGTACCCCGGCACCGCCCACTCCCCCACGGTGAACACCCGCACCACGCCGCCCGTTCCGACGACCGCGGCGACCCCGGCCGCCACCCCCAGCACGAACGCCCACGACACCGCCGGGCCGGCGCCCCGACCGCCCGTGCTCCCCGGTACCGCGTCCTCGGCGGACCCGGACGACCGCGCGTCCCCCTCGATTCCGGACGACTTCGGCACGGTGGCGTTGGCGGTCCCGGCGGTCTTCGGCGCCGTGGTCCCGGTGGTCTTCGGCAGCGCGTCCTCGGAGGACTTCGACGCCGCCTCCCCGGCCGGCTCGGGCGGCGCCGGCAACCGGTACGCCACTGCCAGCGCGCAGGCCGCGGCGCCCAGCAGCAGTGCGGCGGCACGCAGCGCGGCGCCGGGGCCGACGGCACGCAGCGACAGTTCGGCGGCGACCAGCAGGCCCAGCAGCCCGGTCACCGCGCCGGCGACGACCGCCGTGGGCAGCAGACGGCTCATCGCCGCCCGGTCGCCGGCCAGCAGCACGAGCGCGTCGAGGAGCGCCGTCGCCAGCAGTGCGGCGGCGGTGGCGTCACCCGAGTGAGCGGTGAACGACCAGAGCGGAAGCGGCAGTTGGGCCAGAACGAGCGCCAGGTGGGGCGGCAGGCGCAGCCCGCGGCGTTCGGCGCGCGGGCGCAGCGCGACGGCGTAGGCCGCCCACACGACGGCGGTCACCGCGGCGGTCCCGGCCTCGTAGACCGTGGTGCCGGGTCCGGGCAGCAGCGTGCGGCGTACCGCGTAGGAGTCGAGGAGGAGCAGTACCAGGCCGAGGCAGGCGACGACTTCGGCGGTCGCGCCGAGCGCCCGGCGCAGCAGGAGGGCGGGCACGCCCGTCGCGGTCAGGGTGAGGACGGCGAGGACAGCGGAACGGCCGGCGATGCCGAGGTGACCCCAGCTGATCACGGTGAACGCCACCGCCGCGACGGCCAGCAGCGTCCCGCCGAGCCAGAGCAGCACGTCACGCGCCTCGACGGTGCCGGTCTCCCGCGTACCGCCCGGGCCGGGCACCGCAGTTGGCCGGGCGGGCGTCGGCGGGATGGGCACCGGCCGGACGGGCAGCGCGTGGGCCAGCAGGTGGGCGCGGCGGCTCAGCAGGCGGTGGCGTTCGGCGTCGACGGCTGCCAACGCCGCCCCGATGTGCCGCAGTTCGGCCGTGATCGGCCCGTCCACCGGAAGGCCGCACCGCACGCAGGCGGTGCCGCGCGCCGGCACGGACCAACCGCAGGCGGGACAACTGTCGGACGGTGTGGTGTGCATGGTCGGGAGTATGCGCAGCGGGGTGCGGTACGGACATGAGTGCGGGTACTCAGTTCCGCGGATGGTGCGGGCTCAGGGGGACGGGGAGGTACGCACGTCGGTGGGCGGGCGGCAGGGGCCGGGTCACGCGTGGTGTTGTCGCGGGTCGCGAACGGCGTTGCTCTCTGCGGGGGTTGACCGCGTGCGTGGAGTGCGTGACCGGCGTCTCGCTGTGACCGCGTGCGGGATGAGCCCGACGGAGTGGGGGTCCGCGTCAAGGGACGGACCAACGCTGGCCACGGCGGCGGTCCCGGGTACGCTTCGCCGCGCCACGGTAGGCACCGCTCAAGGTCGGCGTCCGGTCGGGGCGCCACGTCCCCGACGTACCCCTCGGGCGTCACCGCTCCGGTGTCACCGTTCAGACGTTGTTCCTCCGACGTCACCGCTCCGGCCGCGGGTCGCCGCTGTGAACGGCGGCCCGCGGCGCGGTCGTTGGCCCGCGTACGTCGGCCGGCCCGACGTCGACGGGCCGGCGACGAGGTGCCGCCCTCGGGACAGCGGGCCGGAGCAGCGGCCTCGCCACAGCACGTCAGCAGGTCAGGGCGTCGGCCTCAAGACACCGCGGACCGGAGCGGGGGCAGCGTCAGCAGGCCGGGGCGAGGGCGTCGGGCGTGCCGAGGGCGGCGGCGAACTGGTCGAGCACCTGGTCGAGTCCCTTGGCCGCCACCGGGGCGATCTCCAGGGAGCCGTCCGGCGCCGCGGTGATCTCGCGGTCCAGGACGAACCAGCCCTGGACGATGTGCGAGGCGCCCATCGACGACAGCACCGGCCGCAGGGCGTAGTCGATGGCCAGCACGTGCGCGGTGCTGCCGCCGGTGGCCAGCGGCAGCACCGTCTTGCCGGCCAGCGCGTACTGCGGGAGCAGGTCGAGCAACGACTTCAGCAGCCCGGAGTACGCCGCCTTGTAGACCGGCGTGCCCACCACGACCGCGTCGGCCCGTTCGAACAGCGCCGTGGCCCGCACGATCTCCGGGTGGCCGAAGTCGGCGCCCAGCAGCGCGTCGGCGGGCAGGTCGCGGACGTCCAGCGGGACGACCTCGTGCCCGCGGCTGGCGAGGCGGGCGTCGAGATGCCGCAACAGGCGTGCGGTACGGGAGGTGGGGGACGGACTTCCGGACACGGAAAGGACAATGGCCATGAATCCTCGATTCGGGGCAGGGCGGATCAGCGGTGGCGAACGATGGCGCGCGACGTCGGCGTGCCGGGCGCGGGGCGCGCGGGACACGTCGGGTACGCGAGGCACGTCGGACTTGCGAGCACGTCGGACTTGCGGGGCACGCGGGGCACGTCGGGGCACGTCGGGGCACGCGAAAGGAGGCGTCGCGTGGAGGGCGGCGAATTCCCGCCGTGGAAAAGGGATCAGTGCGCCGAGGAAAAGGGCGGAACCGGGTCCGCGGGCGGGATCAAACCGCCCGCAACCGGCGCGGCGCACCGGAGATCGACGAAGGTCAGCGACAACAGAACGTGCTGGAGACGCGAGCCAGATCTATGTGGCGTCGTCGTGTCAGGCCCAGTCGCGGGTTCATAGCGTCACAGTCCAACAGACGTCCGCCGCCCGGTCAAGGAGCCGACCGGCCGGGCGCTCCTCCCCGCAGTGAAGCGCCCGGCCCGCCGTGCGCGACCGGCGCCTCCCTCGGGCGGCCCCGGCGCCGACTGCCGGAACGTCCCGCTCGGCGCGGGGCGGCCCGGCGTCCGGTCAGTGGTTTTCGTCCGACGCGGGGGCGGTCGATGCGGGGGCGGGTGCCTCGGGGGCGGCCGCCTCGGGAGTAGCTGCCTCGGGGGCGGCTGAGGCAGCGGTGGCTGAGACGGGGGCGGCTGAGGCAGCGGTGGCTGAGACGGCGAAGGCCGGGCCGGGCGAGGTGGCGACGACAGTTCCGGAGGCGATCGACTTCTTCAGCAGGCTCATTGCGTGCTCTTCTCCGTCCGCGAGTCCGTCTGCTCGATCTGCGTTTGGTGCGCTCCGTGCGATCCGTGCGATCCGTGGATTCCGTGCGTTCCGCGTTTTCCGTGCTCAATCGGAGGTTCGCCGGATGAATGAAGGCTCATTAGATAGCCAGCTACTAACCAACCGTGATGATACGTACGGGAGTTGGGTCAGGCAATGGCGTCTCCTGGGGCGTCGTGCCGGACCTCTGGGGCGTCGCGCCGGTTTTCGCGAACCCTCCGGAGCGCGACGCGGGACGTATCACGGCCGCGGTCCCGGACCCACGGTGCCCAGGCTCGCGGACGGGCGGCGGAATGTCCGCGAGCCGTTCACCGTTGCACCGGAGGACGACATCTTCTCGAGTGAGGCAGGCCATGGACATCCCTCCGCCCGCAGCGGCCACCGAGCCGCACGGCGACGTGACGGCACCGGACGCCGACGGCGACCGCCCGCCGGACATGCGCCTCATCCCGCTCGGTGACACGGGCGGCCCCGGCTGCGAGGACGGGGTGTGCCGGTGGTGAACGCGACGGACAAGGCGGTGCGCGTCGAGATCTGGTCCGACGTGGTCTGCCCCTGGTGCTACATCGGCAAGCGGCGTCTGGAGCAGGCGCTCGCGTCGTTCGAGCACGCCGAGGACGTGGAGATCGTCTGGCGCAGCTTCCAGCTCGACCCGTCCTTCCCGAGCGGCGTCCGGCGGCCGGCGCTCGACGTGCTGATGGAGAAGACCGGCGGCAGCCGGGAGCAGGCGCGCGAGATGACCGCCCACGTCAGCAAACTGGCCGCCGACGTGGGCCTGGAATACCGGCTCGACGAGTCCGTCATGGTCAACACCCTTGACGCGCACCGGCTGACACGCCTGGCCACGGCGCACGGACTCGGCAGCCAGGCCCACGAACGGCTGCTGCGCGCCCAACTGGTGGAGAGCCAGGTACTCGACGACACCGAGACCCTGGTCCGGCTCGGCGTCGAGATCGGCCTGCCGGAGGGCGAGACACGCACGGTCCTCAGCGGCGACGGATACCGCGACGAGGTCGAGGACGACATCCGCGAGGGGCAGCGCATCGGCGTCAGCGGCGTGCCGTTCTTCGTACTCAACCGCGCCTACGGCCTGTCCGGTGCGCAGCCGGCGGAGACCTTCCTCCAGGCCCTGCGAACCGTTCACGACGAACAACCGGCCGCCCGGGCGTGACGCCGATCGTCGGCGGGGGGACGGGCGCCGAGCGCCACCGGGCCGCCGTTCGCGTCGCCGGCACCGTTCGCGTCGCCGGCACTGTTTGCCTCGCCGGCACCGTTCGCATCGCCGGCACCGTTTGCCCCGCTGGCGCCGTCGGCGCCCTTCGCGTCGGACACTCGGCACCGGCGGCCGGGCGGTCTCGCCAGGGCCCCCGGGGCGTCGCGGTGTGACCGCCGCACGGTCGGGCGGTGGGCCGACCGTGCGGCGATCACGGGTGGCCGCCAACTCCCTTTGCCATGAGTCGGGTTGAGCGTTGGGCAAGGCTTGCGACCCGTGTGGTGCGCGCGGCGGCTCTCTGAAATCTCCACGCCGTGGATGCCGCACGGCGCTGCAACCCGGTCCGCTCCCCACCCGTTCCACTCGGCCCGGTCTGCCCGGCGACCGGGCCAAACAATTGTTGAGTAAATTATTAGCCAATAGTGTCCATGAGTATGCTGGGCCCGCGCTGCCGGACAGGCGCTGCGACGAGAAGGGGTGGGCGCCCATGGCGGATTCGGCGAGTTCGGCTCTGCCGGACGACGGCTCACGGTGCCCGAGCCCGGAGGACGTCATCCTGCTGCGTCGCTGGTCCAGCATGCAGGCCGCGTTGCGTCGGCTGACCCAGCAGACCCTGGACGACATCGAGGAGAAGACCGGCCAGGCCGGGTCCTCGTTCCAGGTGCTGTGGTACCTGCTGTCGGCTCCCGGGCAGGTGGCGCCGATGAAGCAGCTGGCCGCCACCCTCGGGTTCACCACCGCCGGAACCACCAAGGTCGCCGACCGCCTCTGCGACGCCGGTCTGATCGAACGCCGCCCCCAGCCGGGCGACCGCCGGGTCACGCTGGCCGCGTTGACCCCGCAGGGCAGGGAGACGGCCATCGCTGCCTCCCTCGTGCTGGCCGGCGCCCTGCGCGAACGCGTCGTCGGCCCGCTGGGCCCGGACCGCTTCTCCGCGATCGTGGACGCGTTCGGCGCCATCGACCCACTGGCCCGCGCGACCTGACGCCGCACGGCGTGGACGTTGACGGGTCCGCGGGGGCGCGGCGCACGATCGCGGTGCGCACGGCTCGGCTCTTCCGTACCGACCCGGTCAGGTCCCAGAGGTACGGCGCCCGATCGCGGTGTGTCCAGTCCGGGGCCGTGCGGTCCGGTCCACGCCGATCCGGTGCGTGCGGCCGGCCCGCCCCGATCCGGTTGGTCGCGGGCGCCGGGCACGACTCCCGCCGTCCGAGTTCCCCCGAGTCCGACCCCGTAGGCACCGCTGATCACGACCCGAGGGGCCTCGGCATCCGTCAATGGCGTGGGGAGTTGATTGACGGATCGATTGCCGGGCAAGGTTTCGCTCAGGGTTGCCCTGGAGCGCCGCAGTCCATAATGGCGTCCACAGTGGACATCGCGGGCGAACGTTACGCAGACGAATCGAGGAGTGTGCGATGACAGCTCGGCGCATGCCGTGGGACGAACTCGTCCAGTGGTCCAGGGATCGCAATCTGCTGGCCAAGCGGCTCTACCTGGTGATCTCCGAACCCACCGACGGCATCGGCCCGGTCCTGGACAACCTCGAACCGCACGTCGCCTACCAGACGCAGCTGGAGAACCAGGGTGTGATGTTCGGCGCCGGACCGATGGCCGACGACGCCGAGGAGGAGTGGCCGGGCGACGGCCTCTTCATCTACCGGGCCGGCTCCCGCGACGAGGCGCTCAAACTCGCCGAGGCCGACCCCATGCACATCGCCGGCGCCCGCCGCTTCGTGGTGCGGCCGTGGCTGATGAACGAGGGCACCGTCAGCGTCCGCCTCTTCTACTCCGGCGGCCGCCCCGAGATCGACTGACGCCACGGCGAGGTCACCGGCAGCGGTTCCTGACAAAACTCCGCAGGCCAACGGGTTCGCGGGCACCGTCACCGGTGGCCCGAGGTGGGACGGGACCGCGGGACTGGAGAGGCCTGCCCCGGCACGGACTCCGGCGGGCGGTCACTGGGAGATCGCCATCCGACGTTCGACGGCGTTCGTCGGCGCGCACGTCGAGTCGTCGAGGGCGTAGGGCCGCCGGGCCACGGAGAAGACCCGGCAGGTGCCGTGCCGATGGAACGAACAGGAGAGCAGGTCCCCGCCGCCCGGCCCTTCGACGTATGCCCCGCACCGCCGAACGCCCGGCGTGGTACGCCGCGGGAGGCTGTCACCTGGCTTGTTCTACATCTGCCAGGATCTTCCGGGCTTGCCGATGGCCTTGAGGGTCTCAAAGACCAAAGGGCCGAGTCGGCGCCGGGTAGGCGGCCCGCACGGTTCCGCCGACGTGGTGGACAGCTGCGGCCCGCTGCTGATGCTGGAACCGCTTGGACTGTCCCCTTGACGGCTACGGGCGCCATTCCTGCTGGTAGGCGGGGTGTTCGGCGTATGACTGGCCAAGGACTCGCAGCGCGTGTGCCAGGCCGGCCGAGCGGGAGTCCGAGGGGTCCATGGCTTTGTAGCTGTTCGCCAGTTGCTCGATCAGGTCGAGCATGGGGAGATGGCGGTCGAGAAGGGCCTCGCCGCTCAGGGTGCCGGCCGCGTAGGCGTAGGCGTGGTTGTCGTCCATGATGCGCGCGACGAGGAACTCCAAAAGATCGTCCATGTGGCCATCTCGCGGGCAAGGCGCTTCGGTGGTCGAGCGGCTGTCCGGATGAGGATGGCGGCGAGGTGGAGTCCGGCCCGGTGGACGATGGCGAGCTCGTCCGTTCGCATGGCCGGGCCGCGCCATTGCTTGAGGCGGTTGATGTGGGCTGCTTGTACGCCTCGGCGTCGAAGGGCGGTGGGCGGCCTCCGTCGCGGCCTCGCCGCAGCCGGTGGCCGCCCGGGCACCGCTGTCGCCGGCGAGGTGAACTTTCGTACTCCGGCCGCCGCGGGAGCGTCCGAGGCCGTGATCGTCAGGTTCGGCCCGGCCCGGCGCCCCTTTGTCCTGGCACCGGCAGACGGTGGAGTCCACCGAGAAGGTCCAGTCGATGTCGGCACCAACGTCGGCCGCTGCCAGAACTGCGGCGAGGACGCGCTCCCAGGTGCCGCCATGGCCCACCCGATCAGGCGTTCATGAGCGGTCTGGAACGAGCCGAACTCGCCCGGCAGATCCCGCCGGGGAGAGCAGGTGCGGTACTTCTACGCGACGGCTTCCAGGGACCGGCGGTGGTCGGCCCATCGCCGAGCGCGGACCGCACGTTCTTCCGGTTCGGCCGGATGGAGCGTTGGGTCGCTGTGGGCGAATGGCGATTGCCCCGGCGTGTCGGACGACAACGACCGTGCCCCTTCGCGAATTCGTTGACTGGTCATTGCCGATGTCAACGGTTTGATGGCACATAGCCGTTGTCGAAGTCAACGACCAGTCAACGGTTTCAGTAAGTGGCGATGCTCCTCCGGGCCGACACGCCGTTCCGTAATGCAGGGTCATGTCCTGAGTGGGCTCGATCCGCTTTGACGGACATCCGAGATCAGGGGTTCGTCCCCGGGACGATGCCCATCATGGAGAGCATGGGGAAGAAGCAGCCTCGCCGTCGCCGCTTGTTCACGATGGAGTTCCAGGCCGAGAGCGTGGAGCTGTGCCGGCGTGGTGACCACTCGGTCGGTCAGGGCGCCAAGGACCTTCGATCCGACCGGTCCCGCGGAACCTACGGCGTTCCCCTCGTCCATGCCGCTCTCCGGCGCGAGGGCGCCGCATGCGGGCGCCGCCGTGTCGCACGGCTGACACGTTCGGCCGGCCCGACCGGCCGGCACCGCGGATGGCGGCACCTGACCACAGTCCCTGATCCGCGCGCTTCCACCCGTCCCGATCGCACCGTCCGCAACATCCAGCCCGATCCCGACGGGCTGGATGCCCGCCGGTGCGGCGACATCACCTACGTCCCGACCGACGAGGGCCAGCTCTACCTGACCACCGTTGTCGACATCGCCCCCGTCCGGTGATCTTTCCCTCGGACCGCGGAAGCCAGTACACCAGCCGGCAATTCGCCACCCTGGCGCAGCAGTTCGGGATGCGCCTCTCAGTCGGCCGCACCGGCCAATGCTGGGACTGTCAGGCTTTTCGCACCGGATCCCGCAAGGATCGGGTAGCCCCGGCCGAGGTGGTCTGACTCTTGCTTATGACTGACCCCACGGGTGTCCTGGCGTTGATCTGTCGACCGCCCGGCCGGGCACGCAGCAAGCGCTGCCGCCGGACGGACGTGACCTGATGGGAGCCTGGAGCCGACTCGCCAAAGCGTCCCCGTGACAGTCCTGTCCGTTCGGTCGGCGACAGCGTGAACTCCACGCTACCGACCGGAAGGAACCCCGTGCAGACCGGCGAGCAGCCCAGGTCCGGGCATGTCGTGATCGGCGTCGACACGCACTTGCACGTGCACGTCGCAGCGGTGATGGACACGATCGGCGGGATCCTGGCCCCCCTGACGATAGCCACCGACGCCGACGGCTTCCAGCAACTGGCGGACTGGGCAGCCTCGTTCGGCACGGTGCTGGCGTTCGGGACAGAAGGCTCCGGCTCCTACGGCGCCACGATGACCTCATTCCTGCGCAGGACCGGCCACAAGGTCGTCGAGGCCGGACGCCCGGACCGGCGACTGCGGCGCACGAATGGCAAGTCCGACACCTTGGACACCGAGAACGCCGCCCGCGCGGTGCTGGCCGGGTTCGCGACCGCCACACCGAAGACCGCCGACGGCGAGGCGGAGGAGATCCGCCAGCTCAAGGTCGCCCATGACCAGGCCGTTGAACAGCGTGCCTCGGCGATGGTCACGATGAAGGCGATGCTGGTCCACGCCCCGGACGCCCTGCGCCGGGAGACTGCCCGCAAGACACAGATCACTCTGGCACGGCAGCTGGCAGCTCTGCGTCCTCGCCGTCCGGAAGGACCCGAGGACGCGCTTCGTCACACCCTGCGGACGCTCGCCAGGCGGTGGCAGTACCTGGATGCCGAGGCCAGAGAACTCACGAAGATGATCGGCAACCTGGTCCAACGGGCTGCCCCGCAGCTGCTCGATCCCTTCGGCATCGGCGTGGACACCGCCGCGGAAATCCTCATCGTTGCCGGTGACAACCCCGAACGGATCAAGTCCGAGGCCGCTCTCGCCAAGCTCGCGGGCATCGCTCCGGTGCCCACCGGCTCCGGCATGACCAGCGGCAGGCACCGCATCAACCACGGCGGCCACCGCCAGCTCAACGCCGCCATCTACCGAACCGTCATCGTCCGGATGCGGTTCCACCAGCCCACGATCGACTACATTGCCCGCCGGACCACCGAGGGCAAGACCAAACGAGAGATCATTCGCTGCCTCAGGCGCTACGTCATCCGCGAGGTCTACCACCTGCTCCGACCCACCCCACAAACGGCCTCCGCGGCGAGTTGACAACTATAGGAGCGTCAACGCACTCGCCGAATCGTTCTTCGCCACCATCACACGTGAACTGCTCCACACCACCGCCTGGCCCAGCCGGACCGCACCGCCGCCACGTGAACGTGCACGTCACGATGGGTCCGATCGCCCACATCCTGCGGATCTCGCCGACCATGCCGGGCCGTTGTCACGACCTGACCGCGGCACGCACTCACCGGATCATCCGCATCGGTGAACACCAAGGCGTCCCCGTACCGGCCGACCGCGCCTACCGGAAGGCGGGCCCGTGGGTGGCCACCGGCCGCAGACGCCTTCCCGGCAGGGAACCCACTCCCACCCAGCGCACGGTCAACCGAGCACTGACCCGGGCCAGGGCGCCCGTCGAGCGCGGGATGGCACGCCTGAACTCCTGGCAGACCTTCCGCAGATCCCGCAGCAACCCCCGTCGGATGACGCCAGTCACCGCAGCGATCCTCACCCCGAAGGCAACGCTGAAAACGCTCGCCGGTCCAATGAGTGCGTAGCCCGCCGCCAAGCGTTCAAGAACAACATCAACTACGCTCACACCGGCCGATCACCCGTGTCCACAATCCGGGCTCAAGGCCCAACACCACCTGGCACCTACAGCATCCAGCCTGGGATTCGGCTCCAGTCAGACCTGCTGGCGACGTCTGGAGCCGTGGCAGAGCGACCGCACCGCAACCTGCTCGCCGAACCGATCGCCGTTGGCGCGCTCGACTGGTCCCGCGCGGGCGGGGACGACTCCCACATCCGCGCGGAGAAAGGGGGCGCCGACACGGGCCCAGTGCCGGTCGACCGTAAGGCGGCGGCCAGCAAGCATCACCTGGTCTGCACCGCACGCGGCACGCCACTCAAGGTCATCCCCACCACGGCCAACGTCAACGACATCACCCGGACTCTCGCCTTGGTCGATGGCATCCCGCCCGGAGCCGGCCGCCGTGGCCACCCCCGCAGACAGCCCGACGCCCTGCTCGTCGGCGACAAGGGCTGCGTCTCCCCCGCCGACCAGTGTGATCTGCGAAGACGCGGGCCCCTGCCCGCCACTCCCCCGCGGCCGGGCCGATCGGGCCGTGAGCGGATCGGCGGGGGCCCGGTTCCCGACCCGGCGGTGCCGGTGGTGACGGCCGTAACCGTGGCGGAGGGCCAAGGTCAAGAGGCCAGGGTCGGGGCGCCCATGCGGTCGGGGGCAGGACGCACCAGACGCACCAGACGCACAGGACGCACAGGACGCACAGGACAGCGTGGCCACGCTCCGGTAGGAGTCCGCGAGTCCGCTCGGCGGCGGAGTGATCCTGGTGGCCTTCAACCCGCCGTGGGCCCAGCGGTGCGGACCGACAGCGTCACGGCGTGGGTCGCCCACCGTCCTCACCCGCTACGTACCGAGCAGCCGGCCCCGGGGCGGGGACCTGGTGGGGGCGGGCTGCCAGTAGGCCGACGACCAGTTCGGCCGCGGTTGCGAGGAGCAGGACGAGGACGGGGGCCCGCCAGCCGCCGGTGAGGGCGTGCAGGGAGCCGACGGCCAGTGGTCCGAGGGCCGCGACGACGTACCCGACGCCCTGGGCGAGGGCGGAGAGCGACGCGGCGACGGCCGGGGTGGCGGCGCGGGCCATCACGAAGTAGAGGGCGAGCGCGAGCCCGGCGCCCTGGCCGAGGCCGAGCAGTGGCATGAGGGCGAGGCCCGCGTTCACCGGTGCCAGGAGGGCCGCGCTGATGCCCGCCGCGCAGAGGACGACGGTGGCGATCATGAGGAGCCGGGCGGCGCGGGCCGAGCGGTGGGCGATCATCGGGGTGCCGAACGCCGACACCAGGCCGCCGACGCTGAGCAGCGATCCGACCAGGCCGCTCTGCGACGGTGCCAGGCCGCGGGAGAGGAAGAGGTCGGGAAGGAAGGACAGCGTGGCGTAGTACGTCATGCTCTGCAGGCCCATGAACGCGGTGACCTGCCAGGCCAGCCGGTGTCGCCGCACGTGGCCGCGGGGCAGCCGCTGCGAGGCGCCGGGCGGCAGGGACGCGGCGCGCCGGGCGGTGCCGTACCGCAGTTGGGGCAGCCACGCCAGGAGTGCGACGACCATGGGGACCGCGGACATCCCGAGGGTGACGGCCAGTGAGCCGTGGGTGGAACGGTAGACGGGGACCACGATCGCGGAACTGGTGATGGCCCCGGTGTACAGCATCACCATGTACAGGCTCAGCAGCCGGCCGGCGCGGCGGGGTTCGCGGCGCTTGATCAGGCTCGGCAGCAACACGTTCATGAACGCGATGGCGCCGCTGACGACGACCGTGCCGGCCAGCAGGAGTGCGCCCGGCAGCAGGGCGCGCATCAGCAGTCCGGCGGCGCCGGCGGCCAGGGCGCCGCCGAGGGCGCGTTCCTCGCCGAAACGGCGGGCCGTCAGGGCGGCGACCGGTGAGAACAGGCCGAAGCACAGCACCGGGATCGTCGCCAGCAGCGTGACGTCGACCGACGACAGCGCCAGCCGGTCCTGGAGCTGGGTGAAGATCGGCGGCAGACCGGCCACGGCGGGACGCAGGTTGACGCACAGGACCATGACGCCGAAGACCAGCGCGGCACGTTCGGCCCGGCCGGAGCGAACAGGGTGCCCCGGGGCGGGGGATGGTTCCGGGCCGGGGCAGACGTCCGGGGCGGTGGAAGGTTCCGGCGGGATCGGCGGCGGCGTCGGGGTGGCCGGCACCAACGGGTCGGCGGCGGCGCGAGGTTCACGGGTGGGTTCAGGGCGCGGGTCGCCGCCGGTCACAGGGTGCGGTCGGCCGGCCGGTTCATCGCCGGTCATCGGTCATCGTCCTCCCCCAGGACGCGCAGGTTGTCGCTGAGGTTGTCGAACGCGGCTGCCGCGGCGGCGTCCGGGTCGCCGTCCTCGACGGCTCGCAGGAGCGCCGCGTGCCAGACGTCGCTGCGTTCCACCGACGCCGGATCGTGCAGGGTCGCCCTGACGCTGCACGCGACCTGTCCGGTGAGGCTGGCGTAGATCTCGGCCAGGACCGGGTTGTGCGCGGCGTCGGCGACCGCCTGGTGGAAGCGCAGGTCGGCGTCGACGAAGGCGGTGGGGTCGTGCCGGCCGGCGGTGGCCCGCGCCGCGAAGGTCTCCCGCAGCCGGTCGAGGTCGGCGGGCGTGCGGCGGCTCGCGGCGAGCCGGGCGGCCTCGGCCTCCAGCCCGCGGCGTACCTCGTGGACGTGCCGGGCCGCGGCCCAGCCGGCCCGGCGGCGCAGCGTCGCCTCCACCTCGTTGGCGCTGTGCACGAAGGTGCCCTCGCCGTGCCGGGTCTCCAGCAGCCCCGCGTAGGTCAGTGCCTTGACGGCCTCGCGGACGGTGTTGCGCCCGAGCCCGGTCAGCACGACGAGTTCGGCCTCGGCCGGGATGCGTTCCCCGACCTGCCACTCCCCGCCGGTGATCTTCTCCCGCAGCCAGGCCGTCGCCTGCTCGGCGAGCGAAGTTCTGACGATCACCATGCCGTTCACCCCTCTCATCGGCTCATAGGATATCCGGTCATGGGATGTCCTATGACGAAGGGGAGGCGGCGGCCGCCGGAACGGGGCGGGGCCGGACGCCCGGTCCACCGGTACGCGTCCAGCCCCCGCAGCGAGCGGATCTGCGGTTACCAGCAGCTCGCCGCCCGCCCGCGACCCGCACGGCACCGTGATCCACACGGCACGGTGCCCCCGCTGGCACCGTGCCCCGGCCGACACCGCCACGCGCACGGCACCGTCACCCGTCCGGCACTGTCACCCACAAAGCACCGCCGCCCACACAGCACCGTCCACCCGCACAACATCATCACCCGCAAAGCACCGTCACCCACACAGCACCGCCACCCACACAGCACCGTCACCCACACAGCACCGCGCCCCCTCCAACCGAGGGGACGGCCTGCGGGACAAGGCAGAACCGCCCGCCCACCAGCCACCCCCTCGGCCCCGCGGCCACGTCCCCTACCCCACCTCCGCGTCCTGCGGAGCCGCGGCCAAGTGGCGGGCGCCGGACATGACCGCCCACCAGAAGACCGCCAGGGCGAACACCGCGACCGTCAGCGAGTCCCAGGGGGCGGAGAGGTGGCCGGCGCCGCCGAAGCTGCCCAGCCAGGACAGCACGGTGATGACGGCGAGGTAGACCACCAGCCAGGCGCCGTCGCGCAGTTCGGCGGCCAGCGGGGTGCTGGAGGCGTCCCGGCGCAGGAAGAGGAAGAGCGGCAGCCCGACCAGGACCAGTGGAAGCACCAGGCGCAGGTCGTGCCAGCCGGACCAGTAGACGAACTCGGAGGCGACCACGAAGGCCACCGGGGAGATCCAGCGCAGACCGGGCACCCAGCCGGAGAGCCGGTCGCGGGCGGCGACCCGGAAGACCGAGGCGGCGACCGCGGAGGAGGCGTAGATGAGCAGGTACATGTCGCCCATCACGCTGACGATGTTCTGCCAGCCGCCGAACGGCAGCAGGAAGACCACGATCACCGCGAGGTTCAGCGCCAGCGCCCGGTTGGGGATGCCGAACCGCTCGTTGACCCGCATGAAGAAGCGCGGCAGCAGTCCGTTCTTGGCCAGCGCGTAGGTGTGCCGGGCGTCGATCGCCACCCCGACGTAGGCCGAGCCGCCGGGCGAGACCACCGCGTCGGCGTAGAGCAGGCTGGAGAGCCACTGGAGGTTGAGCAGCAGAGCCAGCTGGCCGAACGGGGAGTCGAAGTTGACGCCGTGCCAGCCGTGGCCCAGCAGCCCGTCCGGGACCGCGTAGAGGAAGGCCAGTTGCAGGCCGAGGTACATCAGTACCGACAGGCCGATGCCGCTCAGGACCGAGGCCGGGATGCTGCGCCGCGGGTTGCGGGCCTCACCGGAGAAGTCCAGCGGGGCCTGGAAGCCGTTGACCGAGTAGACGATGCCGCCGGCGGACAGCGCGCTCAGGCAGGCCGCGTAGCCGTAGGGGGCGAAGCCGCCGTGCGCGGTCAGCCGGTCCGGGGAGTGCAGTCCGGAGGCGAACAGCGCGATCACCGTGATGACCGGGACCACGACCTTGAAGACCGAGACCGCGTTGTTGACCCGGGAGAACAACCGCACGCCGAACCAGTTGAGCCCGGTCAGCAGCACGCTCAGCCCGAGGGCCAGCCCCAGGCCGGTGAAGGTCAGGGTGTGGCCGTTGTACAGGCCCGGCAGGTAGTGCGCGGCGTACTGCATGATGGCGGTGATCTCGGCCGCGGTGCCGCCGACCGACAGCAGCACCGACCAGCCGACCATGGTGCCGACCAGCCGGCCGCTGGCGTACAGCGGCCAGCGCACGGTGCCGCCGCCCTCCGGCCGGGAGGCGCCCAGCTCCACCATGACCAGGGCCACCAGCGCGCACAGCAGACCGGCGGCCACCCAGGACAGCAGGGCGGCCGGCCCGGCGGTCTGCGCCGCGTACATCGCGGCGAACAGCCAGCCGGAGCCGAGGATGTTGGAGAAACCGATCGCGGTCAGGCCCCAATACCCCAGGTGGCGTTGGAGCCGGCCCTCCTCGGCGGCGACCGATTGCTCCCGGACCGCGGTCCCCGCCGGCCCGCCCGGCGACTGCTCTTGCGACACCACACACTCCTCGACTGACGGCATCTTGATCTTGCGCCGCCCCACCCTGCCACGCGCGGGCCCGGCAGAAATGAACGGAAGAATAATTGCGCGGCCCCGCACGGTCGTTGACGGGGGAACGTGGTGCTTGCTGGTTGATTTTGTCAAAATTTCGTGGGCAACATTGATCGCTATTGTCGTTTTACGTGGAGTGACGTTCACTCTCCTTTCACGGGAGCGGGTCTTGGACTGGACCACGGCCGTTCGCCATGCCGCGCGGTTCCGCCCCGCTCAGGTGTTCTTCGATGGAGAAGAGGTCGGCCATGTCCGCTCCGCCGTGGTTGAGGTATCTCAGAAAGTGGCTGCTGTCCGTAGGGGTGGTCGGTCTGCTGGCCGCCGGTCTGCTGGGCGGTACGGCGGGCACGTCCGCGGCCGCCGGTTCGCTGCCGTGTGACATCTACGCGGCGGCCGGTACCCCGTGTGTCGCCGCGCACAGCACGACCCGGGCGTTGTTCTCCGCCTACGACGGCCCGCTCTACCAAGTCACCCGGGCCTCCGACAACACCACCACCGACATCGGCCTGCTGGCCACCGGCGGCTACGCCAACGCCGCAGCCCAGGACACCTTCTGCGCCAACACCACCTGCCGCATCACCAAGATCTACGACCAGACCTCCCGCCACAACGACCTCAACCCCGGCCCCGCCGGCACCTCCGGCATGGGCGCCGACCGCGGCGCCGACGCCGCCGAACTGTCGGTCACCGCCGGCGGCCACAAGGTCTACGGCATCTGGATCTCCCCCGGCGTCGGCTACCGCTCCAACGGCGCAGCCTCCGGCACCGCCACCAACGGCCAGGCCGAAGGCGCCTACATGGTCGCCAGCGGCACCCACGTCGGCTCCGCCTGCTGCTTCGACTACGGCAACGCCGAAAGCACCCCCGCCGACACCGGCAACGGCCACATGGACGCCGTCAGCATCGCCACCACCTGCTACTTCTCCCCCTGCACCGGCAACGGCCCCTGGGTCGAGGCCGACATGGAAAACGGCATGTTCCAAGGCGACAACGGCTCCAACACCGCCAACGCCGGCAACAACACCCCCTTCGTCACCGCCGTACTGAAGAACAACGGACAGACCACCTACGCCATCAAGGGCGGCAACTCCCAAAGCGGCAACCTGTCCACCTGGTGGAACGGCGCCCTGCCCACCCGCGGCGGCTACACCCCCATGCACCAGGAAGGCGGCATCATCCTGGGCACCGGCGGCGACAACAGCAACTGGAACATGGGCACCTTCTTCGAAGGCGTCATGGTCGCCGGCTACCCCACCGACGCAGCCGAGAACGCCGTCCAGGCCAACATCGTCTCCGTCGGCTACACCGGCGAGACCAACATCCCCAACGGCCCCCAGGGCACCATCACCGGCCCCGGCGGACAATGCGTCGACGTCGCCGCCGACGACACCGGCGTCGACGGCGCAGCCGTCCAACTGTGGAACTGCCAGACCTACGCCGAAGACCAGCACTGGACCCACAACTCCGACAACTCCCTGTCCACCATCGGCCGCTGCCTCGACATCGACGGCAACGGCACCGCCAACGGCACCAAAGTCGAACTGTGGGACTGCAACGGCGTCGGCGGACAGAAATGGGTCCAGCAGTCCGACGGCTCACTCCTCAACCCCCAGTCGGGACGCTGCCTGGACTCCCCCAGCGGCGCCACCGCCAACGGCACCCTGCTGCAGATCTACGACTGCAACGGCTCCGCCGCGCAGAAGTTCACCCTCAACCCCCCGGTTTCCTGAGGGCGTTGACCCCGGGCGGATGAACACCCGCCCCGCTCGCGCATGACGAGGACCTCCGTGTGGTGCGGCCGTTCACGACGGCACCACACGGAGGTCCTCTGCCGTTACGAGGAAACGGCGCCGAACGCGCCCGCGACCGGGGGCCGGAAGCCGTGATGAACACGCCTGCGATCGGGCCGGACGTCGCGGTGAACACACCTGCGATCCGGCCGGAGGCCGAAGGCTTCACGCGGGCGCCTCCGGCGTGCGGGGGCGCGTCGCCCGGCGCGTTGTCGGGCGCCGTTTCCCCAGGTCACCCCGGCCCCAACTGGCTTGCCACGCACGGCTGTTCACTCTTTCCGGTGAACCGTGCACCGGGGCGGGGGCGGTACCGCCGTCGGCTGTGACAGTGGGAATCCGACGTCTCCCGGATTCCGGAGGAAGCCGGGAGACGGCCCGCCCTCCACAACAGCCCGACGAAAGGTGAGACCCCGATGCGGACCGAGGCAGTCAACCGGATCAAGCTGATCTTCGCCCTGCTGGACGCCGACGGCAACGGATACCTCGAACCGGACGACTTCGAACTCATGGCGAGCCGGGTCAACGAGGCCGCCCCCGGCACCGGCACCGCTTCGCAACGGGCGATGCTGGCCGCGTTCCGGCGGTACTGGTCGACGCTGGCCGGTGAACTGGACGCCGACCACGACGGCCGGATCAGCTTCGACGAGTACGCGGCCTGCGTCCTGGCACCGGAGCGTTTCAACGGGGCGATCGGCGACTTCGCCGACGCGCTGGCGTCCCTGGGCGACCCGGACGGCGACGGACTCATCGAACGGCCGCTCTTCGTCGCCCTGATGACGGCCATCGGCTTCCAACTCGCCAACATCCACACGTTGTTCGACGCCTTCGAGCCCGACGCGTCGGACCGGATCACGGTGGCCGTGTGGGCGCACGGCATCAAGGAGTACTACTCCCCCGACAAGGCGGGCATCCCCGGCGACCACCTGGTCGACGGCCTGACCGCCTGACCGCGCCCCGGCCGCGCCGACCTGTCGACCGCACCGCTGCGTCGACCGCGTCGCCCCGGCCGGGGCGACGCCGCGCCCCGGCCCGCGGGGCACCCTTCCACCCGTTCACACGGGCCGTTCCACCCGGGCCTCCGCCTGGACCCTGCTACGCGGGCCGGCGACCACTCGCCGTGCACAGCACCAGCGACAGCTCGTGGGTGCCGGGATCGCGCAGATAACGCAACGCCTCGTCCACGGCGCCGGGTTCGACGAGGCCGAGTTCGATCAGGCGCGGAGCGGTCTGCCGGATCGTGAGTTCCCAGAAGCGGGCCATCGGGCTGTCGGCGGTGACGACGGGCAGGTCGACGGCGAGCGTCACGCCGGTCAGTCCGCACTCGGCCAGCAGCCCCGGGTAGCGGCGGCCGTGGTTGGTGTCGGTGCCGATGGTCACGTCCAGCAGCCGCGACAGCCCGGTGAGCGTGGCGCGGTAGGCCGGGTGGGTGGAGGAGGCCCCGCCCAGTTCGGCCGAGTCGCTCATCACCATCAGCCCGCCCGGCTTGAGCCAGCCGACCATGCGCCGCAGCATCGCCTCGTGCTCGCGTACGTGCATCAGCACCATGCGCGAGTGCACCAGGTCGAACCGCCCGGCACCGGCGTCGAACGCGGTCAGGTCCGTCTCGTGGACGGTCAGCCGGGGGTCGTGATGTGCCCGCAGGTGCCGGGCGTCCCGGTCGACCGCGGTGACCGAACCCGTGGGCCCGACGCGGTCGGCCAGCCACCGCGCCATCGTCCCGGCCCCGGAGCCGACGTCCAGGCAGTGCCAGCCGGGCCCGGCGCCGAACGCGGTGAGGTGACCGCGGCTCGCCGGATCGAACGTCGCCGCGAGTGCCGCGAGCCGCTCCCCCTCGGTGTCGTCCTCGGGACTGAAGACCCGCTGCCCGTAGCGTTCCGACTGGTCGACGGAAGGGATCACGACGCACCGCCCGGTGGGGAGGAACGGACTCCGGCACGCGGGAACTCCGTTGGGAATCCGGTCAGTTGGACCCCGGAACAGCGACTGCGGAACGGGGACTGAGCGGAGCATCGCAACACGCCAGGGCGTTGCCAAGTTCTCCGGTGGGGATTCCACCGGCTTCCGGCCAGTCGCCGCCAGCTCGTCGCGAGGTGCCCGGCACGCGGTCCCCGTCACACGGCCCCGGCACGACGCCCCCGTCACGACGCCGGCGACATGGCCCCGCCGTTCGTCCGCCCGCACGCGTCACGCCTCGGCGCCGTGCGCGCCCACCCGCACCCCTGCACCCCCGCACCCCCGCCGTAAGCCCACCCGCGCCCCCGCGCCGTTCGTCCGCCCCCGCATCGTGAGTCCCCTACGCCCCACCGGCACGACGTCACACCGTCAGGGACTCCCCCGCCGCGAGCAGGGTGACCGGCGTGCCGGTGAGGCCGTCCTCGCCGAGGAGGGTGGCGGTGGAGCGCTGTCCCAGTTCGCTGAGCATGAGTTCGTGGATCTGGATCAGGCGGCTCGGACGAACCGCGCGCACGTAGTCCGCGGCCTCCCCCAGCTTCGTCCACGGGCCGCTGGTCGGCAGCAGCAGCGTCTCGACCGGTTCGCGGGGCACGAAGTAGGCGTCGCCGGGGTGGAAGACCGCGTCGTCGACGAGGTAGCCGACGTTGTCGACGCAGGGGATGTCCGGGTGGATGAGCGCGTGCCGTTCGCCGCGGACCGCGACGCGGAGGCCGCCGACGGTGAAGGTGTCACCGGCCGCCACCGCCGTGACCCGGCCGCCGTGCCTCCCGAGCCGGTCGGCCACCGCGGCGGGGCCGAACACCAGCAGGTCGGGCCGGTCCGCCAGCGCCGCGGTGAGCAGGTCGGCGTCGAAGTGGTCGAAGTGCTCGTGCGTGACGAGCACCGCGGCCGCCGCGCCCACCGCCTCACCGGCCCCGGGGGTGAGGGTGCCCGGATCGAGCACCACCGTGACGCCGTCCTTCTCCAGGGCGACGCAGGCGTGGGCGTACTTGGTGAGCTTCATCGTGGAGCCTCTCCGGCCGGCGATTGCTTGGTACAGCAAAACTGTACACCTTCGCTGCACATCGATCGCGGTATCACTCCCCCGTGTACGTCAGCCCGTGTACGTGAGCCTCGCGTACGTCTGCCTCTGGCCGGCCGGCCCGTGTACGTCAGCCCCTTGTCCGCCAGCCCGTGTACGTCTGCCTGCGAACGTCACCCCGTATACGTCAGCCTCGCGTACGTCAGCCCCCCGCCGGCCGGCCCGCGTACGTCAGCCCCTCGCCGGCCGGCCCGCGTACGTCAGCCCCTCGCCGGCCGGCCCCTACTCCTGCTCGTCGGCGGTGTGGGACGCCAGCTTGTTCAGCAGGTCCGGCACGGTCGCGAGCCGGGCGCGCTCGTCCGGGGTGAGGGCCCGCGCGATCGCCCGCGCCATCCCGTCCCGGCGGGCGCGGCGGTCGCGGTCCAGGGCCTCGCGTCCGGCGTCGGTCAGCGCGACCAGCAGGGCCCGGCGGTCCCCGGGGTCCGGGTGGCGGCCCACGTGGCCGGCGGCCAGCAGCTCCATCACCGTGCGGCTGGCGCTCTGGTGGCGTACGCCGCGGCGTTGCGCGAGCGCGGCGATCGTCATGTCCCCCTCACGCCCGAGCAGTCCGAGCAACGCGGAGTGCGGCGGCGGGAGCGAGTCGGCGTGCGCACGCGTGACGCGCACCAAGCGGCCGATGGACTCCCGCAGGCGCTCGGCCAGGGCATCGTCGTTTCCCATCCGCCGACAATACAGCGCCGCTGTACAGCCGCCACCGGACGCGATCCGGTCCCCGGACGGCGGGCGGGCGTTCGGGGGGCGGCCTTCCGGGGCGAGGCGGGGCGGGGCGGCGAGCGGGACGCCGTCCGCTCCCGTCCTGCCGCGCCGGCGGCAGCCCCCGCGCGCAGAACCTCAGCGGGCGCCCGAGCGGGTCCGGTCGGCCAGGACCTGGCGGGCGGCGCGGGCGCCGGAGGCCAGTGCGCCCTGCACGGAGCCGGTGGCCCGGTGGTCGCCGCAGACGTAACGGCCGGGCGCGGTACGGCAGTCGCGGGTCAGCGGGTGCGGCGGCGGCATGGCGGACAGCGCGCCGCGGACGGTGTAGCGCGCGACCAACTCCCAGCCGTCGGTCGGCGCGTCGTAGAGGCGGGCCAACTCCCGCCGCACGACTGCCTCGTGGGCGTCGTCGTGGGCGCCGAGGAGGGAAGTGGACACCAGGGAGCGGGAGTCGGCGGCGTAGCCGGGCACCACCTGGGTCAGCACGCAGGTGTTGAGCAGGCGGTGTTCGCCGTCCAGCAGCAACGTCGGTTCGCGCAGGGGTGGTTGGGACGCGGCGTGGTAGTAGGTCGTCACGGTGCGGCTGCCGGGTACGTCGAGACCGGGGATCAGGCGGCCGGCGGCGGCCGCGTCGGTGGCGACGACGACGGTGGGCGCGGTGCGTTCGGCGCCGTCGGCCAGCAGCACGCCGTCGTCGGTCAGCGCGGCGACCGGGGACTCCAACATGACGCAGCCGTCCGGGAGTTGAGCGGCCAGCGCCTGGGGAACGGCACCGATGCCCCGGCCGGGCAGGCACAGGGTGCCGCGCAGCATGCTGCGCCACACGAGGTGGAAGACCCGGCTGGAGGTCTCCAGGTCGTCCTCCAGGAACACGCCGGACAGGAACGGGCGCAGCACCGCGTCGACGATGTCCTGCGACAGTCCGGCGGCGGCCAGTTCGGTGGCGGTGGTGCGGTCGGGGCCGCGTTTGATCAGCCGGGCCGGCAGGAACATGTCGCGGGCGCTGAGCACGCCGAGGGCGGCGAGGTCGCGGGCGGAGGCGGCGCGGCCGGGCAGCAGGGCGCCGGCGTCGCGCGGGTGCCGGGTGGGGTCGGCGAACCGGCGCAGGCCGTCCGGGCCGCGTACCAGCAGGCCGGCGGTGAACGGGCGCAGCCGCAGCGCCCGCAGGTCCAGCCGCGACTTCACCTGCGGGTAGGAGGTGTTGAAGACCTGGAAGCCGCGGTCCAGGGTGAAGCCGTCGCGGTGGTCGGTGCGCATCCGGCCGCCGACGCCGTCGGATGCCTCCAGCACCCGGACGGTCAGCCCGCGGGCGGTGAGGTCGTGCGCACAGGCCAGTCCGGCCAGTCCGGCGCCGACCACGAGCACGTCGGTCCGGCTGTCGGTGTCAGCGCTCACGGGGTCGCCGCCTCTCGTTCGCCGCGGTGGGCCGGCGGTGCCGCCGGCACGGGACGGGTCACCCGCCGCCGGGGTGACCCGCGGGGCTCACCCACCGCAGGGTCACCCGCCGGGCAGCCTACGACGCCTCCGCCCCGCGGCCGGGGCGGCGCGCGGGGCGGGCGGCGCGGCCGTATCCGCTGCGCAGGGGTCAGCCGGTCAGCTGGCGTTCTCCCAGGTGACGCCGAAGTCGCCACCGGACAGGGTGCCCGGCGAGGCCATGACGTCACCGCTGTCGCTGTTCTGCATGGTGATCTTCTCGGGCGAGGCGCCGCTGAGGCTGGAGCCGTTGGCGGTCGAGCCGGTGAAGTTGACCGAACCGAAGTTCGACAGGTTGGCGATCGAGCCGCCGACCGAGGTGGCTTCGGCGATGACCTCGGCGGAGCTGTCCTGGTAGCCGGAGGAGCCCGCGTGGGTGGTGGTCTTCGTCCAGCCCTGGGTGCTGTCGGCCAGGGTCATGGTGAAGGTGCCGTCACCGTTGTCGGTCACCGTGGCGGTCAGCTGGTCGCCGGGGGCCACCGTCACCGAGTAGGGGGACTCGGCGGCGGGCAGGACCTCCCACCAGGCGCCGTACTGGGCCTGGCCGCCGATGCAGTCGGCCTCGGTGCCGGTCTGCTCCAGCGCGGAGTTGTTCAGGCCGTCCAGGCCCACCCAGAACGACGAGTAGGTGTCGGACGAGCCGCAGGTGATCGACGGCTGGGTCCACGAGGAGGACACCGAGGTATCGCTGCCCTGGGAACCGCTCGCCGCGTAGCCCGACCAGTTGCCCGAGCTCATGTCGTTCTTCTTGACGTCCGCGCTGTGGCGCAGGTCGTGGCTCTCGGTCCGGGCCACGGAAGCGCTCACCTGGGCGGGGTGAGCGGAGTGCGGGGTGGCGGCGTGGGCCGCCGGCGCCACGAACGCCATCGCGGCCGCACCGGCGACGACGGCGACAATACGAGCAGAACCCTTCTGGGGCATGGGGTGACTCCATACGGTTCGTGGGGGGTGCTGTGGGGGGGTACCGGGCGGCTGCGCGCCGATCCGCCCGGGTCGTACGGGTGGTGCGGTCCAGCTGTGGGGGTGTCCTCCGGAGTGGGCCCGACACCGGGTGACGGACGAAAGCTTGCGCGACAGAACATGAACATGGCAAGGACTTTCCGAACATTCAGGATTGAGCGAATTGGCGTCCAGAGAATGCGCCGACGGTGAGATCGGGACGTTTCGCCGCGAATCACGACCACCAGGGTCGTTGTTCTCATCACCCGCTCTGACCTGCGACAACGCGGGAACGTAATAGCGCTGGGACCGATATGAAACGCGAGGTTCGCCAATTCTCCACAGTTGTGCAGGTGTTGCAACCGAGTGTAGACCCCGGGAAACCGGGTAAGGCAAGGGGTGTGACGTGAACTCGCGGGAAACTGTCGGCGCGTCAATTCCCGAAGTCATTTCCCAAGAGCCGCTGGTTATTGCCGTATTCAGGTCCGCGAAGTGCGGTCGACGGCCGCGCGAACCGCTGTCGCGGCCGGGTCGGCGGGCGTGCGGAAAGCGTTCCGCGTGGCGGAGTTGACCTGGAGCGCGCTCCAATCCGTAGCCTCGCCGCATGACCACGACTCAGCACAGGATTGGCTCCGGCTTCGGCCCCCGCAGCACCGCCGCCGAGGTTCTCGACGGCATCGACCTGACCGGGCGGCTCGCCGTCGTCACCGGCGGATATTCCGGCCTCGGCCTGGAGACCACCCGGGCGCTCGCCGCGGCCGGCGCCCGGGTGGTCGTGCCGGCCCGGCGGCCGGACGTGGCCCGCGCGGCGCTGGCCGGCGTGGACGGCCACGGACGTGTGGAGATCGACGCGCTCGACCTGGGCGACCTCGGCAGCGTCGAGGCGTTCGCCGACCGGTTCCTGGCCTCGGGCCGCGACATCCACCTGATGATCGACAACGCGGCCGTCATGGCCTGCCCGGAGACCCGGCTCGGCCCGGGCTGGGAGGCGCAGTTCGCCACCAACCACCTCGGGCACTTCGCGCTCGTCAACCGGTTGTGGCCGGCCGTCGAGCGCGGCGCGGGCCGCGTGGTGGCGGTCTCCTCCTCCGGCCATCGCATCAGCGCGATCCGCTGGGAGGACCCGCACTTCGAGCACGGCTACGACAAGTGGCAGGCGTACGGCCAGGCCAAGACCGCCAACGCGCTGTTCGCCCTGCACCTGGACTCGCTGGCCGCCGACCGCGGCGTGCGGGCCTTCTCGGTCCACCCCGGCGGCATCCTCACACCGCTCCAGCGGCACCTGTCCCGCCAGGAGCAGGTGGACCGCGGCTGGATCGACGAGGACGGCAAGCAGATCAACGACGCCTTCAAGTCCCCCGAGCAGGGCGCCGCCACCCAGCTGTGGGCGGCGACCTCACCCCGGCTGGACGGTCTGGGCGGCGTCTACTGCGAGGACTGCGACATCGCGGAACCGGTGGTGGAGGAGGGGGCCACGAGCGGCGTCGCGTCCTGGGCCACCGACCCGGCCGAGGCCGCCCGGCTGTGGACGCTGTCGGCGCAGCTGACCGGCGTCAACGCGTTCGCCTGACCGGCACCGCACGGCCGGCCCGCGCACACCGCGCAGCCGACGCACCCCGCACACCGCACCGCCGGCCGACGCACCGCACCGCCGACCCGCGCGCACCGCACCGCCGGCCAGCGCACCACCGCGCCAACCCGCGCACCGCCGCGCCGGCCCACGCACCGCACCGCCGACCCGCGCACACCGCCGCGCCCGGCCCGGGACCACTCCCCCGGCGCCGGGCGCGGCGCGCTTCCGGCGACGCGGCGCCGCTCAAGCGGCAGCCGGCGCGGCTCAAGCGCTCCGGCGCGGCACGGCACCGGCGTGGCTCAAGCGCTCCGGCGCGGCACCGGCACGGCATCGGCACGGCTCAAGCGGCCCGGCGCATACGGTCCGGCGCGGCTCAAGCCGCCACCCGGTCGGCCAGCGCCAGCACCCGGCGGGCGCCCTCGACGACGGCCGCGTCGACGAAACGGCCGTCGGGCAGCGCGAGGGCGCCCTCCACCTCGCGGGCGGCGGCGACCACCTCGGCGGCCCGTTCGATCTCCTGCTCGGTCGGCAGGTAGGCGCGCACGATGGTCCCCAGTTGCCGGGGGTGGATCGCGGTACGGCCCAACAGGCCCAGGGCGCGGCCGCGTTCGCACGACCTGGCCAGTCCGTCGAGGTCGCGTACGTCGGGGTAGACCGACTGGGCGGGCGCGGGCAGTCCGGCCGCGCGGGCGGCGACCACCAGCCGGGAACGGCACCAGTCCAGGCCCGGGTCCGGGGGCACCCCGAGGTCGGCGCCCAGGTCCGCCTCGCCCAGGGCGATCCCGGCGACCCGCGGGTGGGCGGTGGCGACGGCGTAGGCGTTCTCCATGCCGAGCGCCGACTCCAGCAGCGGGTACAGGCCGGCCGGCGGCAGCGTGCCGCGGACCTCGGCGGCGAGCGCGGCGACCTGCCGTACCGCGGCCGGGTCGGCGACCTTGGGCAGCCGCAGGCCGCTCACCCCGGGCAGCGCGGCGACCGCCGTGACGTCGTCGCGCCAGCGCGGTCCGTCGAGCGCGTTGACCCGCACGTGCACCGCCGGGCCGCCGGCCGCGGGTTCGGCGAACAGGTCGCGGACCGCGTCGCGGGCGTAGGACTTGCGGTCGGCGGGGACGGCGTCCTCCAGGTCGACCAGGACCACGTCGCTGCCGGCGTCGAGCGCCTTGGTGACCACGCCGGGCCGGTCGCCGGGGACGTAGAGCCAGGTCAGCCAGGGCTGGGCGGCGGCGTTCACAGCACCCCCCGTTCGCGCAGGCCGGCCAACTCCTCGTCGGCCAGGCCGAGGCCGCCCAGGACGCTGTCGGTGTCGGCGCCGTGCGGGCGTCCCGCCCAGCGGATGCCGCCGGGGGTCCGCGACAGCCGGAAGAGCACGTTCTGCATCTTGACGCTCCCGAGTTCGTCGTCCTTGACCTCGGTGATGCTGCCGAGGGCGGCGTACTGCGGGTCGCGCATGACGTCGGTGACGTCGTAGACGGGCGCGACCGCGGCCTGGGCCGCCTCGAAGGCGGCGACCACCTCCTCGCGGGTGCGCAGCGCGACCCAGGCGCCGACCGCCTCGTCGAGTTCGTCGGCGTGCAGGGCCCGGGTGGCACCGCTGCCGAACCACTCCTGGTCGACGAGTTCGGGCCGGCCGACCAGCCGCATGACGCGTTCGGCGATGTTCTGCGACGAGGTGGAGACCGCGACCCACTTGTCGTCGCTGGTGCGGTAGGTGTTGCGCGGCGCGTTGTTGGCCGAGCGGTTGCCGGTGCGCGGCTGGACGTGGCCCAACTGGTCGTACCACAGCGGTTGCGGGCCCAGGACGGTCAGGATCGGCTCGATGATGGCCATGTCGATGACCTGGCCGGTGCCGGTGCGGTCCCGGCCGGCCAGCGCGGTCATCACCGCGTAGGCCGTGGTGAGCGCGGCGATGGAGTCGGCGAGGCCGAACGGCGGCAGGGTGGGCGGGCCGTCGGGTTCGCCGGTGATGGCCGCGAAGCCGCTCATCGCCTCGGCCAGGGTGCCGAACCCGGGGCGGCGGCTGTACGGGCCGGTCTGGCCGAAGCCGGTCACCCGGGCCAGCACCAGCCCGGGGTTGGCGGCGGACAGCCGGTCGTAGCCGAGGTTCCAGCGCTCCAGGGTGCCGGGGCGGAAGTTCTCGATGACGACGTCGGCGGTCTCCGCGAGCCGGACCAGCAGGTCCTGGCCCTCGGGGGCGGACAGGTCCAGGGTGACGGTGGACTTGTTGCGGCCCAGCAGCTTCCACCACAGGCCGACGCCGTCCTTGCTGGGGCCGTGACCGCGGGAGGGGTCGGGGCGGCGCGGGTGCTCGATCTTGATGACCTCGGCGCCGAAGTCGCCCAGCATGGTGGCGGCCAGCGGTCCGGCGAACAGCGTCGCCAGGTCCAGCACGCGCAGCCCGGCCAGCGGACCACCGCCGGCCGCGGGCTCCTCGGGGCGGTCGGCGGGGCCGGGGGCGCAGGTGGGGTGGGTGCTCACGGTCGCTTGTCCTCGCAGATGCCTGGAACGGTGCGGTCCCGCGCGGCGGACCCGGCCGGGTCCGCGGCGCGGCGGAATCCCGCGGTGCTGGAACGGTCCGCCGCCGCGGTCGGCGGCGGGGGCGGAAGGGCGGATCGGGCCGGGCCGGGGCCCCCGGGGGCGTGCCGTGCGCCGCGCCCGGCCCGGCGGGCGGCGGGCGGTCTTGCGCGGTGGGCGGCTGTCCAACGGTGACCGGCTGCCCCGCGGTGGGCGGCTGTCCAACGGTGACCGGCTGTCCGGCGGCGCGCGGCGGCGTACGTCCCGGATCGGAGGACGAGACGGCACGCGGCGTACGTCCCCCACCGGAGGCCGGATCGGTGGGCGCCCGGCGTGGGGGGACGCGGCGGCGGGGTCACGGGGTGTCCCCGGGCGGGCGTCGCAGCAGGGCCAGGGTGCGGTCGGCCAGCGTGTCGAAGCCGGTGCCGTCGAAGCCGGCCACGCTGCTGGCCAGCCGGTTGCGCAGCGGCGCGGTCCACACCTCCGGCAGGGCGGCGGCGCCGGTGAGCAGGCCGGTGACGGCGCCGACGGTGGCGCCGTTGGAGTCGGTGTCGCAGCCGTCGGCCACCACGCGGGTGACGCTCGCGGTGAAGTCGCCGCGGCCGTGCACCAGGGCGGCGGCGACCAGGGCGGCGTTGGGCAGTACGTGGACCCAGTGCAGGTGGCCGGTCTCCGCCTCGATCCGGTCCACGACGCGTTCCCAGTCGGCCTCCTCGCCGGCCGCGCGCACCGCCGTGCGGACCGCGGCGGCCAGCCGGGAGTCCGGCGGCACCACGCTCAGGCCGGCTTCGACGCACCGGGCGGGGTCGTCCAGGACGACGGCGGCGGCCGACAGCGCGGCGGTGAACATCGCGCCGTACAGCCCGTTGGCGGTGTGGGTGAGCGCGGCGTCGCGCCAGGCGGCGCGGGCGGCGTCGCCGGGCCGGCCGGGGTGGACCCAGCCGAGGACGTCGGCGCGGATCTGCGCGCCGATCCACTCGCGGAACGGGTTGCGGCGGCGGGCGGTCAGCGGTGGTTCGACGCCGTCGAGCAGGTTGCGGTAGGCGACGCGTTCGGCGGTGAAGGTGCGGCCGGCCGGGAGTTCCTCCAGCCAGACCCGCGCGACGTCGGCGGTGGTGAACCCGGTGCCGTGCCGCTCCAGCAGCAGCAGGGCGAGCAGCGGGTAGTTGAGGTCGTCGTCCTCGGGCATCCCGTCGATGTTCTCCACCAGGCTGGTGGGGGCGCTGCGGCGGTTCCACGGCCAGCGGTGCGCGACGCCGGCGGGCAGGCCGACCGCGGTGAAGTAGCCGGACAGCGGCCAGTTGCCGGTGGCCTCGGCGATCTCACGGATGCCGGCCCGCGGGATCTTCTCCACCGGTTTGCCCAGCAGGCAGCCGGCGGCCCGGCCGAGCCAGGCGCCGTGCAGCCGGTCGCGCAGTGCGGCGGGGCCGGGCGGTGCGACGTCCAGCGTCTCGGTCCAGCCGGGGCAGGCGGCCTCGATGGCGGCCAGGGCGTCCGGTTCGGCGGTGGCGCGCGGTGCGGGCAGCGCGTCGAGTTCGTCGAGCAACTCCTGCGCCAGCGCCCGCAGTCCGGCCCCGGCCGGCTGGTCGGAGGCGCCCTTGCGGGCCGGTGCCGCGCTGCCTCCGGCGCGGGTCCAGCGGTCCGCGATCGCGCGGACGGCCGGGCCGTGGCGGCCGTCCTCGGCGGCCTGGCGCAGTTCGTGGCCGACGAGGTCCTCCGGCTGGACCCACGACAGCCGCAGGGCGGCGGACATCAGGCGCCCGCCTGCCCGGTCAGGCCGAGGAAGGCGGTGCGGTGGTCGGCGGTGCGGCGTTCGTCCGCGCTCCAGACGGCGCGGGCGACGGCGGCCATCGTGGTGCCGGGGGCGTCCAGGTCGAGGCGGCTGGCCTCGGCGACCGGTCCGGCCCAGTCGGCGGGCACGGCACCGCGGCCGTGCAGGGCGCCGGCGACCGCGCCGGCCATGGTGGCGATGGAGTCGCAGTCGCGGCCGTAGTTGACCGCGCCGATGACCGCCTGGCGCAGGTCGCCGCCGGTGGCGACCAGCATGCCGAGGGCGACGGGCAGTTCCTCGATGGCGTGCAGCCGGCTGGGGCGGCGGGCGCCCAGGCCGGGCTGCCGGTAGGTGTCGCCGACGGTGTCGTAGGGGCGTACCGCCTCGCGCAGCGCGGGGACGGCCGGCTCCCAGCCGTCGCAGTTCGCGGCGGCCTCGCAGACCGCCTCGATGGCGGCGCGGGTGCCGTCCTTGGCCAGGGCCAGGCAGGCGGCCACCACGGAGGCGGTGTCCGCGCCGGGCACGCAGGCGGCGGCGACGGCGGCGGCGAAGACGGCGGCGGCCTCGCGGCCGTAGGAGGACTGGTGGGCGCCGGCGATCTCGACGGCCTCGGCGTACGCGGCGCGCGCGTTGCCGGCGTTGGCCAGGCCGACGGGCGCCATGTACATCGCGGCACCGCAGTTGACGATGTTGCCGACGCCGGCCTCGCGCGGGTCGACGTGGCCGTAGTGCAGGCGGGCGACGATCCACTTCTCGGCGAGGAAGATGCGTTGCAGCGGCAGTGCCTCGGCCTCCAGTTCCGGGATCCAGCGCGGGGTGGTCATCAGCTCGGGCACGAAGTGCTCGGCGACGTGGTAGGCGTCGAGGTGGTCGCGGACGGTGTCGTAGACGCGGACCAGGGCGTGCGTCATCAACGTGTCGTCGGTGACGTGCCCGTCGCCCTTGTGGTACGGCGCGATGGGCCGGGCGGTGCGCCAGTCGTCGTAGTAGGGCGGGACGGGGCCGGTGACGGGGCCGTTCCAGCGCTCGCGGATCTGTTCGGGGGTCCAGCCCTCGGCAGGGCCGCCCAGGGCGTCACCGACCGCCGCTCCGACCAGGCAGCCGCGGGCGCGATCCTCCAAAGGCGTGGTCATGCTGAGTCCAATCTGGCGTTGCGGGGTCCGCAGGGCGGGTGGGGGGCGAGGGCGGCCAGCCGGGCGGCGGTGGCCGCCAGGTCGTGCCCTTCGAGGTCGGGGTGGGCGCAGCCGAGCAGGGTGGCGCAGGTCCGGGCCCAGGGGTCGGGCAGGGTGTCGATGCCGCCGACGGCGCCGGTGAGGGCACCGGTCAGCGAGGGCGCGGAGTCGGCGATCCGCGACAGGCAGGCGGCCGCCGGGACGGCCGCGGTCAGGTCGCCGCCGGACGCCCAGGTCAGGGCGAGGGCGACGGGGACGGTCTCGGCGGCGGCGACGCCGTAGCTGTAGACGTGGTCGATGATGCGGGGTTCGAGCAGGGGGACGGCGGTGAACGCGGCGCGGTGGCCGGGTCCGCCGCTGCGGGCGACGGCGTCGCGGGCGATGTCGAGGGCGGCGGCGGCGTTGCGGCCGATCTCGGTGTCGGGGGGCAGTTGGCGCACCGCGGCGCGTACGGCCTGGTGGGTGCCGGCGCCGCCGAGGGCCGCGGCGACGGCGGCGGCGACGGCCCGGGCGCCATGCACCCCGTCGCCGTCCTGGGTGTAGCGGGCGTCGACGGCGGCCAGGTCGGCGGCGCGTTCGGGTTCGCCGGGGCGCAGGGCGGCGAGCACGACGGCGCGCGGGCAGGCGGCGTCGTCGAAGTAGTGCGGGTTGTCGTGGCCGGTGACCGGCGGGCGCAGTCCGGCGGCGAGGTTGGCCAGCGCGGCCCGCACCGAGATGCGGGCCCGCAGTCTGCGGTGGGCGGGCACCGGGTCGGCATCGTCGGCCCGGTCGGCCAGCGCCAGCCAGGCGGTGCGCAGCGCGGCGGCGATCGCCTCGTCGCCGGTGCCGTCGGCGGCCAGGACGGCCAGCGCGGTCCAGGCGGCCCACTCCGCGTCGTCGGACGGCCCGAGGGCCAGCGGCGCGGGTGAGACGTTCAGGGCCAGCGGCACCGGCAGCGCGGTGGTGCCCTCCAGTTCGGCGAACCGGTCGAGTTCGCCGGCCAGCCGCCGGGTCCACGGCGGCAGGACGGCGGACCGGTGCCGGGCGGCGGGCCAGCCGGCCGCGTCGCCGGCGGCCAGGCCCAGCACGGCGCCGGCGATGCGGCGGGCGGTCTCGTCGCGGCCGCCGGGCAGGACGGCCAGGGCGGGGTCGGTGGTCATCGGGCGCTCCTGTCCGCGACGCGGTCGGTGGCGGGCCGGGCGGCCACCAGGGCGTCGGCGACGTCGAGGATGTGCCGGCCCTTGACCCAGGCCAGGCAGCTGCCGGAGACCGGGCCGATGGCGGCGGCCCAGGCGGCGGGGATGCCGGCGGTGCCGGCCAGGGCGCCGGCCACCGCGCCGGCGACGGCGGCGGTGGTGTCGGCGTCGCGGCCCATGTTGACGGCCGTCAGCACGGTGGGGCGGAACCGCCCGTCGCAGGCGGCCAGTGCGCCGAAGGCCAGGCCGACGGCTTCGGGGGCCAGGTCGGTCCACGGGTAGCCGCGGACCACGGCGGCCCGCAGCACGGCGCGTTCGACCTCCTCGCGGCCGCGGGCGGTGCCGGTGTCGGCGGTGCGGCGGGCCTCGCGGACCGCGGTGACGGTACGGGCGAGGGTGCGGGCGGTCCAGGAGTCGGCGGGGACCGCGGCGAGGGCGGCGGCCACGCAGGCGTCGAGGTCGCCGCCGGCCACCGCGACGGCGACGGCCGCGGCGACCGCCCGGCCGCCGTGGATGCCCTCCCCGTCGTGGCTGACGCTGCCGTCGATCGCGATGAGGCGGGCGGCCTCGGCGGGGTCGCCGGCCGCGAAGACGCCGAACGGCGCGGCCCGCATGGCCAGTCCGTCGCTCCAGGCGTGCCGGTGCTGGGCGGACTGCGGGGCGGTCAGGCCCCGGCGCAGGTTCTCCACGGTGCCGCGTTCGCTGAATCCGGCGCCGCGGAAGGGTCCTTCGGCGCCGTCGGCGATCCGGGTGCGCCAGGCCGCCTCGACGTGCGCGGGGGTCAGGGCGTGGCCGTGCTGGGCGAGCAGCAGGGCGGAGAAGATCGTGTACTCGGTGTCGTCGGTTCCGGCGGGCGCGTCGAGCACGAAGTCCTCGACGCGCCCCCAGCGGGCCCGGATCTCCTCGGGGGTGAGGTTCTCCGCCGGGGCCCCCAGGGCGTCGCCGACGGCGAGGCCGAGCAGGGCTCCGCGGGCCCGGTCGTGCGGTGCGGTCCCCGGCGGGGCCGGGGTGGTGCTGGAGTTCATGATCAGCGGTTCTGCGCCAGCACGTCGTTGCCGTCCTTGACCAGTTTGGCGGTCAGCTGGGCGAGGGTGATCCTGCCGCTGTAGTACTCCTGGAAGGCGGGCGTGGCGATCTTGTTCTCCCACTCGGGGTAGCCGTTGAAGGCCTGGGCGGGTTCGGCGACCAGGTTCTTCTGCATGCCGGTGCCGGTGTTCCAGCCGTCGGTGGCGGTGTTGAGCGCCGGGGCCTTGGCGGCCTGGGTGCTGGTCGGCAGCATCCAGTCGCCCTGGGCCAGTTGCACCTGGTGGGCCGGGTCGAGCAGGAACGCCAGGAACTGCATGGCCTGCGACTGGTTGGGGCTGGTGGCGGAGACCGACAGGGTCTGCGGGCTCACGCCCTGGTCGGCGCTGGTGCCGACCGGGGAGGGCAGCGCGACCCAGTCGAAGCCCTTGGGCGCCTGCTGGGCGACCTGCTGGCGGTAGGACATGCCCAGCGGGACCATGGCGTACTTGCCGGCGAAGAAGCCGGGCAGCGCGTCGGAGCCGCTCATGCCGAGTGCCTGGGGGGCGGCGGTGTGGTCGACGTTGACCTCGTCGTGGATCTGCCGGGGGACCGCCTGCTCGGCCGCGCCGAACTTGACGACCGCGTTCTTGCCGTCCTGGTACAGGTAGTGGCCGTTGTAGCCCATGGACAGGTTGAGGGTGGCGCTGACCGGTTCCTTCATGGCCCAGGCCACGCCGTAGGTGGAGCCGTGGGTGAGCTTCTTGGCGTCGGCGTCGAACTGCGCCCAGGTCCACGGCTTGGCGGCGGTGGGCAGGGCGATGCCGGCCTTCTTCAGCAAGGTGGCGTTGGCCATCACCATGCGCGGCTCCTGGAGGAACGGGATGCCGTAGACGCCCTTGCCGAAGGTGGTCGTGCCCCAGGACCGGGCCGGGATGTCGTCGCGCAGGGCGGCGGGGACCTTGCCCTGGATGTTCTCCAGGTAGCCCTGCTGGGCGAAGCCGACGATGTCGTCGGCGGCGTCGGCGATGATGTCGGGCGCGTCGCCGCCCTCGAAGGAGGTGACGAGCTGGTCGTGGATGTTGTCCCAGTTGCCCTGGACGTACTGGACCTGGATCTTGGGGTGGGACTTGTTCCACTCGGCGACCAGTGCCTTGTTGGCCTTGACGGAGTCCGTCTGCCAGGCGAGGGATTCGTACTTCAGGTGGATCACGCCGTTGGAGGCGTGCGACGAGCCGCCGCCGCAGCCGGTGAGGACTGAGGCACCGAGCGCGGCGATGGCCACTGCGGTGAGGGTGGTGCGGCGCATGACCGGTTCTCCTGTGGGGTGGTGCGAGGCGGTACGGCCTCGTGGTGCGGGTAAGGGGTTGCTGCGTTTCGGGGCCGGGCGGGCCGGCGGGGCGGGTCAGCCCTTGACGGCGCCGCCGAGCAGGCCGGAGGTGAGTCTGCGCTGGATGAGGGCGAAGAACAGCAGGCTGGGGAGGGTGGCCAGCACCGCCGCCGCGGCGAGCGGGCCGAGGCTGGCCACGCCGTCGGCGCCGATGAAGCGGATCAGGATCAGCGGCAGGGTCATCTTGTCGGGCGTCTTCAGCAGCACCAGGGCGAAGAAGAACTCGTTCCAGGAGTTGATGAAGGCGAACAGCGTGGTGGCGACCACGCCGGGGGCCAGCAGCGGGAAGACGACGGACACCAGGGTCCGCAGCCGTCCGGCGCCGTCAACCGCGGCGGCCTCCTCCAGCACCGGCGGCACCGCCTGGACGTAGCTGCGCAGCATCCACAGGGCGAACGGCATGTTCCACACGACGTAGACCAGCACCAGGCCGACCAGGGAGTTGATCAGCTGGAACTGCTTGAGGACCAGGAAGAGCGGGATGACGATGAGGATGAACGGGAAGATCTGGCTGAGCAGGACCCAGCCGAGGGTGCCCCGGCTGACGGCGTTGCGGTGCCGGGCCAGCACGTAGGCGGCCGGGGCGGCGAGGACCACGGTGATCAGCGACGCGCAGACAGCGACCACGAGGCTGTTGCCGGCGCCGTGCAGGATCGGCTGGAGGTCGAAGGCGTCGGAGAAGTTGCGCAGGGTCGGCGAGCGCGGGATCCAGTGCGGGTGGATCTGCGCGATCTCCCGCGGTCCCTTGAACGCGGTGGAGATCAGCCAGCCGAGCGGGAAGACCAGGAAGACCAGGTAGCCGAGCAGGGCGAGGTACTGCAGGCCGCGGACGGCGGGGCGGGTGCGGGTGTGGGGGGAACTCATGACCGCTCCCCCCGGCTCTGGGCCCGCATGTACACCACGAGCAGGACGGCGATGACGACGACCATGACGTCGCCCAGCGCGGCCGCGTAGCCGAAGTGGCCGTAGCGGAACGCCTCCATGTAGGCGAAGAGCATGGGCAGTTGGGTCTTGCCGCCGGGTCCGCCGGCGGTCAGTACGTAGACCAGGCCGAACTCGTTGAAGTTCCAGATGAAGTTCAGCGTGGTGATGGAGACGACCACCGGCTTGATGGCCGGCCAGCTCACCACCCGGAACCGGGCCCAGGCGCCGGCGCCGTCGAGGGCGGCGGCCTCGCCGAGTTCGCCGGGCACGCCCTGGAGGGCGGCGAGCAGCGTGACGGTGGTCTGCGGCATCCCGGTCCACACCCCGACCACGATGACGGCGGGCAGCGCGATGGCGAAGCCGGACAGCCAGTCGACGTTGTGGTGCAGCACGCCGACGCTCTGCAGCGTCTGGTTCAGGATGCCGGCGTCCGGGTGGTAGACCAGCCGCCACATGATGCCGATGACCACCGGCGGCATGGCCCACGGCACCAGGGCCAGCACCCGGGCCAGGCCGCGGAAGCGCAGGCCCTCGACGTTGAGCAGCAGCGCCAGGCCCAGGGACAGGACGAACTGCAGCACGGTGACGGACACCGCCCAGACCAGTCCGATCTTGAACGAGCTCCAGAACAGGTCGTCGTGGACGAGTTCCTTGAAGTTGGCCAGGCCGATGAAGTCGGTGGGCACGTACAGCCCGGCGCGCGCGTCGGTGAAGCCGAGGTAGACGCCGTAGATCAGCGGGCCCAGGCTCAGCACCACGATGGGTATCAGCGCGGGCAGCAGCAGTACCCATACGTCCGGTGTCATCCGGCCACCTGACCGCCCGCGGCGGTGGGGCGGGCGCCCGGCCGCCGGGGCGGTCGGCGCTTGGGCTACGGCGCTCACGACATCTCCTTGTGCGTAGCCGTGGTTCCCGCGGTGCTGCCGCAGGAGCCACGGACGACCAGCCGCGGCTGGACCGCGAGCCGGCTGACCGGGGGCCGGCCGGAGGCGTCCAGCCGGGCGATCAGGAGTTCGGCGGCCAGCCGGCCGCGCTCCTGGGATCCGAGGTCCACGCTGGTCAGCGGGGGCCAGCAGGCCTCGGCGAGATCGGTGTTGTCCACGCCCACCACGGCCACGTCCGCCGGCACGTCGCGGCCGGTGCCGCGCAACGCGCGCAGCGCGCCGACCGCGATCAGGTCGTTGGCGCAGAACAGCGCGTCCACGCCGGGCACCCGTGCCAGCAGGTCGCGGGCGGCCGCCTCACCGGAGACGGCGTCGAACCGGCCGAACGACGTCAGGGCGGGGTCGTGGGGCAGGCCGCAGACCTCCAGCCCCCGTTCGTACCCGCGGTGCCGGGCGGCGCCGGGCACGGTGTCGGCGGGACCGTTGAGCAAACCGATCCGGCGGCGGCCGGCCGCAACGAGGTGGCGCACGGCGAGTTCGGCGCCGGTGACCGAGTCGGCCCGGACGCTGTCGACCGGCACCTCTTCCGGTACCGATCCGATGACGACCACCGGGGCGGCGGACCGGGCGAGCTCCTCCAGGTGGGCCGGGGTGACCCGGATCGGGCAGAGGATGAGCCCGTCGGAGTGCCGGTCGGCCAGGGCGCGCAGCGCGGCGAGCTCCTCGGCCGGGTCGGCGCCGGTGGAGTGCAGCAGCAGCCGGTATCCGGCGGCGCGCACGACCTGCTGGATCCGGCGGACCATCGCGATGTAGACGGGGTTGCCGATGTCCGGCATCGCGAAGGTGACCTGGCGGGACTGGCCGCCGCGCAGCGAGCGGGCCATCGCGTTGGGCACGTAGCCCAGTTCGGTGGCCGCGGCCCGCACCCGGGCGACGGTATCGGGCCGGCCGCCCAGGCCGCGCAGCACCCGGGAGACGGACGCGGTGGACACTCCCGCGTGGCGCGCGATCGTCTCGATCGTGGGCGCCGTTCCAGGCCGTGAGTGCACGTCCGCCTCCGACAAAATGGGACAGTAATCGATTACAGCAACCTCGTTCGCGTAACTGCAAACGATTACAGTGGGATGCGGCCAGCGTGGCCGCCCGCCGCCGGGGCTGTCAACAGAAGTTAAGGATTTGTTTCCTGAGCCGCCTTCAGGCCGGCGGGCGTTCGTCCGCTTTAGTCACTATTCTTCATCGGGGGCGAATCACCGCATCCGGTACGCCACAGCCACGGCCAGGCCCAGTCGCAACCGGGCCGCCACACCGTCCAGTCGTGGCCGCCGGGCAGCACCCGCAGACCGCTGTCGGCACCGCGGTCGGCCAGCGCCCGGTGCAGCGCCCGCGCCTCGCGCAGCCCCGGCACTTCGGCGTCGCCCACCGCGACCGCCACCCGCAGCGGCCACCGCCGGTCCCGGGCGGCGATCAGCACGGCGTGGTTGACCCGCCGCCAGCGCGCCTCGTCGAACGCGGTGGTGGCGTCTCCGAACGCCCCGAAGACGCGGATGTTCGACCCGGGCGGTGGCAGCGCCTCGTATACGGCCGGGCTCAGCGCCAGCACCCGGGAGAACGCCCGCGGGCGCAGCAAGGCCAGCCGCAGCGCGCCGGCCGCGCCCATCGACCAGCCGCCGACCGCCCGTGTCCGCCGGTCGGCGCGGACCGGCAGCGCCGCCTCCAGGGCGGGCAGCACGTCGTCGAGCAGCGCGGTGGCGACCGGCCGGCCGCGCGGATGGACGGAGTCGGCGTACCAGCCGGCCCGGTCGCTCCACGGGGCGTCGATCCCGGTCACGACGTGCGGCGGCACCCGCCCGGCGGCCTCCGCCGCCCGGATCCGCTCCAGCAGCCGCAGGGTGTGCGCGTAGCCGCTGCCCCGGCCGTGCAGCAGGTGCAGCACGGGGTAACCGCTGTCCGCGTCGGCCGGGGCGTCGGGAACGGACGCCCAGCAGGCGACGCGTTCACCGAGCACGGGCGAGGCGACGGTGAGGGGGTGGGCGGTGCCGGGGGGCGGTGGAGCCGGCGGCGGCGGGGAGCCGGGAGGCGCGGAGCCGGACCGGGACGTGGCCGATGGCGGAGTGGCGGGTGGCGACGTACCCGGGTTCGGGGTACCGGGGAGTGGCGAGCCGGACCGGGACGTGCCCGGCGGCGGGGTGCCCGACGGCGGAGTGGCGGGGGGCGGGAAGTCCGGCGGTGGGGAGTCCCGCATGTCAGTCGGTGGTGGGCAGGCCGGCCAGCCGCGTCAGCGTGGCGAGGTCCACCATGCCTTCGCGGGCGCCCTCGTGCTCGGTGGAGGCGGACGCGGCGGCGACCGCGACGCGGGCGGCCTCGACCAGTTCGGTGTCGCGGGCCAGGCACCAGGCGAGGGTGCCGTTGAAGGCGTCGCCGGCGCCGGTGGTGTCGCGGACGGCGACCCGGGGCGCGGCGACCCGGTCGGCGCCGTCCTCCCGGTGGCCGGCGACCAGGGCCCCGTCGCCGCCGAGGGTGGCCACGACGGTGCCGCGCAGGTCGGCGGCGAGCCGGCGGGCGCCGATCCCGGGGGCGTCGGCGGAACCGCCGGTGAGGGCGGCGAGTTCGTGGGCGTTGGGGGTGAACAGGCAACCGTCCGGCCACCTCCCGGTCAGCCGTGCGGTGGCCGGCGCCGGGTTGACGATCACCTGCCAGCCGGCGTCGGCGGCCAGCCGGGCGGCGGCCCGGACCTCGTCGAGCGGCACCTCGAAGCAGGCGACCAGCACGCCGGGTTCCCGTTCGGCCAGCACCGGCGCCAACTGGGCCGCGCGGACGGTGGCGTTGGCGCCCGGGGCGACGGTGATGGCGTTGTCGCCGGCGTCCTCGACGATGACGACGGCGGTCCCGGTCGGGGTGCCCGGCACCACGGCGACGTGACGGCGGTCGACCCCGTCCGCGTCGAGCGCGGCGAGCGCCTCGCGGCCGGTGACGTCGTCGCCCACCGCGCCGACGAACAGCACCGGTCCGCCGCCGAGCCGGGCCGCGGCCACCGCCTGGTTGGCGCCCTTGCCGCCCCAGCGGCTGGTGAGTTCGGCACCGCCGACCGTCTCACCGGGGCGGGCGATGCGCTCGGCGGCCAGCCGGATGTCGCGATTGAGCGAGCCGAAGACGACGACGGGCCGGGGGGTGTCGGACCGGCTGGCGGGGGGCCGGGGAGCGGCGGGCCGGGCGGGCGGCTCGGGTGGCGTTTCACCGGTGTTCATGGCGTGCGGGTTCCTTCCGGGGGCGGCGCGCAGGAGGCGCGGACGACGAGTTCGGTGGGGAGGCTGACGAGGACGGGCGCGGCGGGGTGCGGCAGGTCCGCGTCCGGCTCGGCGGGGTGCGGTGCGGGGGCGTTCCGTACGTCGGAGTGCGGCGCGGAGGGGTCTGCGGCGCGGGTGGAGGACCCGGCGACGGTGGAGTCCCGCGCGCCGGCGGAATCCGAGGCACCGGCGGAGTCTGCGGCGCCGGTGGAGTCCCGCGCGCCGGTGGAGCCCCGCGCGCCGGCGGAGTCCCGCGCACCGACGGAGTCCCCGGCACCGGCGCAGTCGTCCGCGCCGGCGGGGGCCGGGAACCCCGCGGGGTCCGGCGGGCGGGGGCCGAGCAGGAACTCCATGGCCCGGGCGGCGATCCGGCGGACCGGCTGGCGGACGGTGGTCAGGGCCGGGCTGGTCAGCGCGGACAGCGCGATGGCGTCGAAACCGCAGACCGAGATGTCGTCGGGGACGCGCAGACCGCGGTTCAGGCAGGCGTGCAGGACGCCGATGGCCTGCTGGTCGCTGCCGGCCAGGATCGCGGTCGGCGGGCGGTCGAGGTCGAGCAGTTCGCGGGCGGCACGCTGGCCGGTCGCGTAGTCGAAGGGGCCGCGTACGACCGGGCCGTGGCCCTCGGGGGTGCCGCCGGTCAGGGCGAGGTAGCCGGCCAGCCGCTCGTCGGCGGCGTGCACGCCCGGCGGTCCGGCGAGACAGGCGATGCGCCGGTGGCCCAGGCCCATCAGGTAGGCGGTCGCCGCGCTGGCGCCCTGGCGGTTGTCGCTGACGACGGTCGGCGCCGCACCGCCCGGGAGCCGGCGGTCGCAGACCACGAGCGGCACGTCGCCGGTCGCCGGCAGGGCGGTGGTACCGGCGGTGGGGACCACGACGATGCCGCTGGGGCGGTGGTCGAGCGCGGAGAGCAGCGCGTCGTACTCGGTGGCGGGCGACTCCATCGAGTTGCGCAGCACCAGCTGGTATCCGCGGGCGGCGCAGTCGAGTTCGAGTTCCCTGGCGAGTTCGGCGAAGAAGGGGTTGGTGATGTCGGGCACCACCAGCGTCACCAGCCGGCTGCGGCGGGCCCGCAGGCCCTGCGCCAGCGGGTCGGGCCGGTAGCCCAGTTCGCGGGCGGCCGTCCGGACCCGTTCGCGGATCTCCGGCCGCACGCCGGGATGCCCGTTGACCACGCGGGACGCGGACCCCATGGAGACGCCCGCCCGCGCCGCGACATCGCTGAGCCGGACCACGTACCACCCCGGTGAATCGATTCCAGAACGGGGTCATCCTGCGGCGCCCGACCGCGACTGTCAAGGTCACACCCGTGCGGACCTGCGGGTTCATCGAGCACCGGGTGGCGGGCGCGGCAGCAGGCGCACGGGACCGGCTGGAACCGATTCACCGGTGACGTCAGGGGTCCGGGGCGCGGCGCGGCGGGTCCGGTGACGGCCGCGCCGAATTGTTCGCCGCCACGTTCAACGTTTCGCCGGCGCGTTACGTATTCACCTGCGGGACGCGGATCGACAGGTCGAGGGTGGGGAACGGGATGTGGCAGACGCGGCGCTCCGCGGCACCGGCCCGGGGGTGCGGGGAGTCGCTGCGCACCCCGCAGGATGTCCGGGACGCCTACGAGCGGTACGGCGGCGAGTTGTTCGGTTTCGTGTTGAAGACGCTGGACGACCGGTGGCTGGCGGAGGACGTCGTGCAGGAGACGTTCGTCCGCGCCTGGCGGACCGGCCGGCGCCCCGCCCCGGCCCGCGGCACGCTGCGTTCCTGGCTGTTCGCCATCGCCCGCGACGCGATGGCGGACGCCGCCGGCCACCGCGGGACCGGGCCGGCGTCCGGGGGCCCGCGGGCGCGACGCACCGGTGGCGCCGACCCGTTCGACCGGCTGCTGTCGAACATCCAGCTGGACGAGGCGCTGCGGCGGCTGAGCCCGGAGCACCGCAGGACGGTGGTGGAGGTCTACTACAACGGACGCACCGGCGCGGACCTCGCGCGCCGCCTCGGGGTACCCGCGTCCGCGGTGCGCGGCCGGCTGTACTACGGGGTCCGGGCGCTGCGGCTGGTGCTGGAGGAGAACGGATGGCTGGCCTGACCGGCGGCCCGCCCTGCCACCCGGTGCGGCTGGAGGCGACCGAGTACCTGATGCTGCGGCTGCCGCTGCCGGAGCGGCTGGTACGGCACCTGGCCTGCTGCGCGGAGTGCGCGGCCGACATCGAGGGCACCGAGCAGGTCCTGCGGACGTTCCGGTACGCGGAGTACGTGCCGCCGGGCGCCGCAGGACCACGCCCGGCGCCCAGTGCGGGCCTGGGCGACCTCGTGGTGCGCCGGGTCCGGGGCGCCCGGTCGGCGCGGCGGTGCGCGGTGCTGCTCGCGGCGGCGCTGACGGCGGCGGGCTTCCTGGGCACCGGCGCGCTGGTGCTGCGGGCTCACGGCGCCGGGCCGCCCGCACCGGGGGCCGCGCCGCGGGTGACGCTGACCCGGACCGGGCCGCCGGTGGCCGAACCGTGGGGCACCCGGGTCCCGGTGGCCCTGTCCGGGCTGCTGCCGGGCCGCACGTATCACGTCGTGACGCGCGACGCGGCCGGCCACCGCACCCCGGCCGGCAGCGTGTGCGTCGCCCGTTCCGGCACCGGCGCGGTACGGATCGAACTGGTCAGCGCGATGAGCCGCGACGCGATCGTCACCCTGATCGTCGACGACGCGAAGGGCCACGAGGTCGCCGAGACGGGGGTCCCGCCGGAGGTCGGGGGGTGAGTTGAGGGGGGCGGGGCGGGCGGTGCGGGGCGGACGCGACCGTGAACCGCACACGGCCGTGATCGTCCACGACACCACCGGCGAGGCCGCCGGACCGACCGCATCCTCGTCCGGCTCGACGCCGGTCCGGATGGGCTTCGGCCACGGGCCGCCCGGAAACGGTGACGGACCGGCAGGCGCCTCGTGGGTCCCGCGGGGTCATGACGGCCGGGCGGCGATCCGCCGGCGGGCGGCCTCCCAGACCTCCTCGAACTCGTCGCGGGTCAGCGGCTGCGGATCGTGGCCTTCCCACTCGGGGACGGGCAGTTCCGCGGTGAGCCCGAACCTGTTGTCGTAGTCGCCGAGGCGGCCTGCGGCGCAGGCCCGCTGCCATTCCACGAGAGAGGCCGCCGCGATCGGGGTCAGCCCAGGTCCTTCGAGTTCGCTCTGCCGGGTCACCCGGCCTTCGGTGTCGACCTCGAAGAGGAACCAGACGTCTTCCTCGCCCCAGTGGCACCGCATCCATGGCGTCACGTGACCATGATGAGGCCGAATTCCAGGGTGGCCGATCCAGGGGGCCCTGCGCCGGAAAGGGAGAACGCTCCGGCCGGGGAGTCTCACCGGCGGTACCCATCCCGCCGTGCTGCCGTCGCGGCCGAAGGCGGGTGGTGGTGACGCGGCGGTGTGGTTGAACGCCGTACGATTCGGGGCATGGAACAGCGAGTACTGGGCAGGACGGGCCGTGCGGTGTCCGTCGTCGGGCTGGGGACGTGGCAGCTGGGCGCCGACTGGGGGCAGGTCGACGAGCGCGACGCCCTCGCGGTGCTGGACGCGGCCGTCGAGGAGGGGGTGACGTTCTTCGACACCGCGGATGTGTACGGCGACGGGCGCAGCGAGCGGCTGATCGGGCGCCACCTCGCGGAGCGGCCGGACTCCGGTGTGTTCACCGCGACGAAGATGGGCCGCCGGGCCGACCAGGTGCCGGAGAACTACAACCTGGCCAACTTCCGCGCCTGGAACGACCGTTCGCGGTCCAACCTGGGCGTGGACCGGCTGGACCTGGTGCAACTGCACTGCCCGCCGACCCTGGTGTACTCCCGCGACGCGGTCTTCGACGCGCTGGACACGCTGGTGGCCGAGGACCGGATCGCCGCGTACGGCGTGAGCGTGGAGACGTGCGCCGAGGCGCTCACCGCGATCGCCAGGCCCGGGGTGGCCAGCGTGCAGATCATCCTCAACCCGTTCCGGCTCAAGCCGCTGGAGCACGTGCTGCCGGCCGCGGCGGAGGCGGGCGTCGGGATCATCGCACGCGTACCGCTGGCCTCCGGGCTGCTGACCGGCAAGTACACCGGGTCGACGGTCTTCCCCGCCGACGACCACCGCTCCTACAACCGTGCCGGCGAGGCGTTCGACCAGGGCGAGACGTTCTCGGGCGTCGAGTACACCGAGGGCCTGGCGGCGGCCCGGGAGTTCGCCGCGCTGGCCCCGCACGGCGCGACACCGGCCGGGACGGCGCTGCGGTGGATCATGCAGCAACCCGGCGTCACCAGCGTCATCCCCGGCGCGCGGTCGGTCACCCAGGCCCGGGGCAACGCCGCCGCGGCCGCGCTTGCGCCGCTGGGCCCGGAGACGCTGAAGGCGATCGCCGACCTGTACGACCGCAGGATTCGCGGCCAGGTCCACCACCGCTGGTAGCGGGGGCGTCCTGCGCCGGGGGCGGTGGGCGGCGGACCGCGGTGGCCGGTCTCCCGGCGGGGGCGATGGCGGTGCCGGCGGGCGGGGTCGCGGTCCCGGCCGCTGCGGCGTTCCGCGGGCGCGGGCCGAACCGGAAGGCGTCACGCGGTCCTGGCTCCGGCGCCGCCCCGGTCCGGTACGTCGCCGGTCCTGCCGCGGGGCAAACGTCGTGGGCCGGGCGTCATACGGACGGGCGGGGCTCGGGACGGGGGCACGACGATTCCCGCCCCCGTCCGTTCACCCGGCTCCGGCACGCGTGGCCGCCCGGCTCCCGTTGCGTCGACTCAGTACGTCAACTCACTGCGTCAACGTTCGGCCCGGCGCTTCGTCAACTCGCCGCGTCCATCCGTGGCGTCAACTCATCGCGTCAACCTGAGTCCCGTCACGTGTTACAGGGGCTGGAGCCGGGCGTTCAGGAGGCAGAACTCGTTGCCTTCCGGGTCGATCAGGACGTGCCAGTTCTCGGTGCCGCTCTGGCCGATGTCGGCGGGCCTGGCGCCGAGGTCGAGCAGGCGCTGGAGCTCGGCGGCCTGGTCGCGGTCCGTGGCGTTGACGTCGATGTGCAGTCGAAGCTTCCCGGGCCGCGGGTCGCTGTTGAGGCTGAAGATGAGGGTGGGCTGCGGACCGCCGAAGCCGACGCCGGCCGGCCCGATCTCGATGCTTCCGTCACTTTCCCGGCTGAGTTCGACGTAGTCGAGGACCTCGCTCCAGAACGCGGCCAACCGTTCGGGGTCGGCGGTGTCGATGATCAACTCACTGATGCGGCATGCCATGCCCGTCAGTGTACGGAGACCGCCCGGGAGTCGACCGCCGGAGGCGAACCTGCCGGAACGTTGCGGTGCGGTGCGGCGCGCTTCGTGGTGCTTCGGTTCGGTTCCGTTCGTTCCGGTTCCGTTCGGTTACGGAAGGACGTCCGCAGCCGGCTGCGGACCGGACCGCCTGCCGCCGACGCACCCCACCGAGACGGTGTCACCCATCCGTGGCACATGTCCGGTACCGGGGAATAGCAGGGCGGACCGGGCGGCTGGAACGGTGAGCGACGCGGTGCACACGCGCCGGGGAGTGGGACGTCGGGGCGGGACGAGTCGACTGGGAACGTGGGAAAGGAGCAGGGCGATGCCTGAGGCGTATGTGTTCACGGCGTTCGGCGGACCCGAGGTGGAGGGGTACGCCGACCTGCCGGTGGCCGAGCCGGGTCCGGGGCAGGTGCGGATCGCGGTGCGGGCCGCGGGGGTGAACCCGGTGGACTGGAAGCTGCGTTCCGGGATGATGCCCGCCGTGGCCGACGGTGGTTTCCCGGTGGTCTTCGGCAACGAGGTGGCCGGCGTGGTCGAGGCCGTCGGCCCGGACACCGAGGACTTCGCGGTCGGCGACGAGGTCTTCGGCAATCCGCTGACCGGCGGTTACGCCCGCCGGACGCTGCTGTCGGCCGCGCTGACCGCGCACAAACCGCCGGAGCTGTCGTTCACCGACGCGGCGGCCCTGCCGGTCGCGGCGGCCACCGCGTACGACGCGCTGCGCCAACTGGCGCTGCCGCGCGGCTCGACGCTCGTGCTGGTCGGCGCCGGCGGCGGTGTCGGCGTGGCCGCGGCCCAGATCGCGGCGCACGAGGGGATCCGGGTGGTCGGCGTGGCGAGCGCCGGCAAGCGGGAGCTGGTGGAGTCGTTCGGCGCGGTCCACGTGGCCCACGGCGACGGCGTGGCGGACCGGGTGGCGGCCGCGGCGCCGGACGGGGTGGACGCGGTGCTCGACCTGGCCGGCGGCGCGGGCCTGGAGGCGGTCGCCTCCGCCCTGCCGGGCGTGCGGCTGGTCACCGCCGGCGACCCGGTGACCGCCGGCCGCTTCGGCGGCGTGATGGTCGAACGGGTCCGCGGCGCGGACGCCCTCGCCGAGGTGGCCCGGCTCGCGGTGGCCGGCGTGCTGTCGCCCGGGGTGACAGCGGTCTTCGGCCTCGACGAGGCCGGCCGGGCCCAGCGGTCGGTGGAGAGCGGCCACGCGATCGGCAAGACGGTCATCGAGGTGACCGCATGACGGCTGCGACCCCCTCGGGCGGGGAGCCGACGCCGCACGGCGGGCGGGCAGCGGGGCAGGGGGCGCCGGCCGGCACGGGGCATGCCGCAGCGACCTCACCGGCCGGGTCGCCGGCCGCGCCTGCCACCTCTCCCGCGCCAGCCACATCTCCCGCGTCGGCCACGTCTCCCGCGCCGACCGCGCCGACCACCCCTCCCGCGTCCTCCACCCCCACCGCGATACCCCGGCCGCCCACCCCGACCACGGCATCGCCCGCCTCGCCCGCACCGGCGGCCCCGGCACCGGCGAACCCGGCACCGGCAGACACCGCACCGGCGAACCCCGCCTCGGTGGACCCCGCGCTGGCGAATCCGGGGCTGGCGGCGCTCACCGGGCCGGACGGCCACCGTGCGGAGCGGCGCGGGCGGGTGCTGCGGTACGCCGGGGGTGACGTGTGCCCGTTCCTGGGGTGGCCCGACGACCCGGACGAGCGGGACTGGGCGGACCTGGCCGCGTTGCTGGGCCCGGGCGGCCAGGCCGGGTTCGCGGCGGTCGACGTGGCGCCGCCGCCGGGGTGGGAGGTGGCGTTCCGCATCCGGGGCGTGCAGATGCTCGGCGACGGGGTCGCGGGCGCGCCGGCCCCGGAGGCGGTGCCGCTCGGCGCGGCCGACGTGCCGGAGATGCTGGACCTGGTCGAGCGCACCAGGCCGGGACCGTTCCTGGAGCGGACCGTGGAACTGGGCGGCTACCTGGGCATACGGCGCGGCGGGGCACTGGTGGCCATGGCCGGCGAACGCCTGCACCTGCCGGGGTGGACCGAGATCAGCGCGGTATGCACCGACCCGGCGTTCCGGGGCCAGGGCCTGGCCGGACGGCTGGTCGCGGCGGTAGCGGCCGGCATACGGGCCCGCGGCGGGCGCCCCATGCTGCACGCCGCCGGCGACAACACCGGCGCGATCCGGCTCTACGAATCGATGGGGTTCCGACTGCACCGCACGGTGTACTTCACCGGCCTGATCGTGCCGGACGCGGTCGCCGCACCGGCACGGAAGCAGTCGCGTGAACCGGCGGAGGCGACAGCGTAGGCACGACGGCGTGGGCACGAAGCACGACGGCGTAGGCACGAGGCACGACGGCGTAGGCACAAGGCACACGGAGTGCGCGGCGGCGGGCGGCGGCGACGCCGGCGGATGACGCCGGCGGATGACGTCGGCGGCGACCCGGCGCCGTTGCTGGTGCCGGCGCCGGTGCGACGACGTCGGCGGCAGAAGACGTGAGGGCGTAGGCAGCGGAGGACGAGGGCACCGGCTCGGGGAGCAAGGGGCGAGCGCCGCGGGCCGAAGGGCGGCAGGTGCGGGCGGGCGGCGCGGGCGGATGGTGCGAGGTGCCGGCCGCGCGGTGGGGGTGCTGCGCACGGGCTGGCTTTGACCGGGGCGCCGACGCGTGCGCGACACGGTCGCTGGCCGGAGCGCGGCGCCGCCTTTCCCCGTGGGGCGAGCGCACTTTTCCCGGGACGCGAGCGCCGCTCTTCCCGTGGGGCGAGCGCCGCTTCTCCCGTAAGGCGAGCGGCCTGCGCGGCCTTGCCCCGGCTCAGGGAGCGACCGCGGCGCCCACCACGCCCCCGCTAATCCGACAATAAGTGCCAATCGTCACAGATCGGACTAGGCTTGGCCTGAGGTCGCGTGCCGTGGGCGCGCCGAGCGGGCGGGCCGGCCCGGCGGGACGCGAGAAGGCCGGAGGCACGCATCGGACGAGTCAGGAGAACCCCATGACAGACACCCTCTCCCGCAACGCCAAGGACACCCGGCCCGGCGGGGGCGAGCAGTCGGACCGGTCGCCGCAGGGACGCAGCGGTACGGACATCAAGGCGGAGGAGCGCGGCCGCACCAGCATCGCGAACGACGTGGTGGAGAAGATCGCCGGCATGGCGACCCGGGAGGTACCCGGCGTCTACGGCCTGGGCGCCGGGATGAGCCGGGCGCTGGGCACCATGCGCGACCGGGTACCGGGCGGCAGCCGGGACAGCAGCGTCACCCGGGGCGTGAAGGTCGAGGTCGGCGAGAAGGAGGCGGCGGTCGACCTGGACGTGGTCGTCGAGTACGACGTCGACATCATGCGGCTGGCCGGGCAGATCCGCTCCACCGTGGTCAGCGAGGTCGAGGGCATGACCGGCCTGGACGTGGTCGAGGTCAACATAGCCGTCGACGACGTCCATCTCCCGCAGGAGGAGTCGGAGTCCGACGAGGACGCGGACGAGGGCGGCCGCGTTCGCTGACCATTCCTGACGCTTCGTCAGTTCTCCGCGCCCCGGGCACCGTCGCCCGGGGCGCGGACCTACGTCTACCCCCGGCCGAGGTATGTGTTGTAGCGTCATATGGCCGACGGTGCCCGGGTGTTCGGGTGCGGCGCGGCGGTTCCGGGCAGTGACTGCCGGACGGTACCCCACCATCGTTCAGCCTCTGTTCACCCGTGGGTCCCCGGAACTCCGCGCGGAGGGTGAGCCGGGCAGCGGATCATCTGCTGCGCCGCTCGGCCGGGCCGACGCCCGGTGCCCCCTTCCCCCCATGGAGAAACGATGCGCCTCAAGCTGCGTCCCGCCCTCCCGTTCGCCGCCGCCGCCGCGGCGGCCGCCTTCGTCGCCGCCGCCCTCTACCCGCACGCCGGTTCCGTCACGCCGGTCGGGCCGGCCGCCAGCGCCGTCGCCGCGCCGGCCCACGTCGTGGTGGTGATGGAGGAGAACCACTCCTACTCCGACATCATCGGCAACACCGCCCAGGCCCCGTACATCAACTCGCTCGCCTCCCAAGGGGCTTCGCTCACCTCGTCGTTCGGTGTGACGCACCCCAGCGAGCCCAACTACATGGCGCTGTTCTCCGGGAGCACCGACGGGCTGACCGCCGACAGCTGCCCGGTCAGCGCGGGCAGTGCGGCGAACCTCGGCTCCGAACTGCTCGCCGCCGGCAAGACGTTCAAGGGGTACTCCGAGGGCCTGCCGAGCACCGGCTCGACGACCTGCACATCGGGGTCCTACGCGCGCAAGCACGCGCCGTGGATCAACTTCAGCAACGTGCCGACCTCCGACTCGCTGCCGTTCTCCTCCTTCCCCTCCGACTACAGCAAGCTGCCGACCGTCTCGTTCGTCATCCCGAACCTGGACGACGACATGCACGACGGCACCATCAACCAGGCCGACAGCTGGCTGAACGACAACATCTCGTCGTACGCGACCTGGGCGAAGGCCAACAACAGCCTGCTGATCGTCACTTGGGACGAGGACGACTACACCGAGAGCAACCAGATCCCCACGCTCTTCGTGGGCGCCGGTGTCAAGACCGGTCAGTTCAGCGACAGCGCCGACCACTACGACGTGCTCGCCACGCTGGAGCAGCTGTACGGCCTGGGCAAGGTCGGCGCCAGCGCGAGCGCCACGCCGATCACCGACATCTTCAACTGACGGCGTCGCCCGCACGACCGCCCGACCGCGTAACCTGCACGCCCGCCCGACCTGAACGACCGCACACCGCACGACCCGCGTGACCGCACATCGCACACCGCACCACCCGCGTGACCGACCGCCGCCGGCCCACCGAGAGGACTCCCCCGCCATGTCCGAGCCGGACCCCGAGCCGGACCCGGCCCCGGAGCCCGGCCGGTCCTTCCGATGGGCCGGACCGCGCCGGGTGTCCGGCCGGCGGGCGGCGGCGGCCGGGCTGGCGCTGGCGGCGGTCGCTGCGGGCGCCGGGCTGGGCGCCGCGCGGGGCCACTCCCCCGCGGTCGCCGGCGGGCCGCTCGCGGTGGACACCGCGCGGTGCGGCACGCCCGCGACGCGGATGGCGGCCGGGCCGGTGGCGTTCACCGTCACCGACAGCTCGCGCACCGCGTACGTGTCGGTGTACCTGACCGACGCCGGCGGCGGGCGGGTCTACGGCGAGATCCCGTGGCTCACCCCGCGGCACGCGGCGCCGCTGAACACCACGCTGGCCGCCGGGCGTTACGCGGTGCGCTGCGTCTTCTCCGACGGCACCAAGCGCACCTCGCGGCCGGTGACGGTCAGCGGCCGGGCGAGCGGGGCGGCGGCCGGATACCGGCCGGTGCCGGACCTGGCGATGACCGCACCGGTCACCGCGTACCGCTCGTGGGTCTCGGGCCGGCTGCCCGTGCTGCTGACCGCGGTGCGGCGGCTGGACGGCGACGTGCGGCGCGGCGACCTGTCCGCCGCCCGGCGCGACTGGCTGACCGGGCATCTGGACTACGAACGGCTGGGCGCCGCCTACCACTCCTTCGGCGACTTCGACGACGCCGTCGACGGCATGGCGGACGGGCGGCCCGGCGGGGAGGCGTCCGCCGGCTGGACCGGGTTCGAGGCCGTCGAGTACGGGCTGTGGCACGGGCGGGGCGCGGACCGGCTGCGGCCGCTGACCGCGCGGCTGGTCAAGGACGTGACCGCCCTGGAACGGGACTTCCCCAGCGAGGACACCGATCCGGGCGACCTGCCGCTGCGGGCGCACGAGATCCTGGAGAACGCCCTGGAGTTCCAGCTCGGCGGCTCGGCCGACTACGGCAGCGGGACGACGCTGGCCACGGTGGGCGCCAACATCGCCGGCACCCGCGAGGTGGTCCGGGCGCTGACCCCGCTGATCCGGCCACGCGACCCGGCGCTGCTCACCACCGTCACCCGGGACCTGGACCGGGCCGACGCCGACGTGGCCGCGTGCCGTACGGCCGGCGGCGGCTGGACGCCGGCGCGGAGCCTGGACCGCGAACGGCGCGCCCGGGTCGACGGCGATCTCGGCCAGGCCCTGGAAGACCTCTCGTCGCTGCCCGGACTGCTCGCCCCGAGGACGTCAGCATGAACACACCGCACCCGACACCGGACGCCGGCACGAGCACACCGCGCCCGTCACCGGTGGGCCGCCGGGCCTTCCTGCGCGGCGCCACCGCGGTCGGCGCCGCCGGGGCCGGCGCGGCCGCGTTCGGGGTGGCCGACGCGATGACCGCGACCGCCGCCCCGGCGTCCGGCCGCCGCGTCCCGTTCGAGGGCGTCCACCAGGCGGGCATCGTCACCCCGCAGCAGCAGGCCGCGACGTTCGTCTCCCTCCAGGCGATCGCGCCGGACCGCGCGGCGCTGCGCGAGATGTTCCGCACGCTGACCGACCGGGCGCGGTTCCTGACCGCGGGCGGGCCGGCGCCGGCCGGTGACGTGGCGGCCGTGCCGTCCGACAGCGCCACGCTCGGGCCGGTCGTGCCCAGCGACGGGCTCACCGTCACGGTGGGCGTCGGCGCGTCGCTGTTCGACCACCGCTACGGGCTGGCCGACCGCCGTCCGGCGCGGCTGACCGCGATGCCGGTCTTCCCCGACGACCACACCGACGGCTCCGCCGAGCTGCACGGTGACATCTCGTTGCAGATCTGCGCCGACTCGCGCGACACGGTCATGCACGCGCTGCGCGACATCACCCGGCACACCCGCTCCGGGATGCAGCCGGTGTGGAAGGCCGACGGTTTCCGGGCGGCACCCCGGCCCAGCGGCACGCCGCGCAACCAGCTGGGCTTCAAGGACGGCACCGGCAACCCGGACGTGGCCGACCCGGCGACCGCCGACGCGCTGATCTGGACGCGCGGCGCGGCGGACGGCGAGCCGGCCTGGGCGGACGGCGGCTCGTACCAGGTGATCCGGATCATCCGGATGCTGGTGGAGTTCTGGGACCGGGTCTCGCTCCAGGAGCAGGAGACGATGATCGGCCGCCGCCGGGACTCCGGCGCGCCGCTGGACGGCACCGCGGAGTCCGACGTCCCGGACTACGCGGCCGACCCGCGGGGGCAGGTCACCTCGCTGGACGCGCACATCCGGCTGGCCAACCCGCGGACCGCGCGGAGTGCGGCGGGCCGGATGCTGCGCCGCGGCTACAACTACGACCGCGGTCTCGACCTCAACGGCGACCTGGACGTGGGCCTGCTGTTCTGCTGCTACCAGCGCGACGTCGCCCGGCAGTTCCAGGCGGCGCAGGAACGGCTGGCGGGCGAGCCGCTGGTGGACTACGTCCGGCCCACCGGCGGCGGCTACTTCTTCGCGCTGCCCGGGGTGCGGGGCCCCGGCGACCACTTGGCCGCCGCCCTGCTGGCCTGACCCCGCACCCCCGCCACACCGCGGCCCGCGCCTCCGCGCCGCCTCCGCGCACCTCCGCGCCACACCGCGGCCGGCACCGGAGCACCGTGCACCCCGGCACCGGCACCGGCACCCGCCGACAGCGCACCGCACTCCCGGACCGCCCGGACGGCGCGATCGGCACCCCCGGGCAACGGCAACGCACTGCGCCCCGGACGGCTCCCCCGCACCCCCGGCCCCGCCCTCAGCCCAGACGCAGCAACTCCCGCAGCACCCGCGTCAGTTCCTCCTCCGGATCGGGTACCGCGCCGGAAGCGCGCCAGGCGACGAAGCCGTCCGGGCGTACCAGGACCGCGCCGTCGGCCGCCGTACCGTGGGCGGCGGCCCAGTCGGCGCCGTCCTGCGGGGTGAGGTCGGCGTGCGGGCCGGTGCCGAGGCGGTGGGCGTCCAGCGGTACCGACAGGCGTTCGGCCACCGCGCGGGCGGCGGTCTGCCAGGCGGCGCCGGCCTCGCCGTCGCCGGACAGCAGCACCAGGGAACGTTCGTACAGGTCGAGCGTGGAGCGCCGCTCGCCCTGCCGCGCGGCGGTCAGCCACAGGTGCGGGGCGCGGCCGCCGGGCTCGCCGGTCGGCTCGAAGTCCTGCGGGACGACCGGGCCGTCCGGGTCGGCGCCAAGCACCGCGCCGCGCGGGTAGCGGTAGCCGAGGGCGACGACCAGCACGCCCTTCTGCGGTCCGCCGCCGGCCGGCGGGGCGTAACCGGGGTGGCTGTGCTCGGCGGAGCGGGCCGAGGCGCGTTCGCTGGTGGCGACGGCGACCGGGCGGCGTTCGGCCTCGTAGGTCTCCAGCAGTTCGGGCCCGGCCCAGCCGTCGATGACCGCGGCGAGCTTCCAGGCGGCGTTGTGGGCGTCCTGGATGCCGGTGTTGGAGCCGAAGGCGCCGGTGGGCGACATCTCGTGGACCGCGTCGCCGGCCAGCAGCACCCGGCCGTCGGCGTACCGGTCGGCGACGCGTTCGGCGGCCCGCCAGGGGGCCTTGCCGGTGATCATGACGTCCAGGTCCGGCACGCCGACGGCGGCGCGGATGTGGGTGGCGCAGCGCTCGTCGGTGAACTCCTCCAGGGTCTCGCCGTCCTCGGGTTTCCAGGGGGCGTGGAAGACCCAGTTCTCCTGGTTGTCGACCGGCAGCAGTACGCCGCCGGCGTCCGGGTCGGTCAGGTAGCAGGCGATGAAACGCCGGTCGCCGACCGCTTCGGCGAGCCGTTTGGCCCGGAAGGTGATGGAGACGTTGGCGAACAGCTCGCCGCGGCCGGACTGGCCGATGTCCAGGGCGCGGCGCACCGAGCTGCGCGGTCCGTCGGCGGCCAGCAGGTAGCCGGCCCGTACCTCGCGCCGCTCGCCGGTGGCCCGGTCGAGCAGCGTGGCGGTGACGCCGTCGCGGTCCTGGGTGAACGAGACCAGCTCGGTGTTGAAGCGGATGTCGCCGCCGAGCCGGCGGGCGCAGCCCAGCAGCACCGGCTCCAGGTCGTTCTGGCTGCACAGGCACCAGCCGGACGGGCTGATGGCCTCCAGGCGGCCGCCGGGGCTGATCCGGCGGAAGAGCCAGTGCGCGTCGTCGCCGGTGAGCGAGCCGGCCTGGAGGATGCCGTGGTTGTCGGCCAGCACCGAGGCGGCCTGGCGGATCAGCGGTTCGGCGCCGGCCGCGCGGTACAGCTCCATGGTGCGCAGGTTGTTGCCCCGGCCGCGGGGGTGGCTGGAGGTGTCGGGGTGCTTCTCGACCAGCGTGTGCCGGATACCGAGGCGGCCCAGGAAGAGTGAGGCGGACAGGCCGACGAGCGACCCTCCGACGATGAGGACCGGAACCCGGTCATCGGCCGTGGAAGTCATGGCTGGCTTCATAGCCGGATTGAGGGCCCAATTGCCGCTCATCACTCTATTGGATCACAAATCTCGCACCGGACGGCCGTCGCGGAGACGATCAGTCACGGACCTCGGGGTCGATCTCGCTCTCGAAGGAGAGGTGGAACATGACACCGCTGGCCGAAAAGGTCTCGCAATCCGCTCTCGACGGCTCCCGGCTTCGCGTCGTGCTGCAGCTGGAGGTCGAGGACGGGGCCGAGCAGCGGTTCCTCGACGCGTACGACCAGATGTGCCGCCGGGTCGCCGCGGTACCCGGTCACATCAGCGACCAGCTGTGCCAGTCGATCGAGAACCCGTCCCAGTGGCTGCTGACCAGTGAGTGGGAGAGCGCGCTGCCCTTCCTGTCCTGGGTCGACAGCCCGGCCCACCTGGAGATGGTCGGGCCGTGGCACGGGTGTGTGCGCGACACCCGCTCGATGCGGTTCGCGGTGCTGCGGGAGACCGGCAATCCCCGCGGGACCACGGGCAAGTTGCAGGCCGGCGCCCGGATGGGCGACGGCATCGTGCGGCACGCCATCACCTTCACCGTCAAACCCGGCAGCGAGGAGAAGGTGGCGGGCATCCTGGCCGGCTACACCTCGCCGCGGGCCCGGGTCGACGACACCACGCGGCTGCGCCGCACCTCGCTGTTCATGCACGGCAACCGGGTCGTGCGGGCGGTGGAGGTGGAGGGCGAACTGGTCCGGGCGCTGCGGCACGTGGCGATGCAACCGGAGGTGCGGGCGGTCGAGGAGGCCATCAACCCGTACCTGGAACAGGAGCGTGATCTGAGCGACCCTCGGTCGGCACGGGATTTCTTCGCTCGCGCGGCCTTGCCCGCGGTCCACCATGTGGGCCCACGGCAACCCATGGGAGAAGTGATCCGGCACGCGCTGCACTACCCGGTCAAGCCCGGCTGCGGGCAGGCCGTCGCCAAGCTGCTCGCCCGGATGGACGAGCGGGCGGTCGGTGACGCGGACGGGCCGGTGGCCAGCAGCACCGTCTTCCTGCGGGAGGACACCGTGGTGCGGCTGGTGGACCTGCGCCGGCCGCTGGACCAGGTGCCGCTGGCCGCGATCGGGGTGCCGGACGCCCGCAAGGCCGCCGTGCTGGCCCGGCTGCTGCGGCTGGAGGACGGCGAACCGCCGCTGGCCGAGGCCGGCGTCAAACGGTTCCTGGCCGACTGCGACATGCGGCTGGTCACCGACCGCCAGGCGTCCGGGGCCTGACCCGCCGCCGCGACCGGTTCGCCGGTCACCCGGTTCCGGCCGCCCCCGCGGCGGCCGGAACCGGACCCCCGCCGGGAGCCGGCACGGACCCGACGCACCACGACAGCGGGCGCCGTCCCGTCCCCACCGCTGAAGGAGCCGAGCATGACCGTCACTCCCCCCGTCACCCCCCGCGTCGTCGACCTGGACTCCGCCGCGCCCAACCGGCGCCGCGGCGGCGACCTGCGGGCCATGCTGACCCCTGCCGCGGTCGGCGCCACCAGCGGCTTCATGGGCCTGGCGCTCATCGAGGCGGGCGACCGAATAGCGGAGCACTACCACCCGTACTCCGAGGAGTTCGTGTTCGTGGTCTGCGGCGCGCTGGAGGTCGACCTCGACGGCGTCACCCGTGAGCTCCACCCCGACCAGGGGCTGATGATCCCGGCGTTCGTGCGCCACCGCTTCCGCAACGTCGGCGACACGCAGGCCCGCATGGTCTTCCACTGCGGTCCGCTGGCCCCGCGCCCGGAGCTGGGCCACGTCGACACCGAGGAGACCGAGGGGCCAGGCCAGGTGCGGGGCGCCGGCCTCAGCCGGGGCCCGGCGGGCGCGGGAGGCGCCCACGACCGGGGCGGCGCCCGATGACGCGCCGGGTGGCGGTGACCGGCGTCGGGGTCGTGGCGCCGGGCGGGGTCGGGGTGCCCGCGTTCTGGGACATGCTGACGGCCGGCCGCACGGCGACCCGCGGCATCACCTTGTTCGACCCGGCGGGTTTCCGGTCCCGGATCGCGGCCGAGTGCGACTTCGAACCGCTGGCCTGCGGGCTGAGCGTGCAGGACGGTGAACGGGCCGACCGCTACGTGCAGTTCGCCCTGGTGGCGGCGGCCGAGGCGATCGCGGACTGCGGGCTGGACCTGGCCGTGCAGGACCCGTGGCGGATCGGGGTGTCACTGGGCACCGCGGTCGGCGGCACCACCCGGCTGGAGCGCGACTACCAGCTGGTCAGCGCGGGCGGCGAGCGCTGGGACGTCGACCACCGGCAGGCCGGGCAGCACCTGCACCGGGCGTTCGCGCCCAGCGCGCTGGCCTCCGAGGTCGCCGAACGCTACGGCGCCCGCGGCCCGGTGCAGACGGTCTCCACCGGCTGCACCTCGGGACTGGACGCCATCGGCTACGCCTTCCACGCCATCGAGGAGGGCCGCGCCGACGTCCTGCTGGCCGGCGCGTCGGACTCGCCGATCTCGCCGATCACGGTGGCCTGCTTCGACGCCATCAAGGCCACCTCCGCCAGCAACGACGACCCCGAGCACGCCTCCAAGCCGTTCGACCTGCGGCGCGACGGGTTCGTGATGGGCGAGGGCGGCGCGGTGGTGGTGCTGGAGGAGCTGGAGCACGCCCGGGCCCGCGGCGCCACCGTGTACTGCGAGATCGCCGGCTACGCCACGTTCGGCAACGCCTACCACATGACCGGCCTGACCAAGGAGGGGCTGGAGATGTCGGAGGCGATCGACCGGGCGCTGGAACACGCCCGGCTCGACCCGTCGGCCATCGACTACGTCAACGCGCACGGCTCGGGCACCAAGCAGAACGACCGGCACGAGACGGCGGCGGTCAAGCGGTCGCTGGGTGAGCACGCCTACGCGATCCCGATGAGTTCCATCAAGTCGATGGTGGGCCACTCGCTGGGCGCGATCGGCGCCATCGAGGTGGTGGCCTGCGTCCTGGCGCTGGCCCACGGCGTGGTGCCGCCGACCGCCAACTACGAGGTGCCCGACCCGGAGTGCGATCTGGACTACGTGCCGCGTACCGCCCGGCAGCTGGCGCTGCGGTCGGTGCTGTCGGTGGGCAGCGGCTTCGGCGGGTTCCAGTCGGCCGTCGTCCTCAACCGCGGCGAGGGGAGCCTGCGATGACCCGCGAGACGGTGATCACCGGTATCGGTGTGGTGGCGCCGAACGGCATCGGCGCCGAGGCGTTCTGGAAGTCGACGTCCGAGGGCATCAGCGTCCTGGACCGCATCAGCCGCGAGGGCTTCGAGGGGCTGCCGCTGCGGGTGGCCGGCGAGGTGCGCGGGTTCGACGCCGCGTCGGTGATCGAGGAGCGGTTCCTGGTGCAGACCGACCGGTTCACGCACTTCGCGATGGCCGCCGCCGACCTGGCGCTGGCCGACTCCGGGCTGCGGGCCGACCCCGGCTCCCCGTTCGGGGTGGGCGTGGTGACGGCGGCCGGCTCCGGCGGCGGCGAGTTCGGCCAGCGCGAGCTGCAACGCCTGTGGGGCCAGGGGCCGCGCTACGTCGGCCCGTACCAGTCGATCGCCTGGTTCTACGCGGCCAGCACCGGCCAGATCTCCATCCGCGGCGGCTTCAAGGGGCCGTGCGGTGTGGTGGCCAGCGACGAGGCCGGCGGGCTGGACGCCATCGCGCACGCCCGCGGCAACGTCCGGCGCGGCACCGACGCGGTCGTGGTCGGCGCGGCGGAGGCACCGCTCGCGCCGTACTCCGGGGTGTGCCAGCTGGGCTACGCCGAGCTGAGCCTGGTCGGCGAACCCGACGACGCCTACCTGCCGTTCACCACCAGCGCCCGCGGGTTCGTGCCCGCCGAGGGCGGCGCGATGCTGGTGGTGGAGGAGGCGCGGCACGCCGAGCGGCGCGGCGCCGGGATCCGGGCGGTGATCGCCGGGCAGGCGGCCACCTTCACCGGCGCGTCCCGCTGGCAGGACTCCCGCGAGGGCCTGGCCCGGGCCATCACCGGCGCGCTGGCCGACGCCGGGCTGTCACCGGCCGACGTCGACGTGGTGTTCGCCGACGCGATGGGCACCGTCGAGGCCGACCGGGCCGAGGCGCTGGCGCTGGCCGACGCGCTGGGCCGGTACGCCGGCCGGGTGCCGGTGACCGCGCCGAAGACCGGGACCGGCCGGGCGTACTGCGGTGCGCCGCTGCTGGACACCGCCGCGGCGGTGCTCGCCATCGAGCACGGCCTGGTGCCGCCGACGCCGCACGTCACCGACATCGCCCACGACCTGGACCTGGTCACCGGCCGGCCGCGCCCGGCGCGGCTGCGCACGGCGCTGGTCCTCAGCCGGGGGCTGATGGGTTCGAACTCGGCGCTGGTCGTCACCGCGCCACGTTCCTGACCGCCAGGCCGGGAACCCAGCCGAAAGGAAGCACTGTGAAGAAGGAACTGACCTACGAGGAACTGGCCGCGCTGATGAAGTCCAGCGCCGGGGTCACGGTCGATCCCGCCGCGCTGGCCGCCGGTCCCGACACGCGGTTCACCGAGTACGGCCTGGACTCGCTGGGGCTGCTCGGCATCGTCGGCGAACTGGAGAACCGGCACGGCATCGCCATCGACGGCGACGCCGACTCGTGCACGACCCCCCGCGCCTTCATCGAGGTCGTCAACGTCTCCCTCACGGCTGGAGTCTGACATGGCAGGACACACGCAGAACGAGATCACCGTCCCGGCGCCCCTCGACGTGGTGTGGGAGATGACCAACGATCTGCCGAACTGGACGGACCTGTTCAGCGAGTACGCCTCGGTGGAGATCCTCTCCGCCGAGCAGCAGGAGCACGGCAGCACCACCACGTTCCGGCTCACCATGCACCCGGACGAGAACGGCCAGGTGTGGAGCTGGGTCTCGGAGCGGATCACCGACCGCTCGGCGCGCACCGTGCGGGCCCGCCGGGTGGAGACCGGGCCGTTCGAGTTCATGGACATCCACTGGGCGTACCAGGAGGTGCCCGGCGGCACCGTGATGCGGTGGACGCAGGACTTCGCGATGAAGCCCGGCGCGCCGCTGGACGACGAGGGGATGACGCAGCGGATCAACGCCAACTCCCGGATCCAGCTGGAGCTGATCCGTGACCGGATCACCGAGCGCCACCAGGGCGGGGAGCGGCCGAAGCCGAAGCCGGTGCCGAAGCCGGCGCCGCGGGTGAGGAAGCCGGCCGCCCGGCGGGCGGCGGGCCACAAGGAGGACGCGGCATGACGCACCGCACGCTGATCGTGGCCCGGATGCGGCCGGAGTCGGCCGACCGGATCGCCGAGGTCTTCGCGGCCTCCGACGAGGGTGAGCTGCCCGGTCTGATCGGGGTGAGCGGGCGCAGCCTGTTCCACTTCGGCGACGACCTGTACCTGCACCTGGTCGAGGCGGACACCCCGCCGGACCGGCAGGTCGCCCGGCACCAGTCCCACCCGGAGTTCCGCGGCATCAGTGAACGGCTCAAGCCGTTCGTGCTGCCGTACGACCCGGAGACCTGGCGGGAGCCGAAGGACGCGATGGCCCAGGAGTTCTACCGCTGGGAGCGCAGCGGCTGACCCGGCCGCCGAGCGCGACGGGAGAGGGGCCCGGCCGGATCGCACCGGCCGGGCCCCTCCCGTTCGTGGTCCGCGCCCGCCTTCCGGTGCGGGTTCGCGGTCAGGCCGGCACGGTGGCCAGCAGCGCGTGCAGGTAAGCGTTGACCGGCCGGACGTCGCCGACCAGCAGGCCGGCCTCGTTCATCAGGGCGGTCATGGTGGCCTCGGTGTGCTTCTGGCCGCCGACGTTGAGCAGCAGCATCAGGTCCATGGCGGTGGTGAACCGCAGGGAGGGCGTGTCGTCGACGAGGTTTTCGATGACGACGACGCGGGCGCCGGGTCCGGCCGCGTCCACGACGTTGCGCAGGGTGCGGCGGGTGGACTCGTCGTCCCACTCCAGGATGTTCTTGATGACGTACAGGTCGGCGGCGACCGGGACGGCCTGACGGCAGTCGCCGGGCAGCAGGCGGGCCCGGTCGGCGAGCGGGCCGCCGTCGCGCAGCCGGGGGTCGGCGCCGGCCACGACCTTGGGCAGGTCGAGCAGCGTGCCGCGCACCCGGGGGTGCTTCTCCAGCAGCGCGGCCAGTACGTGGCCCTGGCCGCCGCCGATGTCGACGACCTCCTCGACCCCGGTCAGGTCGAGGGCGGCGGCGACGTCCCTGGCGGACTGGCGGCTGGAGTGGGTCATGGCCCGGTCGAAGACCCGGGCGCTGTCGGCGGCGTCGGTGTGCAGGTAGTCGAAGAACTCCTTGCCGTACAGCTCGGGGAAGACGGTGCGCCCGGAGCGCACCGCCTCGTCGAGCCGGGGCCAGGCGTCCCAGGTCCACGGTTCGGTGCACCACAGCGCGACGTAGTGGAGGCTGTCGGGGGCCTCCTCGCGCAGCATGCGGGACATGTCGGTGTGCCGGAAGCGGCCGTCGGGCAGCTCGTCGAAGACGCCGTAGGACGACAGGGCCCGCAGCAGGCGGCCCAGCGGGCGCGGTTCGCAGCCGACGGCGGCGGCGAGGTCCTCGACGGTGACCGGTCCCTCGGCGAGCGCGTCGGCCACCCCGAGGCGGACGGCGGCGCGCACCGCGGCGGCGCACGCGGCGCCGAAGACCAGTTCGCGCAGCCGCATCGCGCTCTGCGGCGCGGCGGGGGCCGGGGCGGGGGTCGGGGCCGGGGCGGGCAGCTGGGTGTCGGTCATCGGTCGCACCTTCCGGCGACGACGGGCGCCGCACTGCCGCAGGTGTTGGCCAGGAAGGTGTTGCCGGCGCCGTGGTCGCGCACGGCCAGGTCGGCCGGGGCGTTGCCGGTGGCGATGTTGCGGCTGACGGCGTTACGGGTGTCGTGCACCCCGACGTTGCTGTTGAACAGCACGACGCCGCCGGACATCGGCGAGGTGCCGGTGTTGTCGAGGATGGTGTTGCCGGTGACGCGCACGCCGTCGGTGCCGGTCAGCAGCACGCCGGTGCCCTGGATGAACGGCAGGCGGGCCGCGGCGGCGCAGTACTTGTTGTTGCCGACGATCTCGTTGTCGACGATGTCGAGGTCGCCCGCCCGCGGCACGTTCTCGTCGCCGATGACGAAGACCCCGCCGCAGTTGCCGGACACCAGGTTGCGCTCGACGGTGAGGTCGCGCAGCCGGCGGACGACGACGCCGAAGCGGTTGCCGGTCAGCCGGTTGGCGGTCACCCGGGTGCCGAGGGTGTCGGTGGCACCGCCCTCGGTGGAGACGGTGTTGGCGAGGAAGATTCCGGCCTGCCCGTTGTCGCGGGCGGTGTCGCCGCGGAAGACGCCCCGCACGGAGCGTTCCTGGCTGATGCCCTCCTCGCCGTTGTCGCGGGCGGTGACGCCGGTGACGGTGAGCCGGTCGGCGTAGGAGGCGTTCAGGCCGTTGGTCCGGAAGCCGCGCACGGTGAGGTTCTTGACGGTGACCCCGGCGGCGTTGTCGGTGGCCGTCCCGGTCACGCAGATGCCGTCGCCGGCGATGGCGCAGGCGTTCTGCGGCCCGCTGACGCCGGGCACGATGACGGTGTCGGGGCCGGTGCCGCGCAGGGTGACACCGGGGGTGGTGATGCGGACGCTGCCCGGATAGGTGCCCGCAAGTACGACGATCTCGTCACCCGGCCGGGCGCTGTCGACGGCGGCCTGGATGGACTGGCCGGCGGAGACCGTCCGCAGGTGGGGGAAGAGGGCGGTGGCCTGGGCGGCGGGGACGGCTGTCAGAGCGATGACGACGGTGGCCGCGACTGCCGCGGCGCCTTGGACCCGGCGTGTGGTCATGCTGGACACCTGCTTTCCGGTGGCACACGAAGCCACCGAAAAAACGCTATGGGTGATCTTTTGCCCCGGCCACTCAGGCCGGGCAGACGGGTAACGGCCCGTCACGCGGCGCGGCGGAGGCCGGAGATACGGGGGTGGGGGTGCGGGGGGGCGCGGGTCCGGAGGCGCGGGGATGCTCGTGGCCGCGGCACGAGGTGCGGTGCGAGGCGCGGCACGAGGCGCCGTACGACGCGCGCGGCGGGCGGTCCCGAGGGGCGAAGCAGGCATGGTTGGGTGGTTTGTGAACCGGCATCAGGAGAAGTTCGCCGATACGAGTGGACATCCGGCCATGGGATCGGAATGCTCTGGTGCCATGGCCGACTCTTTCCCGATCCCCACGCGGTCCGGCGTCGCACGCGAGCCGCTCGACCCGACCGCGGTGACGCCCGGGCCGCAGCCCGTCGACGTCTCGGAACGGGACGGACACCACGTCATCGTCGGCGAGGTGCTGAAGCCGGGACGGCACCGCGCGTTCCGGCCGCGCCGGAAGGTGGCGATCAGCGGAGCGGTGCTCTCGGCGGCGGGCGCGTTCGTCACGCTCGCGCTGATGATGGGTCACGGCGGCAGCACGGTCAGCGCCGCGCCGCGGGTCACCCCGAGCGCTCCGCTGCCCGACCTGCCGGACGAGCCGGCCGCCGCCCAGCACCCGGCGCACACCGCGCCGACCCCGCCGGCGCACACCGCCGCACCGGTGGCCGCGCACACCCCGACCACCCCGCACACCGTCGCCCCGCCCGTGACGCGGGCACCGGCCGCGACCGCCCAGCAGCGGCTGGCGGCAGCCGCCGCCCAGATGCGGGCGCAGATACGCCAGGACAGCGCGCACGACGCGCAGGTGTGGGCGGCCGCGATGCGCGAGGCGGCGGCCCAGCAGCACGGCGGCCGGCAGCAGGCCGCGGCCCGCGCGTACGAGCGGCAGGCGGCCGAGCAGAGCCAGGCGGCGAACGCCGGCGCCGGCCGGTCCCACGGTCCGCGGCACGCCGGCGGCGGCTACGGAGGCCACGGGCGCGGCGGCCGCTGAGGCACCGCCCCGGCGGGAAATTGCGGCGCACCGCACCACGGCGCGCTGTTACGGTCCGCGCATGACGAACACCGCGCCGTGGACCGGCGACGAGAAGGCGATCCTGCGCTCCGGCCTGGACCGGCACCGCGACGCGGCGCTGTGGAAGCTGGAGGGGCTGGACGAGGAGCAGGCCCGGCGGCGGATGACGCCGTCCGGGACCAGTCCGCTGGGTCTGGTCAAGCACCTGGCCGCCGTCGACTACTGGTGGTTCTGCGTGACGTTCGGCCAGGAGACCGAGCCGCTGCCGTTCGTCGACGACGACCCGGACGCGGACCTGCGGGTGGACGACGGTGAGAGCGTCGCGGACGTGGTCGCCTTCTACGGCCGGGCACGGGCGGCGGCGGACGAGGTGCTCGCGCGGCTGCCGCTGGACGAGGTGGCGACGAGCGAGGACGGCCGGGTGGTGTCGCTGCGCTGGGTGGCGGTCCACATGATCGAGGAGACCGCCCGGCACGTGGGCCACCTGGACATCCTGCGGGAGCTGATCGACGGCGCGACCGGCGACCACCGGCGGTTCGCCGCGTCCTGAACGGCACGGGCACGCCCGGTCCGCGGGTGGCGGGGACGGCGGGTGGCGGGCCGGGTTCCGCACGTTCCCACCGCGTCGCAGGCCCGCGCACCCCGCGCGCCGCTCAGGGTGCGCGGGGCCGGGGCGGGTGTGCCGCCGTGGGGGCCGCCGTCAGCGGCTCACTGCTCGCGCAGGCCCCAGGGGGAGCCGTACGCGGTGAGCAGGTCGAGGTACGGCTTGGGGGCGAAGGCCTCGGCGCCGAGGACGCCGGTGCCCTGCCACACGCCGGTGGCGCGCAGTTCGAGGGCGACGACCGGGTTGACGGCGGTCTGCCAGACCACCGCCTGCGAGCCGTACTCCGCCATCGACCACTGGTTGTCGACCACGTGGTAGAGGTAGACCTCGCGCGGCGCGCCGTCCTTGGTGCCCTTGACCCAGGTGCCGGCGCAGGTCTTGCCGTGCATCCGCTCCCCCAGGCCGGCCGGGTCCGGCAGCGCGGCGGCGACCACGTCGCGCGGGCTGACCTGCCGGTCGCGGACGGTCACCGTCTCGGTGCTGTCCAGGCCGAGCTTGTGCAGCGTCTTGAGGACGTCGATGAACTCGTCGCCCAGGCCGTACTTGAAGGTGACCCGTTCGGCGCCGACCCAGCGCGGGATGAGCAGGACCTCCTCGTGCTCGACGTTGACGCACTCCACCGGGCCGATGCCCTCGGGGAAGTCGAAGACCTCGGGCTCGCTGAACGGCTCGGTGGTGAACCAGCCGCGGTCCTTCTCCCAGACCACCGGCGGGTTCAGGCACTCCTCGATGGTGGTCCAGATGGAGAACGACGGCGCGAAGTCGTACCCGTCCACGGTGAGGTTGGCGCCGTCGCGCACCCCGATCTCCTCGATCTCGTCGAAGAGTTCGTCGGCGGCGTACCGGGCGAAGACGTCCGACAGGCCGGGTTCGACGCCGACGCCGCCCAGCGCGAGCCGCCCGGCCCGCTCCCAGTCGGCGGACCGGTCGAACTGCTCGTCGCCGAGCTTGACGCCGCACTCCTGGTAGGGGCGGTCCGGATGCGGCCGGGAGAGCGACATGGCCATGTCGAGGTAGTCCACGCCGGCGGTGAAGGCCGCGTCGAACAGCGGCATGACGAAACGGGGGTCGGTCGCGTTGAGCAGGACGTCGCAGCGGTGCTCGGCCAGCAGCGCGGTGACGGCGGAACGGTCGGACGCGTCCACCCGGGCCGCGGTGAAACGGGGGTCCGGGCCGGTCCCGGCCACCGCGTCCCGTGCGCGGACCGGGTCGCAGTCGGCGACCACCATGGCCTCGAAGAACGATCGACGGGCCGCGATCTTCGCGATCGCCGAGCCCACCCCTCCTGCCCCAACAAGCAGGATTCGCATAAGGAACGCACCTCTCACCGTGCCCCGCGACAGCCGGTGACGCGGAGGTCTCTGGAATGCTGGGCGTCACGGTATCAGTGTTGCATCGCCCGGAGAACTGTCTATTTCCCCGATCCGAGCGCCGTCTTCCAACGAAATCCGCAGCGAATCGCGCTCTGCTTCACGCCTGCCCTTGCCGGTGAAGGGAGTTGGGAACGACGACGCGCCGGCACGCGGTTCCGGCACGCCGTCCGAGGACGCACCGGCGCATCTGCGTCGGCGCACGCCATCGGACCGCCTGCCGGCGCACCTGCGCCGGCGCCCCGGCCGGCCTCGCCGGTGCCCCCGCTACCCGCGGCGTGCCTCGTCGCAGCGGTCGGGGCCGGGGGCGGGGCTCGGGGCCGGGCGGGCGGTGTCGCCGGCCACCACGCGGGAGCGGGTGCCCTTCGTGGCGAACGGGGAGTAGCGCGGCGCCCAGCGCAGCAGCGCGCCGGCCGCCAGCACCCCCACGACGCCCATCGTGCTGATACCGGCCGCCAGGCTGCCGAGACCGGCCGCGGCGGAGACCACCAGCGGGCCGCCGGCGCTGCCGGAGTCGGCGCACAGCCGCCACACGCCGAGGAACTGCGAACGGCTGGCCGGCGGGGCGACGTCGGCGCCGAGCGTCATCAGGATGCCGCTGCCGATCCCGTTGCCGAAGCCCATCACCATCGCGACGACGGTCAGCTCGCCCAGCGTGCGGGTCAGCGGCAGCGAGACCATGGTCAGGCCGAGCACCAGCATGGACGGCACCGCGATCCACAGCCGTCCGAGGCGGTCCATCACCTGGCCGGACGGGTAGAAGGTGAGGGTGTCGACCAGCCCGGCGATGCCGAAGACCACGCTGGTGGTGGCCGGGGTGAAGCCGAGGTGTTCGGCCCACAGCGGCAGCACCGTCTGCCGGGCGGCGCGCACCGAGCCGACCAGCAGCACCGCGACGCCCAGCGTCAGGAAGACCGTGCGGTGGTCGCGGACCACCGCGCGCACCGGGGCGGGCGCGGCGGTGCCGGCCGTCCGGCCGGTGAGGGGGTCGGTGACGTCCGGCACCAGCGCGACGACGAGGGCGGCGGCCAGGGTGAAGGCCACCGCGAGCCAGTAGATGTCGTGCACCGGGTGGGTGCTCAGGACCGCGGCGCCGATGAACGGGCCGACGAAGGAGCCGACCCGCGACATGCCGCCCAGGGTGGACAGCGCGCGGGCCCGCAGCTCCTTCGGCGCGGCCTCGGTGAGGTAGGCCTGCCGGGCCAGTACGAAGACCGCGTTGGTGGCGCCGGTGGCGGTGACCGCGATGCCCAGCTCCCCCACGTTGCGGGCCAGCGCGCAGCCGCACAGCGTCAGTACGGCGACAGCGGCGGCCATCAGCATCGCGCGCCGGTCGCCGACCCGGGCGGCCAGCGCGCCGGCCGGCACGTCGCCGAGGATCTGCCCGACGCCGAGCAGCGCCAGCACCAGGCCGGCGGTGCCGACCGAGGCGCCGAGCGCCCGGCCGCTGAGGGCGAGGACCGGGGCGAGCGCGCCCATGCCGGTCTCGAAGACCAGGGCGGGCAGGAAGACGGCGGGCGCCATCCGCAGCAAGGACATCGGACGCGAACTCACCGGCTGCCGCCTCATCTCGGTACGCGCTCCCGCAGGGTGGGGGACGGGAACGTCGGCGAACCGATGATATGCAGGCAGGCCGATCCGATCACCGGCGCCCGCGAACCCCCGCCCCGGCACCGGAGGCCTGGCCGGTAGCCCCCGCACCGGAGGCGTGATCGGCAACCTCGGGGGCCGCGGGGACCGCACCGGAGGCGTGGTCGGGGGCCGCGGGGAGCGCACCGGGCGGGCCGGGCGGCGGCGGGGCCAGGTCGTACTTGTCGATCCAGTGGTCGCGGATCAGGCGTATCGGGCGGCCGTCGAGGAAGTGCAGCTTCACCCGGCCGTGGCGGCGGCTGACCACGAGTCCGGCCTCCTCCAGCACCTTCAGGTGCTTCATCACCCCGAAGCGGGTCATCTCCACACAGCACTGGAGCTCGGTGAGCGTGCGGCCGTCGCGTTCGAACAGCCGGTCCAGCAGCAGCCGGCGGGTGGGGTCCGCCAGGGCCTTGAACACGCGGTCGTCGTTCACCGCACCTCCTTGACAGGTGACCGAACAGTCACGCACCGACCCTCGCGCGCCTGCCGCGCGGGGTGCACCATGATCACGGGGGCGGACCGGCCGCCCGGCTGACGACGGAGGCCGTCGACGTGACGCACAACTGGGCGGGGAACGTCACCTTTTCGGCCCGGGAACTGCACCGGCCGCGGTCCGTCGAGGAGTTGGCCTCGCTGGTCGCCGGCCACACGCGGGTCAAGGCGCTGGGGGCCGGGCACTCGTTCAGCCGGATCGCCGACACCGAGGGCGTACTGGTCTCGCTGTCGGACCTGCCGCCGCTGGTGGAGACCGACCCGGTGGCCGCGACCGCGCGGGTCGGCGCCGGGATGCCGCTGTACGCGGTCTGCGCGGCGTTGCGCGAGCGGGGTCTGGCGCTGCCCAACCTGCCGTCCACCACGCACCTGACGGTGGCCGGCGCCTGCGCGACCGGCACGCACGGCTCCGGCGACGCCCACGCGACCGTGTCGGCGGGCGTGCGGTCGGTGGAGCTGGTCACCGCGGACGGCTCGACGCTGACGCTCTCGCGCGGCGAGCCGGACTTCGGCGGCGCGGTGACGTCGCTGGGCGCGCTCGGTGTGGTGACGGCGCTGACGTTCGACGTGGTGCCGTCGTTCACGGTGGAGCAGCGGGTGTGGGAGGGGCTGCCGTGGGAGGTGCTGTTCGCCGAGCACGCGCGGATCGCGGCGTCCGCCCACAGCGTCAGCGTCTTCACCGACTGGACGGCGCGGCCGAGTTGCTGGGTCAAGCGGCGCACCGGCGATCCGGCGGCCGGCCTGGAGTGGACCGGCGCGGTGCCGGCCGGCGGGCCGCGGCATCCGGTGCGCGGGATGGACGCCGGCGCCGTGACCGTACAGGACGGTGTGCCGGGCGCGTGGGACGAGCGGCTGCCGCACTTCCGGGTGGGCGCGACGCCGAGTGTGGGCGCCGAGATCCAGTCGGAGTACTTCACCTGCCGGACCGACGCACCGGCCGCGATGCGTGAACTGCGGTCGCTGGCCGAGGAGTTGGCCCCGGTGCTGCGGGTCTGCGAGATCCGGACGGTGGCCGGTGACCCGTGCTGGCTGGGACCGGGTGCCGACGGCCGGGTGGGTTTCCACTTCACCTGGTCGCCGGACGTCCCGGCGGTGCACCGGGTGCTGGACCTGGTCGAGGAGCGGCTCGCGCCGTTCGCGCCGGTGCCGCACTGGGGCAAGGTGCACCGGATGACGCCGGCGGCGGTCCGCGCCGGCCATCCGTCGGCCGGGCGGTTCGCGGCGCTGCGGCACCGGCTGGACCCCGGCGGGGTGTTCGGCAACGCGACGCTGGACGCCGTCTTCGGCGGCGCGGCGCCCGGGGCGGTCCTGCCGGGCGGCACCGCCTGAACCGGTAGCGTGACGGCCATGACTGCTGATCGTCTGCACGGCGTGCGCGGGGTGGCGCGGATCGGGCTGGGGCTGGCGGCGCTGGGCCGGCCGGGGTACATCGACCTGGGGCGCGACCGCGACCTGCCGGACCGTTCGGCCGAAGGGCTGCGGCGGCGCAGCCACGCGGTGCTGGACGCCGCCTGGGACGCCGGGGTGCGCTACTTCGACGCGGCGCGGTCCTACGGCCGGGCGGAGGAGTTCCTCGGCGGGTGGCTGGCGGCGCGGCCGGCGGCGGCCGGGGCGGTGGTGGGCAGCAAGTGGGGTTACACGTACACCGGCGGCTGGCGGGTGGACGCCGAGGTGCACGAGGTCAAGGACCACGGCACCGCGGTCTACGACCGGCAGGTGGCCGAGACGCGGGCGCTGCTGGGCGACCGGCTGGACCTGTACCTGGTGCACTCGGTCACCCCCGACAGCCCGGCGCTGACCGACCGCGCGCTGCACGAGCGGCTGGCCCGGCTGGCCGCCGAGGGCGTGACGGTGGGGCTGTCGACCTCCGGGCCGCGGCAGGCGGACGCGGTCCGGGCCGCGCTGGCGGTCGAGGTGGACGGCCGGCCGCTGTTCGGCGCGGTGCAGGCCACGTACAACGTGCTGGAGCCGTCGGCCGGCGACGCGCTGGCGCAGGCGGGCGCGGCCGGCTGGGCGGTGGTGGTGAAGGAGGCGATGGCCAACGGGCGGCTGGCCGTGCCGGACGGCCCGCTGGCGCCGCTGGCGGGCCGTACCGGCCTGGCCCCGGACACGCTGGCGCTGGCCTGGGTGCTGGCGCGGCCGTGGGTGACCGTCGTGCTGTCCGGTGCGGTGACGACGGGGCAGTTGGCGTCCAACCTCGCGGCGGCCGGCGGTGAGCGGGTTCCGGCGGACGGGGCGGACCTCGCCGGTCTGGCCGAGTCCGCCGACGGCTACTGGCGGCACCGCGCGTCGCTGCCCTGGACCTGACGCGGCGTCAGCCGGCCGGGGTGGCCGGCCGCCGCCGCGGGGCGGGCCACCCTGCGGCGGCCACCGCGCGCGCGGGGTCCAGGCGGTGGACGGAGGTGTGCAGGTCGCCGCGGCGCACCCGCAGGATCTGCCCGTTGCGCAGCGGCTCCCACGGCTCGTCGTCGTGCGCCCAGCCGGTGGAGGCGACGATGACGCGGTCCGTGCCGATCCGGTAGCCGAGTTCGTAGGAGACGTGCGGGTCCTTGCCGGAGGCGGTGGGCCGGGAGCCGTCGTAGCTGGTGAAGGCGTAGAGGGAGTCCTCGGTCAGCAGCAGGCAGTTGAGCGCCTCGGTGTCCATGGTGCCGAAGACCTGGGCGCTGACGGCGGCCAGGGCGACCTCGACGGGCACCGAGCGCAGCGCGGCGCGCACCAGGGAGAAGTAGCGCTCGCTGTCGGTGCTGCCGACGCTGGCGGGGCCGTCGGCGGCGGCGACCAGCGCGTCGAGTCCCGGCTTGTCGCTGGCCCAGCCGTTGTGGGCGAAGGCGATCCGGCCGTCGGTGAACGGGTGGGTGTTGTCGCAGGTGTTGACCATGCCGGCCGACGCCTTGCGCAGGTGCAGCACGGCCGCGTCGGTGTGGGCGTCGGTGACGGCTTCGAGGTAGGCGGCGCTCGGGGCGGCCGGTTCGGCGGCCTTGCGGATCGTCAGGCCACCCTGGTCGTTCCGGTGGGCGACGCCCCAGCCGTCGCAGTGCTCCGACGACAGCGCGGTGAACTGCGGCAGGTCGTCGCGCAGAAGAGCGGTCAGCGGCTGCGCCGTCGTGGAGACGACACCGAGCAGTCGGCACATGGTGTTGCTGTCCCTCCTGAGGAGATGGTTCGAGCGGGTGGGCCGGCGCGCGACGCCCGCACATGCGGCAATGCGCCGCGCCGGCCGCACATTCCCGGCCGCGGACGTCGCGCCGGTCACCCGGCGCTCCCATCGTGCGACGGGCGTTCGCCGGACGTGGGCGTGGCCCGCGTCGCGCACCGCCGGGCGGCCGTCCCCGCGGGGCCCGCCGTACCGGTGCGGGGACGGCGGGCCCGGTCCGGCCCGTGGTGCGGGGCCGGCGGGGCGGTCAGGCGACGCGCAGCGTCTCGGAGTCCAGTTCGGTGGCCGGCCGGGTGCCGTCCGGGTCGGGGACGACCCCGCCCGCCCGGGGCTTGCGCCGGGCGCGGCGCTCCAGGGCGTGGGCGAACTGGGAGATCGCGGCGTTCACCAGGATGTAGACCACGGCCACCACCGTGTAGCTCTGGATGAAGTAGTGGGTGTAGGAGCTGAGGTCCTTGGCCTGGTTGAGCAGTTCGGCGACGCTGACCGCGTAGCCGAGGGTGGAGTCCTTCAGCAGGCTGACCAGCTGGCTGACCAGGGTCGGCACCACCAGCCGGATGGCCTGCGGGAAGACCACGATCCACATCACCTGGCGGCGTTTCATGCCCAGCGCGTAGGCCGCCTCGGACTGGCCGCTGTCCAGCGCCATGACGCCGGCCCGGAAGACCTCGGCCAGCACCGCGCCGCTGCACAGCACGATGGGGATGACCAGCTGCCAGAAGACCGGGAAGGTGTACCCGCTCTTCGGGACCGCCAGCAGGAAGATGTAGATCACCATCAGCAGCGGTACCGAGCGGAAGAACTCGATGAAGACCACGCAGACGGCCGTCAGTACCCGACTGTCCGACATCCGGCCGAGCGCGAGGACCGCGCCCAGCGGCAGCGCCAGCACGGCGCAGACCGCGGCCACCTCGCCGGTGGTGCCGATGCCGCTGAGCAGGAACCGCAGGATGGGGGCCTGGGTGAAGTAGGTCCACTTGGCGGCGACCAGCTGGCCGTTGCGCCCGAACTGGACCAGGCCCAGGACCACCACGCCGGCCATGACGAGCACCGACACGACGGAGGCGACGGCGATCCGGCGGCGGGCCCGCGGCCCCGGCGCGTCGAACAGGACGCGATTGACCCCGCTCATCGGCGTACCGCCATTCGCTTCTGCACACGCCCCGCGACCAGGGCGATGGTCAAGGTGATCACGACGTAGCCGAGGGCGGCCAGCCCGACGGTCGGCAGCGGCTCGTCGTACTGCAACTCGAGGATCTGCACCCGGCCGGTCAGTTCGCTGACGCCGACGGCGGCGCCCAGCGAGGAGCCGAGCACGATGCCGATCAGCACGTTGGCCAGCGGCTGGACCATGGTGCGGAACGCCTGCGGCAGGATGATCAGCCGCAGGGACTGGGTGAAGGTCATGCCCAGCGCCCGGGCCGCCTCCGCCTGCCCGACCGGCACCGCGTTGATCCCGCCGCGCATCGCCTCGCAGGCGAAGGCCGCGAAGTACATCGCCAGGCAGATCGCCTCGGAGGTGAACAGCGGGAAGGAGATGCCGGCGTCGGGCAGGCCGAAGACGAACAGGAAGAGGAACACCAGCAGCGGGATGTTGCGGAAGACCTCGACGTACAGGGTGCCGAACGCCCGCAGCGGTGTCACCGGGCTGACCCGCATGATGGTCAGGGCGATCCCCAGGACTGCGGCGCCCACGAAGCCGAGCAGGGACAGTTCGACGGTGACGCCCAGTCCGCCGACCAGGACACCGATGTGCTTGAGGATCTCAGACATGATGGATCGTCAGGACCCGTCCGCCGAACCGATCTTCGGCACGGCCGGCGGGTTGCCGGCGATCTTGGTGCCGATGGTGGCCTTCCACAGCTTGGCCCACTCGCCGTCGGCGTAGATCTTCTGCAGCCAGGTGTCGACGAACTTCTTGGCGGCCGAGCCCTTCGGCACGCCGATGCCGTACGGCTCCTGGGTGAAGGGCTGCCCGACGACCTTCAAGGACGTGTCGCTGACCGCGTCGCCCAGCAGGATGCCCTGGTCGAGCACGTAGGCGTCGGCACGGCCCTGCTTGACGGCGGCGACGCACTCGCCGTCCTCCTGGAAGAGCAGCACCTTCGCCTTCGGCGCGAACTTCTTGATGTCCAGCGCGGCGGTGGAGTTGCCCTCGGTCGCGACGGTCTTGCCGTTGAGGTCGGCGACCGACTTGATCGAGGAGTTGCTCGACTTGACCATGATCGCGTCGCCGGACTCGAAGTACGGGCCGGCGAAGTCGACCTTCTGGGCGCGCTGCGGGGTGATGGTGTAGGTGGCGAACACCGCGTCGACCGTGCCGTTCTGCAGCATCGTCTCGCGGGTGTCGACGGTGGTCAGCGACAGCTTGGTGGCCGGCTTGCCGGTGATGTAGCGCGCCAGCATCTGCGACAGGCCGGCGTCGAAGCCCTCCAGCTGGCCGCTGACCGGGTTCTTCTGCGAGAACAGCGGGCCGGAGTCGGTGCCGCCGACCCGCAGGTAGCCGCGCTTCTTGATCTGGTCCATCCACGAGCCCGGGGTGATGGCGGACGCCGCGGCGACCGGGGCGGCCGCGACGACCTGGGCCTGGGTCAGCGCGGACGGCTTGCCCTTGCCCGCCGAGGAGCCCCCGGCCGGCGGGAGCGAGGAGCCGCTGCTGCCGCAGGCGGACAGGCCGGCGGCCACGACGGCGACCAGGCCGGCGGCGAGGATCCGGTTCCGGCCGGCGGCACGGGTCCCGTTGTTGAGGGCGTTCATGGAACTCCTTCGGTACGCAGTGGAGCTGAGGGTGCAACCGGGTTGCTCCGGCGCGGCGTTGGGCCGGAACGATAGCCCAGGGGAAGGCCGCGTGGATCGGTGCTGGGGAATCGGTGGATCAGTGCTGAAGAATCGTGGAGAGGAAGTCGCGGGCCCGTTCGGTGCGCGGCCGGGTGAAGAACTCCTCCGGGGGGCCGGTCTCGACGATCTGCCCGGCGTCCATGAACACCACGCGGTCGGCGGCCTGGCGGGCGAAGCCCATCTCGTGGGTGACGGCGACCATGGTCATGCCGTCCTTGGCCAGCCCCACCATGACGTCGAGGACCTCGCGGATCATCTCCGGGTCCAGCGCCGAGGTCGGCTCGTCGAACAGCATCAGTTTCGGGTGCATGGCCAGCGAGCGGGCGATGGCGACGCGCTGCTGCTGGCCGCCGGACAGCTCCGCGGGGTGCGCGGACTCCTTCTGCCCGACCCCGACCCGGTTCAGCAGCGCCCGCGCCTCCTCGACGGCCTGCGCCTTGGGCGTGCGGCGCACCCGGATCGGGCCGAGGGTGACGTTCTCCAGGACCGTCTTGTGGGCGAAGAGGTTGAAGGACTGGAAGACCATCCCCACGTCGGCGCGCAGCCGGGCGAGTTCGGTGCCCTCCTGGGGCAGCTCCCTGCCGTCGAAGACGACCCGGCCGGAGTCGATGCTCTCCAGGCGGTTGATGCAGCGGCACAGCGTCGACTTGCCGGAACCGGAGGCGCCGAGGATGACCACCACTTCGCCCTCGGCGACCTGGAGGTCGACGTCCTTGAGGGCGGTGAAGTCGCCGAAGCGCTTGTTCACCGACTCGACGCTCAGCAGCACCTTGCCGGACGGGGTGCTCGTGCCGTCTGCCTGATCAACCATGGGGATGAAGATAGGACCGCGATCGGCGCACGGCTAATAGAGTCTTTCTCGTTAAATTGAAGAGATGGTTATACCACCCGCTTCCTCCGCCAATGCACCATAGGCCGGATATGACCGCCACGACAGGTGACCCGGACGTCACGGTTCGATCACCCCGGGCGCCTTCGGGGTCCGGCTCACCTAACCTGTCCCCATGTTCGACCCGCGCCACCTGCGGCTGCTCCAGGAAATCGCCCGCACCGGATCACTGTCCGCGGCGGCACTGGAACTCGGGTTCAGCCAGCCGGCGGTCTCCTACCAACTGCGCAGCCTGGAGCGCGAGGTCGGCACCGTACTGGTGGTGCGCAACGGCCGCACCACCCGGCTGACCCCGGCCGGCGAGGCGCTGGCGGTGCACGCGAACACCATCCTCAGCTCCATCCAGACCGCCGAGCAGAACCTCGCCGACATCGTCGGCACCCAGGCCGGCCTGGTGCGGATCGCGGCGTTCCCCAGCGGCTGCGCGACGATCGTGCCGGCCGCGATGGCGGCGATGCGGCGCATCCGGTCGGCGGTGGAGATCCAGCTGCACCAGGCGGAACCCCCGCTGGCGCTGGAGATGGTGCGGCGCGGCGAGGCGGACGTGGCGGTCTCCTACCGCTACGACGTGCCCTCGCCGAACCGGCGGCCCGGTGCCCGCGAGGCGCCGTTGCAGCGGATGCCGCTGCTGGAGGATCCGATGCAGGTGGTGCTGCCGGCCGGCCATCGGCTGGCGGAGCGCGAGTCGATCGCGACGGGCGACCTGGCGGACGCCACCTGGATCATCAGCAGCCCCTGCTTCGAGGGCATCCTGCAACGGGCCGCGCTGTCGGCCGGGTTCACCCCGACGGTGAGCATGGTCGCCGACGACTACGTGGCGATGCAGGCGCTGGTCGCCCACGGGCTGGGCGTCGCGGTACTGCCCCGGCTGTCGCTGGTGGCGCACCACGACGAGCGGGTGGTCTCGCGTCCGGTGCGGGGCTGGCCGCCGCGGCTGGTCGAGGTCGAACTGTGGCCGGACCGCATGCGGGTGGACGCGGTCGCCACGATGCTCGGCGCCCTGCGTGAGGCGTGCGCCCCGCACAAGGCGGCCGGCCACGCCGCCGTCCCCGCCTGAGCGTCCCCCGCCCGAGCGCCCGCACCGGAGCGTCCCCCGCCTGAGGGTCTCCGCCTGAAGGTCTCCACCCGAGCGTCCCCGCCGCCGCCAAGCGGAATCCTTCCCGGCCGTCCGGCGGCCGTTCCTTATTCATCAACGGGTGATCCGGTGCGGCCGATCGCGCGCCCGCCGCGGTGGTCGCGGATATGCCGTACCGGTGGCACCCTCCCATTGCGTCCACCGCCCGGCGGGCCGGCCCGCCACTTCCCCGGCCACCGGGTTCACGGACCGAAGGCGAAACCTCAAATACCGCTCAATTGACTGCCGGGTCGCCGTGCTGGAGAGCGCCTCCACCAAGGAGACAACAGCGACAATGCGGCCCATCCCGGTGCCGTGGCCTGCGAGTTCAAGCACTTGTCGAGTACTTCTGGGCCGTGGTAGCTTCCGACCGGTCAAGGGAGTGGGCGGAAATGCATAAAAAGCAATCTGTCGACACCGGGAAATTGCAGTCGGATCCGATCACCCCCCACGGGTACGACAACCCGGCGAATGTTTCACCTCGATTTCTTCTCCTGGGACCGGTCGCCCTCACCGACGGTCGGGAAGCAATCGTTCTTCAACCGTCAAAACCCGCCAGTCTGCTCGCCGCCCTTTTGCTGCACCCCAATTCCGTGGTGTCCGCGGACTTCTTGCGGCAGGTGGTGTGGGGGGAGGCCGGCCCCGGCGTGCCGCGCTCGGCGCTGCACACCTGCGTCCAGCGGCTGCGCCAGCTGTTCGCCAAGTACGGCCTGTCGGGACACCTGATCGACTCCGTCTCCGGCGGCTACCGCATCACCGCCGACGCGCGGTCGCTCGACCTGATCGCCTTCCGCGACCTGGCCCGCCAGGCGGAGGCCCAGGCCGACCCGGGCGACGAACTGCGCCTGCTGCGCGCGGCGTTGAGCCTGTGGCAGGGGCCGGTGCTGTCCAACGTGCACTCCGACACCCTGCACCGGGAGATCGTGCCGCGGCTGGCGGAGGAACGGCTGCGCGCGATCGAGCGGGTCTTCGACATCGAACTGGGCCTGGGCCGCTACCGGCAGGTAATCGCGGAGCTGTGGCCGACGGCGCGGGCGCACCCGGCGCACGAACGGCTGTGGGCGCAGCTGATCGAGGCGCTGCACCGCACCGGGCGGCGGGCGGACGCGCTGGCGGAGTACCGCACCGTCAAGGACTACCTGCGCGCCGAGCTGGGGGTCGACCCGGGTCCGGTGCTGCGGCGGCTGGAGATGGCGGTACTGCGCGGCGACGAGCTGGCCGCGGCCGGCTCGCGGCGGCCCGCGGCGCTCGGCGCGGGCCCGGCCGCGGCGGGCGGCACGCCGGGCGCGGCGGCCGGGCCGCCGCGGCCGCCGGCGGCGGCCGACCGGGTGCTGGGGGCGCTGGTCGACGCGGGGCTGCTGGAGGAGGGCCCCTCCGGTTTCTACTCGATGCACGATTCGCTGCGGATGCTGGCGCGCGGCGCGGCCGCCATCCACGGTGAGGAGTCCGGATCGGCCCCGCCTTTCGACGGCTGATCCCTTCGCCCGTTTTTCGTCCGGATTTCGTCCGGATTTTCCACCGGTAGTTCCACCCGTTGTTGTCATTGCCTGTGCAACCAGCACGCTTCGCCAGGGGGACCGCGTTCAGATGACTGTGACGTACGAGAAGATTGCGGATGCGCGACCGCGGATACGCAGAGACATCCTGTTCACCCAGACCCCCGGCGGGGTGGTCTTCCACAATGCGCACGGCGGCTTCAATCTGAGTGGTCGCAGCGCTTATCGATTCGCGTCGCTGATCGTTCCCCATCTGAACGGCCTCCATACGGTCGGCGAAATCTGCGGCGGGCTGGGGGAAAAGCAGCGGGCCATGGTCGCGGAGCTGGTCTCCACCCTCATCGCGCGCGGCTTCGCCCGGGACGTGCCCGAGGGCGGTGACGGCCTGGAGGCGCTGGACGAGGTGGTGCGCGAGCGGTTCGCCGCGCAGATCGGGTACGTCGACCACTACGCCGGTGAGGCCGGTTCCCGGTTCGCCCGCTTCCGAGCGGCCCGGGTCGCGGTGCTGGGCCGCGACGCGGTGGCCGCCTGGTGCGTGCTGAGCCTGGTGCGCAACGGCAGCGCGGCGGTGGCGGTACCGGCCGGCGGGCGGGACCCGCTGCTGGCGCAGGCGGTGGCCGAGGCGGCCGAACTGACCGACACCGGTTGCCCGGTGGTGGTGGAGGAACTGCGGTTCGCCGGTGCCGAGCCGACCTGGCAGGAGCTGGCGGGCTTCGACGTCGTCGTCGCGGCCGGCGGACCGCGGGCGCTGCTGCGGCTGGTGGAGGCCGGGGTGCCGGACGGGGTCGAACTGCTGCCGGTGTGGACGTTCGGCCGGCGCGCGGTGGTCGGCCCGCTGACCGCGCGCGCGGTGCCGGGCTGCTGGTCGTGCGCGGCGCTGCGGCTGGGCGCCAACGCCGAGCAGGACGCGGCGGCGCTGTGGAGCGCGGCGAGCCTGGGCGACCCGGACGCCTCCGGCGAGGTCACGGTGACCGGGCCGACGGCGGCGATGCTGGGCAACATGGTCGGCTACGAGATCTTCCGGCTGCGCACCGGCGCGATGGCCGCCGAGTCGCGCGGCAAGGTCGTGGTGCAGGACCTGGACTCCCTCGACGTGGTCTCCGAGACGCTGCTGCCGCACCCGCGCTGCCCGCACTGCCGCGTCGCGGACGCCCCGCGGCCGGCGCCGGTGGAGCTGGGCGACGCGCCGCTGCCGCCGCGCACCGGTGAACTGGCCGACGACGGCGACGCGGCGCTGGCGGAGCTGGAGACGCGCGGGGTGCTGGTCGCCGAACGGGCCGGGGTCTTCGCCGGCTACGCCGACGACGGGTGGGAGCAGACCCCGATCAAGGCCGGCACCGTCACGGTCGGTTCGGGCGCGGCACGGCGCGACGTGAGCGCCTTCGACGTGCACCACGTGGCCGGTGCCCGGCTGCGGGCGCTGCGCGCGGCGGCCGCGGTGTACGCCGAACGGGCCGGCGGGCCGGCGACCCTGCCGCGCGACGCCGGCCGGCCAGCGGTCGATCCCGCGGCGATCGGCACCGCCACCGGCGTGGAGGTGCCGGACGCCGCGCTGCGCCACCAGGTCGCGGCGGTGTCGCTGCTGACCGGTGCGACGGCGTGGCTGCCGGCCGGCGCGGTGGCGCCGTTCGGCGCGTTCAACGCCGACCTGGCCTGGGCTCCGACATCGGCGGGCACCGGTGCGGGCGGCACCGTGCCCGAGGCGGCGGCCCGCGGCCTGCTCGGGGCGCTGGCGTACCGGGCGTTGACCTCGGCGGTGGCCGGTCGCGGTGAGGTGCGCCGGGTGGGCCCGGACACCCTGGACGGCGACCCGGAGCTGGTGTTCCTGGTGCGGTCGGCCAAGAACCTGGGGCTGCGGCTGGAGTTGCTGGACCTGCTGGACGGCGACCGGCCGGCGCCGGTGGTGCTGGCCCGGGCCCGCGACGACCGCGGCGGCGCGTGGCACTGGGCGGTCGGCTCCTCGGTGTCGTGGAGCGGGGCCGCGGTGGAGGCGATGCGCGATCTGCTGGGCGCCGTCCAGCTGGAGCGGCAGGACGACGGCCGGCCGGCCGACACCGGTGACCCGCTGCTGGCGGACTTCGCGCCGGGCACCTTGGCGGTGACCGGTGAGTGCGGAGCGGGCGACGACGCGGCCGGCGGCTGGGCCGGGCTGCTGGAGCGGCTGCGGGCGTCGCGGACCGACGCGCTGCTGGTGGAGCGCGGCAGCGCGGACCTGGCGGCCGGCGGTCTGCGGGTCGTTCGGGTGGTCCTGGTGTCCGGGAGAGACTGTGCGCGCTGAGGCAGCGCCGCGGCCGGCCGCCGGCACCGCTGACACCGCTGACACCGCTGACGGCACCGGCGACGGCGCGGCGCCGTGGGCGGCCGGGACCGCGCGGTTCCAGGCGGCCGTGCGGCACGGCGCGGCCGGTCACGGGGTGGACCCGGCGGGGGTGTCGGTGCGGGCGCTCGGCGCCCGCGACGAGCTGGCCGCGGCCGGTCCCGGCGCGGCGATCGCGCCGGACGCGGTGGTCCACCTGTACGGCCATCAGGCGGTGGTCGGCCCGTTCCCCGCCGGCCGGGGGCGGACCTCGGGCTGTCCGCGGTGCCTGGTGCGCCGCTGGCAGTCGGTGCGGCCGGGGCCGTTGCGCGACGCGCTGGAGCTGGGGTCGGGCACGACGGCCACCGGTGAGTGGCCGCTGCCGCTGCCGTTCGTCACCGACGCGGTCGCGGCGCTGGTCGCGGCGGCCCGACAGCGGGCGGCGCGGGACGGCGGGCGGTACCCGTCGGTGCACCTGGTCGACCTGGAGACGTTGCGGGTGGACCGGGCGCCGCTGGTGGCCGACCCGGAGTGCCCGAGCTGCGGGGTGCGCACCGAGGACACCGCGCGGGCCGCCCGGATCGCGGTGGACAGCGCGCCGAAGGCCGATCCGGCGGGTTTCCGGCTGCGGCCGGTCGACGCCTACGAGCTGTCGCTGGAGGCGTTCGTCAATCCGGTGACCGGCATGCTGGGCCCGTCGGTGGCCCCCGACCTGGTCTCGGCGTCGACCGCCTCCACGGTGGGCGCCTTCACCCTGCGGTCCGGGTCGTACCTGCGCGAGTCGTACTGGGGTGGGCACACCGGCGGTTACCGGCGCAGCGTGCGGGTCGGGCTGCTGGAGGGCATGGAGCGGTTCGCCGGGATGCGGCCGCGCGGCCGGCGGACCACGGTGGTGGCCTCGCTGGACGAGCTGGGCGCCGACGCGCTCGACCCGCGCGCGTGCGGCGTCTACAGCGACGCGTTCTACGCCGGGCAGGACGTCACCGAGCCGTTCGCGCCGGACGTGCGGCGGCCGTGGGTGTGGGGCTGGTCCCTGCGCGACGAACGGCCGCTGCTGGTGCCGGAGGTGACCGCGTACTACCACGCGCCCGGCGGCCTGCGGCAGCGGTTCGTGCAGGAGAGCTCCAACGGCCGGGCGTCCGGCGGGGCCGCGGCCGAGGCGGTCTACTACGGGCTGATGGAGGTCGTCGAGCGCGACGCGTTCCTGGTCGGCTGGTACGGCAGGGCGCGGTTGCCGGAGATCGACCCGTACACCAGCCGGGACCCGGCCACCGTGCACATGGTGCAGCGGCTGGAGATGTACGGCTACCGGGCGCGGTTCTTCGACAACCGGATCAGTTTCCCGGTACCGGTGGTGACCGCGGTGGCGCAGCGGATCGACGGCGGCACCGGCACGCTGTGCTTCGGCGCCGGCGCGAGCTGGGACCCGGAGGCGGCGCTCGGCGCGGGGCTGTGCGAGATCGCCACCGACGCGGTGAACCTGCGGGCCCGCACGGTGCGCGACCGGGCCCGGCTGACCGCGCTGGCGCAGGACTTCGACCAGGTGCGGGTGCTGCACGACCACCCGCTGGTGTACGGCCTGCCGGCGATGGCCCGCCACGCGGACTTCCTGCTGGCCGGCCGGGACCCGGCGGACCGGCTGCCGGTCTCGGCGCTGACGCCGGCCCACCGGCCGGCGGCTGACCTGCGCGAGGACCTGGCGGCGGCGGTGGCGGCGGTGACCGCCCGCGGGTTCGACGTGGTGGTCGTCGACCAGACGATGCCGGCGCAGGCGGCGCTGGGTCTGCACACGGTCGCGGTCATCGTGCCGGGGCTGGTGCCGATCGACTTCGGCTGGAGCCGGCAGCGGGCGCTGCGCATGCCGCGGGTGCGCACGGCGCTGCGCGAGGCCGGCCTGCTGGACCGCGACCTGGCCGAGGCCGACCTCAACCCCGCCCCGCACCCGTTCCCGTGACCGGTACCCGCGGCCGACGGCCGCTCGCGACCGGGCAGTTGACTTCGTACGCGGCGGCACGACCCGCGGCGCAAGAGCAGAGAAGAGGACTCCCATGGGTGTCGCCCATGACTACGCGACCGCGGTGATGAAGCGCGGCCGAGTCGCGATGGAGCCTGCGGACTTCGTCCCCGACTGGGCCGACCGGCCGCGCAAGGAGAAGTTCTTCCCCGGGCTGCCGGCCTTCCGGCTGCCGGACGGCGACTACCCGGCGGTGGCCTCGTTGCAGGCGGGCCTGCACGGGCCGGGCGGGGACGGGGAGTTCAGCCTGCCGCTGCTGGGCGGGATGCTGCGCGACTCCTACGGTTTGCTGGGCCGCCGGCTCGGGGTGCAGGCCAACACCGACCTGGGTTCGCTGCCGCTGTACACGCACGCCAACTTCTGGCGCGGTACGGCCTCCGGCGGCGGCCTGTACTCGGTCGGGGTGTACTGGGCGGCCGGCCCGTCCGCCCCGGTGCTGCCGGGGCTCTACCACTACGCGCCGCCGCGGCACGCGATGACCCGGCTGCTGGCCGGCGACGTCTCCGGCGAGGTGCGCGAGGCGCTGGGCGCCGGCGCCGGTGAACCGGGCGCGGACGGTGACCAGTTCCTGGTGCTGGGCGTGAAGTTCTGGCAGAACTCCTTCAAGTACAACAGCTTCGCGTACCACGTGGTTTCCACCGACGTCGGTTCGCTGGTGCAGACGTGGCGGATGTGGGCGGCGGCGCGCGGGCTGTCGATCGGGCCGGTGATGTGGTTCGACGAGGAGCGGCTGGCCGCGCTGCTGGGCACGACGACCCGCGAGGAGGGCGTCTTCGCGGTGGTGCCGCTGCGCTGGGCGGGCGCGGCGGCGCGGCCGGCCCCCGAGCCGGCGCCGGCGGTGGTCCACCGCGACCAGGAGCGCTCCCGGGTGCTGATCGACTTCCCCACCGTCGACGCCATGCAGGCCGCGACGGTGGCCGGCGGCACCCGGCGCCCGGCGCCGGACGCGCTGCGGGCGGCGGCGGTGCGCGGCCCCGAACCGGGCGGCACGCGGGTGGCGCTGCCGGAGGCGTACCCGCTGGAGATGGACGTGCGCCGGGCGCTGCGCGAGCGGCGCAGCAGCTTCGGCCGGTTCGACGCCCGGGTGCCGCTGGACGCCGCCCGGCTGCACGCGGTGCTGCGCGCGGCGGACTCCGCGGCGGCGTACCGCACCGACGTCACCCCGGACGGGCACGCGCCGCTGGTGGCCTGGTACGTCTTCGTCAACCACGTCGACGGCATCGCGCCGGGCTCGTACGCCTACGACCCGTTCGACGGGCGGCTGCGGCTGCTGAAGGCCGGCGAGCCGGGGGCGTTCCTCCAGGCCAACTACTTCCTGAGCAACTACAACCTGGAGCAGGCGGGCGCGGTCGTGGTGCCGGCGGTGCGCACGCCGGCGGTCATCGACGCGGCCGGCGACCGCGGCTACCGGCTGGTGGGCGCGCTGATCGGGGCGACCGCGCAGGCGGTGTACACCGCGTCGGCGGCGGCCGGGGTGGGCTGCGGGGTGGCGCTGGGCTTCGACGCGGTCTCCTACATCGAGGAACTCGGTCTTGAGCAGCGCGGTGAGCGGCCAGTGCTGATCATGATGGTCGGCAACGACGCACCGGGCGGCGCGGACTTCCGCTACGACATCACCGGGGCCGGTGAGGGCCGATGAGCGCGGCGCGGTGGCGGCGTCCGCTGGCGGAGCCGTTCATGCTGCGGCTGTCCGGGCTGCCGGTGGAGGCGGTGCGCGGGCTGCGGGCCGAGCGGGCGGTGGCGTGGGCCGGCGAGGTGCTGGACGCGGAGGAGCGGCTGCGGGAGCTGGGTGAGTCGCTGAGCGATCCGCTGGGTGCGCTGGTCGGCGGCAACAGCGACGACCGGATGCGGCGCGAGGTGCTGAAGCTGCGGCGGGCGGTGTTCAACAACCGCAAGCCGTCCGACCCGCGGGCGGCGCTGGCGCTGGCGCAGGACATCGGCGGGCTGACCGGTGCGATGCTCGCGCAGTGGCTGGCCGACCGGGTCGCGCTGGAGCAGGCGCTGCACCGCGGTCCGGCGCTGCTGGCGGACGAACTGGCCGTCACCCGCACCGCGTTGCTGGCGCTGGCCGGCGACGAGCGGCTGCGCCGGGGGCTGTTGCTGGCCTCCCCCGCGCTCGACGCCCAGCTGGACGGCTGGCTGGCGGCGCGCGGCGCGGGTCCGGCGAAGAAGGTCCGCAAGATCGAGCGGTCGCTGCTGGCGTACCTGTACCGGACGGCGTGCAAGACGAGTCCGTTCTCCACCTTCACCGGGGTGGCGCTCGGCGCGTTCGGCGCGCCGGACGAGCGGGCGGCCGGGGCGGCGATGACGGTGGCGGAGGAGTGGTCGAGCCACGCGCGGCTGAACGTCGTGGTGCTGTGGCGGCTGGCGCAGGTGGTGGCCGGCGACCCGCTGCGGCGCGGCGACCTGCCGGTGGAGCTGGCGTCCGGCTGGGACCTCGACGACGAGCGGGTGCGCTACGTGCGCCGCTCAATGACGCCCGGGGACGACGAGGCGACCGTCAGCTTCGACGCGGCGCAGGACCGGTTGTTCTTCCTGCGGCGGCGCGGGGTGCTCGACAGCATGCTGGCGCTGTTCGGCGAACGCCCGGTGCTGCGCCACCACGAGCTGGCGGCGTGGCTGTGCGAGCGGCACGGCGCGCGGCCGGCCGAGGCGGAGCGGTACCTGTCGGCACTGACCCAGCTGGGCATGGTGCGGTTGTCGGGCCTGTACCCGCAGGTGCACAGCCGCGATCCGCTGCGGGACTTCCAGGGTGCGCTGCGCGCGGTGGACCGGCCCTGGTCGCACAAGGCGGCGGACGCGCTGGACGGCGCGATCGCGGCGGTGGACGGCTATCCGGCGGCGGCGCTGGCCGAACGGCGCGCGCTGCTGGCGGAGTTGCGCTCGCAGCTGGAGTCGTTCCTGGGCGTGCTGGACGCCGGTGCGGCGACGCTGCCGCGCACGCTGCTGTACGAGGACGCGCGGGCGGCGCGCGACCGGGTCGCGGCGGACGGCACGTTCTGGAGCGAGGTGGCGCTGCCGCCGCTGAACGCGCTGAACCGGGTGCTGCCGGCGTTCGACGTGTCGCTGCCGCAGCGGCTGACGCTGAAGGGCTTCTTCCTGGCCCGGTTCGGTCCCGGCGGGTCGTGCCAGGACGTGCTCAAGCTGGTGCACGACTTCCACGAGGACATCTTCGACCAGTACCTGCGGTTCACCTCCGGCAAGGAGGCGGTGGACGGCGAGCGCGGTTACGCGGCGGAGGAGAACTGGCTCGGGCTGCCGCAACTGGGCGCGCTGGACCGGGCCCGTGAGCTGTTCGTGGCGCGGATGCGCCAGGTGTGGGACGCGCGTGATCCGCACGCGCAGGAGATCACCTTGACCGAGGCCGACCTGGCACCGGTGGCGGACGAACTCGGCGCGCTGTCGGGCGGGTTCGACCCGGTGAGCCACTTCCTCCAGCCGGCCGACCGGCCCGGTGATCCGCTGGTGGTCCTCAACGGCTCGTTCGGCGGCCTGAGTTTCCCCTTCACCCGCTTCACCCACACCTACGACGGACAGCAAGGGCCGGACCTGACACGGGTGTTGCGCGAGCAGTTGCGGGCGGTGCAGCCGCACGGCGCGGTGTTCGCCGAAGTGACGGCCGGCGAGGCCACCACCAACCTGAACCTGCACGGCCACATGACGGACTATCAGATCCTGTGTCCCGGCGAGACGAGTTCCGCGCCGGAGCAGGCGCACATCCACCTCGACGACCTCTACGTCGAGCACGACGAGCGGGCCGACCGGCTGGTGATGCGCTCGCGGCGGCTGGGCGTCGAGGTGGTGCCGCTGTACCTGGGCTACCTGGTGCCGATGGTGCTGCCGGAGATCCCGCGGACCCTGCTGCTGCTGTCGCCCACGTCGAAGGCGACGGTCCGCCCGTGGGTGGGGGTGCCGGCCGGCGAGGCGACCGGCGGGGTGACCCGGCGGCCGCGGCTGCGGCTGGGGTCGCTGGTGCTGTCGCGCCGCTCGTGGACGGTGCCGGCCGACGCACTGCCGGTCTTCGCACCCGGCACGGACGAGGCCGGGCGTTTCCTGGCCTGGCAGCGCTGGCGGCGCGAACACGCCCTGCCCGCCCAGGTGTTCGCCCGGGTGCACCCGGCCACCGCCTCCGGTGGCTGGGGCGGCGGTTCCAAGCCGCACTACGTCGACTTCACCAGCCCGCTGTCGCTCGGCGCCCTGGAGGGCCTGCTCGGCGAGGGCGCGGCCCGGCTGGTGCTGGAGGAGACGCTGCCGGCCGAGGACGAGCTGCCGGTGCGCACCGCCCGCGGCCGCCATGTGGCGGAACTGGCCGCCGAGATCATCCCGGTGCCCTGCGACGGCGCACCGGACACCGCCCGGACCACGGAGATCTGACATGTCATCAGCCACCGCGCCGGCCGGCGCCACCGAGGGCGCCTGGCAGGCGATCCACGTCTGGTACGCGGCGAGCCCCCGCCCGCTGCTGCTCGAATGCGTCAAGCCGCTCGTCGACGAACTCACCGCCGACGGGCTGCTGGCCGGGCACTTCTTCATCAACTACTGGCTGGAGGGCCCGCACCTGCGGCTGCGCCTGAAGCCGGCCGGCGCGGGAGCCGCCGAGGAGGTGCGCCGGCGTGCCGAGGAGGCGGTCACCGCCTTCCTCAAGCGGCGCCCGGCGCTGTACGAGGTGAAGAACACCTACTTCGCCGACCTGTACAACGCCCTGTTCGACCTGGAGTTCCCCGGCGAGGAACGCTCCCGGCTGATGGGCCCGGACGGGAAGATGCGGCTGCGGCCGAACAACTCCCACAGCTTCGAACCCTACGAGCCGGAGTACGGCAAGTACGGCGGCCCGGCCGGGGTGGCGCTGGCCGAGTGGCACTTCCAGCACTCCTCCGACCTGGTCGTGGAGGCGCTGCGCACCATGAACCTGCACCTGCGCACCGTGCTGCTGGGCACCTCCGCGCAGTTGATGATGGTGATGTCGGCCTGCTTCCTGACCGACGACGAGGAGCTGACCGTCTTCCTGGAGCGCTACCACGCCTTCTGGGACGGCGCGTTCGCCGGCACGGAGTTCACCGCGCGCCAGGGCTACGACCGGGCGTACGAGCAGATGGGCGCCGAACTGGGCCGCCGGTTCGGTGAGATCCGGGCGGCGCTGGCGGCCGGCGAGGACGCGCGGCTGCCGGCGTTCCTGCGCGGCTGGGCCGGGCACTGCCGTGAACTCGTGGCGCGCGTCAAGGAGTTGGCGCAGGCTGGCGCGCTGGAGTTCCGCACCTGGAGCGGTGACGAGCGGATGGTGGTCGACGACGTCGCCCGCGCGCTGCCGATGCTGGTGTCCCCCTATATGCACATGACCAACAACCGGCTGTCGGTGACCGTGCGCGACGAGGCGTTCCTGGCCTACGTCCTGGCCCGTTCGCTGCGCGAGGCGGCCGCGGTCCCGGCGGAACCGCGGTGACCACCGACAGCATGCTCCAGCTGCGCCCCAGACGCCGGCAGGACCTGCGGCTGGGCCCCGGCACGCTGCGCGGCACCACCGTGACGCACCCGGTGCTGGACCCGGTCACCGGCGGGCGCTACGAGCTGCGGCCCAAGGAGTTCTTCGTGCTGTCCAGCCTGGACGGCACCGCGACGCTGGGCGAGGTCGGCGAGGCGTACGCGGTGCGCTTCGGGGTGCGGCTGGGCGAGCGCAACTGGCAGCAGCTGCTCGTCCTGCTGCACGGCCGCGGCTTGCTGGTCGCCGACCACCCGAACGCCCAACGACCGCCCGCCGCCCGGCCGGTGGCGGCAGCGGCGGACGAGGCGGGTGATCCGGCGGACCGGCCGTCGAACCTGCTGGCCGGGCGGACCCGGATGGTGGCCGACGCGGACGCCTTCATCGAGGGGGTGCACCGGCGCACCGGGTTCGCCCGCTCCCGGGCGTTCCTGACGGCGCTGCTGGTGGTGACCGCCGCGATGCTGGCCGACCTGGGCCTGCACGGCGGCCTGCTGGCGCACGACCTGCGGGAGCTGGCCCACCGCCCGGTGCTGGTGCTGGCGGTCGGGGTGGTGCTGTGGGTGAGCCTGGGACTGCACGAGGTGGCGCACGGCCTGGTGGGACGGGCGTACGGCGGCCGGGTCACCGAGATCGGGTTGCGCTGGCGGCTGCCGGTGACGTATCTGTACTGCCTGGTGCGGGACATGGCGTTCTTCTCCCGGCGCGGCCACCAGGTGGCGACCGTGCTGGCCGGCCCGGCGACGAACCTGGTCTTCCTGCTGCCGTTCTGGGCGGGCTGGCTGCTGGTGCCGCGCGCCGGCCCGGCGCACTACGCGCTCGGCGGGCTGCTGCTGCTCGGGGTGGCCACCGCGGCCGGCAACCTGGTCCCGCTGCCGCCGCTGGACGGCTACAAGACCCTCGGCTACCTCACCGGCACCTCCCGGCTGGCCGCCGACAGCAGGGTCTTCCTGCGGCTGGCGGTCGCCGGGTGGTTCGGCCGGGGTCCGGGCACCGCCGGGTACAGCGGGCGGACGCGGTGGGTGTACGGCGTCTACGGGGTCTTCAACGCCCTGGTGACGGCGGCGCTGGCCGGCGGGCTGCTGGCCGGGGCGGGGCTGTGGCTGGCCGGCAGGTACGGCACCGCCACCGGGTTCCTGCCACTGATCGTGGTCGTCGCGGCGCTCGCGCTGCGACGGCTGGGGATGGCGGCGCGCGCGAAGCGGGAGGCGCTCGCCGCACACCGTTCGGCCGCGTGAGCGGACCGGACACGCGTTACCGGTGATCGACCAAGGGAAGGCGAGATGACAACACACGACACGGCGCCAGGAGCGGCCGTGCTGATAGAGGACGTGCACAAGGCGTACGGACAGGTCCGTGCCGTGGACGGCGTCTCGCTCAGAGTCGAACAGGGTGAGTTCTTCGGCATCCTGGGCCCCAACGGGGCCGGCAAGACCACGCTGATCGAGATGGTCGAGGGCCTGCGCGAGCCGGACCGCGGCACGATCGCCGTGCTGGGCACCACCCCCTGGCCGCGGGACGTGGCCCTGCTGCGCCGCATCGGGGTGCAGACCCAGGCGTCGGCGTTCTTCACCCGGCTGACCGCCGTCGAGCACCTGCGGACCGTCGCCGAGCTGTACGGTCTGGGCCCGGACGCGGCGGACCGGTCGCTGGCGCAGGCGGGGCTGACCGAGAAGGCCGGCACCCGGGTCGACAAGCTGTCCGGCGGGCAGCGGCAGCGGCTGGCGATCGCCACCGCGCTGATCCACCGCCCGGAGCTGATCTTCCTCGACGAGCCGACCGCCGCCCTCGACCCGGAGGTGCGCCGCACCCTGTGGGACATGCTGCGCGCGCTGCGCGGCGAGGGACGCACCATCATCCACACCACGCACCACCTCGACGAGGCCGAGGCGCTGTGCGACCGGGTCGCCATCATGGCCGGCGGGCGGATCGTCGCACTGGACTCGCCCGGCAACCTCATCCGGGCGCTGGACGCCCCGACCCGGCTGTCGGTGCCGGCCGGGCGGCTGAGCGTGCACAAGGCCGAGGCGGTCGACGGGGTCGCGCGGGCCTACGAGGAGGCCGGCGAGGTCGTCATGGAGACCCGCGAACCGGGCCGGGCGCTGGTCGCGGTCGGGGAGCTGACCGGCCTGGACCAGGTGCGCACCCGCACCGCCACCCTGGAGGACGCCTACCTCCGGCTGACCGGATCGGAGCACACCGCGTGAGCACCTACACGGCCCTGGCCAAGGCGAACTACAAGGCGTACACGCGGGACGTGACGACCATGTTCTTCACCTTCGCCTTCCCGCTGATCTTCCTGGTCGTCTTCGGCCTGATCTTCTCCGGCCAGCGCGTCACCAAGGGGGGCCTGCCCTACATCAACTACACCGCGCCCGGCGTGCTGTCGTGGGGGGTGGGCAACGCGGCGCTGTTCGGCGTGGCGTTCACCATGATGCACTGGCGGCGCGACGACATCCTGCGGCTGATCTGGCGCACCCCCACCCCGCTGTCGTCGGTGCTGGTCTCGCGGTACGCCATCGCGCTGGGCGTCGGCCTGGTGCAGGCGGTGCTGTTCACCGCGGTGGCGCTGCTGCCGTCGTTCGGGCTGCACCTGTCGGGCGGCTGGCCGACCGGGCTGCCGGTACTGCTGCTGGGGGTGACCGCGTTCATGGCGGTCGGCCTGGTCGTCGGCAGCCTCGCCGACACCCCGGAGGCGGTCGCCGCGATCGCCAACTGCGTGATGATCCCGATGGCGTTCCTGTCCGGCGCGTTCTACCCGATCACCTTGATGCCGCACTGGCTCCAGGACGTCTCCCACGTGCTGCCGCTGCGCTACTTCAACGACGGCCTGCTCAACGCCTTCTCCGGGCAGGGCGGTTGGGGCGACTTCGGGATCAACTGCGGCGGCCTGGTCGTCTTCACCGTCATCTTCGGGGCGATCGCCACGAAGACCTTCCGCTGGAGCAACGGCAGATGACGACCACCCTCGCACCCGCCCCGGACCCGGCGCCCGCGGTGCTCGCCGCCGTCGACGACGCCTGCCGGTGGCTGGCCGGACGGCTCGCGGCCGGCGCGGCCGGGGGCGTGCCGCCGGCCGTGGTGCCGCTCGGCGCGCACGACGCGCTGCTGACCGGGCGCGACCCGTACGCCGCCGAGCGGCCGGGTGCGAGGGTGCACCTGGCCCGCGACGGCGTGCTGATCGGCCCGTGGGGCGACGCACCGGCGGCCGAACGGGCCTGCGGGCAGTGCCTGGCGATGCGCTGGCAGCGGCTGCGCACCCGCTCGGAGCGGGAGGCGCTGGAGACCGGCGGGGCCAGCACGGCGACCGGCCGGTGGCCGGTGCTGCCGGACTTCGTGGCCGACGCGGTCGCGGCGCTGGCCGGTCGCGCCGCGGCCGACCGCGGCGCGGCAGACCTGCCGCGGGTGACCCGGCTGGACCTGGCGACCCTCCAGGTCGTCACGTATCCGCTGCTGCGCGAGCCACTGTGCCCGTCGTGCGCGGCCGACGGCCTCGACACCTGGCCGCCGCAGTCGCCGTGGCCGGTGGAGCGGGTCAAGGCGGCGCCGGAGGCGTACCGGCTGTGCGCCCCGGCCGACTACCGGCTGCCGCACGCCGCGCTGGCCAACCCGGTGTGCGGGGTGCTGGGCGCGGCGACCTGGACCGACATCACCTCGCCGACCACCGCGCCGGTGGCCGGCAGCGTCTTCATGCGCGGGTACGCGGGCCTGACCGACGTCACCTGGAGCGGGCAGGCCAACGCGTTCGCCGCCAGCCGGGACCTGGCCTTCCTGGAGGGCATGGAACGCTACGCCGGCACCCACCGGCGCGACCGGGCACCGCTGCGGGTCGCCTCCTACGAGGAGTTGGGCGACCTGGCGCTGGACCCGCGCGACGCCGGGCTGTACGCACCGGAGACCTACCGCGACGACCCGATGGTCCGCCCGTTCGACCCGGCCCGGCCGATCCCGTGGATCCCCGGCCACTCGCTGCGCGACGACCGCACGGTGCTGGTGCCGGCCCGGCTGGTGCACTACAGCGCCGGGGTGGCGGCCGACGACTTCGTCTTCGAGTGCTCCAACGGCTGCGCGATCGGCAGCTGCCTGGAGGAGGCGGCGCTGTTCGGGCTGCTGGAGCTGATCGAGCGCGACGCGTTCCTGCTGGCCTGGTACGGCCGGGCCCGGCTGACCGAGATCGACCTGGAGTCGGTCGGCGGCCGGCGGGTGCGGGCGATGGCGGACCGGGCGGCGCTGCGCGGCTACGACGTGCGGGCCTTCGACAACCGGGTGGACCTGGCGGTCCCGGTGGTCACCGCCCTCGCGGTGCGCCGCGACGGCGGTCCCGGCACGCTGGCGTTCGCGGCCGGCGCGGCCTTCGACCCGGAGGCGGCGGTGGAGTCCGCGCTGTCGGAGATCCTCACCTACATCCCGCACCTGCCGGGCCAGGTGCGCGAGCGGCCCGCCGAACTGGAGGCCATGGCCGACGACTACGACCTGGTCAAGCGGCTGCCGGACCACGCGGCGCTGTTCGGGCTGCCGCGGATGGCCGAGCACGCCCGCGAGTTCCTCGACCCCGGCCCCGTCCGGAGCCTGCCGGAGCTGTACGCCGGCTGGCAGGAGCGCCGGCCCCGGACAGCGGACCTGCGCGACGACCTGGCGGTGGTCCGCGAGGAGCTGACGGGCGCCGGGTTCGACGTCATCGTGGTGGACCAGACGACGCCGGAGCAACGCCGGCTGGGTCTGCGGACGGTGGCCACGCTGGTGCCGGGGCTGCTGCCGATCGACTTCGGCTGGAACCGGCAGCGGGCGCTCACCATGCCGCGGCTGCGCACCGCGTTGCGGCGGGCCGGCCTGCGCGCGACCGACCTGGCGGAGCAGGAGGTGCGGCGCGTCCCGCACCCGTTCCCCTGACCGGGGGCGGCGCGGCCGGCGCCGCAACGCCCTCCGCGCGGCACGGGAGTCCCGTACCGCGCGCAGGAGCTTCGCCCAGGAGATCAGGCGGTGCAGCTGGTGGTGCTGGTGGTCGACGAGCAGGTGCTCGTGCTGGAGCAGCTGGTCGACGAGCCGAGCATGACCTCGCTGGCGTCCGAGTAGTCGGTGATCTCGAAGGTCTCCGACTCCAGCTCCAGGATCTCCTGGGCGAGCGACTCGAGAGAGTTCATGTGCGCCTCCTTCACGTCAGGGGGTGGCACGTCCGGGGCGGGCGCTCCGGCCGACGGCTTGCGACCGGGCGCTTGAACTCCCGTGCGGTGGGCCGGGGTCAGTTCTACCGGGTGCCCCTGACAGGTCGTCCGGCATCCCGCTGTCATGTCGCTGTCGAAACGTTCCGCCGGCCGCCCCGCCGCCGGGCCCGGCCGGTCCCGGTCCCTTCCGTCCGCCTGTCCGTCCGTCCGTCCGTCAGGAGTGCGTGCCGATGTCCCAACGTCCCGGCCCCGGACCGGTCCTCGCGGCGCTGCCCGACGTGCTGGCCGACTGCGTGGGGTTCTACCTCGACGTCCACCGCTCCCCCGAGCTGTCCGGCGCCGAGGAGCGCACCGCCGGGCTGTTCGCCGACCGGCTGCGGGCCGGGGGCTACCGGGTCACCACCGGGATCGGCGGCCACGGCGTGGCCGGCGTCCTGCGCAACGGCCCCGGCCCGGTGGTGCTGCTGCGGGCGGAGCTGGACGCGCTGCCGGTGCGGGAGGCCACGGGGGCCGCGTACGCGTCGACGGTGCGGGCGCCGCAGGACGCGGCGGCGGACGGGTCCTGCGGGGCGGCGGGCGGCGGCGTGGTGCCCGTGTCGCACGCCTGCGGGCACGACATGCACCTGGCCTGCCTGGCGGGCGCGGCGGCCCTGCTGGCCCGGGGGGCGGCGCACTGGCGCGGCACCGCGGTCGTGGTCGGCCAGCCCGCCGAGGAGACGCTGACGGGCGCGGAGGCGATGCTGCGCGACGGGCTCTACGAACGCCTTCCGGCGCCCTCGGTGGTGCTGGCCCAGCACACCGCGCCGCTGCCGGCCGGCATGGTGGCGCACGGCGGCGGCCTGATGCTCAGCGCCGGCGCGATGGTGACCGTCACCGCGCACGGCACCGGCGGCCACGCGGCGACCGCCCACCTCGGCGTCAACCCGGTCGAGGTGGCCGCCGCGATCACCTTGCGGGCGCGCGAGTCGGTGGCGGCGGCCTTCGGCGCCGGCGACCACGTCAGCGTCACCGTCGGCGCGCTGCACGCCGGCACCCGGGGCAACGTCGTGCCCGACCGCGCCCGGCTGGAGATCGCCGTGCGCGCGCCGGACGCCGCCCGCCGCGACCGGGCGGTGGAGGTGCTGCGCGGCGTCTGCGCGCGCGAGGGCGCGGCGTACGGCTGCCCGCGCGCTCCGCAGGTCGAGGTCCGCGCGCTGTCCCCGGCCACGGTCTGCGACGCCCCGACGCTGGCAGCGCTGCGCACCGCGCACCTGGCCGCCTTCGGCGCCGGCCGGGTCGCCGGCTGGCCCCCGTCGTCGGCCACCGAGGACTTCGCGCTGTTCGGCTCGGCCGGCGCGTGGCTGCACGGGGTGCCCGGTATCCGCACCGGCTACTGGATGCTCGGCTCGGTCGGCCCCCTGCCGTGGCGGACGGCACCGGGCGGCACCGCGGCGGAGAAACTGGCCGCCCTGCCCGGCAACCACTCCCCCGCCTTCCTGCCCGACCCCAGGCTGACGACCCCGGCGGGGATCACCGCGATGACGACGGGGGCACTGGCGATGCTGGGGACGGCACGGGGTGAGGGAGCGTCAGCGGGGGATGAACTGGGGCCGGGGTGAGCCGGGGCGGGGGCTGAGCCGGGGCCGGGGTGACCGGGACCGGTGGATGGCCGACCGGTGGGCCCCGCACCGTCAGGCCGGCCTCGCGCGGGCGGTCGGCACCGCACCGCCCGCCGGGACCGCACCCGCCGGCCCCGCGCCATCCGCGGGAACCGCCGCGCGCCGGGGCGGACGTCAGGGTCCGTCCCGGCGCGCGGTCGGGCGGGGGTCAGCCGCCGGCCGGGGGTGCCGGGGGTGTGATCGGCGGGGTGACGCGCAGCTCCGTCTGGGCGCCGTACTGGAGCGAGGCCAGCACGTACCAGGCGCCGGTGACCGGCTCGACCATGGTGGAGACGACCGGCTTGTCCGTGACGTTGGACGTCGCCTCGCCGGGCGGCATGTAGCCGGTGGCGGTACGGGAGGCGTACCAGGTCAGGCGCTTGAGGGCGTCGGTCTTGTCGGCCAGGTAGATCTGGTCCAGCGCGACGTACATCGACATCTGCGGCCAGGACGGCTCGGCGGCCAGCGCCTCGTCGCCGGCCGGGTCGTAGGGCGAGGAGTAGTAGAAGTCGTCGCCGACGTAACGGGCCAGGCCGTAGGTGTCCTGGGTGAGCGTCGAGGTGATCTTGGCGATGTGCGACTCGGCGTAGGCGCTGTTGGCCGGCACGACGCCGAGCACGATCAGCATGTCGGAGGAGGAGTCGACCGGGTCGACGCGGGCGGTGTTGTCGGTGTTGACCGAGCGGTCGAAGTAGCCGCCGCCGGCCGAGTTCCACAGGCCGGCCGGGCTGGCCCCGGAGTCGCGGTAGATCGCGCCGTCGATGGTGGCCGCGGCCGAGGCCCAGCCGTTCTCCAGCGAGGAGTTGCTCTCGTCGGCGGCCAGCTGCTCGGCGGCGTACAGGCCGCCGACGTAGGTGGCCTGGGTGAAGGCGTTGTACTCGACGGTCTCCTCCCAGATGGAGTTGTCCGCCGGCCCGAAGCCGTTGCTGCCGATGCCGTTCTTGATGAAGTTGGCGGCCTTCTGCACCGCCGGCCACATCGCGGACAGGAACGAGGTGTCGCCGGTGGCGGTGTAGTGCCGCAGCACGCCGTCGATGAACAGGCCGACCGAGTCGTCCTCGGGCTCGACGAAGCTGACGTGGGCGCCGGTCCACTCGTCGTAGGTGGTGCCGAAGGACCCGTCGGAGTTCTGGATGCCGGCCAGCCAGCGGAAGTACTTGTCGGCCTCGGCGTGGTGGCCGGCCGCGTCGATGGCCAGCGCGGTGACGGCCGAGTCGCGCACCCAGGTCTTGTAGCCGTAGGCGATCGGGTTGGTGGAGGCCGGCCAGGTGCCCAGTACCGGGTTCTGGGTCTGCTTCATCACCACCAGCGCCCGGTCGTAGGCGGTCGACAGGCCGGAGTCGGTGTAGGTCGACGTGGTCCGCTTGCCGGCGTTGAGCCAGTTGGTGTAGGCGGTGGTGGTCTGGGTCTGCCAGTAGGTGTCGCTCTGCGCCCGCGCGGTGTCGGCGTCGGCCAGCGCGGCCGCGGCGGTGGAGTCGATGGCCAGGTAGAACGAGGTGGACACCGAGGAGTTCGCCGGGACGGTGACCTTCTTCGACAGGCCGACCGAGACGTCCGCGGCGGTCACCGCGTTGTTGTCCGGCAGGTTGCCGGAGGCGTCGAAGGCGTACCAGGGCGCCACGGTGGCGCTGGAGGTGCTGGAGTCGGTGTCGTCGCCGACCTGGTGGCCGGTGGAGGCCCCGAACGAGCCCAGGACCAGGTGGTACTGGCCCGAGGACGACATGTCGACGACGTCGGCGTCGCGGGTGGAGTCCCAGGTCGCGGTGTCGGTCCTGCCGCTGCTCGCCCCGGTGTTGTTGACGTGCAGCTGGTCGAGGATGTTCTCGGTGACGGATGCGGACGTGGTGTTCTTCAGCCGGTAGGTGACCACCATGAAGTGCTGGTTGGGCACGGTGGTGTAGTCGCGGCCGATGGTCACCGGCATCGCGGTGCCGTTGTAGGCGCCGTAGTCGCTGCGCAGGATGCCACCGGAGTCGAGGTAGCCGGTGGCGGACGAGAACTGGTGCACCTGGTCGTACTTGACCCCGTGCGTCTCGTCGCGGAAGAAGCCGGTGTAGTCGCTGATCTGGTTGGTGTCGGAGCCGGCGGAGGCGGTACCGCCCGGGGAGTAGTGCAGTTCGGCCAGCCGCGGGCCGAAGCTGGTGTTGGTGTCGGTCTGGGCCAGCTGCGACGCCATCCAGATGCCGGTGGTGTCGCTCCAGTTGTTCATGTAGAGCGACCGGGCCGTCTCGGTCGTCGGCTGGGTGGTGGTCGCCGCCGCGGCGGGGGCGGCGGTCATCGCCGCCGCGCCGACCGCGCCGGCCACCGCCACCGCGCCGGCGGTGGCCAAGCCGATCAGTCGTATGCGAAGTCTCTTCATGCGTGGGCCTCTCACTGAGCCGCACCGTAGGGGGACGGCCGCCGGGGGCGTCAGTGGACGGGACCGACCTCGGGGCGGCAAGAGTGTCGTGCAGGTTAATTGCGCCCGTCAAGCAACAAACCCGTTCCGATACCCGGTCGTTGGCAACGCGCCCGGTGGAACCCCGGTGAATCACAGCCCGGCAACGGAAGGAGACCGGGGAGTTTTTTCCTTGACACACGTAATTGACCTGCGTGAGACTCGCCGCGGTCCCGACAGGCCACGGGCGACGGTGCCCGGTTCGGCGAACGGAGGCACGGATGAACATCTCACGGCGCGCCCTGCTCACGGGAGCGGGCGCCGCGGCGCTCGGCGGTGTGACGGCGGCGGCGCGGCGCGGCGGCGGCACGCAGGTGCCGCTGCGGGTCGCCCAGGTGGCCGCCGCGGCCGCGTCGATCAGCCCGACCAGCCGCAACAGCGTCTGGACCCGCTCCGGCGCCGGACCGCTGTACTGGTCGGCCTACAGCTGGGACTACACCAACAACGCCACGCTGCCGGAGTCGGTGTGGCAGCAGAACGTCGACTGGGTGGCGGCGACGTTCAAGTCCTCGGGCTACACGATGTGCTGCACCGACGGCTGGGTGGACTACACGCAGCAGACCAACGCCAACGGCTACATCCTCAGCTACAGCGACGACTGGGCCAACGACTGGCAGTACTGGGCGAACTACTGCTCCGGCAAGGGCCTCAAGCTCGGCGTGTACTACAACCCGCTGTGGGTGAGCGCCGCCGCGGCCGGCGACTCCACCAAGACCGTCACCGGCATGCCGGGCGTCACCGTCGGCTCCCTGGTCGACAGCGGCGACTTCCTCAACTCCAACGGCGAGCTGTACTGGGTCGACGTCACCAAGAACGGCGCCAAGCAGTTCGTCCAGGGCTACGTCAACTACTTCAAGAACCTCGGCGTCGCCTACCTGCGCACCGACTTCTGGGCCTGGTACGAGGCCGGCGCCACCGACGGCCAGGGCGGCATCGTCGCGCACGGCTCCACCAACTACGCCACCGCGCTGGAGTGGATCGCCGAGGCGGCCGGCGACACGATGGAAGTCAGCGTCGTCATGCCGAACATGTACGACAACGGCGCCCGCGAGGTGCTGTACGGCGACATGGTGCGGATCAACAACGACGCGACCACCGGCGGCTGGACACACCTGAGCGGCGGCCGGCAGAGCTGGCAGGACAGCTGGTCGCAGTGGGACAACGCGTTCAGCGGCTTCACCGGCTGGGCGCACCGCTCCGGGCGCGGGCAGCTGATCCTCGACGGCGACTTCCTGATGATGAACAGCTTCGCCTCGGACGCCGAACGGCAGACCGCCATCAACCTGTTCACCGTCGCCGGCTCGCCCGTCGCGATCTCCGACCGGGTCGACAACATCGGCGCCAACGCCTCGTTCTACACCAACAGCGACGTGCTGAGCCTGCACAACCAGGGCCTGACCGGGAAGCCGTACTTCTACAACGGTTCGCTGTACTCGGTGGACGGCACCTCCCGCGACACCGAGCGGTGGATGGGCCAACTGCCCGACGGCAGCTGGGCGGTGGCGCTGTTCAACCGCAACGACACCAACACGGTGACGAAGTCGGTCAGCTTCGGCACCGACCTGGGCATCGTGGGCGCGGCGGACGTCAAGGACATGTGGTCGCACGCCGACCTGGGGTCGATGACGTCGTTCTCGGCGAGCCTGGCCCCGCACGCCTCCCGGCTGGTGCACGTGGTGCCGGCCGAGTCGACCAAGCGGTACCAGGCGGCGTTCGCGGCCTGGGGCGGCGGCGCCAACTTCAACAACGACCACACCGGCTACTCGGCGATGGGCTTCGTCGACAAGCTGGAGGCGGCCGAGGCCGGCGCCAACGTCACCTTCGCGGTGCAGGCCGCCACCGCCGGATCGCACACCGTCCACTACCGCTACGCCAACGGCGGCGGCACGGCCGGCACGGTGACGGTGGAGGTCCAGACGGCCAACCGCACGGTGGTCGAGGCGCCCGTGACGGTCTCCTTCCCGGCCACCGCCGACTGGAACACCTGGGCCACCGTGACCGGCACGCTGACGCTGGCCGCCGGTCTCAACTTGATCACGATCGCCCGGACCACCGCGGACGCCGGCGCGATCAACCTCAACTACATCGAAGTGTCCTGATCGGCGCCGACCACCCGTACCACCGGGTTCCCGGCATCCGGCGCATCGCCGCGCGATCAACCACCACCGGTCATCCGGCGCTCCTGGAGGCGGCCCGTTGAACGTCAGGGAACGGCACGCCGCCGCGCCGCGGCCCGCCATGACCGACCTGATCGGGGAACGCACCAGGGCGGAGATCTTCGCCCTGGTGCTGACCTCGGGACCGGTCTCGCGCACCGCGCTGGCCGACCGGCTCGGGCTGTCGCCGTCCACCGTGACGCGGCTGCTCGCGCCGCTGGTGGAGGCCGGCCACCTGCGCGAGACGGTCTCGGAGGCGACCGGTCCCGGGCGGCCGCGGCGGCTGCTGCACGTCAACACCGAACGCCAGGTGGTGGTCGGCATCAAGATCGCCCCGACGCACGTCGCGGCGGTGCTGACCGACATGGGCGCCCAGGTGCTGCGGCGGGCCGAACGGGCGATCGCGGACTGCTCGCCGGGCACGGTGCTGGCGGCCTCGGCCGGGCTGACGGAGGAACTGCTGCGGGAGGTGCCGGGCAGCGCCGCCGGCGTGCTCGGCGTCGGCGTCGGGGTCAGCGGCCACGTCGACTCACCGGCCGGGGTGTGCCGCTACTCGGCGCTGCTGGACTGGCACAAGGTGGACGTCGCCGGACCGCTGTCGGCGGCCACCGGACTGCCGGTGGTGGTCAACAACGACGTCAACACCCTCGTGGTGGCGGAGCGCTGGTTCGGCCAGGGGCGGGACGTGGACTCCTTCGCGGTGGTCACCGTCGGCTCGGGGATCGGTTGCGGACTGCTGCTGGACGGCTCGTTGTTCGCCGGTGCCAGCGGCATGGCCGGCGAGCTGGGCCACCTGCCGATGGACCCCGACGGCCCGCTGTGCAGTTGCGGGCGGCGCGGCTGCCTGGAGGCGCTGGCCTGCAACGACGCGGTGCTGGGCCGGCTGCGGCGGGCCGGGGTGACCGGGGTGGACGGCATCGACGACGCGGCGGCGCTGGCCCGCTCCGCCGACGGCCCCGGCGCGCCGGCCGCGCGGGCCGCGTTCGCCGCCGCCGGGGACGCGCTCGGCCGGGGGCTGGCCGGGCTGTGCAACCTGCTGAACCTGGAGAAGATCATCGTGGCCGGTGAGGGCGCCGCCGCCCACGACCTGTTCGGCCCCGCGATGACCGCCGCCCTGGAACGGCACGCCTTCTCCGAGGCGGCCCGGGACTGCGAGGTCCAGATCGACCCGGTAACCGACGACCTGTGGGCGCGCGGAGCGGCGTCCTTGGTCATCAAGGAGACGGTGAGGGCTCCGCTCTCGTAAGATCCGCCACCAACAACGCGCTGGTTCCTCGACCGACTCCCGGTTGCGAGGGGCTAGCCTCAGTCCCCCTGCACAGAGATACAGTCCGTTCGAAATTTCCTCCGCACAAGGAACCCTCATGCACATACGCACCGCAGTCCGCTCGAACAAGGCCATGGCCGTGATCGGGGCCGCCGCCCTGATGCTGGCCGCCAGCGCGTGCTCGTCCGGCAGCAGCAGCGACAAGACCCCGTCCGCCTCCGGGCCGGCCAAGGGCACCATCGTCTGGTACGCCAACCAGTTCGGGCCGACGAACACCGACGTCCGCAAGACCCTGATCGCCGCGTTCGAGAAGGCCAACCCGGCCATCAAGGTGAAGCTCCAGGCGGCGCCGAGCGACTCCGACACCTTCCGCTCGACGCTGACCACCCAGATCTCCGGTGGCAACAGCAGCTTCGACGTCTACGACGGTGACGTGGTCTGGCCGGCGCAGTTCGGCAAGGCCGGCCTGGCGCTGCCGCTGAACAAGTACTTCCCGGCGTCGTACTGGAAGACCTTCTCCCCCGGCCTGGTCTCCTCGCTGACCTACCAGGGCAAGATCATGGCGGCGCCGCTGTTCACCGACAACGCGTTCCTGTTCTACCGCAAGGACCTGCTGGCCAAGGCCCACCTGCCGGTTCCCACCACGTGGGAGCAGCTGCAGAGCGAGGCGAAGACCCTCCAGCAGAAGAAGCTCGTCAAGTACGGCTTCGCGGCGCAGTTCGACTCCTACGAGGGTCTGACCGCCGACTTCACCGAGTTCGAGGCCGACGCGGGCGGCGCGACGCTCAACAGCGGCGCCACCAAGTCGACCATCGACTCCCCGGCGGCCCTGAAGGCGCTGACCTTCATGCGCGGCCTGGTCAGCAGTGGCGTGGCCCCCTCGGCCATCACCACCTTCCAGGAGCAGCAGTCGGAGAGCCTGTTCACCTCCGGCCAGGTGGCGTTCCTGCGCAACTGGACCTACGCCTACGCCGACTCCGACTCCAGCGCCTCGAAGGTGCAGGGCAAGGTGGGCATCGCCAACCTGCCGACGTTCGACGGCAAGTCCGGCCCGGGGTACTCCACCACCGGCGGCTGGAACATGTACGTCAACCCGCACAGCAAGCACCTGGCCGCGGACGTGGCGTTCGTCAAGTGGATGACGGGCACCGCCGCCCAGAAGATCATGGGCATCCAGGGCGGCGAGCTGCCGGTGAACGCGGCCGCGCTGGCCAGCCCGGACGTGCAGAAGGCCAACCCGGCCTACCCGGTCGCCGCGAAGAACAAGCTGGCGGCCCGCCCGTCGGACGCGGCGGAGTACGCGCAGGTGTCGAACTCGATCTACAGCAACGTCAACGCGGCGGTCTCGGGTTCCTCCTCCCCGAAGGACGCGCTCGGCAAGGCCGACAAGGCGATCACCACCGCTCTGGGCAGCAACGGCCTCTGAGGGCCCCGGCCGGACCCCTCGCACTCGACCGGAGGGCGCGGGGTCCGGCGCACAGTCGAACGATGAAGTTCAACGCGTGAAGAGGCAGGAAAGTGTCTGCGGATCAGGCAATACACCCACCGGACCTTGACAACTCGCCGAAGAAGCGGGGGCGTTCACGATCCGGCACCAGATCGGGACTGGAGCGCAGCTCCGCCCGGCTCGGCTGGGCCTTCGCCAGCCCCGCGCTGCTGCTCGTCGCGGCGGTGACGATCTTCCCGATCGTCTTCTCGCTGATCATGAGCTTCAGCAACGTGAACGTGACGGGCGACGGTTTCAGCCTGTCCGGCTTCACCGGCCACAACTTCTCGATCGTCTTCACCAGCGACCTGTGGCAGCACGCGATCGTCTTCACGACGCTGTACACGATCGTCACCGTCATCGTGGAGATCATCCTGGGCACGGCGATCGCCCTGGTCCTGGAGCGGCTGACCGCCTCGCGCGGCTGGATGATGGCGCTGCTGCTGCTGCCGTGGGCCATCATCACCGTCATCTCCGCGCAGCTGTGGAGCTACGTCTACAACGGCGTGTACGGCGTGCTCAACGTGGTGCTGTCACCGCTGAACGGCGGGCACGACATCAACGTGCTGGGCGGGTCGTTCTCGGCCACCGCCGCGATGGCGGTCGCCGACATCTGGAAGACCACGCCGTTCGTCGCGATCATCGCGCTGGCCGGCCTGGTCATGCTGCCCGGTGACATCGTGGAGGCCGCCCGCATCGACGGCGCCAACGCGTGGACCATCTTCTGGCGGGTGCGGCTGCCGCTGCTGCGCCCGACGCTGTCGATCGCGGTGCTCTTCCGCATCCTCCAGGCGTTCGGCCTGTTCGACCTGCCGTACGTGCTGACCGGCGGCGGTCCCGGCGACTCCACCGAGTCGCTGGCGCTGCTGGGCTGGAAAGTCATGTTCAACGACCTGAAGTTCGGTCCCGGCGCCGCGGTCGCGGCGAGCACGGCGGGCATCGTGCTGATCGCCTGCCTGGTGTTCCTCAAGGTCTTCCGTTCACAGGTCGGCTCCGAGGAGACCGCATGAGCACCGTGACCGCCCCCGCCGCCACTCCGGCCCCCGCCCCCGCCCGGCCGCGGCGCCGGGCCGACGGCGCGCGGATCATCACCGTCGTCGCGGCGCTGCTGGTGGCGCTGTTCGTGGCGCTGCCGCTGTACTGGATGGTGGCGACCGCGTTCAAGAGCACCGGCGACGTGGCCGCCGACCCGCCGCAGTACTTCCCGACGCACCCGACGACGGCGAACTTCGGCAGCGCCTTCCACCAGTACAACTTCGGCCGCTACATCGAGAACTCGGCCGTGGTGTCGGTGATCGCCACGCTGCTGGTGCTGGGCTTCGGCATCTTCGCCGCTTACGCGCTGGCCCGGCTGCCGGTGCGCGGCAAGGCCGGCGTGATGATGACGCTGCTGATGATCTCGCTGTTCCCCACGGTCGCGCTGGCCGCCCCGCTGTACCTGCTGATGCGCGACATCGGCTGGCTCAACAGCTACCAGGGGCTGATCCTGGCGTACACGGCGCTGAACCTGCCGTTCGCCATCTGGATCCTGCGCAACTACTTCCTCGCCATCCCCAAGGAGATGGAGGAGGTGGCGTGGATGGACGGCGCCTCGCCGGTGCGCACGGTCGTCAGCATCATCCTGCCGCAGGCCAAGCCGGGGATCTTCACCGCGGGGATCTTCGCGTTCGTCGCGTGCTGGACGGAGTTCCTGATCGCGCTGACGCTGGACAACGACGACGCGCACCGCACGATCCCGGTGGGCATCGCGCTGTTCGGCGGCCAGTTCACCACTCCGTACGGCACGATCTTCGCCGCCTCGGCGGTGGCGATGCTGCCGATCGCGATCCTGGTGCTGGTCTTCCGCAAGGCCGTCGTGTCGGGCCTGACCGCCGGCGCGGTCAAGGGCTGAGGCCCGTTCGCCGTTCCGCCACGCCCGCCCCCGGTGCCCGCGAGGGAACCGGGGGCGGGCGTGCGTGGTGACCGGGACCCGTCCCGGTCGTCCTCCCCAACCGCTCGGGTCGCGCGGCGCCGGCCGGTGCCGCGCACCCCGTCCTGGAGAAGATCTCTGCCGATGACCTCCCGACGTTCCACCCCCCGCTGGCTCGCCGACGCCGTCATGTACCAGATCTACCCGCAGAGTTTCGCCGACTCCGACAATGACGGCGTCGGTGACCTGCGCGGCGCGGCGCAGCGGCTGGACTACCTGTCCTGGCTCGGCGTCGACACCGTCTGGTTCAGCCCGCTGTTCGCCTCGCCGTTCGGCGACGCGGGATACGACGTGATGGACTACCTGGCGATCGCACCGCGCTACGGCACCAACGAGGACGCCTTCGCGCTGGTCGAGGCGGCCCGCGAGCGCGGTATCCGGGTGATGCTGGACCTGGTGCCCGGCCACACCTCGCACAGGCACCCGTGGTTCCAGCACTCGGCGCACGACCCGGCCGACCACCGCTACATCTGGTCGGACCGGGTGGGCGCGCCGGTGCGCGACTGGATTCCCAACCAGGGCCGGCGCGGCGGCTACTACCTGGCCAACTTCTATCCCATCCAGCCGGCGCTGAACTTCGGCTACGCGCGGATGGACCCGGCCGAGCCGTGGCGGCAGCCGGTGGACGCCGAGGCGCCGCAGGCCAACCGGGCGGCGCTGCGGAAGATCATGGCCTACTGGTTCGACCACGGGGTCAGCGGTTTCCGGGTGGACATGGCGGCCTCCCTGGTCAAGGACGACCCGGGGCTGGCGGAGACCGCGAAGCTGTGGGGCGAGATGCGCGACTGGATCGACGCGACGTACCCCGACTGCGTGCTGCTGTCGGAGTGGGGCGACCCGAAGACGTCGGTGCCGGCCGGTCTGCACGCGGACTTCTTCCTGCACTTCGTCGGGCGCGGCATGCGGTCGCTGTGGGACAACTCCACCGGAAGCCGCGGCAGTTGGTGGACGGACCAGGCGTGCTACTTCGACCCGGACGGCCGCGGCTCGATGGCGGAGTTCCTGTCCGCGTGGGGCGAGGCGGACCGGGCGATCGACGGTGCGGGCTTCGTGGCGCTGCCCACCGCCAACCACGACTTCTCCCGGCTGACCTGCGGTCCGCGCACCCGCGACATGGTCGCCCCGGCGTTCGCGTTCCAGCTGACCTGGCCGACGCTGCCGGTCGTCTACTACGGCGACGAGATCGGCATGCGGTACGTGCCGGGGCTGCCGGACAAGGAGGGCAGCCAGCTCGACGGGGAGGCCCGGCAGGGGTCGCGCACCCCGATGCAGTGGGACGACTCGGCCAACGCGGGCTTCTCCGGCGCGCCGGCCGACCGGCTCTACCTGCCGGTGGACCCGGCGCCGGACCGCCCGACGGTGGCCGGTTCGCAGGCCGACCCCGCTTCGCTGCTGCACCAGGTGCGGCAGCTGATCGCGCTGCGCAGGGCGACGCCGGCGCTGGGCACCGGCGGCTCGGTGGAGGTGCTCAGCGACGGCTACCCGTTCGTGTACCTGCGCGGCGGCAGCCACCTGGTCGTGGTCAACGGCCGCCGCGAGCCGGGCCGTGTCGCGCTGGGCGGGCTGTCCGGCGCGTTCCGCCCGCTGGTCGCGCACGGCGCCGAGGTGCGCGACGGCGACGTGGTGGCCGAGGGCTTCGGCTACGGCGTCTTCGAGCTGTAGGGGTCGGCGGCAGCCCCGCCGGGTCGGCGCGGTCGGTGGGCGACGGGCCGTGCGACGGGTGCGGGCCGGGTCCCGGCGCGGTGCGCGCGGACCCGGCCCGCGGGCCGGCGCGGTCCTACGACCGTGCGGTCACGACCAGTTGGTGCCGCCCGCGTAGTCCGAGGCGAGCGCGGACTGGACGCCGGAGATGATGGTGGTGTTGTTGGTCAGGAAGCCCAGTTCGCGGTTCTCGTTGAGCGAGGCGTTGGAGAAGTTCTCCGAACCGGCGAACACCTGGGCCGCGCTGGTGCCGTAGTCGGCGACGATCGCCTTGGCGTGGATGTAGAGCGAGGCGGTGTAGGCGTAGGTGTGCACGTGCACCCCGGCCGCGGTCAGCGCGTCGAACTCGGTGCCGTACTCGTTGTCGTCGTTGGTCATGATGACCTCGACGTTCACCCCGCGCTTGGCGGCGTTCTCCAGCGCGGTGGTGACGGTGGCGTCGCCCATCTCCTCGTTCTCCACCGACAGCGTCTTGGTGGCGCCGTTGATGAGGGCGAGGATCTGCGACTGCGAGTCGGTCGGGCTCCACACCAGGTGGTCGCCATCGGTCGGGGTGATCGCGGTGCCGGCGTAGTCGGCGTTGAAGACCTTCTCGATCGCCTTCACGTCCAGCGAGTTGTTCTCGATGACGGCGAAGTCGCGGCTGGTGGAGTAGTACTGGCTGGTCAGGTTGCCGGTCATGATCGCGCTGGTCGTGTCGTCGATCGTGACGGTCTTCTGGTGGGTGGCCGCATACGTCTTCGAGGCCCACACCGTCGGGACGCCGTTGGCGTTGAGGTAGTTGTAGGCCGTGGTGTTGCTCGACTTCTCCAGGTTCTGGTCCAGGATCACTCTGACCTTCACCCCGCGTTTGGCGGCGGCGGCCAGGTCCTGCTCGGCGGTGGTGTCGGTCAGCTCGTACATCGTCATGTCGATCGACGTCTTGGCCGCGCCGATGAGGTTGTAGATCGCCGTGTAGCCGTCGGTCGGCTCGGTCACCAGGGTGTACGTGACGGTGTGCGGGGCGGCGGTCGACGGGGTGGCGGCGACGGCGGCACCGGAGCCGGTGGCCAGCGCGGCGGCGGCCAGGACGCAGAGGGAGCGGATGGGCAGGCCGGACATTGCGCACCTCACAAGGACGTCGAATATGGCATGCACAGAACAGCACATCGACGTGTCGCGGACTACACGTGGCGGGCGAAGACCTGGGCGGGGGTTGGTAAATTCCGGCGGCGGCGGCCCGGGCCGATCCGCCGCCGCACCACCGCGCGCGAGCGCCACCTTTGAAGACATCGGCGACCCGGCGTACGCGCGCGGCCACCGCAGGTGACGGCACAGCCGGCGCACAGCGCGGGCAGCGCGGCCGCCGGGCCGCCTTTCACCTGGGAAGTCTTTACTTTCGGCGGAAGTCATCTCCGCAGCTCTTTCAGTCCACCGGTGGTCGAGACCAATGGAGTTCCGGCGATCCCCTTCCGCGTGCGGCATGATCACGCGTACGGTCGCAACGCCTTGGCGCCTGTCATGGCCACGGCAATCAGGCGGCACCGAGCGCTTCCCACCCCTCGCACCGGAAGAGGCACCCATGGACGAGCCCCGCAGTCTCCACGTCCGGCGACGCACCCTCCTCGCCGCGACCGGCGCGGCCGTGGCTGCCGCGTCCGTGACCACCACCGCGGCCGCCGCCGCGACCCGGCTGCCCGGCGCCGCCCGGCCGGCCACGCTGACCGCCGCGCAGACCGCCGGACAGCGGGTCATCTGGTCCTACCCCGGCCTGACCCCGCCGCAGAGCCTGCTGACCGCCATCTCCTACGGGCACGCCGCGGGCGTCATCTTCTTCGGCGAGAACATCTCCAGCAACAGCCAGATCGCCTCCGTCATCGCGCAGTTGAACGAGGCGAACGCCTCCAACCCGGTGAAGTCCCCGCTGCTGATGATGACCGACCAGGAGGGCGGGCAGGTGCGCCGGCTGTCCGGGGCGCCGACCCTGTCGGAGAAGCAGATCGGCGCGTCGTCCCAGGCGTCCAGCCAGGCGGCGAGCGCGGGCACCGGCGCCGGGCAGAACCTGCTGAGCGCCAGCATGAACATGAACCTGGCCCCGGTGCTGGACGTCTACCGCACGGCCGGCGACTTCGACGACCAGTACGGCCGCTCCTACAGCACCGACCCGGCCGTCTGCTCCAGCCTGGGCAGCGTCTTCATCCACTCCCAGCAGCAGACCGGGGTGGTCGCCTGCGCCAAGCACTTCCCCGGCCTGGGCGCGGCGACCGCCAGCGAGGACACCGACGCCGGCCCGGTCACCCTGACCCAGTCGCTGTCGGACCTGCGCAACATCGACGAGTACCCCTACGCCGCCGCGATCACCTCCGGCGTGAAGTCGGTCATGGTCTCCTGGGCGATCTACACCGCGCTGGACTCCACGAACCCGGCCGGCTTCTCGTCCGCCATCATCCAGGGCGAACTGCGCGACCGCCTCGGCTTCACCGGCGTGACGATCACCGACGCGCTGGAGGCCGGCGCGATCCCGTCGTCGATGACCACCGCGCAGCGCTCGGTGAAGGCGGCCGGCGCCGGCATGGACCTGCTGCTGTGCTCGGCCCGCGACGTCTCGCAGGGCATCGACGCGGTCAACGCGCTGGCCGACGCCTACACCTCCGGGTCGCTGCCCAAGAGCGCGTTCGACGCCGCCGTCAGCCGCGTGCAGGCCCTGCGCGCCTCGATCTGACCCCCGCGCCCGCCGCACGTGGTGCGGGACGTCAGTTGTGGTCCCAGGTGACGGAGAAGTTCTCGCCGCCGGACAGCGCCGACGTGGTGGCCTTCGTGGTGCTGCCGGAGGCCATGTTGATCTGGTCCGGGTCGAAGTCGCCGATCGGCTCGCCGTTGGCGGTGGCGCCGGTGAAGGAGGCGGTGCCGAAGTTGGTCAGCGGCAGCACGCTGTCGCTGGCCGGGGCCTCGGCGATGATCTCGGCGGAGGCGTCCTCGGCGGTGGAGGAGGTCTTGGTGGTGGTCTTCGTCCAGCCCTGCGTGGTGTCCGCCAGCTTCAGCGTGAAGGTGCTGCCGCTGACGCTCACCGTCGAGGTGAAGTGGTCGCCGGCCTTGACGGTGTTGGTGTAGTTGACCGGGTAGGCCGGGTACATCTCGTACCACGCGTAGTACTGCGGGGAACCGCCCGAGCAGTCGACCTCGCTGCCGGTCTGCTCGACCGAGTCGCTGCCGTCGCCGTCGATGCCGATCCAGAACGCCGCATAGGTGTCCTTGCTGGTGCAGGTGCCCTTCGGCTGCACCCAGCTGGAGGAGACGCTGGTGAACGTGCCGCCGGTGGCCGAGTAGCCCGCCCAGTTCGAGCTGCTGCTGTGCAGGATGCGGCCGTGCGGGTCCATGATGCGCTGGCCGGCCATCGGCGTCATGCGCAGCGCGTGCGGGGTGACCGCACCCGCCTGCGGCGCCATCATGGCGGCGGACAGCAGGGCCGCGGCAGCGGCGGCCGCGGACAGGGCGGAGATTCTGAAGGTTGCCGACATGGTGCTCCTTCTCGCGGTGGTGTCGCGGAACGACGAGCAAACCCGGCGGCACCTGTGGCGCCGGGCACCTGGCGACGAACTGCCCCCCGCCCGGGAGCGGTTGACGATGTGCAGACAATCACAGGTCGGCACACCGCCACCGGGCACCGACGGCAAAGCCTGCGCCAAAAAACGCCAACCGCGCACCCGGATATGGGGATTTGACGCCTTTCGCGGCTTCACCGGCCCTTCACCACTACGACACCTCGCGCCCGCCCGGTGACCGCTGTCCCCTCCCGCCCCACCGCCCCCGTGCGACCGGTGCCCGCACAGCACGACGCCCGGAGCACGGACCGTGGGGTCCGGGGCTCCGGGCGTCGGGGAAGGCGGGAACGGGCGGTGGTCAGCGGTCGGTCAGGGTGAACCCGGTCGCGGTGAAGGCCCCGGGGGCGCGGTCGCCGTCCAGGAGCAATCCGCCCGCGTCGCGGACCGTCACGTGGGCGACGTTGACGCCGCGTCCGGTGTACTCCGCGTCGGTGACGTACTGCCAGCGCAGCACCAGCGGGCCGGTGGCGGCCGGCACCGCGGCGGTCACCCGCCACCAGGCGCGGGCGCCGCCGGACAGCGCGGTGACCTGGCCGGCCGGGGCGCCGTCGCCGGTGGCGGTGACCGCGACGGTGGTCCAGGTGGTGCCGCCGTCGGTACTGGCCAGCAGCGTCAGCAGGTCGTCGCCGGGTTCGGTGTCGACGAACCCGGTCCAGGCGACCTGGAGCGCGCTGCCGCGGGCGGTGAGCGTGGCGTCCAGCGTCGCGGTGGTGGCGTCGGGGTTGCCGGCGTACCAGCTGCGGCCGCCGCCGGGCACCCGCACGGCCATCGCGTTGGCCAGGCCGTCGGCGACCGCCCGGCGCGCCGGGTTGGTCGAGCCCCAGTTGCGGGTGGGGTGGCAGCGGTTGCTGAACTGCAGCGCGATCGAGCGCGACAGCGGGTCGATGACGATGGTGGTGCCGGTGAAACCGGTGTGCCCGGAGGTGCGCGGGCTGTCCAGCCGGCCGCTGTACCAGCGCTGGTCCAGCTCGAAACCCAGGCCGTGCGAGTCGCCGGGGAACTTCTGGTTGTAGTTGGTCATCATCTCGGTCACCGACTCCTCGCTGAGGATGCGGTGCCCGGCGTACACCCCGCCGTTGAGGACGGCCTGGGAGAGCACCGCCATGTCGGCGACGGTGGAGAAGACACCGGCGTGGCCGGCCACCCCGTCCATCGCCCAGGCGTTCTCGTCGTGCACCTGCCCCCACACCAGGCCGCGCTGCGGCTCGCCCGGGCCCTGCTCGTACTCCTCGGCGGCGATCCGCGGCTTGAGGGAGGCCGGCGGGTTGTACATGGTGTCGCGCATCCGCAGCGGTGCGGTGATGCCCTCCTCGACCAGCGTGTCGAGGGTCTTTCCGGTGATGGCCTGGAGGACCTGCTGCAACGAGAGCATGTTCAGGTCGGAGTAGAGGTAGGTCGAACCGGCCGCGTACTGCGGGACGGTGCCGAGGATCGCGGCGACCTTGGAGGCCATGTCCGGGTAGGTCCACAGCGCCGGCGTGGGGTCGGCCGGCAGCCCGGAGGTGTGGGTGAGCAGCATCTGGATCGTGATGTCGCCCTTGCCGTTGCTGGCGTAGGACGGCAGGTAACTGGCGACGGTGGCCGACAGGTCCAGGGTGCCGGCCTCGATCTGCTGCATGGCGCAGATCGAGGTGAACAGCTTGGAGAGCGAGGCCAGGTCGAAGATGGTGTCGGGGCGCATCTCGATGCACTGGCTGTCCGGCAGGAGGTCGCCCGCCAGGTCGGCGTAGCGCACCGCCCAGCCGGCCGCCTCGTGGGTGACGACGACTCCGTCGTGGGCCAGCAGCGTGACCTGGCCGGAGTAGAGCGGGTGGCCGGTGGCCGGGTCCGGCACGGTGTAGCCGTTGACGATGTCGATGCCGGCCTGCAACGCGCCCTGGTCCAGGCCGAGTTCGGCACCGGGGGCGGAGCGCAGCAGGGTGTGCTGCGGGGCGAAGTCCTGCTGCGGCTGGTCGAAGCGGCCGGTCAGCGGTACCCGCGCGGGCCGGGGCGCGGCGGCGGGGCGCACGGCGGCCCCGGCGGCGGCGGGCACGCCCAGCACCGCGGCGGCGGCGGTCAGGGGGACGGCGGCGAGGACGGCTCTGCGATCGAGCATCGGACGGTTCTCCTTCGGGTTGCGGTCCGGCGGCGCGTCGGTGGGGACGCCGCGTCGGCGGGGGGACAGGGCGTCGGTGGTCCGGCGTCGTATCGGCGGTGCGGGGCCGCACCGGTGGCGGGACGTCACGTCCGCGGGCCCGGCGTCGCGTCGGCGGCGGGCACGGCGGCGGGGCGTCGCGTCGGCGAGTTCGATGTCGCGTCCACGGCACGGGCACCGCCTTGTCGGGACGCGTCGCCTCAGCGGTAGAGCAGGAAGGGTTCGCGGCGGGCGCGGAAGGCGGCGAGTTCCGCGCTCCAGGCGCCGACGACGTCATCGGTGCCGGCGCCGGCGTCGACCATGGTGCGCAGCCGGCTGGAACCGGTGAGGTCGTCGATCCAGTTGTCGGGCCGCCAGCCGAAGACCGAGGGGTACAGCCGCCGGGCGGTGACGATCATCGCGACGGCGGTACGGATGGCGTCGACGCGGCGGCGGTCGGTGAGGTGGACCTGGACGCCGCCGCAGGTGCTGTTGGCGAACTTGTCGAACGTCGGCACGGTGTAGTTCTCCCGGAACCGCACGCCGGGCAGACCCTGGGTGTTGAGCTCCTGCGCCCAGCGCCAGTCGATGCCGGGGGCGCCGATGAGTTCGAACGGCCGGGTGGTGCCGCGCCCCTCGGACAGCAGGGTGCCTTCGAACATGCAGGTGCCGGGGTAGAGCAGCGCGGTGTCGCCGGTGGGCATGTTGGGGCTGGGCGGCACCCACGGCAGGCCGGTGTCGGTGAACAGGTCCGCGCGCCGGTGGCCGCGCACCGGGACGACCTCCAGCCGGTCGCCGAGCCGCTTGCCGCCGCAGTCGGCGGGCAGGAAGAGCTCGTCGAACATCCCGGCCAGCTCGCCGGCGGTCATGCCGGGCTGCTGCACGATGGGCTTCAGGCCCACCCCGGTGGCGTAGGCGGGGTCGAGCAGCGGGCCGTACGCCTGGCCGCCGACCGGGTCGGGCCGGTCGAGGACCACGAAGGACGCGCCGGTGGCGACGGCCGCGCACATGGCGGTGTACATCGACCAGGTGTAGGTGTAGAAGCGGGCGCCGACGCCGGCGATGTCGAAGACCACGGTGTCGACGCCGGCCTTGCGGTACATCGCGGCGAGCGCGTCGGCGGTGGCGCCGTAGGCGTCGTAGACCGGGATGCCGGTACGCGGGTCGCGGTAGTCGCCCTCGGAGCCGCCGGCCTGCGAGGTGCCGCGGAAGCCGTGTTCGGGGCCGAAGGCGGCGACCGGCCGGACCCCGGCGTCGGTCATGTCGTCGACGATGTGGGTCAGGTCGCGCAGCACACCGGTGGGGTTGGTGAGCACCCCGGTGCGGCGGCCGGCGAACGCCTTCCAGCGGCCGGCGGCGAGCTGGTCGGCGCCGGGGACGACGCCCGCGCGCGGTGCGGTCGGTGACGGGCCGTCGGTCGCGGCGGCGTGTGCCGGGCCGGCGGCGATGACCGGGGCGGCGATCGCGGAGGCCGCGATGAAGCCTCGTCGGCTGAGCCGTGCCATGTGGGTTCTTCCTCCCGCGGCGCGTTCGAGGGGCGGCGAGCGGCGAGGCCCTGACGGGCCGCAAACGGCCGGGGCCGCCCGGGACGGGCGGCGGGGGACGGGCCTCGCGACAGGTGGGGACGGCGGAGTGGATCAAGCGTGCGGATCACTACGGCACCGGACGCTACGCGGGTAGCGGGCTTCGGTCAATGACGTGAGGATCGTTGACAGCGGGTCAGCCGTCGCGGTCGAATGCGTCGGCACCCGGACGCCTGGTCTATTCCACTTAGCCCCCGGAGGCTGGAAGATGCGTGGTCGTGCGGTCCTGCCTCTCCTGCTGGCCGCGGCCGCGGCCACGCTGACGCCGGCCGCTCCGCCGGCCCGCGCGCACGCTGCCGGGCCGGCCTCTTCGACGGACCGTCAGATCCGGGCCACCATGGCGCGGATGACGCTCCGGGACAAGGTCGGCCAGCTGTTCGTCTGCGAGGTCCACGGCACCGGCGCGACCACCACCACCGCCGCGCAGGCCACCGCCAACCACCACCTGTACGGCCCGGACGTCGGCAACGGGGCCCAACTGCTGGCCAAGTACCACCTGGGCGGCGTCATCTACTTCGGCTGGGCCGGCAACCTGGCCGGCCCGCAGCAGATCGCCGCGCTGTCCAACGGCCTCCAGCGGGCGGCGCTGAGCGACCCGGACGGCGTACCGCTGCAGATCAGCACCGACCAGGAGGGCGGCGTCGTCAACCGGATCGGGGCGCCGCTGGCGGTCTCCCCAGGCAACATGGCGATCGGCGCGGCCTTCTCCCCCCGGGTGGCCTACGACACCGCGAAGGCCGGCGGCACCGAACTGCGGGCCCTGGGCATCACCGTGGACGACGCACCGGTGGTCGACGTCAACACCGAACCGGCCAACAGCGCCGACGGCCCGCGCTCCTTCGGCGACGACCCAGCGACGGTCGCCGCGCTGGGCACCGCCGCGGTCGACGGCTACCGGTCGGCCGGTGTCGCCGCGCAGGTCAAGCACTTCCCCGGGCTGGGCGACACCACCGTCAACACCGACAACGGCGTGGCGGTCACCGACCGGACCCGGGCCGAGATCATGGCCGAGGACGTCCCGCCGTTCCGTGCCGCGATCACGGCGGGCGTGCAGTCCGTCATGGCCGCGCACATCGTCGCCCCGGCGCTGGACCCCTCCGGGGCGCCGGCCAGCCTGTCGCGGCCGATCGTCACCGGCCTGCTGCGCGACACCCTGCACTACGACGGCGTCGTCATCACCGACTCGCTCAGCGCCGCCGCCCTCGGCGGCATCGCACCGGACCGGATCGTCCTGGACGCCATCAACGCCGGCGACGACGAGCTGCTGATGCCCGCCGACCTGCCGTCCGCCGTCGCCACCGTGCTGACCGCGGTGCACGACGGCACGCTGAGCACCGCCCGCATCGACCAATCGGTTTACCGCATCCTGCGCGAGAAGTACGAACTCGGGCTGTTCACCGACCCGTACACCACCTCCGGCGCGGTCGGCGCGAACGTCGGCACCCCGGCCCACCTGGCCACCATGGCCGACGCGGCACGCCGCTCGATGACGCTGCTGCGCAACGACGACCGCACCCTGCCGCTGGCCGCCGGCCGGCACGTGCTGGTCACCGGCTGGGGCGCGAGCCCCACCACCGCCCTGGCCGCCGACCTGACCGCGGCCGGCGTCAGCACCCGGCGCCTTTATACCGGCTCCCCCGACCAGGCCGCCATCGACGCCGCGGTCGCCGCCGCCAGGGCCACCGACGTCACGGTGGTCACCACCTACAACGCCTGGGGCGACGCCACCCAGCGCGCCCTGGTCGACCAGCTGCTGGCCACCGGCAGACCGGTGGTGGTCGTCACCGTCGGCGGCCCGTACGACCTGGCGTACTTCCCCGGGGCGCGCACCTGCCTGGCCGCCTACGGCTACCAGCCGGTGACCCTGTCGGCGGTCTCCGACGCCCTGCTGGGCACCGCGCCCACCGGGCACCTGCCGGTCACCGTGCCGGACGCCGCCGGGGACACCACGTTGCTGCCCTACGGCTCGGGCCTGCCGGGCTACGGACGCTGAGGAGAATCGGATGCGCACTTCGACCCGGCTGTTACGCACCGCGGTGACCGTGGCGCTGGCCGCGCTGATCGCCGTGCTGGGCTCCGGCGCCGGGCCGGCCGCCGCCCGGCCGCCCGCCGCCGCCTCCCCGGTGGCGGCGACCGCGCCGGACGGCGCCCGGGTGGTGGCGGCCCGTCAGGTCGCACCGCGGCAGGTCGACCTGACGGTCGACTCCCCGGCACTGGGCACCACGGCCCAGGTCAGGCTGCTCACCCCGGACGGCTGGCGGCCCGGCGACGGACGGCACTGGCCGACGCTGTGGCTGCTGCACGGCTGCTGCGGCGACTACACCAGCTGGACCGCGATGACCGACGTGGCGAACATCCCGCAGCTGCGCCGGGTGCTGGTGGTGATGCCGGAGGCGGGCAACACCGGCTTCTACAGCGACTGGCTCGGCGACGACGGCTCCGGCCGCGCCCCCGGCTGGGAGACCTTCCACCTGCGTGAGCTGCTGCCGATCCTGGACGCCTCCTACGGCGGCGGGCCGGACCGTACGGTGGCCGGGCTGTCGATGGGCGGCTTCGGCGCGCTGTCGTACGCCGCCCGGCACCCGGGGATGTTCCGCGCCGCCGCGTCCTACAGCGGGGTGGCCGACCCGCTGGAGACCCCGGGCGGGCCGCAGAACATCGCCGCCATCGCCGCCGGTGAGGGCGCCGACGCCGACGCCCTGTGGGGCGACCCGGTGACCGACCGGGCGGTGTGGGCCGCGCACGACCCGTACACGCTGGCGCCCGCGCTGCTGCGGCTGCCGGTCTTCCTGTCCTGCGGCGACGGCGTCGCGGGACCCTATGACCCGCCCGGTGCTACCAGCGCGTACGAGACGCTGTTCCTGGCGGAGAACCAGCACCTGGCCGGGCGGCTCACCGCGCTCGGCGACCGGCGGCTGACCACCGACTTCTACGGCCACGGCACCCACTCCTGGCCGTACTGGCAGCGCGAACTGCACCGGTCGCTGCCGATGCTGCTGCGCGCGATGGGCGTGTCCGAGGTGTGACCCGCCGTACCCGTGCGACGCCCGGTGCGCCGGCCGCCGCACGGGTACGGTCGGCGGTGTGCGTCTCGTGATCACCTCCGACACCCATCTGCCCCGGCGTGCCAAGCGGCTGCCGGACGCGCTGCTGGCCGCCGTGGACGGCGCCGACGCGGTACTGCACGCCGGCGACTGGGTGGACACCGCCGCGCTGGACCTGCTGCTGGGCCGCGCACGGCGGCTCGTCGCGGTCCACGGCAACAACGACGGCCCCGAACTGCGGGCCAGGCTGCCGCTGGTCGCCCGCGCCGAACTCGGCGGTGTGCGGTTCGGCGTCGTGCACGAGACCGGCCCGGCGCGCGGCCGTGAACGCCGCTGCGCGGAGCGCTTCCCCGATCTCGACGTGCTGGTCTTCGGGCACAGCCACATCCCGTGGGACTCCGTCGCCCCCGGCGGCCTGCGGCTGCTCAACCCCGGCTCGCCCACCGACCGCCGGCGCCAGCCGCACCACACGTACCTGTCCGCCGAGGCGGCCGGCGGCACGCTGAGCGCGGTGACGCTGCACCGGCTGACCTGACCGCGGGCGCGCCGGGCGGTGCGGGCGGGACGCGGTGGGCCCCGGTGGTCGCCCGGGTGCCGGGGCGGGCGGTGCCGGCCGGTGTGGGAGGGGGCGCGGCACGGTACGTATGGGCCCCCGGCGCGGTGGGCGTACCGGGTCTCGTCCCCGGGAGGCCGTATGTGCGCTGCGACCAGGCGGCCCGTTGCCGCGGCGGCGCCCGGCCGGCTGGAGCGGCTGGGGCGGTGGTGCGCGCGGCACTGGCCGGTCGTGGTCGTCGGGTGGGTGATCGCGCTGGTCGCGGTGCACGTGCTCCAGGCGGTGTTCGGCGGCGCGTACGCGGACGACTTCTCGTTGCCCGATTCGCCGGCGCAGCACGGGCTGGACGTGCTGCGGGCGCACGATCGGCAGGCCGGCGGGGTCAGCGGCACCGTGGTGCTGCGCGACCGGTCCGCCGCGCTGTCGTCGGCGGGCGACGAGGTCACGCGGGCGGTGACCGCGCTGGACGGGCTGCCGCACGTCATCACGGCGGTCAGTCCGCTGCCGCCGGCCGGGTCCTCGCAGCCGACCGGGGCGCTGTCGCCGGACGGGCACATCGGGTACATCACGGTGCGGTTCGACAAGAACCCCTCCGCGCTGGGGGCGTCCTACCTCGGCGGGGTGGACCGGGCGGTCGCGCCGCTGCGGTCGGCGGGTGTCGAGGTGGAGTACGGCGGGCCGCTCGGCGAGCTGGCCCGGCCGGCCGGCAGCGACCTGACCAGCGAGGTCATCGGGTTCGCGGTGGCGGTGGCGGTGCTGCTGGCGGCGTTCGGCAGCGTGCTGGCCGCGCTGCTGCCGCTGCTGACCGCGCTGCTGGGCGTGGTCGTGGGCCTGGGGCTGCTGGGGCTGCTGGCCGCCGCCGCCACCTTCGCCAGCGTCTCGCCGACGCTGGCGACCATGATCGGGCTGGGCGTGGGCATCGACTACGCCCTGTTCCTGTCGACGCGTCACCGCCAGCAGGTCCTCGACGGCGTGCCACCGGTGGCGGCGGCCGGGCGGGCGACGGCAACCAGCGGGCGGGCGGTGCTGGTGTCCGGCTGCACGGTGGTCGTGGCGCTGGCCGGGCTGTACGTGTCGGGGGTGGGCTTCATCGGCAAGCTGGGGGTGGCCGCGGGCGTCACGGTGGTCACCGCGGTCGCCACCGCGCTGACGCTGGTGCCGGCGCTGCTGGGGGCGGCCGGGCGGGCGGTGGACCGGCTGCGGGTGCGGCGGGCGGTGGCGGAACCGGCGTCGCCGGACGGCACCGGCGGCTGGCACCGGTACGCGGCGCGGGTGCGGCGGGCGCCGTGGTGGTTCGCGCTGGGCGGGGTGGTCGTGGTGCTGGTGCTGGCGGTGCCGCTGCCGTCGATGCGGCTGGGCCACGTCGACGACGGCGCCGACCCGGTGGCCTTCACCGACCGGCGGGCCTTCGACCTGATCGCCACCGGCTTCGGGGTGGGCGCCAACGGCCCGCTGACGGTGGTGGTCGACCGGACCGCGGTGCCGTCGGCGGACCGCGCGGCGCTCGACGACCAGGTGGCCTCGGCGCTGAAGGACCTGCCGGGCGCGGCGGGTGCGACCGCTGCGGCGCCGGCCGGGGACGGGGACGTGCTGCTGTCGAGCGTGGTGCCGGCCGGGGCGCCGCAGGACGCCGGGACCACGGATCTGGTCAACCGCCTGAAGGACACCGTGCTGCCGAAGGCGGTGGCCGGCACGGCGGCGGCCGGGTACGTCACGGGCACGACCGCGGCCCAGGTGGACTTCCTCGACATCGTCACCGCGCGGCTGCCGCTGATCATCGCCGTGGTGGTGGCGCTGGCGTTCGTCATCGTGCTGGCGGTCTTCCGCGGTCCGCTGGTGGCGCTGAAGGCTGCGGTGCTCAACCTGCTGTCGATCGCCGCGTCGTACGGCGTGGTGGTGGCGGTCTTCCAGTGGGGCTGGGGCGGGCCGGCGCTGGGCGTGTCGGGCCGGGTGCCGATCGAGAGCTACGTGCCGATGATGATGTTCGCCATCGTCTTCGGGCTGAGCATGGACTACGAGGTCTTCCTGCTGTCGAGGGTGCGCGAGCGGTGGCTGGCGACCGGGGACGCGCCGGGGGCGATGGCGTACGCGCTGGAGGTGACCGCCCGGGTCATCGGGTGCGCGGCGCTGATCATGGTGAGCGTCTTCGCCGCGTTCCTGCTCAGCGACGACATCGTGGTGAAGATGCTGGGCCTGGGCCTGGCGGTCAGCGTGGCGATCGACGCGACCGTCGTGCGGCTGCTGCTGGTGCCGGCGGTGATGACGCTGCTGGGGCGCGGTGCCTGGTGGGCGCCGCGGTGGCTGGAGCGGGTGCTGCCCCGGCTGGACCCGGAGGGCGGCGGGCGCTGAGCGGCGCACCGGCCGGGCGGGGTCACCTGCGGCGCGGTCCGCGGTGCCGGGGGCCGGGCGGGGCGGCGGGGTCGCGCCAGGCGGGGTCGGCGGCGGAGACCGGGATGGTGTGGCGCAGGAAGAAGGCGGGGGCGATCCAGCGGTAGACGACCATGAGGACCGCGCCGAGGATGAGCGCGCCGGCGCCGATGACGAAGACGCCGCCGAGGTGCCAGTGCGGGGGGAACGGCAGGGTCCACGAGGTGCTGCCGTAGTCGGGTTCGGCGTAGACCACGCAGGCTTCGATGAAGAAGAACAGCAGCAGGACGCCGCCGAGGCCGGGCATGACGCCCTTGGTCCACAGGTCGCGGGCGGAGCGGGTGAGCACCTTGCGGTAGTACCAGACGCAGGCGAAGCCGGTGAGGCCGTAGTAGAACGCGATCATCAGACCGATGGAGCCGATGGAGTCCGCCAGCAGGTTCTGGCTCAGCCGGGTCATCACCACGTAGAAGGCGACCGAGGCCAGTCCCATGCCGACGGTCGACCAGGTCGGGGTGAGGAAGCGGTGGTGGACCCGGGCGAACTGCCGGGGCAGCGCCTTGAAGACGGCCATGGACAGCGTGGTGCGCGCGGTCGGCAGGATGGTGGTCTGGGTGGAGGCGGCCGCCGAGGTCAGCACCATGAAGACCAGCAGCTTGGCCAGGAACCAGCCGAACCCGGTGGTGCCGAAGATCTCCGAGCCGAGGTTGGACAGCACGTCGTCGGAGGTGGCGGGGTTGCCGAGCCCGATGCCGGTGGTGCCGACGCCGGCGTAGGCCTGGGCACCGGTGGTGACCAGCAGGTACATCAGCAGCAGCAGGATCGTGGACAGCACCGCGGCGCGCCCGGGGGTGCGGTTGCGGTCGGCGGTCTCCTCGTTGACCGACACCGCGGTGTCCCAGCCCCAGTAGATGAAGACGGCGGCCAGCACCCCCTTGGTCAGCACGTCGACCGAGCCGACGGACGACGGGTCGAACCAGGAGCCCGACACGTGCCGGGAGACCGCCGGCGCGCCACCGCTGTAGGCCTTCACCAGGGCGGCGACGCCGAGCAGGATCAGCACGATGATCTCGACGGTCAGCAGGATCTTCTGGCTGTTCGCCGAGATCTCGATGCCGATGTAGCAGATCAGGGTCATCACCGCGATCCACACCACGCCGGCCACCGTGGTCCACAGCGTGCTGCGGGCCACGCCGTCGGCGCCGACGAGCTGGAAACCGTACTGGCCGGCGATCTGCGCGAGGTTGGCCATCACGATGATGTCGGCGGCGATGATGCCCCAGCCGCCCATCCAGCCGGTGCGCGGTCCGAAGGCGCGCGAGGCCCAGGTGAAGGTGGTGCCGCAGTCGGGGTCGGCCTGGTTCAGCTCCTTGTAGCCGTAGGCGATCAGGAACATCGGCACGAAGCCCAGCACGATGATGATCGGCGACTGGAGACCCACCCCGGCGACGATCACCCCGAGGGTGGCGGCCAGGCTGTAGGCCGGGGCGGTCGACGCGAGCCCGATGACGGTGCTGGAGAACAGGCCCAGGGCTCCGCCCTTGAGCCCTTTGTCGGTGGTGGCGTGCGGGCCGGTGGGCCCGGAGGCCGGCGCGGTCCCGGTGGTGGGGTCGCTCATGTCGTCTCCGCTCCGCGCTCGGCGGGCTGTGGTGATCACAGCATCCGCCCCGCCGCCCACCTGCACAAGCGGAAGGTAAACCGCCGCCCATCGGCTGCCGACGGAACCGGAAAACCGGCCGCCCGCACGGCTTCGCGCTCATAACGATCCCGGTCAGCCCTGTGCCCGGACGCAGGCGGTGCCTAAGCTCCGGGGCCATGGCGATATTTGGACCGCGCCGGGGGACACCGCGCCTGGCTCCCGAGCTGGACGACGTCGCGCTGGGCCGGGTTCGCAAGCAACTCCAGGTCACGGCCGCCCCCGGGATGTCCGGTATCCGGCTGGACCAGCTGGAGGGGGTCCTGACCGAACCGGGCACCGACTGGGACCGGCGGATGCACCGGCTGACGGTGCTGGCGCCGCTCGCCGACGCGGCCACCGCCGACTCCTGGCAGCGGCGCCGTCCGCACTCCGGCGAGCCGCTGCTGCTGCGGGCCTGGAGCGCGCTGGCGTACGGCCGGCGCCAGGGTGAGCTGGCCGACGCCCAGGAGGTGCTGGACCTCAGCTACCGGGCCGCCGACCTGGCGCCGGACGACCCGGGGCCGTGGATCACGGTGCTCGGGGTGCTGCGGCTGCTGCGCCGGCCGCTGGCGGAGGTGCTGCCGGTCTGGCGGGAGGCCACCGCCCGGGACGCCTGGAGCCGGGAGGCGCACCTTCAGATGCTGGGCTACCTCTCCCCCGAGGAGTGCGGCTCCCCCGGCCAGGTGCTGGACTTCGTCGACTCGATGCGGTCCGCGGTGCCGCCCGACGCCCCGACCGCGGGGGTGGAGCTGATCGCGCTGGTGGAACGGCACGAGCGCACCGTCTCCAGCGGCGGGCTGAACGGACTGATGGCCAGCGGGCAGTGGGGGCAGCCGCGCGCGGCCGCGGTACTGGACGAGGCGCTGGCCGACTGGCCGCGGCCGGGCCACCTGCGGCACGCGGCGGCCCGCGCCGACCTCAACCTTCTCGCATACGCACTGGTGCGCGCCAATCGGGTGGCGGACGCGGCGGAGGTCTTCGCCGCCGTGGGGGGCCTGGTGACGGCGTGGCCGTGGGGGCTCGGGGGGGACCCGGTGCGGCAATTCGCGCACTGGCAGAGCCGGGCCCAGCTGTGAATGGCGGGCCGCCGCTGGGCTCGAATCGAACTCAAGTAGCCCATGAAACGTTCAAGCCAACACCAAGCGATGGTCAAGCGATTAGTCGTACGTGACGCGCCTGGATGCGGACCACCCGGTCCGACCTGCGCAAACGGTAGGTTCTGGGCCCTCGGGCACATGACCACCCGGATGGGCGCGCTCGAACGGAGAATCAACCACCGGTAGGTAACTATTCAGACAACGACTCTTTGCAGACCAACAAGGACTCCCTAATCTGGGGCAACTTTCAAAAGCTCAGTCCTCATTCGAGAGGCCCCTTATGGTTAGCGTTGACAAGTTCGCACCCGACACCGGAAAAAATTCCAGCTCGTTGCGTCGGGATGTCGGACTCATCGGTCTGATGTGGGCCTCCGTGGGCTCCATCATCGGCTCCGGGTGGCTGTACGGGGCGCAGAAGGCCGTGGTGGCCGCCGGCCCGGCGGCCGTCATATCGTGGCTCATCGGTGCCGTCGCGATCGTGCTGCTGGCGCTCGTGCACGCCGAGCTCGGCGGTATGTTCCCGGTCTCCGGTGGCACGGCGCGCTACCCGCACTACGCCTTCGGCGGCCTCGCGGGCATGTCGTTCGGCTGGTTCTCCTGGCTCCAGGCCGCCACCGTGGCCCCCATCGAGGTCGAGGCGATGATCGGCTACGCCGGTCACTGGAGCTTCGCCCAGGGCTTCGAGCACGCGAACGGCACACTGACACCAAGCGGTATCGCCGTGGCGGTGTTGCTGATGGCGGTGTTCGTGGCGGTCAACTTCCTGGGTGTCCGGGTGCTGGCCAACACCAACAGCGCCGCGACGTGGTGGAAGGTCCTCATCCCGCTGGCCACGATCTTCATCGTCGCCATCACCCACTTCCACCCGCACAACTTCACCGCGCAGAGCTTCGCGCCGTTCGGTGCCAAGGGCATCCTGAGCGCGATCAGCAGCTCCGGCATCATCTTCGCCCTCCTCGGCTTCGAGCAGGCCATCCAGCTCGCGGGTGAGAGCAAGAACCCCAAGCGCGACCTGCCCCGCGCCACCCTCGGCTCGGTGGCCATCGGCGCGGTCATCTACCTGCTGCTCCAGATCGTCTTCATCGGCGCCCTGCCGCTGTCGTCGTTCGCGCACGGCTGGGCCAAGCTCAGCTACGCGGGCATGTCCGGCCCGTGGGCCGGCCTGGTCACCGTGGTCGGCCTCGGCTGGCTCGGCGTGATCCTGTACCTGGACGCGGTCGTCTCCCCCGGCGGCACCGGCCTGATCTACACCACCACCACCTCCCGGGTCTCCTACGGCCTGTCGAAGAACGGCTACGCGCCGAAGCTGCTGGAGCGCACCAACTCGCGCGGCGTGCCGTGGTTCGGCCTGATCCTGTCCTTCGTCACCGGTGTGATCTGCTTCCTGCCGTTCCCCAGCTGGCAGGAGCTGGTCGGCTTCATCACCTCGGCGAGCGTGCTGATGTACGCCGGCGCCCCGCTGGCGTTCGGTGTCTTCCGCGACCGCCTGCCGGCCATGGACCGCCCCTACCGCCTGCCCGGCGGCAGCTGGATCTCCCCGCTGTCCTTCGTGGTCGCCAGCTTCATCATCTACTGGGCCGGCTGGACCACCCTTCAGCGCCTGGGCTACGCGATCATCATCGGCTACGTGCTGCTGGGCTCGTACGCCTGGTACGCCATCAAGAAGAACCTGCCGAACGCGCCGAAGCTGGACTGGAAGGCCGCGCAGTGGCTGCCGGTCTACATCATCGGCATGGGCGTCATCTCCTGGCAGGGCGGCTTCGGCGGCCAGAACCACCTCAAGCTGTGGTGGGACCTGCTCGTCATCGCCGTCTTCTCGCTGGGGATCTACTACTGGGCGCGGTCGACGGCCGTCTCCGGTCAGGAGATCGAGCAGAACATCGACAGCGTCGAGGTCGTCGACGCCGGCGGTCACTGACCTGCGGCGTTCACTGATCCGCTGATCCCGCCGCGGGTTCGTCCCGCGGCGGGTGGGTCTCTCGACGGGAGCCCGGCCGGTACCCACCGGCCGGGCTCTCGCGCGTGCGGGCCCCACCGCTCACGGCGGCCGGGGACAGCGGGCGGGCCCCGCCCGGCGCCCGGGCCCTCCCGTGCCCGGCCTCACTCCTCGCGCCGCACCACCAGCACCGCCACGTCGTCGGCCGGGCCCGCGCGACCGCTGTACGCGCGGACGTCGGCGAGCAGGGCGTCGACCAGGGCGTCCGGGTCGCGGTCCGGCAGCGCGGCCAGCCGGCCGGCCAGCGGGTAGAACCGGCCGGCCCGGTCGCGGGCCTCGGAGACGCCGTCGGTGTACAGCACCAGCCCGTCACCGGGCTCCATCGCCAGCTCGGCCGCCGGATAGCCGCCGCCGACCAGCCCGAGCAGCGCCAGCGGCGGCGCGAACCGCGCGGGCCGCACCTCGGTGACCGCGCCGCCCCGCAGCAGCAGCGGCGGCGGGTGGCCGCAGTTGACCACGACGGCGGGCCGGCCGGGCCCGGGCACCCCGACCAGCACCGCGGTGACGAACTCGGGGGTGCCGCCCTGCCGCTCGTCGCCGGGGCGCCGGGCCAGCGCGGCGTCCAGCCGCACCGCGACCGCCGACAGGTCCGGTTCGCTGCGGGCCGCGTCCCGGAAGACGCCCAGCACGTCGGCGACGGTCTCCACCGCCGCCAGGCCCTTGCCGCGCACGTCGCCCAGCAGCAGCCGCACCCCGAACGGGGTGTCGACCACCTCGTAGAGGTCACCGCCGATCCGCGACTCGGCCGCGGCGGCCACGTAGCGCACCGCGACCCGCAGCGGTCCCACCCGGGCGGGCACCGGGCGCAGCAGGGCGCGCTGGGCGGCCTCGGCGACCGTGCGGACGGTGGCCAGCTCACGTTCCCTGGTGCGCACCAGCACGACGGTGGCCGCACTGGTGAAGGTCACCGCCAGCACCGCGGCGCCCGCGGTGATGTGGACGACGGCGGAGACGTCGGAGTTGAGCAGCGACAGCACGACGACCAGCAGCAGCGCGACACCGCCGGCGGCCAGTGGGACGGCCGGGCGGCGGGCACCGGTGCTGGCCAGCACCGGGACGGCGGCCAGCAGCGGGGAGAAGGTGTAGGTCGGGCCGGTGGCCAGGTCGACGGTCACCGCGGCGGCGATCAGCAGGTAGGCGGCCAGGATCAGCAGGCGCACCCGGGGCGGCAGCGCGGGGGTGACGGCGGCCGGCCCGCCCGGCCGGTCCTGCCCGCGCGGGGCCCCGCCCCGCCGCCCGGCCCGCCCGGCGGTACGGGTCACCGGGATCAGTGCCTGGCCCGGCTGGGCCGGACGCGTTTGGGCTCGCCGGCCATCTTGGGGTGGTCCGGCGGATAGGGCAGGTCGCCCAGGCCGTGCTCGGCCTCGTCGCGGGCGGCCAGCTCCAGCGCGGCGTCCAGCGAGAAGGCGTGCTCGTCCATGTCGGCGTGCACGTCGCCCACCTCGGCGTACCGGGCCGGCATGGTGACCAGGTCGAAGTCGCCGGGGCGGGCGTCGGGCACCTCCGGCCAGCGCAGCGGCGCGGAGACCGGGGCGTGCGGGCGCGGGCGCACGGAGTAGGCGGAGGCGATGGTGCGGTCCCGGGCGGTCTGGTTGTAGTCGACGAAGATCTTCGCCCCGCGCTCCTCCTTCCACCACTTGGTGGTGACCTGGTCGGGCATCCGGCGTTCCAGCTCCCGGCCGACCGCGATGGCCGAGCGGCGCACCTGCACGAAGGTCCAGTGCGGCGCGATGGGCACGAAGACGTGCAGGCCGCGCCCGCCGGAGGTCTTCGGCCAGCCGCGCAGCCCGAGGCCGTCCAGGACGTCGCGCAGCTCGTGGGCGGCGCGGACCGCGTCCTCGTAGTCGGTGCCGGGCTGCGGGTCGAGGTCGATGCGCAGCTCGTCGGGGTGGTCGACGTCGCCGCGCCGCACCGGCCACGGATGGAAGGTCAGGCAGCCGAGGTTGGCCGCCCACACCACGGCGGCCGGCTCGGTGGGGCAGATCTCGTCGGCGTGCCGGCCGCTGGGGAAGGCGATCCGGCCGGTGGGGATCCACTCCGGGGTGTTCTTCGGCGCCCGCTTCTGGAAGAACGACTCGCCGCCGACGCCGTCGGGGTAGCGCTCCAAGGTGGTGGGCCGGTCGCGCAGCGCGCGCACGATGCCGTCGCCGACGGCCAGGTAGTAGCGCGCGACGTCCAGCTTGGTCAGACCGCGTTCGGGAAAGTAGACCTTGTCCGGATTGGACAGCCGTACCGTGCGGTCCCCGACCGTCAGCTCGATCGCCTCGCCCATGCGTCCCACGGTAGGCGGGGCCCGGGGCGGGCGCCTGTCGGCGGGCGGGCGGCGGCGGGCGGCCGCACAATCGGGATCATGGACCTTCCGGTCATGCCGCCCGTCAAGCCGATGCTGGCCAAGCCCGCCGCCCGCATCCCCCCGGGTATGAGCTACGAGGCCAAGTGGGACGGGTTCCGGGCCGTCGTGCACCGCGACGGCGACGAGATCGAGATCGGCAGCCGCACCGGCAAGCCGCTGACCCGGTACTTCCCCGAGGTGGCGGCGGCGCTGCTGGCCGAGCTGCCGCCGCGCTGCGTGGTCGACGGCGAGATCGTCATCGCCCGGGACGGCCGGCTGGACTTCGACGCGCTGCTGGAACGCATCCATCCGGCCGACTCACGGGTGCGCACGCTGGCGGAGCGCACCCCGGCGTCGTTCGTGGCGTTCGACCTGCTGGCGCTGGGCGACGACTCCCTGATGGACGTGCCGCAGTCCGGGCGGCGCTCCCGGCTGGTCGAGGCGCTGGCCGGGGTACGCCCGCCGGTGCACGTGGCGCCGGCCACCACCGATCTGGCGGTCGCCCGGCAGTGGTTCGAACGCTACGAGGGCGCCGGGCTCGACGGGGTGGTGGCCAAGCCGCCCGACATCCCCTACCGGCCGGACGAGCGGCTGATGGTGAAGGTCAAGCACGAGCGGACCGCGGACTGCGTGGTCGCCGGGTTCCGCCACCACAAGAGCGGTCCGGTGCTCGGCTCGCTGCTGCTGGGGCTCTACGACGCCGCCGGGCGCCTTCAGCACGTCGGGGTCAGCGCGTCGTTCACGATGCGGCGGCGCGAGGAGCTGGTGGAGGAGCTGGCGCCGTGGCGCATGGACTCCGCCGAGGGCCACCCGTGGCAGGAGTGGGCCGACGCCGAGGCGCACACCGCCGGCCGGATGCCGGGGGCGCCGAGCCGGTGGAGCGGCAAGAAGGACCTGTCGTGGGTACCGCTGCGCCCGGAACGCGTCGTGGAGGTGGCCTACGACCACATGCAGGGCGACCGGTTCCGGCACACCGCGCGGTTCCGCCGCTGGCGGCCGGACCGCACCCCGTCCAGCTGCACGTACGCCCAGCTGGAGGAACCGGTGCGCTACGACCTGGCCGACGTGCTGGCGGCGCCGCCCGCGCCGGCCTGACCCGGACGGAGGAGCATGCGGACCGAACCGCCCGGCCGGGTCCTGCGGCGTGCCCGGCGCCGGACGCGCGACGCCGTCGGCGCCGGCGGGTCGGCGCGGCCGGCCGGCGAGCGGGTGATCCCCGGGGTGGGCCGCGCCGGCAACCGCCGGCTGCGCGCGCTGCCGGCGGTGCTGCTGGTGTGTGGGCTGGTGCTGGACCTGTTCACCCCGCCCGACCTGAGCGCGGCGCCGTTCTACTCGGCGGCGCCGATGGTCGCCTCGACCCTGCTGACGCTGCGCGCAACGGTGCTGACCGGGGTGCTGGCGTGCGCGGCGGACGTGCTGGTCGACGCCCGTTACGGCACCCTGTCGGGGGGCGGCGGGCAGACCGAGGTCGTCACCATCGCCACGGTCTCCGGTATCGCGGTGCTCATCAACCGCCTGCTGAAACGCACCGACCTGCGCCTGGAGTCGGTGCGCGGGATCGCGCTGGCCGTGCAGCGGGCGGTGCTGCCGCAGCCACCGGGCCGGATCGGCTCGACGGACGTGGCCGCGCGCTACGAGGCGGCGCAGTCCGACGCCCGGCTCGGCGGCGACCTGTACGCCGTCCAGGACACCGCGTACGGCCTGCGGTGCATCGTGGGGGACGTACGTGGCAAGGGGCTGGGCGCGGTCGAGGCGGTCGCGGTGGTGCTCGGCGCGTTCCGGGAGGCGGCCGAGCTGGAGCCGACGCTCGGCGGGGTGACGGGCCGGGTGGAGCGGGCGCTGGACCGCGAGGGGCTGCGCCGCGCGAGCCTGGACCGGTTCGAGGGCTTCACCACGGCCGTCCTGGCCGAGATCCCGCCCGGGGGCGGCGAGGTGCGGGTGATCAACCGCGGTCATCCGCTGCCGCTGCTGCTGATGCCGGACGGCACCGTGCGGCAGGTGACGCCGGGCGAGACCGCGGTACCGCTGGGCATGGAGTCACTGCTGCCGCCGCGCAACACGGCCGACCACGTGCCGTTCCCCGACGGGACGACCCTGCTGCTGCACACCGACGGGCTCACGGAGGCCCGCGACCGCGCGGGGGTCTTCTTCGAACCGGTGGCGGCGATGAGCGGCCGGGTCTTCGCCGGCCCGGAGGACCTGCTGGACGCGCTGCTGGCCGACGTCGACCGGCACACCGGCGGCGCCCGCGACGACGACCTGGCGATGATCGCCCTCACCCGGCGCCCCCGCTGACCGACCCGGCCGGCGCCGCGCAGCGGGGGCGCCGGGGGGCGGTGTTGTGCCGCGCGGGCGTCGGGGCGTCGGGCGGGCGCCGGGCGTCGGGCGTGGGATGCGGGACGCGGGAGGCGGGGCTCCCGTTGGCGGGTCGCCGGGCACCATCGTGGTGCGAGACGCCGGTCGCCGGTCGCCGGTTCAACGTGAACCGGTCGCGGGTCGGTCCCCACGCCACGCGGACGCGGTCACCGGGAGCCGGACGCGGGCATCGGGCATCGGGCGTCAGGCGCGGGACCCGGTCACCGGACGCCGCACAGCCGCCGGAGGCGGTCCCCACGCCACGCGGACGCGGTCAACGGACGCGGGACCCGGTCACCGGACGCCGCGCAGCCGCCGGAGGCGGTCAGTCCCACGCGGCGCGGATGCGGTCCGCCTGGAGCCGCAGGGCCGCCAGCAGGTCGCGGGCGCTGCCGGCGGTGGTGGAGCGCAGCATGGCGACCGCGATCTGCCGGGCCAGCGGCGGGCCGTCCAGCGGGCGGATCGCGAGGTCCTCGCGCGGGGTGCCGAGGGCGAGCCGGGGCAGCAGGGCGATGCCGGCGCCGGCCGCGACGAAACCCTGGATGACCCCGTAGTCGTCGGTGCGCAGCGCGTGCACCGGCTCGAAGCCGGCCCGGTGGCAGGCCCAGGTCAGCAACCGGTCGCAGGGGTCCCAGTCGGTGGTGCCGACGATCCACGCCTCGTCGCGCAGCGCCGGCAGCGGGACCCGTTCCAGCCGGGCGCAGGGGTGGTCGGCGGGCAGCGCCAGCAGCAGCGGGTCGTCGAGCAGCGGGTGGACGTCGATGTCCTCGTCGAGGTCGAGGCGGTCGCCGGGCTGGGAGAAGACCAGCGACAGGTGCAGTTCGCGCGAGCGCAGGCCGTCCAGCAGCGCGGGCAGTTCGCCCTCGGTCAGCGACAGCTCGACGCCGTGGTTGTGCAGCGAGCGGACCGCGGGCGGCAGCAGCAGGGCGCCGGCCGTGGGGAAGGTGCCGACCCGCAGGGTGGAGGCGCCGCGCTCCACCAGGTCGCGGACCTCCTTCTCGGCCGCGGTCAGCCGGCGCAGCACCGCGTCGGCGTGCGGCAGCAGGGCCTCGCCGACCTCGGTGAGGGTGGCGCCGCGGGCACCGCGGCGGACCAGCTGGGCACCGAAGTGCGACTCCAGCGAGGCCAGGTGGTGGGTGATGGTGGGCTGGCTGTAGTGCAGGGCGCGGGCCGCTCCGGCGAGTGAACCCTCTCGGGCTATGGCCCGCAGTACGTGCAGGTGCCGCAGGTCCATCATGCCTCCAGCATAGAGACCCGCTATGGAGCACGGCGGGGCACGGCCAAGAGGACTTGGGGGGCCGGACGCGGACGCGGGGACCGGATCGGCTACGCCGATCGGCGTAGCGCGGGCCGGTACCGGGGCCGCAGGGGGGCCGTTGTTCACCCGGGGTGACCTGTCGTGGACATGTCTAGGCCATTACGCTTCCGAATCCGTCCTCCGATCGAGAAGGGCCCTTCAGGCATGTCCGTATTCTCTGTCCGCAGACTCCTCGCGCCGCTGGTCGCGGGCGCGCTGGCCTGCGCCGCCGCGCTGCTGCCGCTGGCCACGGCGGCGCCGGCCGCCGCCGACGGCACCGGCGACCTGTCGCTGGCCGGTGCCACCACGGTCGGCATCCACAACACCTATGACCCGAGCGCCTACCCGTACCTGGCCGACGCGCTGGACAACGGCGCCTCGCTGATCGAGCTGGACACCTGGGTCGACATCGTCACCAACGAGTGGAAGGTCAGCCACTCCAACCCGCTGGGCAACGACAACAACTGCGTGACCGCCACCGACGCCTCCGGGCTGTACAGCGGCGGCGCCAACAAGGACCTGGGCGACTGCCTGGACGACATCCGGCTGTGGATGGGCGCCCACCCCGGGCACGGGCCGATCATGATCAAGCTGGAGCTGAAGGAGGGCTTCGACCAGACCGCCGGCATGGGCCCGGCCGCGCTGGACGCGCTGGTCAAGCAGCACCTGGGCTCGATGGTCTACACGCCGGGCGACCTGCTGGCCAAGCCCGGCGGCGGCAGCTACCCGGACCTGGACACCGCGGCGAAGGCCGGCAACTGGCCGACCCGCTCGGCGCTGTCCGGCAAGGTGCTGCTGGAGGCCATCCCCGGCACCGTCGAGCAGGGCAACCCGTTCGACCACCTGTGGACCGACGTGGAGTACGCCGACTACCTGCGCGACCTGAACGCGAGCGGCAACGTCTCGCAGGCGGAGATCTTCCCCAGCGTGCTGAACGCGGCGACCGGTGACCCGCGCACCCGGTACACCGACACGACGATCCGCCCCTGGTTCGTGGTCTTCGACGGCGACGCCGCGACCTACGTGAACGGGATCGACACCTCCTGGTACGACACCAACCACTACCTGCTGATCATGACCGACGCGCAGAACGTCACGCCCACCTTGGACGACACCGCACCGAGCGTGGCCGACGCGCAGGCCAGGGTGGCCCAACTCGCCGCCGACCACGCCAGTTTCGTCTCCTGCGACTGGCAGGGCCTGACCACCGTGCTGCCGGAGGTCCTGCCGCGCGGCTGAAAATCGCCGCCCCCGTACGCCCCGCCCGCCCCCGGACCCGGCAGAACCGGTCTCCGCGGGCGGGCGGTTGTGCTCAGTGCGGCGCGTTGCCGGTCAATTGCCGCTGCTTATGCGGCTTTTGCGGGGAAATGCGGCCCACAAGGTGACCCCTGGGACGGCAGGGTCTCTTGTGAGGGCCGCCACGTTGGGCTAACTTCACCGCCAGACACCACTGACCGGGGTGGCAATGAGACGGCGGATGACCGTCGTTCCGCCGTTGTCATGCCCATGCCGGTATGTGGTGTTACGCAACGCCGCTCCACCCTTCACCGCTCCAGGGAGCGCGAACACCGTCACCCCACAACGACGGCCGCGTATCCCCAACCCCCACAGGGAGGGCAGTTCGTTGACCACGACTTCCGCACGCCGCCGCAGAATCCAGCGCACCGCCGGTGCCGTCGTCTCGGCCGTCGCGCTGATCAGCGCGGGCATGGCCACCGCCGCCACGGCGGGCGCCGCCACCCCGGCCGGTCACGGCCAGGACTACAAGCGGGTCTGTTCGGTCGCCAAGCCCGGCTTCGCGGCCTGCAACGCGCTGGAGCGCACCAACGTCGTCCAGAAGATGGCGCTGTCGCCGAACGCGACCCCCGACGGCTACGGCCCGTCCGACCTGACCAGCGCCTACAACCTGCCCACCGACGGTGGCGCCGGCCAGACCATCGGCATCGTGGACGCGCAGGACGACCCCAACGCCGCCTCCGACATGGCCGCCTACCGCGCGCAGTACGGCCTGCCGGCCTGCGGCGACGGCTGCTTCAGCAAGGTCGCGGAGGACGGCAGCACCAACTACCCGACCGCCGACTCCGGCTGGGCCGGCGAGATCTCGCTCGACCTCGACATGGTCTCGGCCATCGCGCCGAACGCCCACATCATCCTGGTCGAGGCCACCTCGGCGAACATGGACGACCTGGGCGCGTCGGTCAACGAGGCCGTCTCGCTGGGCGCGGGCTTCATCTCCAACAGCTACGGCGGCTCCGAGGACTCCTCGGACACCTCCGCCGACAGCCAGTACTTCAACCACCCCGGCACCGTCATCACCGCCTCCGCCGGTGACGACGGCTACGGCGTCGAGTACCCGGCCGCCTCCCCCGGCGTCACCGCGGTCGGCGGCACCTCGCTGAGCCAGGACTCCAGCTCGCGCGGCTGGAGCGAGAGCGTGTGGGGCAGCTCCTCCGGCGGCGAGGGCACCGGTTCCGGCTGCTCGACCATCGAGCCGAAGCCGTCCTGGCAGACCGACGCCGACTGCTCGGGCCGTACCGTCGCGGACGTCTCCGCGGTGGCCGACCCCAACACCGGTGTCGCGGTCTACGACACCTACGGCGCCAGCGGCTGGAACGTCTACGGCGGCACCAGCGCCGCGTCGCCGATCATCGCGTCGGTCTACGCGCTGGCCGGCACCCCGTCCTCGGGCAGCAACCCGGCGTCGTTCCCCTACGCCAACACCGGCGCGCTGAACGACGTCACCTCCGGCTCCAACGGTGACTGCTCGGACTACCTGTGCACCGCGGGCTCCGGCTACGACGGCCCGACCGGCCTGGGCACCCCGAACGGCACGGCGGCCTTCACCGGCTGACGCCCGTTCACCCCGCTCAACGAAGGCCCCCGGCGCGCGAGTTGGCGCCGGGGGCCTTTCGCGTGCCGGGCGGCCGGGGCGCGGCTGCGACGGGCACGGGCCGGGGCGCGGGGACACCGGGGGCGACCGGTGAGGGTGCGGAGGAAGGCGCTGGCGTCGCCCGGGCGGCACCGTGGTCCATCCGAGACCGTGACCCGCCCGGCGGCACCGTGCGCCGCGGCCCGGGCGTCCGGGCGGTATCCGGGGCATCCGGGGCATCTTGGAGGACGGCGGCGTCTACGGCCGGAGCGTGGCCGCACCGTGTACCGCGTACCGGCCCGGCGGGACGCCACCGCGGACCGGCCCGGCGGGACGTAGCACCTGCCGCGGAACGGTCCTGCGAGCATCCGCGCGATCCGCCGCGCCCGGGCCGGTGACCGACCGCCCGCCGACCGGCCCGCCCGGCCCTGTGACGGCCCGCGGGCGCGGGCGGCGCCGTCGAGGCCCGCGAGGGGCCGCGCGGCGGTGAGGGGCTCGCACACGGCGGCGCGCCGGGCGGTCCTCAGTGCTTGCTCGCGGTCCTCAGTGTCCGAACAGGTGCCGTCCGGGCCGGTGGCTCGTCCCCCGGCCGCCGGACACCTCGGGCGGCAGGCCGCCGTCCTGGGCGCGCTCGTCCGCGACGGTCGGGTCCTCCGCCATCACCGGGTCGGCGCCCCGGTCCACGTAGCCCCGCTCCTCGGCGCCGCGGTTGACGTACCCGCGGTCCGCACTGCTGCGGTCCACGTATCCGCGGTCCACGTAGCCCTGTTCCGCGTAGCCGTCCTGAGCGCGGGAGGCCAGTTGGTCACGTTCGGCCTGCGCCTCGCGGGCCTCGCGCTTGGCCGCCCGCAGCTCCGCGCGCCGCCGGACGGCCCGCCGTCCGCCGCCGCGCATCATCACCAGCCCCAGGCAGAACAGCAGCGCCAGCGCCGCACCGGCCAGGAAGACCGCCATCGTGTTCATCGTCGCGATGGAGTGCCCGAGCACCGTGGGGGTGTAGTCGGGGCCACCGGCGGAGTTGCCGGCGATCAGCAGGCCGGTGAACGCGGCAGTCGCCGCGACGAGAAGAAGTCCCAGCAAAAGCATCGCAGTCACCTCGATCCGTGCGCTTCATCCTCGGTAGGCGGCTACCCAGAACGGCCGGGTTCAACTGCACCCCGCCGCGAGCACCCCGCGTGACCGCCCGGTCACCGGGCGGCGACCGCCGAGGCGTAACGGGCCGGGTCCTCGATGACGCCACGCACCGTCAGCATCGCGGCGCCCAGCACCGGTCCGCGCCGGCCGAGCGCGGAGACGGTCAGCGCGCCGGGGTCCCACGGGCGGACCGCGACCCGGGCGCGGATCTCGCGGCGCATGCCGGGCAGCAGCCAGTCGCCGAGTTCGGCGTAGGCACCGCCGAGCACCACCGCCGCCGGGTCGACGAGGTTGACGACGCCGGCCAGCGCGGTGCCCAGCGCGACGCCGGCCCGCTCCAGCGCCGCCAGCACCGGCTCCTCACCGCGGGCCGCCCGCCGGGCCAGGTCGGCCACCCGGTCGCCGGCCGGCTCGCGCAGACCGGCCGCCCGGACCACCGCCGCCGCCCCGGCGTACCGCTCCAGGCAGCCGCGCGAACCGCAGGCGCACGGCTCGCCGTCGGGGTGGACCGGGACGTGGCCGAGCTCGCCGGCGAAGCCCCGCACACCGCGGAAGAGCCGGCCGCCGACCAGCAGCGCCGCGCCGATGCCCGCCTCGGCGGAGACGTGCACGGCGTCGGCGCACCCGGTGCCGAGCCAGCGTTCCGCCTGGGCGCCGAGGTTGGCCTCGTTGTCGACGGTGAGCGGCACGCCGGGCAGCCGTTCGGCCAGCAGGGCGGCGGCCGGCACCTGGCGCCAGCCGAGGTTGGGGGCGTGCGCGACGACGCCGTCCGGGGTGACCAGGCCGGGCACCGCGAGCGCCGCGCCGGCCGTGGGCGACGGATGGCTGTCCATCAACTCCTGTGCCATGTCGGCCAGTTGACGCAGCACGTCGGCCGGGTCGCGGTCCTGCGGGGCGTGGTCGGCGCGGGCGGTGGCGCGGACCGTGCCGGTCAGGTCGACCAGGCAGGCGGCCAGGTGGCGCACCCCGACCTCCAGGCCCAGGCCGGCCGGGCCCGCGGGGTCGGGGCCCAGCGCGCTGCCCGGCCGGCCGACCCGGCCGCTGGGGGCCGGGCCGCGTTCGGCGACCAGGCCGGCGGTCATCAGCTCGTCGACCAGGCTGGAGACCGCGGCGCGGGTCAGTCCGGTGCGGCCGGCCACCGCGGCGCGCGACAGCGGTCCGGCGTCGGCCACCGCGGCCATGACCAGGGCGAGGTTCTGCCGGCGCATGCCCGCCTGGGAGGCCGGGCGCCGGACCGGGTCGGCGGGGTGCGGGTGACCGGGCACCGGGTCGGTCCGCTCCACGGTCGCGCTCCTCGCAGCTCGGTCGTCCACCTGTGCCCTACGCCTGACGGTAGGTCATCAGCTCGGCGGCGCGGCTCAGCGTACCGGCGATGCGTTCGACGGCCTCGGTGTCGCGCGGGACCGCCTCCAGCAGCGGGCCGTCGGCGGCGCCCCAGCGGCGGGCCACGTCGTAGGGCGACTCGCCGGTGACCAGCCCGGCGGCCTGGGCGGCGGCGCCGAGCGCGACGAGTTCCCTGCCCTGCGGCACCCGCACCGGGCGCCCGGACAGCCGCCGGACGGTGTCCTGCCAGGCGGCACCCTGGGCACCGCCGCCGATGAGCAGCAGTTCGTCACCGGCGCCGGCGCTCTCGCCGCCCTGGCGCAGCACGTCCTCCAGGGCGACCAGCAGGGTGTGCACCGCGCCGTCGTAGGCGGCCTGGAGCAGCTGGCCGGGGGTGGTGTCGTGCCGCAGGCCGTGGAAGAGCCCGGAGGCGTTGGGCAGGTTGGGGGTGCGTTCGCCGTCGAGGAACGGCAGGACGACCGCGGTGCCGCCGGCCTCGACCGCGTCGCGTTCGCGGCCGAGCAGGGTGGCGATCCGGTCGACGGCCAGCGTGCAGTTGAGGGTGCAGGCCAGCGGCAGCCAGTCCTCGCCCGCGTCGGCGAAGCCGGCCACCGTGCCGGTGGGGTCGGCGGGCCGGCCGCGGGTGACGGCGTAGACGGTGCCGGAGGTGCCCAGCGACAGCACCGGCACCCCGGGCCGCAGGCCCAGGCCCAGGGCGGCGGCCATGTTGTCGCCGGTGCCGGCCGCGACCGGGACGCCCTCGCGCAGCGCGGCGCCGGCCCGCACGGTGCCGGCCGCGGCGCCGGCCGGGACCACCTCGGGCAGCAGCGCCGGATCGAGGCCGACCAGGCCGAGCAGGTCCTTGTCGTAGCCGGCCGGCGTCCACCAGCCGGTGCCGGAGGCGTCGCCGCGGTCGGTGGTGCCGGCGCCGGTCAGCCGGCCGGTGAGGTAGTCGTGCGGCAGCCGCACGGCGGCGGTCGCGGCGGCGGTGTGCGGCTCGTTGTCGCGCAGCCAGGCCCACTTGGCGACGGTGAACGCGGCGGTGGGCACCGACCCGGCCCGGCCGGCCCAGCTGTGGGCGCCCAGCCGCGCGGTGAGCGCCTCGGCCTGCGGCGCGGACCGCACGTCGTTCCACAGCAGCGCCGGGCGCAGCGGGGCGCCGGCCGCGTCCAGTACGACCAGGCCGTGCTGCTGGCCGCCGATCGAGACGGCGGCGGCGCGGTCGGCGTGGCCGGTGGCCCGGACGGCGTCGTCGAAGGCCCGCCCCCACTGGCGGGGGTCGCTCTCGCGGCCCTCTCCGGCGCTGACGGTGTGCGGGGCGCGTCCGGTGCCGAGCACTTCGCCGGTCTCCACGTCGACGGCGACCGCCTTGGTGGCCTGCGTCGAGCTGTCGACGCCGATGACGACGGGTGCGGCGGCCATGTCGGTCTCCTCTGCGGTGCGGGGGCGGGTCGGTTCGGGGGCTTCCCCTGGGCCTACTGTCATACTAGTTTGTTTTCCGCCTTTACGAATAGAGCCGCGACCCCGGGAGCCCGCCATGCCGCAGTCCTTCACCCCCACCCCCGAGGACCGCTTCACCTTCGGGTTGTGGACCGTCGGCTGGACCGGGCGCGACCCGTTCGGCGACCCGACCCGCGCGGCGCTGGAACCGGCCGAGTCGGTGCGGCGGCTGGCGGACCTGGGCGCGTACGGCGTGACGTTCCACGATGACGACGTGGTGCCGTTCGGCGCGTCGCAGGCGGACCGCGACGACCGGCTGCGGCGGTTCCGCCGGGCGCTGGAGGAGACCGGGATGAAGGTCCCGATGGCGACCACCAACCTGTTCACCCACCCGGTCTTCAAGGACGGCGCCTTCACCGCCAACGACCGCGACGTGCGGCGGTTCGCGCTGCGCAAGACGCTGCGCAACATCGACCTGGCCGCCGAACTGGGCGCGTCGGTGTACGTGGCCTGGGGCGGCCGGGAGGGCACCGAGTCCGGCGCGGCCAAGGACGTGCGGGTGGCGCTGGACCGGCTGAAGGAGGCGTTCGACTTCCTGGCCGGCTACGTCACCGAACGCGGCTACGACCTGCGGTTCGCCATCGAGCCGAAGCCCAACGAGCCGCGCGGCGACATCCTGCTGCCGACGGTGGGCCACGCGCTGGCGTTCATCGAGCGGCTGGAGCGGCCGCAGCTGTTCGGGGTGAACCCGGAGGTGGGCCACGAGCAGATGGCCGGGCTGAACATCACGCACTCCGTCGCGCAGGCGCTGTGGGCGGGCAAGCTGTTCCACATCGACCTCAACGGCCAGTCCGGCATCAAGTACGACCAGGACCTGCGGTTCGGCGCCGGCGACCTGCGGCAGGCGTTCTGGCTGGTGGACCTGCTGGAGGGCGCCGGGTACGCCGGGCCGCGGCACTTCGACTTCAAGCCGCCGCGCACCGAGGACTACGCCGGGGTGTGGGCGTCGGCGGCCGGCTGCATGCGCAACTACCTGATCCTGCGCGACCGCGCGGCGGCGTTCCGCGGCGATCCGCGGGTCGCCGAGGCGCTGCGGGCCGCCCGGCTGGACCAGCTGGCGGTGCCGACGCTGGCGCCGGGCGAGTCCCTGGAGGCGCTGCTGGCCGAGCCGTTCGACCCGCGGGCCGCCGCCGAACGCGGCATGGCGCTGGAGGCGCTGGACCAGCTGGCGCTGGACCACCTGCTGGGCGTGCGGGGCTGACGGACCGCGGGAGCGGCCCCGGCGGGGTGCGCCGGACCGCCCCCGGCGGGACCCGGTGGTGACGGGCGGTCAGACGGCGGCCGGGGTGCCGGCCCGGGCCCGGGCCTGCGCGCCCCACCGGTCGAGTTCGACCGACTGCAACTGGTCGTCGGCGACGGCGGCATCGAGGTCCCCCCAGTCGTCGGCGTCCGGGTCGGCGTACCAGCCCGTCCCGGCGAGCGAGGTCTCCAGCCAGCCGGCCAGGCCGTCGGCGTCCTTGAACCAGGCGTTGGCCCAGTCGTGGTCGGCCTCGTTGGGGTCGAACAGCACGACGGTGCCCTCGGCGCTGCGGCAGTCCACCGCGGCGATCATCTCGCTGCCCCAGGTCAGCAGCGGGACCACGCCCTCGGGCCAGAACCAGCCGGGGTCGCCGGGGTCGGCGGACCGCCGGGCGGCGTACCCGGCGACCAGCGCGCCGGGGTCGCCGGCCGGGCCGTCCAGCGGGAAGAACCGGTCGTCGGGGCCGAAGCCGCCGTCGGCGATCTCGGTGTACAGGCGGGCCAGCAGCGGGTGCAGGGCGAAGCCGAGGCGTTCCTCGGCCGCCGCCAGGTCCCGGGGCGGGACCGGGTCGGGCAGGAGGGCGCAGCGTTCGTGGGCGCGGGCCGCCAGGCGTGCGATCAGATCGTCATAGCGGTCATGGACAGTCATGGGACGGCATCATGCCGTCCGGCCGGCCGGAAGCTGTGACCGGGGCATCCCCAACCTGTGCGCCGCGGGCGGAACCGGCCGGCCCGATTCGCCGTCAGGGGGCGCGCACCGCACACCGGGGCGGGGCGAAGTGGTACAGATGACCGGTGGAGTGGTTCACCGTCCCCGGCCAGCAGCTGGGCCGGCTGGTCTTCCAGCGGGGCCTGGCCGCCGTGTACGCCGTCGCGTTCGCCTGCTGCGCCGCGCAGTTCGGAGCGCTGATCGGGCGGCACGGGATGCTGCCGGTGCCGCGCTTCACCGCCCGGGTGCCGTTCCGGCGCGCGCCGAGCCTGTTTCACCTGCGGTATTCCGACCGCCTGTTCGCGTCGGTCGCGTGGGGCGGGACGGTGCTGGCGGCGGCGGTGGCCGGCGGCGCGGCGGACGCGGTGCCGCTGTGGGCGGCGACGGTGATGTGGGCGCTGCTGTGGGCGGCGTACCTGTCGGTCGTCAACGTCGGGCAGGTCTGGTACGGCTTCGGCTGGGAGACGCTGCTGCTGGAGACCGGCTTCCTGGCGGTCTTCCTGGGCAACGCGCGGTGCGGCCCGCCGGTGCTGACGCTGTGGCTGCTGCGCTGGCTGCTGTTCCGGGTGGAGTTCGGGGCCGGGCTGATCAAGCTGCGCGGCGACCGCTGCTGGCGGGATCTGACCTGCTTGTCCTACCACCACGAGACGCAGCCGATGCCGGGACCGCTGAGCTGGCTGTTCCACCGGCTGCCCGGCCCGGTGCACCGGGTGGAGGCAGCCGCCAACCACGTGGCCCAACTGGTCGTCCCCGTCCTGCTGTTCACCCCGCAGCCGGTGGCGGGGACGGCGGCCGCGGTGGTGGTCGTGACGCAGCTGTGGCTGGTGGCGTCGGGCAACTTCGCGTGGCTGAACTGGCTGACGATCGTACTGGCGCTGCCGACGGCGCTGGCCGGTCCGCTGTCCGGGGCGCTGCCGGACACCGGGGCCCGCCCGCCGGCGCCGGGCTGGTTCGAGGCGCTGGTGATCGCGGTGACCGCGCTGGTGGCGTGGCGCAGCGCGGGCCCGGTGCGCAACATGCTGTCGCGCCGCCAGCTGATGAACGTCTCCTTCGACCCGCTGCGGCTTGTCAACTCCTACGGCGCGTTCGGCACGGTGGGCCGGGTGCGGTACGAGGTGGTGGTCGAGGGCACCGGCGAGCGGGAGGTGACGGCGGGCACCCGGTGGCTCGAGTACGGCTTTCGCGGCAAGCCGGGCGACCCGCGGCGGCTGCCGCGCCAGTGGGCGCCCTACCACCTGCGGCTGGACTGGATGATGTGGTTCGCCGCGCTGTCGCCGGGCCCGCCGGGCGAGTGGTTCACCGTCTTCGTCCGGCGGCTGCTGGAGGGCGACCGGGCGACGCTGCGGCTGCTGCGCTCGAACCCGTTCCCGCGCACCCCGCCGGTGTACGTGCGGGCGGTGCTGTACCGGTACCGCTTCACCACCTGGGCGGAGCTGCGGGCCACCGGTGCGTGGTGGAGCCGGACGCCGGTGCGGGTGTACCTGCCGCCGGTCGGCCCGCGGGACCGGGCGGGCGGGGACGGCGGCGCCGGGCCGGCGGCGGCCCGCTGACGTGCGGCGATCGGCCGCCGCGGGCGCGGTCGTACTGGTGGCGGACCGGCGGCGGGTGCCAGACTGCGCCGGACGGCGGACGGACCTGCGGAAGGTGGCGTGGCATGGCGGAGCCGGTGATCATCGGCAGCGAGCGCAGCGAGGCGGGCCTGGCGGCCGGGATGGAGACGCTGCGGCGCGGCGGTTCGGCGCTGGACGCGGTGGAGGTGGCGCTGCGGGCCTGCGAGGACAACCTCGACGACCACTACGTCGGCACCTCGGGGCTGCCGAACGCGCAGGGCGTGGTGGAGCTGGACGCGTCGGTGATGACCGGTTCCGACCGGCGGTTCGGCGCGGTGGCGGCGCTGCGCGGCTACCCGCATCCGGTCTCGGTGGCCCGCGCGGTGCTGGAGCGGCTGCCGCAGCACAGCCTGCTGGTCGGCGAGGGCGCGGCGATGTTCGCCAAGGAGTGCGGCTTCGGCACGGCGGAGCTGCTGACGGAGACCTCGCGGCGGCTGTGGCGCGAGCGGCTGGCCGCCGCGTCGGCGGAGTCGGTGGAGGGGGAGAACACCGCGGCGACCTCCGGCGACCGGCGCTACCGGCAGCAGGCGCTGGACCTGGTCCGGCGGCTGCCGCCGCACGACGGCCCGTGGGGCACGATCAACGTCATCGCGCTGGACGCCTCGGGCGAGATGTGCGTGGGGGTGTCCACCTCCGGCTACCCGTACAAGTACCCGGGCCGGGTGGGTGACTCGGCGGTGCCGGGCGCCGGCAACTGGTGCGACCTGCGGGCCGGCGGCGCGGCCTGCACCGGGCGCGGTGAGCTGGCCATGCGCGGCGGCACGGCCCGTACCGTGGTCGACCTGATGGCCGGCGGCGCGGACCCGGCCGGGGCGTGCGCCGCCGCGCTGCGCGAGGCGGCCGGCCTGCCGGACGACTTCCGCGCCGAGCTGCGGGCGCTGGCGCTGGCCCCGGACGGGCGGCACGGCGGCGCGTCGGGGCAGCGGGGTTCGGTCTACCAGGTGATGACGGCCGGCTGTACGCAGCCGCGGACGTGTGCGAGGAGGGTGGCGTGAAGGTCTTCGTCTCCAGCGACATGGAGGGCACCGCGGGGGTGGTGGCCTGGGAGCAGTGCCGGGCCGGGCAGCCGGAGTACGCCCACTACCGGGAGCTGCTCCAGGAGGAGGTCAACGCGGCCATCGAGGGCGCGGCGGCGGCCGGGGCGGAGGAGTTCCTGGTCAACGACAGCCACGGCGCGATGGCCAACCTGCGCCCCGAGCGGCTGTCGGGCCACGCGCGGTACCTGTCGGGCCGGCACAAACCGATGTACATGATGCAGGGCCTGGACGCGACGTTCGACGCGGTGTTCTTCGTGTCGTACCACGGCTCGATGTCCGGCGGCTCCTCGGTGCTGTCGCACACCTACAACCCGCTGGCGATCAGCGAGGTGCTGCTCAACGGGGTACCGGCCGGCGAGTCGGGGATCAACGCGCTGGCGGCGCTGGGGTACGGCGTGCCGGTGGTGCTGATCACCGGGGACGACACGACGGCCCGCGAGGTCGAGCCGTTCTGTCCCGGCGTCCACCGGGCGGTGGTGAAGACGTCGGTGTCGCGGTTCGCGGCCGACAGCATGCACCCGCTCCAGGCCCGGGAGCTGATCCGCACCGCCGCGCGGGCGGCGATCGAGTCGCTGCCGCAGGCCGGTCCGCCGGCGATCACGCTGCCCGCCACGCTGGAGGTGACGTTCCGCAACGCGGACCTGGCCGAGATGGCGACCTGGATCACCGGGGTGGAGCGGACCGGGACGGTGAGCGTGGCGATGGCCGGCGAGAACCCGTTGCGGCTGTTCCGCACCTTCGTCACGGTGGTGCTGCTGACCCGGGGCATCGCGGAGTGAACCGGTGCCCCGGGCCGGTACGGCGTGAGCCGGGCGCGTTCCGCGCGGGCGCGCCGCTCACCGCCGCGCCCGCCCGGGCCGGTGCCGCAGCCGGTTCCGCTTCGCTGCCGGACGCCCCCGGCCGACCGGGCGGGCGCGACCGCCGCGAGCCGGTCGCACCGGTGCCCCGGACGGGCGATCGGGGCCGGTCAAAGCCAGCGGTGACGGCTTACGCTTAAGGCTCCGCGACGGAGGGACACGCGCATGCGCAGCATCTGGAAAGGGGCCATCACCTTCGGCCTGGTCTCCATTCCGGTTTCGCTGTTCAAGGCGACCCAGGAGCACCGGCTGCCGCTGCACCAGGTGCACGCCGAGGACGGCGGCCGGGTGCGGCAGAAGCGGGTGTGCGAGGTCTGCGGCGAGGAGGTCGCCTACGCCGACCTCGCCAAGGGGTACGAGGACGGCCAGGGCCGCCAGGCGGTGCTCACCGACGACGACCTCGCCGACCTGCCGCTGCCCAGCAAGAAGATCATCGACGTGCTGGCCTTCGTCGACGCCGACGACATCGACCCGGTGATGCTGTCGTCGACGTACTACCTCGACACCGGCTCGGCCACCGCCGACAAGCCCTACGCGCTGCTGCGCGACGCCATGGTGGAGGGCGGCAAGGCGGCCATCACCAAGATCACCCTGTCCACCCGCGAGTCCCTGGCGCTGCTGCGGGTGCACGAGGGCGTGCTGACGCTGCACACCATGTACTGGCCGGACGAGGTGCGTCCCGCCACCGACCTCGGCCCGGCTCAGAACGTGACGATCCGGCCGCAGGAACGCAAGATGGCCGCGAGCCTGATGGCGACGCTGTCGGAGGACTTCGACCTCGACGCGCTCCACGACGAATACCAGAGCGCGCTGGAACGGCTGGTCAGCGCCCGGCTGGAGGGCAAGCCGGCCCCCGCCCCCGAGGCGGCCGGCGCCCCGGACAACGTCATCGACCTCACGTCCGCCCTCCAGGCCAGCCTGGACGCCAGCAGCGGCCGGGCCTCCGGCGGCGGGGCCGGCGACCAGGACGGGTCCGCCGCGGGCCCGGCGGGCGGCGGGCGGGCGGCGAAGAAGACCGCGGCCGGCAAGAAGACCGCCGCGAAGAAGACCGCCGCCAAGACGTCGTCCGGCGGCTCCGCCGGCAAGGGCGCGGCGGCGAAGAAGACCGCGGCGGCCGGCAAGAAGAAGGCGGCGGCGAAGAAGACCTCCGCGCGCAAGGCGTCGTGACGCGTTCGCCCCGCCGCCCGGCCCCACCGGGGTGCGCGCGGGCGTACGCGGCGGGCCGGCCGGCCCTGGCCGGGGCCTTGTCCGGGCGTGCGCGCGGGGCCGGCTAGCCCTGCGGGCGTTCGCGGACGACCTGGCCGGCGGGTTTGTCGTCGCGCAGGCCCAGGAAGCGCGGGTGGCGCAGCTTCCCGTCGCGGGTCCACTCGGTGAACGCGATCTGGGCCACCAGCCGCGGCTCCACCCAGTGGGCGGCCGACTCGCGCACCGGGTCGGCGAACGGGCTGGCCGGCCGGGCGAGCCCGCTCAGCAGGGCGGCGATCCGGCGCAGGGCGGCCTGGTCGAACCCGGTGCCGACCTTGCCGGCGTACCGCAGCGCGCCGCCGGGTTCGTCGTGGTGGCCCAGCAGCAGGGCGCCGAAACCGGTGCGCGCGCCGGACGGCGCGGTCCAGCCGCCGATGACGAGTTCCTGCCCGGCCGAGCACTTCAGCTTCAGCCAGTCCGCGGACCGGCCTTCCGCGTACCGGCCGTCGGCCCGTTTGGCGATCAGGCCCTCCCAGCCCCGCCGGCAGGCGTCCTGGAGCATCGCGGGGTCCCAGGCGTTGCGGTGCGGGGTGAGGCGCAGCGGCGCGGCGAGGACCAGTTCCCGGCGCAGCAGCGCCTTGCGGGTCCGCAGCGGCAGCCGGGTCAGGTCGTGGCCGTCGAGCCGCAGCAGGTCGAAGACGTAGTACGTGACGGTCACGCCGCTGGCCGCCGCCGCCCGCGCGTCGGTCAGGCCCATCCGGCGCTGGAGCAGGCTGAAACTGGTGCGCCCGCGGTCCAGCGCGACGACCTCGCCGTCCAGCACGAGGTCGTCGTGGCGCTGGGGGGCCAGCGCGGCGGCGATCTCCGGGTAGGTGGCGGACAGCGGCTGCCCGGTCCGCGAGACCAGCTCGGCGCCGGTGCCGGAACGGGCGGCCAGCACCCGGACCCCGTCCAGTTTCCGTTCGAACAGCCACCGGTCGTCGAAGTCGCTCCGGTCGCTGCGCACCGCCAGCATCGGCCGCGTCAGCCGCAGCGGCCGGCCGGGCGACAGCCGGGAGCGCTGCTCGGCGGGCAGGGCGTCCAGCGGGCCGCGGCCGGCGGTCACGAGTCGATGAGCCGGGACCGGGCGGCGTGCAGCCGCTGGGCCAGCACCTCGGCGACCGCCCGGATCAGGGCGTATCCCAGCCGCGGATCGTGGTCGCACTCCTCGCGGATCTCGGCGCCGTCGAACTCGTAGGCGCGCACCGGGCTCAGTGCCTCCGCGCCGAAGTCCCACTCGTACGGCGGGAACATCCACGACCAGCCCAGCAGGTCGCCCGGGCCCAGGGTCTCCACCGTCACACTGCGCGACTCCGACAGCCGCAGGTCCAGCGTGACCGCGCCGGACCGGATGACCCAGAACCGGTCGGCGTTGCCGCGTTCCTCGAACACCCGCGCGTCCTGCGGGAAGGAGACCTCACGGGCCAGCGTCAGCATGCGTTCGCGGAACTCGGGTGGTATCGCCCGCAGCAAGCGGGTACCAGCTGTCATGGCCGACCTCCTCGCCGTGGGCAACCGACCGGGCGTACCCCCATTGGACCCACGATCGCCTCCGGCGGCATCCGGAGGGCGCGAAACCCTTCCCGTGCCCGGGCCGGCGCCGGTCCGCCGGGCCGGGTCCGCGCCGGGGGCTGGCCGTTCTACGCCGGGGTCGCACGGGGTCGGGCGGGTCCGCACCGGGGCCACTCCGGGATCGGCCGGGTACGCACCGGGGTCGGCCGGGTACGCACCGGGGTCGGCCGGATCTGCGCCGGGGGCCGGCCGTTCTACGCCGGGGTCGCACGGGGTCGGGCGGGTCCGCACCGGGGCCACTCCGGGATCGGCCGGGTACGCACCGGGGTCGGCCGGATCTGCTCCGGATCCGCACGGGTCCGCGCCGGGTCCGCCGCCGGTTCGGCCTGGCCAGCCGCCGGGGTCGCACCGGGTCCACGCCGGGTCCGCGCCTGGCCCGCCGCCGACCAGCGTCAGGTACCGCGGGCGTCCGGAGCGGCGGCCTCCAGGTCGGCTACGGTGCCGGACATGATCGTCCGCACGTGTGCGGTGATGTGCTCGGCGGGCCAGTCCCACCAGGCCACCGCGAGCAGCCGGGCCACGTCCTCGTCGCTGAAGCGCGAACGCACCCGGCGGGCCGGGTTGCCGGCGACGATCGCGTAGTCGGGCACGTCCGCGGCGACCACGGCACCGGCGCCGATGATCGCGCCGTGCCCGATCCGCACCCCGGGCATGACCGTCGCGCCGTGGCCGAACCAGACGTCGCTGCCCACGACGGTGTCGCCGCGGTTCGGCAGGCCGGTGAGCAGGTCGAGGTGCTCCGCCCACGAGCCGCCCATGGTCGGGAAGGGGAAGGTCGACGGGCCGTCCATGCGGTGGTTGGCGCCGTTCATGAGGAAGCGCACGCCGGTGCCCAGCGCGCAGAACCGGCCGATGACCAGCCTCTCCGGGCCGTAGTGGTGGAGAACGTTGCGGGTCTCGAACGCGGTCGGGTCGTCCGGGTCGTCGTAGTAGGAGTACTCCCCCACCTCGATCAGCGGGGAGGTCACCAGCGGCTTGAGGAGCACCACACGCGGCTGGCCGGGCATCGGGTGAAGCACCGTCAGGTCGGCGGGCACGGGCATGGCGGGCGCTTCCTCACGGGCCGGGAGTGGGTCTTGAGCCCATGATCGCGGTACCGCGCCGGCGAGGACACCGATTTCCCTCCCGCCGGCTTTGTCCCCCGGCAGGACGTGACCGGTGCCGGTGGGTCGGCGTTGACCGGGTGGGTCCGGTGAACGGCACCGGCGCGGTGGAAGGACGGCGGTCATGGGACGTAGGCGGATGCGGACGGCGGTGGCGGTGGCGGTGCTGGCGGCGGGGTGCCTCGCGGCGGGGGGCGGTACGGCGGTGGCCGCCGCGGGCGGGGACGCCACCGGGTGCGCGCTGCCGCTGTCCGACCTGAGCCTGCTGGGGGTGAAGGCGGCCCCGGACTCCCTCGGCGGCGCCTGCGACGCGCTGAAGACCGACGGCGGCCACGACCCAGGGCTCGGCGGACACTGACGGCGCCTGCCCGCGGCGGACGGAGTGCCGGGGCCGGCCGCGGCGGCGGACGTTACCGCCCGTCGTCCCCGGCGGACTGCGTCTGCGGGTGCTCCCCTTCGTCCCGGTGCTCCCCCGCCGGAGCGAATCGGCCGTGCCGGCCCTCGCCCGCGGTGAAGCGGGCGGCGCCTTCGGACGCGGTGGCCAGCACCCGTTGCCCGTGGGCGAGTTCGTCGGCCAGTGCGGTCTCCAGGGGCAGGCCGTGCTGGGCGTGCAGGGAGGCGAGGTCGGAGCGCAGGCAGGGCTGGGGGAAGGCGGCGAGCTCGGCGGCGAGGGCCTCGGCGGCGGCGCGGGCGGTGCCGGGCGCCACGACGCGGTCGGCGAGTCCGATGGCGTGGGCCTCGGCGGCGCCGACCGGGCGGCCGGTGAGGATGAGGTCGGCCGCACGTCCCTCGCCGATCAGCCGGGGCAGCCGCACCGTGCCGCCGTCGATCAGCGGCACGCCCCAGCGGCGGCAGAAGACGCCGAACACCGCGTCCTCCTCGACGACGCGCAGGTCGCACCACAGGGCCAGTTCGAGGCCGCCGGCCACCGCGTGCCCGCTGACCGCGGCGATCACCGGCTTCGTCAGCCGCATCCGCGTGGGGCCCATCGGCCCGTCGCCGCCGGGCGCGACGCGGTTGCCGCGTTCGGTGCCGATGGCCTTGAGGTCGGCACCGGCGCAGAAGGTGCCGCCGGCGCCCCACAGCACCGCGGCGGCGGCGTCCGGGTCGGCGTCGAAGGCGCGGAAGGCGTCGGCGAGGGCGGCGGCCGTCGGCCCGTCGACGGCGTTGCGGCACTGCGGGCGGGAGAGCACGACGGTGGTGACCGGACCGCGGCGCTCGACGTGGACGCTCATGAACCGGAACCTAACAGGCGTCTCGCGGCCCTGCGGGGCGGGCGCCGGACCCGGTTCCGGAGTTGGTCCGGACTATTGACGGCCCCTCATCACGCTTGTTAAATCACGCCATAAAATAAGGCGTGATGAAATGCCACGCCACTCAGGAGCCCCGCCGTAGCGGCGGGTTGAGGGAGGCGCTGTGGTTCCCGTTCTCTCCGGTCGTCGCGAAGCGCGCAGACCCGCGAAGACCACCGCGGCCGCCGCCGCGCTGTCGCTGGTCGGCGCGTTCTGCCTGGCGATGGCGACCGCGCCCGCCGCGCACGCGGCGAGCCTGCCGACCGGCTTCACCACGGTGGTCAACGTCGGCAGCGGCAAGTGCGTGGACGCCCGCGCGGCCGGCACCGCGGACGGCACCGCGGTGCAGCAGTACGACTGCAACGGCAGCGGCGCGCAGCAGTGGGAGCTCCAGCCCACGTCCGGCGGCTACTACCAGGTCGACAACTTCAGCAACACCGCGGAGGCGTGGGACGTCACCGACGTCTCCACCGCCGACGGCGCGCTGATCCAGACGTGGACCTACGGCGGCGGGCAGAACCAGCAGTGGCTGCCGGTCGCGGAGTCCGGCGGCTCGTACCACTTCGTCAACCGCGACAGCGGCAAGTGCCTGGACGTGCCGAGCGCCTCGACCGCGGACAGCGTGCAGTTGCAGCAGTACGACTGCAACGGCACCGCCTCGCAGTCGTTCACCCTCGGCGCCGGCTCCAACCCCCCGCCGCCGCCCGGCACCCCGGACTTCGGGCCGAACGTGACGGTCTTCGACCCGTCGGAGTCCGCCTCGACCATCCAGAGCCGGATCAACTCGGTCTACTCCCAGCAGGAGACCAACCAGTTCGGCCAGCAGCGCTACGCGATGCTGTTCAAGCCGGGCACCTACAACGTGGACGTGCCGGTCGGCTACTACACCGAGGTCGCCGGGCTCGGGCTGTCACCGGACGACGTGACCATCAACGGCGGCGTGCACGTGGACGCCAAGTGGGACGACGGCAACGCCACCCAGAACTTCTGGCGCGACGCGGAGAACATGTCGGTCAACCCCACCTCCGGCACCGACATGTGGGCGGTCTCGCAGGCCGACCCGTACCGCCGGATGGACCTGCACGGCAACCTCCAGTTGTGGGACAACACCGAGAACTCCAGCACCGAGTGGGCCTCGGGCGGCTTCATCGGCGACTCGCGGATCTCCGGCCAGATCAACTCCGGCAGCCAGCAGCAGTTCCTGACCCGCAACACCACCATGCAGGGCGGCTGGACCGGCTCCAACTGGAACATGGTCTTCGTCGGCGACACCAACGCGCCGTCCAACAACTTCCCCAGCCCGCCCGACACCTCGGTCGCCCAGACCCCGACGTCGCGCGAGAAGCCGTTCCTGTACGTGGACGGCTCCGGGAACTACCAGGTCTTCGTACCGGCGCCGCGCACCAACTCGCAGGGGGCCAGCTGGACCGGCGGCAGTGCGGCGGGCACCTCGCTGCCCATCTCCGACTTCTTCATCGCCCAGCCGTCCAACACCGCCGCCGACCTCAACGCGGCGCTGGCGGCCGGCAAGAACCTGCTGTTCACCCCGGGCGTCTACCACCTGACCCAGACGCTGAACGTCACCCGCCCCGACACCGTCGTGCTGGGCCTGGGCCTGGCCACGCTGGAGGCGGACAACGGCGTCACCGCCATCTCCACCGCCGACGTCGACGGCATCGACCTGGCCGGCCTGCTCATCGACGCCGGCACCACCAACTCCGCCACCCTGGTGCAGATCGGCCCGGCCGGCTCCTCCGCCGGCCACGCCTCCGACCCCACGACGCTGTCGGACTTCTTCGTGCGGATCGGCGGCGCCGCGGTCGGCAAGGCCACCCAGTCGGTGGTGGTCAACAGCGCCAACGTCATCGGCGACGACCTGTGGCTGTGGCGGGCCGACCACGGCACCGGTGTCGGCTGGACGAGCAACACCGCGGCCAACGGCCTGGTGGTCAACGGTGCCAACGTCACGATGTACGGCCTGGCCGTCGAGCACTACCAGCAGTACCAGACGACCTGGAACGGCAACGGCGGGCGGACGTACTTCTACCAGTCCGAGATGCCCTACGACCCGCCGAGCCAGTCCGCCTGGCGCAGCGGTTCCAACGGCTACGCCTCGTACAAGGTGGGCGCCTCGGTCACCAGCCACGAGGCGTGGGGGCTCGGCGTCTACTGCTTCTTCAACGTCGACCCGTCGATGGTGGCGGACCGCGCCATCGAGGTGCCGGCCGTCTCGGGGGTGAAGTTCCACGACATGATGACCTTCTCCCTCGGCGGTGACGGCAGCATCACCCACATCATCAACAGCAGCGGCGGCGCGGCCACCGGCTCGTCCGGCGCGCAGAACCTGACCAGCGGTCCCTGACCGGTCCGCCCGACCGTCCGGCACGACGATCCCGGCCACCGCGAAGGTGGCCGGGATCTTTTTTGTTTGGCCCGGGAGGGTCCGGGCACACGCGATGTCAGGTGTGCGGCCCCCTCCCCCGCCACCATCGCGCGGGCCCAGCCGTTCCCCCCACTATCGACTGGGCCCGCACAAACGTCTTCAGGCCGCCGCTGAGGCCGCGGCAGCCGCGGAGGCCAGGCCCGCCGGGGCCGCGGCGAGCGCCTGCTGGATGGCGGCGACCAGGGCCTCGGCGGCCTCCTGGGTCATCTCCAGCGCCACCCGCGCGGCCGGGCCGCGGTCGGGGTTGATGAAGTCGATGTTGACGGTGTGCTCCTGCGGGTGGTGCACCGGGTGGTCGACATAGACGGTGGCCTGCGTCAGGTGCGTCCAGCCCTGCGGGGTCTTGCCGCTGGCGTCGATCTCGATCTTCTCGGTGAGGTACGTGCACATGTCGGATCTCCGGTAAGGGCGTCAGGCGGAGAGGTGGCGGCCGAAGAAACCGGCGATCTTCTCGTAACCGTCGGTGGCCGCCTCGGGGCGGTAGTTGGGGCGGCCGGTGTCGAAGAAGGCGTGGCCGGCCCCGTCGTAGGTGTGGAACTCGTGGTCCTTGCCCAGCCGTTCCAGCTCGGCGGCGAGCTTGGCGGTCTCCTGCGGGCCGGGGAAGTTGTCGTCGGCGCCGAACAGGCCCAGCAGCGGCGCGGACAGCTGGGGGGCCAGGCCCAGCAGCGGCTTCATGTTGGTGCGCTCGGCCGGCGGGTCGTTGACCACGAACGCGCCGTAGCAGTCCACCGCGGCGTCCAGGTCCAGCGAGCAGGCGGCCAGGAAGCTCTGCCGGCCGCCGGAGCAGTGGCCGATGACACCGATCCTGCCGTTGGCGCCGTCCAGCGCCTTGAGGTGATCCATGGCGCCCTTGACGTCCGCGACGACCTGGTCGTCGGCGACACCACCGGTGGCGCGGACCGCGGCGGCCGCGTCGTCCGGCGCGGCACCGGGCGCCTGACGGTGGTACAGGTTGGGGCACAGCGCCGCGTAACCGTCGGCGGCGAACCGGCGGACGACCTCCTTGGTCCAGGCGTCGTAGCCGGGCATGTGGTGGATCACCACGATGCCGCCGCGCGGGCCGCCGTCCACCGGGTGGGCCAGGTAGGCCTCGATCTCGGTGCCGTCGCCGCTGGTGATGGTGACCGTGCCGGCCGTCATCGTGTCGCTCATCCGCCGCTCCCCTTCGATCGCCGCATCGCACCGTGCGCGCGATACGTGTTGGCCCTACACGTACCACAGCGACCTGGCCGTTCGAGCACCATGCCCGCCGCCGGCGACCGTGCCGGGGCGGTCGGCGACCGGGGTCAGATGCGGCCGAGCAGGGCGCCGAGGCCGGGGGCGAGGACCACCAGGACCGGCACCGAGATGATCAGCAGTCCGGCGGCGGTCAGGTGCAGCCGCTGGACCGGGCGCAGCCGGGGCGGGCCGGTGAGCAACCGGTCGACGCGGGCGGCGATCCGCTCGGCCGGCGGCGGTGGCGGGGTGCCGGGCGTCCAGGGCAGCGGGACGCCCCGGCGGGCCGCGCCGGCGCCGACCCGGGCCTCGTTGAGGTCGAGCAGCGCGAGGGCGGTGGCCAGGTTGCCGTGCCGGTGGGCGGCGGCGTCGTCGGCGGCCAGCTCCACCAGGCGCGCGGAGTTGTCGGCGTAGGCGGTGAACAGCGCGGCGGCCGGGAAGGCGGTGGCGAGCGCGCCGGCCGACTGGACCAGCAGGTGGTGGCGGGCCCGGGCGTGGGCGCGTTCGATGGCCAGCACCGCGTCGAGCTGTTCGGCGCTCAGCCGCCGCATCGCACCGGTGGAGACGACCAGTTGCAGCGGGCGGGTGGGCAGCGGCAGCGACCAGGCCTGCGGCCGGGGGTTCTCCATCACCAGCAGGTGTTCGGCGCGGCGGCCGAGCAGCGCGGCCCGCTCCCGGGTCTCGCCGGGCAGCGCGGGCGCGGCCTGCCGGATCTCGTCGTAACGGCGCCGCCGGCTGATGCGGGCCAGGTGCGCCTCACGGAACAGGTGCAGCACCAGGTGGACGGTGCCGGTGAACAGCACTGCGGCGAAGACACCGCGCCAGTCGCCGCCGGTGGCCAGCCCGTACGCCTGCTGCACCCGGCGGGGCGCGTCGTAGAACAGTTCGTCGCGCAGCGGCGGGCACAGGGCGGCGGCGGTGACCAGCAGGGACAGGCCGAAGCACAGCAGGACGGCGGCGACCACGCACTGCCACACCCACAGGGCGACCACGGGTTCGCGGTCCTGCCAGCGGGCGCGGCACAGCAGCCGGGGCGCCAGCACGGCGAAGGCCATGCCGACGATCGGGAGCGCGAAGGCCGTACCCACGTCTACCTCCTCCGCCCAGTTCGCGTGCGGCTGTTGTGTACTTCCGCAGCATGCCCGGCCAACCGGCCGGCGCGCCATGCGGGCGCACCGACTCGTTCAGATTATGGCGCCGCCGGACCGCCCGGATACGCCGTGCGGAACGCCCGCGCGGCGGGTGAGCTGCGCGGAGAGGCCACTTTCCGCCGGTGAAGTCCCCGAAGGCGCGCAGGACCGCCCGGCGGGGCTTTCCCCGGCGGTTCGCGCCTGCCGGGTCCCCGTCTGCGGCGGGCGGTGGCCGGGAGCGCGGACGGTAGGGGTGTCGCCGACGGTGCCGGTGTCGTGCGCGGCGAGCGCGAACACCGGTGCCGTGGCGAGCGTGCGGCCGGTGTCGTGGCCGTGGCGAGCGCGGACGCCGGTGTCGTGGCCGCGGCGAGCGCGAACACCGGTGCCGTGGCCGCGGCGAGCGCGAACACCGGTGCCGTGGCCGGCGCCGGCGCCGGTGCTGTGGCGAGCGCCCGGTGTCGTGGCGAGCGCCGGCGCCCGGTGCCGTGGCGAGCGTGTCAGCATCGGTGCCGTAGCCGTGGCGAGCGCCGGCGCCGGTGTCGTGGCCACCGCCCGGCGCCGTGGCGGGCCAGAAAAATCCGCGGCGCCGGAGGGACCGCGCCGGGGCGCCCGACACCCCTTCGTCATGAAGTCGTCAGCCTCTCCATGTTGGAACGCAACCGTTCCGTTGCTACGTCGCGCTAGGCTCCTCGCATGGACCGCACCTCAGCCCCGCGAACCCGCCGCGCGCCCGCGGGAGCAGCCGTCCTCCGGGACGACGTGACCGCGGCCATCCGCGGCGCCGTCTTCGCCGAACTGGCCGCCGTCGGCTACGCGCGGATGTCCATCGAGGGCATCGCCCGCCGGGCCGGGGTGGGCAAGGCCGCGGTCTACCGGCGCTGGCGCTCGAAACTGCCGCTGGTCCTCGACGTGGTCTCCGCGGTCGCCTCCGCGGGCCTGCCGACACCGGACACCGGTTCGCTGTACGGGGACGTGCGGATGCTGCTGGAGATCACCTCGCGGGCGCTGCGGCACCCGATGGCCTCGCAGATCGTGCCGGACCTGCTGGCCGAGGCGGCCCGCAGCCCGGAGATCGCCGACGCGCTGCGGGAGGCGCTGCGCGAGTCGCAGGACGGCATCGCCCGCGCGGTGGTCGCCTCCGCCATCGGGCGCGGCGAACTGACCGAGGGCACCGACGTCGCCATCGCGGTGGACCTGCTGGCCGGGCCGGTCTACTGGCGGCTGGCGGTCTTCCGCTCCCCCATCGGCCGCGCCGAACTCGACCGGCTGGCCGCCGCCACCGTGGCGGCCCTGGGCGCCGCCCACGACGCCTGACGCCGACCGGGCCGGCGGTCGCGCCGCCGGGGCCGGGGTGGGGCCGGGGTGGGCTCAGCGGGCCGACAGCGGGATGTGGCGGGTGGCGGCGAAGGCCCGCGCCGGGGTCATGGGCACGCCCGCGACCTCGACGGTGGGGTACCGGCTGACCTGGGCGCAGGCGCCGCGCTGTCCGGCGGTGCGCTGGTGGGCGTCGAAGTCGGAGGCGTCGCCGCCGCCGGGGATCGCGCTGCCCGCGCCGGTGACCGCGCCGGCCGTGCTGTCGTCGGCGCCGCCGGTGACCGGCCGCACGGACCACGGGTGCCGCAACTCGCGCCACGCGATCCGGGCCCGCAGCGCGCTGAGGGCGTCCGGTGAGGCGGCCGCCCGGTCCAGGGCGCGGCCGGTGGCGGACCGGCCGCCGCCCGGCGCGGTCAGCGACCGGTCGTCGATGATCGCCTTGAACAGCGCCCGCGCGGCCGGCGCGACCAGGACCCGGTCGGGATCGGCGGGGTCCGGCCGGTTCTGCATGGTGGTGAACGTGACCCGTGAGGCCGGCACCTTGTTGACCGCCCTGGCCAGCTTCAGCAGCTGCGGCACGCCCGCCAGGCCGTTGTCGACGGTCAGGGCCCGGGTGGCGGCGTCGGCCAGGCCGTAGAGCGCGCCGGGGTCGCCGAGGGTGCCGGCGTTCTTCAGCCGCCGCAGCAGCGCCGCCAGGTACAGGTGCTGGGCGTAGGTGCGGCCCAGGTCGCTGCCGTCGCCGAAGGCGTGCCGCGAGCGCAGGAACTCCAGCGCCGACAGCCCCTTCAAGGTGTGCCTGCCGCGGGCCAGCCGCAGGTGGGAGTAGGGGTCGTAGACGTCGGAGTCCACGCAGACCGGGACGCCGCCGACCGCGTCGGACATCCGCACGACCCCGGTGAAGCCGATCATCATGAAGTGGTCGATGGGGATGCCGGTGAGCGCGTGCACGGCGGCGACCGTGCAGCCGGGTCCGTAGCCGAGGCTGGCGTTGATCTGACCGCGGTACGCGCGGTGGGCGGCGCCGCCGTGCGGGTCGCGGCAGGCGGGCAGGTCGGCGACGGTGTCGCGCGGCACGCTCATCACGGTGGCGTTGCTGCGGTCCGCCGACAGGTGCAGCACCATCTCGACGTCGGCGTTGCGGCCCGGTCCGCAGTCGCCGCCGATGACGCAGTCCGCCCGGTCGGCGCGCGAGTCCGAGCCGATGACCAGCACGTTGACCGGGGTGCGGCCGAGGGCGTCGCTCCGCTCCCGGCCGGCGTCGCCGCTGGCCCCGCCGAACAGCGGCAGGCCGCGGATGTTGCCGTCGAGGTGCTCGTAGAGCCAGGCGCCGGCGCCGGCGGTGACCAGCACCAGCGCCGCGGTCAGCGCGGCGGCGGCCCGCAGCGGGCGGCGCCGGCCCCGCGGCCGCACCGGGCGCGGCGCCCAGCCGGGGTACGCGCGCCGCCGGCCGCCCGCACTCACGCCGGCACCGGGTGCGGCGGGCGGGGGGTCGGTGGGCGCATCGCGTTCGCTGCTTTCCGGGGGTGGGGCGGCGGTCGGCGGCGCGGGGGCCGCGGAGCTTCGAATATGCCGGTATCCGGTGCGGTGTGCCGCTCTGGGCTGGGCCGTACGGGGGACGGGCCCGCCGGGAGCGGTCGGCTCCCGGCGGGCCCGTCGGGTGGTGCGGTACAGCGTTCTCGTGGTGCGGCGGTGTGCGGCGGGTCAGCTCACCGCGAGGTCGTCGGCGTGCACGTCGCCCTGGGCGTACCAGCCGTGGACGTAGACGGTGACCGCGCCGGTGGAGCCGGTGGTGAAGGGCACCGACAGCTTCGTCCAGCCGGTGGCGGAGGTCCAGGAGCTGGCGGTGGCGCCGCCGCTGACGCCGAGGTAGGCGTAGGAGCCCTCGACCCAGCCGCTGAGGGTGTACGAGGTGTTGGCCTTCAAGGTCAGCGCCTGGTCGCACTCACCGGTCTGCGAGGAGGTCGGCACCACCTGGAGGGCGTGGCTGCCGGTGTGCGCCGGGGAGGAGACGACCGCGCCGCCGCTCTGGCAGGTCCACGGGCTCAGGGTGCCGGTCTCGAAGCCGCCGTTGACCAGCGAGCCGGAGCCGCCGGTGCCGCCGGAACCGGTGACGGTCAGGGTGTAGGTGGCGGTGTGGCTGCCGGAGGCGGCGGTGCCGGTGACGGTGACCGGGTAGCTGCCGGCGGCGACCGTGGAACCGACCTTGGCGGTGAGGGTGGAACTGGCGCCGGCCGTCACACTGGCCGGGCTCAGCGCGAGCGTCACGCCGGACGGCGCGCCGGACGCCTTGAGGCTCACCGACTGGGCGGACCCGGCGGTGACGTGGGTGGCGACGGTGGTGGTGGCGGTGCCGCCGGGCGCGGCGGAGCCGGCCGCCGGGGTGGCCGACAGGGAGAAGTCGTTGGACGCCGGGGCGCCGGAGGAGCTGGTGAACGGCTCGAAGTCCTGGCTGAACTGCCAGGTGGACTGGGCGATCGAGGAGCAGGAGTCGCTGGCGGCGGAGCCGGGGCAGCCGCCGTTGTCGCGCTGGAGGGCCCACATCGACAGCGAGGCCAGGCCCTTGGCGGCGGCCCAGCTCTCCACGGTGGGTCCGTCGGCGGTGGTGAACGTCTCGGCGGGGCCGAAGTCGTCGACGCCGGGCATCTCGGTGACGCCGATGGTCGACCACAGCTGCGCGGCGCTCTTCGACGGGTAGAGGGTGGCCAGCTGGTTGTACAGGCCGGTCGCGGCGTTCTCGGTGTCGGTCGCCATCTCGTGGGTGGCGCCGTCGTAGTAGTCGAACGTCATGATGTTGACGACGTCGATCCGCGCGTCGTTGGCGACCGCGTTCTGCAGCACCGCGAGACCGCTGGCGGCCAGGCCGCCGGTGGTGGTCGGCAGGGTGTAGGAGAACTGGACGGTGCGGCCGTTGGCGGCGGCCCAGTCCTCGACCTGCTTGATCGCCTTGTTGCGGCGGTCGATGCCGGCGGTGTCGGTGAGGGAGTTGTCCTCGGTGTCGAGGTCGATGCGGGTGATGTTGTAGGTCGTGACGGCCTTTTCGTACGCGGCCGCGATGGAGGAGACGTCGGTACAGCTGTCGGCGATGTCGGTGCCGGCGTGGTCGGCTGCGTAGCCGCCGAAGGAGGGGATGACGTCGCCGCCGGCCGCCTGGATGGCGGAGATGTCGGAGCCGAAGGCGGACGAGGCGAACGGGGTGCTGGTGTCGCCGTTCCAGTACGGGGTGCACGAGCCCGCGGCGTCGGTCTGGGCGAAGGCCATCGTCAGGTACTTCGCGCCGGAGGCGGCGGCCGCGGCGGCCGGGCCCTGGGCGGTGTTGTACGCCTCGAAGTAGGGGGCGTAGACGTGGGCGGGCAGCGGGGTCGGCGCGGCGTGGGCGGCGCCGCCGCCGGTCACGACCAGGCCGAGCGCGGCGGTGGCGGTCGCCAGGCCGGCCACGGCCGCGCGGAGGGGTCTTTGACGTCTCATGAAAGCTCCCGGCAGATGACGGAACGCGAGAGGAAGCGGGACGCCAGTCATAATTGGACTAGACCAACGGCATGTCAAGGGTTGTGGCTCCACCGGCGGTTGAAAGCCGGACATCCGACCGCCCGGCGGCTGGCGCTCAGCCGCGGTCGCGGCGGCTGAGCAGGCCGCGCTCGTACCCGGCGGCCACCGCGGCGGCCCGGTCGTTGACCCCCAACTTGGCGTAGATGTGCAGCAGATGGGTCTTCACGGTCGCCTCGCTGATGAACAGCCGACGGGCCGCCTCCTTGTTGGTGCTGCCCGCCGCGACCAGCGAGAGCACCTCGACCTCGCGGGGGCTGAGCGGTTCGCGCTCCGGGGTGCGCACCTGGCCCAGCAGCCGGGTGGCCACCGCCGGGGACAGCACCGACTCGCCGCGCGCCGCCGACCGTACCGCGCGGAACAACTCGTCGCGGGCGGTGTCCTTCAGCAGGTAGCCGATGGCCCCCGCCTTCACCGCCGGCAGCACGTCGCTGTCGGTGTCGTAGGTGGTCAGCACCAGCACCCGGCACGGCAGGCCGCGTTCCGCCATCGCCCGGATCGCCGCGACGCCGTCCATCCGCGGCATCCGCAGGTCGGTCAGCACCACGTCGGGCAGCAGCCGGGCGGCGAGCTCGACGGCCTCGGCGCCGTCGCCGGCCTCACCGACCACCTCGAAGTCCGCGGCGCCGGCGAACATCCCGCGCAGCCCGTCGCGCACCACCGGGTGGTCGTCGACCACGATGAGCCGGATCACCGGGCCGTCAGCCACGCGCCGCCTCCCGCGCGACGGCCGGCACGGTGGCCGACAGCGCGGTGCCGCCGCCCGGCTCGGACTCGATCTCCAGCGTGCCCGCCAGCCGCCGCACCCGCTGGCGCATCGCGGTCAGCCCGAACCCGCCGTTCTCCCCGGCCGGCCGGCCAGCGGCGTCCGGCAGCGCCGACGGATCGAATCCGGCGCCGTCGTCGCGTACGTCCAGTGTCACCACGTCCTCCATGTACGACAGGGTCAGCCCGACCCGGGTGGCCGCGGCGTGCTTGGCGGCGTTGTTCAACGCCTCCTGGGCCGCGCGCAGCAGGGTGACCTCGACTTCGGGGTGCAACGGCACGGCGGTACCGGTGACCGTCAACTGCGCCGGAAGGTTGTGCAGTTCGCGCCAGGAGTCGACGACCTCACCGATGGCGGCCGGCAGTTCGGCGTGCTCCAGCGGCTCCGGACGCAGGGCCCGCACCGCGCGGCGGGCGTCGGTGAGCGACTCGCGGGCCAGCCGGGCGGCGTTGTCGAGATGGCGGCGGTGGGCCAGGTCCGTACCCCCGTGCTCACGGACCTGGTCCGCCGCCTGGAGCTGGGTGACGATGCCCGCCAGCCCCTGCGCGACGGTGTCGTGGATCTCCCTTGCCATCCGCTGGCGTTCGTCGGTCACCCCGGCCTCCCGGGCCTGGCCGATGAGCTGGGCGTGCAGGCCGGCGTTCTCCGCCAGCATGGCCGCCAGCCGCTCGTTGGCCTGCGACAGCGCGGCGTTGGCCTGCTTGCGCTGGGCGCTGAGCCGTTCGGTGACCTCCCCCAGCGTGATGACCACGCCGACCACCACCAGGTTGAAGCAGAGCGCGACGCCGTAGACCCCCAGCAGCCCCGGCGTGACCGGCAGCGTGCCACCGATCTGGGACAGCGCGGTCGGCAGCGTGGTCACCGCGATGCCCGCCATCCGGCGCCGGCCCTTGAGGTACCGGATGGCGTGCACGTAGCCGCTGAACGCGAAGAACCCGAACACCGGTGTCGACAGCACCAGTTGGCAGATCAGCGCGATCTGGACCGCGAAGTGCGCGCCGGCCGCCCACGGGCGTCCCCGGTCCAGCGCGCGGTGGTCCATCACCGACCGCAGCACCAGCCACCCCAGCGCGCCGGCCGACAGCAGCAGCGTGGAGCGCAGCGAACGGGCGGTGGCGATCGGCACGGTGCAGGCGAGGACGGCCGAGACCCCCAGCGCGAAGTACGGCAGGTACCCCAGCAGCGTCTCCAACCGCCGCTCGGACCGGTCCAGTTGCCGTTCACCGCTCACGGAGGCCATCCCCCGCACCCCTCTTCCAGCCGATCGGACCACCCCGGTGCCGCCACGTGCGCCGGCCGGCGGGCGGCGTCACCCGCCCGCCGCCCGCCCCACGTCTCACCGCCAGCGGAACAGCTTGGCCGCGAGGAAGCCCGCGACCAGGGTGAACACCGCCATTGTGGCCAGATCCCCTCCGCCTGGCCAATGGCCGGTCCAGCTGTCGGCCACCGCCTGGGTGGCGGCGCCGCTGGGGATGAAGTCGCCGATGTGCCGCAGGACCGACGGCATCAGGGCCCGCGGGACCCACAGTCCGGAGAAGAACATCAGCGGGAAGAACAACGCCATCCCCACGGCGTTGCCCGCCTTCGCCGACGGCACCACGGCCGCCACCAGCAGCCCGACGCCGAACAGCGACGAGGCGGCCAGGACGAAGGAGACCAGCAGCCCCAGCGGTTCGCGCGGCAGCGGGATGCCGAACGCGAGCCGGCCGACCGCCACGACCAGCCCCAGCGAGACCACCGCGACCGCCAGGTAGACGGTGACCAGCGCGGTGAGCATCGAGGCCGCCGGCACCGGTGAGGCCGACAGCCGGCGCAGCACGCCGCGTTCGCGGTAGGCGGTCAGGGTGGGCACCAGGCCGTTCATCCCCAGGATGGCGAGGCTGAACACCACCAGGATGGGCGCGTAGGCCTCGATGGTCGACAGTCCGTGCAGGGCGGCGGTGTGCTTGCGAAAGCCCGGGACCGAGCCGAGGATCACCAGCAGCAGGACCGGGAAGAGCAGCGAGAAGAACGCGGCCGCCGGGTCCCGCAGGAACAGCCGCCCCTCGGTGAGGGTGAGCCGGCGCAGGGCCCGGCCGGTGACGGCCGCCCGGTCGGCGGCCGGGTCGGCGGTTCGGGCCGCGGGGCGATCGGTGGCCGGGTTTGCGGTGCGGTCGGCGGTGCGGCCGGTGGCCGGGTTTGCGGTGCGGTCGGCGGTGGTCATGCGTCTCCTCCGGTGATGCGGACGTACGCGTCGTCGAGGGTGCGTTCACGGATGCGCAGGCCGGCGACGACGATGCCGCCGCGCGCCAGGGTGGCGGTGACCTCGTCGACCACCGGGCCGGCGCCGCTGACCTCGACGGTCCCGCCGGTGCTCACCACCCGTTCCACCGACGGCAGCGCGGCCAGCAGGTCCAGGTCGAGCGGCGCGGTGGGCCGGAAGCTGACGGTGACCGGGGTGCCGGTGGCGGCCACCAGGTCGGCGGGGGTGCCCTCGGCGACGATCCGGCCGCCGTCGAGGACGGCGGCGCGGTCGCACAGCGCGGTGACCTCGTCCATGAGGTGCGAGACCAGCACGACGGTGACCCCGCTGTCCCGGACGTCGCGCACCAGGTCCCAGGTCTCGCGCCGGCCCTGCGGGTCCAGGCCGGTGGTCAGCTCGTCGAGGAAGACCACCTCGGGGTCGCCGACCAGGGCCAGGGCGATGAACAGCCGCTGCTTCTGGCCGCCGGACAGCCTGCCGAAGCGGGTGCGGCGCTGGCCGGCCAGCCCCCACTGCTCCAGCAGTTCCCCGGTGTCGCGCGGCCGGGGGTGGAACGAGGCGTACAGCTCCAGCGCCTCGCCGACCCGCAGGGCGTCCTGGAGCTGGGACTCCTGGAGCTGGATGCCGACCGAGCGCCGCAGCCGGCGGGTCTGCCGGGCCGGGTCGAGGCCGAGCACCCGGACGGTGCCCGCGTCGGGGGTGCGCATGCCCTCCAGGCACTCCACGGTGGTGGTCTTGCCCGCGCCGTTCGGCCCGAGCAGACCGAAGATCTCCCCCTGCCGCACGCTGAACGAAACGCCGTCCAGGACCGTCCGGTCGCCGTACCGTTTCGTGAGGTCCTCGACCGAGATGATCGTCATGCCCCCAACTCCCTCTCCGCTGTGCCCCCGTGGCGTCGCCGCCCTGCGACGTGATCAGCCTCCCGCCCGGACCGGGTGCGCCGCGTCGCCCGTCCGGCCACCGTCGGGCGGCGGTCCGGTGGACGACGGCCATCAACCGATCGGTGGATGCGGGGGGCGCCGGGGCCCGGCCGGGTGAGGGTGCGGGCTGGGCCGGGGCGGGGCGGGGTGCGGGGTGAGGGCGCGGCGGGGGCCGGGGCCGGGGCGGCCCGCCCGGCGCGGTGCGGGGACTCCCCCGCGGTGGATCAGCTGTTGACGCAGGTGTTGCCGAACGCGGGGTTCAGGATCCCGATGACGTCGATGGTGTTGCCGCAGAGGTTGACCGGGATGTGGACCGGCACCTGGATGACGTTGCCGGAGATGACACCGGGGGAGCCGGTGGCGGCACCGGTGGCACCGGCGTCGGCCATGGCCAGGCCGGCGGTGCCGGTAACGGCGACACCGGCGGCGGCGGACACCATGAGGGCCTTGGCGATACGCGACATACTCGTAAGTCCTTGTCTGTGTAACGGGCATCGGTCCCGGCCGGGTCAGCGGTCGGGAGCCTGTTCAACGCGTGAGTCGCGCGTTCGTCGCGGTAGACCCCTCGAACAGGTGACACCCGTCGCACGATCGGCCCAACGTCCTGACGGGTGAGCCGACCGGCGTGCCGTTTGCCATCGCTCAGGCGGACTCCGAGCGCGATCCGGAGCCGGCGCCGGGCACGACGCCGGTGTGCAGGTGGACCACGCCGCCGTCCAGCGCCCGGTAGGCGACCTTCTGCCAGCCGGCCGCCCCGATGCGCCGGGCCAGCCCCGCCGGGGTGGACCAGGCGCGGATGGATTCGGCCAGGTAGGAGTACGCGGCGGGGTTGGTGCTGACCCGGCGGCCGATCCACGGCACCGCGTGCCGCAGCCAGAGCCCGAACAGCGCCCGGCACACCGGGTCGGACGGCATGCTGAACTCGCAGACCACCAGCCGGCCGCCGGGCCGGGTGACCCGGCGCATCTCGGCGAGCGCCGTCCCGGGGTCGGCGATGTTGCGCAGCCCGAAGGAGATGGTCACGGCGTCGAAGGCGCCGTCGGCGAACGGCAGCCGCCGGCCGTCGCCCACCACGAAGTCCATCGCGGGGTGGCGCCGCCGGCCGACCGACAGCATGCCGGGCGAGACGTCGCAGGCGGTCACCCGGGCACCGCGGGCACTGAGCGCCAGGCCGGAGGTGCCGGTGCCCGCCGCGACGTCGAGTATCCGGTCGCCGGGGCGGGCCCGGGCCGCGGCGGCCATGTGGACGCCCCAGGTGTTCATGCGTCCGAGCCACAGCCGCGACCGCGTGCGGTCGTAGCCGTGGGCGACCTCGTCGAACATCGCGACGACCTCGGACGGCACCTTCTCCAGATCTGCTGTGACCACGTTCTTCCCCGACCTTGGACGATGGAGCCTCCCACCCTGTCACGCGGTGTGCTGGACACCGGTCAACTCCCTGCACAGCACACCGAAGTTGCCGCCCGCCCCCGATCACCGTCGCCCCCGGCACGGCGGGCCGCGGCGGCGCCGGGTGGCTGGCGGACCGCGCCGGGGGCGGCGCCGGGCGGCCGGCTCCGCGCTCCCGCACCCGGGGGGAATCCGGGCCGGTATCCGCTCGCCCGGTGCGAAACGGGGTACCGGGGGCCATATCCGCCGGTGGGCGGCCCGTACCGCATCCGTTTGCAGGGAGGACGAAGATGGCCCGGACCGCGCCCCGGCACCTGACCGACGACGAGCTGGCGACCGTCGACCGGTACTGGCGGGCGGCGAACTACCTGGCGGTCGGGCAGATCTACCTGACCGGCAACCCGCTGCTGACCGAGCCGCTGCGGCCCGAGCACGTCAAGCCGCGGCTGCTGGGGCACTGGGGGACCTCGCCGGGCCTGAACCTGGTCTACGCGCACCTCAACCGGGTGATCCGGGCCCGTGACCTGGACGCCATCCACATCACCGGCCCCGGGCACGGCGGGCCGGCGACGCTGGCGTGCTGCTGGCTGGACGGCAGCTACAGCGACGTCCACCCCGACATCCCCCGGGACGGGGAGGGGATGCGGCGGCTGTTCCGGCAGTTCTCCTTCCCCGGCGGGGTGCCCAGCCACGTGGCACCGCAGACGCCCGGCTCGATCCACGAGGGCGGGGAGCTGGGCTACTCCCTCAGCCACGCCTACGGCGCCGCGTTCGACAATCCGGGGCTGCTGGTCGCCGCGATCGTCGGGGACGGCGAGGCCGAGACCGGTCCGCTGGCCACCGGATGGCACGGCAACAAGTTCCTCGACCCGGTGCACGACGGCGCCGTGCTGCCGGTGCTGCACCTGAACGGCTACAAGATCGCCAACCCGGCGGTGCTGGCCCGGCTGGACGACGGCGAGCTGGACCATCTGCTGCGCGGCTACGGGCACGAACCGCGCTACGTCGGCGGCGACGACCCGGCCGCGGTGCACGACGCGCTGGCGGCCGCGCTCGACGACTGCCTGGACCGGATCGCGCAGATCCAGCGGGCGGCGCGCGGTGGCGACAGCTCCGGGCGGCCGCGCTGGCCGATGATCGTCCTGCGCACCCCGAAGGGCTGGACCGGGCCGGCCGAGGTGGACGGCAAGCCGGTGGAGAACACCTGGCGGGCCCACCAGGTCCCGCTGTCACGGGTGCGCGACAACCCGGAGCACCTGGCGCAGCTGGAGGCGTGGCTGCGCTCCTACCGCCCGGAGGAGCTGTTCGACGAGCGGGGCCGGCCGGTCGCCGGCCTGCTGGGCCAGGTGCCGCACGGCGACCGGCGGCTGGGGTCCAACCCGCACGCCAACGGCGGCCGGCTGCTGCGGGCGCTGCCGGTGCCGGACGTGCGCCGGTACGCGGTGGAGGTGCCGGAGCCGGGCGGCACGCTGCACGAGCCGACGAAGATCCTCGGCGAGGTGCTGCGCGACGTCATGGACGCCACCGCGGACCGCCGCGACTTCCGGCTGTTCGGCCCGGACGAGACCGCCTCCAACCGGCTGTCGGCGGTGTTCCGGGCCAGCGGGAAGAACTGGCAGGAGCACCGGTTGGCGACCGATGAGGACCTGAGCCGGGACGGCCGGGTGGTGGAGATGCTCTCCGAGCACAACTGCCAAGGCTGGCTGGAGGGTTACCTGCTCACCGGCCGGCACGGGCTGTTCGCCTCCTACGAGGCGTTCATCCACATCGTCACCTCGATGGCCAACCAGCACGCCAAGTGGCTTCAGGTCTCACGGGAGTTGCCGTGGCGGATGCCGGTCTCCTCGCTCAACTACCTTTTGACGTCGCACGTATGGCGCCAGGACCACAACGGCTTCTCGCACCAGGACCCGGGGTTCATCGACCACATCGTCAACAAGGACCCGGCCACGATCCGGGTCTACCTGCCGCCGGACACCAACTGCCTGCTGGCGGTGGCCGCCGAGACGCTGGACACCCGGGACCTGATCAACGTGGTGGCGGCCGGCAAGCAGCCGACGTTCGACTGGCTGGGCATCGAGGACGCGGTCAACCACGTCGAGCGCGGCGTCAGCGTGTGGGACTGGGCCGGCACCGACACCGGCCGGGAACCGCAGGTGGTGCTGGCGGCGGCCGGCGACGTGCCCACCATGGAGATCATGGCGGCGGCCTCCCTGCTGCGCGCCCACCTGCCGGATCTGGCGGTGCGGGTGGTCAACGTGGTCGACCTGATGCGGCTGATGCCGCGGGAGAGCCACCCGCGCGGCCTGTCCGATGCGTCCTTCGACGCGCTGTTCACCACGTCGGCGCCGGTGATCTTCGCCTACCACGGCTACCCGTGGCTGATCCACCGGCTGACGTACTCGCGCCACAACCACGGCAACCTGCACGTGCGCGGCTACAAGGAGCGCGGGACGACCACCACGCCGTTCGACATGGTGGTGCTCAACGACATGGACCGCTACCGGCTGGTGATGGACGTCATCGACCGCACCCCGTCGCTGGCCTCGCGGGCCATCGCGGTGCGCCAGGCGATGGAGGAGAAGCGCAACAAGCACCGCGCGTACGTCCGCGAGCACGGTGAGGACATGCCCGAGGTGCGCGACTGGTCCTGGGCCAACCCCCTGGGGTGACACGGGTGTTCGCGGACCGTCCCGGGCGGGGACGGTCCGCGAAGGGGTGAAGTACTACCAGGCGACCGGCAGTTCGTGGACGCCGTAGACGGCCATGTCCTCGCGGTAGCGGATGTCCTGCGGGTCGCAGTCCAGCCGCAGGGTCGGCACCCGGCGCAGCAGGGTCTCCAGGGCTATCTGCAACTCCACCCGGGCCAGCGGCTGTCCGAGGCACTGGTGGACGCCGAAGCCGAAGGCCAGGTGGCGGCGGGACTCGGCACGGGTGATGTCGAGTTCGTCGGGGCCGGGGAAGGTGTCGGCGTCGCGGTTGGCGGAGTTGATCATGCACAGCACGCCGTCGCCGGCCCGGATGAGCCGGCCGCCGATCTCGACGTCCTCGGCGGCGACCCGCGGCACACCGGTGTGCACGATGCTCAAGAAGCGCAGCAGTTCCTCCACCGCGCCCTTCATCAGGGCGGGTTCGGCCCGCAGCTTGGCCAGCTGCTCGGGGTCGCGCAGCAGGGCCAGGGTGGACAGCGCGGTCATGTTGGCGGTGGTCTCGTGACCGGCGATCAGCAGCAACAGGCCCATGGCGGCGATCTGTTCGTCGGTCAGCTCACCGCGCTCGACCAGCCCGGAGATGATGCCGTCGTCCGGCTCGGTCCGCTTGCGGCGTGCCAGGTCGGTGAGGTAGCCGACGAGCGCCTCGCGGGCGTGGTCGATCTCCTCGGCGGTGGAGGCGTTGCGCAGCACGACGCGGCTGTGTTCCTGGAAGAACTCGTGGTCGGCGTAGTCGACACCGAGCAGCAGGCAGATCACCAGCGACGGGATCGGCAGGGCGTATTCGGCGACCAGGTCGGCGGACGAGCCGTTGGCGAGCATGCGGTCCAGGAAGTCGTCGACGATCTCCTGGATGCGCGGGCGCAGCGCCTCGGTGCGCTTGATCATGAACTCGGCGGTGAGCATCCGCCGCAGCCGGCTGTGTTCCGGGTCGTCCATCCGGATGAAGGAGATCTGCCCCTTGGGGACGGCGCGGCGGCCCTGGGTGATGAAGGGGAAACCGGGGCGGTGGGCCTCGGCGCTGAAGCGGTCGTCACGTAAAACGTTCCGCACGTCCGCGTGCTTGGTGATCATCCAGCACTTGGTGCCGTCCCACAGGCTGACCTGGCTGACCGGTTCCTCGATCAGCGCCGCCTGGTGGGCCGGTGGCGGGGAGAAGGGGCAACCGCCCCGGGCGGCGGGGAAGACGAGGGGTTCCGCTGGGCTCGCGGTGGTCATCGGGGAGGGCTCCTTCGGGCGGCGTCAGGGCCGGCGGCGGTGCGACGGCCCGTGTTACCTAACAAACTCAACTAATTCCCGGTGCCAAGGTATCCGCCGTCCCAGGGGGTGGGGTAGGGGTCAGGGGTCGTTCGCCGCAGGTTGGCCGATTTCGGACGGTGGCTTTCCGCCACGCCGGCGCGGTCGGCGACGCTACAGTCTCGGCATGCCCGACGCCGCGGACCACCCCGCCCCGGACGACCCCGCCACGGACGCGCTCCAGCAGGTGCTGAGGTCGATGTCCTACCTGATGACCCGGCCGTCCGCGCACGTGTGGCTCAGCTCCCGGGCGGGCGTGAGCATCGGGCGTTCGGACGTGCACCTGCTGGACGCGCTCGCCCGCGACGGCGGCAGCTGCCGGGTCGGCGACCTGGCGGACCGGCTGCTGGTCGAGCCGTCCCACGTCACCCGCCAGGTGGCCGGCCTCCAGGAGCAGGGCCTGGTGGAACGCACCCCCGACCCCGGGGACCGCCGCGCGCGCAACCTCACGATCACGCCAAAAGGCAGCGACCTGCTGATCCAGCTGCGCCGCATCCACCTCGACGACCTGCGCCAGGCCCTGCGGGACGTGGACGCCGACGACATCGACGCCACCGTCCGCGTGCTGCGCCGGCTGCTGGAGCGCTACGCGGTCGCGGTCCGCGCCAACGCCCCGGCCCCGGCGGCGCTCCCCGCCCCGGACGCGGCCGGCGGCACCGCCGGGGGGCCGGCGCCGCGCGGCTGACGTCGCGGCGGGTGCCCGCGTCCGCGGCCGGCCTCGGGCGGGGCGCCGCGGCGGCCGGCCGGTGCGCGGTGCGGTGCCGGGGATGGGCGAACATGGCCGTCATGACGCGTGATACGGCGATCGACGTCCTGGACGGCCTCGATCAGCGGCTGGTGGCGGCGTTGCAGTGCGACGGACGGCTGAGCGTGGAGCGGGCGGCGCGGGTGCTGGACGTCGGGGTGCGCACCGTGCGCCGCCGGTGGGCGCGGTTGCGGGAGGACGGCACGCTGTCGGTGGTGGTCCCGCCGCCGGTGCCGGACCTGGCGGCGGTGACGCTGCTGCGGGTGCGGGTGCTGCGCGGCCGGCTGGCGACGGTGGCCGCCGCGCTGGCCGCCCGCGACGACGTGCCGATGGTGGACGTCTCGGCCACCGGCGACGAGATCAGCGCGGTCGCGGTGACCGGGCACGCGCCCGGCGAACGCCTGGTGCTGGAGCAGTTGCCGCGCTCCTCGGCGGTGACCTCGGTGACGGCGGCCGCCGTGCTGCACGTCTTCCGCGACGCGTACGGCTGGCGGCACGACGTGCTCACCGCGCCGGAACGCGCCGCGCTCACCCCCGGCCGGCCTGCCGTACCCGCCGGTGAACTCGACGACGTGGACCGTCGGTTGCTGTCGCTGCTGGCGCCGGACGCGCGCAGCCCGGCGGCGGCGCTGGCCGCCGCGTCGGGCCTGCCGGACTCCACGGTGCGGCGCCGGCTGGCCGCGCTGGCCGCCCGCGGCCGGCTGGCGACCCACGTGCTGATCGACGCGCGGCGGCTGGGGTACGCGGTGGACGCCAACCTGTGGATGCGGGTGCCGCCGGAGCAACTCGACGCCGCCGGGCGGGCGTTGGCCGCGCATCCGGCGGTGCACGGCGCGCTGGCCACCACCGGCGCGGCCAACCTGCACGCGGCCGTGTGGCTGCCGGACCTGGCCGCGCTCTACGCGTTCGTCACCCGGGACCTGACCGGCCTGGGCATCCGCTCGGTGGAGACCGTGCTGGTGGGCGAGGCGGTCAAACGGCCCGGCGCACGGGCGCGTTACCGCTGGTCGTGACCGGGGTGCCCGCGGCCCGGACCCGGCCGCCGCACGGCAGGCCGGGTCCGGGCGGGCGGCGCGGTCAGTGCCGCTTCCAGCTCTCCGCCGCCAGCGCCGGCACGAACTTCGCGGCGTCCACGGTGCCGACGCCGCTGGCCAGGTCGTAGCCGGCGACGGCCCGGTAGCCGGGGACGGTGCCGTAGCCGTTGTCGGTGCCGTCGTCGATGTCGACAACGCCGCTGTAGTAAGGGGACTTGTCCCGCAGCGCGTACAGCGCCCGGTGGATGTCGCCGACGCGGTGGCCGGCGGCCTGGTCGGCGAGTGCGACGACGCCGGCGAAGAGCGGACACGACTCACTGGTGCCGCCGTAGACGTCCCAGCCGGTGGAGGCCGGGTCGAAGCTGGCGTAGACCCACGCGCCGCCGTCGACCGCCGCCGACATCGACACGTCCGGGGTGCCGCGCCAGGCGCCGACGATCCCGCGCACGCCGTCCTGGTACGACGGGCGGGTGAAGACGTGGGACGGGCCGCCGCCGCCGGCCCCGAAGTCGTTGTAGACCGAGTCGGGCGCCAGCCGCCGCCCCTGGTCGTTCAGGTGCAGCTGGGTACCGCCGATCGAGGTGACCAGCGGGTCGGCGGACGGGAAGGAGTTGACCGGGTAGGCGTAGGTGCCGGCGCCGCTGTCGGTGTCGTCGGTCGCGCCGCCGTCCCCGGAGGAGCCCAGGACGGTCACGTCGTGCGCGGCGGCGTCCTCGAAGGCGTAGCGCAGCCGCATGATGCTGGTGTGGTCGCCCTTGGCGAAGCCGGGGAAGGTGTTCTCGGTGGCGCCGAAGCTCTGGCTGATGACGTCGCCGGTGCCCCGGTCGATCAGGGACTTCTCCGCCGACATCATCTCCGGCAGGCCGGTGACGCCCTCGGTCTCGGCGACGCCGGTCTCGACCAGCACGATGCTGGCGCCGGGGGCGACGGCGTGCGCCATCTCCACGTCGAGGGTGGTCTCACCGGCCCAGCCGGTCATGTCGGCGTCGCCCAGGTCGAAGGCCGGCACGTGCCCCCACTTGACCACCCGCACCCGGGTGCTGGGCATGCCGAACTGCTTGCTGTAGGTGTCCAGGTCGTGCTGGATGGTCGGTGAGCCGAAGGAGTCGACGATGACGATGGTGCGGCCCTCGCCGGTCACCCCGGAGTCGTAGAGCGCGTCGAGGTCGTAGGCCTTGCGGTACTGCAACGGGGTGTAGCAGTTGATCTTCCACTTCGCCTGGCACTGCTCGATGCTCACCGGGCTGTCGACGTGCCGCACCAGGTGGTGGCCGGCGATCGCCGGGACCACCTTGACGGCCGGCGTCGCGGCCGCGGGGACGGCGGCCGCGCCCGGGGGTACGGCGCCGGTCAGCGCGGCGGCGGCCAGGACGGCCGCCGCGGCCGCGGCGCGGGTGCGCGGGCGGGCTCTACGCATGGGTTCTCCTTCGTCGCGGTGACGTCGCCCCGGGAGGACCGCCGGCGATCACGTCGGTCCGGACCTGAGCAGAAGACCTGCTGCCTCGGTGCGCCGGTCAACGATCGCCCGTCCCGTCCCGGTCACCCGTGGCCGGCCACTCCGGCCCGGGGCGGCCCCCGAACGCGGGCCGCGAAGTGCGGCATACGTACCCACCGTCACCCTGGATTGACGGTGACTCACCGGAATGCCACGCGGCCCCGGCCACCCGAGGGTGACCGGGGCCGGTGTCACGGCTGCCGGGCCGCCGTCCGCGACGGCGCGGCGGCTGCGGGGTGAACGGGCGTCAGCCGGTGAAGGCCGCCGTGCCGTTCGGGGTGCCCAGGCCGGTCGGGCCGTCGTAGCCGGTGCCCGCGGTGCACAGGTAGCTCGTGTCGCAGGTGCCGTTGGAGCCGGAGGTGACGTCGTTCAGCGCGCCGGTGTTGGCGTAGGGGAACGACGCCGGGTTGCTGCCCGACGACGGGGTGCCGGCGAGCGCGTAGACCGAGGCGATGATCGGCGACGAGGCGCTGGTGCCGCCGTAGACGTCCCAGCCGCCCGACTGGTAGGTGTCGTAGACCGCCACGCCGGTCGCCGGGTCGGCGACCGCGGAGACGTCGGCGATGGTCCGCTTCGAGCAGCCGCTGTCGGTCTGCCAGGACGGCTTGGTCTCGTAGGCGGAGCAGCCCGAGCCGGTGCCCTCGGTGCTGCTGGTGTTCCACACCGACTCCGACCAGCCGCGCGAGCTGGAGTCCTTGGTCAGCGAGGTGCCGCCGACCGCTGTGACGTCCGGCGAGGCGGCCGGGTACTCGGCGCCGTAGCCGCCGTCACCGGCGGAGGCGGTGATGACGGTGCCGGGGTGGTCGTAGTACTTGGTGTCGGTCGAGGTGTCCGAGGAGTCCTCGGAGCCGCCGTAGCTGTTGGAGACGAAGCCGGCGCCCAGCTTGACCGCCTCGTTGACCGACGCGCCCAGGTCGTCGGTGTTCGCCGAGGTGGCCTCGACCAGGATGATGTGCGCCTTGGGGGCGATGGCGGAGACCATGTCGAGGTCGAGCGAGATCTCGCCGGCCCAGCCGGAGTCGGCGGTCGGGTAGTTGGTGCTACCGTCCTGCGCCACCTTGCTGAAGCAGCCGTCGCCGCAGGCCGGCAGGCCGTACTGCGAGCGGTAGGCGGCCATGTCCGACGCGGCGTTGGGGTCGTCCTGCGCGTCCACGATGGCGATGGTCTGGCCCGCGCCGCCGCCGGTCGGCAGGTTGTAGGCGCTGGTCAGGTCGGACGGGCCGAAGCCACTGGGGGTGGCGTCGGCGGCCATGGCGTGCTTCTGGGTGATGTCGGTGCGCTGGAGCGCCATGCACGCCATCACGCCGGGCTTGTCCGGCGCGGCACACAGCCGCTTGACGTGCGGTCCGCTCGCCGCCGGGGTGGCGGCGCCGGCCGGGGCGACCACCGCGAAGGTACCGGCGACCGCCAGGCCCGCCGAGGCGGTGGCGACGACGGTACGCACCAGGCGGCGACTGCGTCGCGTGCCGGAAGTGGAGTTGTGCAAGGAACGGCCCTCCCTGGGGGGATGGGGGCGGCACCGGCCCGAACACGTACGGGCCCAGGTCGTGCGCCGCCCCGGGATCGACCGCCCGCCGGGTGCTCGTCCCGCCGCTGTGGGGTGTCGCGGCGGGAGTGGGGGGAGCACGAGGTGGCAAAGAAGCCATGCGCATGACAGATGCACCGGCCCAGTGCCACCCCGGCGAGTGGTGTCTGGTGCCAGGAAGCTAGCCCACGTTCACAGCGGACCACAAGGTTCCAGGTACCGCCGCGACCGTCCGGCGGCGCAATGTTACCCGGCCGTAACATCAAGGACCGCCCGCTCCGGGACCGTTGGCCCCGCCCGAACAGGTGATTGGCCATCACCCCGTTCCGCACCCCCGGAACCCGCTGCGACCTGCGGTTCCGTCCTCCCCGACGGCCCGCCGCCACCGGAACGGCGGACCGGCAACCGGCGGTGCGGCGACGGGGGTCGCGCGGCGTGATTGTGAACAGTACGAAGATGAGCACCGACATGACGCGTCCGGCGCCCGGTCCACCGGCCGCCCCGCCGGCGGCCGCGGCCGGCGCCCCGAGGTCCCAGGGACTGGACGGGCTGCGGGCCCTGGCGGTGACGGCCGTGGTCGTCTACCACCTGTGGACGAACGGCCTGCCGGGCGGATTCATCGGCGTCGACCTGTTCTTCGTCATCAGCGGCTACCTCATCACCAGCCTGCTCACCGCCGAGCGGGACCGCACCGGCCGGATGCGGCTGCGCGCCTTCTGGGTCCGGCGCGCCCGGCGGCTGCTGCCCGCGCTGTGGGCGGTGCTGGTCGTCGCCGCCTGCGCGGCCACCCTGCTGGGCGGCGACACCTACGCCGGCCTGCGCGGCACCGTGCTGGCGGCGCTGACCTACAGCAGCAACTGGTGGCAGGTCGCCCGGCACGACGCCTACTTCGCCGGCGTCGGCGGCCGCCCGGTGCTCCAGCACCTGTGGTCGCTCGCCGTCGAGGAGCAGTTCTACGTGCTGTGGCCGATGCTGCTGTGGGCGGTGCTGTCGCTGGTGCGCGGCCGGCGGCGGCAGGCGGCGGCCACCGCCGGCCTGGCGGGCTGCTGCTTCGCGCTGATGGCCTGGCTGTTCAGCCCGGACACCGACACCTCCCGGGTGTACTACGGCACCGACACGCACGGCGGCGGCCTGCTGCTCGGCGCGGCGGCCGCGCTGCTGGTCCCGCTGGCCCGGGCCGGCGGGCCGTGGCCGGCCCGGTCGGTGCGGCTGCTGGACCGGGCCGGGTTCGCCGGGCTCGGCGTGCTCGCGCTGGCCGCGCTGCTGCTGGACGGCACCGGCGCCGCGACGTACCGGGGCGGGCTGGCCATCTCCTGCGCGGCGTCGGTGGCGGTGACGGTGGCGGCCTGCGCGCCGGGCCGGCTCGCGCGGTCGCTGTCGTGGCCGCCGCTGGTGTGGGTGGGCCGCCGCTCCTACGGGATCTACCTGTGGCACTGGCCGCTGATCGCCGTGCTGGCCGACGCCGCACCCCGGCTCGCTGCCTCCCCGGCCGGGCACTGGCTGGTGCTGGCGGCGACCGTGCTGATCGCCGCCGCCTCGCACCGGGCGCTGGAGGAACCGCTGATCCGGCTCGGCACCCGCGCCTACCTGACCGCCGGCCGCCGGTGGTTCGAGGAGCGGGCCGAGCAACGCCCCCAGCAGGCCCTGGCGCTGGCGGTGGCCGCCGCCGGCGTGGTCACCGTGGCCGCCATCGGCGTCGCCCACGCCCCCGGCGCCACCGGGCTCCAGGCGCAGATCGCGGCCGGCCAACGCCTCGCCGCCGACCCGCCGGGCGCCTCCCCGGCCGCCACTTCCGCCGTCGCCCCGGGCCCCTCCCCCGCCGCGCCGGGCGTCCCGGACCGCGGCGCGCCGGCCCCGCGTCCGCCGACCGGTCCGAACGGCACGCCGTTCGCGGTGGTCGACGGCCGGGACACCGGCGGCCACGAACACGGCACGGCGATCGCCGCCCGGCCGCCGGTCACCGGCGAGGACCTGACGGCGGTGGGCGACTCGGTGATGCTGGCCTCGGCGGACGCCCTGCGGCACGACTTCCCCGGCATCGCGGTGGAGGCCAAGGTCGGACGGCAGATGGACGCCGCCCCCGGCGTGCTGCGCGATCTGGCGGCGGCCGGGCGGCTGCGGCACACGGTCGTCATCGGCCTGGGCACCAACGGCGGGTTCGGCGACTCCGTCATCGACGACGTCCTGCGGATCACCGGCCCCGGCCGCACGGTCGCCTTCGTCGACGTCCACGTGCCCAAGCCCTGGCAGGACGGCGTCAACGCGGCCCTGCGCCGGGCCGTCGTCCGGCACCCCGGCACCCTGCTGGTCGACTGGAACGCGGTCATCTCCCCCGCTCCCGAACGCCTGTGGACCGACCGCACCCACCCCCGCCCGTCCGGCACCGGTCTCTACGCCGACGCGGTCCGCGACACGCTGGCCCGGGCGGCCGGCGGGTGAGGAGCTGTCGTCCGGCGAGGGGGCGGACGGCGAGGGGGGCCGACCGGTGGACGGCAGCCGGGGGTACGGCCCAACGGTGAGCGGGTTACCGACCCGAGAGCGGCCCAACGGTGAGCGGGTTACCGACCGGAGAGCGGCCGGCGGGTGAGGTGCCAGCCGGGGAGCCGTTGTCCGGCCGGCGACCAGAGCGCTGCTGTCCGGCGAGCGGCCGGCGGGCGAGGCCCGCGACCAGTGAGCTGCTATCCGCTGAGCGGCCACCGGTGAGCGCCCGGCGGCCGGGTCACAGCCAGCCGGCCCGGGACGCCTGGATGCCCGCCTGGAAGCGGGTGCGGGCGCCGAGGGCATCCATCAGCTCGCGCACCCAGCGCTGCACGGTGCGCGGTGATACGCCGAGCTGCCGGGCGATGCTGTCGTCGGTGAACCCGGCCGACAGCAGCGTCAGCAGTTCGGTGCGCCGGTCGGGCGCCGGGCTGTCGCTGTGCGCGTTGGGCACGCCGACCGCCCGGTGCCAGTACGCCTCGAACATCCCGGTCAGCGCGTCCAGCAGCGAGGAGGCGCGCACCAGGACCGCGCCGCGCAGTTCGGCGCCGGTGGCCACCGGCAACAGGGCCCAGCGGTCGTCGACGATGGCGAGCTTGCAGGGCAGTTCGGGCAGCATGCGGGCCTCCTCGCCCGCCGCGACGACCGCCGCGATCTCGGCCCGGCGTCCGGGCGCGCCGACCGAGCCGCTCTCGTAGACCGCCCGGACCTTCACCCCGCGCTCCAGCAGGCGGCGTTCCGGCTCGGCGTCGCCGAAGGACAGGTGCGGCGGCTTGTCGAACATCAGCAGCCGGCGGCGTGCGCCGTCGCGCATCTGCCGCCAGCGCTCGGCTATCACGGCCTGGCCGGTGATGACCTCGACCAGGTCGTCGACCTGCGGGCTGCGGGCGCTGCGGTAGGTGCGCATGAGTTCGCCGACCCGGCCGCGGGTGCGCAGCAACTCCTCCTCCCGGCGCAGCAGCAACGCCTCCAACGCGACGTCCGGGGCGGCGGCCGACCAGTGCGGCGGGGCGCCCTCGGGACCGTTGACCAGGCCGTAGGAGGCCAGCGCGGTCAGCATCGCCTCGGTGCGGGCGGTGGTGGTGCGCAGGTCGGCGGCCAGTTCGGCGGAGGTGGCCCGGCCGCTGGCCAACACCCGCGCGTAGGCGCTCTGTTCGGGCTCGGGAATGCCGAGTCCCTCCAGCAGTCCCTGCTGGGCCGTACGGGTCACGCCCGGTGTCGTCATGACCGCTCCCTCTGAGGAACCGCTCGTCCACACATGATGTCATGTTCCCGCCATGGCGGGTTCCGGTCCGCCCGATCCCCTTGAGCCGCGGCGAACGCCGTGACCACGATGATTCACGGTCCGGCCGGCCGCCCCACACCTTCACTCCTCCCCCCACAGGAGATACGGCTCATGGGCATGACTTCGAGCGCCAGAGGAAAGCTCGCCAAGGGCAAGGCCGCTGCGGCGGGCATGATCCTCGCCGCCGCGCTGGTTCCGGCGAGCGCCGGTACGGCGGCGGCTGCGGACTTCACCCCGCAGACCGGACACTACGCCGACAGCAACTGGGGCGGCTACGTCGCCCAGGGCAGCTTCACCAGCATCAGCGGTTCGTGGGTCGAGCCCTCGGTGACCTGCAACTCCACCAACGACCTGTTCGCACCGTGGGTCGGCCTCGACGGCTACGGCTCGCAGAGCGTCGAGCAGGCCGGCGTGCAGACCGACTGCTCCAGCGGTTCGCCGGTGCTGTCGGCCTGGTACGAGATGTACCCGGCGGCCCCGGTGTACTGGAGCAACCCGGTCTCCGAGGGTGACACCATCACGTCGTCCATCGTCTCCAACGGCGGCGGCAGCTACACCCTGACCCTCTCCGACACCACCCAGGGCTGGACGAAGACGGTCAACCAGAACCTCAGCGCCGACAACGCCAGCGCGGAGGCGGTCATCGAGTCGCCGACCTCCAGCTACCCGTCGTTCGACCAGCTCAACTTCTCCAACATCACGGTCGACGGCCAGCCGTTCGCCTCCTCCAACCCCGGCTCGCTCACCAGCGGCGGCTACGGCCCGGGCCCGCTCAACGGCGGCGACTTCTCCATGACGCCCGGCGCGGACGCGATCCACGCCGGCACCCACGCGTCGACCAGCCGCCCCGGCACCATCCGCTACTGAACCCCCCACCGGTGAGGACCCCTGACACCTCACCGGCGAGAAAGCCCTGACGGCGGTCCGGCCCACCCATGCGGTGGACCGGACCGCCGAACGGCGTTGCGCGGCGAACGGTGTGTTGCGCGGCGAACGGTGTCGCGGCGAACGGTGTCGCGGTGAACGGTGTCGCGGTGAACGGTGTCGCGGCGTGTGGGGTTGCGGCTCATGGCGTCGCGGCGAACGGGCGGCGTGACCGGTCTCCCGGTCCGGGCGGTCAACGGCTTTCCTTCCGGCGGGCGTTGAGCCGCAGGCGTCCCGGTGTTGAACCTCAGACAGCCCTCGGCACCGCGAACGGCCTTGTCACGGGCCGACGTTGACCGCGTCCCTTGCTCGCCGGACCGGCCAACGCCAGCGCCGCGTACCGGTGTCGCTACGGAACGCGGGCCGGCAGCACGCGGCCGGTGACCTCGCCGAACCCCACGCGCGTACCGTCGGGCCCCGGCGCCCACGCGGTCACGGTGACCACGTCGCCGTCCTGGAGGAACCCGCGGGCCGAGCCGTCCGGCAGCGACAGCGGGTCGCGCCCGTTGGCGGTCATCTCCAGCAGGCAGCCCCGCTCGTGCGCGCCGGGCCCGCTGACCGTGCCGGACGCGAACAGGTCGCCGGTACGCAGCGCGGCACCGTTGACCGTCAGGTGCGCCAACTGCTGCGCAGCGGTCCAGTACATCGCGGAGAACGGCGGCCGCGACAAGGAGTGCCCGTTGAGCCGCACCTCCAGCCTCAGGTCGAGCCCCCAGGCGGGCAGCGCGGCGTCGTCGAGGTAGGGCAGCAGCGGGGTGTCGCGCTCCGGCGGCGCGACCCGGGCGGCCTCCAGCGCCGGCAGCGGCACGACCCACGGCGAGACCGACGTCGCGAACGACTTGGCGAGGAAGGGCCCCAGCGGCACGTACTCCCACGCCTGGATGTCGCGCGCCGACCAGTCGTTGACCAGGCAGACACCGAACACGTGCTCAGGGAACGCCTGTTGGCTGACGGGTACTCCGGCTGGCGATCCGGCGCCGACCACGAAGCCGACCTCCGCCTCGAAGTCCAGTCGCGCGCACGGGCCGAAGACGGGTGACGGATCGTCAACTCCCTTGCGCTGCCCGGCCGGACGCACCACATCGGTGCCCGATACCACCACCGAACCGGCCCGGCCGTGGTAACCGATGGGAAGATGCTTCCAGTTGGGGGTCAGCGCGTCACCGTCCGGCCGGAACAACCGCCCGACGGTGGTCGCGTGATGCTCACTGGCGTAGAAGTCCACGTAGTCGGCGACCTCGAACGGCAGGTGCAGCTCCACCGAGTCCAGCGGCCGCACCAGCGGTGCCACCGCGTCGTACAGCTCCGGCGCCGTCAGCCACCGGCCCACCGCCGCCCGCACCCGCTCCCAGGCCGGCCGCCCGGCCGCCATCAGCGGATTCAGCACCGGGTGGTCCAGCAGCGCCGCCACCGCCTCGTCGCCGACCGCCCGCGCCGCCGCCGCGGCGTCCAGGACCACATCCCCGACCCGCACCCCGATCCTGCGCGCCGGATCGCCCGGCGTACCGAAGACGCCGTAGGGGAGGTTGTGCGGGCCGAACAGTTCGCTGCCGTGCTGGTCGAGCAGGCTTGCCTGGGGCATCGGTGGTGCCTCGCCTTCCTCTTCTGGGCGCCGGTGAGCGCGAGGAAAGGCTACGGGTCGGACGGGGGCGGAGTGGCCGGCGGGGGCGGGGCGCGGCCGGCGGTTTCGGGGCGGGGGTGGTTCGCGGGGGCGCGGCCGGGTCGCGGGGTACGGGGTTCGGGGCCGGGGGTGCGCGGCCGGGTGGGGGCGGACGGACTGCGTCGGCGCGGGGCGGACTCCCTCGGCCGGCGGCTTACGCGGTCCGTGCCGGTGCGGCAAACGGCTTACGTGGTCCGCGCTGACTCGGCCAGCGGTTTACGCGGCCGGGCGGACGCGGGCGGACGGGGCGGCCGGCCGGGCGAGCGGGCGCCGTCGATCGGACGGCGCGGGGCTCACCGGCGACGCGGCACCGCCGGTCGCGAGCCGCGGACCTACCAGCGGCGCAGCGCCATCAGGCGGCGGCGCACGTCGATGCGGTCGGTCTGCGGCGGACCGGCGGCGTCGCCGTTCGACGTCGCGAGGGTCTCCCCGAGCGGGGCGGTGACGTCGTTGTCCGGGCGATCGGCGTCGGTGTTGCCATCCTGTGTGATTGTCATGACGCGTGTCCTTCGTCATCGGCACGGGCACGTTGAGCACCCGTACCGCCTCGGCGGACTGTGCGCCGAGACGGTCCCCGACCATAACGTCCTGCATACCGTCATGACCATGGGGACTGTCCCAGAACCACTCCACCGGCGCCTTCCCAGCGGGTTCTGTTCCATTCCCCACCATTCGCGACCGCTTTCCGACCGCCACCGACCGAACCGCCGGACCGACCGAGGCCACTGCCTCGTCCCGTCCGGCCGGACCGGCCCACCCCCACCGAACCGACCCGAACCGACCCGAACCGACCCGAACCGACCGATCGACCGATCGAAGAGGTCAATTTACCTTCACCGGCGCGTACTTGTAGCCGACCCGGCGTACGGTCACGATGCTGTCCCGGTGCGGGGCGCCCAGCTTGCGGCGCAGCCGGGCGACGTGGACGTCGACGGTACGGCCGTCCCCGACGTGCCCGTAGCCCCAGACGGTGGTGACGAGCTGGTCGCGGGTGTGGACCCGGTGCGGGTGGGCGACGAGGTGGGCGAGGAGTTCGAACTCCAGGTAGGTCAGGTCCAGCGGTTCGCCGTCGACGCTGGCGGTGCGCCGCTCCTGGTCCAGCTGGATCGCCCCCTGGTCGGCGTCTTCCTGTTCCACCTCCGCGGTACGCAGGGCCGGCGGCAACTGGTCGGCGGGCACCAGCACCAGGTAGCCGACCATCGCGGGCCCGCCGTCGGTGCCGGGCAGGGTGTGGCCGGGCGCCGGCAACCAGGTGGCGCCGGGCGGCAGGACATCGGGCAGCGGCGGGAGTTCACCGGGGCGCACCGCGCGCAACCGCTGGCGGGGCACGACGGACAGCGGGGAGGACGAGGAACGGGTGGGGTTGGGCATGGGTCGGCTTCCTTCGCGCGAGGGATCGTCGGGGACGTCGTGCGCGGTGCCGGGGCGCCATGGGGCTGGGGCGGGGAACGGGCGTGGAAGCCGTCGGTCCGCTCAGCGGTGGGCGCGGGGCCGCGCGGGGATCGCGCGGCAACACAGACGGTCGTAGTGGTGCGACTGACGGGACGGCCAGAAGGGTTCGAGGTCGCTTCGCCCCGTCGCCGTCCGATCCAAGCTCACCATGTGCTTATTCAATCAGATAGTCAGCCTTATGGCCGTACCTTTTCGGTCACAGCACGGCGAGTTGCCGATTCCCCCCGCAGCGGCCGGGTCAACCGGCCTCAGCACCCCCTCGTCCGGCCGCCGCGCGACCCGCCACTGGGCAGCCCACCCCGGCGGCGGGCCGGACGGCGGGCTCACGGTCGGCTCACATGCCGTTCGCGGTCCGTCAGTCGGGGCAGGGTGCCGGCGCCCACGACGGACGGACGCCGTGCACCTCCCACCAGGTACGCCGCTGCGGGCGGCCACTCCGCACGCCGCCGGACGCCGTGCGCCTCCCGCCAGGCACGGCCAGGCATGCCGCCGGGCGGCCGCTCCGTACCCGCGCAGGACGCCACGCCGCACGCCGCCGGACATCGTTCGCCGTCCGCCGTCCGCCGACCGGCCGACCACGCCACCCAGCGCCCGCCGGACACCGTTACCTCCGCCGACCACGCCACCCCGCATCGACCGGGTGCCGTCCGCCCCGACCGGGCACACCGCCCCGCACCCACCGGATGCCGTCCGCCCCGCCGACCACGCCTCCCCGCACTCATCGGCCTCCGTTCAGCCCGCCGTCTCCCACGGCCAGCGTGCGTCGCGGCCGGCCTCCAGCAGCGGGATCATGCCGAACGCCTGGTCCGTCAGGCCGCCGAAGGTGTGCCGGGCGGTGCCGCCGGCCGGCGCGTGCCCGGCCTGGTAACCGGCGAGGTTCCAGGTGTACATCGGCACCGCTGCCGGTATCGCGTCGGTGACCTCGCCGGCGTCGTGCGCGGCCTGCTCGTCGGTGACGACGACGACCCGGTCGTGCCCGGCGTACTCGGCGCGCAGCGCGGCCGCGGTGTCGGTGCCGCCGCCGAGGAACCAGCCGCCGTCCTTCCAGCGCCGGACGTCGCCGAGCACCGAACCGCCGCGGGTCAGCGGGAACGCCTTGGTCTTCGCGCCGGGCGCGTCCGTGACGTAGTACCGGGCGCTGGAGAAGGAGACGACGTCCGCGTGCGCGCAGGCCCGGCCGAGCCCGATGCCGAACAACGCGGCCGCGTCCCAGCGCATCAGCGAGCCGTCCCGGGAGAAGGAGGACGCCATCGAACCGGAGGTGTCGACCATCACCAGGGTGCGGCCCGGCAGCCGTGGGATCCCGGCCAGCGAGGCGGTCAGCGCCTTCTCCAGCGCGCCTCCCCAGCGCAGCGAGGGCGCCGCGTTGAACGCCGAGTAGAACCGCATCGGCAACTGCCGGGAGCGGCCCACCTCCTCGGGGTCGGCCAGCGTCGCGGCGACCTTCTCCGCGATCTCGTCGCTCACGCCCGCCTGGTCGAAGTTGCGCAGGTTGCGCAGCAGCGCCATGTATCCCATCGAAGGGATCAGTGCCTGCCACGCGGCCGCGTCCATCGGCCCCTGGAGCCAGCCGGCCACCGCCTCCCAGGTCATCCCGGCCGCCGCCAGCCGCTGCGGCCCGTCCGGTGCGGTCAGCAGCGCGCGGCGCTCCCCGGGCGGCAGCGCGGTCAGCTCGGCGCGCCGGGTCAGGATGGTGAGCGTCGCCGGTACGTCGTCACCGCGGCCGTGCCGGCGGTCGATGGCGTACCGGAACAGCGCGCCCTGCCACGCCTTGTCGGCGGCCGGTGCCGGGTGCGTCAGCTCCAGGACGTCGGCGAAGCGGTAGCCCTTGCCCGCGGTGTCGTACTTCAGCAGCGAGCGCTCGCCGTAGAGCCGCTGGACGGCGTCCGCGATGCCGCGCTTGACGGGCTTGGGCAGCCGGCGGCCGTACCGCGAGGTCCAGTAGCCGAGCATCTCCCCCGGCTCGTCGGCGCGGCGCAGGACGGCGTCGACGGCCTGGCGGGAGTGGCCGGCCAGGCCCGCGTCCAGCCGGGCACGGGTGAACTCCGCGGCGCCGACCAGGGCGGCGCTGCGCAGGTTGGCGTCGGCGCGCAGCCAGGTCAGCAGCGCCAGCGTCCACTGCGGGTCCTCGACGGCCATCAGGTGGATGAGCGCGGTGAAGCGGTCGTCGCGCGCGCCGCCGGTCTCGTAGAAGGTGTCCTGGCCGACGAGGTTGGTGACGGCCAGCAGGAACAGCTCGGACTTCGTGTCACGCAGGTGGCCGGTGCCACCGGTGTGGGTGGTGGTGCGCTCACCGGTGGTGGTCACCGGCGAGGTGGTGTGCGCCCGCGTGGCGCGGGTGTTGAAGCGTGCCATGTCGAACTCCCCCGTGTGGTGGGAGGCACGACGTGCGGGTGCCCGGGTCCTGGGTCGGCGGCGCGTCCGCTGCCGCCGAGGTGGCACAGGCCCGCGGCAGGGCCTGAAGGGGATCGCACCGATGAAGTACGCGTCGCCTGCGCACCGGGCACTCCACGCCGCTCCTCCCGAGATCAAGGTCGGAGCCGGTCTTTTCGCCAGAGGAAGGAACCGGCTCCCGCGCACCGGGAGGTGCGTAGAGCGTGTGAAGTTGTGAGCCCCGGTGCTTACGGTGGCCGGGGAAAACCGGTGTCCGGAGATCAAGGACGGGCATCGTGACAAAGCGCTCTGGGCCACTGAGCTACCGCCGCGCGAGCGGCGGCCGGGATTCGGACCCGGGTCTCTCCTTGCGATGAGGAAGTAACGATCCCCTGCGCACCTGGACGTGACCCACTCTAGCCCGGAGCGCCAACCGGCCTCATCAAGTTTTCCACAGGCCCGGTCATACGAACGGCAGTTGCCCCGGCAGAGCGCTCAGCAAGTGGCCGGACGGGACGCGGAGCACGTCACCGGGCCCCGGAACCCACGGCCGACACGCGGGCCGCCCGCCGCCCGCCGCCCGCCGCCCGCCGCCCGCCGCCCGCCGCCCGCCAAAGGCTCACGTGGACGAGGCGGTCGGGGCCGTCAACCCGAGCGAGTACCTGACGCCCCATCAAGCAGCCTGAATACATTACTTCTTCACGCTCTCGACACGCCATCTCCATGCAACCGCTATTGTTGCGGCCCACGCGATCCGAGGGGGGATCATGCTGCGCTGGATACGCCGGCACATCGTCTGGACTGTGATCTACGGAATCGCTGCGGTCTTTCTCGCCGACGCGATCGGAGCGGCCGCGGACCCGCCTGAGGAACATCTGGCCGCAGCCACGGGAATCGTCGCGCCATCGGCCCCGCCCCGGACGCCGAGCCCGACGCCGACGCACTCGAGTGAGCCACGGAAGGCCGCCTCGCCACTCCCGTCATCGAGCGCCACGCCCACGCCGACGCCCACGCCCACAGCCACCCCACGCCCGAGAGCGACCGCAAGCACGACCAAGCCCGCAGCAGCCGCCACGCACATCGCATCCAGACCGCGGTCCGCACCCGCCACCCACAAGGCCGCGCCCCCGCCCCCCGCGCCGCTCGTTGTCCACCCGGGGGCGTTCTGCGCCCCGGCAGGGGCGCACGGAGTGACGGACCGCGGAACGCCCATGGTGTGCGGGCCCGCGTCCGACGGCCGCAACCGGTGGCACGAAGGCTGATCGCGCACCCCCGGGACCGTCACCCAGCCCCGGAAGCACGCAATCGCCCCCGCCCCGCATCGGCGAGGCGGGGGTACACGTTGCGGGTCGGCCGACGAGCCGGCGCGAGGCGCACCCGGGACGCGGCGGACGAGCCGCCGATCGGGGGAAGGTGAACGGCCTCAGCGCCGAGACGGAATGCCTGAGGCAGGAACTCCCGCGGAGGCCGCCCATGCGTACCCCGCGAGGCGTTCGGCGCGTGCCCCACGGGGCGGCTCAGCGGATCGGGACGCCCGACAGCGTGCGGGCGATGACCAGGCGCTGGATCTCGCTGGTGCCTTCGAAGATCGTGTAGATCGCCGCGTCGCGGTGCATGCGTTCCACCGGGTACTCCCGGGTGAAGCCGTTGCCGCCGAGGATCTGCATGGCGGAGGCGGTGACCCACTTGGCGGTCTCGCCCGCGTACAGCTTGGACATCGAGCCCTCGGCCGCGGTAAACGGCTTGTTGGCCGCCGCCATCCAGGAGGCGCGCCAGACCAGCAGGCGGGCGGCGTCGATGCGGGTGCGCATGTCGGCGATGGTGAAGGCGATGCCCTGGTTGTCGATGATCGGGCGGCCGAACTGCACGCGGGTCTTGGCATAGTCGAGGGCCACCTCGTACGCGGCGCGGGCGATGCCGACGGCCTGGGCGCCGACGGCCGGGCGGGAGGCCTCGAACGTGGCCATGGCGGCGTTCTTGACCCGCTCGCCGCCGGTGCGCTTGCGTTCGCGGGCCCGGGCCATCCGCTCGTCGAGCTTCTCCTTGCCGCCGAGCAGGCAGGACCCGGGTATACGCACGTCCTCCAGCACGACCTCGGCGGTGTGCGAGGCGCGGATGCCGTGCTTCTTGAACTTCTGCCCCTGCGACAGACCGGCGGTGGCCGGCGGTACGACGAACGACGCCTGGCCGCGGGCGCCGAGTTCGGGGTCGACGACGGCGACGACCACGTGGACGTTGGCGATGCCGCCGTTGGTCGCCCAGGTCTTGGTGCCGTTGAGCACCCACTCGTCCTTGGCCTCGTCGTAGACCGCGCGGGTGCGCATCGCGGAGACGTCGGAGCCGGCGTCCGGCTCGGAGGAGCAGAAGGCGGCGACCTTGACGTCGTCGGGGGTGCCGAACATCTGCGGGACCCAGGTGCCGATCTGCTCCTCGGTGCCGTTGGCCAGCACGCCGACCGCCGCGAGCGTGGTGCCCACGATGGACAGGCCGATGCCCGCGTCGCCCCAGAACAGCTCCTCCATGGCGACCGGGATGCCGAGCCCGGTGGGGTCGAAGAAGGCCTGGGCGTAGAAGTCCATGGAGTACAGGCCGATCTTGGCCGCCTCCTGGATCACCGGCCAGGGCGTTTCCTCGCGCTCGTCCCACTCGGCCGCCGCGGGGCGGATCACATCGGCGGCGAAGCCGTGGATCCAGTCGCGTACGCCCTTCTGGTCGTCATTGAGTTCCAGTGCGAATTCACCCATGACCGTCCTCCACCCCCGGTTGCCCTCATAGAATGTTACTTGCGGTAACGCCGAGTCTGTTACCGGCCAGTACCCCGTGTCAACCGGGCGTCCGCCGCCATGGATGCCCGGACCTGGGGTGTTACGTTGCGGGAAGCCGGGAATTCCGGCGGGAGCGAAGCGGGACGGAAGGACGTGGATGGGCGGCCAGGCGCAGGCGCACGCCAACCGGCGCGAGGACCAGCAGGAGGCGACCCTACGGCGCCGCCGCGAACTGCTGGAGGCGGCGGACCGGGTGGTGCTGCGCGAGGGCCCCGAGGCGTCCATGAACGCCATCGCCGCGGAGGCCGGCATCACCAAGCCGATCCTCTACCGGCACTTCGGCGACAAGAGCGGCCTGTACCGCGCGCTCGCCCAGCGGCACACCGACGCCCTGCTGGGCACCCTGCGCGCCGCGCTGGACCGGCCCGGCACCCGGCGCGAACGCGTCGAGGCCACCGTCGACGCGTATCTGACCGCGATCGAGGGCGCCCCGCAGGTCTACCGGTTCCTGATGCACCCGACGGACCAGGCCGGCGCCGACACCGAGAAGGGCTTCGACGCCGGACGCCACTCCGCGCCGCTGCTGCGCCGGCTGGGCGAGGAGCTGGCCGCGATCATCGGCGAACGCCTCGACCTCGGCCCCGAGAGCGCCCAGGTGGCCCGCGCCTGGGGACACGGCATCGTCGGCATGATGTACGCGGCCGGCGACTGGTGGCTCGGCGAACACCCCTGCTCCCGCGAGCGGTTGGTCCACCAGCTCTCCGATCTGCTGTGGGGCACCCTCGCGGTGGCCGCCGACGCGCCGGACGGCCCGGGCCTGTGACGCGGCGCGGGCCTGTAACGCGGCGTGGCCTGTGACGCGGCGTGGGCCTGTGACGCGGCGTGGCCTGTGACGCGGCGCGGACCCGCCACGTAAGACACCCCACCGACCGCGGCCCCGGCGCGCTCATCCCCGGCCTCCGACACACCGCGCGGGCGCACCCCCTCACCCCCGCAACGCCGGCCCCGCCGGCCCCGACCGCCCCGGCAGCTTCCGGCGGCCCCGCAGGGCGCGGCGCCGGCGCAGGCCGGTGAGGCGGTCGGTGTAGACGACGCCGTCGAGGTGGTCGATCTCGTGCTGGAGGCAGCGGGCGAAGAAGCCGGTGCCTTCCACGACGAGGGGTGCGCCGGTGACGTCGAACCCCTCGACGACGGCGCGGTCGAAGCGCGGGGTACCCGCCTCGGTGCCCGGCAGCGACAGGCAGCCCTCCGGACCGCGTACCAACGGACCGTCAGCGGCCACCAGCCGGGGATTGACGACGTGTCCGAGGTGGCGGCGGTCCTCGTCGTCGGGGCAGTCATGGACGAACACCCGGACATCGGCGCCGATCTGCGGCGCCGCCATGCCCACCCCGGAGCGCGCGTACATGGTGGCGAACAGGTCCTCCACCAGCCGCGCGAGCCCCGGGCCGAACTCCGGCGCGGGCGCGGCCGGGCGGTGGAGCAGCGGATCGCCGAACCAGCGCAGGGAATGGACGGTTCCGGAACTTCCGGGAATGGCACCGTGTGGCATGCGCACAGGCTAAGGGTGCGGGCGCGTCCCGCCGCACCGGCGTCGGCGGCGGGGTACGGACGCGGGGCCCGTTGTCGATAGGCTGACCGCTGACCGAAGCCCTCCCGCGTCGACGGGCCGGCGCGGACCGCGGGTACCACCGGGGCCGTGTCGTTCCCCGGCGGGCGTGCGACGTCACCCCTGCCGGGCGGTGGCGGCCGACGCGCACGGGGGCGCGGTGCCGGACGCGAGGAGGAACGAAAGACGATGTCAGGCAACCCGGAGCCGCTGTCGCCGCGGGCCAAACTGGCCGTGACGGCGGGCAAGGCAGCGGCCGCGGTCTCACGCGCCGCGGGCAAGGGCAGCGGATCGGTGATCGGCGGCCGGGTCGCGCTGAAACTCGACCCCGACCTGCTGGCCCGTCTCGCGGGTCATCTGGACGTGGTGCTGGTCTCCGCGACCAACGGCAAGACCACGACGACCCGGCTGATCGCCGAGGCGCTGCGGGCCAGCGGCCCGGTGGTGTCCAACGCGCTGGGCGCCAACATGCCCGCCGGCATCACCTCCGCGCTGGCCGGCGGCTCGGACTCGCGCTACGGCGTCATCGAGGTGGACGAGAAGTACCTCGCGGGGGTCGCCCGGGACGTGACCCCGAAGGCCATCGCGCTGCTGAACCTCTCGCGCGACCAGCTGGACCGGGCCGCCGAGACCCGGATGCTGGCCGAGCACTGGCGGGAGGGGCTGTCCGGCACCGAGGCGGTGGTCATCGCCAACGCCGACGACCCGCTGGTGGCCTGGGCGGCCTCGTCGTGCCCGACCGTGGTGTGGGTCGCGGCCGGCCAGGAGTGGAAGGACGACGCCTGGTCCTGCCCGTCCTGCGGCGGTGTGCTCCAGCGGCCCGGCGACGACTGGTACTGCGGCGACTGCGGCTTCCGCCGGCCGCCGCCGACCTGGGCGCTGCACGGCGACTACGTGCTGTCCCCCGACGGCGTCGCCTGGCCGATCCAGCTCCAGCTGCCCGGCCGGGCCAACAAGGCCAACGCCGCGATGTCGGCCGCGGTCGGCGCGGTGTTCGGCGTGCCGCCGAAGATCGCGCTGGAGCGGATGTACTCGGTGCAGGCGGTGGCCGGGCGCTACGACGTGGTGACGTACCTCGACCGGCAGCTGCGGCTGCTGCTCGCGAAGAACCCGGCCGGCTGGCTGGAGACGTTCTCGCTGATCGACGGCCCCCCGGCGCCAGTATTGCTGTCGGTGAACGCGCGTGGTGCCGACGGTACGGACACCTCGTGGCTGTGGGACGTGGACTACACACGGCTGGCGGGACACCCGATCTTCGTCCTGGGTGACCGCCGGCTGGACCTGGCGGTACGGCTGGAGGTGGCCGGGCTGGAGTTCCGGGTCTGCGACGATCTCGACCAGGCGGTGCGCGCCGCGCCGCCCGGACGGGTCGAAGTCATCGCCAACTACACGGCGTTCCAGGACCTGCGCCGCCGGATCGGCAACTGAGGGCACCATGACGAGGAATGGCAGAATGAACGAGACCAGCTTGCGTCTGGTCTGGATTTACCCGGACCTGCTGAGTACCTACGGGGATCAGGGCAACGCGCTCGTGGTGGAGCGCCGCGCCCGGCAGCGGCGGATTCCGGTCACCCGGATCGACGTGCGTTCCGACCAGCCGATCCCCACGTCCGGTGACATCTACCTGATCGGCGGCGGTGAGGACCGCCCGCAGCGGCTGGCGGCCGAGCGGCTGCGGCGCGACGGCGGCCTGAACCGGGCGGTGGCCAACGGTGCGATCGTCTTCTCGGTCTGCGCCGGCTACCAGATCCTGGGCACCGAGTTCATCAACGACCTGGGCCGCCCGGAGCCGGGGCTGGGCATCCTGGACGTCAAGAGCGTCCGCAACGACGGCGACCGGCACGTCGGTGACGTCCTGGCCGACATGGACGAGCGGCTGGGCCTGCCGCCGCTGACCGGCTTCGAGAACCACCAGGGCAACACCCTCATCGGCCCGAGCGCGCGTCCACTGGCCCGGGTGCGGATCGGCAACGGCAACGGGACCGGCGACGGTACCGAGGGCGCGTACTGCGATACCGTTTTCGGTACGTACATGCACGGTCCGGTGATGGCGCGCAACCCCCTGCTGGCCGACATGCTGCTGAAGCTGGCGCTCGACGTACACGCGCTGCCGCGGGTGGACGAGCAGTGGTACGAGGCGTTGCGGGCCGAACGGATCGCACACGCCACCCAGGCAGCGGCCGCCAGGTCCTGAGACGGACCCGTACGGGGAGCCCCCGTGCCGTTAGGCTGGCGGGGTCCACCCGGACGACGGCGTCCGGTCGGCGGAGTCGCACGTAGCAGGAGTAAGAGAGCAATGCGCATTGGTGTACTGACCAGCGGCGGGGACTGTCCTGGCCTGAACGCCGTGATCCGCTCGGTGGTGCACCGGGCAGTGGCGGACCACGGTGACGAGGTCATCGGCTTCCACGACGGCTGGAAGGGTCTGCTGGAGTGCGACTACCGCGCCCTGGACCTGGACGCGGTCAACGGCATCCTGGCCCGCGGCGGCACCATTCTCGGCTCGTCCCGCGTGCGCCCGGAGCACCTGCGCGGTGGCGTGGAGCAGGCCCGCGGCCACGTGGCGGACCTGGGGCTGGACGCGATCATCCCGATCGGCGGCGAGGGCACCTTGAAGGCGGCCCGGCTGCTGTCGGACGCCGGGCTGCCGATCGTCGGGGTACCGAAGACGATCGACAACGACATCTCCTCCACCGATGTCACCTTCGGCTTCGACACCGCGGTGATGGTGGCCACCGAGGCACTGGACCGGCTCAAGACCACCGCCGAGTCGCACCAGCGGGTGATGATCGTCGAGGTCATGGGCCGGCACACCGGCTGGATCGCGCTGCACGCGGGCATGGCGGCCGGTGCCCACGCGATCGTGGTGCCGGAGCGGCCGTTCGACATAGGCGAGCTGACCGAGCTGGTCGGCAAGCGGTTCGCGGCCGGCAAGCGGTTCGCCATCGTGGTGGTCTCCGAGGGCGCGAAGCCGCGGGAGGGCTCGATGGAGTTCGACACCGGCGGCACCGACGTCTACGGCCACGAGCGGTTCGCCGGGGTGGCACGGCAGCTGTCGATCGAGCTGGAGCAGCGGCTGGGCAAGGAGGCGCGGCCGGTCATCCTGGGCCACGTCCAGCGCGGCGGCACCCCGACCGCGTACGACCGGGTGCTGGCCACCCGGTTCGGCTGGCACGCGGTGGAGGCCGCCCACCAGGGCCGCTTCGGCATGATGACGGCGCTGCGCGGCACCGACATCGTGCTGGTGCCGCTGGCGGAGGCGGTGGACAGCCTCAAGACGGTGCCGGTCGACCGCTACCTGGAGGCGGAGTGCGTCCTGTGACGCGCTGACGCCCGCACGCCCCGCATCACTGCACGATCCGCGCGACCGCACCATCCGCAGCACTGCACGATCCGCACGACCGCATCACCCGCAGCACTGCACGATCCGCACGACCGCATCACCCGCAGCACTGCACGATCCGCACGACCGCATCACTGCACGACCCGCACCACCGCACGACCCGCACGACCCGGCCGGACCGGCCGGTGACGCCCCCGCCCGATCCGCAGGCGGGGGGACGTTCTACCCTGTTACGGGCACGGTCGCGGGGATCATGAAGAGCCCGCCCGTGCCATGGCGCTCGACAGGAGTATGCGGATGTATCTCGGCGGATCCGGTATGGCAGGCATGAACATGCCGATGGACCTTCCGCCGTTCACCTTCGCCAGAGCGCTGGCCTTCAGCGCCGATCCGTTCTTCCTCGTCGGCTGCCTGCTCGCGCTGGCGCTCTACGGCTGGGCGGTGGTCCGCCTGGTGCGGCGCGGGGACCGCTGGTCGCCGGGACGCTGCGTGGCGTTCCTGCTCGGGGTGCTGACCGTCGGGGTGACGATGTGCACCAGGCTGAACGACTACGGCATGGTGATGTTCAGCGTCCACATGGTGCAGCACATGATCATCAGCATGCTGTCGCCGATCCTGCTGCTGCTGGGCGCGCCGGTGACGCTGACGCTGCGGGCACTGCCGGCCACCCGGCGCGGCGGGCGCAAGGGGCCGCGCGAGCTGCTGGTGGTACTGCTGCACAGCCGGTACATGCGGGTGATCACCCACCCCGCCTTCACCATCCCGCTGTTCATCGCGAGCCTGTACGGGCTGTACTTCACCCCGCTGTTCGACTTCCTGATGCGGCACCCGGCCGGCCACATCCTGATGATGGTGCACTTCCTGATGGTGGGTCTGGTGTTCTTCTGGCCCATCATGGGCGTCGACCCCGGACCGCACCGCCCCGGCTACGTGATGCGGATGCTGGAGCTGTTCATGGGCATGCCGTTCCACGCGTTCTTCGGCATCGCGCTGATGATGGCGAGCCAGCCGATGGTGAGCACCTTCGCGCATCCGGCGGCGTCGGTGGGCGTGGACCCGCTGAACGACCAGCACGCGGCGGGCGGCATCGCGTGGGCGTTCAGCGAGGTGCCGTCGGTGGTGGTGCTGGTCGCGCTGGTCTTCCAGTGGTACCTGTCCGAGCAGCGCGTCTCGCGGCGGCTGGACCGCGCCGCCGACCGGGACGGCGACCAGGAACTGGCGGCCTACAACGCGTACCTGGCGTCGTTGCAGAGCCGCAGCCGCTGACCGGGCCGGCGGGACGGGCCGCGGTCAGAAGCGGAAGACCGCGCCGGTGCTGCGGGCCAGCATGCAGGAGTTGGCGAACCGCTGGGACCAGCTGACCGGTCGGCCCTGCCAGGTCCCGGTCGCGGTCGCGGTGACCGGGTTGTAGATCATCGGGCACATCTCGGGGACGGGCACCAGATCGGCCAGTCCGCCGCCCGCCGCGTCGAGTTCGGTGCACGCCTCGCCCGCGTTCGGGTGCGGGCCGGAGGCCGGGTCGCAGTCGAGGACGACGCTGCGCGGGGCGGCCGGGGAGATGGCGCGGGCCGGGGTGCTGACCGACAGCACCAGGCGGGACGGGCCCTGCGGCGCGGCGAGCGCCGTCGGGGTGGCGGCGGCCAGCGCGGCGAGCGCGATGGCGGCTGTGGCGGCTCGGCGGGCGACGGACATGGGGGCCTCCGGGGCGCAGTGGGTTCGAGACAGCGGCCGCAGCTCCGGACGGAACGGTGGCCGTGTACCGGATGCCATCGCGCCGACGGGCCCCATGCCGGGTGAATCGCCGCGATGTCCCCCGAAAGGGCCTGCGGCGTTCACCCCGGCAGGGGCCCGCCTCGAACACGCGTCCCGTTCCACGGGCCGCTCCCGAAGGTTGGCTCAGCCGGTCGGAGCGGAGCTGGTGGCGGCGGCCGGCACGTGCGGCAGAGCGGTGAAGACGTCGAAGTACATCAGGCCGGCGACGACCAGGCCGATGACGCCCAGGATCAGGGCGCCCCAGGCGACCGCGCGGATCCACGGCACGGTGGCGGAGGCGGGCCGGTCCACACCGGTCTGCGAGATCAGCACCACGGCGGCGACCAGCAGCGCGACCAGCGCGAACACACCGTTGAAGACCTCGGTGGTGTGCCAGGGGGTGCCGAACTCCAGGGCTATCTGGTTGGCGGTCGGGTGGGACTGGGCGGAGATCTGTCCGATGAGCTGCTCGCGCTCGGACATGATCGTGCCCAGCCAGGTGCCGGTGACGGAGGCCAGCGCCAGGCCGAGGGCCACCAGCCCGGCAGCGCCGGACGCCACGACGGACGACCGCGCCTTCGCCTGGGAGCGGGAGGCGAGCTCCGCCTCCGCGGCCTCCTCTTCGACGTCCGCGGGCGCCTCGGTCACCTCGGCGCCGTCCTCGGCGGTCGTGCTCACGGCACCGTCCTCGGCAGGCGTGCTCACAGCGCCGTCCATGACGGGCTTTTCGTCGCTGTCGACGGGGGTCTCGGTATTGGTCGTGTCCATGGGCGGCCACCGTAGGTGCACTTTCTGAGAGTCCGCTGAGAATCCGGCAGCCCGATTCCTCATTGCCGGTCCGATGAGGTAATCCGGGCCGGGAACGGCGGGTGAGGAACGCCGCGGCGGGCAGCAGCACCCCAACGCCGATGCCCGGCGCGGGAAGGGGACCGCGGTGTTCTACTACCTGCTCAAGCACGCGCTGCTCGGTCCGTTGCTCCGGATCGTCTTCCGGCCACGGATCGAGGGCCTGGAGAACGTGCCCGAGGACGGCCCGGCGATCATCGCCGGCAACCACCTGTCGTTCTCCGACCATTTCCTCATGCCGGTGATGCTGCGCCGCCGGATCACCTTCCTGGCCAAGCAGGAGTACTTCACCGGGCCGGGGCTGAAAGGGGCGCTGACCGCGGCGTTCTTCCGCGGCGCCGGTCAGATCCCGGTGGACCGCACCGGCGGGCCGGCCGCCCGGTCGGCGGTCCGCGAGGGGGTGGGGGTGCTGCGCGGCGGCGGGCTGCTCGGCATCTACCCGGAAGGCACCCGGTCGCCCGACGGCCGCCTGTACAAGGGGCGCACCGGGGTCGCGGTGATGGCGCTGACCGCTCCGGCGCCGGTGGTCCCGTGCGCGATGGTCGGCACCTTCGAGATGCAGCCGCCCGGCCGGAAACTGCCCCGGCTCCGCCGGGTCCGCCGGATCACCATCCGGTTCGGCGAACCGCTGGACTTCTCCCGCTTCGACGGCATGGAGGCCGACCGTTTCGTCCTGCGGTCGGTGGTCGACGAGATCATGTACAAAGTCATGGAACTCTCAGGTCAGGAGTACGTCGACCAGTACGCCGCCGACGTCAAGGCTGCGGCCACCGCCGCCGCGAAGGCCGGCCGGGGGTCACGGCGACGCGGGGGGCCGCAGGATGCGGGAGTTGGCCCGGGAGGCGAGCCGGGAGCCGGCGCGGGAGACGGGCCGGGGGCCGACCCGGGAACGGGGTCGGGGACTGAGCCGGGGACGGGGGCGAGGGGCTGACGGCGGTCGTGCGACGGGCAGTTGGGCGCCCGGGCCGGGGCGGGAGCTGACGGCGGACGTCTTACGCGGGATCCGACGCGGAGGCGCACGTAACCGAGCGGCGCCGGAGCCGGGGCTGACGGTGCGCACTTGACGTCGAGTTGGGCGCCGGAGCCCGCTCAGGGAGCTGACGGCGGACGTCTACGCCGGATCCCACGCCGAGGCTCACGCAACCACACGCAACCGGAGCCGGCCGGGGCCGGCGGCCCGTCGACGTCAACGCCAGTCGCGCCAAGGCCACTTGAAGCCGCCGCGCATCACCTTGACGTGGCCGAAGAGGGAATGGCCGGTGATGCGGACGATCGGGCCGTCGTCGCCCTGGGGGCGCTTGCCGCCGGGCTGGGAGCGTTTGCCGAACAGCGCGGTGCCGGTCTCCTGGACGATGGCGTTGTCCGGCACCAGGATCTCGATCTTGCCGAAGAAGGAGTCGGCGTGGATGACGACTTCGCGCCGGGTGAAGACGGCTTGGCGCAGGTCGATGACGGCGGCGCCGAAGGTGGAACGCACGTACGTCTCCGGCGGCACCGGCCACTGGCCGCCGCGGCGGATCTTGCTGAAGACCGCGTGCACCGGTGCGGCGTCCGGGTGCGGGGCGGGCGCCGCGCCGTCGGTGGCGGCGGGCAGGTCGCGGGTGAGTGGCGCGAGTTCGCCCATGGTGCGCGCGCCGTAGGTGGCTTCCAGCCGTTCGGAGTGCTCCTCCGCGGTCAGCCGACCGGTGGCGAGCGCCTCGGCGAGGATGCTCGCCACCCGGTCCCGGTCATCGTCGGCGGCACGCAGGTCGGGCGCCGCGGTGGGCTTTCCGGCCTGGAATCCGCGCTCCGGGGAGGGCTGGGATGCTGCGGCGGGCATGGCGGAACGACCTCCAGGGGCGACGGGCGACGACCGTTCCGCCGCACGGTATACGGACGCGGCGTCCCGACGTACGACAACACCTGAAGGTTACGCTATATCGCGATAGCCCGCCGCCGCAATACGGTCGCCCCGGCCACCCCCGCCCGCCTACACTCGCGCCGGAGCGTCGGGCGGCCATCCGCCCCGCGGGACCAGGGCAGTGGAAACGCACGGGGGTTGGGGACATGAGCGCACGTCTGCGCGCGATCGCGGCGGCGAACGACCGGATCGTGGCCGACGGCCGCTACGTCACCGAGGACGGCACCGAGGTCGTCATCGGCGACGCGATCGCCGCCGCGCAGGCAGCGACCCGGCTGTACGGACCGGAACCGGTAACGGTGCCGGAGCGGCACGCGGTGAGCGGGGCGGCGAAGGGTTCAGGGGCGTCGGGAGCCGTGGGGGCCGCGGGGGCTTCACGGGCCGCGGGGGCTGCCGGGGCGCCGGGAACCTCGGGAACCGTAACGACCCCGGGGACCGCAGCGGCTTCGGGGGCCGCGCTCGCGACGTCGGCGACGGACGCGACGGACGCGACGGGGACCGCCTTCGAGGTGACCGACGAGGACAGTCTCGCCGCGGCCCGCCGGATCATCGACGAGGACCACCGGAACGGTCCGGGTACGGACGGCGGCGCGACGGGCGCGGGCGGCACGCGTGGCGACGGAACACCGCTCGGCGCGGCCGGTGTCGCCGTGCTGAACTTCGCCTCCGCCCGCAATCCCGGCGGCGGTTACGTCAACGGCGCGAAGGCGCAGGAGGAGGCGCTGTGCCGGGCCTCGGCGCTGTACAGCTGCCTGTTGCGGGCCCCGGAGTACTACGCCGTCCACCGCGGGACCCGTGATCCGTTCTACACCGACCGGGTGATCCACTCCCCCGGCGTCCCGGTCTTCCGTGACGTGCGCGGCGAGCTGCTGAACCGTCCGTACACCGTCGGCTTCCTGACCAGCCCCGCGCCGAACGCCGGCGTCATCGCCCGCCGCTTCCCGCAGCGGACGCCCGAGGTCCCGGACGTGCTGATCCGGCGGGCGGAACGGGTGCTTGAGGTCGCCGCCGCCCACGGGTACCGCGCGTTGGTACTCGGCGCGTGGGGCTGCGGGGTGTTCCGGAACGACCCGGCCGAGGTGGCGGCCGCGTTCGCCGGCCATCTCACCGGTGGCGGACGGTTTTCCGGGCGCTTCGACCGGGTGGTGTTCGCGGTCCTGGGCGGCCCGGCGGCCTCACCGGCACGGGACGCGTTCACGCGGGCGTTCGGCTGACCAACGCGGCTGGCGCCAGGGCTTTCGCGGGGCGATGCCGCCGGGGCGGGACCGTTTCGCGTGACGACCGGCCCGGTTCGCGCTACGACCGGCCCGGTGGCAGCGGGAGTTGTTCGATGCGCCGGGCGCTCTGGCTGCCGGGTTGCGGGGTGAAGACCAGCATGTGCTGTCCGGGCGCCGAGACGATCTCGAACGTGCTGCAGTAGAGGTGGAGGTCGCCGACGACGGGGTGGCGCATCAGCTGGTCGGTCGGGAGCGGGCTCGGCCGTAGCTCGTGCTGCGCCCAGAGTGCCGCGAAGTCCGTACTGGAGGCGCCGAGTTGTGCCGCGGTGTCGGCGATCCGCGGGTCGTCGGGGAACTGCGCCGACGAGGCCCGCAGCCGGGCCACCGCTGTGCGGGCGGTGGCGTGCCATTCGCCGAAGAAGGCTCTGGCGGCGGGGTCGCGGAAGACCATGTGCAGCAGGTTCTCGGTCCTGGAGAACCCGTCGTAGAGGGCCGCAGCGACCGGGTTGAGGTCCACGATGTCGAGGCTGGGACCGATGACCATGACCGGGATGCGGAGCAGCGGGGAACCGAGCAAGGTCCGCAGATGCGTGCCGAGTTCGGAGGCCGGGACGGGCTCGGGCGCCGCCAGTCCTGCCAGCCGGAACAGGTGGCCGCTCTCGTTGTCGTTGAGGCGCAGGGCACGGGCGAGGGATTCCAGGACCTGGGTGGAGGGACGGCGTTCGCGGCCCTGTTCGAGGCGGGTGTAGTAGTCGGTGCTGATGCCGGCCAGGTCCGCGAGCTCCTCGCGGCGCAGCCCGTGGACCTGCCGCCGGCGCTGGTCCATCACGATGTTCACCGAACCGGGGTCCGTCCGCGCCCGCCGGGCCTTGAGGAAGTCACCGAGCGCGGACGACCGGGTCCCGCGCGCACCGGGTACGCCGGTCGCCGCGACGGTCGGATCCGGGCTGGGCTCAGCACGAGGGGCAAGGGCCACGGCAGCCTCCAGTGGGATCGGGTCGGAAGCGAACCGACCGTCTCTGGCGACCAGTTGGGCCCACTCGCCGGATCGACGCGGGGCTTCGCTTTCGGAAACTGAGGAACTCGGGAACTGAGGAACTCGGGAATTCAAGAACTCAGAAGCTCAGGAACATGGGGCACGGGCATGGGGCAGAGACTTGGGGCCGGTACAGGGACAAGGCGTGATCCCGGCTGCGACTGCCTCCCGGTGAGCCTCCCGGTGAGCGGCGACGGGTTCCGGGGGCGGCGGGGGCGACCACCGGGTCGGGATCGGCGGGGCGACGTAGCGGCCCGGCGGCGTGCGACCCCTGCAACGTGCGGTCCGGGGGATCAGGCGTCCGGCGGATCAGGTGTCCCGGCGAGCGCGGGCGGCGGCGGTGTAGCGGGTGGTGAAGACGGCGGGGATGACGAAACCGGCGATGTTGATGGCGAGGGCGGGGCGCGTGTCGCCGTGCAGGGCGAGCAGGAGCAGGCCGGTGATGGTGAAGGCGGCGGCCCAGACGGTGGTGACGACCGCGTTGACGCGGTAGAAGGCCGGACTGGACCAGTACTGGGCGGGCACGTCGAGTTTGGCGATGCCCAGCGTGAACGGCCGGCGCAGCAGCAGCGAGCCCCAAGCCGCGGCGGCCAGCCACAGGCAGGAGGCGCCCCTGGCGTACGCGTGCAGCGAGGAGTGCGGGTCGTGGAAAGCGACCGCGGCGACCAGCACGAAGTAGACCACCGAGCAGACCTGAATGACGGCCGAGTCCCAGCCCCGCCCGGCACGGCGCAGCGCCAGCAGCTGGTAGCCGCCCAGGACCAGTCCCGCCAGCGCACCCCAGCGCCAGTCCGTCACGGCACCGACCACCGCGTAGGCGATCCAGGGCAGGAACGGACGGATGAATGCCGACATGGGCTCTCTCCCTCGGCGAGTGCACGGCGTCACACCACCGCATGTTCCACCAATGACATGTCGAAGGTAAAACGTATCTCGTCGACATGTCAACTGAGGAAGGTGAACTCCGGTGGGTCGTGAGTCTTCGGCACGCGATGCGGGGCTCGCCGGCCTCGGGCCTCGGCCAGCGGCGATAGCGAGGCGGGCGGGAGCGGGCGCGCTGCCGGTGAGGTCCGGACGAGCGAGGGCGTGGCCGGGCGCAGCCGGTGAGGGCGAAACGGGCGAGGGCGGCGCGGGCGCACCCGGTGAGACGGGCGAGGGCGGGGCGGGCGCACCCGACGACGGGAGTACGGACACAAGGGTCGTCGGGGGCAAGACCAGCGACAGCAGGGCCGGCGCGGGCAGGACCACCGGCAGAACAGCCAACGACAGCGGGCCGGCCCGGCAACACGAGCGACCCGGTAGCCGACCGACACCCCCGCCGCCCGCGGCCACCGGAGCATCCGGGCCGCACGAGCCACCGGAGGCTCTGACGACCTCGCCCGCGGTCAGGGTCGGGGCCCGCTGGGGTGATGCGGTCGGGCGGTTCAACGGTTCAGCGGTCCGAGGGGAGGACGGGCACGGGTTCGGTGCCTGGCCGCTGGCGGGCGACTCGTCCGGCGGTGCGGCGGTCAGCGGCCGGACCGGCGACCGTGCAGTGCGTCTCGGTGTGGACTGGGCGACACCCCGTCCAACACCGCCGGAAACGCCCTCGCCGCGGCTCGGCGACATGATCGACGGCGAACCGCCTCCGCCGGGCCGGCCGGCGGCGCTCGGACTACCGCCAGCCGCACTGCCCGGTGATCGGTGATCGGTGATCGGTGAACGGTGAACGGTGATCGCGCGTTCGCCGAGGTTCTTCGGCTTGCGGGCGGAGCGCTCACGCGGCCAGGGAGCTGCTCGGCAAGTCCCCGGCAGGCATCGCCGGCATCGGCATGGGCGAAACGTGTCGGTCGGGATGCGCGGGCGCGGGCCTGATCACTGCGGACCGCCCACCTGGTCCAGGTCTCCGCAGCGCCACTGGCAGAGCCCGAACCCGCGTCGCGCCGCCCAGCGCGCCACGAGCCCGGTGGCAAGCTCGACAACGTGTTCCCGCAGCAACTCACGACAGGCGTAGCAGACTTGGCCGCCCGGACCGCAGCCGAGGTTCACATCTCGGTAACCCGATGGCCGGCCGGCACGTCACCGCCTGCGAGGAGACGCGGTCAGGCGGGCTGCCACAGCTCGACCCGGTTGCCCTCGGGATCGGTGACCCAGCCGAATCGACCGACACCGTCCATTTCCTGCGTGTCCTCAGCCACGTCCGCTCCTGCGGCGCGCAACTGCGCGAGCATCGCGTCCAGGTCGCGGACCCGGAAGTTGAGCATGGTCCGCTGGGCGCGGGCCCCGAAGTAGTCGGTCTCGGACTCGAAGGTCGCGAAGACCGTCTGTCCGGCTTCCTGACGCCACAGGCCGTTCTCGTCGGCGTCCAGGCCCAGGCAGTCGCGATACCACGCGCCCAGGGACACGGGGTCGGCGGCGCGCAGGAAGTATCCACCGATTCCAAGTACACGTTCCATGCCGCCATTTTGCCAGGCCGGCGGCCGGGCGGACCGACACCACACCACCGTCCGCTCCCCCGGCCCCGATCGCGGAGGCACGCGTCAGCGTGGGGTGGGAGGACGGTGTCGGTGCGCCGTCGGCGGGTACGGTGCCCGAGGCGGTTGAGGCCCGGTCGCGACGGCCCCTTGTGCGGGGGCCTTCGCCGCCGGCACAGGTCCGGATCGTCCAACGCGACTCGGTGAAGCGCAACCCCTGTGCCGTCAGACCGAGTTGCCGGCCGAGGCGGAGGCCGTGAACACCTCGGTACGACCGTTCCCGGTGCGGGCCGCAGTCGTCGGGGCACATCACGCCGCGCCGGGCAACGGCGGTCGGGCGCGGTCCAGCAAGTGACGCACCGTCAGACCATCGGCGGCCAGGGCGGTCACCAGGACGGCGGGGCCGGCCAGGGGCGTCACGAGGGCCACTCCGTCACCCCGGTCGGCGGACAACCGGGTCACGTTCGGCGGAGCGTCGATGAACTCCGGTGCCACGAGCAGCAGTTGGCCGACCGCGCGGCGGCCGCCGAGGACCGCGGGGCCGTCCCAGCCCGGTTCGCCCGGGCCGAGAGCCAACTCCTGTTCCAGCAGCGGCTGTCCGTCCAGGGTGGCCGTCAGACGACTCGTCAGGTGGCCGGGCGCCTCACCCGCGCGGCCCAGCACCTGGATCTCCCGCAGTACGAGCCGTGCCCCCGCCGTCAGCCGTATCCGGGTGGTGACCGCGAGGTCGCTGCCGGCCGCCGCGATCAACGGCTCGGGCTCCCAGTGCAGTTCGGCGTTCCGACCCACCGTCAGGTTCGTGTCGTACGTCGCACGTGCGCCGTCGGCTCCGGGCAGGGCGACGGTCGCGGCCGCCGAGCCGACCAGCAGCCGTGCGCCGGCGGCCACCTCGGCGTCCAGCGCCAGCCGGTCGCCACCCAGCGGAGCGCACATCGCGCCGACCACGGTGACCCGGGCCCAGCCGGGCGCCGACCGGGTGCGGCGCAGCGCCAGCGGTCCGTCGCCGGCCAGCAGGGGCAGCGCCGTGCCGCCGCGGCCGTCGGGTACCGCGGCGATCCGGGCGGCGGCCCGTACCCCGCGGACCGCCGGCGGCGCCGTCATACCGGGACCGCCGTCCAGGCGGCCAGTTGTTCGCGGACCCAGGCGGTGACCGGCGCGATGCCGTCCGGCGCGGTGAGGGAGGTGAAGGCGACCGGGAGCGTGCCGCGCTGCGCCGCGGCGTCGCGGGCCATGACGCCGAGGTCGGCGCCGACCATCGGGGCGAGGTCGGTCTTGTTGACGACCAGCAGGTCCGCGGTGCTGACGCCGGGGCCGCCCTTGCGGGGCACCTTGTCGCCGCCGGCCACGTCGATGACGAAGACCTGCGCGTCGACCAGGCCCTTGGAGAAGGTCGCGGTCAGGTTGTCGCCGCCGGATTCCACCAGCACCAGGTCGAGCGGCCCGACCGCCTCCTCCAGGTCCTCGACGGCCTCCAGGTTGGCGGAGATGTCGTCGCGGATCGCGGTGTGCGGGCAGGCCCCGGTCTCGACCGCCGTGATGCGCTCCGCCGGCAGGACCGCGTTGCGCAGCAGGAACTCGGCGTCCTCGCGGGTGTAGATGTCGTTGGTGACCACCGCGATCGACAGTTCCCCGCGCAGCGCGCGGCACAGGGCGGCGACGGTGGCGGTCTTCCCTGATCCGACCGGGCCGCCCAGCCCGATGCGCAGCGCCCGCCGCCTCCCGTCCGGCCGCGTCCTCAACGGCGCGCTGTAGGTGTGCCGCTGGGGGAATCCTTCGGCGTGGTCCAGGTGCATGTCCGCCTCCAGGGGGTCTACGTGAACGGGTGGGCCGCGTACGACTTGTGACGTGATGTCAGGTGCTTCATGACGCGAACAGGCGTACCGGCCAGGCGGCGTGGTCCTCGGCGAACAGGTCGAGCAGCGGGGCGGAGGCGGCGGGCAGCGCGCTGGTGCCCCCGGTGCGCGCGGCGAGGGCGTGTTCCTCGGCGCGCCGGGCGACGCGGTCGGTCTGCGGTGCCAGGCGGGCCAGCACGGCGGTGGCGTGGAACGGGTCGAGGCTCAGCAGCCGCACCACCGCGGTCGCCGGACCGCTGACCGACTCGTGGGCGGCCGCGTGGGCGGCGTCCAGCGGGTCGAGTCCGGCCGCCGCGGCGGTCAGTCCCAGGACGACGCTGTGGTGCGCGCCGCGCGGCCGGGACGCGGCCAGTTCCTCCAGCGCCGGGGACGGCCAGACGGCCCGGGCGGCCCGGGTCAGCTGGCGGCCGAGCCGGCGGGAGGTGGCGCGCAGCGCCGGTGAGGGGGTGCGCGCGTCGGCCGCGTCGTCCAGCGCCCGGGGGTCCACGCCGGCCGCCGCGGCCGCCGCCAGCGCCGCGGCGACCAGTCCGGTGGTGGCGAGCCGGCCCCGGCAGAACTCCTCCAGGTCGGCGGCGCCGGTGATCCGGCCGGCCTTCACCGCGGCCTCCGCGCCGCCGGAGTGGGCGTGCCCGCCGGCCGGGAACCGTCCGTCGGCCAGGACGAGCAGTGCGGCGCGGGCCGGGTGCCGCCGCTCCCCGTGCGTGGCGGCCGTCATCAGAACAGGAAGTAGCGCTGGGCCATGGGCAGTTCGGCGGCGGGGGCGGGTTCGACCGCCTCGCCGTCGATGCGCACGGTGAAGGTGTCCGGGTCGACCTCGACCCGGGGCATGGCGTCGTTGCCCCGCATGTCGGACTTGGTGACCCGCCGGGTGTCGCGGATGGCGGTGAACGCCTTGGCCACGCCCAGTCGTTCGGGCAGCCCGTCCTCGAGTGCGGTACCGGTGACGAAGTTGACGGAGTTGGCGGCGGGGGCACGGCCGGTGGCGCCGAACATCGGCCGGGGCAGCACGGGTTGGGGCGTCGGGATGGAGGCGTTGGCGTCGCCCATCTGCGCGTAGGCGATCTGCCCGCCCTTGATGACGAGTTGCGGCTTGACGCCGAAGAACGCCGGGTCCCACAGCACGAGGTCGGCGAGCTTTCCCTCCTCGACGGAACCGATCTCGCCGTCGAGTCCCTGGGCGACGGCCGGATTGATGGTGTACTTCGCCACGTAGCGGCGGGCCCGGTGGTTGTCGGCGGGGCCGTCCCCGGGCAGCGCGCCGCGGCGCCGTTTCATCACGTGCGCGGTCTGCCAGGTGCGCAGGACGACCTCCCCGACGCGGCCCATGGCCTGCGAGTCGGAGGAGATGATCGAGATGGCACCGAGGTCGTGCAGGACGTCCTCGGCGGCGATGGTCGAGGGCCTGATGCGGGACTCGGCGAACGCCAGGTCCTCGGGCACCGTGGGGTTGAGGTGGTGGCAGACCATCAGCATGTCGAGGTGTTCGTCGACGGTGTTGACGGTGTGCGGGCGGGTCGGATTGGTCGACGAGGGAAGGACGTTGGGGCGGGAGACGACCGTGATGATGTCCGGCGCGTGCCCACCGCCGGCACCCTCGGTGTGGTAGGCGTGGATGCCCCGGCCGGCGATCGCGGCGAGGGTGTCCTCCACGAAGCCCGCTTCGTTCAACGTGTCGGTGTGGATGGCGAGTTGGGCACCGGTCGTCTCGCACACCGACAGGCAGGCGTCGATGGCGGCCGGTGTCGCCCCCCAGTCCTCGTGGATCTTGAACCCGACGGCTCCGGCACGCAGTTGGTCGTGCATCGACTCGGTGCTGACGGTGTTGCCCTTGCCGAGGAAGCCGACGTTGACCGGGTAGGAGTCCATCGCCGCGAACATCCGGGCCAGGTGCCAGGCGCCCGGGGTGATGGTGGTCGCCTTGCTGCCCTCGGCCGGGCCGGTGCCGCCGCCGATCATGGTGGTCACGCCGGAGGCCAGCGCCTCGTCGGCCAACTGCGGGCAGATGAAGTGCACATGGGCGTCAATGGCGCCGGCGGTGAGGATCTTGCCGTTGCCCGCGATGATCTCGGTCTCCGGGCCGATGACCAGGCGGGGGTGCACGCCGTTCATGGTGTCGGGGTTGCCGGCCTTGCCGAGGGCGGTGATCCTTCCGTCGCGGATGCCGACGTCCGCCTTCACCACGCCCCAGTGGTCCAGGACGATCGCGCCGGTGATCACCGTGTCGGGCGCGCCCTGGGCCCGGGTGAGCCGGGACTGGCCCATGGACTCGCGGATCACCTTGCCGCCGCCGAAGACCGCCTCGTCGCCGGCCCGGCCGGGACCGCCGGACAGGTCGCGTTCGATCTCCACGAACAGGTCGGTGTCGGCGAGCCGCACCCGGTCGCCGGCGGTCGGCCCGAACAGGTCGGCGTACAGGGCCCGGTCGAGTTCAGTCATCGAGGGCTCCGGCGGTCTCGCCGCGCAGCCCCGGCACGATCCGGGCACCGCCGATCGGCACGAGGTCGACCTCGACCGGGATGCCCGGCTCGAAGCGCACCGCGGTGCCGGCCGCGATGGACAGCCGCCGGCCGCGCGCGGCCGCCCGGTCGAAGCGCAGACCGGGGTTGGCCTCGGCGAAGTGGTAATGGGAGCCGACCTGCACCGGCCGGTCGGCCTCGTTGAGCACGGTCAGCCGGGTCACCGGCAGCCCCTCGTTGAGGACGACGGGCGCGGCTGCGGTGACGATCTCTCCGGGGATCACGGGGCCTCCGGGGCGGGGACGGTGAGCGGACCGGGCGCCGTTCGCGCGCGACCGGCGGTGGGTGCGGGCGACCGGTGATGGTCCGTGCGGGCGGCGGTGGGTGCGGGTGGCCAACGGTGGTCGCGTGCGGGCGGTCGTGGCTGCGGGCGGCCAGCGGTGGCTGCGGGCGGGCGGCGGTCGGTGCGGCGAGCGGCGGCGATCGCGGGCGGCTGGTTCAGCCGATGGGGACGGTCGGTTCAGACGATGGGGGCGTGGACGGTGACGAGTTTGGTGCCGTCCGGGAAGGTGGCCTCCACCTGGACGTCGGACAGCATCTCCGGGATGCCGGACATCACGTCGTCGCGGGTCAGCACCGTGCGGCCGGAGATCATCAGTTCGGCGACGGTACGGCCGTCCCGGGCGCCTTCCAGGATGTGCGAGGTGATGAGGGCGACCGCCTCCGGGTGGTTGAGCTTCAGACCGCGCGCCCGCCGCCGTTCGGCGACGTCCGCGGCGACGTGGATCATCAGCCGTTCCTGCTCGTGCGGGGTCAGACGCACACGTATCACCTCACTGGCTCCGGTCGGCGGACCACTCGACGCCAGACTTTTACCGACTGGTTTCACCCGCGCCTCGGGCGCGTTTCCGGTCTGTTAACCATCCGCGTACAGAACATCCCGACGAGCCGCTTTTCCGACGATCGCTTTGGATCCGCAGACCAGGGACGCCCCGAGGGCGATCGAATGCGACACGGCGACACGGCGACTCCCGGGTAACTTCCGCCGCTTTTCCGGCCATCACACCAACCGCCACTCCAAGGGCGCATGCAAGTAAGGTTAGCCTTGCCTTAGTATCGAGGCGTTCGCACGCTCCCCGTTCACCGGGCCCCTGCCGGAGGTATCCATGTCCACCCCCGTTCCCGCCCTGACCCGTTCACGGATCGACGCGGCACCGCCGTACGTCCTCGCGCTCTTCCGGATCGTCACCGGTCTGCTGTTCGCCTGTCACGGCGCGGCGGGCCTGTTCGGCCTGTTCGGCGGCACGCCCGGCGGCGGTCCGGCGACGGGGGCGTGGCCCGGCTGGTGGGCGGCCGCCATCCAGTTCGCCGGCGGCCTGCTCGTCCTGCTCGGGCTCGGCACCCGCGTCGCGGCGCTGATCTGCTCGGGATCGATGGCCTACGCGTACTTCACCGTGCACGCCGGCCACTCGCTGCTGCCGATCCAGAACGGCGGCGAGCCATCGGTGCTGTTCTGCTGGAGCTTCCTGCTGATAGCCGCTTTCGGCGCCGGCACCTGGTCGTTGTCCGGCCTGACCAGCCGCCGTACGAACGCCCCCGCCCGCCCCGGCACCCGCGCCGCGCTCCCCCACGTTCCGCTGGCCGCACCGGGTTCGGCGGGTTCACCAGTTCCGGCGGTTGCGCACACCGCACCGGCTCCGGGGGTTCCGGCGGGCTCGCCGACCGCACCGGCTCCGGGGGTTCCGGCGGGCTCGAAGACCGCACCGGCCGCCGTGGGTGCACCGGCCGCACCGGTCCCGGCGGGTCCGCCGACACCGGCCGACGCGGGCGAGGGCGTCGCCGACTGAGGCACCGCGGCGGGGCGGGTCCCGGGACGCCCGCCCCGCCGGGGCCCTCACTCCGGCGGCCGTCGGCTCTCAGGGTGAACGCGTTACGTCCGCGCACCGCTCCCACCGGCGGCTTTACCCGAACACCCGATCACTCTCCAGCGTTTCGCGGTCGAAATGCCGCCGGGGGGTGCGCGAAGATCCGGGAACCACAAGCCCCCGCCGGCACGGCGGGGCGCTCCGGGCGAACGCCGAGTCCTGCCGCGCCCGGGGTGCCAGGTCGAGGCCATAGCGGGCAGGAGCGGAGGACCCGAGCTTCACGGGGTCAGCCGGAACACGGAAGGCCCCTCGGGGTGAAGCCGCACCAGCGGCCGGGCAACTTCGCCTGCCCGAACCCGACAGGCACTCCTTCGTAGGCGGTCGACGAAGGAGTGCGCATGCCCGCGCCCATATCCACCTCACAGCGGTCGCCCCGGCAGCTTCGCCGTGCCGGGACCACCGCCTTCCTGACCGCCGCGCTCGCCGGAAGCCTGCTCGCCCCGGGGCTCGCACCACCCGCCGACGCCGCAGCGGTGGCCGCCCGGGCCCTGCACGTCGCCGCCGCGCAAAGCGGCGCGCCGTACCAGTGGGGCGCCTCGGGTCCGTACCGGTTCGACTGCTCCGGGCTGACGTTCTACGCCTTCCGGGCGGCCGGCCGGCGGCTGCCCAGGACCGCCGCCGCCCAGTACGCCCGCAGCCGGCACATCTCCGCGGCCTCCCGCACCCCCGGCGACCTGGTCTTCTTCCACACCGGCCGCTACGTGTACCACGTGGGCTTCTACGCCGGCCACAACAAGATCTGGCACGCCCCGCACACCGGCGCCCGGGTCCGCCTCGAACGGATCTGGACGCACGCGGTCTGGTACGGCCGCATCGCCTGACCACGGGAGCGGCCCAGTCGTGGCGCGGGTCGGTCGCGCGGCGGGCGGTGTCGCGGCGGGGCCATCGCGCGCGGGGCCATCGCGCGGCCGGGTGCGCGTATTGCCCGGGCGTGCCGCGCGCCGCTTCGTTAGCGTGCCGTCATGACCTTCCTCAACCCGGTGCGGAACATCACCTTCGACGCCCATGACCCCTACGCGGTGGCCCGGTTCTGGGCGGCGCTGACCGGCTACGCGCTCGGCGACGCCGCCCCCGGGGACGAGGAGGTGCAGCTCGACCCGGCCCAACAGGGAGCGCCGGGGCTGCTGTTCCTGCGGGTGCCGGACGACAAGAAGGTCAAGAACCGCGTCCACCTCGACATCCAGCCGCCCTCCGGCACCCGCGACGCCGAGGTAGAACGCCTGCGGGCCCTCGGAGCGACCGTGCTGGACGACCTGCGCACCCCCGACGGCCTGGGATGGGTCGTCATGGCCGACATCGAGGGCAACGAATTCTGCGTCGAACGCAGCGCGGTCGAACGCGGCCTGGCCTGACGGGAGCCGGTCCGCAGGAAGTCGGCCCGCCGGAGGTACCCGCCGCGCGCCCCCGGCACCCTCGCCCCGCACTTCCGGCACCCTCGCGCCCGGCACCCCCGGCACCCCGCGCCCGCCGTCCCCACGCCTACCGTCCCCGGTCGCCGGAGCCCGCGAACCCGGCGCCGCGGCCCGCGTACCCACGGCACGAATGCGGTTGCCCGCGGGTTCGGTGTGATCCACCATGACCACGCCGAACGCACGAAGGAGAACCAGCCGTGGACCTGCCCGACTTCCGCCCCGCGCCCAACCAGGGCGGGGACCCGGGGCTGTACGAGATCGAGAACCGGGCGCTCGATCCGCGCGGGCTGGTCCTCGACGCGATGCGCCGGGCCGCGCCGTGGGCCGGCCGCACCCTGCTCGATCTGGGGTGCGGCAGCGGTTTCTGGCTGCCCGGTTACGCCGCCGAGGCGTCCGAAACGATCGGCGTGGAACCCGATCCGCGCCTGGTCCCGCTGGCGGCGGCCCGCGACCCACGGGCCCGAGTGCTCGCCGGTTCCGCCGAGCACCTGCCGCTGCCGGACGCCTCGGTCGACGTCGTCCACGCCCGGTTCGCGTACTTCTTCGGGGCCGGCGCGGAGGCCGGCCTGGCGGAGGTCACGCGAGTACTGCGGCCGGGCGGCGCGCTGGTGGTCGTCGACAACGACTGGCGTGCCGGGGAGTTCGCCGACCTGCTCAACGCCCTCCCCCACGCCACGGCCCACGAACACGGCCGCCACACCGACACCTGGTGGGCCGAACGGGGTGCCGAACGCACCGAGGTCATGAGCGACTGGCGCTTCGACTCCCGCACCGACTTCGAGTCCGTCCTGCGCCTGGAGTTCCCCGGTCACGCCGACACCTGGCTCACCGCCCACCCGGACGCCCTCGGCCTGACGTACGGGTATCTGCTGTTCACGGTACGTCGGTAGGCGTTGCTGGGGGGCGGGTGATCCGGTGGTGACGTTCCCCGCGAGCGGGTGAAGGGGGTGCGGTGGTTGACGTCCCCCCGAGCGACGGGTGAATGCGGTGCGGTGGTTGACGTTCCGGGAGAGGCGGGTGGACCCGGTGCGGTGGTCGACGCTCCCCGGCAGGCGAGTGAAACCCGGTGCGATGGTCGACGTCCCTCCGGGGGGAGGAACCCGGTGCGGTGGTTGACGTCCCCGGTACGGCCCGGCGCATCGTGGCCTGCGCGCGCGACGCGGTGGCCCGCGTTCGCGGTCAGACCTGCGGCGGTGTGTCGAGGCCGTCGGTCCAGCCGCGCAGTTCGTCGGCGATGCGGTCCAGATCGGCGGTGCCGTCGCTGACGAGGCGGGCCAGGTCGCGGACCCGCTCCGGCGAGGTGACCACCTTCAGGCCGGCGGCCACCAGGTACGCGTAGGCCACCGCTGAGGCGAACAGCGCGTTGGACCGCTCCAACGCCGGTACGTGAAGCAGCAGTTGCAGTAAGGACGCGGCGCGCTGCTGGGGGTCGGGGTAGATCTCGGTGCCGAATATCTCGGCCTCGTGCCGGGCGACGGCGGCCACCAGCGCACCCCAGTCGGTCACCTGGGGGTCTCCGGGCGTGCTGTTCTCGGCGACCATCAACAACCAGGCGAGATCGATACGAAGGGTCACGCCGCGGTACCGGTCCCCTTCGCGGTGCCGCGGGCACGCCGTCCGGAGTCGGGACGCCGGGCGCCGGCCCGCGCACCGGTGCCGGCCGCCGGGGAGGAACGGGCGTTGTCCGCGGCGTCGCCGGTGCTCACGGCATCGGAACGGTCGGCGTGCGACCTCGGCGTGCCCGCCGCCGTCCGCGCCGCTCCGGCTCCGTTCCGCGCTGCGGCGGCAGCCGTGCGGTTGCCCTCGCGCTCCCGGCCGAACTCCTCGGCGAAAACGGATTCGTAGCGCTTCATGAAGTCGGCCGCGGCCTCGACGAACGTGCGGCCGTTCTCGCCCTGGTCCTCGCGGACGAGTTCCTCGATGTAGCGGTTCACACTGATCCCGCGCTCGGACGCCCGCAGCCTGGCGGCGTCGGCGGTCTCTTCCTCGACACGCACGTTCAACTGTGTCTTCGCCATGCCACCACGCTAGCGCCGAGGCGCTAGCAGCAGCAAGCACAGCGGACGCCCGCCTCCACCGCGTGGCGTGCTCCGACACCGCCGGTGGCACCGTCCGGTCCATGTCCCCGCCCCCGATCCGCCGTTCCGCTTCCGCCCGCGCACCCGGGCGCACGGACTTCCCACGACGCCCCTGCGGCGTCGCAACCGGTGACATCCTGTTTACCGCAAGCCACTGACAATCGCCGGTGGCTCGATGCCGCATGCCCGGTCCGCGGTGTGCGGAGCCGGCGCCCGGGCCCGCGGGCGGGCGCCGCGAGACGAGGAGGCGCCCAGCGTGGTGGACCGTTTCAGGTTCGGAGTCAATTTCCTGGAGGCGGCGTCCGGGGGTCAGTGGGCCGACAAATGTCGGCACGCCGAAGCCCTCGGCTACGACGTGTTACTCGTGCCCGACCATCTCGGCTGGCCGGCGCCGTTCCCGTCGCTGGTCGCGGCCGCGCAGGCGACGACCAGGCCGCGGGTCGGCACCTTCGTGCTGAACGTCGGCTTCTGGAACCCGGTGCTGCTGGCCCGTGACATCGCCACGACGGACCTCCTCACCGGCGGCCGGCTCGAAGTCGGCCTCGGCACCGGATACGTACGCGCCGAGTTCGACGACGCGCGGATTCCGTTCGGCACCCCCGGCGGCCGGGTCGACCACCTGGAACACACCGTCCGGGAACTGGACCGGCTGCTCACCGACCCCTCGCACAGCCCGCGCCCCGAGCAGCGCCCGCGACCCCAACTGCTGCTCGGCGGCAACGGCAACCGCATGCTGCGCCTGTCGGCCCGCCACGCCGACATCGCCGCGTTCACCGGTGCCGAGCAGGCCGCCGGCGCGCCGGACGGCACCCTGCGCCTGCTCGACGCCGACCAGCTGGACGAACGGGTCGCCAAGCACCGCGAGTACACCCGCGCGCAGGGCACCGATCCGGAACTCAACATCCTCGTGCAGCACGTGCTGATCACCGACGACCGCGCGGCCGCCGCCCCCGCCCTCCAGCCGTACGCCCCGCACCTGAGCGCCGAGCAGTGCTCCCGCGTCCCGACGCTGCTGTGCGGCACCGTCGAACAGATCGCCGACCAGTTGCGCGCCCACCGCGAGCGTTACGGATTCTCCTACGTCACGGTGCTGGAACCGGCCATGGAGCCGATGGCGCTGGTCATCGCGGAACTGCGCCGCAGCGAACCCTGACGTACGGCGGCAACACATCCTCCCTGCGCGGGCCGACCGTTACCCCTGCGGACGACGGCCCGACGTGCGAGATCCGGCACAGTACCGTGCGGCATCCGGCTCAATACGTCACGAAACCGGATCAGTACGGTGCGGCCCTTCGCGCGGCCCGGGCGTGACGCGTTGTGCGTTCCGCCGAACGGGAGGTGCGGGACCGCCGAACGGGCGAGCCTTCGGGTGCGGGGTCGCGGGCAGCACCGGTCGTGGCGCGTGACCGGCGACGATCGGGGGCCGGAGGTGTGGTTGATGACCGAAGTGCTCCTGCTGCTGCTCGCCCTGGCGCTGGCCCTGGCCTGCGGGGTGTTCGTGGCCGCCGAGTTCTCGCTGACCACGGTGGAACGGGCCGAGCTGGAGGAGGCTGTCGAACGCGGTGATCGCGGTGCGGCCAGCGCGATGACGGCGGTACGGAGCCTGACGTTCCAGTTGTCCGGCGCCCAGCTGGGCATCACCGTGACCGGCCTGGTCATCGGCATGCTGGCGGAACCGTCGGTGGCGAGGCTGCTGTCCGGGCCGTTGCGGGACGCCGGGCTGGGCGGTTCCGCCGACGGTGTCGCCCTCGTGCTGGGCACCGTGCTGACCACGGTCGTCCTGATGGTGGTCGGCGAGCTGATCCCGAAGAACTGGGCGATCTCGCGGGCCGTACCGGTCGCCCGGGCGGTCGCCACACCGCAGCGGGTCTTCAGCGCCGCCTTCAAGCCGCTGATCGGCCACCTGAACAGCGCCGCCAACCACATCGTGCGCCGCCTGGGGATGGAACCGGCCGAGGAACTGGCGTCGGTGCGCAGCCGCCAGGAACTCCAGTCGCTGGCACGGCACTCGGCGAAGGAGGGCGCCCTCAGCCCCGGCACAGCCGACCTGGTCGTGCGCACCCTGAGCCTGGTCGACCTGACCGCGCAGAGCGTGATGACGCCCCGGGTACACGTCACCGCGCTGCCCGAGGACGCCAGCACACGGGACGTCACGGACACCACCCGGGCCACCGGCCTGTCGCGGTTCCCGGTCTACCGCGACACCCTGGACACCGTCATCGGCATCGTCCACATCAAGGACGCCCTGGCCGTCGCACCCGAACGCCGTGACGTGTACCCGGTGACCGCACTGATGCGTGAACCGCTGCTGGTACCCGGCAGTCTGACGGTCGACCGTCTGCTGGACCGGATGTCCGGCGACCGCACCATGGCGGTCGTCATCGACGAGTACGGCGGCACCGCGGGCGTGGCGACCCTGGAGGACATCGTCGAGGAGGTGGTCGGCGAGGTCCGCGACGAACACGACCCGCAGGAGACCGCCGACCTGGCATTCGCCGGCCACGACGCCGCAGGACGTGTGCTCTACGACGCCGACGGAGCCGCCCGCACCGACCAGCTGGCCGGCATCGGCCTGCGGGTGACCCACGGCCCCTACGAGACGCTGGCGGGGGTCGTGGCGGAACGGCTGGGCCGCATCCCGCGCGACGGCGACGTGGTCGAGGTGGACGGCTGGCGCCTGGAGGTCACCGAGGCCGCGGGCCACCGCGCCTCCCGGCTGCGCCTGGCGGCCCCCGCGCCCGGCACGGCCGACGACGACCCGCAGCACGAGGGCGGCCACCGGTTCCCGCGCGGCCACCGGTCCGGCCGCGGCCACGACACCGGCGGCGAGCACGGCCTCCGGCGCCACCGGCCCGACGGCGGTCACCTCACCGACGGCGGTAGTCGCCCGGACGCCGGTCATCGCGCCGACGGGGAGGACGGCCGATGACGGCGCTGCGACTGTTTGTGGCGTTGCTGACGCTGGTGCTCAACGCGTTCTTCGTGGGCGGCGAGTTCGCACTGGTGTCGGTGCGGCGCAGCCAGATCGAGCCGCTGGCCGAGGAGGGCGACCGCCGGGCCCGTACGGTGCTGTGGGCGCTGGAGAACATCTCCGCCCTCATGGCGACCGCCCAGCTCGGCATCACCGCCTGCACCCTGGTGCTCGGCGCGGTCGCCGAGCCCGCCCTCGTCCACCTGCTGGAGCCGGTCTTCGGGGCGGCCGACGTGCCGGTCGGAACCATCCACGCCGTGGCCTTCGTACTGGCGCTGGCCATCGCCACGTATCTGCACATGCTGGTCGGCGAGATGGTGCCGAAGAACATCGCACTGGCCGACCCCGCCCGCACCACGCTCGCCCTCGGGCCCGCGCTCGTGGGCCTGACCCGGGCGCTCAAACCGCTGGTACTCGGCGTCAACGCGCTCGCCAACGCGGGTCTGCGGCTCCTGCGGGTGGAACTGCGCGACGAGGTCGCCTCCGCGTTCTCCGACGCGGAACTGGCCCGGATGGTGACCGATTCGCAACGGGCCGGCATGCTCGACGCCCGGGCCACGACCCGGGTCCGCGAAGCCCTGGAACTCGGCCGCCGACCGGTCGGCCAGGTGGCGATCCCCGCGGAACGGGTGGTCAGCGCCCGGCTCGGCATCACCCCCGACGGACTCGAACACCTCGCCGCCGACTCCGGCTTCTCCCGCTTCCCCGTGACCGACGACGCCGACCGCACCCTGGGCTACCTCCACGTCAAGGACGCGCTGGAGGCCGAGTCCGCCGACCGCCCCTACGACGTGGCCGCCCTGCGCCCGATCACCCGGGTCGGCGCCGGCCTTCCGCTGGACGACGCCCTCACCGCGATGCGCGCCCGCCGCGCCCACCTCGCCGAGGTCGTCGACTCCGCCGGCCGCCCGGTGGGGCTGGTGACCATGGAGGACGTCCTGCGGGAGCTGGTGGGCAGACCGACCGGCGAGTCTCCGGACCCGGTGGGCTGATCGACGGATGACCGGGTGATCCGATGATCCGTCCACCTGGAGGCACGGTGGTCCGGTGGTCCGGTGGTCCGGTGGTCCGGTGGTCCGGTGGTCCGGTGGTCCGGTGGTCCGGTGGTCCGGTGGTCCGGTGGTCCGGTGGTCCGGTGGTCCGGTGGTCCGGTGGTCCGGTGGTCCGGAAAGATGATCACGGACGGACGGACGGGCGCCAGCATCATCTCCGAACGGTCGGCTGCGGCGGCCAGCGGCCAAGCCTGAAAGCGATCCGCCGTCCCCGCGCCCATCGACATTCCATTTCATATTCATGCGCCTCCACCCGTCTCCACCCACGTTCTCCACCTGACGCCGAGTAATCTCCACCCGGCTCTCCACCCCTGGGTGGAGCCATTTGGGACGATTTGCTGCCATCGTCTTCACATGGCGTCACGGAGGTGGGCGTCAAGGAGAGCTGCACCGGGCGGAGCGGCGGACGAGGGGAGGGTGGTCATGGGATACGTGCTGGGCGTGGTGATCACGCTGACGTTGTGGGTACAGCTGGGGGCATGGGGAATCGCGGAGGCAGGTCCGCAGCTCCGGGGGTTCCTGCTCCGGAAGTCCCCGCTCCAGGAGCTCCTGCCAAGGGAGTTGCAGCTAAAGGAATTCCCACTACGGGAGTTGCGGCGGCGAAGGTTCCCGCTGGGGAAGACGACCGCACGCACCGAGACAGCCCGCGCAGCCCATGCAGCCCATGCAGCCCCCAGGACCCCCGCACCGCGGACCCGGCTCCCGATACCGCGGGCGCGGTGACACCCGCACCGGATAGGATCCCCAACGCCATGGGGACAAACACACCTTTCAGCGGGTTCACCAGCTTCGTCGCGGTGGGCGACTCGTTCACCGAGGGCATGTCGGACCGGACGCCGAGCGGCGACTACCGGGGATGGGCCGATCTGCTCGCCCTGCGGTTGGCGGCCCGATCCCCCGGATTCCGGTACGCCAATCTCGCGGTGCGGGGCAAGCTCATCACGCAGATCGTGGCCGAGCAGACCGCACCGGCGGCGGCGATGCGCGCGGACCTGGTGACGATCGTCGGCGGGCTGAACGACGTCCTGCGGCCCAAGTGCGACGTCGACGAGGTGTGCGCGCGGTTGGAGGAGGCCGTGACGCGGCTGGCGCCCACCTGCCGTCAACTGGTGCTGATGCGCAGTCCGGTGCGGCGCGGACCGGTGGCGGCGCGGGTCATGCCCCGCATGCTGCGGCTGTTCGACTTCCTGGACGAGCTGGCGGGACGGCACGGGGCGCTGGTGGTGGACCTGTTCGGCGCCGAGGTGCTGGGCGACGGGCGGATGTGGGCGGACGACCGGCTGCACCTGAACGCCGAGGGGCACCGCAGGGTCGCGGAGGGGATCTGGCAGGGGCTGGGGCTGCCGGCCGAGGAGGACTGGCGGGAGCCGTTGCCGCCGTTCGTCGCCCCGGCCTGGGTGGCGCGGCGGACGTCGGACCTGCGCTTCACGCGGGAGCACCTGGTGCCGTGGATAGGGCGGCGGCTGACCGGGCGGTCCTCCGGGGACGGACGCCCCCCGAAGCGGCCGGAGCTCGTACCGCTGGAGCCGTGATCCGGTGCGGCCCCGGTGCCAAGCCGCTGGCCTGGGCGGACGTGGAGCGCGGGGCCAGTAGACTTCGGTCACGTGACCTCCAAGCCGCGTATTCCGAACGTCCTGGCCGGGCGCTACGCCTCGGTCGAACTGGCCTCCATCTGGTCCCCGGAGCAGAAGGTGGTGCTCGAACGCCGTCTGTGGCTCGCCGTGCTGCGGGCGCAGAAGGACCTGGGCATCGAGGTGCCCGACCAGGCCCTCGCCGACTACGAGCGGGTGCTGGAGCAGGTCGACCTGGCCTCCATCGCCGAGCGCGAGAAGGTCACCCGGCACGACGTGAAGGCGCGCATCGAGGAGTTCAACGCGCTGGCCGGGCACGAGCAGGTCCACAAGGGCATGACGTCCCGGGACCTGACGGAGAACGTCGAGCAGCTGCAGATCCGGCTGTCGCTGGAGCTGGTGCGGGACCGCACGGTGGCGGTGCTGGTGCGGCTGGGCCGGCTGGCGGCGGAGCACGCGGAGCTGGTCATGGCGGGCCGCTCGCACAACGTGGCGGCGCAGTCCACCACGCTCGGCAAGCGGTTCGCGACGACGGCCGATGAGCTGCTGGTGGCGTTCGAGCGGGTGGAGGACCTGATCGGGCGCTATCCGCTGCGGGGCATCAAGGGCCCGGTGGGCACCGCGCAGGACATGCTGGACCTGCTGGGCGGCGACGCGGAGAAGCTGGCCGAGCTGGAGTCGCGGATCGCCGGGCACCTGGGCTTCGCGCGGGCGTTCACCTCCGTGGGCCAGGTCTACCCGCGGTCGCTGGACTACGACGTGGTGAGCTGCCTGGTGCAGCTGGCGGCGGCGCCGTCGTCGCTGGCGAAGACGGTGCGGCTGATGGCCGGGCTCGAGCTGGTGACCGAGGGGTTCAAGGCGGGGCAGGTCGGCTCGTCGGCGATGCCGCACAAGATGAACACCCGCTCGTGCGAACGGGTCAACGGACTGGCGGTCATCCTGCGCGGGTACGCGTCGATGACCGGGGAGCTGGCCGGGGACCAGTGGAACGAGGGCGACGTGTCGTGTTCCGTGGTGCGCCGGGTGGCGTTGCCGGACGCGTTCTTCGCGTTCGACGGGCTGCTGGAGACGTTCCTGACCGTGCTGGAGGAGTTCGGGGCGTTCCCGGCGGTGGTGGCGCGGGAGCTGGACCGTTACCTGCCGTTCCTGGCGACGACGAAGGTGCTGATGGCGGCGGTGCGCGCCGGGGTGGGCCGTGAGGTGGCGCACGAGGCGATCAAGGAGCACGCGGTGGCCTCGGCGCTGGCGATGCGGGAGAAGGGCGCCGAGCGCAACGAGCTGCTGGACCGGCTAGCGGAGGACGAGCGGATTCCGCTGGACCGGGCGGGGCTGGACGCGCTGATGGCGGACCGGTTGTCGTTCACCGGGGCGGCGGCCGCGCAGGTCGGCGCGGTCGTGGCGAAGGTGGACGAGGTGGCGGCCCGGTACCCGCGGGCGGCCGCGTACACGCCGGGGGCGATCCTCTGACACCGCAGGAGCTGGCCGCGGCCCGGGACAAGACGGTTCCCGACGTGATCGACAGCGGGTTGAAGGTGCTGTTCTGCGGCATTAATCCCGGGCTGCTGTCGGCGGCGACCGGCCACCACTTCGCCCGGCCGGGCAACCGGTTCTGGCCGGCGCTGCACGCCTCGGGGTTCACCCCGCGCAGGCTGACGCCGGCCGAGCAGGCGACGCTGCCGCGGTACGGGCTGGGGATCACCAATGTGGCGGCCCGGGCGTCGGCGCGGGCGGACGAGTTGTCGCAGGCCGAACTGCGGGACGGCGGCGAGGAGTTGAGGCAGCGCGTGCTGCGGTACGCGCCGCAGTGGCTGGCGGTGGCCGGGGTCACCGCATACCGGACCGCGTTCGGTGAGAAGGGGGCGCGGATCGGCCGGCAGGAGCGGATGATCGGCGACACGCGGATCTGGGTGCTGCCCAATCCGAGCGGGCTGAACGCGCACTGGACGCCGGTGACGATCGCGGAGGAGTTCGGGCGGCTGCGTACGGCGGCCGGGCTGCCGTCGCTGGAGGGGGCCGGCGAGGAGTCCTGAGGCGAGGTGGCGGGCGGCCCCGGCGGACGGCGGGGGTCATTCCGGTTCGGGCACGGAGCTGTTTCGTCCGTCACCACACTCGCAGCGCGGGTCGTCCGACGGGTACCATCCGGCGACGGGCGCGCGGTGACCAGGCGGCCCGGGTTGGGAGGCGTCACGTTGGTGCGGCTCACCGGTGGGGACCCCTCGCTGCTGCGCAGGATCAATTCGGCGGTCGTGCTGCACGCACTGCGCGGATCGGGACCACTCACGCTGACCGAACTGACCCGGTCGACCGGGTTGTCCCGGCCGACGGTCGAGGGCGTCGTCGAGGGGCTCATGGAGTCCGGCCTGGTGGTGGAGGCGGCCGCCGGGTCTGCGGACGCGCGCAAGCAGGGACGCCCGGCGCGGCGATTCCGCTTCCACGCGGAGTCGGGCCATCTGCTGGGGGTGGAGATCGGCGTTCACCAGGTACGGGTGCTGCTGGCGGACCTGGGCGGCCGGATGCTGGGTTCCTACTGTTATCCGGTCGACGAGCTGCTCGACGTCGACACCCGTCTGGAGCGGGTACGGGCGGGGGTCGCCGAATCGCTGCGCCGCGCCGAGGTGGCGCGCAGCACGCTGTGGGCGGTGGGCGTGGGCAGCCCGGGGATCGTGGAGGCGAACGGCCGGGTCGGCCTGAGCACCGCGATGCCGGGCTGGACCGGGCTGGCACTGGGGGAACGGCTGGGGCGGTCGTTCAAGTGCCCGGTCCTGGTGGAGAACGACGCGAACGCGGCGGCGCTGGGCGAGCACTGGCTGGGCGCGGCGCGCGGCAACGACGACGTGGTCTTCGTGATGGCGGGGCTGAGCCCGGGGGCCGGTTCGCTGATCGGCGGCCGGCTGCACCGGGGGTTCGGCGGCGCGGCGGGCGAGATCGGCGCGCTGCACCTGCTGGGCCGCGAGGCGACCCCGGAACGGCTGCTGTCCACCACGGACCGGCCGCTGGACCCGCTGGACGAGGTCGCGGTCACCAGGGTGTTCTCGCTGGCGCGGGAGGGTGACGCGAGGGCCACCGAGGCGGTACGCCGGTTCCTGCGCCGACTGGTGCACGACGTGGCGGCGCTGGCCCTGGCGCTCGATCCGGAGCTGGTGGTGCTGGGCGGCTGGGCCACCGGGCTGGACGACGTGGTGGAGCCGTTGCGGGACGCGCTGGCCCGGTACTGCCTGCGCCCTCCGCGGGTGGCGCTGTCGGCGCTCGGCGAGGAGGCGGTGGCCACCGGGGCGTTGCGGCTGGCACTGGACCACGTGGAGGAGCAGCTGTTCGCGGTGGACCGGACGGCGGCCGCGGTCCTGCGCTGACGGTGGCCGCGGTCCTGCGCTGACGGTGGCCGCGGCGCTGCGCTGCCGGTGACCGGCGAGGTGGCGGGCCGGTGGTCCTGTGGTTGCGGTGACCGGCGAGTCGGCGCTGAGACGGCCGGCGGGCCAGCGGTGACCGCGGCGCCGCGCCGCCGGTGACCGGCGGGGTGGCGGGCAGGGGCTGACGGGGTCGACGCTGGCGGGGCTGACGCTGGCGGTGACCGGGCCCGCGCGTCCCTCAGCGGCCGGCGGCGGACCCACCGCGGACGGCCCCACCGCGGACGGCGCCGTCGGCGAACGCGCCGCGGGCGAACGCGGCACCCGCGCATCCCGCCCCCCGGCCCCGGCCCCCAGGCAGCACGCCAGCGCGCCCCCTGCCCGGGCAACCCCGTTCGGGCAGCCCCACTCGGGCACCCCACCCCAGCGGCGCCGCGTGCCCGCATGACGACGGCGCCACCCCGGAGCGGGAGGGAACGCTCCGGGGCGGCGCCGGTGGACGGGTGGCCGGGACGGCGTGGGTCAGGACGCCTGGCGGGTCTGATCGGTGTCGATCTCGACCGCGCCGCTGTCGCCGAAGGTGAGGCGGCAGGTGTCGGCGCGGTAGGTGGCCGCGGAGACGGCGGTGACCCGGCCGGCCGAGACGTAGCGCGTGGTGACGATCAGCACGGGGGCGCCGGGGAGGCGTTCGAGCTGCTTGGCGTCCTCGGCGCGGGCCGAGCCCAGCTCGACGGTGCGGTCCTCGCCCTCCAGGTCCAGCCTGTGCAGCTCGGCGAGGACGGCGTGCGGGTGCTCGGCCGGGGACAGCGCGTCGGACAGGCCGGGCACCGAGGAGCGCGGTACGTAGAGGATGTCGGTGGCGACCGGCTGGCGCTCGGAGGTGCGCACCCGGTGGATGGTGTGGACCAGGTCGTCGCCGGCCTCGTCACCGAGCAGCCGGGCGACGGCGGCGGGCGCGGCGGCCTCGACGCAGCCGATCGCGCGCCAGTCGTCGGGGCCCTGACCCGGCCAGTGCCGTTCGGCGGGGCCCACGTGGATGCCGCGGCGCGGCGGCGCGACGGTGGTGCCGACCCCGCGGCGGCGCTGCAGGCGGCCTTCGAGTTCCAGTTGCTCCAGCGCCTGGCGGAGCGTGGCGCGGGCCACGCCGAAGCGGGCGGCCAGGTCGCGTTCGTTCGGCAGCACCTCGCCGACGGCGAACTCCGAGTCCAGCGCCTCCCCCAGCACGGTCTTCAGATGCCAGTACTTCGGCTCCTGCACGGCTTCAAGCTGCGTGGTCCCCACCCTGTCCTCCACGGTCGGCCCGTACCGGGTTTTTCACCCTTGTTTATTAAGGGTTGTTTCACTACCCCTGACGATAGGTCGCTCCGGTGGGTTGGTCAAGACCAATCCGGTGTCCGGTCCATACCAACGCCCGTTGCGGTCACGCGGTGTTCGTAGGATGGGTTGATCGTCGCTGGCCGCGACTGCCTGACGTGGGCGTCCGGGCGGCGGACGGCGTAACGGGCGGACAACGGACGGCGAACGGGCGGGAGACGCGCATGGGTGCGGTCACGGTGGTCACCGGCGGCAGTCGCGGGATCGGTGCGGCCGTCGCGGTACGGCTGGCGCGGGCGGGCCACAGCGTCGCCATCGGCTACGAGCGGGCCGCCGACGCCGCCGAGACGGTGGCCGGCGAGGTGCGGGCGCTGGGCGCGCAGTGCGTGACGGTGCGGTTGGACATCTGCGTCGAGGAGCAGGTCGACGCGCTGTTCACGACCGCGGCCGAGCGCCTGGGTCCGGTGACCGGACTGGTCAACAACGCCGGGATCACCGGGCCGTTGGGCCGTTTCACCGAGACGCCGACCGCGACGGTCCGCCGGGTCGTCGACGTCAACGTGACCGGGAGCCTGCTGTGCGCGCGGCGCGCGGTGCGGGCGATGTCGACCCGCGGCGGCGGTCCGGGCGGTGCGATCGTCAACATCTCCTCCGGCGCGGCGACCACCGGCAGCCCCGGCGAGTACGTGCACTACGCGGCGAGCAAGGCGGCGGTCGACGCGATGACGATCGGACTGAGCAAGGAACTGGCGGAGGAGGGCATCCGCGTCAACTCCGTCCAGCCCGGCTCGACCCTGACCGACATCCACGCCACCATGGGCGACGCGGACCGGCCCTGGCGGATCGTCGACCGCATCCCGATGCGCCGCCCCGGCCGGCCGGAGGAGGTCGCCGGGGCGGTGGCGTGGCTGCTGTCGCCGGAGGCGTCGTACACCACGGGCGCGATCCTGCGCGTCGCCGGCGGACTGTAGCTCCGCCGACCGCCGACCCGGCTCGACGCCGCCGGCCCCCGGGTTGCCGACAGTGGACGGAACGGTTCCCCACGGTGGACGCAGCCGGTCCCCCGCCGGACGGGAACGGCCCCCACGCTCGACGCGAACACCCTCCGCGGCGGGCGCAAAGCCGCGCTCGGCCCTGATCGCCGGCGCCGGCCCGTGCCCCGCAACCGGCGGTGGACATCGACCGATCGTGGAGCGCGCCGAGTCGCCGGCCGGCGGCGGGGCCCGGCGGGACGGCGGGATGCCGGGACGGCGGGGGCGCCGTTCTCCGCGCCAACGGCCACCGGCATGCGGCCGATCCGGTGGTTTTCGGTCACTTCGCGCGGAGCGCCACCCGCGGTGAGCGGCAAGGACGCGGGGACGACGCGTCGCGGATGACCACCCCCGGCCGCCCTACCGACGAGTAGCATGCGGTTCACCCGGGTACGAAACCCTCGCGCCATGAGTACGCCCCGGGGCGCCTCACCCGTCCCGGCGCGCGTTCGGCGCGTACTGCGGGCGGGCGCGACGCGTACCGGCCCGGCGAGCACGACCGTTCCTCGAGCGCCCACCGCCCGTCCCTGCCACGGAGTCGCGGATGACCAGTACCGGCACGGCGTCCTTCGCCAACCTCACCCCCGCGGGCCTGCCCGGCCTCACCCTCGCCTACGAACGGCACGGCGCGGGCGAGCCGCTGGTGCTGCTGCACGGCATCGGCCATCACCGGCAGGCGTGGGACCCGGTGGTCGCCGCGCTCGCCGAGCGGCGCGAGGTCGTCACGGTGGACCTGCCGGGCTTCGGCGAGTCCCCCGCCCAGCCGGCCGGGCTGCCGTACTCGCTGGACACCGCGGTCACGGTCTTCGGCGCCTTCTTCGACGCGCTCGGGCTGCGCGCACCGCACGTGGCGGGCAACTCCCTCGGCGGGCTCATCGCGCTGCGCCTGGCCCAGGCCGGCCGGGCGCGTTCGGTGACGGCGCTGTCCCCCGGGGGTTTCTGGAACGCGCCGGAGGCGGTGTACACCTTCACCCTGCTGAAGGCGATGCGGCGCGGGGCGCTCGCGCTGCCGCCCGGGGCGATCGAGCGGATGGCACGCCGGCCGCTGGGTCGCCGGGCGCTGACCGGTGCGATCTGCGCCGATCCGGTGCGCCGCGATCCGCGCACGGTGGTGGCGGAGACGATGGCGATGCGGGAGGCGACCGGGTTCGACGCCACCCTGGCCGTCGGCAGCGGCGGGGGGCGCTTTCGCGGCGGGGTCGACGAGCGGAACCGGTGACCATCGCGTGGGGCGACCGCGACCGCATGCTGCCCAGACGCCAGGGGGTGCGGGCCGGGCACGCGATCCCGCACGCCCGGCTGATACGGCTGCCGCGCTGCGGACACGTGCCGATGAACGACGATCCGGCCCTGGTGGCCCGGGTCCTGCTGGAGGGAAGTCGCTGACGCCGTGGGGTCGTTGACGTATCGCGAGGTGGGCGCCACCGGTGACGGGTCCCGACTGCCGCCGCCCGGTTACCACTTGCTGCGCGAGAGCATGCGGATCGGTTCGGGTGAACGGGAGTTCGCGGCGGCGGGCGAGGCGTTGATGCGGTGGCACATGCACCGGCGGATGGGCGTGCGGATGGACACCGAAGCGTCCGCGGCGGCGCCGGGCGTGCGGGTGGCGGTGGGGCTCGGCGTCGGGCCGCTGCGGCTGACGGCGCCGTGCGAGGTGGTGTGGACGGTCCGCGAGGCGCACCGCGTCGGCTGGGCCTACGGCAGCCTGCCCGGACATCCCGAGTGCGGCGAGGAGTCCTTCGTGGTGGAACGCGGCGCGGACGGCACGGTGCGGCTGACGGTGACCGCGTTCAGCCGGCCGGCCGTCTGGTACACCCGGGTCGGCGGGCCCGCGGTCCGGCTGTTCCAGCGGGCGTACGCGCGGCGCTGCGGTCGGGTGCTGCGCCGGCTGGCCGCGACACGAACCGGGCAGTCGGTACGGGATCGGACGAGCGGCGGTTAATCGTCTGGTTTTACCCGCTCGCCACGAACTGTTTGTGGCGACGCAACACCGCGCCCGGACAATGGATCCATGCGTACCACCAGCGCCACCCGAACCCACCGTCCTGCCGCCGCGGTGTCAACCGCCGCGGGCTGCGGTCGAGTTGACGTCCGGTTCGCCGGCCGCCGGAGCGACGGGGGCCGGCGATGAGCTGGCGCAGGTCCACGCGCAGGCCCGCGGCCGGGAGCACGGCACCGTCCGGAGCACCGGCGCACCGGCATCCGGCCGCCTTCCCCGCGGTGGAAACGTACCCGGCAGCCACGCACCCGACTGCCGCTCACCCGGCCACCCACCCGGCCGGCACCCCGGCGCGGGACCTCCCGGTGCCGGAGCAGCGGCGGACCGTGGGACCGCTGGGTCTGCGGCTGGTGGCCGCCGTGCCGCGCGACGCCCAGCCCACCCGGCTGCCGGACGGCGAACGGATCGTGATCCGCGCCGCGGGCCCCGGTGACCGGGCGGCGGGGCGGGCGCTGCACGAACGCTGCTCGCCGGACACCCTCAGCCTGCGCTACCACGGCCCGGTCGGCGACGCGGACCGCTACCTGACGCACCTGCTCGACCCCCGGCACGGCCGCACCCTCGCGGTGGAGGACGGCACGGGGCGGCTGATCGCGCTCGGCCACCTGCTGTGGGACGGCGAGGAGAGCGAGCTGGCGCTGCTCGTCGAGGACGCCTGGCAGCGCCGCGGGGTCGGCACGCTGCTGCTGCGCCGGCTGGTCGCGGTGGCCCGCGCCGAGCGCCGCGCGTCGGTCTACGCGGTCACCCGGCCGGCCAACACCGCCATGCACGCCGCCATGCGGGGCCTGGGCCTGCCGCTGGAACGGCACAGCGAGGACGGCGCGCTGGTACTGACCGCGTCCATGACGAATACCGGCAACGCTGGAGAAATACCGGTGGCGACCACGCGAAAGTGATCGACGCGGTCCGGGCCGCGTACCAGGATGGTCATCATGTCCGACAACACTGACGCCGCACGCCCCCGGGCGATCGCCGACCGCTACGTCGACACCGTCGCCGAACGGGAGCCGCTGGTCGCGCTCTCCCTCGGCCTTCACCCCGGTGACGACGCCCTGCCCGACTTCTCCCCCGCCGGCTGCGAGGCCATGGCGGACGTGGCCCGCGGCGCGCTGGCCGAGCTGGACGCCGCCGAGGCCGCGGGGCCCGGGTCGCCCGCGACGGCCGACGTGGCGGAACGGCGCTGCGGGCGCCTGCTGCGCGAACGGCTGACGTCGGAGCTGGCCAACTACGACGCGGGCGAGGACCTGCGCAATGTGAACAACCTCTTCTCACCGGTCACGACCGTGCGCAACGCGTTCCCGCAGATGCCCACCACAACCGACGAGGACTGGGCGGTGATCGCCGGCCGGCTGCGCAACGTCCCGGCGGCGCTGGACGGTTACCGCGCCTCGCTGGCGCTGGGCCGCGAACGGGGACTGCTGGCCGCGCCGTTGCAGGTCACCACCTTGGCCGGCCAGTTGGACGAGTGGCTGGTGGGCGACGGCTGGTTCGGGGACTTCGTCGCGGGCGGCCCCGACAGCCGGCGCGGTGAGCTGGACGGCGCGGCGGCGAAGGCCTCCGAGGCGGTCGCCACCCTGCGCGACTGGCTGCGTGACGTCTACGCGCCGGCGGCGCAGGGCACCCCGGACGCGGTGGGCCGGGAGCGGTACGCGCTGCGGGTGCGGCACTGGGCGGGCAGTTCGCTGGACCTGGACGAGGCGTACGCGTGGGCCTGGGAGGAGTTCCACCGGATCGACGCCGCGATGCGCGCCGAGGCCGGCAAGGTGCTGCCGGGCGCCGGTCCGCTGGAGGCCATGGCGCACCTGGAGGCGGCCGGCCCCGCGATCGACGGCGTCGAGGGGGTGCGCGCGTGGCTGCAGAACCTCATGGAGGAGGCCATCGACGCGCTCGACGGCACGCACTTCGACCTGGCGGAACCGGTGCGGCGGGTGGAGGCCATGATCGCCCCGGCGGGCAGCGCGGCGGCACCGTACTACACCCAGCCGACGCTGGACTTCAGCCGGCCGGGCCGCACCTGGCTGCCGACGCTGGGCCGCGACCGCTTCCCCACCTACGACCTGGTCAGCACCTGGTACCACGAGGGCGTTCCCGGCCATCACCTCCAGCTCGCGCAGTGGGTGCACGTCTCGGACCGCCTCTCGCGCTACCAGGCGACGCTGGGCAGGGTCAGCGCCAACCTGGAGGGCTGGGCGCTGTACGCGGAGCGGCTCATGGACGAACTGGGCTTCTTCACCACCCCGGGCACCCGGCTGGGCCACCTCGACGCGCAGATGATGCGCGCGGTACGGGTGATCGTCGACATCGGCATGCACCTGGAGCTGCCCATCCCGCGCGACTCCGGCTTCCGGGACAGCGGCGAGCGCTGGACGCCGGCGCTGGCCCGGGAGTTCTTCGGCCTCAACAGCGGTCGCCCGGCGGCGTTCCTGGACAGCGAACTCGTGCGCTACCTCGGCATTCCCGGCCAGGCGATCGGCTACAAGCTGGGCGAACGTGCCTGGCTGGCCGGGCGGGAGGCGGCCCGCAAGCGGCACGGTGCGGCGTTCGACGCCAAGGCGTGGCACATGGCGGCGCTGTCCCAGGGCTCCCTGGGCCTGGACGACCTGGTCGCCGAACTGTCCGCGCTGTGACGGCGGACCCGGGCGCGGTCCCACCCACGGTTGTCGCGGGCGCCGGCCCGGCGGCCGGTTGCCTCAACGCGCCTGGCGACGGTGGGAGTTGACGGTGTTCGTGCACTGCGCCGATCCGCTCGCGCCGCGCCGTGCCGATCCGCACTACGCGGGTGAGGTGGCGGCCGGCGGTGTGCTGATCGACCACGACGCGCTGCTGGCCGGCGACACGGCGGGCGCGGTCGCCCGGGTCAGGCGCGGCGCCGGTCCGGCCTGGTACCGCGGCTGGATGATGCCATCGGACCGCTACGCCGCCCTGTGGGAGGCGCTGGCGGAACGCGGTGTGACGCTGCTGACGTCGCCGGAGCACTACCGTCGCGCCCACGAACTCCCCGGCTGGTACGGGGTGTTCGGGGGCGCGACACCGGTCAGCGCGTGGCTTCCGCTGTCATCGGGGCGGGCTCCGGACGCCGGGTCGCTCGCAGCGGTGGCACGGCGGCTGGGCGGTGGTCCGGGGATCGTCAAGGACTACGTGAAGTCGCGCAAGCACGAGTGGCACGAGGCGTGTTACGTCCCGGACCTCGCCGACACCGATCAACTGACCCGGGTGGCAACCCGGTTCGTCGAGTTGCAGGAGGAGTACCTGACGGGCGGTCTGGTACTGCGCCGGTTCGAGGAGTTCGACGGGACCGGTGAGGCTCGGGTGTGGTGGGTGGACGGCGAGCCGGTGCTGACGACCCCTCACCCGGACGCTCCCGAGCAACGCCCCGTTCCCGAACTCGGCTTCGTGGCACCGCTGGTGGCGGCGCTCGGCTGCCGGTTCCTGACCACCGACCTGGCCCGCAGGACCGACGGGGTCTGGCGGGTGGTGGAGGCCGGCGACGGAGGCGTCAGCGACCTGCCGCGCTGCACCGCTGCCGACCCCCTGATGAGGGCGCTGGCGGCGGCTGCCACGACGTGACGGCCGCGCCGCCCGGGGGGAGTAAGGTGCTCCGCGTCCCGACGGCGGGACCGGTGGAAGGGCAGGGTGCATGGAGGTCTCGTACGACGGCGGCCGGGTCGTGCTGCGCGGTGACCGGGTCGAACTGCGCGAGCAGCTCCCGCCCGAGGCGGCCCGTATCGCCGACGGCGCCGCGACCGACCTGCGCTGGATCGACGGCACCCCCTGCGACGGCACGGTGGTGGCCGCCTCCATGGTGGTCAAGGCGTTCACCACGGGGCTCTACGTCCCGGGGTGGGGGGTCTTCACCATCGTGCGGGCCGCGGACGGGCTCGCGGTCGGCGGCATCGGCTTCCACGGCCCGCCGCGCGAGGAGGCCGTCGAGATCGGCTACGACCTGTCGGTGACCGCCCGCGGCGCCGGCCTGGCCACCGAGGCGGTGCGCCTGCTGTCCGCCTGGGCGCTCGGCCAGCCCGACGTGCGGACCGTGGTGGCCACCACCGAACCCGGCAACGCCCCCTCGCAGGCGGTGCTCAACCGGGCCGGTTTCACCCGGGTCAGTGACGTCGACGGCATGCGGGTCTTCACCCTCGCGGCACCCACGGACGTCTGACGCCCGACGGACACCGGCGCCAGCCGGCACGTCCGGGGTGACCCGGCACGTCCGGGGTGACCCGGCCACCCCGCTGCCGCACACCCACCGCACGCCCACCGCTCCTGCCGTACGGCCGCCGTCGCCCCGGAGCGGGTGGGACTCGGCGGGCCGGAACGGGGAGGGGCTCGGCGGGCGGATCAGCGGCCCGGGCCCGGTGAGCACCGGCGTCGGCTACGGCTGCCCGCCCACCCGGTGGCCGCCGGCTCCGGTCGCGGCGTGGCGGGCCGGTGCCGGGACGCGGTGGCGGACGAAGGAGCCGGTCCGGCCCTTGACGACCTCCAGCTGGGCGGGGATGCGGGCGCGCAGGTCGGCGACGTGGCTGACGATGCCGACGGCACGGTCGCGTTCGCGCAGCGAGTCCAGCACGTCGAGCACCTCGTCGAGGGTCTGGTCGTCCAGACTGCCGAAGCCCTCGTCGATGAAGAGGGTGTCGAGCCGCACCGCGCCCGCCTCGTCGGTCACCACGTCGGCGAGGCCGAGGGCGAGGGCCAGCGAGGCGGAGAAGGTCTCGCCGCCGGAGAGCGTGGCGGTGTCCCGCTCGGTGCCGGTCCACGCGTCGACCACCCGCAGCCCCAGGCCGGAGCGGGTACGGCCGGAGGCCCGGGCGTCGGTGTGCGCCAGGGTGTAGCGGCCGGAGGACATCCGGCGCAGCCGGACGCTCGCGGCGGCGGCGACCTGCTCCAGGCGGGCGGCCAGGACGTAGGACTCCAGGCGCATGCGCAGTTCGTTCTCCGCCGAGGTGCCGGACGCCAGGTGCGACAGCCGGCGCAGCCGGGCGTGCTCCTCGCGCAACGGTGCGAGGTCCTGGGTCTGCCGGGCCGCCTCGCGGGCCAGCCGGGCGAGCTGCGTATCGCGGTCGGTCCAGGTGTCGGCGGCGGCCGAGGCGGTACGCAGTGCGGTGGTCGCGGCCTCCATCGCACGGCGCGCGGCCTCGGGGTCGGCGGGCGGTGCGGCGGCCGCCTCCCGCACCTGATGATCCGTCAATTCCGCCTGTACGGCGGCGCGTTTGTCCCGGTGGGTCTCGACGCGGCGTTGGAGGTCGGCACGTTCGTCGGTGGTGAGCAGTGCCTCGGCGGCCTGCTGGGGGTGGTCGAACCCGGCGGAGCGTGCGGCGTCGGCGAGTTGGGCCTCCGCGTCGGTGAGGCGCATCTCGGCGTCGGCCAGGGTGCGGGCGGCTTCGGCGGCTTCGGCGAGCAGCCGGGCCCGCCGCTCCAGCCGGTCCGCACGCTCGGCGATGCCGCCGTCGCCGCCGCCCGCTTCGGCCAACTGGGCGCGCAGGCCGTCGAGTTCGGTGTCGAGTGCTTCGCGTTGCGAGGCGCGGGCGGCCTGCCGCTTCTGCGTCTCGCGCTGGGTGTCGAGGCGGCCGGTGTACTCGGCCTCGGCACGCCGCAGCTCCTCACGGGCCGGGTGGACGTCACCGGCGGTGCGCCGGGCGGTGGCCTCCTGCGTGGTCAACGCGTCCACGTCGGCGGCCAGTTGCACCGAGGTGCCGTCGCCGGCGTCGGCGCGGGCGGCGGCCAGGCGGTCGCGGAGGGTGAGCAGTGCGGTCTCGGCACGGCCGCGGTCGGTCTCGGCGCGGCGGTGCGCGGCGAGGGCGGCCTCCTCGGCGGCGCCGTCCACGTGGTCGTCGCCGGGGCGGGCCGGGCGGGGGTGGTCGGCGCTGCCGCAGACCGGGCAGTCGGTGCCGGTGGCGAGGGTGGCCGCGAGTTCGGCGGCGACGGAGCGCAGGCGGCGTTCCTTCAGGGCGAGCCAGTGTTCGTGGGCGCCGGCGGCCGCGGTGCGGGCGGCCAGCAGGGCTTCGGCGGCTTCGCGTTCCTGGGCGTCGAGGTTCTCGCAGCGCCGGGCGGCGTCCCGCCGTCGAAGGGCGGTCTCCAGGCGGGCGGCGAGCGCCTCGGCGGCGGTGGCGGCCTCCTGGGCGGTGTCGAGCCGGGCGCGGCAGGTGTCGCGGCGCTGGTCCCAGGTGGTGAGCCAGCCGCCGGTGTCGCGTTCGAGCTCGTCGTCGGCGGCGGCTTCGCGTTCCAGGCGGGCCCGGTCGGCGACGATGGCGGCGGCGCGCTGCTCGGCGCGGCGGGCGGCGTCGAGCCGGCCGAGGTCCTGCCGGATCTGCCGTTCGCGGCCGGTGAGGTCGTCGGCGCCGGCGCCGGTGAGGTCGGGGGGCAGCGGGGCGGTGGTCTCGGCGCGGCGCCGGGCGGCCCGGGCCTGGTCCTGGGCGGCGCGGTCGCGGGCGTGGAGTGCGGGGGCCACCCGGTCGGCGGCGGCGGCCCGTTCCAGACGTCGCACGTGCTGGTCGAACTCGCCCCGGGCGGCTTCGAGTTCCTCGTCCCGGGTGCGGGCGGCGGCGTGGCGCTGCTGGAGCGCGGCGGTCTGCCGGGAGGTCTCCAGCGCGTGGCCGGCGGCGCGGTGGGCGGCTTCCGCGGCGGTCAGCTCGACGGCGGCGACGTCGCGGCGTTCGGCGGCCTCGGCACGGGTGGCGTCGGCCCACAGGGTGACGGTGTCGGTCAACTCCGTCTCGCCGGCGGTGAGTTCGGGCATCGGGTGGCTGGCGGCGATGGGTCCGGCGGCCTGGGCCATGCGGTGGGCGACGGCGACCAGGGCCTCGTCCTGCGCGCGGATCGCGGCCTCGGCGGTACGGCGGCGACCGGCGAGCCACTGCTCGACGGCTTCGAAACGCCCGGTGTCGAAGAGCTTGCCGAGCAGGGCGGCGCGGTCGGCGGCGTCGGAACGCAGGAAGCGGGCGAACTCGCCCTGCGGGAGCATGACGACCTGGCAGAACTGCTCGCGGCTCATGCCGAGGGCGAGCTTGATCTCGTCGCCGATCTCGCGGTGCGAACGGCTCAGCGCCTTCCACTCGCCACCGGCGCGTTCACGCAGCAGGGTCAGCGCCTTGTCCGTGGTGCTGCCGGCCCGCCCCTTCTTGGGGCGCGGCTGCTCGGGACGCCGGGTGATTTCCAACCGCCGTCCGCCGACGGTGAGTTCGAGGACGACCTCGGTGGGTTCGTACGGGTCGGCGTGGTCGCTGCGCAGCCGCATGCCCTGCCGGGCGCCGGGCACGCCGCCGTACAGGGCGTAGCAGACCGCGTCCAGCACCGAGGTCTTGCCGGCGCCGGTCGCGCCGTGCAGCAGGAACAGGCCGGCGGAGGTGAGTTCGTCGAAGTCGATCCGCGTGCCGCCCGGGTAGGGGCCGAACGCGGTGACCGTCATGGAGTGCAGCCTCAACGGTCCTCCCCCGCCGCCGCGGTGACCCGCACGGCGGTGAACGCGTCGCGCAGTATGGCCTGTTCGGCCGGGTTTGCCGCGCTGCCGCGCACGTGGGCGACGAAGTCCTCGGCGATCTGCTGGTCGGTGCGGTCGCGCAGCCGCCGGGCGTATCCGGCGTCGGGCTCGGCGTCGGCGCCGGCCGGTTCGAAGGCGAGGACCAGCAGGTGCGGGAAGCGTTTGCTGAGCCGGGCCATCGGTTCCTCGGGGCGGAACGGATCGGTCAAGGTGGCCTCCACCCAGGCGTCCTCGGACGCCGCGAGCGCGGGGTCGGCGAGCAACTCCTCCAGCGTGCCGCGCAGCCGGGCGAGCCGGCGCGGTACCGGGCAGTCGGTCCGCTCGGCCGTCAGGCTCCCGCCGGGACCGAGGTCCACCAGCCACATGCTCTTGCGGTGGGCGGCCTCGGAGAAGGAGTACGCCAGCGGCGAACCGCTGTAGCGGACCCGTTCACCGATGGTCTGGCAGCCGTGCAGGTGGCCGAGCGCCGCGTAGTCGACGCCGTCGAACACCGCGGCGGGCACGGCCTGGACACCGCCGGCGGTGATGTCGCGCTCGCTGTCGCTGGGGGCGCCGCCGGTGACGAACGCGTGGGCCAGCACCACCGAACGGCTGCCCGCCGGACGGCGCGCGAGGTCGGCGCGCACCCGGTCCATCGCCGCGCCCAGCACCGCCGCGTGGTCGGCCCGCTCGACGCCGAACTCCTCACGTACCAGGGCGGGTTCGAGGTACGGCAGCCCGTAGACCAGCACCTCGCCGTCGGCGTCGGGCAGCGCGACCGGGTCCGCGCAGGCCGCCGGGGCGGTCCGCAGGTGGACGCCGGCGCCGCTCATCAGCCCGGACCCGACACCGAGCCGCCGGGCGGAGTCGTGGTTGCCGGAGATCATGACGGTGGGCACCCCGAGGTCGGCGAGCCGGTGCAGCGCGTCGTCGAACAACTCCACGGCCGCCAGCGGCGGTACCGCCCGGTCGTAGACGTCCCCCGCGACCAGCACCGCGTCCACCCGCTCGGCGCGCACCACCTCGACCAGGTGGTCGAGGAAACCGGCCTGCGCGGACAGCATGTTCACCCGGTGGAACGACCGGCCCAGATGCCAGTCGGAGGTGTGCAGCAACCTCAACGGACGGCACCCACCCGCACGTTCACCACTCCCCATCCTGTGCCGCGTCCGGGCACACCCGCGCCGCCGCGCGCTGGTCCGCACCGGCCGTCACTCACGTTAGCGTGCGCCACCGACATCGGGCCGACCGCCCGCGCGTCGCCGGATCAGGCGGTGGCGTACGTCTCTCCGCCGAGGACGAGGCTGGCGGTCCCGGCGGTGGTGTCGGCGAGCCAGGCGCGGAAGGCGTCGACCTCGGCGTCGGGGAGCGCCAGGTCGAGGGTGACGGCGGTGTCGTAGCGCACGTCGCGGACCACGCGGCCGGTGGCGAGCAGGTCGTTGTGCAGCCGGCCGGCTCGGTCGTGGTCGACGGTGACGGTGGCGAGCCGGTAGCGGTGCCGCAGCTCGGTGCCGAGGGCGTCGAGGGCCGCGCCGACCGCACCGCCGTAGGCCCGGATCAGGCCGCCGGCGCCGAGTTTGACCCCGCCGTAGTAGCGGGTGACGACGGCGACGACGTACCGCATGTCGCGGCGCAGCAGCATCTGGAGCATCGGCACACCGGCGGTGCCCCCGGGTTCGCCGTCGTCGCCGGCCCGCTGCACCGAGGCGTCGGCGCCTATCACCCAGGCGAAGCAGTGATGGCTCGCGGTGGGGTGCTCGGCCCGCACCTGACGCAGGAACTCCGCCGCCTCCGACTCGCTCGCGGCCGGCGCCAGGGCGCACAGGAAACGCGACCGGTTGATCTCGGTCTCGTGGACGCCCCGCTGGGAGAGCGTTCGGTAGGTCTCCGGCACCGCCCCAGCCTAGGGCGTGCCCTGTGGATCTTGACGGGGCTCGCACTCCGCGCCCTGCGACGTCGGCCGGACGAGGACGGTGGGCACCGGAGTCCGCGGCACCGCGGGGCCCGCGACCGGGCGGTTCCGTCCAGCCCCGGTCCGAATCATCACTTCGGGTGACGGGGAACGGGAATCCGTCGAGCCGTACAAACGTTCTCCAGACATGTACGGAAACGACGCGATGGTACGCGAGATCCTCACCGGCAGCGGGGACACCTGGGCGGTGGTCGGGCTGTCGTCCAACCGCGACCGCGCGGCGTACGGCGTGGCCGCGGTCCTCCAGCGGTTCGGCAAGCGCGTGGTCCCGGTGCACCCGAAGGCGGAGACGGTGCACGGGGAACCGGGGTACGCCTCGCTGGCCGACATCCCCTTCCCCGTCGACGTGGTCGACGTCTTCGTCAACTCCGACCTGGCCGGCGCAGTGGCCGACGAGGCGCTGGTGGTCGGCGCCAAGGCGGTGTGGTTCCAGCTCGGCGTCGTCGACGAGGCGGCGTACGACCGGGTGACGCGGGCCGGCCTCGCGATGGTGATGGACCGCTGCCCCGCCATCGAGATACCCCGGCTGCGCTGACCCCTCGCGCGGGCCGGCACGGCACTCACCCGGCGGGCGGTGGAAGCGGCCCGGCGGTTACCTTCGTCGCCATGACCGATGTACGTCCGGCGCGGCCGGAGGACGCCGCCGAACTGGTGCGGCTGCGGCGTGTGATGTTCCAGGCGATGACCGGCGAGGACCGCCCCGGCCCGTGGGAGGACGTCAGCGAACGGCTGCTGCGGGACGGGCTGTTCACCCCGGACGGCGCCGGCCGCTTCGGCGCGTTCGTGGTGGACGCGGAGGCGGGCGCAGAACCGGGCACGCACGCGGGCGCCGCCTGCGACGGCACCGGGGGCGGGGGTTCGGCCGGGGACGGGCGGTCGGCCGGGGGTGCGGTGCGGCTGGCGGCCTGCGCGGTGGCGACCGTCGAGCAGCGGCTGACGTCGCCGGGCGGCGCGGCGGGGCTGTTCGGCTTCGTCTTCAACGTGTGCACCGACCCGGACTACCGCGGTCGTGGCTACGCGCGAGCGGTGACCGCCGCACTGCTGGACTGGCTCACCGCACGCGGCGTCACCCGGGTCGACCTGCACGCCACCCCGCAGGCGGAGGGGCTGTACCGCTCGATGGGGTTCACCGAGCACCCGGTGGCGCTGTCACTGGAGTTGCCGGGAGCCGCAGGACCGGAGGACGGGATGTGGGGCGAATCGGGGCCCGGGTCGCCGGGGTGAGGAAAGCTGACGGCGCCGGGCGCGCGGGGCCGGTGGGACGCGGGCGGTGAGGAGCCGGCGGTGAGGTTCGGCGGTGCGGCGCGGGCGGTGGGGTGCGGGCGGGGCGGCGCCGTTCGCCGCACCCCGTGACGGCGGTGAACGCGGTCAGGCGCCGAGGCCGTCCAGGACGACCGCGTTCGGCAGGGCGGCGAGCGCGGCGCCGGGCACGAGGAGCTTGCCGCGGCGCAGTCCGCTGCCGATGACCACGTAGGGTGCGGCGGCGGCCGCGGCGTCGACCAACAGGGGCCAGCTGTCCGGGAGTCCGACCGGGGAGATGCCGCCGTACTCCATGCCGGACTCGCCGACGGCGGTGTCCATCGGCGCGAACGACGCCTTGCGCACGCCGAGTTGGCGGCGGACGAGGCCGTTGACGTCGGCACGGGTGTGGGCGAGTACGACGCAGGCGGCGAGGGTGACGTCCTGGCCGCGTTTGCCGGCCACGACCACGCAGTTCGCCGACCGCTCGGGGGGTACGCCGTAGACCTCGCCGAAGACGGCGGTGTCGGCGTTGTCGGGGTCGGTGTCCACGTACAGGAGCTGTTCGACCGGGACGTCGCTCTTCCAGGCCGTCAGCGCGGCGGCGACCGGCGGAGCGAGCAGGCCGAGGTGGTCGACGGCGGCGGGGGCTTCGGCGAAGTTTCCCAGAGGTACGGACATTCCCGCACGTTAGCAGCCTCGCGCAGGCGGATCGGCGGCGCTCCGGCTGTCCTCCAAGCGGCCCGACGGGCGGTTGGCGGAGCGACCTGCGGGGGCGCGGGGGGAGGGTCGGCGGGGTCGGGGAGTCGCCGCGCGGTGGCCTGTCGAGGCGGTCGGCGGCCGGCGGGGCAGCCGGCGGCCGGCGGGGCGGTCGGCGCGATCGGGGCAGCCGGAGCGCTCAGGGCGGCCGGGGCGACGGGGCGGCCGGAGCGGTCAGGCCCGGAGCGTGCGGGAGAAGTCCTCGGCGTCCGGCGGTCAGCGCGGCGGGATCGGAGCGGGGCTGCGCAGGGGTGGTTGCCAGCCGTCCTGCGGGGTCCAGCGGCGTACGACGCGGGCGGGGGCGCCGGCGACCAGGGTGTGGTCGGGCACGTCACCGCGGACGACGGCGCCGGCGGCCACGGCGACGTTGCGGCCGAGGCGGGTGCCGGGAAGCACGATCGCGCCGACGCCGAGCCAGCTGCCGGCGCCGATCTCCACCGGGGCGCAGCGCGGCCATTGGCGCCCTATGGGTTCGTCGGGGTCGTCGTAGGAGTGGTTGTCGCTGGTGATGTAGACGTTGGGGCCGCAGTAGACGTTGTCACCGATGGTCACCGGCCGGGAGGCCATGACGTGGCTGCCGCGGCCGAGTACGACGCCGTCGCCGAGGCGCATCAGCGGGACCGGGCCCATGTCGAGGCCGGGGAGCATGCCGACGGCGAGGGTGACCTGCTCGGCGATGATGCAGCAGGAGCCGATCTCGATCCAGGGCTCGCCGAAGATCGTGCCCTGGGGGTAGCCGAGCCGGGTGCCCTCGCCGATGCGGGCGAAGCGGTAGGGGCCGGGGCGTTCGGCACTGATCGCCGCGGTCTCGCGCACCCAGCGGTCGGCCCGGTGCACCAGCCGCGAGGCGGCGCGGCGGCGCCAGGCCGTCACGGCGGTGAGGACGTCGCTGCTCTTGGGCACCCGGTCACCGTACCGTCCGCCCTTGCGGCACGGGGGTGGTACGGGTGAGGGGATGATCACGCCGGTTCGGCCGGTCCCCGCCGACCGGCGCGGACCGCCGCGGGCAGCGCACGGCGGGGCCCCGGGCCGGTCGGCGGAACACCGGATATCCGGCACCCGGGCCTCAGGAACGTCCGGCGTCCGGCGCCGGGACCATGTCAGGCCCCGGGGCCGCGTCCCCGGGGCCGGGGTGGTGTCGGCGGGCGTCCGGCACCGGGTTCCGGGGCGCCGGTCGTCGGACGCCCGGAGCCGGTCCCGGGAAGGGCGGACGTCAGGCGGACTTGACGGCGGAGAGTTCGAATTCGAGGGTGATCTTGTCGCTGACCAGGACTCCGCCGGTCTCCAGGGCCGCGTTCCAGGTGATGCCGTAGTCCTTGCGGGAGATCGTGGTGGATCCCTCGAAGCCGATGCGGTCGTTGCCGAAGGGGTCCTTGGCGCTGCCCTCGAACTCGAAGGGGACGGTCACCGACCGGGTGACGCCCTTGATGGTGAGGTCGCCGGTGACGTCGTAGCCGTCCTCGCCGGTCGGGGTCATGGCCGTCGAGGTGAAGCTGATGGTGGGGTGCTCGTCGGCGGACAGGAAGTCGCCGCTGCGCAGGTGACCGTCGCGGTCGGCACTACGGGTGTCGATGCTGGCGGTCCGGATGGTGACGGTGGCGGTGGACTTCGCCGGGTCGGCGCCGTCGATGCCCAGGGTGCCGGTGAAGTCGTTGAACGAGCCGCGGACCTTGGTCACCATCGCGTGGCGGGCGACGAACCCGATGCGGCTGTGCGAGGGGTCCAGGGTGTATTCACCGGTCAGCTCGGGGTGGGTGGTCACATCACTCATGGTCTTCTCCCTCGATTCGGAACCAACGAAGTAGTTGATAGTTCACACATTACTCGGCCTAGGTGACGTGTCAACCACTGTCTAGGATGGTTCCATGACGGATCCCCGATGGCTCGCCGACGACCAGCAGCGCGCGTGGCGCGCCTACGTCGTCATGCAGGGCCGGCTCAACGCCCGGCTGAACCAGCAGCTCCAGACCGACTCCGAGCTGTCGCTGTCGGATTTCGAGGTCCTGGTCCACCTGACCGACACACCGGAGCAGCGGCTGCGGATACTCGAACTCGCCCGCGCGATGCAGTGGGAGAAGAGCCGGGTCTCGCACCACGTACGCCGCATGGAGGGGCGCGGCCTGGTCAGCCGGGCGGAGTGCCCGTCCGACGCACGCGGCGCCTTCATCGTGCTGACCGCGGCCGGCCGCACCGCGATCGAGCAGGCGGCGCCGCAGCACGTGGCAACGGTCCGGCGGCTGCTGATCGACGACCTCAGCCCCGAGGAGCTGAGCACCCTCACCACCGTCTTCCACCGCGTCCTCAGCCGCCTCGATGCCGGCGAATGACGTTCCGTACGCGGCCCGCCCGGCGTCCGCAGTCCCGCCGGTCCGCCCGCCAGGCGGTGAACCAGCTGTCGCACCATGTGAGTTGAGAACTTCGCGACAGCCGACGCCTCGGCGCGGAGCGCTCCGGAGGCCCGAAGTGCGTTCAGGCGCCGCGCGGTCCCGCCGCGCGGTCCGGGGGTGGGGCGGAAGGTCCGGAGGGCCCGAACTGCGTTCAGGCGCCCATGAGTTCGGCAAGCTTGACGACGGTGTTCCAGTTGCGGGTGGTCGCGGTGACGCCCTTCAGCAGTGCGGGGCGGGCGAGGGAGACGGCGAGCTTGGAGCGGCCGAGGCCGTTCGGCAGGCTGAGGTAGATCACCCGGTCGCCGACGCGGTAGTCCTCCGGCGCGAACTGCTCCGGCGGTACGGCGGACAGCCGTTCACCGTCGATCGCGCCGGACAGGAAGGTGGCGTGCACGAGCTTGCCGTCGGCGGCGGCCTGCTCGGCGTAGGGGTTGGCGTCGATCACGGAGCGCAGGTAGGCGGCGGACCGCGCCAGGCACTGCACCGGGAACCCGAAGTGCTGCTCGATGACGCCTTCCAGCTCGGCGCCGAGCGCGGCCTCGTCGGCGCCGGTGGCAGTGGCGGTGGTGGTGGCGGCGGTCAGGACGACGTTGCCGCTGTTGAGGTACGTACGCGGTTCGCCGTAGCCGAGGTCCGCCAGCAGCTCGCGCAGCCGCGGCATCGCGACCTTCGCCCGGCCACCGACGTTGACCCCGCGCAGCAGGACGGCGTACGGGGTCGGCGAGGAGTTCGAGGTCGTCGGCATGGGCGGCACGATACCGGCCGCCCGGACAGCGCGCCGCGGGACACGGCACGGCCCCGGTTGCCGTGCGGGACCGCTGCCCGTACGGGGTTCACGGGGTGGTCGCCGTCCTGCCGCGCGCCGCAGGCCCGAGTCACGTCGGACCGCTCCGGCGGACCGGGCCGGGGAGATTGTCAGTGCCCTGTGGTTCACTGCGAGGCATGGGTGATGGGACAGGGGCGGGGGCAGCGCAGGGGACCGGCGTCGACCGCGAGATCGTCGTCTTCGACTCCGCCGACGCGTTCGCGGACTGGCTCGCCGAGCACCACGCGACATCGGCCGGTGTCTGGCTCAAGCTGCGCAAGAAGACGGCGGGCCCGGTCCCGTTCGACTACGCGCAGGCCCTGGACGTCGCTCTGTGCTTCGGCTGGATCGACGGCCGCAAGGGCGCGCTCGACGACGCGTGGTGGCTCCAGCGGTTCACCCGGCGGGCCGCGCGCGGCGCGTGGTCGAAGATCAACCGCGACAAGGCGACCGCCCTCATCGACCAGGGCCGGATGCGTCCCGCCGGTCTGGCCGAGGTGGAACGCGCCAAGGCCGACGGCCGCTGGGACGCCGCCTACGACGGCTCCCGCACCGCCACCGTGCCCGACGACCTCGCCGCCGCGCTGTCCGCCGACCCCGCGGCCGCCGCGTTCTTCGAGACCCTCGACCGGACCAACCGTTACGCGGTCCTCTACCGGGTCCAGGAGGCCAAAAGGCCGGAGACCCGGGCCCGCCGCATCGAGAAATACGTGCGCATGCTCGCCGAGGGCCGCAAGATCCACCCGTAACCGACCGCGAGCGCGCCGCCGGGCCGACTCACCGGCTTCATGTTCCGCGTCCGGGATTCCGGGTTCCGCCTCCGGGCTGACCTGACCGGATTCCGGGTTCCGGGTTCCGGGTTCCGCCAGGACGGAAGCCGTCGCGGGAGTCGCTCCGCCCACGATTCGCCCGTTACCGCCGCGCGGCCGCTTCCTACTGCCCGCGCGTACGGACCCGTTTGCCGTTGTCGCCCGCCGAACCGGAGTCGCCGTCGCGGGCGGCGCGGGACTTGGCGCGGTGGCGGACGACGAGGACGACCGCGGCGATCACCACGACGACGGCGGCCAGGCCCGCGTAGGAGAAGTCCTTGAGCCAGGTCTCGGCGACGATGCCGAGGTAGTAGACCGCGGCGGTGGTGCCACCGGCCCAGGCGATGCCGCCGAGGAGGTTGGCGATGAGGAACTTCCAGTACGGCATGCGCAGGACGCCGGACAACGGGCCGGCGAAGATGCGCAGGAAGGCGATGAACCGGCCGAAGAAGACCGCCCACATGCCCCAGCGCTGGAAGAGCCGCTCGGCGCGCTGGATCTGCTCGTCGCCGAAGTGCCGGGGGAAGCGGCGGCCGAGCCGGACGAACATCGCCTCGCCGTAGCGGTGGCCGATCGCATAGCCGATCGAGTCGCCGACCACCGCGCCGATCACCGCGCTGACGCCGACCGCCACCGGGGAGACGGTGCCGTGCACCGCCAGCAGTGAGGCGCTGACCAGGATGATCTCGCCGGGCAGCGGAATGCCCAGGCTCTCGATCCCGATCACCACCGCGACCGTCAGGTACGCGACGATCGGCGGAATGTGCTGGAGCCATTCCTGAACGTGCAAGGCCGCTTCCTTCCCCGGGCACCCCGGCATGCCGCTGGTCCCGGCAGCCTATGCGGCCGGAAGCACCGAACGGAAACGCCGCCACGGGCGGTGTCCGGCGGGCCGGGTGCCGTCGGCTCCGCCGGTGGGAACGCCCCGGCCGGCGAGGTGGCCCCGGTCGGCGGCCGGCCCCGTCAGCGGTCGCCCGGCACGCGGCTTCGGGTCAGGAGTTGGGGCGCAGGGTCCAGATGATCGTCATCTCGCCGGTCACGTCGCCGTCCTCGCGGGTGATCGCGACCTTGACGGGGAACTCGGGGCGCTGTCCGGCGTCGAGTTCGGCGAGGATGTCGGCGACCGGGCGGCCGAGGGTGGCGGTGGCGGTGACCTGGCCCTTGGCGAGCTTCTTGTAGCCGATCTCGGCGCGCACCGCGAGCGGCACGGCACGGGAGAGCTGGTCACCGAAGGCGGCGAGCACGATCGCGCCGCTGGCGGACTCGGCCAGGGTGAACATCGCACCGGCGTGCGGGCCGCCGACGTGGTTGTGGAAGTCGGGCTGGTCCGGCAGGCGCAGCACCGCGCGTTCCGCGGTGGCGTCGAGGAACTCCAGGTTGAGGGTGCGGACCATCGGCACGGTGGCCGCGAGCATCTCGCCGATCGACGGCAGCGTCTCAGACATGCCCGGAGGTTACCAGCCGGTAGCTTCCTTGTCCCCTGCCCCTCCCCCGGTCCCGACACCCCCTGGCCCCGGCCCCGGCCCTCGCTCCGATCCGCTCCCGGCCCCGCACTCTCCTCCCGATCCCTTCCCGTTCCACCCCCCCCGCCTTTACCACCCCACCCGGTCCCATACCCCCCCCCCCGCCCCCCGCCACCCAAGGCCCCCCGCCCCCCTACCCACAAAACCCCCCACCCCCCAACCCGCCCCCCCCCCCCCCGGCGTAGGGTGTCGCGCCATGTGGCCTGGAGATCAGCAGTCCGGTGGGGAGCGCGACGAGCGCGACTTCCCGCAGCAGCAGCCGAGTTCGCCCCCGCCCTCGCAACCCTCCGGACCGGCCGGGCCACAGGGCCCGTACCAGCCGCCCTCCCCCTACGGCCCCGTCCCGCCGCAACCCCAACCGTGGAACGCCCCCGGGCAGCCGCCCGTCCAGGGCTTCGCGTCCCCCGCCGCGCCCCCGCCCCAATACTCCGGCGGTATCCGGCCGCAGGACCCGGTGAGCGCCGGGAGGTCCGGGCGCCGCAACGCCGCGATAGCCATCTCGGTCGCCGCCGCCGTTGTGCTCGTCGCGGCCGGGGTGTCCGTGGCGGTGTTCAGCGGCGGGGGCCACCGCCTGCCGTGGGCCGGGCCGGCCGCGTCGCACTCGCCCAGCACGTCGGCCTCCCCCACGCCGGACCCCGCGCAGACCGACACGCTGCACTCCGGCGCGGCCAAGCCGGTGGTGCCGGGCTGGAAGACGATGGTGGACGGGCAGCGGCAGGTGGCCTTCGACGTGCCGCCGGAGTGGAAACTCCAGACGCCGTCGTTCGCCGAGTACATCCAGGACCCGGACGGCGCGGTGAAGATCGGGGTGAACGCGGTCGCCCTGCTGGGCGGTCCCACCTGCGGCGGCTCCAACGGGCTGGCGGGGGCCGGCACCCGTAACGACACGAAGGCCGCCGACTCCCGTTCGGCGGCCGAGAACGCGGCGCGTACGTGGGCGTCGAACGGATTCGGCGGCGCGAAACACTCCAAGGGGAAGCTGAAGCTCGATTCGGCCCCGTTCTCCAACGCGCACGGCATCAAGGGGACGCTGGCCACCGCCACGGAGACGTTCTCCCAGTCGGGCGGCACCTGCCCGAAAAACGGCGAAGTGCAGGCGATCGCGTGGCGCGGTTATCACCACATGATGTCGGAATGGGTGTTCTGGACCGGGACCGGGGCACCGGCGACCCCGCAGCAGGACGTCATCAAGCTGATCGAGGGAAGCATCCGCCCGACCTCGTGAGGCAGCCGAGGGATCGGATTTCATTCCGGTTCCGGTTTCGCATCGATGCCGGAATTACTTGACCCGCGCCGTCTCCTCGGGGTGAATGTGGCTCCGCACTGGCTGATTTCCGTCCGAGGAGGCGGCATGACAACGACAGAACCCCGGGTTTCCGGACTAGAGACACGATCCATCGACTACGTTCCGCTGAATGAGCGCCACGGCAAACTGTGGCATCTCGGTCCACTGTGGTTCATGTCCAACGCGCAGATCGCGACGCTGGCCGTCGGCCTGGTGAGCATCACGACCGGCGGCAACCTGATCTGGTCGCTGATAGCCATCGTGTCCGGCACCGTGCTGGGCACCTTCTTCATGGCATTCCACTCGGCGCAGGGCCCGCAGCTCGGGCTGCCGCAGATGATCCAGTCCCGCCCTCAATTCGGTTACATCGGCGCGCTTCTGGTATGGCTTTTCGCATACGTCCAATACGCCGGTTTCAATGTCTTCAACACCATTCTGGCCGGCCAGTCGGTGAGCCACACCGCGCACGGCAGCGTTAAATGGTGGGTGGTCGCCGTCACGATCGTGGCCCTGGTCATCGCGCTCATCGGCTACGACATCATTCACCGCGCCGAACAGTTCCTGACGTATGCCGTGCTGCTGGTCTTCGGCATCTTCAGCGTGGGCGTGCTGCTGACCCTGCACTACCCGGCGGGCTCGTTCGACCTCGGCGGCTTCAAGTGGACGCCGTTCCTCGCGCAGTTCGGCGTGGTGGCCGGTTACCAGATCAGCTGGGCCATCTACGTCTCGGACTACTCGCGTTACCTGCCGCCGAAGGTGACCGTGCGCAAGACGTTCCTGTGGACGTACTTCGGCTCGGCGATCGGCGGGGCGTGGATGATGGTGCTGGGCTGCCTGCTGGCGGCCTGGGCGGGCAAGGACTTCGACACGATCGGCTCCATCGACAAGGCCGGCGACAAGGTCTTCCACGGATTCGGCGCGATCGTGCTGGTCGTGGCGGCGCTGGGCCTGGTGTCGGTGACGGCGCTGAACATGTACGGCGGTTCGCTGACGCTGATCAGCGCGACCGACTCGATACGCCGCATCAAGCCCACCCTGCGCGCCCGGCTCACCACGCTGGTCGTGACGGCCGCGCTGTCCCTGGGCGGCGCACTGGTGGCCACCTCCGACTTCCTCACCAACTTCCAGAACTTCCTGCTGGTGGTCCTCTACCTGTTCATCCCGTGGACCGCGGTGAACCTCATGGACTACTACGTGGTGCGCCGCGGCCACTACGTCATCGCCGAGATCTTCAACCCCCGCGGCATCTACGGCCGTTGGGGCTGGCGCGGCATCACCGCGTACCTGATCGGCTTCGGCGCGATGGTGCCGTTCTTCTCGGTCGGCACGCTCTTCGTCGGTTCGGCCGCCAAGGCGCTGGGCGGCGCGGACATCTCGCTGTTCGTCGGCCTGCCGGTGTCCGGCCTGCTCTACTGGTGGTTCGCCCGGTCCATCGACGTGCAGGCCGAGATCCGGCTCGCCGAGGCCGAGGCCGCCGAGCTGGAGGCCCCCGCCGACCAGATCGCCACCGTCTGAGCCGTACGACGCCACCTCCCGGCCGCTGACCCGCGGTCGGCACCCACCCTCGTACCGACAACTTTGTCTTTCTTGACAAATAATGTTGTCGGTACGAGGGTGGACTCATGTTCGACATAGCGGTGATCGAGGACCCGGCGGCGGCCGAGGTCTCCCTTGACCCGGTACGGGCCCAGTTGCTGGCGGCGCTGGCACAGCCGGGATCGGCGACGGCGCTGGCCGCCCGGGTGGGGCTGCCCCGGCAGAAGGTGAACTACCACCTGCGGGCGCTGGAACGGCACGGCCTGGTCGAACTCGTCGAGGAACGCCGCAAGGGGAACGTCACCGAGCGGATACTGCGGGCGACCGCCGCCTCGTACGTCATCTCGCCGGCCGCGCTCGGCGCCGTGCAACCCGACCCGGACCGCGCGCCGGACCGGCTCTCGGCCCGCTGGCTGCTGGCGCTCGCCGCCCGGCTGGTCCGGGACGTCGGCGACCTGCTCTCCGGCTCGGCCCGGGCCGGCAAACCGGTGGCGACCTTCGCCCTGGACGGCACGGTCCGTTTCGCCACCGCCGCCGACCGCGCCGCGTTCGCCGAGGAGTTGACCCGCGCGGTGACCGGGCTGGTCGCCAAATACCACGACGACGGCGCCGCGCACGGCCGCGACCACCACGTCGTCGTCGCCCTGCACCCGAGCATCACCGGCCGGCCCACCCCCGGGGCGCCGGCCACCGACCCGGCGACCACGCCGACGACCGCCCCGGCGACCGATGTGTCCGAACACCCCCGTGACGAAAGGCTGGAGAGCTGAGATGACGCACGAATTCGAAGTCGACGAGGAGATCACCCTCGACGCGACACCCGAGCAGGTCTGGCAGGCCATCGCCACCGGCCCCGGCATCGACTCGTGGTTCATGGGCCGCAACGAGATCGAACCGCGCGAGGGCGGGCGCAGCAGCCTCAGCCTGCTCGGCCACACCTCGGAGTCCACCGTCACCGCCTGGGAGCCGGGCCGCCGGCTGGCCTACCGCGGCGACACCGGGCCGGACGGCACCTTCATGGCGTTCGAGTACCTCATCGAGGCGCGCGACGGCGGCGGCACGGTGCTGCGGCTGGTCCACAACGGCCTGCTCGGCGACGACTGGGAGGACCAGTACCGCGCGCTGAGCGTGGGCGACGGGATGTACCTGCGCAAACTCGCCGTCCACCTACGGCACTTCACCGGCCGCACCTCGGCGTGGAACCTCTTCCTGCCCGGCCCCGCGATGCCCGACCCGGCCCCTGTCTGGGCCGCGTTCACCGAGGTGTTCGGCCTCACCGGCCCGGCCGTCGCCGGCTCCACCGGCCGCATCGGCCTCGACCGCGCCGAACCGGCCGACGCCGTCGTCGAGTTCGCCCACGAGCCCGACTTCCTCGGCGTACGCACCGCCGACTCCCTCTACATGCTGGTGCACGGCTACCGGGACACGGTGGTCGTGGAACGGCACGCGTTCGCCACGTCGGCGGAGGGAACGGAGTCCGGCGCCAAAGCGGAGGCCGTGGCCACGGAGGCGTGGACGGGGTGGCTGAACGGGCTGGCGGGGCAAGGAAGTTGACGGAGGGGGCGGGGCGGGGGCCGGAGCGGGGTGCCGTCCCGCTGCGGGAGTTGACGGAGGGGTGCGGGGCGAGCGGGAGCAGGATGCCGTCGCGCCGCGCGAGTTGACGGAGCGTCAGTACGCCGGCCGGGCCCGGAAGGCGGGCGCGATCCGGGTCAGCCCACGCTGAAGGCTCCGGCGGGCGGGGCCGGGGACCGCACGGCGTCGGGGTCGTGGACCGGGCGGGCCGCACCGGTGAACTTCCGCAGGGACTCGCCGTGTTCGACGCGGGCGGGGAAGGCGTCGGAGGCGGCGCGGCGGGCCATCGCGGCCACCGGAGGCTCACGGTGACCGGCGACGACGACCGCGTTGCCGAACCGCCGTCCGCGCAGCACCCCCGGTTCGGCCAGCAGGCAGACGTGCTCGAAAACCGCTGCCAGCGTCGCCAGTTGGGGCTTGAGGAAGGCGAACGGCGCGCCGTCGGCCAGGTTCGCGAGGTAGAGCCCGTCGGGACGCAGGACCCGTTCCGCCGACCGCAGGTACTCCACCGACGTCAGGTGCGCCGGCACCCGCGAGCCGCCGAAGACGTCGGCCACCACGAGGTCGTACGCCCCGGCCGGTTCCCGTTCGACCAGGTCGCGGGCGTCGCCGGTGCGGATCGTGACGCCGTGGTCCGGGGCGAGCGGCAGGTGTTCCGCCACGAGGGCGGCCAGGGCGCGGTCCGCCTCGACGACCTCCTGCCGCGACCCCGGCCGGGTGGCGGCCACGTAACGCGGCAGGGTCATCGCCCCGCCGCCCAGGTGCAGCACGTCCAGCGCCCGGCCGGCCGGCGCCGCCGCGTCGACGGCGAAGGCCAGCCGGCGGACGTACTCGAACTCCAGGTACTCCGGATCGCCGAGGTCGACATAGGACTGCGGCGCCCCGTCCACCGTCAACAGCCACCCCGCGGGCCGGTCCACGTCCGGCAGCAGCCGGGCGGCACCGAAATCGGCGTCCCACCCGACCGGGGTCCGCGGGTCGTCCGGGCCGCCGCCGGGTTCCTCACCGGGCTGCTCCCCGAGTTCCGCACCAGGTTTTCCCCCGGGTTCCGGGCCGGGCTTCTCCCCGGACGTTCCGCCGGGCCGGCCGGGCTCGTCGTCGTGCGTGTCGTTCACCGGGCCATTGTCCCCGGTCCGCCGCGAGGGTCGACCCCGCGGCGGACCGTGAACGAACCGGGTGCGGCCGACGACGTCACGACGGCCGTAACGCGGTCACCGCTGCGCCGACCGGGCGTGCGCCGGTACGCCGCCGGGCGTGCCGTCACCGGTACGACGGTCCGATCAGCCAGCCACCATCCGGTCAGCCGACCGACGTCACCGTGCCGGCGGCGACCGTGCGGCCGCCCTCCCGGACGGCGAACCCGAGGCCGGGCTCCAACGGCACCGCGCGTCCCAGCTCCACCGTCATCTCCACGGTGTCGCCCGGCCGCGCCACCAGGGTCCCGCCGAGGTCGATGTCGCCGACCACGTCCGCGGTGCGGATGTAGAACTGCGGCCGGTACCCGGTGGACACCGGGGTGCGGCGCCCGCCCTGCTCGGTCGGCAGCACGAACACCCGGGCGGTGAACCGGCTGCTCGGCAGCACGCTCCCGGGCGCCGCGACCACGTGACCGCGCCGCACCGTCTCGCGTTGCACACCGCGCAGCAGCAACGCCACGTTGTCGCCCGCCTCCGCGCACTCCATCGGCTTGCCGAACGTCTCGACGCCGGTGACCACCGACTCCAGCTCCGCACCCAGCACCTCGACGCGGTCGCCGACCCGCACCCTGCCGCGCTCCACCGCGCCGGTCACCACGGTGCCGCGGCCGGTGATGGTCAGCACGTTCTCCACGCTGAGCAGGAAGGGCGCGTCGGTGTAGCGGGCCGGCACCGGGACGAACGTGTCCACCGCGTCGAGCAGCGCCTCGACGGCGCCGGTCCACCGCGGGTCGCCGTCCAGCGCGCGCAGCCCGGAGACCCGCACGACCGGCAGCGTCTCGCCCGGGTAGCCGTGCCGGACGAGCAGTTCGCGCACCTCCAGCTCCACCAGGTCGGTCAGCTCCGGGTCGCCGGCGTCCGCCTTGTTCAGCGCCACCACGATGTACTCAACGCTCAACTGCCGCGCCAACAGCACGTGTTCAGCGGTCTGCGGCATGATCCCGTCGAGCGCGGACACCACCAGGATCGCGCCGTCCAGCTGCGCGGCACCGGTGATCATGTTCTTCACGAAGTCGGCGTGGCCGGGCATGTCGACGTGCGCGTAGTGCCGGGTGGCGGTCTCGTACTCGACGTGCGCGATGTTGATCGTGATACCGCGCGCCGACTCCTCCGGCGCCCGGTCGATCCGGTCGAACGGGACGAAGGTGCCGCCGCCGGTGCCGTTCTCGCTGAGCACCTTGGTGATGGCGGCGGTCAGGGTGGTCTTGCCGTGGTCGACGTGACCCATCGTGCCGATGTTCAGGTGCGGCTTGGTCCGCACGTAAGCCTGCTTGGACATGCTGCTGTCCCCTCGGACCGCTTCACGTGAATCGCGCCCACACGTCGATCGCGTCAAGCCACGTCGCGTCGTACCGCGTGACATCGACCGACATCACGTGTCAGCGACGACTACGCGGATCGCGTTGAGCGCGCGCGAACCCCTCGACCCCGCCGACCCTCCCCCTGCGGGGTCCGCGGAACTCTCCGGGAAGGGTCACCTTCGGGCGCCGCCGAGAAACGCGCCCGCGCCGGCCGATGCTTCGGCGCCCCGCTCGACGGCAGCCCCCGGCGCGCCCGCGACCGCGGGCACCGCGCTGATGAAGGGATACCGGAACATGCGCCCATGATGGCCGGTCAACGGCGCGGCGGGCGAATGGTTTTCCCATCGGGGAAGTTCTTCTGGGCGGGTTCTTCCGCGGGGGTTCTTCCGGAGGCAGCGGGGTCGGGGGAGGTCAGATCATCGGGGCGCGGGCGGGGACGGCGGGGCCGAGGCTTGCGGAGTCGGAGTCGGAGTCGGAGCCGGAGCCGAAGTCGAAGTCGAAGTCGGAGTCGGAGCCGGAGCCGGGGCCGGAGTCGGAGCCGGGGCAGCGGGGACGGGGATCGAGGGCGGCGTCAGGTCGTCCGGGGCGGGGCCAGGGCCGGCGGCGGGGTCGGCGCCGGGGTCAGCTCTGCAACTGGTCGTAGGGGATGCGGGCGATGTCCTTGAACTCGCCGACGGTCGCCCACTCGTTCTTGCCGAGCCGGCTCAGCGGCCGCATCAGCCTGGCCTCCGGGTGCCCGTCGACCAGGACCTCCTCGGCGACCGCGGCGTGCACGACGCGCCCGAAGACGACGGTGGAGTCGCCCAGGTTCACGGTGCTGTGCAGCACGCACTCCAACGCGACCGGTGAGGCCGCCACCCGCGGCGGCTTCACGCGAAGACTCGGCTCCGTCGCGAGCCCGACCGCCTCGAACTCACTCACCCCGCGCGGAAAGTCCGTCGCCGTCCCGTTGATCTCCCGCGCCAACTCCTCCGGCGCCAGACAGACCACGAACTCCCCGGTAGCCTCCACGTTCACCAACGTGTCCTTCCGCCCCACCGACGTGAACTGCACCATCGGAGGACTGACGCAGGCCACGGAGAAGAACGAGTGCGGGGCCAGATTGGACGTTCCGTCCGCGCCGATCGAAGACACCCAGGCGATCGGCCGGGGCACCACGACAGCGGTGAGGAGCTTGTAGAACGGGTTGCGTCCCACGGTCTCGGGATCGAAGTCGATACGCATGGGTCCGAGTATCCCCGGTCGGGTTCACGCACGGCGAAGGCCCCTCGCCCGACGCCGCCTACCCCGTGCATCTCCTCCGGCCGCTTCGGCCTGGACGCCGGAGTCACCGCCAGCAGGAGGACGCCGACGACGCCCACAACCGCCTGCGCCGGCCGGAGTTCGCCCAGGTCCATAAGGAGAACGACACCTCCGCGTTCAAAAAGAAGAAGGTCGTCAAGGACGACGGCACCATCGACTGGGTCGTGGTCCGCCCCCGGTTCAGCCAACGGCTGGCGGACCTCGCCAGCGGCGCCATCGACGGCGTGATCTTCTACGACCTCGACCGACTCGTCCGGCGCCCCGGGACCTCGAAGACCTCCCGACATCATCGAGTACGTCAAACGCCCGGTGCTGGGCGCCACCGGCGGCCATATGAGCCGTACGGTCCGGCCTGGACGCCGCCAAGGCGGACGGAGAACTCGTCGCCTCCGCCGAACCGGCCCGCGTTGCACGCCTCCTCGTCGGCCCCTACACCGGCGTCCCACTCGTTTCCGACGTCCCCACCGGCCGCCAAGAGCTCATCGACGGCTCACCGACCTGTGGCGCTACGTCCTGCCCAGCCTGGCCCTCCCCAGCCTGATCCCCCACCTGAACGTGCCGGACCCGCCGTTTTTCGATGGGACAACCGAGCCGACTCCAGCACTCGCAAGATCGTCATCGCGTCATCGCGTCATCGCGTCATCGCGTCATCGACCGGCGTCAGGGGGTTGCTGTCGGCCGGGGGCAGGCGCAGGTGTTGGCGTAGGCGAGTGAGTAGGGCGGGAGTGGTGCGGGCGTGTCCGTCGAGCATGTCGGTGTGCAGTGCTTCGAGGGGTTCGCCGTGGGTCTGGAGGGCGTAGCAGTCGGTGCCACTGGCGTAGGCGATTCCGATGTCGACCAGGACGTCGGGGTGGGTACCGTCGAGGACCGCGACGAGCAGATCGCAGGCGGCGATCGTGGCAACGCGGGCGTCCAGTGCCTCGCACAGCGCGTCGACGGGGTCGGCTCCCCGTGCTGTGGCGGCGCGCGCGAGGTCGGTGCTGCTCTTGGCCAAGACGGTTTTGACGCCCAGGGACCCTAAAGAGCCGGTGAGTTGGTGGGTGTCGTGTTCGGGCGGGGCGGTGATGAAGGCGAGCACGGCGGTCATCGGCCGGTCCGGTCGGCCGCGTCGAGGACGAGGGCTCGTGAGGTGCGGGGCGGCAGGGCGGTCGGGCGCAGGGTGGCGAAGCGCTGTTCGACGTCGCGGACCGCGTCCGGCCTGAGCCAGTGAACGCCGGTGTCGACGTGGACGAAGCCGCTCGCCCGGTCACCGTGGCGTAGCAGGGTGACCGGGCAGGTCAGGGCCGGGGGTTCTCCGCTGTCGAGGGGGAGGACCTGGACGGTGATGCGGGGGTGGTCCGCGAGATCGGCGAGGTGTCGGTGGTGTGCTGATCGGTCGCCGAGCGTGCGGAGCAGGACGCCCTCGTCCAGGACGAGGCAGATCGGACTTCCCGCGTCGAGAATCCGCCGTCGGCCAGCCGCCCCGTCCCCGCCCCCGTCCTCGTCCGCGACGGCCAGCGGCTCGGCCTTGTCGCGGGCCTCGGCTTCGGAGTCGGTGAGGAACAGGTCGGGCAGCACGGTCGGTGCGAAGAACGACAAGGCCGTACCGGGGCCGTGCCGGTGGTCAGTCTCCGGGCGGGTTCGAGGGCGTTGGCGGATGTGGGGGTCCATCGCGGTGATCGCGCCCTGTGCGTCGCAGATGTCGTCGGCCGCCGTCAGGTAGGACGTGGTGGGGGCTCGGCGTCCGATCTCCACCGAGGAGACCAGCTCCGCGCTGTAGCCGCTGCGCCGGCCGAAGTCCTCACGGCTGAGTCCGCTGCGCCGCCGCCAGGCCCCGAGGACGGCCCCGGCCAGCCTGGCCACGGCGTCCGGTTCTTCCCGGACCGGGCCGACTCCCGTCAGGGCTTGCGTGTTCACGTCCCCTCCTTGGTGGTGCCTGTCGTATCCGGCGGCGCGATGCCTTGGCCGGGATCTACAGTCCTGCTGCGGCAAGTTCGGCCCGGATGTCGACCACGGTGCAGCGGCTCAGCTTGGCCAGCGGTTGAAGGGCGACCATCCACGGCAGCAGCTTCAGGTCGTCGTAGACGCAGCGGTCGATCTCGCGGACCAGTTCGAGTGATCCGTCGGTGCCGGGGCGGAAGCAGATGCCGAAGATGCCCCAGGGGCGGGGGTTGCGGACGCGCAGAGCCGGAGCCTTCTGGGCGAAGGAGCATTCGAGCAGCGCTTCGCGGGCGCAGGGCAGGCATACCGGTGGGTGGTGGGTGTATTCCACGTCGGGCCAGTTGAGGTTGCGACGGGTTTCGTCCGGTTTGACGAAGAACAGGGTTCCCTGACGGGTGCGGTCGAGGTCGCCGTTGCAACCCTGACAGCGCATGTCGAGCATGGCCTCGCCGGTACGACGCGGGAGGACGTGCCGGTAGAGGGGGATCGGGCGTCCCGCGGACGGTGGCGCAGTACGAATCCACAGCGCGCCCCGCCGGTCACGGTCGACGGGGGTCTCGTCCCGGAACATCACCCCCAAGCCGTTATCCCGCGGGACAATGAGCTCGTGCCCGGTGGGTAGTTGGCCCTTGAGCGGGGTGATGTACGGGATGAAGCGGCTGGTCTCGCGAACCGCTGGACACCTCGGGTCTCCCGACGCCAGCTTGACGCCCTCCGGCGCCGAACCGGGACTCATCGGGCACTGGGAATGGGACTCGGCGTCATCAATGCGCAGGGCAGCCGTCGTCATGCCGCCTCCCTCCCGTACCGCTGCCGCAACTCGGCCGTCTTCTCCGGATGAGGTCTGAGTCCGTACTCCGCCCGGCGGGCGTCCCGTTTCTCCGGATCATCGACCGGATACATTTCGATGCTGTCGGGCCCGTTGCGGAACTGCGTACCGAACCACTGCTTGACCCCGGTGAGGGCACAGCACCGGTCGTAGATGCGCGCCCACCAGGCAGATTCGGCTTCGTCGGCGGCCACGGCGTCCGCAAGGAGCGGCAGGACACCGTTTTGGAACTCCGCGTCGTCGCACCGGAGGGCGATCAGCCACGCGGCGTGCCCCGCGTCGAGCCCAACAAGGGTGACGCTCGGCCAACCGTGATCGGCGACGATGCGGCGCAGTGCCTCCGTGTTCGTACGGTTCGTCCGGCGCAGCTCGGCGCGTTGTTCTTCGGTGCGCTCGCTGTCCGGGATGGACCGGACGGTCTGCGCCAGTTTTGCGCAGCGCAGCAGGTCATTGGCGATGTCGAGTCGCGCGGGCGGCGTGCCGTCCAGAGGCGAAACGGCCGACACATCACCGCTGTTCTTCGTGGACGGTGGAATGCTCACAGTCTGTTCTCCGGTAGATGGGAGTTGGTCGGGCCGATGTCGATGGTCGGGCCGCCGGGTTCGGTTGTGTGGTGCGAGCGCTGAGTGCGGGGCAAGCCCTGCAGATGTTCTGAAGCGTCATTTGCCTGCCGAAGCGACGTCCGCCCAGGTGATGCGCCCGTCGGCGGACGTTCCCCACGCCTGGGCCACGGCCTCCACCATCAACAGGCCGCGTCCCTGCTCCGCGGTTTCGTCGGGCAGCGCCCCGACGAGGGCGAAGCGGCCCTGGGTGCGGTCGTCGACCTCGATCCGCACCCCGTTGCCCGACCTCCTGACACGGACATCGAACGCCTCATGCTGCCCGTAGCGGACGGCGTTCGTCGCCAGCTCGCTCATCACGAGCCGCACCGCATCCCCGAGCCGCCGAAGTCCCGCTCCCACGACCACGGCGAGGGCCTGGTCCCGCAGATGGGCGACGGAGATCTCGGTGCGAGGCGACGACATGTGCAGGAGCACCGGATCGGAGGTATCAGCGGAGCGAGGACCGTCTCCGACAACCGCAGGGACCGATTGCGCGACGCCTGGCTGCGTACCGTGAGAGTCGGTCATGAGGATTCCTCGGTGGAATGCATCGATGTGAGGACGGCCCGCAGGGCGAGGTGAAGGGGGCGGGCCAGCGTGAGGACCAGGCAGGTGGAGGCCGCAAGCCAGTAGGCGCCGGGGGGACGGTCGCGTCCTCCGGGCGGCAGTTCCACCAGATGCCCCTTACCGAGAGCGACGGTGAGAGGCAGGCACCAGTTCTGTGCCGTGCCCGGACGGACGAAGAAGAACAGCGCCCGGCCGACCGGATCGACCAGAACCGCTCCCTCCGGAGCGGAGAGCCTTCGCAATGCGGCGAGGCCCATCGGTCGCGGCGTGCGGATGGCGTCCCACTCCACGCCGGCGGGAACGGATGCTCCCTCTGGCGGGATCGTCGGATCAGCTGCGGCCCGCATGTGTCACTCCCTCAAGTGGTGGGGTGACGAAAAAGCTGGAAGCGGTCAGCGCGCGGTACCCGGACTCACAGTCCGGGTGGACCATCCGTCCGGGTCAGGCGATGCCGACGCGTTCGGCAAGGGCGGAGATCTGCCGACGGTAGGTGCGGGTGCTCCGGTTGCGAAGGTCGGTGATGATCTCGCGTGCGAGCGGGCTCCGCGTCAGGTCCTCGGGGGCCATCTGCTCGATGTCCAGCAGGGTGACGAACGCTCCGGCGTCGTCCCGGTCGAGGTCGTAGCACCGGGCGACTTCCAGCAGGAAGGTGAACCGCCGTTCGATCGGCAGGTGGCCGGTCTCGATGGTGTCGGCCACGTGAAGGGCGGCGGATGCGTTGCCGGCCTCCATCTCGATGCTCAGCGCGTGCAACTGCACGTTCGTGGGCCCGAAGACGGTTCCGAGGACGTTCGACTCACCGACCCGTTCGGCAGCTGGAAACGCTTGCGCCGACAATCGCTCCCTGGCACGCCACCACTGCCGCTGTCTGGCGGCGGCGACCACGGCCACCAGTTCCAGCGCTCCGATCAGGGCCGCCACCTCGCGGGACGCCGGGAGCCGCGACAAGCTCTCGATGGTGTGCACCACGGTCTCCTCGGCGCCGTCCGACTGATCGTTGTTGAGCAGCATGTGGCCGAGGTTCCAGGTCGCCGCCGCCATGCGCACGGGATCGTCGGCGTCCTCCGCCGCTCGCATCGCACGATCCGCCACCAGCAGTCCGAGGTCACGGCTCCCCGTGCGCCGGCAATAGCTGCGCAGGAGTCCGTAGAGGTCGGCGGCGCAACGGTGGGTCTCCCGGCGTTCGACCGGTTCCGTTCCGCCGCGCCTGCGCGCCGACTCGACGTCCGCGATCAGCGCGGGGAGCAGAGCGGCAGCGTCGGTGAACCGGGTGCTGGACGTCTGCCAGAGCTGCCACACCTCATCGACGCGCTCGCGCAGCACCTGGGAGGTCACAACGCAAGCCTCGCCCGTGGCCCCGGCACGGAGCAGGCAGGCCGCCACGTCGGCATCGATGGAACCGTCCGGGGCGGGCGGGATCTGCTCGGAGTCAGCCGCGTCGAGCAACGCCGAGGGCTCGACGCCCAGTTCACGCGCCAGCAGGAGGAGTACCGGGATGGTCGGCAGACGTCGCCCCCGCTCGATGCGCGAGAGGTAATCCTCGGTGATGCCGACCAGGCCGGCGATCACCGCCTGGCTGCGCCCCTGTTTGAGGCGCCAGGTTCTGATCCGCTGGCCGATGCGTGCGGCCTCGCCGGTCATGAAGGCCCCCTTCGCCGTACCGCGTGCGATGTCAGAGTAACCATGCAATCGGCTGAGAGTGACCCTTGTGTGCGGGCATGCGTACTCTTCCGATGCACGACAGAAAGGGCGTTACTGTGCGGCTCATCCTGTGGGACATCGACCACACCTTGATCGACACGCGTGGTATCGGTGAAGAACTGTCCGGTGAAGCCTTCGAAAGGACTACCGGTCAACCCATGCTCCGGCAGGCACGAGTCGACGGCATCACGGAGGCGGTGATCTTCCGGGAGACCGCCAAACTCCACGGCCTGAACCCGAGCCGAGCCGACTTCGAACGGTTCGCCCGTGAACTGGCCGAGCGGCACATCGCCCGGCTCGCAGATCTGCAACGTACCGGACACGCGCTTCCCGGTGCGGGGGCGGCCTTGAAATCCCTCGCCGCGATGGACGACGTCGCGCAGACGGCGGTGACGGGGAACGTGCGGCCGGTGGCGGAGATCAAGCTGCGGGCCTTCGGCCTCGACCACCACATCGACTGGCCCGCGGGCGGTTACGGCGAGGACGCCGACGAACGGGCGGACCTGGTACGTCTCGCCATGCGGCGTGCCTCCACCCGCTACGGAACGGACATCCGACAGCAGGACACCGTCATCGTGGGCGACACCCCCGCCGACGTCGCCGCCGCGCTCGACGCCGGCGTCCCGGTCATCGCGGTGGCATCGGGCAAGTTCAACCAGGACGAACTCCGGGATGCCGGCGCGGAATGCACCCTGCCGGACCTGGCCGATACGGAGGCGTTCATCAGGTGCGTCGATGAGTTGCGGGGACGCTGAAGGCTCCCTCACGGGATTCGAGCGTGAGGGCGGCGGAGTCAGCAGGTTGAGTCCCCAGGCGGGGCGATGAGGACTCTGCGGTCTGTCGCCCCGCCGCCCCGGGCATCCCGGTTGAGACCCCCCGTGGGGACGATGAGGACTCCCGCAGGCTGACCCCGGCCCGCACGTCCTTCAGACTCGACGGGGTGAAAACTGGGGCCCTTCCTCGGGTACGGTCGCGGCCCCGGCTAGGCTGCGACCGCACCCGCCACCCCACCGCCGGAGGAGCCGTGGACATCCAACTCGCCCAGAAACTCGCGTGGGAGAACAAGACCGCCAAGGGCTTCAACACCACGGACGTACCACTGGAGTTCGGCCTACTCACGGCCGAGATCGGCGAGGCGTTCACCGCCTGGCGCAAGGGCCTACCTGACTTCGGTGAGGAGCTGGCCGACGTATTCCTCTACCTGGCGGCCCTCGCCGAGATGAACGGCGTCGACCTCGGCGACGAGGTCGCCCGCAAGATCGAGAAGAACAGCCGCCGCACCTACGAGCGCAACGAGAACGGCGTGCCGATCCGGGTCAGCGAGGGCTGAGCCCATCGGCTACCGCTTGATGTACGAAATGCCCTTCGCATCGAGCAGCGCGGCAACTCGACTGACGTGCTCCCGATGAATTGCGCACACCAGTAGCTCCTGTGCCCGTGAGCCGGCCACGTAGAGAACACGTCGGGCCTCGGTGTCGTGGTTGCCCTCCCAGTCGTCCAGGACCGTGCGCTTGGTTTTCTGGTTCGGCCGCAGCCTGTCTGGCAGGACAAGTACGACTCCAGGAAACTCCATGCGCCCGGTGCGGCTGGAACCCGAAGGCCGTCAGAGTGATCATAGGATGATGCCTCGGGCATGCACATGGCTGACCGGGGGACTTTCTGTGTGGCTATCAACTTGCCGCATCATCTTGCCGAGGTGGTCAATCTTTTGGGCTTCAACTGGCCTGAGATCGACGAGGACCAGCTGAAGGACGCGGCGCGGGAGGTGCGGCGTTACGCGTACGAGTGCCAGTCGTCTCGCGATGTGACGCACAGGATGGTGACTGGGGATCTCCCGCAGGTGTACCAGGCGCAGTCCTACTCCTCGCTGGCGGAGATGTGGGCGGACCAGACGCAGGGCCACATGGGGACGCTCATCGAGGTCTGCCACGGTCTCGCGGACGCCCTGGTCGTCATCGCGGACGCGGTCACGACGATGAAGTACGCGTGCATCACCCAACTGGGCATCGCGGCTGCTGAGCTGATCGGAGACGCGGTCGGATCGGTGGCGACGCTGGGACTGTCGGACGCAGCCGCGCTGGTGCAGGTCCGCATCCAGCAGGGCGCGATGAACGACATCATCAGCAACTTCATCTCCACCGCCGAGTCCGCCCTCGTCAACAAGATCACCGGGCCGTTCAAGGAACAGCTCGACCACGCCGTGGAGAAGCTGCTGTTCGCTGAAATTGCCCACGTGGCGGTTGGCGGGCCCGGCCCCAGCCTCAAGGTCGACACCGCCGCCATGCGCGCCCACGGCGACACCGCCCTGCACCAGGCCGAGAACAACCTCGCCGTCGGCCACGCCTTCCGTAACCGTGTCACCTCCATGACCTTCACCAGCGGCGGCTGACGACACAGTGAGCGACATCATCGGCAAGGTCATCAAACCGACCACCGAATTCCTCGAAGACCTCGCCCGCAAACTCCCTGAAGCCCTCGGCAAGGGCCATTACCGCGTCGGCCAGCACATCCACACCGCCGCCGACGAATTCGACAAGGCCGAGGACGACCTCACCAACGCCGCCAAACACCACCCGCACGCCGACGGCCGGGGGCACCACGAGCTCGCCGACGTCGCCGGTACCGGTGCCACGGCGGCGGGCGGAGCACGAGCCGTGGGTGACGCCCACCGCCAGGCCCGTACCGGTGCGGAGGCCGACACCGACCATCACGACCTCTCGGGCGAACCAAACCCTGCCGACATGGGAACGCGTCGCGCCCAGCGGGCCAGGACGGCCGACGACTCCCATGTCGCCGCCCCGCCCGCGCACGCACCAGACGGCGAACTCTCCTCCAGGGACCCGGTCTACTACCGCGACGGCTCCACGGCCATCGGCTACGACAACGCCACCCGGATCAACTTCGACAGCGTCCGCAGTGAACCTGGCTACCACGATGTCGTGGTACATGGGAACAACCGCGGCTACTTCGAACCCGGCCGGGTCAACGCTGCCGGCCACGGGTTCCCCGCCGGTGACACCCACCCCACACACATCGCGGAGGCCGTGCGGAACAACCCCTCCTACGACGGCGGCCCGGTCCGGCTTGTCTCCTGTCATACCGGGACGTCCACCCCGGACAGCGGCGAGGTCCCGGCTGCGCAGAGCGTCGCCAACCACCTCGGAGTACCGGTCAAAGCACCGACCAATAAGGTGGGTGTGAGTCGGCTGGGCGGGCCAGGACAGACACCGGAGATCTTCGGTGGCGGGTACTGGCGGACGTTCCTGCCGATCCACGGAGGGGGTCACTGATGGGAACGACCGCACCGCGGCACGCCCGTCGACGCGGGATTGCTGTGGCGAGCGAGGGGAATGGCGCATGAGGATTCTTGGTGTGTGCGCGGAGTTGTGGCCGGGAGTAACGGCGGAGCCGCTGCCTGGCCTGGTCACCCTGGTCGGTCACGAACCTCCGGACGACGAGGAACGGGTCGTCGGATACCTGCGGGCCGGGGAAGAGATCTTCAGTGCCATGGGTGTCGTCGCTGACCTGCTCGGTTCTTCCGAGCGTGTCCTCGGCGGAGACTCGATCTTCACCGATGGCGCCTGGGTCTGGCGTGGCGATCTCTGGTTCTACGTCTCGCGCCACCACTTGCGGCTCCCGGGCGAGTTCTTGGACTCCGTCCGCGCGAGTGGCTACCGCCCCCCGGCGGTCGGGCACGAGGACCTCGTGGCGATCTGGGAAGACGTCAAGCCACTGCTGTGACGCGCGAAAGCGGCCCCCTGTTTGGCCGCCATCTTCCAGACATCACCGTTCCCGTATGACCGAGTCTCCACTCCGCATGCCTGCGGCCGTCCCAGGGACGCCCCGGGACGAGGCATTAATTCAGGCAGGGTCAAGGCTTGACCCACTTACCTACGCCATCACCAGCGTCGCCGACCGTCCCAACGTGTGGGCGTAGTGTTCGAGTCCGACCTCGGACACCACCCCCCACAGCGGCGCACCCACCTGTGCCCAGGGCCGTTGCCGAATCCCACTCTCCCGACTACCGTCCCCGCAGCGGCACCGCTTTCCGCCGAATCACGGAGGGGCCAGATTGGACGTTCCGTCCGCGCCGATCGAAGACACCCCGGCGATCGGCCGGGGCACCACGACAGCGGTGAGGAGCTTGTAGAACGGGTTTGCGTCCCACGGTCTCGGCATCGAAGTCGATACGCAGGGGCCCGAGTATCCCCGGTCAGGTTCACACACGGCGAAGGCCCCTCGCCCGACGGCGCCAACCAGGTCAGGGCGCTGAAGAAGGAAGCGCCGAGCTCAGACGGTTGAACGAGATCCTCAACGCGGCCTCCTTGGATTCAACCGGTCGGAGCAACAGTGCTGGTGCTGAGCGACAAGGCAGGACTGATCGGTCGTCATCACCCGGCTCCACCGACGATCCAGACGAAACGCTTCGGGCATCCGGTGCACGCAGCCGGCCGTGACTGCCGGGCACGGACTTCGAGTGGGATCGATGTGGTGGCGGACGATCGGGGGACGACTGGCCTGTGTGTGAGGGGCCGGCAGGAGCGGCTCGGCCGCGAGTAGGGCTTTGACTTCGCGCTCCGCTGTCCCGCCGGGCCGCCGCGCGGTCCCGGCATCGGTATCCATCGTCGGGCCTTCGCCACGGCCGCCGCACTACGTCACGCACCTGGTCAGGCCGCACAGCCACGAGGCGGTGGACAACGTCGACTGTGCACGCTGCCGAAGTCGCGGCGTATGGGGCGGGGCAAGTGGGAGAGGGAGGACTGCGAGGGTCTCCCGTTTGCGGGACGGAGTAGTGGCGGCAGACGAAACCCCGGGCCCGCGCCCACGGGGGGGTATCCCCACCACGCTCACTGGCCTCAGCGTCAGCGTCAACCGACATGCCAGCAGGGTCGTGTGGGCAACCGGGACTGCGAATGATGGTGCAGGCGCCAACACTCGCAGCCGTCGAAGGATCACTGATGTCCCGTACTCCCCGCAAGCACCGGTCCGCGTATCGTGTTCTGTCGTCCCTCGCCTTGCTGGCCCTGGCTGGCGGTGCCGTCACGGCGTGCGGTGGCAGTGGTTCCTCCTCCAGCCGCTCCGCCCCGCCGTCCGCCTCTGCGGGGACCGGTAAGGCGGCCGGAGCGCAGCTGCGTATGGTCGACAACAACGGTCACCGTCTGGCCTTCTTCGTCACGCGGGGCAACGGTTCCACCATCGTCCTGGACTCGGGCGGCGGCGAGGACTCCTCGCAGTGGAAGGACATCGTCCCCGAACTTCACGCGGCCACCGGCGCCACTGTCATCACCTACGACCGGGCCGGCCTCGGCAGGAGCGACGTCGTGCCCGGCCCGTGGAAGGTCGAGAGCGCCGTCAGCGACCTCGAGGCGGGGCTCAAGCAGTTGGGCGTCAGCACTGACATGACGTTGGTGGCCCACTCCCAGGCCGGCGAGATCGCGAACTACTTCGCAAGGGACAATCCGAAGATGCTCTCCGGTGCGGTCCTGGTCGACGCCAACCTCCCCCAGTTCTTCACGGACACGGAGATTCCCCGTCTCGTAGCGGCGACCCAGCCGGAGGTCGACGCGGCGAGAAAGGACCCCGACAAGCCGGCGAACCGTCAGCTCATCTCCACTGCGGAGGGCTTCGCCGCGGCGCATCGGGCATTCCATGAGGTGACGTGGCCGGACTCGGTCCCGGTGACGGTCATGGTGTCGGGGAAGACCCCGTTCGACGGGTCTCCCGAGGACGCCCAGCGCTGGCGTGACGCCGCGGCCTCGTTCGTCAAGCAGGCACCCAACCGAACGCTCGTCACCGCCAAGGGCACCTCCCACGAGCTGCCGACGGAACGTCCCGACCTCGTACTCAAGGCGATCGAAGACATGTACGCCGCACAGCACTGACCCAGGGGCGCGACACGACCTTCCCACCGAGCACAGGTTCCCCGCCGCAACCGCACCGGGAGCCAGGAAACACAAGGGCACAGGCGGCTCCGCTGTCCAGCAGCCGAAGCCGGATACCGGCCGCAGTTGAACCCCGGGAACTGACGGCCTCCCCTCGCCAAACAGCGCTGTGGAGGACTCCTGCAAGGAACAGCCCCCATGGCCGTGAAAACGGGCTGGAGCTTCGCCTGCGGACACAGCGCAGCCCGCGACCTGTCCGACCGGCCGACCGCCGCGCGGGCTTCGCCGCGCGGCTCGCCACGCAGGGGGGTACCGACTACTGGCGAACCGCACGCGACGGCGACGAACGGGACAAGGCCGCCTGGCTGGAGGCCAAGCGCGCCCAGGAGCAAGCGGAGTCCGAAGCCTGGTCGGCCCGGTACCGGATGCCGCAGCTGGAAGGTACCGAGCGTGCCGTGGCCTGGGGTACCCGCTGCCGGCACCAGGTCCTGGCCACCGCCTGCACCACGCTCGTCGTCGAGGGCGACACCGCCGAGACCGAATGGGAGGCCATGGAGAACAAGGCCCGCACCGTCACCCGTGCGGGCTGGTGGATCGACCCGCACTCCTTCGAACCCGGCGACCCGACCGAACTGCTCGCCGCAGCCACCGACACCGACCGGCCCGTCGAGAACCCACACTTCTGACCGCGATCCCCCTGCCCTGGAGACCGGAGGTGCTGTGCCGTACCAGGCAGAAGGGGCCTACGGGCACCTGATCGAGCGGGCGGGCCGGCACCTCGCCTGCGCCCGCAGCGGCGGCACCCAAGGCCGCATCGGCTACGGCTGGATACGCAAGGGCGAGCACAGCGTCCCCAGCTGTGCCGGCCGGAGTACGCGGGTACTCGCCCGGGTGTTCGGGGCGTGCGGAGGGCGCAGGGTCTCGGGGTGGGTGTGCCTGAGCTGGTTATGCGGGTGTCGGGGTTCCCAGCAGTGCTGCCGCCGTCTGGAGCCTGGTGAGGACTCGTACGGGGGTGTGCCCGGGGGTGGGGCGGCAGGTGAAGCCGAGGCGGCTCATCGCCCGGGTGACCTCGCCGGCGGAGAAGTCGCGGCGGTCCTGTCGGGTGAGTACTTCGCCGACCTGTTTGACGGGGTAGGTGCGGCGGCCGATGATCACGGACTCACCGGTCACGGGTTCGGGTTTGATGCCCTTCATCGATTCCAGCACTTCGCTCTTGACGAAGTTGAAGGAGAAGCGGGCGATGACACAGCGCATGATGCCTCACAAGTTGATGGAGAGCTTGACCACGGGCGGTCGAGTCGGGAGGGCTGTGGCCTGCTCCTCAGGCGGCTGCGCCGGCCAGGGCCCGACCGGAGACGCCCGGAGTCCGCGGGGTGGTGGCGGAGCGTCGGGCCTGGGCGGTGCCGCTGCGTCGGCCGCGGGACGGGGCCGACCGGCGCTTGGCGCGTTCGGCGACCGGCGCGGCGATGGTGACGGGCACGCCCGACGGGGCCTGGGCACCGGTGATGCGGCTCAGTTCGGCCTCGCCGGAGCGGATCTGCGTGGTGAGCGGGGTGATGCCCGCGTCGGCCATCAGAAAGGTCATGTCGCGTCGCTGGTTGGGCATCACCAGGGTGACGACGCTGCCGGACTCGCCGGCGCGGGCGGTGCGGCCGCCGCGGTGCAGGTAGTCCTTGTGGTCGGTCGGCGGGTCGACGTTGACGACCAGGTCGAGGTTGTCGACGTGGATGCCGCGGGCGGCGACGTTGGTGGCCACCAGCACCGTGACGTGCCCGGACTTGAACTGCTCCAGGGTGCGGGTGCGCTGCGGCTGGGACTTGCCGCCGTGCAGCGCCGCGGCACGTACGCCGCTTTGCAAGAGGTCCTTGGTGAGGCGGTCGACCGCGTGCTTGGTGTCGAGGAACATGATCACACTGCCGTCGCGTGCGCCGATCTCGATGATGGTGGCGTGCTTGTCGGCGACCTGGACGTGCAGCACGTGGTGTTCCATCGTGGTGACCGCGCCCGCGGAGGGGTCGACGGAGTGGACGACCGGGTCGGTGAGGTAGCGGCGTACCAGCAGGTCGACGTTGCGGTCGAGGGTGGCGGAGAACAGCATGCGCTGGCCGCCGGGAAGGACCTGGTCGAGGAGTTCGGTGACCTGGGGCATGAAGCCCATGTCGGCCATCTGGTCGGCCTCGTCCAGCACGGTGATGGCGACCTGGTCGAGCTGGCAGTCGCCGCGTTCGATGAGGTCCTTCAGCCGTCCGGGGGTCGCGACGACGACCTCCGCGCCGGAGCGCAGGGCGCCGGCCTGGCGGCCGATCGACATACCGCCGACGACGGTGGCCATCCGCAGGCGCATCGGCCGGGCGTAGGGGGTGAGGGCGTCGGTGACCTGCTGGGCCAGCTCCCGCGTGGGAACCAGCACCAGCGCCAGCGGCTTGCGGGCCTCGGCACGCCGACCGGCGGTGCGGGCCAGCAGCGCCAGGCCGAAGGCCAGCGTCTTGCCCGACCCGGTGCGACCGCGGCCCAGCACGTCCCGACCGGCCAACGTGTTCGGCAGGGTCGCCGCCTGGATCGGGAACGGCACGGCCACGCCCTCGGCACCGAGCGCCGCCAGCAGCGGAGCAGGCATGTCGAGGTCGGCGAACGCCTCGACGGCGGGCAGCGCGGGAGTGGTGGTCACCGGCAGGGCGAACTCACCCTGCGGCCCGGGGCGACGCGCGTGGCCACCACCGGAGCCGCCGGAACGGCGCGTGCCCGAGGGACGCGAGGACTGCGAACGGACACTGCCGCCCCGTGAGGAGCCGGCAGAGCCGCCGGTGCGGGAGTAGCGGTCGTTCGTGCGAGTGGTGCGGTTCATGCGGAACCTTCCTCGATGCGGCACGTATCGAGGAATTCCCGGCAGCCATGAGCCGCATGGAGAATCGCAAGTACGAGCCGAAGAAAAGAAAACGAAGCCGGGAAGATACGCCTTCCCATTGCGCCGACAGGTGCGGGGACCCGCCGAAAGAAATTCTGAATACCGGACCGAAAGACCAGAGCGGTCTTTGTCCTGTCATGATTCGCCGGGGCGATACGTCACCCGACGGTTCTACCGCTGCCCGTGAGGCCATTGCCGTGCACGGGGAATTCTGTGAAGCAAACGAGCTGGGGCCCGCACCCCTTCAGGTGCGGGCCCCAGCTACGTCGTACGCGTCAGCGTCAGGCGGGAACGATGTTCTCGGCCTGCGGGCCCTTCTGGCCCTGGGTGACGTCGAAGTTCACCTTCTGGCCCTCCTGGAGCTCGCGGAAGCCCTGGGCGGCGATGTTCGAGTAGTGGGCGAACACGTCAGCGCCGCCACCGTCCTGCTCGATGAAGCCGAAACCCTTTTCCGCGTTGAACCACTTCACGGTGCCAGTAGCCATGTCATATCTCCTTCGGGGCGGTGCCCTGTGCTCGCACTGTGCAAGTACAGCGTCGCCGTGATGATTGCCCCACCCGGAAAAAGCACCGGAAACAAAAATGCTCTCACCGAGCCTTTGGTTCAGTGAGTTCATTTGAAGCTTTTGGGAACCACTACTGCAACTGATCACTACGGTAGCACAGGGCGGGTCGCCATGTGCGGTGGCGACTCGAATTTCGCGGCGCTTCCACGAATTGCATGCCCGGGAGGCGGCTGTTTCTCCTGTCGCGACACCAGATATTCACGCCGGTGCGGAGATGATGTGCGTCGGTCCTGGCGACCGATTCTCCGCGGAAATGCGACCAGGCGCCGATCCGGGTGGTGGATGGACAGGCCGGGAGGACAACCGAGAACTTCCGGGGAGCGGGCTCACGGAAGTCTTAGTAGGACGTCGGCACGGTGGTCAGGGCATCCGGCGGCGGGGCATCCCGTCCACCAGCTCCCTGCCGAGGTCAGGCCGTCCTCGCACCCCTCAAGGGTGTGTCCGTCCGATAGCACGGCCTTGCGTTCCGGCGGTCAGCCGACCCGACGACGCATGCCGTCCGCAGAGGTGTTCTGAGTGGCTGACCACCGGGAGCCGGGACGTTTGGCGCCTCCCCCGGCGGTGCCTGGGTGGCGCGGTCTGCTGCGGGTGTCAGCCGCCCTGGTCGAGGGCCCTGGTCGAATCGCGGTGGGCCGCCCGCGCGTCGTCCAGAGCATGGAGGACCGCCCCGCCTGCGTCCGTTCGGGTGAGGGAGGGCGCGGTCGGTTCCCTCGCGTTCAGGCGCGGGGCTAGGTTGCTGGGCGACCCACCGCCGGCTATTCGCGAAGGACGCCGATGACCATCCCCGCGCTGGACCACTCGATGACCGGCTACTCCCTGCCGCACGCGTACTGGATGGCCCGCGCGGCCGGACTGGCGTCGCTGGACCGGGACGGCATCGAGGCCCAGGCCCACGCGTGGGGATTCGGGCAGGTGCGGTACTTCGAGTCGACGCACAAGATGCCGTTCCCGATCGAGGACACCCAGGCGTACGTCATGGCCAGCGACCGCATGATCGTCACCGGGTTCCGGGGCACGGAGGTCGCGAAGATCCGCGACTGGCTCACCGACGTCGACACCCCGCCCGTTCCCGGACCCGCGGGCCGCGGCTTCGTCCACTACGGCTTCCACCAGGCCCTGCAGTCCGTCTATCCGCAGGTCCGCGAGACCATCCTGGAGCTGCGCACCGAGGGGCAGAGCGTCTGGTTCACCGGCCACAGCCTCGGCGCGGCGCTGGCGATGCTGGCCGGCGCCCGCCTGTACTTCGAGGAACCCGGGCTGCTGGCCGACGGCGTCTACACCTTCGGCCAGCCCCGCACGTGCGAACGGCTGCTGGCCGGCGCGCACAACAAGGCGTTCGCCGACCGCTGCTACCGCTTCGTCAACAACAACGACATCGTCCCGCAGTTGCCGCCCGAGCCCGTCTACACGCACGTCGACGCGCTGCGGTACTTCGATGCCGACGGCAGGCTCCACGAGGCCATGCCGCTGATGGCCAAACTGCGGGACCGGGCCAAGGGGCTGGGCGCCGACCTGTTCGCCCCCGAGACCGATGCCGTCAAGGACCACCACCTGCCCAACTACCTGGCCGCCCTGGAGAAGAACCTCACCAAGGCCGGCTGAACACCCCGGGGCACCCGGGTGTGCCCTCCCCCGCGAGAGGCGGCGTGGGGGGTGGCCGGACCGTACCGGACGAAGGGCACCGTGGGCGGCCCGGGAAGGCAACCTGCGCGCGGAGGGCTTCGACGTGCGGGAGGAACTCGACCGGGCGGGGTGGCGGGCGCCGCGTCCGCGGAGAGGCCGACAGTCGGCCGGCGAGTGCGGCACTGGTCGGCGGAATCCGAAGATCTGATCGTCGGCCCGGTAGGACTGATTAGTTGGCCGCGGTCGCTGACTTCTGGTCCGTGGGAGCGCGCCGGCTGCCATCAAGACGGACCGTTCCCGCAACCCCGTCACCCGTCTGAGGGACCTTGCCGCCTTGCACGATTCCTGGGGCCGGCACGGAGCCCCCGCCCGGCAGGTCCGGCGGTCCGACAAGCGGACCAGAGCCGGGCTCGGGCTGCGACCGGGGCCGGGTCCGTCGGTACTCGAGGGCTGCATTGCCGGGAGCAGAGGCTCTGGCGGCGGCCCGGTCTGCGGGCGAGGAGCCGCTCGCGTGTCAGATCGAGGTCGGACAGCAGTAGCCGGCGGATCGGCGGGCCGCCACCGCGCGGACACGTCGTGCTCCGGGGCGGGCCCGGCCGCGGGCAGCAGCTGCGCCGCCGGCGTCATCACCCGCGTGGTGATGGCCGGCGCGAGCCCGGGCAGCCGCACCGCCGCCTTGGCCGCCGGCGTCAGCACCACCTCCGGCCGGCGCCGCCACGCCGCCCGTACCACCGCCCGGGCCGCCCGTTCCGCGTCCATCGCCCCCGCAGTGGCCGTGGGCCCGCCTCGAACCCGACCCGGCACGGGTCCGCAGAGGATCGGTGGCGCGCCGGCGGCTGAACGCGCACGGCTCTCCCCGTGGCGACATACTCCGCAAGCCGGAGCGCCTCGGCCATCGGGCTGAGCTGAACACACGCCAGCGGCGTGGTCCCTGGCGTGGAGCACGGTCTTCGGGGCAGACCCGGGGCATGGATCTTCACAGCGGTCGCGCCTACCCCCTGGGTGCCGAGTACGACGGTGCCGGCACCAACTTCGCCCTGTTCTCGGAGGTGGCACAGAACGTGGAACTGTGCCTGATCGACGACGACGGCGGGGAGGAGAGAGTGGCGCTTCCCGAGGTGGACGGATCCATCTGGCACGGCTACCTGCCGGGTGTCGGTCCCGGGCAGCGCTACGGCTACCGCGTCCACGGACCGTACGCCCCGGCGAACGGACAGCGCTGCAACCCGGCCAAGTTGCTCCTGGACCCGTACGCGAAGGCTGTCGACGGACAGATCGACGGGCATCCCTCGCTGAGCGGCCACCGGGCGGGCGAGCCGGACCTGCCCGACGACAGCGACTCGCTCGGGCACGGCATGCTGGGTGTCGTCACCGACGCCCGCTCCTTCGACTGGGGCGACGACCGGCCGCCGCGCCACCCCTACCACGAGTCCGTGATCTACGAGGCCCACGTCAAGGGCATGACCCAGCGGCACCCCCAGGTGCCGGACCAACTGCGCGGCACGTATGCCGGGATGGCCCACCCCGCCGTGATCGCCCACCTGGTCGAGCTGGGGGTCACCACCGTCGAACTCATGCCCGTGCACCAGTTCACCCAGGACGGGTTCCTGACCGACCGGGGAGTGTCGAACTACTGGGGCTACAACACCATCGGCTACTTCGCCCCGCACAACGCCTACGCCGCCGGCGGCAGCCGCGGCCAGCAGGTCGACGAGTTCAAATCCATGGTCAAGGCAATGCACGCCGCCGGCCTGGAAGTGATCCTCGACGTCGTCTACAACCACACCGCCGAAGGCAACGACCAGGGGCCGACGCTGTCCTTCCGCGGTATCGACAACCAGGCGTACTACCGGCTCGTCGACGACGACCCGCGCCATTACTTCGACACCACCGGCACCGGCAACAGCCTGCTCATGCGGCACCCGAACGTCCTCCAAATGATCATGGACTCGCTGCGCTACTGGGTTACCGAGATGCACGTCGACGGCTTCCGCTTCGATCTGGCCGCGACCCTGCTGCGCCAGTTCCACGAGGTCGACCGGCTCTCGGCGTTCCTCGACATCGTGCAGCAGGACCCGGTGATCGGCCGCGTCAAGCTCATCGCCGAGCCGTGGGACATCGGCGAGGACGGCTACCAGGTCGGCAACTTCCCCGCCCTGTGGAGCGAGTGGAACGGCCGCTACCGCGACACCGTGCGTGCCTTCTGGCGCGGCGACGAGGCAACACTCGGTGAACTGGCCTCCCGCATCGCCGGCTCCCCGGACCTCTACCAGCACGACAGCCGCCGCCCGCGCGCCAGCATCAACTTCGTCACCGCACACGACGGCTTCACCCTCCGCGACCTGGTCTCCTACGCGGAACGCCACAACGAGGCCAACGGCGAGAACGGCGAGGACGGCGAAAGCGACAACCGCTCCTTCAACTGCGGCGCCGAAGGCCCCACCGACGACCCGGACGTCAACACACTGCGCCTGCGCCAGCAACGCAACATCCTCGCCACCCTGCTGCTCTCCCAGGGCGTCCCCATGATCGCCCACGGCGACGAGACCGGACGCACCCAGGGCGGCAACAACAACGTCTACTGCCAGGACAACGAAACCGCCTGGATGGACTGGGACCTCGACGACGACCAGCGCCACCTCAACGACTTCGCCGCGGGCCTGTTGCGCCTGCGCCGTGCACACCCCGTCCTGCGCCGCCGCCGCTTCCTGCTGGGCCCCAGCGACACCCTCCCCGTCGAACGCGCCGACATCGCCTGGCTGCGCCCGGACGCACAGCTCATGCAGGACGAGGACTGGCAGCGCAACGATGCCCACGCCCTCACCGTCCACCTCGGCGGCGACAGCGACACCGAACGCGCGGAACGTGAGCCCGCACCCGACGACTCCTTCCTGCTGCTGTTCAACGCCCACCACGAGCCCGTGGAGTTCCGCCTCCCCTCCGCCGCCCTCGGCCGGGAATGGAACACCGTCCTGGACACCGCCGAACCCACGGCACCGGCCCCGGCCGCCCTCCCCGCCGAGTCGACACTCACCCTCACCGCCCACAGCCTCCAGGTCCTGACGGCGCCCCGCGCATCCTGAGGAAGGCGTCCTGGACGGGGAGGCCGGTCTTCGTGATCGGCCGCCGGCGCTGCTGGTGGGCGGCGATCAGCAGGAGGTGAATGCCGCCGTCCGGCACTACTCCCGGTCCCCGTCCGGCCCACCGGCCATCCCGCACCACCCCCGCCCCCCCCCCAACCCCCCCAACCCCCCCCCCCCCCCCCCCC
>NZ_JAAGKO020000030.1 GCF_027947535.2 Streptantibioticus silvisoli
GGGGGGCGGAGGGGAGCCTGGGGGAGTGGTGGCCGAAGCAGGCGGGAGCGGTCGCCGATGCGGTCGGAAAATCGGACGGGCGCCGGGCCGATCAGCAGACCCGAGCCGGCCCGGCCCCGCCGGAAGGCGGACGCGAACCGGCCCACCCCCCGCCGGAAGGCGCACGCCCACGCGGACGCGAGCCGGCCCACCTCCGCCCGAAGGCCGGTGCGCAAGTCGCCCGGCCGCGCCGCGAGGCAGACGCGGACGCGGACGCGAGCCGCCCGGCCCCCGCCGGAGAGCGCGCGCACCCGCACGCGGACCTCGGCCCGGTCAGGAGTTGAGATACCGCAGTACGGCGAGGACCCGGCGGTGGTCGCCGACGCTGGGGGCCAGGCCCAGCTTGAGGAAGATGTTGCTGACGTGCTTCTCCACCGCGCCGTCGGAGACCACGAGCTGCCGGGCGACCGCCGAATTCGTCCGGCCCTCCGCCATCAGCCCCAGCACCTCGCGCTCGCGCGGCGTCAGACCGGCCAGCACGTCCTGCTTGCGGCTGCGGCCCAGCAGCTGGGCGACCACCTCCGGGTCCAGCGCGGTGCCGCCGGCCGCGACCCGTACGACCGCGTCGACGAACTCGCGCACGTCGGCGACCCGGTCCTTCAGCAGGTACCCGACGCCGCGGCTGGACCCCGCCAGCAGTTCGGTCGCGTACCGCTCCTCGACGTACTGCGACAGCACCAGGACGCCCAGCGCGGGGTGGTCCTTGCGCAGCCGCACCGCGGCCCGCACCCCTTCGTCGGTGTGGGTCGGCGGCATGCGCACGTCGGCCACCACCACGTCGGGCAGCTCGCCGGCCGCCGCCAGCCGCTCGATCTCCGCCAGCAGCGCCTCCGCGTCACCGACCCCGGCGACCACCTCGTGGCCCCGGTCGGTCAGCAGCCGGGTCAGGCCGTCCCGCAGCAGGACCGAGTCCTCGGCGATCACCACGCGCACGCTGTCCACCACGACTCGTTTCCCCCACGTCGCCTCGGTCGGGACCCGTCGGGCCTCCCGTCGGCCCCCAGCATCGCAGCAACCGGACGCTCCCCGCCGCGCTCCCGCCGAACGGGCCTCACACCCGCCACGGCAACTCCGCGGTGATCCGGGTCGGACCGCCGGCCGGTGAGTCGACCACCAGCAGGCCGTCGACCGCGTCGAGGCGTTCGGCGAGTCCGGCCAGTCCGCTGCCGGCGTCGGGTGAGGCGCCGCCGCGGCCGTCGTCGCGGACCTGGAGCATCAGCCGGTCGCCGGACCGCCACACCTCCACCCCGGCCCGCGTCGCACCGCTGTGCTTGCTGACGTTGGCCAGCAGCTCGCAGACCGTGAAGTACGCGATGCCCTCGATCGCCGGCACCGGACGGCGCGGCAGTTCCACCAGGACGTCCACCGGTACGGTGCAGCGGGCGGCGATGGAGGACAGGGCGGCGTCGAGGCCGCGGTCGGTGAGGACGGCGGGGTGGATGCCGCGGGCGAGGTCGCGCAGTTCGGCGAGGGCGAGTTTGACCTCGCCGTGGGCGTCGCCGACCATGCGGGCGGCGGTTTCGGGGTCTTCGAGGAGTTTTTCCTTGGCGAGGCCGAGGTCCATGGCGAGGGCGACCAGGCGGGCCTGGGCGCCGTCGTGCAGGTCGCGTTCGATGCGGCGCAGGTCGGCCGCCGCGGTGTCCACCACGATCCCGCGGTCCGACTCCAGCTCCGTCACGCGCGTCGCCAGCCGCGACGGCCCCAGCAGCCCGGTCACCAGCAGCCGGTCCACGCCCGTCAGCCCCCGCACCACCCACGGCGTCAGCAGCACCAGCACCAGTCCCACGACCGCGGTCGACAGCACCTCGAACCACGACGACAGGTACCAGCCGCCGCCGTGCCCGTCGCCGTAGACCTGCAACCCCGGCTCACCGGCGTACGCGGGGAAGACCCAGCGGTACGCCGGGTACGCCAGCATCGACCAGCCGGCCGACCACAGCGGCACGACCACGCAGAACGTGAACAGGCTCCACGGGAACGCCAGCACCGCGTACAGCGCGTGCCGCCACGACGGCCCCGACTTCAGCTGGCCGCCGATCCACCCCACCGGCCCCGGCCGCCCGAACCGCACCGGCTCGGGACCGGCCACGTCCACCCGCAGCAGCGCCCGCGCCCTGGCCCGTTCCACCACCCCGATCGCCCGGCAGCCGTACAGCGCGCCCGCCAGCAACGGGACGCCGATGAACGTGATCATCAGACCGGCGCCCACCGACAGCGCGGCCACCACGTAGACGAAGCACGCGATCGCGATCGGCAGCCCCAGCAGGACGTACAGCATCTCCCGCCACATCCGCCCGCCCAGCGGCGCGCGCACCACCTCCGGAATCCTCCGGCCGCGCCCCTCACGGGCGGCCGTGCGGTCGTACCCGCTCATCGTCGCCCCGGTCATCGTCGTACCCCTGTCCCCTCGGGTTGTCGGATCGTCATACGTGGTGGTCGAACCGCCGGAACGTCCGCGTGGCGGTCGGCTCGTCGGCGGTCATCCGTGGTGGTCGAACCGTTCGGATGGTCATCCGTGCTGGACGAAGCGTTCGCATCGTCATACGTGGTGGTCGTCGCAACGTCATCCGTGGTGGTCGAACTCGCGCTCGCGCCACGGGAGTTCGGCGGTGACCACGGTGGGGCCGCCGAGCGGTGAGTCGACGACCAGGACGCCGTCGACCGCGTCGAGGCGTTCGGCGAGTCCGGCCAGTCCGCTGCCGGCGTCGGGTGAGGCGCCGCCGCGGCCGTCGTCGCGGACCTGGAGCATCAGCCGGTCGTCGGACCGCCAGACGTCGACCGACGCCGACCTCGCACCGCTGTGCTTGCTGACGTTGGTCAGCAGTTCCGAGGCGGTGAAGTACGCGATGCCCTCGATGGCGGCGGCCGGCCGGCCGGGCAGGTCGGCGACCACCCGGACCGGTACGGTGCAGCGGGCGGCGATGGAGGACAGGGCGGCGTCGAGGCCGCGGTCGGTGAGGACGGCGGGGTGGATGCCGCGGGCGAGGTCGCGCAGTTCGGCGAGGGCGAGTTTGACCTCGCCGTGGGCGTCGCCGACCATGCGGGCGGCGGTTTCGGGGTCTTCGAGGAGTTTTTCCTTGGCGAGGCCGAGGTCCATGGCGAGGGCGACCAGGCGGGCCTGGGCGCCGTCGTGCAGGTCGCGTTCGATGCGGCGCAGGTCGGCCGCCGCGGTGTCCACCACGATCCCGCGGTCCGACTCCAGCTCCGCGATCCGCCGCTCCAGCTCGTCCGACGGCGACAGCAGCCCGCGGGCCATCGCCCGGTCCGCGTTGGCCATCCCGCGCGCCACCCACGGCAGCAGCGGCCAGCCGACGAACAGCATCACCAGCGTCACGGTGAACGTCACGATGCCCCACGGCAGCCGGACGAAGAAGTACAGCGCGTGCCGCCAGGCCACCGGGTCCTTCACCGCCGCCCACAGCCAGCCGAAGAACCCCAGCCGGTCCATCCGCAGCCGGCGCGGTTCGCCGATCCGCACGCCCAGCAGCGCGCGTACCCGCCGCCGTTCCAGCCGGCCCGCCAGCCGGCAGCCCGACAGGCCGAGCGCCAGCAGCGGCAGCCCGATCACGGTCACCGCCAGGCCGGTGCCGAGCGCCAGCGTGACCACCACGTAGACGAAGCCGAACACGTCGACGGGGAAGTTGGTCAGCAGGTGCGCGACCTCCTTCCACGTCTCCTTGGCGAACGTGGCCCGCACGGGCGGCAGAGGATCGTCGGCTTCGCCGTCCGGATGCTGCGGCGTGCCGCTGGCAGGGGTGCTCATGACGACCACCCTGCCCGTCCCCCGACCTGTCCCGCCATGGGGAGGGTCGGTGGACGAGGGTGGGGTTATCCCCAGTCGTTGACGCGAGGTGTACGGACCCGTGACACCGTGTTCGCCGTGCGGGAACTGGGAACCGCCCGGTCCGGTGGGCGGTTCCCCCTTCCGTGACCCGGCAGTACAGGCTTTAGACTCCGGTGCGTACAGATCGTCTAAAGATTCGCCCAGCTCACTGGACCCGGTTGGACGAACGCGAACGGATGAGGGGTGTACGTGCCGGAGTCGACCGTGCCGACCATCAGCGCGGCGGGCTACTTCCACACCTACTCGTTGGTGGGTCTGGTCGCGGTCGTCGGTGTGCTGTTCGTGACCGTGGCGTTCACGACCGGGCACCTGCTGAGGCCGATGGTGCCCACCCGCGAGAAGATGCTCACCTACGAATGCGGAGTCGACCCGGTGGGCGACGGCTGGGCGCACACCCAGATCCGCTACTACGTGTACTCGTTCCTGTACGTGATCTTCGCGGTGGACGCGATCTACCTCTTCCCGTGGGCGACGGTCTTCGCCGCCCCGGGCTTCGGCGGCAGCACCCTGGTCGAGATGTTCGTCTTCCTCGGCTTCCTCGCCGTCGGTCTGCTCTACGCATGGAAGAAGGGCGTCCTGGAATGGGCGTGACCGATCCGGCGGGCGGGCCTGTGCCCGCCTCCGCCGACCCGCAGCCGGCCACCGAGCCGCAGCCGACCTTCCTGCCGGAGCCCAGACGGCTCGGCACCCTGGCCCGGCTCGCCCCCGAACCGATGAAGGTGGTCCTCAACTGGGGCCGCCGCTACAGCCTGTGGGTCTTCAACTTCGGACTCGCCTGCTGCGCCATCGAGTTCATCGCCGCCTCCATGGCCCGGCACGACTTCATCCGGCTCGGCGTCATCCCGTTCGCCCCCGGCCCCCGGCAGGCCGACCTGATGATCGTCTCGGGCACCGTGACCGACAAGATGGCCCCGGCCGTCAAGCGGCTCTACGAGCAGATGCCCGAGCCGAAGTACGTCATCTCCTTCGGCGCCTGCTCCAACTGCGGCGGCCCCTACTGGGACTCCTACGCGGTCACCAAGGGCGTCGACCAGATCATCCCGGTCGACGTCTACGTCCCCGGCTGCCCGCCGCGCCCGGAGGCCCTGCTCCAGGGCATCCTCAAGCTCCAGGAGAAGATCGCCCGCGAGTCCCTCGGCGACCGCTACGGTTCCCCGGCCGGCCCCGGCCCGTCGGCCGCGGCGCTCGGCAGCGGCCTGGTAGCGGCTCCGCCGGCTCCGGGAGCGGCGGGGGCACCGGCGGCGACGCCGGACGGGCCGGCGGTGGCGCCGGGTGGCTCGGCGGTGACTCCGGACGGCTCGGCGGTGGCGCCGGGTGGCTCGGCGGTGACTCCGGACGGCTCGGCGGTGGCGCCGGGTGGCTCGGACGTGACGCCGGACGAGGCGAGGGCAACGTTGGACGGACCGAGGTCTACGCCGGACGGGCCGGCGGCGACGCCGGATCAGCCGAGGTCGAAGCCGGGCAAGCCGGGGGAGGAGCGCCGGTGACCGACTTCGACCGGCTGCCGCAGGACGCCGCCGAGCTGTTCGGCGCCGGTGCCACCGCGGCGGAGGCCTACGGCCTGCTCACCGTCGACGTGCCCCCCGCCGCCTGGCTCGACGCGCTGCGCACCGCACGCGACACCCTGCGCTGCGACTACTTCGACTGGCTCAGCGCCGTCGACGAGCCCGGCACCGGCTTCCAGGTCTGCGCCCACCTCGCCGACGCCGGCCGCGGTGGCGTGCGGCACCTGGTGATCCGCACCACCGTCCCGCACGACAAGCCCGAACTCCCCACCGCCGTCGGGGTGTTCGCCGGTGCCGCCTGGCACGAGCGCGAGACCCACGAGATGTTCGGCGTCGTCTTCGCCGGCCACCCGCACCTCGTCCCGCTGCTCCTGCCGGAGAACTTCGAGGGGCACCCGCTCCGCAAGGACTTCGTGCTCGCCGCCCGGGTCGCCAAGGCATGGCCCGGCGCCAAGGAACCCGGCGAGTCCTCCGCCGACCACGCCGGTACCAAGCGCCGCCAGATGCTGCCGCCCGGCGTCCCCGACCCCAACGACTGGGGCCCCCTCAAGGGCCAGCTCCCCCCGGCCCCGGCCCGCCCGGCCCGCGCCACCGCCCGCCCCGCCCGCCCGGCCCGGACAACGGAGGCGCCCGCCCCCGGCGAGGCCGCCGGCGCCACGACGGACACCGGCACGCCCCGTCCCCCGCGCCCCGCCACCGACCGACCCGCCCGCCGCTCCCGCAGCGTCACCGAGGGCAGCGCCAGCCAGCGCCCGCCGGCGCCGCTGGTGGAGCCGGTGGAGCCGAAGGGGGAGGCGGAGCCGGTGGAGCGGAAGGGGGAGGCGGAGGCCCCGGCGGTGGAGCCGAAGACGGAGGCCGTGGAGCCGAAGTCGGAGGCGGAGCCGGCCAGGCGGAAGACGTCAGCCGTGGAGCCGAGGACGGAGGCGGAGCCGGCCGGGCGGAAGACGTCAGCCCCGGTCGAGCCGAAGGCAGAACGCCCGCGCCGCCGCACCGACAACGCCCCCTGGGCCACGGAAGCCGACCCGCCGGCCACGCAGGCCGACCCGACGCCGACCGAGCCCGCGCCCGGTGAACCTGCTAAACCCGGTGCCCCCGGTGAGCAGACCCCCGCGTCGGAGCAGCCCGCCGCGCCGGCCGGCCCCGCCACCGGTGAATCCGCTGAACCGGCGGAACCTGCTGAACCCGCGGAGCAACCCCCCTCCGGTGACGCCCCGCGCGGTGAGAACGAAGGCGAGGAGCGGTGAACCCCACCCTCGACATGGTGCTGCGCGCGGTCGGCGTGCTCGTCGTCTTCATGGTGCTGCCGCTCACCGTCGGGCAGGCCGAGCACAAGGTGATGGCCCACATGCAGGGCCGGCTCGGGCCGATGTACGCCGGCGGTTTCCACGGCTGGGCCCAACTCGTCGCCGACGGCGTCAAGTTCGTCCAGAAGGAAGACATCGTGCCCACCGGCGCCGATCGCCGGGTCTTCCAACTGGCGCCCGTGGTCGCCCTGTTGCCGTACCTCGTAGTGCTGATCGCGATCCCGGTCGGCCCGCACGGCTTCGTCGGCGCGACGGTCGACGCCGGGCTGTTCTTCGTCCTGGCGATGATGGGCGTCGGCGTGCTCGGTTCGCTGATGGCCGGCTGGGCGTCCGCCAACAAGTTCTCCCTGCTGGGAGCGCTGCGCAGCGCCGCGCAGTTGATGGCGTACGAACTCCCCATGCTGCTGGCCGCCGCCTCCGTCGCGATGGCCGCCGGCACGGTGTCGCTGCCCGGTCTGCTGTCGGCGTTCCACTGGTGGTGGATCCCGTGGCAGCTCGTCGGCGGCCTGGTGTTCTTCACCGCCGGGCTCGCCGAGCTCCAACGGCCGCCGTTCGACATGCCGGTGGCCGACTCCGAGATCATCTTCGGCGCCTACACCGAGTACACCGGCCTGCGGTTCGCGCTGTTCCTGCTCGCCGAGTACGCCGGCATCGTCGTGCTGTGCGCGCTGACCAGCGTGCTCTACCTCGGCGGCTGGCACGGACCGTGGTCCGGCAGCGTCGGCTGGCTGTGGACGCTGGTCAAGACCGGCCTGCTGGCGTTCGTCGTCATCTGGCTGCGGGTCAGCTACCCCCGGCTGCGCGAGGACCAGTTGCAGAAGTTCGCCTGGACGGTGCTCATCCCTCTCTCCCTTCTCCAGATCGCGCTCACCGGCATCGTCAAGGTGGTGATCTCATGAGTCCCATCCCCGGTCACGGCCTGGCCAAGGGCCTTGCCGTCACCCTGCGGACGATGACCCGCAGGACGGTCACCCAGCAGTACCCCGAGACCCTGCCCGAACTGCCGCCCCGCTCGCGCGGCGTCATCGGGCTGTTCGAGGAGAACTGCACCGTCTGCATGCTCTGCGCCCGCGAATGCCCCGACTGGTGCATCTACATCGACTCCCACAAGGAGACGACGCCGGCCGCCGCCCCCGGGGGCCGCGAGCGCAGCCGCAACGTCCTCGACCGCTTCGCCATCGACTTCTCGCTCTGCATGTACTGCGGTATCTGCATCGAGGTCTGTCCTTTCGACGCGCTGTTCTGGTCACCGGAGTTCGAGTACGCGGAGACCGACATCCGCGAACTCACCCACGAGCGCGACACCCTGCGCGAGTGGATGTGGACCGTCCCGCCCCCGCCGGCCCTCGACCCGGCCGCCGAGGAGCCCAAGGAACTCGCCGCCGCCCGCAAGTCCGTCGACAAGCTCGCCGCGGAGGCACGGGTCGCGGTGCAGGCCCCACCCGCTCCGGCCGCCCAGCCCGCTTCAGCCGCCCAGCCCGCCAAGGGCGCGACGGCCGCGACGGACGCGAACACCAAGGACGCGACGGACCCCAAGGACGCGACGGCCGCCAAGGACGCGACGGAGCCCAAGGACGACAAGGGCCCCAAGGACGACAAGGGTGGTGAGCGGCCGTGAACCTCGCCGTCGCCTCGCATCCCGGATTCCTGTCGCCGACCGGGGTGGAGATCACCTTCGTGCTCGTCGGACTGATCACCCTCGGCGCGGCCCTGGTCACCGTCACCACCAAGCAGTTGGTGCACGCGGCGCTCTGGCTGGTCGTCGCGCTCGGTGGGCTGGCCGTCGAATACCTGCTGCTCACCGCCGAGTTCATCGCGTGGGTGCAGGTGCTGATCTATGTCGGTTCCGTCGTCGTCCTCCTGTTGTTCGGGCTGATGATGACCAAGGCGCCCATCGGGCGTTCCCCGGACGCCGATTCGGACAACCGCTGGACCGCGCTCGCCGTGGCGGTCCTGGCCGCCGCGACCCTGGTGTGGGTCGTGGTGGACGCGTTCCGCTCGACCTGGGTCTCCCTGGGCGGCGCCGCCCAGGGGTCGACCGAGGTGACCGGCGAATTCCTCTTCCGGCAGTGGGTGCTGCCGTTCGAGGCACTGTCCGTCCTGCTGCTCGCCGCGCTCGTCGGCGCGATCGTCCTTTCCCGGCGCGACAGCAGGGAGCGCTGATGCACCTCGCCTATCCGGCAGTCCTCGCCGTCCTCCTGTTCTGCGTCGGCCTGTACGGGGTGCTCGCCCGGCGCAACGCGATCCTCGTCCTGATGTCCGTCGAGCTGATGCTCAACGCCGTCAACCTCAACCTCGTCGCGTTCGACGTCTGGCTCCGCGACACCCTGCACGCGGGTCAGGCGCTCACGCTGTTCACCATCACCATCGCCGCCGCCGAGATCGGCATCGGGCTGTCGATCGTGCTGCTCGTCCATCGCAACCGTGGGACAGCGGACGTGGACAAGCTGACCGACCTCACCGACACCGGTACGGAACCCGGCTTCGACTCCGGCTCCGCCAGCATGGCACCCACCACTGACAATTCCGTCGAAAGCGCCACCGACCAGGCACTTCCCGCCGGGGGGCAGACCGCGTGACCCTGACCAGCCTCGCCGTCCTCGCACCCCTCCTGCCGTTCCTCGCGGCCGTCGTCGTCCTGGTCAGCGGGCGGAGCGCGCCCGCGTTCGTCCGGCCGCTGGCCGTACTGCCCACGCTGGCCGCGTTCGCGCTCACGGTCGTGGTGGCGGTCCGCCAGGGCACCGGCCCGGCCACCGACGCCGGCATGCGGCTGACCCCGACCGGCTCGGTGCCGATCGACCTCGCGCTGCACCTCGACGGCTTCTCCGTGCTCATCGCCGTCCTGGTCGGCCTGGTCGCCACCTGCGTGCAGATCTACTCCACCGGCTACCTGCGCGACGACCCGCGCTACGCCTCCTACAGCGCGATGGTCTCGCTGTTCACCGCCGCCATGCTGACGGTCGTCTACTCCGGTGATCTGATCATGCTGCTGGTGGGCTGGGAGGTCATGGGCATCTGCTCGTACTTCCTGGTCGGCCACTACTGGGAGACGTCCGAGGCGCGCGACGCGTCGCTGAAGGCGTTCCTGACCACCAAGCTCGGCGACGTGCCGTTCCTCATCGGCCTGTTCGCGCTGGCCGGCGAGACCGGTACCTTCCGGATCAACGGCATCCTCACCGGTGTCTACGCCGGCCAGATCCACCACCCGACCCTCATCGCGCTGCTGCTGCTCGCCGGAGTGGCGGGGAAGTCGGCGCAGTTCCCGCTGCACACCTGGCTGCCGGACGCCATGGCCGGTCCGACGCCGGTGTCCGCGCTGATCCACGCGGCCACCATGGTCGCGGCCGGCGTCTACTTCGTGGCCCGCCTGCTGCCGCTGTTCGAACTGTCCGCCGCCGCGATGGCCACCCTCGCCGTGATGGCCGCCATCACGATGATCGGATCGGCGCTGGCCGCCCTCGCCCAGGACGACATCAAACGCGTGCTGGCGTACTCCACCATCGGCCAACTCGGCTACATGATGGGCGCCCTCGCGGTCGGCAACCGTTCCTCGGCGGTCTTCCACCTGCTGACCCACGGCGCGTTCAAGGCACTGCTCTTCCTCGGCGCCGGCGTGGTCATCCACGCGGCCGGCACCAACTCGCTGGCCGCGATGTCCCGGATGCGCGACCTGCGCACCCGGGTGCCGGACGCGATGTGGACCATGGGCGTCGGCCTGGCCGCGCTCGCCGCGATCCCGCCGCTGTCCGGCTTCTTCTCCAAGGAATCGATCCTGCGTGCCGCCGAGCACGCCGCCGGCGGCCACCAGGGCGGTGTGCCGTCCGCCGTCGGCTGGACCGTGCTGGTCGCGGCCCTGCTGACCGCGCCGCTCACCGGCGCGTACGCGACCCGGCTGTTCCTGCTGGCCTTCCGCGGCTCGGGCGGCGCGGCGCCGGCACCGCACCGCGTCCCCGTCGTCATGAACACCGTGCTGTGGGTGCTGGCCATCCCCTCCGTCGCGCTGGGCGTCGCGGTCGGCGCGCTGCCGAAGTGGTTCGACGGCACCGCGCTGACCCCGACCCTGGCCACCGCCGTCCTCGGCGCCGGCCTGGCCCTCATCGGCGTGCTGCTGACCTACGCCGCCTGGCGCGTCGCCGCCTCCCGGGCCGTCCCGCTCACCGCGGTCGCCGCCGGCCCCGCGCCCGGCACCCTCACCGCACCCGCCTCCACCGCCCGCCCCGGCACCGCAGCCCCGGCACCGGAAGCCGCCCCAGCACCGGACACCACGCCGGCACCCGACGCCGCCCCGCCGCCGGACACCGCCCCGCCCGAAGCCGCGGGAGCGCCCGCGCCGGAGAAGGCGTCCGCACCGGAAACGTCGTCCGCGCCGGAGAAGCCGTCCGCGCCGGAAGCGTCGACCGCGCCGGAGAAGGCGTCCGCGCCGCAGAAGCTCCCCGCGCCGGAGACCCGGGCCGAGACCGCGGCGATCGAGGCCGCGCAGGCCGCCGCCGTGGCCGCTGCCACCGGTGAACCCGCCGCCACCGAGGCCGCCGCCATCGCCGCCCACCCCGTGGTCTACGGCGACATCGCCGGCGCCGCCGACCCCGCAGACCCGGGCCGGCTACTGCTGGGCCCGCTGCACCGGCACGCCGCCCACGGTTTCCATCTCGACGCCGTGTATTCGGCGCTGTTCGTCCGCCCGGTGACCGCCGCCGCGAGCCTGGTGCGTTTCCTCGACCGCGAGGTCGTCGAGACGTACGTCAGCGCCGCGGCCGGCACACCCCGCGTCCTGGGCGCCCTGGTGCGCCGCGCGCAGACCGGCAACGTGCAGACCTACCTCAGCGTGCTGCTGGCCGGCTCCCTGGTGCTGGCCGCCGTCGCCGTCCTCGTCGCCGGAGCGTGAGCGTGAACGACACCGTCCTGAGCCTGCTCGTCGCCGCGCTCGTCGTGCTGCCGCTGCTCGGCGCCCTCGCCGCCCTGCTGCCCGCACCCCCCGGGCTGCGCGGCCGCAACCCCGACCAGGCCGTCCTGCGGCACGGCGTCGTCGTCACCGGGCTCGTCCTGGTGCTGGCCGTCGTGCTCGCCGTCGGCTTCGACCACGGTCACGCCGGCCGTATGCAGGGCACCACCGATCTCGACTGGATCCCCGCGCTGCGCGTCCACATCCACCTCGGGGTGGACGGCGTCTCCCTGCCGCTCGTCGTGCTCACCGCCCTGCTCACCTTCCTGTGCGCCCTGCACGCGTACTTCAAGACCCCCGAGGGCCCGACCCCCAAGGCGTTCGTCGCCCTGGTGCTGCTCCTCGAAGCGGGCACCATGGGGACCTTCGTCGCGCTCGACCTGATCCTGTTCTTCCTCGCGTTCGAGATGGTCCTCATCCCGATGTACTTCCTCATCGCCCGCTGGGGCGGTGAGAAGCGCGAGCGCGCCGCCCTCCGTTTCATCCTGTACACCCTGCTCGGCTCGGTCGTCATGCTGCTCGGCCTGATCCTCATCGGCGTCAGGGCGGGCACGTTCGACATGGTGTCACTCGCCACTGACAACGGCTCAGGACTCAGCCGCGGCACCCAGATCGTCGCCGCCCTCGCGATCATGGCCGGCCTCGCCGTCAAGGCCCCCATGTGGCCGCTGCACAGCTGGCTGCCGGACGCCCACACCGCCGCGCCCACCACCGGTTCGGTCCTGCTGGCCGGCGTCCTGCTGAAGATGGGCACCTACGGATTCGTCCGTATCGTGCTGCCCATCACCCCGCGCGGCGCCCACCTGTTCGCGCCGTACCTGGGCGCCCTGGCCGTCATCGGCATCCTCTACGGCTCGCTGGCGTGCCTGGCGCTGGTACGACAGGGAACCGGCGGTGACCTCAAACGGCTCATCGCCTACTCCTCCGTCAGCCACATGGGCTTCGTGCTGCTCGGCATCTCCACCCTGACCGCGACCGGCGTCAACGGCGCGCTGTTCGCCAACGTCGCCCACGGCCTCATCACCGGCCTGCTGTTCTTCCTGGTCGGTGCCGTCAAGGAGCGCTACGGCACCACCGACCTCGACCGGTTGTCCGGGGCCACCGGCGCCGCCCTGTACGGCCGCGCGCCACGCCTGGGCGGCCTGCTGGCGTTCGGCGCGGTCGCCTCGCTCGGCCTGCCGGGGCTGGCCGGCTTCTGGGGTGAACTGCTCGCGATGTTCGGCGCCTTCCACCCCGCCGCCGGCCTCGATCGCGCCGCATACCTCACGTTCCTGGCCCTCGCCGCGTTCGGCACCCTGCTGACCGCCGCGTACCTGCTCAACGTCGTACGGCGGGTGTGCATGGGCGACCGACGTTCGGAAAACGTGACGCTCACCGACGTCCGGGGCTTCGAACTCGCCGCCTGGACCCCGCTGGTGGCCCTCACCGTGCTCGCCGGGCTGTGGCCCGCCCTCCTCCTCGGCCTGACCGACCCCGCCGTACGCACCCTCCTCGGAGGCAGTTGATGACCGCCCTCGCCGCGGGGGCCGTCCAGTCCGTCGACTGGATCGCCATCGCACCTCCCGTGATCGTCGCCGTCACCGGGCTGGCCGTGCTGATCGCCGACCTCTTCGTCACGCCGGCGCGCAAACCACTCCTGGGGGTGATCTCCGCCGCCGGCCTGGTGCTGGCCGGGCTCGCCCTGCTCCCGCTGCTGCGCGGCGACCGCGCCACCTTCTGCGTGGCCGGCGCGCCCACCCAGTGCTCCTACGTCGCCGACCACTTCACCGTCGTCGTGCAGCTGCTGGTGATCGGCGGGGCGCTGCTGACCGTGCTGCTGTCGATGCGCGACACCCGCGGCCTGCCGGCCGGCGAGTTCTGGTTCCTGCTGCTGGCCTCCGCCTCCGGCGCCGCGCTGCTGCCCGCCTCCCGCGACCTGGCCACGCTCATCGTCGCGCTGGAGGTCGTCTCGCTGCCCGCGTTCGCCCTGGTCGGGCTGCGCCGCGGCGACCGGCTGGCCGGTGAGGCGGCGCTGAAGTTCTTCCTGTCCTCGGTGACCGCCACCGCCGTCAGCCTGCTCGGCGTGAGCTTCGTGTACGCGGCCACCGGCACGCTGCACCTGGCGGCCGTCGCCACCGCCCTCGCGCACGGCACCGGGCAGCTCACCGTGCTGGCCCGCACCGGCGCGATGCTCACCCTCGTCGGCTTCGCCTTCAAGCTCGCCGTCGCGCCCTTCCACTTCTGGGTCCCCGACACCTACGCCGGCGCGCCGGTGCCGGTCGCCGCGTACCTGTCGGTGGTGAGCAAGACCGCGGGCTTCGCCGGGCTGATCCTGCTGACGGTCGTCGCCTTCCGCCCGTACGCGCACCTGTGGGCGCCCGCGCTGGCCGTGCTGGCGGCGCTGACCATGACCACCGGCAACGTCGCCGCCCTGCGCCAGCGCCCCGGCCACCCGCGCTCCGCGGTGCGGCTGCTCGCGTGGTCCTCCATCGCCCAGGCCGGATACCTGCTGGTCCCGATCGCGGCCGCCGGGTACCGCGCCGACCCCGCCCGTGACGTCGGCACCACGCTCAGTTACGCGCTGATGTACGCGGTCGTCAACCTGGGCGCCTTCGCCGTCGTCGTCCTGGTGACCGGTGGAGGGCGCTCCGCGCGGCTGGCCGACCACCGGGCGCTGTTCGCCACCCGGCCGCTGGCCGCGCTGGCGCTGGCCTTCTTCCTGCTGTGCCTGGCCGGGCTGCCGCCGGGGATCATCGGACTGTTCGCCAAGGTCGCCGTCTTCACCAGCGCCGTCCAGGCCGGTCTCGGCTGGCTGGCCGCCGTCATGGCCGTCAATGTGGTCATCGCCCTGTACTACTACCTGCGGTGGACCGGGTTGCTCTTCGCCCGCCCGGAAAGCGCCCCGATGATCACCCCCACGGATGATTCCGGCGCCGGCACACTGACGGCCCCGTCCGTCGCCCGGATTCCGTTTCCGCTCGCCACCGCCATCGGCCTGGCCGCGCTGACCGGCGTCGCCCTGTCCGGCGCCCCCCAGCTCATCCTCCGGTTCGCCACCAGCACCCTCTTCTGACCCGCCCTCCCGTCCCCCGTCCGGGCGACCGGCGGCCCTCGCCGGGGGAACCGGAGACTTCCGCATGGCGTTGACCGGTACGGAAGGTTCCACTGGAGCCTGGAAGACACCCCGTCATCGCACGCCTGGGGAGGACGACCGTGCACCGCCGGCACAACGGGCTCAGGACAGCCGTACTGCTCGGAGGACTGTCCGCGATCATCGTGGTGATCGGCGGCACCTTCGGCCGTACCGGGCTGATCGTCGCCGTGGTCCTCGCGCTGGGCGTCAACGCGTACGCGTACTGGAACAGCGACAAGCTGGCTCTACGCGCGATGCGCGCCCGCCCGGTCAGCGAGATCGAGGCCCCCACCCTGTACCGGATCGTCCGCGAGCTGTCGACCGCCGCCCGCCGGCCGATGCCCCGGCTCTACATCTCGCCCACCGAGGCGCCCAACGCGTTCGCCACCGGCCGCAGCCCGCGGCACGCCGCCGTCTGCTGCACCGACGGCATCCTGCGGATACTCGACGACCGCGAGCTGCGCGGCGTCATCGCGCACGAGCTCAGCCACGTCCACAACCGCGACATCCTGATCTCCTCGGTGGCCGGCGCGCTCGCCTCCATGGTGGTCTTCCTGGCGAACTTCGCCTGGCTGATCCCGATCGGCCGCTCCGAGGACGACGACGGCCCCGGCATCGTCGGACTGCTGTTGATCATGCTCCTGGGCCCGCTCGCCGCCTCCATCGTCCAGCTCGCCGTCAGCCGCTCCCGCGAGTTCCAGGCCGACGCCTCCGGCGCGCTGCTCACCGGCGATCCGCTCGCGCTGGCCTCGGCGCTCAGGAAACTGGAAGCGGGCACCCGGCACCTCCCGCTGCCGCCCGAGCCGCGCCTGGAGACGACCAGTCATCTGATGATCGCCAACCCGTTCCGCACGGGGGACGCCTCGAAACTGTTCTCCACCCACCCCCCGATGGCCGAACGCATCGCCCGCTTGGAAGAAATGGCAGGTCATCGCCCATGAAGACGATCCTGAACGTCATCTGGCTGGTGCTGTGCGGCCTGTGGATGGCCCTCGGCTACCTGGTCGCCGGTCTCATCATGTGCCTGCTGATCGTCACCATCCCGTTCGGCATAGCGGCGTTCCGCATCGCGGGCTTCGCCCTGTGGCCCTTCGGCCGCACCACGGTCGAACGCCGCGACGCTGGCGGCGCGTCCCTCATCGGCAACGTCATCTGGCTCGTCCTGGCCGGCTTCTGGCTCGCCATCGGCCACGCCCTGACCGGTGTCGCGCTGTGCGTCACCATCGTCGGCATCCCGCTGGGCATCGCCAACTTCAAGCTCATCCCGCTCTCCTTGATGCCGCTGGGCCGCGAGATCGTCCCCACCGACCGCCCGTTCGCCACCCGGTAGCCGGCGCGCCGCCCGGTTGCCATGGGTGATCCGGCGGCGGGAGCGGCCGGACGCCCGCCGCCCCGGCGCCATACGGGCCGGCGGAAGCCCGCCGCAACGCCGCGTCCGGCACCGGCCGGGCCCTGGGCCGTCGGCCGGTGGCCCAGTTCCTACGAACGCGCAGTCATACGATCAGCCACCCCTGCCTTTCGTCACCAGGAGTGATGCGGACGTGACCGACTTACGCGTGGTCCCGTGGAAGCGCTACGGACACGACCGGCTGTACGTGAACGATGCCGATGCCGGGGGAGAGAAGGTCGCCTGGCTGGACCGCGGCACCGGCCGGCTCACCGTCCTGGTCGAAGCGCACCGGGAAGCGGCGGTCCGCGCCCTGGCGCCCTACCTCTCCAGCACGGCACCGCCGGCGTCGCCACCCCGGCGCCCACCGGCCACGCCACGGCAGCCGGCCGCCACCCCGGCGGCCCCGTCGGCCGCTCCGCGGCGTCCGGCCGGTCCCACGCGCCCGGTGAGCGTCCCCGCCGCGCGAACCGCCGCCGGCCCGGTGCCGTCCCCGAACCCCGACCTGGCCGCCAACCGGCCCGGTGAGGCGCTGCTGGCGAAGATCGACGAGCTCGCCCCGGGCTTCTGGCGTTCCGTGCTGAACCTGCTGCTGGGCAGGCGTTCGCAGGCCGACAGCTGGCGCAAGGGGCTGGCCGGTGAACGTGCGGCAGCCGTCGAGCTGGACCGGCTGGCCGGGCGCGGCTGGCGGGTGCTGCACTCGATACCCCTGCCGCGCGGGGTCGACATCGATCATCTGCTGATCGGCCCGGGCGGCGTCTTCTCGTTCAACACGAAGCACCACCCCGGCGCCCAGGTCTGGGTGGGCGACGAGGCGGTCAAGATCGGCGGCCAGGCGTACCCGTACGTCCGCAAGGCCCGCGCCGAGGCACGCCGGGCGTCAGCCGCCCTGAGCCGCGCCTGCGGTTTCGAGGTCCCCGTCGAACCCGTGCTGGCCTTCGTCGGCACCGACCGGCTCACGGTGGTCGCGTCCCTGAGGGATGTGCGCGCCATCGGCCACCGCGAGATCGCTGCGCTGGGCCGGGCGGGTGGCGTCTGGAGCCGGCGGCAGGCCGAAGTGATCTACGCGGCGGCCCGCGAGCGGGGGACGTGGTCCGGGGCGTGAGGGGGCCAGTCCCGGGTGCGGGGCGTGAGGGGGTGTTCTTGGGCGTGAGGTGGATTTCGGGGCGTGAGGTGGGCTTCGGGGCGCGGAGCCGGCCGGTCCCACGCGGAGGGGGCGGTCGGGGAGACGGCTGACGTCAGCGGTGGTTGGTCGACGACCCGAGCAGGGGGCTGAACGGGCCGGACGTCGCCGTTGGGAGAGGGGGTGAACGGGTCGGGTCGGACGCCGTCCCCACCGAGTAGGTGATGAACGGGCCCGTTGTCAGCGGTAGTTGACGTACTGGAGGGCGAAGTCGAGGTCCTTGCCCTTCAGCAGGGCCTGGACCTCCTGAAGGTCGTCGCGGCTCTTGGAGGAGACACGCAGTTCGTCGCCCTGCACCTGCGCCTTGACGCCCTTGGGCCCCTCGTCGCGGATGATCTTTGCGACCTTCTTCGCGTTGTCCTGGGAGATGCCCTCCTCGATCGACGCGACGATCTTGTACTCCTTGCCGGATGCCTGCGGCTCTCCGGTGTCCAGCGCCTTCAGCGAGATGCCACGCTTGACGAGCTTCGTCTCGAAGACGTCGAGGATGGCCTTGACCCGCTCCTCGGAGTTCGCCCGCATCTCGATCTTCTCGCCCGACCAGTCGATCGAGGCGCCCACGTTCTTGAAGTCGTAGCGCTGCGAGATCTCCTTGCCTGCCTGGTTCAGGGCGTTGTCGACCTCTTGCCGCTCGACCTTCGAGACGATGTCGAAACTGGAGTCGGCCATGTTCAGTTGGCTCCTTGCGTCATATGCGTCGGCTGCGCCGCGATGTCCTCCGTGCGGCCCCGGGCCCCGGGCCCGTCCCCGCAAGAGTAGCCACCACCGGCCCCCGGCACCCTGATCAACCGGGTAGCGGACCACCCCCTGCGATCAGGTATCGTTACGTCGTCGCCAAGGGAGACCGCGCAAGCGAATCCCACCACGACACCCCGGCGGTGTGCCCGAGTGGCCAAAGGGAGCAGACTGTAAATCTGCCGGCTCAGCCTACCCAGGTTCGAACCCTGGCGCCGCCACCAGATCAGAAGGGCCCGTGACCAGCGAAAACGCTGGATGCGGGCCCTTCTGGCATGAGCGGGCCATGTGGACGGTACGTGGCCGGAATCCCGGTCTGTCTCACCCGATCCCACGTGCTGACCACCGCTTGTGGGGCAGGCGTGGGGCACGCCCCACGGTCACTCCCAGGTCTCCAGCGCCTTGTCGATCCGGTCGTTCGCCATGCTCGTCGCGCCGTCCAGACACTTCGCGTAGACCTTCAGCAGGACCGCGACGGAGTGGCCGGCCCGCCGGGCGACCTCCACCGGATCGACCCCGGAGTTCAGCCACAGGGAGACGCACGCGTGCCGCAGGTCGTACGGCCGCGCGGCCAGCGGTGACGCCTGCTGCTCCGGCGGCATGAACGCCTTCCGGGTCCGCGCCCACACCTCCCCGTACCCGCTCTCCTGCACCAGGCCCCCGCGACTGGTCTGGAACAGGCGGCCGTCGTCAGTCGTGCCGTACGTCATCAGGTGGTCGCGCAGCATCGTGACCAGCACAGGAGGGATCGGCACGTGGCGCACCTCCTTGCGCGGGCGCCACTTGAGGCCCCGCACGTCGTGGGAGTCGCCGGTGTCGGTCCACGCGCTGCCCACGCGGGGGCGCGACCCGTCGATGTGCAGCGTGCCCCAGCCCTTGAGCGGGAGTTCGCAGTTCACGCGGCGGAGCCACACGGTTTCCGCCGGCCGCAGACCCGCGTGGTAGAGGGTCCCGAAGAACGCCCGGAGGTGCTGGCCCCGGTCGCCCTGCTCGGCCACGGCGTTCAGGAGCTTGCGCGCCTGCCGGGGGTTGACCACGCACCCGGGGTCCACCTGCTCCACCGGCGCCGGGATCGCCCACTGGACCTGGGGAAGCGGGTTGACCTTGAGCCGCCGGGCCTCCACCGCGAACCCGAGGGCGTTGTGGAAGATCGCACGCTTCCGCCGTACCACGGACGGCGCGTGCTGGCCGCCGTCCAACCGCACGGTGAAGGCGGTCAGCACCTTGCGGAGCAGCAGCGGGTCTTCCAGGTTGCTCATCGGCACGGTGTGCGCCGCGACCCAGTCGAGCACCTGCTGAACGTCTGTCGGCGGGTCCTCCCGCCACCGGTTCCAGTTGAACCCCCAGCCGTACAGGGCCCGCCGCAGCGTGCGGGCATCCGGCATGCCGCGATGCGTGGTGAACAGGGCCGGCGTCGCGCAGGCCATGGCTTCGGCGAGGGTGGTCCGTGTCTTGGCCGGGGCCGCCGGCCACTTCATCTCGATGTAGTCGCGGGCGTGCTGGTACCAGCTCACGTCGTTGCGCTTGCGCAGCTCCGACACGGGCACGCCGGTGGCCTCATCGAACGGTTCACCGAGCCTCACGGCGGTGAGCAGTTCAGCGCGCCGGCCGTCGGCAAGGGTCTTGGTCTTGAACGTCTGGGAGTGCGGGGTGTCGCCGACCTTCCAGCGCAGTTCGGCGGACGACTGGTTGCGGTCCTTGCGCTGGCGAACGGCCCAGATACGGACGTCGAACGTGTGGCCCACAGGGGGTCCTCGCATGTGGGAGGGGCCCGCCGGGCGTTCCGGCGGGCCCCTCCGAGGTGTGCGTCAGTAGGCGAGGGTGTCGAGGTTGCGAAGCCAGGCGTCGAGGTCGTCCCGGCGGAACCGGAGGTGGCCGTTCGGCAGCTTCACCGGGCGGGGGGCCTGGCCCCGGGCGCGCATCCGGTAGAAGGCGGCGCGGGACATGTCGAGTTCGGCGAGGACTTCGGGGAGGCGGAGCATGGGCGGCCGCCTGCGGGTGAGTGATCGGTCCAGTCCGCTCCCCGCGGTTCGGCTCCGGCCGGGCCTGCGCCCCGCCTCACTCCAGCCTGGCCAACGTCTAAGGCAAACCACTCCCGTGAAACGGCTACGCGCGGCAGGATGTTGATGTGGACTACGACCTGACGCGCCTCGGCAGCCGAGAGTTTGAACACCTCACGCAAGCCTTGGCGATACAGATCCTGGGCCCAGCGGTTCAGGCTTTCGGTGACGGACCCGACGGCGGACGTGAGGCAGAGTTTCACGGTAAAGTGACGTTCCCGGTCCCCGACCCCGAGGGTCCATGGGACGGACACGGCATTCTGCAAGCGAAGTTCCTGCAACGGCCGCGTGGTACGACACAGGATACGTCTTGGTTTTTTACCCAGGTTCGCAGCGAGCTACGGCAGTGGGCTGATCCCGAATCAAAGAGAGCCCGCGTCGGAGCTCTCCCAAATTATCTATTGTTTTCCACGAATGTAGTCCTATCTGCAGATCCAGAGACTGGCGGGATCGACTCATTCCAACGCATCACAAGAGAACTTGTTGATGAGTTAAAATTGCCAATCCGCGACATTCGAGTCTGGCATTTTGATCAGATGTGCCGCTATCTGGACAACTACCCGAACATTCGGCAAAGCTACAGTGCACTCACTACCGCGGGTGATGTCCTTTTTCGTTTGCGGGAATTTATCGAGGGGACGGCGGCGGAACTCGGTGAACTTCTTGCTAACCATAGTAGTAAGGAACTTTCCACTGATCAATGGCTGAAGCTGGGGCAAGCAGGAGAAGCAGATAATCAACGCCTCCCCTTGGCTGAGCTAGCGATTGACCCCACGGCTTCGTTTGTAACCTCCGATGGCAACCAGGAAAGTGTTGCCGTAGTGGGACATGTCATTTCGCATGGCGACACAATTCTGCGCTCAGTGAATTCTAAACAAGGGCCTCGTCATATTGCTCTAATCGGAGGGCCGGGACAAGGAAAGTCAACAGTCGGTCAACTTTTGTGTCAAGTCTATCGTGTAGCGCTACTTAAAGATGCAGCTGATCGACTAGACGATGAGACGGTCGAGATTCTTAACATCTTTTCTGGAGAGATGCAGAGAATGGGCCTGGGCATGCCCGCTGCACGAAGATGGCCTATTCGCATCAACCTCAGTGAGTATGCGGATGCTGTGGCAGGCGGTGAAATTATCAGCCTTCTTCGGTATCTCTCATCTAAAATCAGCCACAGAACACCGGATATCACGCCTGCTCAATTGCGTTCTTGGTTGAGGGCGTGGCCGTGGCTTCTGGTTCTAGACGGTCTCGACGAAGTAGCGTCCGCGCATGCTCGTGACATTGTTATGGAGCGGATAAACGATTTCCTTTTAGAGGCGAACTCAGTAGATGCAGATTTGCTAGTTGTTGCAACCTCGCGCCCGCAGGGATACAGAGAAGAGTTCTCTCCAAAGCGGTACGTCCACATGCGGCTGGAGCCCATGGGGGCAGAAGATGCCGTCTCGTACGCAGCGCAGCTTGTGCAAATGCGTCACCGTGGAGATCAGGAGACAGCTGAGCGTGTGTTGCGGCGCGTAGAAGAGGCCTCTGAGGAGGACCTAACGGCGCGTCTAATGAGATCTCCTCTCCAGGTTACGATCATGGCCATTCTACTTGAACGCCGTGAACGCGTACCTCAACAACGGTATCGCCTTTTTTATGATTACTATCAGGTCATCTATAATCGAGAGGCAGGTAAACTTGGGCCGACCGCAAGGCTCATTGATGAGCATCGAAATGCGGTGACCTATCTCCATGAACGTGCCGGATTTCTTCTGCAGATGAGATCTGAGAACGATGGCGAATCTGATGCGGTTCTATCGCGGGCCGAGCTATTTAGCATTATCGAAGATTACCTAAGAGGTGAGGGATTCGACGACGCAGATAGCGGCGTGCTGGCGAGTCGAATGGTCGATGCAGCCATGCGCCGTCTCATTCTGCTCGTCCCTCGCAAGCAAGATAGTGTCGGATTCGACGTGCGAAGTCTGCAAGAGTTCATGGCGGCGCGAGCAATCGTATCGGAAGAACCCGAGGGAGCGAGTGTGCTCCTCACCGCAATTGCTACATCTACCCACTGGCGAAACACGTGGTTGTTGGCGGCCGGACAGATCTTTCATGAACGACCTGCGCTGAGGGACAGGCTGGTTATGCTACTTGACGAAATCCAAGCGGAAAGTGAAATAAGTCTTTTCACCAAGCCGGGGTCGGATCTCGCAGTTGGCCTGCTTTCGGATGGCGTAGCTGCAAAGGCGCCTAGATTCCTTCGGGCTCTGACGAAGATAGCGCTGGAGCTTCTAGAAGACCCACTGGAGGAACTTGAGTGCCTGGAACTTTGTGAAGCTCTTTGGGATGTAGCCGCTGCCGATGACGCATCGCGCCGACTTATTGAGCGTACGGTTGACAAGAATGTGGAAGCTGGGGGACACAGGGCTGCCAATACGCTAGCAACGCTAGGCATTGCTTGGCATGATGAATCGGGTGCGCTGGCCTATCACGTGCGTAGGCATCTAGAGGTGGCGCGGATTAACCAAGATGACTTGGCATCCCTCCTTGGCTGCAAACTGCTGTGGCCTTCCTATCTGTTGAAGGGGCTCAATGATGGATCGATTGAATTCCACCATCGTTCTCCGATGCAGGTACTGAAACCATATCTGGCGCTTTCTGCTCTGGAGCGTTTCGAAGAAATATACGAAGAGATATTTGCGAGTGACCGAATCCAATTCTTGACCATTTCTCCTGGTCGAGAGGTTGCCCTCGGATATACGCCTTCGAAAGGTGCGAAGAGTGAGGATATTATCTTGGCTACGCCTATAGCTGAGGAGCTTGTATTTGCGGCGGAGGGGCTTCCGGTTGAGCTTTGGCAACTCAAATACCATATTCGTCAGATCTTTCGAGCTATGCAAGAGCGTGGACCCTCGGGTCTCGATGAGTCGTAATGCGGTCGCCAAGCGGCCAACGAGACTAAACCTCGAATGTGGTTGCAGTCTTAGTGCTATTCCCGTAGTGCTCGGGTGAATAAGTAACCCGGAGCAGAGACGATCGACAGAGCCTGGACTGTGGCATGAACGCATTGCCGCTGGCGGCCCTTAAGGGTAGAGAATCCCCCATGCGTCCCCGTAGCCAGCGGCTGACCGAAGAAATCCTGGTCAGAAGGGTTGAAGCTGGCCCGCTGTAAATCTGCCGGCTTAACCACCCGGATTCGAACCCTGGCGTCGCAAGAGGAACCGAGACTTCGTGCGACCTTGTAAAAGCGCAGGCCACACGGAGTTTCCTCCTTTTGCGCGGGGCATCGCGGTTCTCACGGGCTTGTCTCGCTCTGTCCGGTCCCGCCTCGTGATTTCCAGGAAAGGACGGTCCACCCGGCTCGTTCCACTCGCTGAGGGCTGTGTCGATCCGGTTGGCGCGCTCCTTGGCATTCGAGAGGACCTTGGCGTAGACCTCTCAGCAGCGGCGACGGCGCGGCCGGCCCGCCGAGCGGCCTCCACCGGGTTGACGCCGGAGCGGGACGCTGGGGTGCCAGGGCCGCACGGCCCCTTGGCCGTCCGCGAAGCGCGTTCCTCCTCGCTCAGGCCGCGGCTCCGGCCTTCGCCCGCACCTCCTCTGGCGGCCCCCCCGCAGCAGCCAGCCCGCCAAGGCACCCCCGTCCCCGGCGGCGTGCATCCGCAGCATGCGGACACAGACCGCCGGAGCCACACCACAGGGAAACCCCCTCACCCTCGCCCCCTCAAAACCCAAGACCCCAGCAATGGTTGCCGGGGCCCTGCGGTCCTGCCGTCTTACCGTGGCAACGACGTTGCCGCCTTACGTGCCACCCGAGCCACCCCGCCCACACCCCGCCATCCGTGGCAGCCGAGGCAGCCGTCGTTCCGAGTTCCTGCCGCGGCCGGGGGCGTGGTCGGCCCCGCAGGGGTCAGTGCTTCGGGGCGCAGTCGTAGACCGTTTCGCCGAGCACCGGGACGGACGGCAGGCTCGTGCAGTCCTTCGTGACCCACTTCGTGATGGCCGACGTCGGCGTGGTCGCCGAGCGGCCGCCGCCGCCGAAGCCGCCCCACGCGCCGCCGCCCCTGCCGGCGAAGCCTCCCGCCCCGGCGAAGCCGCCCGCGCCGGACGTCTGGGGAAGCAGGACGTAACGCAGTTGGCCCGTTGACGTCAGGTGCTGGAAGGCGGTGAGGGTGGGGAAGGGGACCTGGCCGCTGAAGCCGCCCAGGGCGAGGACGGGGGCGCCGGCGCTGAGGATGTACGGGGAGGCCGTGTTCCAGCTCGTCGTCGCGAACACGTACCGCGCCGAACCCTGGTGGGCCCGCGCGTACGACAGCATCGAGGCCTGACCGGCGGTCAGCGTGCCGCCGCCCATCCCGCCGCCCATGCGCCCGCCGCCCATCCCGCCGAACCCCTGGGCGCGCGCCTTCTCCATCGCTGCGGACCCTGCGGAGCCCATCCCGCCGAAGCCGCCGGGCCGGGCCGATCCGCTCGACGGGTTCGTCGGTCCCACCGAGCCCATCATGCTGGTCATACCGCCCGACTGGCTGAAGACCTGGGACGCCCACGCGCTCGGCGCCAGCAGGATCGCGGCGAGGCCCGCCAGCAGTCCGGCGAGCGCGACACGCCGGGCCCGGGTGCCGCTCGCGCCGCGCCGCCCGAACACCAGCAGCCCGACGGCGACCACCCCCAGCGCGATCACCGCGGGTGCCAGCCACGGGGCGAACGAGCTGAACTGGAAGCAGAGGTACGCCGCCCACGCCACCGTCGCCGCCACCGCGCCGGGCAGCACCCACGCGCGCCGCCCGCCGTCCCGGAACGCCCGCCACATCGCCGTGGCGCCCGCGCCGGTGAGCGCGGCCAGCGGCACCGCGACGACGCCCATGTAATACGTGTGCCCGCCGACGCTGCCCGCGCTGAAGACCAGGAAGTACGTCACCAGCCAGACGCCCCACAGCACGAAACCGGCGCGCAGCCGGTCCTTGCGCGGACGCCGGCCGCGCCACAGCAGCCCGGCGACGAGCGCGATCGCGGCGAACGGGTAGAGCCAGCCGGTCTGCGAGGCGAGCGACGTGCCGAACATCTTCGACCAGCCGTCCTGCTGCCCGCCGAAGCCCCCGAAGCCGCCCCGCGCGCCCCCGGCACCCGCCCGGCCGCCCGCCGCGTCACCGCCGAACCCCGCACCGCCCGCGAACGCCCCGCGTCCGCCGGCACCCCCGGAAGCCTGCCCGCCGCTGCCGGTCGTACCGGTGCCCCGGCTGCCGGAGGCCCCGGTCGTACCGGACCCGTGGCTCCCGGCGGAGCCCGCCGTACCGGAGGCGTTCGCCCCGGAGCCGTGACTGCCGGCGGCAGCGCTCGCACCGGCCGCCCGCCCGCCGGCGGCCTTCCCGGCACCACTCGCCGCTGCCCCTTGCACCCCGGAGCCCTGCGTACCGGAGTCCTGCGCCCCGGAGGCCTGCGTACCGGAGCCTTGCGCCCCGGAGGCCCGCCCGCCGGAGGCGTTCGCCCCGAAGCCCTGCGCCCCGGAAGCCGTCGCGCCGGCGAACCCGCCGCGCCGCCCGGCGCCGCCCGCGCCGCTGCCCCCGCCGTGCCCGCCGCCCTGCGTCGCGCTGACGCTGCCCGTCGACGCCGCGGAGATCCCCAGGGAGGAGAAGCGGTTGAGGAAGTTGTAGCCGACGACCATGCTGAACGCGGAGTTGTTGGTGGTGCCGTCGATGTAGGGGCGGTCCTGGGCCGGGGTGAGGGTGGCCGCCAGCATCCAGGAGCCGGAGACGGCGATCGTCACGACACCGGCGACGGCGAGGTGGCCGAGGCGGCGCAGCCGGGCGCCCGGCGCGGCCAGCGCGTAGGCGAGGGCCAGCGCCGGCAGCACGGCCCACGCCTCCAGCATCTTCGCCTGGAAGCCCACGCCGACCCAGACGCCGGCCATCAGCAGCGGCCGCAGCCGTCCGGACTCCGCCGCGCGCCCGGTCGCGTCCGCGGCCAGCAGTACGCACAGGGTGAAGGCCGGGTCCTCGACCGCGGTGCGGAACAGCCCGGCCGCCACCGGGGTCACCAGGAACGCGGTGCAGGCGATGAGTGCCGCGTTCGGGCCGGCCCAGCGGCGTACCACCCGGAAGAGCACCAGGACGCAGCCGACGCCCTCCAGCACCTGGGGGAGGGTGAGCGCCCACGGGTGGAAGCCGAAGATCCGCGCGGAGACGGCCTGCGGCCACAGGAAGCCGGGGAGCTTGTCGAGGGTGATGGAGTTGCCGGGGTCGAACGAGCCGAAGAAGAAGCCCTTCCAGCTCTCCGTCATGCTCCGGACGGCGTTGGCGTAGAAGACGTGGAACTGGCTGTTCTCGATGCCCCACGCGTACACCAGCAGCGCCACGCCGCACAGCGCGATTAGCGCCGGTCTGCTGTACGCGGGCTGGTCCTCCGGGGATCTCCACGGCGCGCGAAAGCGGGGCGCGCTGCGGGGGACGGTGGGGGGGAGGACTGTGGTGGCCATGCCCGCAGTCTTCGGCACATCAAACGGACTAATCCGTCGTGCCGGGCCGTTTCAAGGGATTTTGAAGGCATTTCTCATCGGGCGGCCATCCGGGGGACGCGATGGTCGGGGACGGTGGCATCGCAGCCGTTCTCCGGCGGGAGAACGCGCAAGGGGCGTTCGTCCGACGAACGGACGAACGCCCCCAGCACCCGAAGCGGCCGGCGGCCACCCCGTCAACGTCAACGCGTAGGACAAGCACACCGGCCCGCCCCGCGTACAACGGTCCCTGGGACCAACAGCCCTTAGGACCAACAGCCCTTGGGACCAACAGCCCCTAAGACCGGCAGCCCGTACGACCAACAGCCCAGAGGACCAGCAGCCTGTAAGACCGGTGCACCCGTTCAACGCTCAGAACAACCGCACCGGTCAACAACCGCACCGGTCAACAACCGCACCGGTCACCATGCGCACCGGTCAACAACCGGCCCCGCCGCGGACAGCGCGAGGCAGCGTTACGGCAGGACCTGGATCTTGCGTCCCTGGCCCGCCTTGAAGCGGTCGATCGCGGACGCGTAGTCCTTCAGCGGCAGGCGGTCGCTGATGAAGATGTCCGGGTCCAGCACACCGGTCGCGAACAGGTCCGCGGCCCGCTCGTAGCTGTGCAGGACAGCCATCGAGCCGGTGATGGTGATCTCCTGGTTGTAGATCTTGTACGGCTCGATGGTCGCTCTGGCCGCGTAGTCCGCGACGCCGAACTGGAGGAACGTGCCGCCCTTGCCGACCCGGCCCAGACCGTCCTGGATCGCGGCGGCGTTGCCGGTGGCGTCGACCACCAGGTCCCAGCCGTAGGGCCGTTCGATCTCGTCCGGGGAGGCGGCGGTGATGTCGCAGCCCAGGGTGCGGGCGGTGGACAGCCGGTCCGCGTTGAGGTCGACCACGTCGACGCTCGCCGCACCGGTGCGCTTGGCCAGCTCCAGCATCATCAGGCCCATCGTGCCGGAGCCGTAGATCAGCACCCGGGAGCCGAGCTGGGAGCGCAGCACGTCGTAGCCGCGCACCGCGCAGGACAGCGGCTCGATCAGCGCGGCGTCCTCGGTGCGGATGTGGTCGGGCAGCTTGACGCAGTTGGCCACCGGTGCGACCGCGAACTCGGCCGCGCCGCCACCGGTGGTGACGCCGATGCCGCCCCAGCGCTCGCAGAGGTTGTTCTTGCCGAGCCGGCAGTAGTGGCACTCGAAGCAGTACAGCGACGGGTCGACGCCGACCCGGTCGCCGATCCGCACCTCGGTGACCGCCGAACCGACCGCCACGACCTCGCCGGCGAACTCGTGCCCGGGCACCAGCGGCAGCGACGGGGCGAACTCGCCCTGGAGGATGTGCAGGTCGGTGCCGCACAGGCCGCAGGCCGCCACGTCGATGACGACGTCGCGCGGTCCGGGCGACGGGTCCGGCACCTCGGCGATCTCCACCGTGCCGATCCCGGTGATGACGGCTGCCTTCATTTGACGGCTCCCAGCGACAGGCCCTGGACCAGCTTGTCCTGGGCGGCGAACCCTGCGATCAGTACCGGCAGGGAGATGCAGACCGCGGCGGCGCACACCTTCGCCAGGAACAGGCCCTGGCTGGTGACGAAACCGGTGAGGAAGACCGGCGAGGTACCGGCGACGACGCCGGTCAGCACCCGGGCGAACAGCAGCTCGTTCCAGCTGAAGATGAACGAGATGAGCGCCGTCGCCGCGATCCCCGGCATGGCCACCGGTGCCACGATGCGGGTCAGGACGGTCGGCAGCCCGGCGCCGTCGATGGAGGCGGCCTCCAGCATCTCCACCGGCACCTCGGCCAGGAACGACCGCATCATCCACACCGCGATCGGCAGGTTCATCGACGTGTAGAGGATGACCAGCAGCCAGATGTTGTCCAGCATGTGGATGTTCTCGGCGATCAGGTAGATCGGCAGCAGGCCGGCCACCGCCGGGAGCATCTTGGTCGACAGGAAGAAGAACATCACGTCGGACCACTTCTTCACCGGCTTGATCGACAGCGCGTACGCCGCCGGGATCGCCAGCGCCAGCACCAGCAGCGTCGACATCACGCTGGCCGTCAGCGAGTTGAGCAGCGGCGGCCACGGCGACAGGCCGCCGCCGGCGCCGAAGAACTCCCGGTAGCCCTGAAGGGTCAGCGGCGCGGCGAGCGACGGGGGATTGGTGGCCGCCGCCTGCTCGCTGTGGAAGGAGGTCAGCAGCATCCACAGCGCCGGCAGCACGAAGAGCACGCCGACCACCCAGGCCACCACGCTCCACACCACTCCGGTGCGCCGCTTGCCGGGGCGGCTGCCCGCGGCGGAGGCGGCACGGGCCGCCGCAGGTGTCATGGTCGCGGCACTCATCGGCCGGCCTCCTCGCTGAGCAGGGACGAGACGGTACGCAGGGCCAGCGTCGCCACGATGATCGAGGCGATGACCACCACGACACCCTCGGCGGACGCCTGGCCGTAGTCGTGCGCCTCGTAGAACGTCTGGTAGATCGTGTAGGGCAGGTTGCCGGTGCCCAGGCCGCCGGAGGTGAGGGTGAAGACGGCGTCGAAGTTCTGCACCACGTAGACGCAGCCGAGCAGCGCGGCCAGCTCCAGGTAGCGGCGCAGGTGCGGCAGGGTGAGGTAGCGGAACACCTGGAAGGGGCCGGCGCCGTCGACGGTGGCGGCCTCGACGGCGTCCATCTGGCGGGACTGGAGTCCGGCCAGCAGGATCAGCATCATGAACGGCGTCCACTGCCACACCAGCGATGCCTCGATCGACATCAGCGGCACCTTGGAGACCCAGTCGGGCTGCGGTGCGTTGTGGCTGCCGAACAGCTGCCAGACCCAGTTCAGCACGCCGTTGATCACACCGTAGGTGGCGTTGTACATCGCGTGCTTCCACAGCAGCGCCGAGGCCACCGGCACGATGAGGAACGGGGTGATCAGCATGGTGCGGACGATGCCGCGGCCCTTGAACTTGCGGTCCAGCAGCAGCGCCAGGCCCAGGCCCAGCAGCAGCGAGACCACGACGACGGCCAGCGTCAGCTCGACGGTGGTCAGCACCGCCTTGCGCAGCATCGGGTCGGTCAGCACCGTGGCGTAGTTGGACAGCCCGGTGAACTTGCGGTTCTGCGGCGACAGCGCGTTCCACTGGGTGAAGGAGATCACCAGGGTGGCGACGAACGGCAGCTGCGTGACGATGATCATGAAGATCAGCGCGGGCATCAGCGGCGCGCGCCGGGCCCAGCCCAGGGCTCGCTCGCTACGGCCCGGCGTCGGGGCGCGGCCGATGCGGGTGGGGGTGGTGGGGGCGGTGGTCAGGGTTGGCGAACTCATGGCGGCTCTCCGCGGGTCGTGGGGCGGGCTCAGCGGTAGTGCGCGGCCACGGCGGCCGCCAGTTTCTGGCTCTCGTTCAGCGCGGACGGCACGCTCGTCTGGCCGGCGATCGCCGAACTGAGGTTCTGTGAGACCCGGTCACCGAGCGCGGCGAACTCGGGGATGCCGACGAACTGGATGCCGGTCGCGGGCCGCGGCTGAACACCCGGGTTGTCCGGGGTCGCGGAGTTCAGCGCCTGCTGGGTGGCGCCGGCGAACGCGGCGGACGCCTTGATGTACGCGGGGTTGGTGTAGAGCGAGTTGCGGGTGCCCGGCGGGACGCGGGACCAGCCCAGCTCCTTGCCGGCCAGGTTCAGGTAGCCCTTGCTGGTGGCCCAGGAGATGAACTTCCACGCGTCGGCCTGGTGCGTGCTGGCCTTCTGCATGGCGAACGCCCACGAGTACAGCCAGCCGGAGTTCTTGGTCTGCTCCACCGGCGCCGGGACGTAACCGACCTTGCCGGCCACCGGGGAACCGGCGCCGTCCAGCGAACCGGCCGCCGACGTCGCGTCGTACCACATGGCGACCTTCGACTGCTCGAAGTCGTTGAGGCACTCGGTGAACCCGGACTCCGCAGCGCCCGCCTCACCGTGCTTCTTCAGCAGGTTGACGTAGAACTCGGTCGCCTTGGTGAACGCCGGGCTGTTGACCTCGGCCTTCCAGTCCTTGGTGAACCAGGTGCCGCCGAACGTGTTCACCACCGTGGTCAGCGGTGCGATCATCTGACCCCAACCGGGCTCGCCGCGCAGGCAGATGCCCTTCATGCCCGGCTTGGCACCGTCCGCCTCGGCGGCCAGCGTCGCCACCTGCTGCCACGTCGGGTGCGCCGGCATCTTCAGGCCCTTCGCCTGGAAGATGTCCTTGCGGTACATCAGGAACGACGACTCGCCGTAGAACGGCTCCGCGTACAGGTTGCCGTCCGACGCGGTGAGCGCCTTGCGGATCGGCGCCAGCACGTCCGCCTGGTCGTACCCCGGCGTCTTCGCCGCCAGCGGGTTCAGCGGCACCAGCCAGTGGTTGCGGGCGTAGAACGGGATCTCGTAGTTGCTGATCGTCGCCACGTCGTACTCGCCGGCCTGGCTGGAGAAGTCCTGGCTGATCTTGTCGCGGACGTCGTCCTCGGGAAGCATCGTGAAGTTGACCCGGATGCCGGTCTCCTTCGTGAAGTGCTCCGCCGTCAGCTTCTGAAGGTCCACCATCTGCGGGTTGTTCACCATCAGGACGTTGATGGTGTGCCCACCCGACCCCCCGCCGAGTTCGTCGCCGCCCGCGCCGGCGCAGCCGCTCAGCAGCAGACCCGCGACGGCCACCAGCGCGGCCGGCCGGGCGAACCGCAGCGGCCGACGCCGCCGTGACGGTGGTGACGATGATGTGGTCATCAGATCCTCTTTCTTGGGGGGGCGCGGGACTTCCGGAGACGGGGGCCTCAGGGATCTTCGGCCCGGCACCTCGGGGGGAAAACGGACGGAAAACGGTCACGAGGGAACGCGTGGGGGCGCGACGGCTCCGCCGGGCGGCGGTCGACGCCCGGACGGGGTGCGCGCTATGGGGAGTTGGGGGGAAGGTCAGGGGGAGAGGGAGATGGGGCAGGACCGGGCGGCGAGGTCAGACGCGCAGGACGTGCGGCCCCAGCAGGCTGTAACGGTGTGCCTCGGCCGCCGACAGCCCGGTGTCGGTGACCACCGCCTCGAAGTCGGAGACCTCCGCGAACCGGCAGAAACTGCTGGCGCCGAACTTCGTGTGCGTCCCCACCAGCACCCGGCGGCGCGCCGACTTCACCGCCTGCGCCTTCACCGCCGCCACCGCCGGATCGGGCGTCGTGAGCCCGAACTCCCGCGAGATGCCGTTGGCCCCGACGTACGCCAGATCGATGACGAACGACGAGAGCATGTCCGTGGTCCAGTCGCCGACCGTGGCCAGGGTCCGGCCACGCACCCGGCCGCCCAGCAGCAGCACGGTGATGTCGTCCGACTCCGCCACCGCCGCGGCCGTGGCCAGCGACGCGGTCACCACGGTCAGCCGGCGCCCGGCGGGCAGCAGGCCGGAAAGCAACTGCGGGGTGTAGCCCTCGTCGACGAAGACGGTCTCCGCCTCCCCGAGCAACCCCACCGCGGCCGCCGCGATGCGGCGCTTCTCCGCCACGTGCAGCACCTCGCGGCGCGCCAGACTCGTCTCGAACCCGGCGCTCTCCACCGGGTACGCGCCCCCGTGGGTGCGCCGGACCAGTCCTCTGCGCTCCAGCTCACTCAGATCGCGCCGGATCGTCTCGGGCGCCACCTGGAACCGGGCCGCCGCGCCCGAGACCTCCAGACGTCCGTCCTGCCGGGCGAGAGTGAGCAAGCGGTGCTGGCGGTCGGCCGCGGTCATCGTGCCTCCTGCCTCCTCGTTCCGCTGTCGGACGCCATGCCCGGACGGACGTGACGCCAGCCCGGGCGGTGCGACCGAGCGGGCGCCCGTTCGGGTCCGGTCGGGCCCGTTCGGGGCTGTTGCAGAGTTATACCGCCCGGCTCAAGCCTGTGAGGTGTCCATGACGGCGTGACTTCCGCCCGTTTCCACGGAAGCCCACCCGATATCCCTCCTGGTGGCAGCGGTACGCCGGGCACCCGCTTGTGGGTTTCCGCCGGATTAATGCCCGCTTCGCGCCCGTTTCTACTCCCCTGAGCGCCCCTCGTACGCCACGCGGTGACGACCCACGCCAGGTCAACGCCCCTTCCGCGTACGCCGTGTGATCGACCGTACGCGCAGAGTGCGCAAGGGGTGCCGCTCCGTGGTCGCCGACCGGATGCCCGATGAGCCCGGGCAGGCGCCCAGAACCGCGCGGGGTGAGCGGAAGGCGGCCGGCGCCGGCCGGAGAACTGCGGGGGCGCGGGCCGGAGCGTGGGCGGGGGCTGCGGGGGCGGCGGGGGCGGCGGGTGCGGCGGGTGCGCCGAAGCCGGGCTGAAGGCGGCAGGCCGAAGTGAAGCCGAAGCCAGGCTGAAGGAAGCAGGCCGAAGTGAAGCGGGCCGAAGTGAAGCCGAAGCCAGGCTGAAGAGATGCCCAGGCTGAAGAGATGCCCAGGCTGAAGAGATGCCCAGGCCGAAGTGAAGCAGGCCGAAGAGAAGCCGGACCCGGGCCGGAGAGAAGCCGGGCCGGTGAAGCCGGAGCCAGGCCGAAGAAGAGCCCAGGCCGAAGAGATGCCCAGGCCGAAGTGAAGCAGGCCCAAGAGAAGCCGGAGCCAGGCCGGAGAGAAGCTGGGGCCGAAGTGAAGCCGGAGCGAAGCCCGGGCCGAAGAGATGCCCAGGCCGAGGAGAAGCCGAAGGCCAAACGTCAGGTGTCCGTGCGTGATTGACGCGGCAGGTCGAGCGCCGCTGCCGTGTCGCAGTCCGCGTACTCGCGTACCGCGCTCGTGCGGGAGACGACGCGGCCGCGGTGGATGACGATGCGGCTGTACGCCAGCGACAGCACCGCGTCGAGCCGGGGGCCGCGAACGGCGAGGAGTTCCGCGGGGAAGCCGGCCTCGACGCGGACCTCGGGCAGGCCGAGCGTGTCGCGGGCCCGGGAGGCGACCGCGTCGTAGGCGGTGCGCACCCCGCATTCACCGTGCGACGCCAGCAGGAACGCCGCTTCCAGCGGGTCGCCGCGGCCGACCGGGTTCGCCGCGTCCCGCAGGCTGCCGCTGCCGGCGCTCACCCGGACCCCGGCGGCCCGCAACTCGCGGAAGACGCCGGGCCCGTGGCCGCCGCCGGGCCGGCCGCCGCGGCCGGGGGCGCCGCAGCCGCCCTGCGGCAGGCAGACCACCGCGACGCCGGCCGCCGACAGCTGGCCGGCCGCGCGGCGGGCCGCCTCCGGGCGCATCATGGCGAGCCCGGCGCAGCCGGAGAGCGTCACGCCGGGGCGCAGGCCGCCGGCCATCGCGGTCAGCCGGGCGAGCCGGGCCGGGTCGGCCGCGTCGGTGTGCAGGTCGACCGGGCAGCCGAACTCGCAGGCCACCGACAGCGCGGCCTCCGCGTAACCGGTGGGGTCCGGGTCGAGGTCGGGGCAGCCGCCGACCACGTCGGCGCCCATCTTCACCGCGTCGCGCAGCACCGCCAGGCCGTCGCCGCCGGCCGCGCCGGTGAGCAGCCGGGGCATGGCCACCGCGGTCAGGTCCACCAGGCCGCGCAGTGACCGTTTGGCCTGGAGCACCGCCTCCAGCGCGGCCAGCCCCTGGACGTCGCCGACCCGCACATGGGTGCGTACCACCGTCGCGCCGTGGCCGAGTTGGAGCAGCGCGGCCTCGGTGACCCGGCGTTGGACGTCCTGCGCCGCGTCGCTCGGCGGGCCGGCCGGGTCGGCGGTGAGCGCGGTGTCGAGGTGGGCGTGCGGTTCGGCGGGGGCCGGCAGCAGCAGGTAGCCGGTGAGGTCCACCCGGCTTCCGGTGCCGCCCTGGGCCGGGCCGTCCGCGGTCCGGCGGCCGTCCCGCAGCGCCGTGCCGCCGAGCAGGCCGGCCGGGCCAGTGCCGGGCGGCTGGCCGGCCGCCGACCCGGCGGTGAGGCTGCCCGCGGTGCCGACCGCCTCGATGCGGCCGCCGCTGAGCCGGACGTCCACCACGCGGCCGTCGCCGAGCCGGGCACCGGTGAGCAGCAGCACGGGTGCGGCGCCCGGCCCGTCACCCGGCTCGCCGGAGCCGCCCGGCCGGTGCGGCTGCGGAGGGACACTCTCGGTCATCGCGCTCCTGCGGTCCGGGACGGTGGCGCCGGTTCGGTGCGCGCTGTCACGTCTCGACCTTAGGACGCGGTGAGCGGCCGCGGGCGCAGGAGGGAAATAGTCGTACCGGTGCGGTCGGCCACCCCCAGTGACCTGGGCCCGGACCGTCCGCGGCCCCCCGCCGCGCACCCCTCCTACGACCCGTTGCCGGGGGTGAGTTGCGCCACGTCGGCGGGGACCGTATTTGGATTTCACGTACGGCTGCGGACCGTGTAATGTCTTCCTCGCTCGCCCCAATAGCTCAGTCGGTAGAGCGTCTCCATGGTAAGGAGAAGGTCTACGGTTCGATTCCGTATTGGGGCTCAGGTGAGAAGGGAATCTCGTTTGCCCACCGCCGGTTCTGCCGGTGGTAGGTCGACGAGGTTCCCCTCATCAAGGCGGTGTAGCTCAGTCGGTAGAGCAAGCGGCTCATAATCGCTGTGTCACCGGTTCAAGTCCGGTCACCGCTACTCCCTGTAGCCGATTGTGGGATCGGTCCTTCGATCGGCTACTCTTCCTGCGTTCACACCTAATGTCCGTCAAGGAGCACTCACGTGGCTGCCACCGATGTCCGCCCGAAGATCACGCTGGCCTGCGTGGAGTGCAAGGAGCGGAACTACATCACCAAGAAGAACCGGCGTAACGACCCGGACCGTCTTGAGATGAAGAAGCACTGCCCGCGCTGCAACGCGCACACCGCGCACCGCGAAACCCGCTGACCCTGGTCGGCGCGTAACGCGCTGGAAGACATACGCCGCGAGGCCGTCCCCGTCCCAGGGGGCGGCCTCGCGGCGTTTCTCCGCTCCGCGCTCCGCGCCGGCTGCCGGGCGCCGGGTTTCCGATGATCGTCCGACCGTATGTCCGTAAGCTTTCCGGAGGTGCCGATGCCGCTCGACCAGTCCTTCGTCGGGCGTACCTACCCGCCCACCGCCCCGTACGAGGTGGGCCGGGAGAAGATCCGCGAGTTCGCGGTCGCCATCGGCGACGCCAACCCCGCGTACACCGATCCGGCGGCCGCGCGTGCGCTGGGTCACCCGGACGTGATCGCGCCGCCGACCTTCCCGTTCGCGCTGAGCTACCAGGCGGCCCAGCAGGTGCTGGAGGACCCGGAACTCGGGCTGGACTTCAGCCGGGTGGTGCACGGCGACCAGAAGTTCCGCTACACCCGGCCGGTGCGGGCCGGCGACCGGCTCGTGGTGACGGTGAGCATCGAGTCCATCAAGTCGATGGCCGGCAATGATCTGATGACCGTGAGCGGCGAGGTCCACGACGCGGACGGCGAGCACGTGGTGACCTCGCTGATGATGCTCGTCGCCCGTGCCCCCGAGGAGGTATGAGCGTGGCCGCCAAGTTGACGTACGACGAGGTCGCGACCGGCACCGAACTGCCGCCCGGCGTCTTCCCGGTGACCCGCGCCACGCTCGTGCGGTACGCGGGCGCCTCCGGTGACTTCAACCCGATCCACTGGAACGAGAAGTTCGCCCTGGAGGTCGGACTGCCGGACGTCATCGCGCACGGCATGTTCACCATGGCCTCCGCGATCCGCGTGGTCACCGACTGGGCCGGCGACCCGGGCGCGGTCGTCGACTACGGGGTGCGCTTCACCAGGCCGGTGGTCGTCCCCAACGACGACAAGGGCGCCGTCATCGAGATCACCGGCAAGGTGGCCGCCAAGCTGGACGACGAGGCCCGCACGGTCCGCGTCGACCTGACGGTCACCGCCGCCGGCCAGAAGGTCCTCGGCATGGCCCGCGCGGTCGTCCGCCTCGCCTGACCCCCGGTGCCTCCGGCGGCGGTCACCCACCTCCGCCGGAGGCCCGCGAGCTGCACCGGGGCCGAACCCGGGCCGAACCGGGCCCGTCCGGCCGACACCGACCCGGAGCGCGCCGGCCCGGGCCCCGAACCGGCGGACCCCGGCCCGTGAAGACGCAAGCCCCGGCAAGCCCCGGCCCCCGAAGCGGCGGCCGCCGACCGGTGAAGACCCCGGCCCCGGCAGGCCCCGGCCCCGGGAAAGCTCTCAGCAGAGCACACCCACTTGACGAGTTAGTTAGTGAGTAATAACTTATAACCATGGCGAGCAGAGGACCCAGGATGTCGGCCGAGGAGCGGCGCGAGAGCGTCGTGCGGGCGGCGTACACGGAATTCGCCCGTACCGGGTACCACGGCACCTCGACCGAGGCCATCGCCCGGCGGGTCGGCGTTTCGCAGCCGTACCTCTTCCGGCTCTTCCCCGGAAAGCAGGCGCTGTTCCGCGCGGCCGCCGAACGCTGTTTCGACGTGACGCTGGCCACCTTCGAGAAGGCCACCGAGGGGCTGAGCGGCCACGACGCCAAGGAAGCGATGGCCGAGGGGTACGCCAAACTCATCCTGGACCGCGACGTGCTGCTGATGCAGATGCAGCTCTACGTGGCCGCCGCCTCCGCCGAGAACCCCGAGCTGTCGGAGTTCATCCGGCGGCGCTGGACCGGGCTGTGGGACTTCGTGCGGGGCCGCACCGGCTCCACCGACGAGGAGCTCACCCACTTCTTCGGCACCGGCATGCTGATCAACGTCCTGGTCTCCCTGGGCATCCCGCCCGGTGACCGGTGCTGGAACGCGCTCGGCGACGACTGCAAGATCGCCGCCCGGGAACTGCTCGCGCTGACCGACTGACCCCCGCCCTCTTTCCGGAGAGGGCATACGTGTGACCACGATAAGTAGTGATCGATAACTAAGCACCAGGGGAAGGCATGAAGACAACCACCACACCGCGGCCGGCCGACACCGCGCCGCCGCGCGGCCGGGCCGGCGTCATCTGGGCCCTGGTGATCACCAGCGTCGCCGGGTTCATGGCCGCGCTCGACAACCTCGTGGTCACCACCGCACTGCCCTCCATCCGCAAGGACCTCGGCGGGCAGCTGTCCGACCTGGAGTGGACGGTCAGCGCCTACACCCTCACCTTCGCCGTGCTGCTGATGTTCGGCGCGGCGCTCGGCGACCGGTTCGGCCGCCGCCGGATGTTCCTCACCGGTCTGACGATCTTCACGGTCGCCTCGGCCGGCGCCGCGCTCTCCACCGGCATGGACCAGCTCATCGCCGCCCGCGCCATCCAGGGCTCCGGCGCGGCGATCATGATGCCGCTGACCCTCACCCTGCTGTCCGCGGCCGTCCCGGCCCGCCGGCGCGGCATGGCCTTCGGCATCTGGGGCGCGGTCAACGGCCTCGCCATAGCCAGCGGCCCGCTCATCGGCGGCACCCTGACCGAACACCTGTCCTGGCACTGGATCTTCTGGCTGAACGTACCGATCGGCATCGCCGTGCTGCCGTTCGCCCGGCTGCGCCTGCGCGAGAGCCACGGCCGCGCCCTGCGCATCGACCTGCCCGGTACCGCCCTGGTCAGCCTCGGCCTGTTCGGCATCGTCTACGCGCTGATCCGCGGCAACGCCGACGGCTGGACCAGCCCGCTCATCCTCGCCATGCTCGCCGCCGGCGCCGTCCTCGTCGCCGCCTTCGTCCGCTACGAACTGCGCGCGGCCCACCCCATGCTGCCCATGCGGCTGTTCCGCGACCGCGGCTTCAGCGCGATCAACGCCGCCAGCCTGCTGATGTTCCTCGGCATGTTCGGCTCGGTCTTCCTGCTCAGCCAGTTCCTCCAGGGCGTGCAGGGGTACACGCCGATCCAGGCCGGCCTGCGCATGCTGCCGTGGACCGCCATGCCGATGGTCGTCGCGCCGATCGCCGGCACGCTGTCCGACCGGATCGGCGGCCGGCCCGTCATCGCCATCGGCCTCGCCCTCCAGGCCATCGGCCTCGGCTGGTTCGCGGTCATCATGTCGGTCGACGTCTCCTACGCGGCGCAGGTGCCGGCGCTGGCCGTCAGCGGCATCGGCATGGCCATGTACTTCTCGCCCAGCGCGAACGTCCTCATGGGGACCGTCGCCCCGCACGAACAGGGGATCGCCTCCGGCGCCAACAACGCCGTCCGCGAGATCGGCGGAGCCCTCGGCGTGGCCGTCCTCGCCTCCGTCTTCTCCGCCAACGGCTCCTACGCCTCCGGCCAGTCCTTCGTCAACGGGATCACCCCGGCGCTGTGGACCGGGGCCGTGGCGGTCGCCGTCGGCGCGGTCGCCGCGTTTCTCCTCCCCAGGAGGCCCCGGGCGGCGGACGCGAAGGCGGAGGAGAAGTCCCCGGTCGGCGCGTCCGCTGCGGCCACGGCGTCCTAGGCCGGCGCGGGGTCCGCGGGACGGCTCCTGCCGGGGGCGGGCGGCGGTGCGGTTCCTCCGGGGCGGTCACCGGTGCGGTTCCTCCGGGGCGGCCGGCGGTGCGGCGGAGGGGGCGGTGGCCGGTGAGGGCGGAGGTCTTCCACCGGACCGCCTGCCGCCGGATCAGGCGGTCCGGCGGGCGGCCGGACCGCCGGCGGGCTCACCGCGGCCGGGATCGGTGTCCGGTTACGCTGGCCCCGTGCGAGTAGACCTTGACGCGCCGATCGCGCCGTATACGACGTTCCGTCTGGGTGGGCCGGCGGCCCGCCTGGTGACCGCGACGACGGACGAGGAAGTGGTCGGCGCGGTCCGGGAGGCCGACGCCGCGGGCGTGCCGGTGCTGGTCATCGGCGGCGGGAGCAACCTCGTCGTGGCCGACGGCGGCTTCGCCGGCACCGCGGTGCGGATCGCGACGCGCGGATTCGAGCTGAACGGCACGGAGCTGGAGCTCGCGGCGGGGGAGACCTGGACGGACGCGGTCGACCGCACCGTCGAGGCGGGACTGGCCGGCGTCGAGTGCCTGGCGGGCGTGCCGGGGTCGGCGGGCGCCACCCCGATCCAGAACGTGGGCGCCTACGGCCAGGACGTCTCCTCCACGGTCACCGGCGTCACCGCGTACGACAGGACGGCCGGCGAGATCGTCACGCTGACCGCCGGGGAGTGCGCCTTCGCCTACCGGGACAGCCACTTCAAGCGCAGCCCCGGCCGGTACGTGATCCTGCGGGTGCGTTACTCGCTGGAGGACGCCGGCGGGATGTCGACGCCGGTCAGGTACGCCGAGGTCGCCAGGACGCTCGGTGTCGGGCCGGGGGAGCGGGTGGCCCTCGCCCACGCCCGGGACACCGTCCTGCGGCTGCGGGCCGGTAAGGGCATGGTGCTGGACGCGGCGGACCACGACACGTGGTCGGCGGGTTCGTTCTTCACCAACCCGGTGCTGGACGCGGACGCGCACGCCGTCTTCCTGGACCGGGCGCGGACCCGGGTCGGGGCGGACGTGCCGGTACCGGGCTGGCCGGACGCGGACGGGCGGGTGAAGGTGCCGGCGGCCTGGCTGATCGAACGGGCCGGGTTCACGAAGGGCTACGGCTCCGGGCCCGCCACGATCTCCACCAAGCACACCCTCGCGCTGACCAACCGCGGCGCCGCCAAGACCGAGGACCTGCTCGCGCTGGCCCGTGAGGTCCGCGACGGCGTGCAGGACGTCTTCGGGGTGACCCTGGTCAACGAACCGGTGATGGTCGGCGCGACCCTCTGATCCGCTGATCCGATCATCGCCCCAGCTCCCTCAGCCACCGCCGCCCCCAGCCGCCGCCTCAACCCCGGCCCGCCCCTCCTAAGGCTTCAACCACTCGTCGATCCCGGTGAGCAGCCGCTCCCGGACGTCCGGCGGTGCGCAGGAGCCGCGGACCGACTGGCGGGCCAGGTCCGCCAGCTCCGCGTCGGTGAAGCCGTGCGCGTCGCGGGCGATCTCGTACTGGGCGGCGAGCCGGGAGCCGAAGAGCAGCGGGTCGTCGGCGCCGAGGGCCATCGGGACGCCGGCCGCGTAGAGCGTGCGCAGCGGCACGTCCTCGGGCTTCTCGTAGACGCCCAGGGCGACGTTGGACGCCGGGCAGACCTCGCAGGTGATGCCGCGGTCGGCGAGCCGGGCCAGCAGGGCGGGGTCCTCCGCGGCCCGTACGCCGTGGCCCACCCGGCTGGCGTGCAGGTCGTCCAGGCAGTCGCGGATGCTGTGCGGGCCGGCCAGCTCGCCGCCGTGCGGGGCCGCGATCAGGCCGCCCTCCCGGGCGATGGCGAAGGCCCGGTCGAAGTCGCGCGCCAGGCCGCGGCGTTCGTCGTTGGACAGGCCGAAGCCGATGACGCCCCGGTCGCGGTGGCGCACCGCCAGCCGGGCCAGCGTGCGGGCCTCCAGCGGGTGCTTCATGCGGTTGGCGGCCACCAGGACCGCGATGCCGACGCCGGTGTCGCGGGAGGCGGTGTGCACCGCGTCCAGGATGATCTCCAGGGTCGGGATCAGCCCGCCGAGCCGGGGGGCGTACGAGGTGGGGTCGACCTGGATCTCCAGCCAGCCGGAGCCGTCCTTGACCTCTTCCTCGGCCGCCTCGCGCACCAGCCGCTGGATGTCCTCGGGGGTGCGCAGGCACGAGCGGGCGATGTCGTACAGCCGCTGGAAGCGGAACCAGCCGCGTTCGTCGGTGGCCCGCAGTTTCGGCGGCTCGCCGGAGGTCAGTGCCTCCGGGAGGTGGACGCCGTACCGGTCGGCCAGCTCCAGCAGGGTGGACGACCGCATCGAACCGGTGAAGTGCAGGTGCAGGTGGGCCTTGGGAAGCAGAGTGACATCGCGCGCCATTCCCAGATCCTGCTACAGATCGGCCCCCGACCGGTACCCGATCATCCGATCGGTGCGCGCGGGCGGGGGCCGGCTGCGAACCCCTGAACGGGGTCCGTACGTCAGTCGCGGGCCTCGGACAGCAGCTTCTGGAGCCGCGAGACGCCCTCGGCGAGGTCCGCGTCGCCGAGCGCGTAGGACAGCCGCAGGTACCCGGGAGTGCCGAACGCCTCACCGGGGACCACCGCGACCTCGGCCTCCTCCAGGATCAGCGCGGCCAGCTCGACCGAACTGCCCGGACGGCGGCCGCGGATCTCCTTGCCCAGCAGCGCCTTCACCGACGGGTAGGCGTAGAACGCGCCCTCCGGCTCCGGGCAGACGACGCCGTCGATCTCGTTGAGCATCCGGGTGATCGTGCGGCGCCGCCGGTCGAACGCGGTGCGCATCTCGTCGACCGCGGACAGGTCGCCGGTCAGGGCGGCCAGGGCGGCGGCCTGCGCGACGTTGGAGACGTTGGAGGTGGCGTGCGACTGGAGGTTGGTCGCGGCCTTCACCACGTCCTTCGGGCCGATCAGCCAGCCGACCCGCCAGCCGGTCATGGCGTACGTCTTGGCCACGCCGTTGACGATGACGCACTTGTCGCGCAGCTCGGGGACGGCCACCGGCAGCGAGGTGAAGGTGGCCTCGCCGTAGACCAGGTGCTCGTAGATCTCGTCGGTGAGCACCCACAGGCCGTGCTCGGCGGCCCAGCGGCCGATCTCCTCGACCTGCTCGCGGCTGTGCACCGCGCCGGTCGGGTTGGACGGCGAGACGAACAGCAGCACCTTGGTGTGCGGACCGCGGGCGGCCTCCAGCTGTTCGACGCCCACCCGGTACCCGGTGGTCTCGTCGGCGACCACCTCGACCGGCACGCCGCCGGCCAGCCGGATCGACTCCGGGTAGGTGGTCCAGTACGGCGCCGGCACGATGACCTCGTCGCCCGGGTCGAGGATCGCCGCGAACGCCTCGTAGATCGCCTGCTTGCCGCCGTTGGTCACCAGGACCTGGGACGGGTCGACCTCCAGGCCGGAGTCGCGCAGCGTCTTGGCGGCGATCGCCTTCTTCAGCTCGGGCAGCCCGCCGGCCGGGGTGTAGCGGTGGAAGCGCGGTTCGCGGCAGGCGGCCACCGCGGCCTCGACGATGTAGTCGGGGGTCGGGAAGTCCGGCTCGCCGGCGCCGAAGCCGATGACCGGCCGGCCCGCGGCCTTGAGTGCTTTGGCCTTGGCGTCCACGGCCAGCGTGGCGGACTCCGAGATCGAGCCGATACGGGCCGAGACCCGTCGGTCGGTGGGGGACGTAACGGGGGGAGTAGCTGCGCTCATGCGCCTCATCGTCGCAGACCTGCCCGGCCGACCGGAAAGCTCCCGGGCCCCGCTACCCGTGCGGGTGAGCCGGAGAAACGCCACCACGCGGGGGCGCCGCCGCCAACTGGCGCTGTGGTGAGGGACGATGCCGAACTTCCGGCAGTTCACGTTCGACGCCCGGCCGATCTACCCGTACACTCAACCCTCGTGGTCCTCGGCGAACGCGGATCCGGCCTGCGCACTCAGTGCGTCGCGACGGATGCGCTACGTTGGGGGACGCAAAGGGTCGTAGCTCAATTGGTAGAGCACCGGTCTCCAAAACCGGCGGTTGGGGGTTCAAGTCCCTCCGGCCCTGCGAGGCACGTTCGTCCTACGGACGTGAGTACGCGTACGTTGGTAAAAGTATCGCCGTGCAGCCGGGCAGGCACGGCTTGGCCCCGACCCGGATTCAGGTGAGGACGAGTGACGGAAGCCCTGGGCTCCACCGCGACGCCTGAAAGTGGCCGGCCGGAGGACGACACCGACGAATTCCTCGACGACAAGTCGAAGAAGAAGCGCGGCGGCAAGCGCGGCAAGAAGGGCCCGTTCGCAAGGATGGGGCTGTTCTACCGGCAGATCGTCGCGGAGCTGCGGAAAGTCGTCTGGCCGCCCCGCAAGGACTTGATGTCCTACACCACCGTCGTCATCGTCTTCGTCGCCGTCATGATCGGTATCGTGACCTTGATCGACTGGGGTTTCTCCTCCCTCATCAAGTACGTCTTCGGCTGAGAACCCCGCGAGGAGCGCCCTCGGGGGCGCCCTTTCGCATGTTCCATTCTTTGAAAAAGTCAGGAAGAAGCAGCCATCGTGTCCGACCCGAACCTGAACGAAGCCGACCAGCCCGTCGAGCACCACGACGCGGCCGACGAGGCTGAGGCGACGGCCGTCACGGCCGAGGTCGAGGACACCGACGCTGCCGACGTGGCGGAGACCGCCGACGCCGAGCCCGAGGACGCCGACACCGGGGCGACCGACGAGGACGCCTCCGACGAGGCTGCCGACGAGGACGAGGCGGAGTCCGACGAGGACGACGACGCCGAGGCGTCCGAGGACACCGACGCCGAGGACGCTTCCGACGAGGAAGACGCTTCCGACGAGGACGGCGACGAAGAGCCGGCCGAGGAAGAGCCCGTCGTCGACCCGGTCGCCGCGTTCCGTGAGGAACTGCGCACCCTGCCCGGTGAGTGGTACGTCATCCACACCTACGCCGGCTATGAGAACCGCGTGAAGGCCAACCTGGAGCAGCGCGCGGTCTCCCTGAACGTCGAGGACTACATCTACCAGGCCGAGGTGCCGCAGGAAGAGGTCGTCCAGATCAAGAACGGCGACCGCCGCACCGTCCGCCAGAACAAGCTGCCCGGCTACGTGCTGGTGCGCATGGACCTGACGAACGAGTCCTGGGGCGTCGTCCGCAACACCCCCGGCGTCACCGGCTTCGTCGGCAACGCGTACGACCCGTACCCGCTGACCCTGGACGAGATCGTCAAGATGCTCGCCCCGGAGGTCGAGGAGCAGGCCGCGGCGGCCGGTGGCGGCGCGCAGAAGAAGAAGGTCGAGGTCCAGGTCCTGGACTTCGAGGTCGGCGACTCCGTCACCGTCACCGACGGCCCGTTCGCGACCCTCCAGGCGACGATCAACGAGATCAACGCCGACTCCAAGAAGGTCAAGGGCCTGGTCGAGATCTTCGGCCGGGAGACCCCGGTCGAGCTGTCCTTCGACCAGATCCAGAAGAACTAGCCGTCGCGCGGCCCCGGCCGTGCCCCCTCGCTTCCGTCCAGGTCAGGCCACGCTTCCAGGTGGTCTGACCTGCTCGGTTTCAAGCCGCGCCGAGATACCCGTTATCGTGGTGCGGCATGCCTGCCCGCAGGCATGAATCACTCTCGATTAGGACCCGGAGAGAGCAATGCCTCCCAAGAAGAAGAAGATCACGGGGCTGATCAAGCTCCAGATCAACGCCGGCGTCGCCAACCCGGCCCCGCCGGTCGGCCCCGCGCTGGGCCAGCACGGCGTCAACATCATGGAGTTCTGCAAGGCCTACAACGCCGCGACCGAGTCGCAGCGTGGCATGGTCGTGCCGGTGGAGATCACGGTCTACGAGGACCGTTCCTTCACCTTCATCACCAAGACCCCGCCGGCCGCGCGCCTGATCCTCAAGGCCGCCGGTGTGGACAAGGGCTCCGGCGAGCCGCACGTCAAGAAGGTCGCCAAGATCACCCGCGACCAGGTCCGCGACATCGCCACCACCAAGATGCCCGACCTGAACGCGAACGACCTGGACGCCGCGGAGAAGATCATCGCGGGTACCGCTCGTTCCATGGGCATCACCATCGAGGGCTGACACCCGAACCCACGCAGTGGCCGGCCGAGCGAAGCGAGGTCGTCCGCGGAGCGGGCGAGCAGGAAGCCCGAGCGATGTGGGCTGGGGCTGACATCCCGCGCCCGAGTGGCGAGGGACCTCGGTGACGTCCCCGTCGCCCGTTGTTCATCCGTGGGAGGGTCGTGCGCGGCCCGGCACCACGAACTCCATTCCGTATTCCAGGAGACGCAGTGAAGCGCAGCAAGAACCTCCGCGCCGCGGAGGCCAAGATCGACCGCGAGCGGCTGTACGGCCCGCTTGAGGCGGTTCGTCTCGCCAAGGACACCTCGTCCACCAAGTTCGACTCGACCGTCGAGATCGCCATGCGCCTGGGTGTCGACCCGCGCAAGGCCGACCAGATGGTCCGTGGCACCGTCATCCTTCCGCACGGCACCGGCAAGACCGCCCGGGTCCTGGTCTTCGCGACCGGTGACCGTGCTGCGGCGGCGGAAGCCGCGGGCGCCGACATCGTCGGCTCCGACGAACTGATCGACGAGGTCGCGAAGGGGCGTCTGGACTTCGACGCCGTCGTCGCCACCCCGGACCTCATGGGCAAGGTCGGCCGCCTGGGCCGCGTGCTCGGCCCCCGTGGCCTGATGCCGAACCCGAAGACCGGCACCGTGACCCCGGACGTGGCCAAGGCCGTGAACGAGATCAAGGGCGGCAAGATCGAGTTCCGCGTCGACAAGCACTCCAACCTGCACTTCATCATCGGCAAGTCGTCGTTCGGTGAGCAGCAGCTGGTGGAGAACTACGCCGCGGCGCTCGACGAGGTTCTGCGCCTCAAGCCGTCGGCCGCCAAGGGCCGTTACATCAAGAAGGCCGCCATCAGCACCACGATGGGCCCCGGCATCCCGCTCGACCCGAACCGCACCCGCAACCTCATGGTCGAGGAAGACCCGGCCGCGGTCTGAGCTGTTCCGACAGCTTGAATGATCTGTACAGGCTGTGCGAAGGGGCCCGGAGTGTCACTCCGGGCCCCTTTCGCATGCGCTAGCGTGCTTCGCGTCGGTTTTTCTAGGGGGAGGCACTCCATGAAGCACGCAGGATTTCGCACGGCCGCCGCGGGGGTCGCGGCCGTCGCCGCACTGGGCACGCTGTCGGCCTGTGGCGGCCACAGCACCAAGGCGTCCGCCAACGGCTCCTCCAGCAGCGGCAGCACCACGGCCGCCAGCCCGCTGGCGGCGCTGCGCGCGGCCGTCACCAACACCAACCAGCAGCAGTCCGCCAAGGTCGACGGCACCACCAAGACCAACCAGATGAGCGTCACGATGAAGGGCACGCTGGACTGGTCCCAGGGCATGAGCGGCAACATGACGCTCAAGATGAGCGGCGCCCAGGCGTCCTCGGCCACCGCCCAGCTCGGCACCGACGGCGCCATGCAGGCGCGCTACACCCCGGACGCCATGTTCGTGGACATGGGCCCGACGATGGCCAAGTCCGACGGCGGCAAGCCCTGGATGAAGTACTCCTACGACGCGCTGGCCAAGCAGCTGGGCGCCTCCGGCGACGCGATGAAGGAGGAGTTCCAGAACAACAACCCGACCCGCTCGGTGCAGATGCTGATCGCCTCCGGTGACGTGAAGTCGCTGGGCTCCGCGACCGTCAACGGGGTGGCGACCACGCACTACGCGGGCGTGGTGGACGTCGACAAGCTGCTCGGCGCGCAGCCCGGCCTGGACGCCGCGACCGTCAAGCAGCTCCAGGGCCAGCTGAAGTCGCAGGGCATCAAGAACGACCACATCGACGTCTGGGTCGACGGCCACGGGCTGCTGGTGGAGAAGGTCGAGAAGTGCGCCATGAGCAGCGGCACGATGAACTCCACCGCCTTCTACACCGACTACGGCGTCAAGGTCACCGTCACCCCGCCGCCGGCCTCGCAGACGATGGACGTCTCCAAGATGCTGGCGCAGCAGGGCAAGTCCTGACGCGGTCCGCCCGACCCGCCGCCCGACCCGCCGTCCGGCCCGCCCGACCCGCTGGTCCGCCGGCTGGCTGACCCGGGCCGTCCGGTGCCGGGACATCGCGCCGGTTCCGGGGCGGATTTGCTCCGGCGCGGGCCGTTCACGTATGGTCCTCGTGAAGCCAAAGACCGCTGGTCGCTGTCCTTCCCCAAGGTTTCAGGGGGTTGGGTGGCCGAAGGAATCCGCTGGGTGCGGACGGCCTGCGCAGGTGTTCATGAGGATGTACTCCCGGATGCGGTTCGTCCGGTCGAGATCACGCCCCGTGCGCCTGCGCCGGGGCGTTCCGTTTGTCCCGGGGCCTCCTCCTTCAGTCCGCGCGGTCCGCAACCACCCGGAAGGAGGCCGAGGCTCATGGCGAGGCCCGACAAGGCTGCCGCGGTTGCCGAGCTGACGGACAAGTTCCGCAGTTCGAACGCCGCTGTGCTGACCGAGTACACCGGTCTCACCGTGGCGCAGCTGAAGCAGCTGCGCCGTTCGCTCGGTGAGAACGCTCATTACAGCGTCGCGAAGAACACGCTGTCCAAGATCGCGGCCAACGAGGCCGGGATCACCCAGCTCGACGACCTGTTCGCGGGTTCGACGGCGATCGCCTTCGTCACCGGTGACCCGGTGACCTCGGCGAAGGGTCTGCGCGACTTCGCGAAGGAATTCCCCGCCCTGGTCATCAAGGGCGGCGTCATGGACGGCAAGACGCTGTCCGCCGACGAGATCAAGAAGCTTGCGGACCTCGAGTCCCGCGAGGTGCTGCTCGCCAAGCTGGCCGGCGGCATGAAGGCGTCCATGGCCAAGGCCGCGGCGACCTTCCAGGCCCCGCTGTCGAAGTTCGTCCGTACCGCGGACGCGCTGCGCAGCAAGGTCGAGCAGGGCGGTGCCGACAACACGGCTCCCGCCACCGAGGACGCCGCGGCCGAATAAGGCCCGCAGCCCACCCTCGGAACGGGCCGAGTATGCCCGCCGAAATACACCCCCGGCACCAGCCGAATTAGTGGAAGGACCGCCATCATGGCGAAGCTCAGCCAGGACGAGCTGCTCGAGGTCTTCGGTGAGATGACCCTGATCGAGCTCTCCGAGTTCGTGAAGGCCTTCGAGGACAAGTTCGACGTCGAGGCCGCCGCCCCGGTCGCCGCTGCCGCCGCTGCCCCGGCCGCCGCCGAGGCCGTCGAGGAGCAGGACGAGTTCGACGTCATCCTCACCGGCGCCGGCGAGAAGAAGATCCAGGTCATCAAGGTCGTGCGTGAGCTGACCTCGCTCGGCCTGAAGGAAGCCAAGGACCTGGTCGACGGCACCCCCAAGCCGGTCCTGGAGAAGGTCAAGAAGGAAGACGCGCAGAAGGCTGCCGACTCCCTCAAGGCCGCTGGCGCCTCCGTCGAGGTCAAGTGACCCTGTCACGGCTCTGATGCCGTGACCAGCCCCTTCGTGGGCTGATCAGCCGCAGGGCGGCCACCCGTACGGGTGGCCGCCCTGCGGTGTTCCGGTGGTCGTCGAGCCGGTTGGCCGCCGTTGTCGGCGGACCCGGGTATGGTGATCAACGGTGGTCGTCGCGACCCCTCTCGAACACGGATCTGACGAACTCTCCGAGGATCTCCGAGGGGCGGGGGCCTTGACGAACCGCACGCAGCGCGCAATTCTCAGGACGCGTCGTAAGCCGTTCGCATCGCGAGGCATGGATCGACCGTGATCCGGGAATGACTGACGACGGAAGCGCAGGACCGTGATGTGGACCCGGGTCGGACCGGCTCCACCAGATGACGAGGGGGAGATGATTCGGTCTCCGAATCACTGCTCTGGACATCAGTGTGCCGAATGGCTACACTGACCCTTTGCGCTGCCTGTTAGCTGTCGCCTGGCCCGTCACCAGGGACCAGCATTCGTCTGAGCACCTCAAATACGGTGTCGTCCTCCATCGGGACGCCGTCGTACGGGCTCAGGGGGGACCGGTACGCGCGTAGTGAGTCCGAGCCCTCGGAAGGACCCCCTCTTGGCCGCCTCGCGCAACGCCTCGAACACCCAATCGAACAACGGCGCCAGCACCGCACCGCTGCGCATCTCTTTCGCGAAGATCAACGAACCGCTCGAGGTTCCGAACCTTCTCGCCCTGCAAACCGAGAGCTTCGACTGGCTGCTCGGCAACGCCGCGTGGAAGGGTCGTGTAGAGGCGGCGCTGGACAGCGGACAGGACGTCCCCACCAAGTCCGGCCTCGAGGAGATCTTCGAGGAGATCTCGCCGATCGAGGACTTCTCCGGGTCGATGTCGCTGACGTTCCGCGACCACCGTTTCGAGCCCCCGAAGAACTCGATCGACGAGTGCAAGGAGCGCGACTTCACGTACGCCGCCCCGCTCTTCGTCACCGCCGAGTTCACCAACAACGAGACCGGCGAGATCAAGTCGCAGACGGTCTTCATGGGTGACTTCCCGCTCATGACCAACAAGGGCACCTTCTGCATCAACGGCACCGAGCGTGTCGTGGTCTCGCAGCTGGTCCGCTCGCCGGGCGTCTACTTCGACAGCTCCATCGACAAGACGTCCGACAAGGACATCTTCTCCGCCAAGGTCATCCCCTCCCGGGGCGCCTGGCTGGAGCTGGAGATCGACAAGCGCGACATGGTCGGCGTCCGCATCGACCGCAAGCGCAAGCAGTCGGTCACCGTGCTGCTGAAGGCGCTGGGCTGGACCACCGAGCAGATCCTCGAGGAGTTCGGCGAGTACGAGTCCATGCGCGCCACCCTGGAGAAGGACCACACCCAGGGCCAGGACGACGCGCTGCTCGACATCTACCGCAAGCTGCGCCCGGGCGAGCCGCCGACCCGTGAAGCCGCCCAGACGCTGTTGGAGAACCTCTACTTCAACCCGAAGCGTTACGACCTGGCGAAGGTCGGCCGGTACAAGGTCAACAAGAAGCTCGGCAGCGACGCGCCGCTGGACGCCGGCGTGCTCACCGTCGAGGACGTCCTCGCGACGATCAAGTACCTGGTCAAGCTGCACGCCGGCGAGACCGGGACGACCGGCGACAACGGCGCGGCCGTGGTCGTCGAGGTCGACGACATCGACCACTTCGGCAACCGCCGCCTGCGCAACGTCGGCGAGCTGATCCAGAACCAGGTCCGCACCGGTCTGGCCCGTATGGAGCGTGTCGTCCGCGAGCGGATGACCACCCAGGACGTCGAGGCCATCACCCCGCAGACCCTGATCAACATCCGGCCGGTCGTCGCCTCCATCAAGGAGTTCTTCGGCACCAGCCAGCTGTCGCAGTTCATGGACCAGACCAACCCGCTGTCCGGCCTGACCCACAAGCGCCGCCTGTCGGCGCTGGGCCCCGGCGGTCTGTCCCGTGAGCGGGCCGGCCTGGACGTGCGTGACGTGCACCCCTCGCACTACGGCCGCATGTGCCCGATCGAGACGCCCGAAGGCCCGAACATCGGTCTGATCGGCTCGCTGGCCTCCTACGGCCGGGTCAACGCGTTCGGCTTCATCGAGACCCCGTACCGCAAGGTCGTCGACGGCCAGGTCACCCGTGAGGTGCACTACCTGACCGCCGACGAGGAGGACCGCTTCCTCATCGCGCAGGCCAACGCCGGCCTGGACGACAACGACACGTTCTCCGAGGCCCGCGTCCTGGTCCGCCGCCGCGGCGGCGAGGTCGACCTGGTGCCCGGCGCCGAGGTCGACTACATGGACGTCTCGCCGCGCCAGATGGTGTCGGTCGCGACCGCCATGATCCCGTTCCTGGAGCACGACGACGCCAACCGCGCGCTCATGGGCTCCAACATGATGCGGCAGGCGGTGCCGCTGCTGAAGTCGGAGGCGCCGCTGGTCGGCACCGGCATCGAGTACCGCGCCGCGGTCGACGCCGGCGACGTCATCACCGCCGAGAAGGACGGCGTCGTCCAGGAGGTCTCCGCCGACTACGTCACGGTGACCAACGACGACGGCACCTACACCACGTACCGCGTCGCGAAGTTCTCCCGCTCCAACCAGGGCACCTCCTTCAACCAGAAGGTCGTCGTGGACGAGGGCGCCCGCGTGGTGGCCGGCCAGGTGCTCGCCGACGGCCCGTCCACCCAGCAGGGTGAGATGGCGCTCGGCAAGAACCTGCTGGTCGCGTTCATGCCGTGGGAGGGCCACAACTACGAGGACGCGATCATCCTGTCGCAGCGCCTCGTGCAGGACGACGTCCTGTCCTCGATCCACATCGAGGAGCACGAGGTCGACGCCCGCGACACCAAGCTGGGCCCCGAGGAGATCACCCGGGACATCCCGAACGTCTCCGAGGAGGTGCTGGCCGACCTCGACGAGCGCGGCATCATCCGCATCGGTGCCGAGGTCGTGGCCGGCGACATCCTGGTCGGCAAGGTCACCCCCAAGGGTGAGACCGAGCTGACCCCGGAGGAGCGCCTGCTGCGCGCCATCTTCGGCGAGAAGGCCCGCGAGGTCCGCGACACCTCCCTGAAGGTGCCGCACGGCGAGATCGGCAAGATCATCGGCGTGCGCGTCTTCGACCGCGAGGAGGGCGACGAGCTGCCGCCCGGCGTCAACCAGCTGGTCCGGGTCTACGTCGCCCAGAAGCGCAAGATCACCGACGGCGACAAGCTCGCCGGCCGGCACGGCAACAAGGGCGTCATCTCGAAGATCCTGCCGGTCGAGGACATGCCGTTCCTGGAGGACGGCACCCCGGTCGACATCATCCTCAACCCGCTCGGTGTCCCGTCCCGCATGAACCCGGGGCAGGTCCTGGAGATCCACCTGGGCTGGCTCGCCAAGCAGGGCTGGGACGTCTCCGGCATCGCGGACGAGTGGGCCCGCCGCCTGGAGGCGATCGGGGCCGGCCAGGTCGACCCGGACACCAACGTCGCCACCCCGGTGTTCGACGGCGCCCGCGAGGACGAGATCTCCGGGCTGTTCGAGGCCACCGTGCCCAACCGCGACGGCGACCGCATGGTCGAGCCGTCCGGCAAGGCCCGGATGTTCGACGGCCGCTCCGGTGAGCCGTTCCCCGAGCCGATCGCGGTCGGCTACATGTACATCCTCAAGCTGCACCACCTGGTGGACGACAAGCTGCACGCCCGCTCCACCGGGCCGTACTCGATGATCACCCAGCAGCCGCTGGGTGGTAAGGCGCAGTTCGGTGGCCAGCGGTTCGGCGAGATGGAGGTGTGGGCGCTGGAGGCTTACGGCGCCGCCTACGCCCTCCAGGAGCTGCTGACCATCAAGTCCGACGACGTGCTCGGCCGCGTGAAGGTCTACGAGGCCATCGTCAAGGGCGAGAACATCCCCGAGCCCGGCATCCCCGAGTCCTTCAAGGTGCTCATCAAGGAGATGCAGTCGCTCTGCCTGAACGTGGAGGTGCTGTCCAGCGACGGCATGTCCATCGAGATGCGTGACACCGATGAGGATGTCTTCCGCGCTGCGGAGGAACTGGGTATCGACCTGTCCCGGCGGGAGCCGAGCAGCGTCGAAGAGGTCTGACGGGTTGCCGCCCGGCCTCCCCGGAGGCCGGGCGGCGATCCCGGACCCGTTCAGACCATGATTGAGACACACCCCCGGTCGTCGTACTGGCCGGGTAACCACGAAGGTGGGATTGACGAACAGTGCTCGACGTCAACTTCTTCGACGAGCTGCGGATCGGCCTGGCCACCGCGGACGACATCCGTCAGTGGTCGCACGGCGAGGTCAAGAAGCCGGAGACCATCAACTACCGCACCCTCAAGCCCGAGAAGGACGGACTCTTCTGCGAGAAGATCTTCGGCCCCACCCGGGACTGGGAGTGCTACTGCGGTAAGTACAAGCGTGTCCGCTTCAAGGGCATCATCTGTGAGCGCTGCGGCGTCGAGGTGACCCGCGCCAAGGTGCGCCGTGAGCGGATGGGCCACATCGAGCTGGCCGCGCCCGTCACCCACATCTGGTACTTCAAGGGTGTTCCCAGCCGGCTCGGCTACCTGCTCGACCTCGCGCCGAAGGACCTCGAGAAGGTCATCTACTTCGCGGCCTACATGATCACCTGGGTCGACGAGGAGCGCCGCACCCGCGACCTGCCCTCGCTGGAGGCCCAGGTCTCCGTCGAGCGCCAGCAGGTCGAGCAGCGCCGTGACTCCGACGTCGAGGGCCGGCAGAAGAAGCTGGAGGCCGACCTCGGCGAGCTGGAGGCCGAGGGCGCCAAGGCCGACGTGCGCCGCAAGGTGCGCGAGGGCGCCGAGCGTGAGATGAAGCAGCTGCGCGACCGCGCCCAGCGCGAGATCGACCGCCTCGACGAGGTGTGGAGCCGCTTCAAGTCCCTCAAGGTCCAGGACCTGGAGGGCGACGAGCTGCTCTACCGCGAGCTGCGCGACCGCTTCGGCACCTACTTCATGGGCGGCATGGGCGCCGCGGCGCTGCAGAAGCGCCTGGAGTCCTTCGACCTGGAGGAAGAGGCCGAGAAGCTCCGCGAGATCATCCGCTCGGGCAAGGGCCAGAAGAAGACCCGTGCCCTCAAGCGGCTCAAGGTCGTCTCCGCGTTCCTCCAGACCCGCAACAGCCCCAACGGCATGGTGCTGGACTGCGTCCCGGTCATCCCGCCGGACCTGCGCCCGATGGTGCAGCTGGACGGTGGCCGCTTCGCGACCTCCGACCTGAACGACCTGTACCGCCGCGTCATCAACCGCAACAACCGCCTGAAGCGGCTTCTCGACCTCGGCGCGCCCGAGATCATCGTCAACAACGAGAAGCGCATGCTCCAGGAGGCCGTCGACGCGCTGTTCGACAACGGCCGCCGCGGCCGTCCGGTCACCGGTCCGGGCAACCGCCCGCTGAAGTCGCTGTCCGACATGCTCAAGGGCAAGCAGGGCCGCTTCCGTCAGAACCTGCTCGGCAAGCGCGTGGACTACTCCGCGCGTTCGGTCATCGTCGTCGGCCCGCAGCTGAAGCTGCACCAGTGCGGTCTGCCGAAGGCGATGGCGCTGGAGCTGTTCAAGCCGTTCGTGATGAAGCGCCTGGTCGACCTGAACCACGCGCAGAACATCAAGTCGGCCAAGCGCATGGTCGAGCGCGGCCGCACGGTCGTCTACGACGTCCTCGAAGAGGTCATCGCCGAGCACCCCGTGCTGCTCAACCGCGCGCCGACCCTGCACCGCCTCGGCATCCAGGCCTTCGAGCCGCAGCTGGTCGAGGGCAAGGCCATCCAGATCCACCCGCTCGTCTGCACCGCGTTCAACGCGGACTTCGACGGCGACCAGATGGCCGTGCACCTTCCGCTGTCCGCGGAGGCGCAGGCCGAGGCCCGCATCCTGATGCTGTCCTCGAACAACATCCTCAAGCCCGCCGACGGCCGTCCGGTGACGATGCCGACGCAGGACATGGTCCTGGGTCTGTTCTTCCTCACCACCGACACCGAGGAGCGCGACGTCAAGGGCGAGGGCCGGGCGTTCGGCTCGGTCGCCGAGGCCATCATGGCCTTCGACGCCCGCGAGCTGTCGCTCCAGTCCCAGATCGACATCCGCTTCCCGGTCGGCACCATGCCGCCGCGCGGCTGGACCCCGGCGCCGCGCGAGGAGGGCGAGGACCCCTGGCAGCAGGGCGACCCGTTCCGGCTGCGCACCTCGCTGGGCCGGGCGCTGTTCAACGAGCTGCTGCCCGAGGACTACCCGTTCGTCGACTACTCGGTGGGCAAGAAGCAGCTCTCCGAGATCGTCAACGACCTGGCCGAGCGGTACCCGAAGGTCGTCGTCGCCGCCACCCTGGACAACCTCAAGGCGGCCGGCTTCTACTGGGCCACCCGGTCCGGCGTGACCGTCGCGGTCTCCGACATCGTCGTGCCCGAGGCCAAGAAGGGCATCCTTCAGGGCTACGAGGCGCAGGACGAGAAGGTCCAGAAGCAGTACGAGCGCGGCCTGATCACCAAGGACGAGCGGTCCAAGGAACTGATCATCATCTGGACCAAGGCGACCAACGAGGTCGCCGAGGCGATGAACGCCAACTTCCCGCGCACCAACCCGATCTTCATGATGGTCGACTCGGGCGCGCGCGGAAACATGATGCAGATGCGTCAGATCGCCGGTATGCGCGGCCTGGTGTCGAACGCCAAGAACGAGACGATTCCCCGTCCGATCAAGGCGTCCTTCCGCGAGGGCCTGACCGTGCTGGAGTACTTCATCTCCACCCACGGTGCCCGTAAGGGCCTGGCCGACACCGCGCTGCGTACCGCCGACTCGGGTTACCTCACCCGTCGTCTGGTGGACGTCTCGCAGGACGTCATCATCCGCGAGGAGGACTGCGGCACCGACCGCGGCCTCAAGCTGGCCATCGCCGAGCGTGCCGCCGACGGTTCGCTGCGCAAGTCCGGCGGGGTCGAGACCTCGGTGTACGCGCGCAGCCTGGCCGACGACATCGTCATCGACGGCAAGGTGCTGGCCCCGGCCGGCACCGACCTGGGCGACGTGCTCATCGACCAGCTGGTCGCCTACGGCGTCGAGACGGTCAAGACCCGCTCCATCCTCACCTGCGAGTCCGCCGTCGGCACCTGCGCCATGTGCTACGGCCGTTCGCTGGCCACCGGCAAGCTGGTGGACATCGGCGAGGCGGTCGGCATCATCGCCGCCCAGTCGATCGGTGAGCCCGGCACCCAGCTGACGATGCGTACCTTCCACACCGGTGGTGTGGCCGGTGACGACATCACCAAGGGTCTGCCGCGTGTCGTCGAGCTGTTCGAAGCCCGTACCCCCAAGGGTCTGGCGCCGATCAGCGAGGCGGCCGGCCGGGTCCGCATCGAGGAGACCGAGAAGACCCGCAAGATCGTCGTCACCCCCGACGACGGCAGCGAGGAGATCGCCTACGGCGTCTCCAAGCGCTCGCGGCTCGAGGTCGGCGAGGGCGACCACGTCGAGGTCGGCCAGAAGCTCATGGCCGGTACCGAGAACCCGCACGACGTGCTGCGGATCCTCGGCCAGCGCGCGGTGCAGATCCACCTGCTCGGCGAAGTCCAGAAGGTCTTCACCTCGCAGGGTGTGTCCATCCACGACAAGCACATCGAGATCATCATCCGGCAGATGCTGCGCCGCGTGACGATCATCGAGTCCGGCGACGCGGAACTGCTGCCGGGCGAGCTCGTCGAGCGCGGCCGGTTCGAGACCGAGAACCGCCGCGTGGTCGCCGAGGGCGGTCACCCCGCCTCCGGCCGTCCGCAGCTGATGGGTATCACCAAGGCGTCGCTGGCGACCGAGTCCTGGCTGTCGGCCGCCTCCTTCCAGGAGACCACCCGGGTGCTCACCGACGCGGCGATCCACGCCAAGTCGGACTCCCTGCTGGGCCTGAAGGAGAACGTCATCCTCGGTAAGCTCATCCCGGCCGGTACGGGCCTGTCCCGCTACCGCAACATCCGGGTCGAGCCGACCGAAGAGGCCAAGGCCGCGATGTACTCGGCCGTCGGCTACGACGACATGGACTACTCGCCGTTCGGCACCGGCTCCGGCCAGGCCGTCCCGCTGGAGGACTACGACTACGGGCCCTACAACACCTGAGTCGTCCCCCGCGCGTGAGCGCGTAGCACGCTGACAGGGCGGTCACCCCTCACGGGGTGGCCGCCCTTCGGCGTGTCGCGGAGGGGGTGGGGGTGTTGTGCGGGGGCGGTGCTTCTTGGGGTGGCGTGGTGGGGTTTGTGGTGGCGGGGGCGGTGCCTCTCGGGGTGCTGTGGTGGCCTGCGCGGTACGGGAGACGCGTGTCGGGGGGTGCCCCTCGGCGTACCGCGGCGGTCCTCGCCGTACGGGAAGTGTGCGAATCGGTGTGCGGGTCGCCTCAGGGGTGGCTCGTCCGCGCGGGCGAGCGGCGGATCCCCCCTGCGAGCGATGCCCGGGCGTCACCATCGGTGACAGGCTGAACGCGGAAACGGCACAACGATCCGGTCGGTCCCGCAGGCCGTCCGGCCAGGGGGAGACGTCTCATGAAGCGCACACCTGCCCGCACCGCGCCGGACCGCGCCCCGGCCGCCCGCCGCCGTGCCCCGGTCCTGCTGCTGCTCTGCGGTCCGGCAGCCGCCATCGCCTGCCTCAGCGCCTGCGACGTCACCGTCGTCGGGCAGCACAGCCGGACCGTCTCCTACGCCGTGAGCGCCCCGGTGCGCGCCCTGGTCGTGCACGACGACACCGGGTCCATCCACGTCACCCGGGGCGCCTCGGGTCTCCGGGTGACCGAACGCCAGGGCTACCGGGGGAAGACGGCCCCGCACACCACGCACGCGGTCGCCGCCGGCACCCTGACACTGGCCCACACCTGCCGCGACTGCTCGGTGAGCTACGACGTCCAGCTCCCGGCCGGCACCTCGGTCGACCTGCGGACCGACACCGGCAGCGTCGTCCTGGACGGCCTCAGCGGCCCGGTGGACGCCGCCACGGACACCGGGAGCGTGACGGCGACCGGCCTCACCGGCGGCCGGGCGCGGCTCACCACCGGGACCGGCAGCGTCAACGCCGCGTTCGGCCGCCCGCCGGCCACGCTGGACGCGACCGCCGACACCGGCAGCGTCACGCTCACGCTGCCCTCCGCCCCGGCCTACGCGGTGACCGCCGGCTCCGGCACCGGCCACGTGTCGGTCGGCGTACGCCGGGACGACTCCGCCCGGTACCGCGTCACGGCCCACACCGACACCGGCGACGTGGCGATACGCCGGGGGTGAGGGCGCGGACGCGTCATGGGTGAGCGGGATGGGGCCGGGGTGAGTGTGCTGGGGCCGGAGGTGCGGGTGCCGGCGCCGGCGGGAGCATGCGGCAGCGCCATGCGTGAGGGGGGTGGCGTCATGCGTGAGGGGGTCGGCGTTATGCGTGAGCGGACCGGCGCCGGGGGTGAGCACGCCGGTGCCGGCGCGGTGAGCACGCCGGTGCCGGAGTCCTGGCGTACCGCTGGAGTCGGGCTTCGCCGTGCCGGGGAGGGATGAATCGGCGGCCGGCGCGGGTTGACCCACCCAGGAAGCGGCCCGGAGCTGTCTCCCCGGCGAGGGGCGGAGCGGATTCCCGTCCCGACGGCCCGTCGGACACCCTCCGGCCGCGCGCTGCTGCGATGCCGGGACGGTGGAGAGCGGGAGGGGCCGATGAAGTGGCTGACGGGAGAGGGCCGGGGAACGGAGCCGGGGGGTGCTCCCGCGGGAGCGGTGGCTGACGTGCGGGTGGCTGACGTGCCGGGGGCAGTGGTGGTTGACGTGACGGTGGGCGGTGGGGCGGTGGTTGACGTGGCGGTGGCTGACGCGACGGTGGGCGGCGGGGCGGTGGCTGACGGAGCGATGGCCGGCCCGCCCGTGTCGGCGGTGGCTGACGGAGCGGCGGCCGACGTACCCCCGCCGGCGGGTTCCGACATACCCGTGGCCGGCCCCGAAGCGGTGATCGCTGAAGCCGCCGTCCCGGAAGCGGTCGCCCTCGTGCCGTCGGAGGGCGGAGGCGTGGACGGGGAACCGGAGTTCCGGCTCGCGTCCGGTACCGGTGGCCGGGCGGCGCTCGAAGTGGCGCGCGGCGGCGAGGTGGTGGCGGTGGACGTGGCCAACGCGTTCAGCGCGCCGGTGCTGGGCGGACTGCGCGGTGGCGGGGCGGCCGCGGCGTGGGCGGTGGCCTGGGGCTGCCTGCCGCCGGACGGTGGCGGGGTGACGGTGGAGTTTGGCCGGGGCCGGGCGGGGCGTCGGCGGGCGGCGGTGCCGGTGCGGGCGGTGGGGCCGTTCTGGGTCGCGCGGACCCGGGGCCGGTTCACCACGGTGACGGTCGGCGTGGGCACGGCGGACCCGGCCTCCGGACGCGGTGCGGGACGGCAGCAGCGCTGGCGGCTGGCCGGGCGCTGACGGCGGGGGAGCGGGGTGCGGGGTCCGGCGGGCGGAGGTTCGGGCTGCGGGGAACCTTCGGGGTGCGGCCCGCGTCTGTTGCTTAGGACGGGTGGGCCGGTTCTGGGGGGAGCAGTCGGCGATGACGGACTACGGGGGGTCACCGACCGGTCGCGGATCTTCCCGCCGGGCCATGCTCGCGTCGGACGCCGACCGGGAGCGGACCGTCGACACGCTGAAGACGGCGTACGCCGAGGGCCGGCTGACCGCGGACGAGCACGACGACCGGGTCGGGCGGGCCTACGTCTCGCGCACCTACGGCGAGCTGGCCGCGCTCGTGGCCGACCTGCCGCAGTCGCCGGGCGCCATGCTGCCGGCCGTCTCGCCGGTGTACCAGCCGTTCCCGCCCTACCCGTCGCAGGCGGTCTCCCCGCCGCCGTACTACCCGGTGCGGCAGAAGCCGACTAACGGGCTCGCGGTGGCGTCGTTGATGTGCGGGCTGGCGGGCATACCGCTGTGCCTGCCGGCGGTGGCGGCGATCGCACTGGGACACATCGCGCGCTGGCAGATCCGCAACAACGGCGAGGGCACCGAGGGCGGCAAGGGCGCGGCCACCGGCGGCGCGGTGCTGGGCTACCTCGGTGTCGTCTTCTGGCTGATCCTGCTGCTGACGACGGGTTCCGGCTGAGGCCGTGACCGCCGGGCCGAGCGGGATGACCACGGGGGCCGGGGCGCCCGTGGTGCCGGGAGCGTGCGGCCGACCGCCGGGTTGCGGGCGGCGGCAGGGCGGCGGCCGGGTGGCCGGGCTCCCCGGAGCGCGGGCGCGTCGTGCTGCGGGCGTCCGGCGTGGCGGCGGGGTGTCGTGGTGGCCGAGGAGTCGGCGAGTGGCGGCGTGGTGGCCGAGGACTCGGCCGGTGGCGGTGGCATGTCGTGGTGGCCGAGGAGTCGGCGAGTGGCGGCGGCGCGTCGTTGACCGCGGCGGGGCCGGGCGGGTGCTCTTTGGGATGATCTTGGCCGTCCGGAGGTGACCGGGGGCCGGGTGACGGTGGCCACACACCGGTGGAGGGGGAGCGTGGCCGGTCGCCGTCTTCCCCTGTCACAGGGGTGGCGGTTACCGTAACGGCGGTGTGCCGGGGCCGGGCGTCCTTCGCGTGTGCATTTGTTTTGACCGCAGCCCATGCGCTAGGTACGCTCTGTCCTTGTGCCTGGGGTGTCCCCGGGTTCTTGTGCGTGCACTCGACCGCACGGAACTCCGAGACTGCGACATCCAGATAAGTGAGCCGGGCCCGCCTCGCGGGAACGCGCGATCTATCCGACACGCCCGACCGCGTGGGTCGGCGAGTACGTCGGCCTCCGCGCGAGCGGGGTGTATTCCCCAGGTTAGTTGTACCGAGATCGGCACACAGAAACCGGAGAAGTAGTGCCTACGATCCAGCAGCTGGTCCGGAAGGGCCGGCAGGACAAGGTCGAGAAGAACAAGACGCCCGCGCTGAAGGGTTCGCCCCAGCGCCGCGGCGTCTGCACGCGTGTGTACACGACCACCCCGAAGAAGCCGAACTCGGCGCTGCGTAAGGTCGCGCGTGTGCGTCTGACCAGCGGGATCGAGGTCACCGCTTACATTCCGGGTGAGGGCCACAACTTGCAGGAGCACTCGATCGTGCTCGTGCGCGGCGGTCGTGTGAAGGACCTGCCGGGTGTCCGCTACAAGATCATCCGCGGCTCGCTCGACACCCAGGGTGTCAAGAACCGCAAGCAGGCCCGCAGCCGCTACGGCGCCAAGAAGGAGAAGTAAGACATGCCTCGTAAGGGCCCTGCCCCGAAGCGGCCGGTCATCATTGACCCGGTCTACAGCTCTCCGCTTGTCACGTCGCTGGTCAACAAGGTCCTGCTGAACGGCAAGCGCTCCACCGCCGAGCGCATCGTCTACGGCGCCCTCGAAGGTCTGCGTGAGAAGACCGGCAACGACCCGGTCATCACGCTGAAGCGCGCGCTGGAGAACATCAAGCCGACTCTTGAGGTCAAGTCCCGCCGTGTCGGTGGCGCGACCTACCAGGTGCCGGTCGAGGTCCGTCCCGCCCGTGCGTCCACCCTGGCGCTGCGCTGGCTGGTCGGTTACTCCCGTGCCCGTCGCGAGAAGACCATGACCGAGCGCCTCATGAACGAGCTGCTCGACGCCTCCAACGGTCTTGGCGCCTCCGTCAAGCGCCGCGAGGACACCCACAAGATGGCCGAGTCCAACAAGGCCTTCGCGCACTACCGCTGGTAGTCGCTACCCCCATCGAGACCGAGAGAAGACTGAGCCTCATGGCCACCACTTCACTTGACCTGGCCAGGGTCCGCAACATTGGGATCATGGCCCACATCGACGCGGGCAAGACGACCACCACCGAGCGGATCCTGTTCTACACCGGTGTGAGCTACAAGATCGGTGAGGTCCACGACGGCGCTGCCACCATGGACTGGATGGAGCAGGAGCAGGAACGCGGCATCACCATCACGTCCGCCGCGACCACCTGCCACTGGACGGTGGACGGCGAAGACCACACGATCAACATCATCGACACCCCGGGCCACGTCGACTTCACGGTCGAGGTGGAGCGCTCGCTGCGCGTCCTGGACGGTGCCGTCACGGTGTTCGACGGTGTGGCCGGTGTCGAGCCGCAGTCCGAGACGGTGTGGCGTCAGGCGGACCGGTACAACGTCCCGCGCATCTGCTTCGTCAACAAGCTGGACCGCGTCGGTGCCGAGTTCCACCGCTGCGTCGACATGATCGTCGACCGCCTGGGTGCGGTGCCGTTGGTCATGCAGCTCCCGATCGGCGCCGAGGCGGACTTCCGCGGCGTGATCGACCTCGTCCGGATGAAGGCTCTGGTCTGGTCCGAAGAGGCCGCCAAGGGTGAGATGTACGACACCATCGACATCCCGGAGACCCACACCGACGTTGCCGAGGAGTACCGCGGCAAGCTGCTGGAGACGGCCGCCGAGTCGGACGACGAGCTGATGGAGCTGTACCTGGAGGGCCAGGAGCCCACCGAGGAGCAGCTGATCGCCGGCATCCGCCGCGCGACCATCGCCTCGAAGCTCACCCCGGTGTTCTGCGGCACCGCGTTCAAGAACAAGGGCGTCCAGCCCCTGCTCGACGCGGTCGTCAAGTACCTGCCGTCCCCGACCGACGTCGACGGCGTCACCGGCCACAAGGTCGGCGACGAGGAGACCGAGATCTTCCGCAAGGCCTCGGACGAGGAACCGTTCTCCGGTCTTGCCTTCAAGATCATGAGCGACCCGCACCTCGGTAAGCTCACCTTCATCCGGGTGTACTCCGGCCGCATGGACTCCGGCACCCAGGTGCTGAACTCCGTGAAGGGCCGCAAGGAGCGCATCGGCAAGATCTACCGGATGCACGCGAACAAGCGTGAGGAGATCCCCAGCGTCGGTGCCGGTGACATCGTCGCCGTCATGGGCCTGAAGGACACCACCACCGGTGAGACCCTCTGCGATGCGGCCAAGCCCGTCATCCTGGAGTCCATGAACTTCCCGGCCCCGGTCATCCAGGTGGCCATCGAGCCGAAGTCCAAGGGCGACCAGGAGAAGCTCGGCATCGCGATCCAGCGGCTCGCCGAGGAGGACCCCTCCTTCCAGGTGCACACCGACGAGGAGACCGGCCAGACGATCATCGCGGGCATGGGCGAACTGCACCTCGACGTGCTGGTCGACCGCATGAAGCGCGAGTTCCGGGTCGAGGCCAACGTCGGCAAGCCCCAGGTCGCGTACCGCGAGACCATTCGCAAGAAGGTCGAGCGGATCGACTACACGCACAAGAAGCAGACTGGTGGTTCCGGCCAGTTCGCCAAGGTGCAGATCGCCATCGAGCCGCTCGAAGGCGATGGGTACGAGTTCGAGAACAAGGTCACCGGTGGCCGCATCCCCCGGGAGTACATTCCCTCGGTGGACGCCGGCTGCCAGGAGGCCATGGAGTTCGGCGTGCTGGCCGGCTACCCCCTCACGGGTGTCAAGGTCACCCTGCTGGACGGTGGCTACCACGACGTCGACTCCTCCGAACTCGCGTTCAAGATCGCCGGCTCCATGGCGTTCAAGGACGGTGCCCGCAAGGCCAGCCCGGCTCTGCTGGAGCCGATGATGGCTGTCGAGGTGACCACGCCCGAGGACTACATGGGCGATGTCATCGGCGACATCAACTCGCGCCGTGGCCAGATCCAGGCCATGGAGGAGCGCAGCGGTGCCCGGGTCGTCAAGGCTCTGGTCCCGCTGTCGGAGATGTTCGGCTACGTCGGTGACCTGCGCAGCAAGACCTCCGGCCGTGCCAGCTACTCCATGCAGTTCGACTCCTACGCCGAGGTTCCGAGGAACGTCGCAGAGGAGATCATTGCGAAGGCCAAGGGCGAGTAGCTCCGCGTTTCAACGAGCAGCACGCAAGCCTTAGGCTTGACGCCAGGTGGTCCGGGCGACCTACCGCAGACCGTGAGGAAAACGGTGGGTCCCCGGCAGCCCGGCAACCAATCCGCGGGTTGGATGCGCAATGCCCTTCGGGGTTCTCATCAACCCGGCAACGATTCCCCTGTCGCGATACGGCGTATGGCGCACAGAAATAGTTCACAGGAGGACCCCCGTGGCGAAGGCGAAGTTCGAGCGGACTAAGCCGCACGTCAACATCGGCACCATCGGTCACATCGACCACGGTAAGACCACTCTTACCGCGGCGATCACCAAGGTGCTGCACGACGCGTACCCGGACCTGAACGAGGCCTCGGCCTTCGACCAGATCGACAAGGCTCCCGAAGAGCGCCAGCGCGGTATCACCATCTCCATCGCGCACGTCGAGTACCAGACCGAGTCGCGTCACTACGCCCACGTCGACTGCCCCGGTCACGCGGACTACATCAAGAACATGATCACCGGTGCCGCGCAGATGGACGGCGCGATCCTCGTGGTCGCGGCGACCGACGGCCCGATGCCGCAGACCAAGGAGCACGTGCTCCTGGCCCGCCAGGTCGGCGTCCCCTACATCGTCGTCGCGCTGAACAAGGCCGACATGGTGGACGACGAGGAGATCCTGGAGCTCGTCGAGCTCGAGGTCCGTGAGCTCCTCTCGGACTACGAGTTCCCGGGCGACGACGTTCCGGTCGTCCAGGTCTCCGCGCTCAAGGCGCTCGAGGGCGACAAGGAGTGGGGCGAGAAGCTCCTCGGCCTCATGAAGGCCGTGGACGAGGCGATCCCGACTCCCGAGCGTGACGTCGACAAGCCGTTCCTGATGCCGATCGAGGACGTCTTCACGATCACCGGTCGTGGCACCGTCGTCACCGGTCGTATCGAGCGTGGTGTCCTGAAGGTCAACGAGACCGTTGACATCATCGGCATCAAGCAGGACAAGACCACCACCACGGTCACCGGCATCGAGATGTTCCGCAAGCTGCTCGACGAGGGCCAGGCCGGTGAGAACGTCGGTCTGCTGCTTCGCGGCATCAAGCGCGAGGACGTCGAGCGCGGCCAGGTCATCATCAAGCCGGGCTCGGTCACCCCGCACACGGAGTTCGAGGCGCAGGCGTACATCCTGTCGAAGGACGAGGGTGGCCGTCACACCCCCTTCTTCAACAACTACCGCCCGCAGTTCTACTTCCGTACCACGGACGTGACCGGCGTCGTGACCCTCCCCGAGGGCACCGAGATGGTCATGCCGGGCGACAACACCTCCATGACCGTCACGCTGATCCAGCCTGTCGCGATGGAGGAGGGCCTCAAGTTCGCCATCCGTGAGGGTGGCCGGACCGTGGGCGCCGGCCAGGTCACCAAGATCAACAAGTGACCTCACGCTGACGCGTCGGCTCCCAGCCGACCGAGCCCCCGCACACCTTTGGGTGTGCGGGGGCTCGGTGTTTTCCGGCACGCCGGAGCAGAGCCCGCGGGCGCGAACCCTCCGCACGCCACCGCCCCCGGGTACGAACGGTTCCGGAAGCGAACACCCCCCCGAACGACGCCGAGGGCCCGCCGCCGTACTCGCGTACGGCGGCGGGCCCTCGGATACCGGGACGAGACGGGGGTCAGAGGCGTTCGATGACGTAGTCGACGCAGGCCGTCAGCGCCTCGACGTCCGACGGCTCGACGGCCGGGAACATCGCGACGCGCAACTGGTTGCGGCCCAGCTTGCGGTACGGCTCGGTGTCCACGATGCCGTTGGCCCGCAGCACCTTCGCGATCGCGGCGGCGTCGATACCGTCGGTGAAGTCGATCGTGCCGACCACCTGCGAACGCTTCGCCGGGTCGTGCACGAACGGCGTCGCGTACTCCGACGCGGCCGCCCACCCGTACAGCCGCGAGGAGGAGTCCGCGGTGCGCTTGACCGCCCACTCCAGGCCGCCCTGGCCGTTGATCCACTTCAGCTGCTCGTTGAGCAGGAAGACCGTGGACAGCGCCGGGGTGTTGTACGTCTGGTTCTTGCGCGAGTTGTCGATCGCCGTCGGCAGGTCGAAGAACGCCGGGATGTGGCGCCCCGAAGCCGCGATCTCCTCGGCACGGGCCAGCGCGGCCGGCGAGAAGACGGCGATCCACAGGCCGCCCTCGGCGGCGAACGACTTCTGCGGCGCGAAGTAGTACACGTCCGTCTGCGCGATGTCGACCGGCAGGCCGCCCGCACCGGAGGTGGCGTCCACCAGAACGAGTGACCCCTCGTCGGCGCCCGCGACCCGCTCGATGCCCATCGCGACCCCGGTCGAGGTCTCGTTCTGGGTGAACGCGTACGTGTCGACGCCCTGCTGCGCCTCGGGCAGCGGGTGCGAACCCGGCTCGCCGGAGATCACCGACGGCTCGGCCAGCCACGGCGCGTCCTTCGCCGCCTTGGCGAACTTCGAGGAGAACTCACCGAACGTCAGGTGCTGCGACTTGGAGCGGATCAGCCCGTGCGTCGCCACGTCCCAGAACGCGGTGGAGCCGCCGTTGCCGAGGACCACCTCGTAGCCGTCGGGCAGCGAGAACAGTTCGGAGACGCCGTCACGGACCTCGCCCACCAGGTTCTTCACCGGAGCCTGGCGGTGCGAGGTGCCCAGCAGCGACGTGCCGGTGGCGGCCAGGGCGTCGAGCGCCTCCGTCCGCACCTTGGACGGCCCGGACCCGAAACGTCCGTCGGCGGGCTTGATGTCTGCGGGAATCTGGATGTCGGCCACGGGCGAAGCCTAGTGCGTTTCCCCGGTGTTTCACGGCGTGGTCCATTCGGTGAGATGTCTCCCGGATGCCCGCGAAACGGTCCCGGCGCGGTCCCGGCACGGCCGTGCGCGGCTGCGCCGCCCGGGTGTCAGCGGCCGCGCGCGGTCGACTGCCGGCCGCCCGCCGGGGCAGGCTGGGGGGATGGACACGCTGACGGTGGAGCTGGAACGGGACCTGGCCGCGGCCGTCCGCGGCGAAGTGGCCGCCGACGCGGGCAGCCGCGCGCTGATGACCATGGACGCGTCGAACTACCGGCGGATCCCGCTGTGCGTGGTCGCGCCCCGGGACGCCGACGACGTGGCCGCCGCCCTCGACGTGTGCCGCCGGCACGGCGTACCGGTGCTGGCCCGCGGCGCCGGCACCTCCATCTCCGGCAACGCCACCGGCGTCGGCGTCGTGCTGGACTTCACCCGGCACATGAACCGCGTCGTCTCCCTCGACCCGCAGGCCCGCACCGCCGTCGTACAGCCCGGCCTGGTGCTCGACCGGCTGCGCGACGCCGCCGCCCCGCACGGCCTCACCTTCGGCCCCGACCCCTCCACCCACAGCCGCTGCACCCTCGGCGGCATGATCGGCAACAACGCCTGCGGCTCGCACTCCGTCGCCTGGGGCACCACCGCCGACAACGTCCACACCCTCGACGTCATCACCCGCACGGGTGACCGCTTCCAGGCCGGCCGCGGCCTCGACGGCCTGCCCGCCCACCTGCGCGACGGCATCCAGGACCTGACCGCCCGCCACCTCGCCCTGCTGCGCACCGGCTTCCCCGAACTGCCGCGCCGTATCTCCGGCTACGCGCTCGACGCCCTGCTCCCCGAACAACACACCGACCTCGCCCGCGCCCTCACCGGCAGCGAGGGCACCCTGGCCGTCGTCACCGGCGCGACGGTACGGCTGGTCGACGCGCCCGCCGTCCGCGCGCTGGCCGTGCTGGGCTACGCCGACGAGTCCGACGCCGCCGACGCCGCCGCCACCCTGCTGCCGCTGGGCCCGCTGACCGTCGAGGGCATGGCCGCCGACCTGGCGGGCCCGGCGGCCGAAACGCTGCCGCGCGGCAACGCCTGGCTGTTCGTCGAGGTCGGCGGCGACACCGTCGCCGAAGCCGGCGACCGGGCGGCCCGCATGCGCCGGCACGCCGAATCCGTCACCGGCGCCACCGGGACCGCGGTGGTCACCGACCCGGCCGGCCAACGGGTGCTGTGGCGGGTGCGCGAGGACGCCTCCGGCACCGCGACCCGTATGCCCGACGGCAGCGAGGCATGGCCCGGCTGGGAGGACTGCGCCGTGCCGCCCGCCCGGCTCGGCGGCTACCTGCGGGCGTTCCGCGCCCTGCTCACCGAGCACGGACTGCGCGGCCAGCCCTACGGGCACTTCGGCGACGGCTGCATCCACGTGCGCATCGACTTCGACCTGCTCACCGCGGCCGGCATCGCCCGCTTCCGCCGCTTCTCCGAGGACCTGGCCGGCCTGGTCGTCGAGCACGGCGGCTCGCTGTCCGGCGAACACGGCGACGGCCTGGCCCGCTCCGAACTCCTGCCGCGCATGTACGGCCCCGAACTCGCCGGCCTGTTCGGCACGTTCAAGGACCTGTGGGACCCCGAGGGCGGACTCAACCCCGGCGTGATCGCCCGCCCCGAACCGCTCGACGCCAACCTGCGGTTCGCACCGCTGCCGTCCGGGCCGGTCGACGTCGCCTTCGGCTACCCGCACGACGCCGGTGACTTCGGCGCCGCCGTCCGCCGCTGCGTCGGCGTCGCCAAGTGCCGTACCACCGAACCGGCGGCCGGCGGCGGCGTGATGTGCCCGTCGTTCCGCGCCACCCGCGAGGAACGGCACTCCACCCGGGGCCGCGCCCGCCTGCTGCACGAGATGCTGGCCGGCGAACTGGTCACCGACGGCTGGCGGTCCCCCGAGGTCCACGACGCGCTCGACCTGTGCCTGTCGTGCAAGGGCTGCCGCACCGACTGCCCGGTCGGCGTCGACATGGCCACCTACAAGGCCGAGTTCCTCCACCACCACTACGCCGGCCGGACCCGACCCGCCGCGCACTACTCCATGGGCTGGCTGCCCTCCTCCCTGCGGCTGGCCGCCGCCCTGCGCCTGCCCGGCGTGCTCAACGCGCTCACCTCGGTCCGCCCGCTGGCCCTGGCCGCCAAACGCCTCGGCGGCATCGCCCCCGAACGCGGCATCCCCCAACTCGCCCCCGAACCGTTCACCCGCTGGTGGCAACGGCGTGGCGGACCGCGCGGCGCCGGACGGACCGTGGTGCTGTGGCCCGACACCTTCACCAACTACCTGCGCCCGCAGGCCGGCCGGGCCGCCGTCCGCGTCCTGGAGGACGCCGGCCTGCGCGTCGTCGTACCGCCCGGCCCGGTCTGCTGCGGCCTGACCTACGTCTCCACCGGCCAACTCGACCGCGCCCGGAGGGTGATGAGCCGCACCGTGGAGATCATGCGCCCCGCGCTGGCGGCCGGCACACCAGTCGTCGGCCTCGAACCCAGCTGCGCCGCCGCTCTGCGCACCGACCTGCCCGAACTCCTCGGCACCGAACCCGCCCGCCAACTCGCCTCGGCCGTGCGGACGTTCGCCCAGGCACTGGAGGAGTACGCCCCCGACTGGACCCCGCCGGCCCTGAACCGCCCGGTCACCGGCCAGACCCACTGCCACCAGCACGCGGTCCTGGGTGACGCCGCCGAGAAACGGCTCCGCGCGGCCGCCGGCCTCACCGGCGACCTGACTGGCGGCTGCTGCGGCCTGGCCGGCAACTTCGGCTTCGAACGCGGCCACTACGACATCTCCACCGCCTGCGCCGAGGAACAACTCCTGCCCGCGGTACGCCAGGCCGCCCCCGGCACCGCGGTCCTCGCCGACGGCTACTCCTGCCGCACCCAACTCGCCCAACTCGCCGACACCGACGCGGTCCACCTGGCGGAACTCCTGGCGGAGGGGTTGGAGGGCGGAGGAACGGCCGACGGGCGGCCCGGCGGGGGAGCGGTGGATGGAGGAGCGGTCGGCGGAGATGGGGTGGGCGGCGGCGGGGTGGACGGAGGACTGGCCGGCGGAGGTGGGACGGCTGGCGGCGGGGTGGACGGAGGACTGGTCGGCGGAGGTGGAGCGGCCGGAGGCGTGGCGGACGGAGGCGTGGCGGAACCGGGTGGGGCCGGACCGGGCGGCGCGGACCGGCTGGCACCGGAGTAGGTCAGCCCGCCAGCCAGTCACCGCCGAGGTGTTCGCGCAGGGCGTCGAGGGCCTCGGGGGTACGGGCGCGGGCGGCCAGCCCGGTGCCGTCGAGGTCGGCCACCAGGACGTCCGGCGCGGCGAACCAGCGCGATCCCGGACCGCCCGGGAACTCCAGCCCGGTGAAGTCCGCAGCCAGCACCGCGCGAGCGTGGTCGTCCTGCCGATAGCAGAAGTCGCACGATTCGTCGGCCGCCAGCAGCGGTTCGGCCAGCACGATGCCGGTGAACGCCGCCGAGACGCTCCCCAGCCACGGCTCCCAGCGCTCCTGCGCCTTGTCGGCCAGGTCGAGGCGCACCACGACGGGCGGGTCCTCCTGGTCCGGGTGCGGCACAAGTATGCCCCAGTGGGCGACGCCCTGGTTCTCACGCCGGAAGACCAGCACGCCGTCGAAGACGGTCAGTTCGTCCGGGGGCAACAGCGTGTCCTGATTACTCGTCAGGTCACTGCGCCGGCCCAGCAGCGCGTAGGCCTCCCGCAGCGCGGCCGGGAGGGGCAGGCCCAAGCGGCGCTCGGCGGCCGTGAGTTCCGCCTCGCCGACGCCGTCGCCGTCCACCAGCGGCACGTTCCAGAAGGCGGCCACGGCACGGACGAACGCCCAGGCGCCGGCGCGGTCCCGCAGCGCCGCAGCCAGGCCGGTCACGAAATCGAACTCGTTCATGCACTGACCGTAACGCCCACCACTGACAATCCTCCGGCCAGCAGGAAACAGCCGTCGGCGAGGGCGGTCGGCGGGGGTGCTCGGTGGCGGGCGGCGGCGGGTGGTCGCAGGGGGCCGCGGGAGGTACGGAACGCTCGGAGCCGGTGTGCGGCGGAGAAGGCTCGGAGCCGGTGTGCGATGGAGAATGGCGCCGGTCTGCGACGGAGAGGACCCGGAGGCGGCGGGTGGTGGAGAAAGGTGCCGGTGTGCGACGGATGAGGACCCGGAGCCGGCGCGTGACGGAGAAGAAGTGACGGCCCGGACCCCCGTTCGACGGGAGTCCGGGCCGTGCGGGCCGTGCGGTGCGGCCCGACCTCAGTGGTGGGCCTCGCCGTAGCCCTCGACGTCGCGGGGGTCGCGGGTGCCGGGGCCGACGTAGCGGGCGGAGGGGCGGATCAGACGGCCGGTGCGCTTCTGCTCCAGGATGTGCGCCGACCAGCCGGCGGTGCGGGCGCAGGTGAACATCGAGGTGAACATGTGCGCCGGGACCTCGGCGAAGTCGAGCATGATCGCCGCCCAGAACTCCACGTTGGTGGCCAGCACCCGGTCCGGGCGGCGGTTGTGCAGCTCCTCCAGCGCGGCCTTCTCCAGCGCCTCGGCGACCTCGAAGCGCGGCGCGCCCAGCTCCTTCGCGGTGCGGCGCAGCACTCGGGCCCGCGGGTCCTCGGCACGGTAGACGCGGTGGCCGAAGCCCATGAGGCGTTCACCCTGGTCGAGCGCCCTGCGCACGTACGCGGCGGCGTCCCCGGTGCGTTCGACCTCCTCGATCATGCCCAGGACACGGGAGGGCGCTCCGCCGTGCAGCGGGCCGGACATCGCGCCGACCGCGCCGGACAGCGCGGCGGAGACGTCGGCGCCGGTGGAGGCGATGACCCGGGCGGTGAAGGTCGAGGCGTTCATGCCGTGTTCGGCGGCGGACGTCCAGTAGGCGTCGACGGCCTTGACGTGCTGGGGGTCGGGCTCGCCGCGCCAGCGGATCATGAACCGTTCGACGACGGTCTGCGCCTTGTCGATCTCGTCCTGCGGCACCATCGGCAGGCCCTGCCCGCGGGCGGACTGCGCCACGTAGCTGAGCGCCATGACGGCGGCGCGGGCCAGGTCCTCGCGGGCCTGCTCGGCGTCGATGTCCAGCAGTGGCTTCAGGCCCCAGACCGGGGCGAGCATCGCCAGCGCCGACTGCACGTCCACCCGGATGTCGCCGGAGTGCACCGGAATGGGGAACGGCTCGGCCGGCGGCAGACCGGGGTTGAAGCTGCCGTCGACCAGCAGGCCCCACACGTTGCCGAACGACACCTGACCGACCAGGTCCTCGATGTCGACGCCGCGATAGCGCAGGGAGCCGCCTTCCTTGTCGGGTTCGGCGATCTCCGTCTCGAACGCGACGACTCCTTCAAGTCCGGGCACGAAGTCGGTCATCTGGCGGCTCCTCAGGGTGTGGTCGACGTTCGCTGACGTCACCCGGTGTCAGTCCCGCCCGGGTGGGTGGCTCCCGCCGCCGCCTCCCGGCCGGCTCGCGCCGGTGGGCGGCCCGGTGGTGGGCGTTCGCCATGAGCACGATAACCGCCGTGGTCGCGGCGTCACAGTGCTCCCGACCGCATCCTGACCGTTTCCGCACAGACGGGGAAGGGTGACGTCCGGCACACGGTGCCACCACCCGGAGGACCGCGCCGCCGGAGTGGCGCGCGGGACGGAACGGTGCGGCAGGATGAGCGGATGTCCTTCCCCGACCTGGCCGCCATGCGTGCGCGCTACCGTGCCGGCGGCCTGACCGAGGCCGACCTGGCAGCCGACCCGTTCCAGCAGTTCGCCCACTGGTTCACCGACGCGGTCGGCGCTGGACTGCCCGAGCCGAACGCGATGGTCGTCTCCACCACCGGCAGGGACGGCCGCCCGGGATCGCGCACAGTACTGCTGAAGGGTTACGACGCGGACGGCTTCGTCTTCTACAGCAACTACGACTCGCGCAAGGGCCACGACCTGGCCGCCACCCCGTACGCCTCGCTGCTCTTCCCCTGGCACCCGATAGCCCGCCAGGTCATCGTCTCCGGCGAGGCCGTCAGGGTCGGCCGTGACGAGACCGTCGCGTACTTCCGCTCCCGCCCGCACGGCTCGCAACTGGGTGCCTGGGCGAGCGCGCAGTCCACCCCGGTCGCCTCCCGCGCCGAGCTGGAACGCCGCTACGCGGAGCTGGCCGACCGTTACCCCGAGGACGACGACGCGGTACCGGCACCGCCGTTCTGGGGCGGCTACCGCCTCGTCCCGGACCGCGTCGAGTTCTGGCAGGGCCGCGACAATCGCCTCCACGACCGCCTCGTCTACGAACGCGGCCCGGCCCCCGCCGGCACCCCCTCCGCCGGCTGGACGGTAACCCGGCTCTGCCCCTGATCCGTCGGCCAGCGAGGCGACCGAACGCGCTCAGCCCGCGCCGGCGTGCGGTGTACGTGACGATGTGCTGTCGGGGTCGGGAGCCCGTGTACGTCGGGGCCGGCGGGAGCGGCCGAAGGCGTCAGCGAGGCCGCCGCGCGAGCCGCAACGGCGTGACGTGCCGGTGGCGCCGCCCAGGTGCGTGAGCGGCTGAAGGCGTCGGCTACGTGCGTGATGGGCCGAAGGCGCCAGCCGGGTCCGTGATGGGCTGAAGGCGTCAGCCTCGCCGGTACTGGCTCGACGGCGTCAGCCCGCTACGTGCTGTTTCGAAGGCGTCCGCCCCGACCGGCAACGTGCCGATGGCGCCGGCCGGGCCCGTGATGGGCTGAAGGCGTCATCCAGGATCGCGTGGGGTGAGCGAGCCAAAGGGCGCGCCGGTGTCGAAAGCGACGAGGAGGAGGGAGCGAGGGACGAGTGACCGTGCGAGGAAAAGTGTCGACAGCGGGTAAAGCGCCCGGAGGCGAGCCGAACACAAAAAAGCAAGAGCGAACACAAAAAGCAGACGACCCGCAGGCTGCTATCCGGAGGTTTCCGGATACCGGCCGGACGCATCCGGCGAGCCCGCGGGTCGGGTGACTGCGTTGGTTTGCCCCACGTCGCACTACGCGCCGCAGGCGGTGTGCGGCGTCAGGCCGCAGTCACCTCACGCGTCCGATAAGAACACATTCTTCGGACCACCTCCTTTCACGTGTACAGCCAGCTTAGGAACCGGTCCGCTCCAGGACAACCGATTTTCGCGAAGATGCTGTGTCCCGCGTCACAGGGGGGTTGAATGGTGAAATGTGCAGCCATACGACGCCCAACCCACCCGAATCTTGAGTGCCGGGGACGAACCGCTCCTCGCCGCCCTCCTGGAGACCATGGACGCGGCGCTGTGCGCCTTCGACGCCGACGGCGTCGTGACGCACTGGAACGCCGAGGCCGTCCGAGTACTCGGCTGGACCGCCCGGGACGCGGTCGGCCGCCGGGGACTGGCCGGCTGGGCGGTGCGCAGTGCGGACGCCGACGAGATCATGGGGCGGCTGCTCGGCGTCATGGGCGGTGGCGGCCGCCAGGTGCACGAATTCGCACTCGTCACGCGTGACGGCGGCCGGATCCTGGTGCGTGCCCAGACCGCGGCCGTGCACGCCCCGGACGGTGCCGCGATCGGCGTCTACTGCGCGTTCTCCGAGGTCCACGCCCAGATCGGGCTGGAGCGTTCCATCGCGCTCAGTGACGCGCTCTTCCAGGACGCCACCTGGGGCGTCGTCCTCATCGACGCCGACCTGCGCCCCGCCGTCGTCAACGGCTGCGCGGCCCGCGCCCTCGCCTCGGGGCGCGACTCCCTGCTCGGGCGTCCGCTCGGCGAACTGCTGGACCACGGAGTCGCGGAACTGGAGGCGGCGCTGCACCACGTGCTGTCCGAGGGTGCGCCGACCGCGCCGCTCGACCTGTGGTTCACGCTGCGCGGCGATCCGGAGGCCGTGCGGCACTGCTGGCACAGCGGTTTCGTCCGGCTCGGCACGCCGCTGGGCGAGGAACCGGTGCCGCTGGGAGTGGGTTGGCTGTTCAGCGACGTCACTGGCGCCAGGCTGGCCGACCAGGAGGCATCCAGGCTGCGGTTCCGCACCAACCAGCTGCGCCGCGCGGCCAACGTCGCCGCGGACTGCGGGGGCCCGATGGACGCCGCCACGGCCTACGTCGACTACGCCCTCGCCGGGTTCGCCGACCACGCCCTGCTCGACCTGGTGGGCCCGGCGGGCAAGCTGGTGCGGGCGGCCGGTACGCCGGGCGGCCCGGGGCCCTGTCTGCCGGTGTCGTCGGCCGGGATTCCGGTCGGGTACGCCGAGGGGCATCCGGCGCTCCAGGCGTTGGACCGCACCGGCTCGGTACGTACCTCCTGCCTGCCGTCGCACCGCACCGCCCCACTGCGCTGGCCGGACGGCACGGTGTCCGCGCTGTGCTCGGTACTGCGCAGCCGGGCCCGCACGCTGGGGGTGATCACCTTCCTGCGCGGGTCCGACCGCCCGTCGTTCGACCGCGCCGACGCCGCCTACTGCGAGGACGTCGCGGCCCGGGTGGGCGCCGTGCTGGACACCGGGTGAGACGGGAGCGGTCGGTACGTAATGGTGCGGGGTCAGGCGCGGGCGGTACGTGTAGTGCGGCCGTGTACTGCGGCCGCCCAGAGGTGTTCCGTGCCCGGCGTGCGGGCCGACCGCGCAGTAGTACCGGTGTTCAGCCTGCCCGGCGCTCAGGGGTGGTGGCTCAGTGGTGGTAGTGGATGCGGTCGCCGTACTCGGTGAAGACGCGGCGGTTCCAGTCGTGGCCGCCGTCCACGTTGCCGGACCGGAGCATCGGTGGGGTCACGCCGTCCTCCGCCAGGGTGGCGACCGCGGTGGCGATGACCGCCTGCATCAGCGCGCAGCTCACCACGGTCGACGCCGGACCGAAGGGCGCCGGCACGCCGTCGGCCGACAGTTCCGCGTCGCCCACCGCGATCTTGTTGTCGAGCACCACGTCGCAGTGGTCCTTGAGGAACGTCCCTGAGGCGTGCCGTGACGTGGTGGCGGCCGGGTAGGCCATGGAGGTCAGTCCGATGACCTTCAGGCCCCTCTGGCGGGCTTCCATGGCCATCTCGACGGGCAGCGCGTTGCGCCCGGACAGGGAGATCACGATCAGTACGTCGCCGGGGCCCGCCGGGCTGGATTCGAGTACCACCGCCGCCAGACCGTTCACCCGTTCGAGCGCACTGCCCAGAACGGCCGGCCGGACGTCGACGCCGACGGTGCCCGGCACGGCCAGCAGGTTCATCAGTGCCAGGCCGCCCGCCCGGTAGACCACGTCCTGGGCGGGGAGCGACGAGTGCCCGGCGCCGAAGGCGAAGATCCGCCCGCCCGCCCGCACACTGTCCGCGATCATCGCCCCGGCGGCCGCGACGGCGTCCGCCTCCTCGTCCCGGGCCCGCCGCAGCAGTTCCATCGCCGCGTCGAAGTACCGCCCGGCCAGTTCCGCCGTCATCGCGCGTTCTCCTCGCTCGTCACGCCGCCCCGCCGTCCGGGTGATCACCGTGGTGCCTCGCGTCATGGGATGTCAACCGCGTCGGGCGGCGTTGTCGGCGCGATGCGTCAGAATTGGTTGCAGGGCCACCGCACAAGCACTTAGGGGCACGTATGTCGGGACACCTCATCGACACCACCGAGATGTATCTCCGCACGATTCTGGAGCTCGAGGAAGAGGGCGTGGTCCCCATGCGTGCCCGCATCGCGGAGCGCCTGGACCAGAGCGGACCGACGGTCAGCCAGACCGTCGCCCGTATGGAGCGTGACGGGCTCGTCCAGGTCGCCGGGGACCGGCACCTGGAACTGACCGACGAGGGCCGCAGGCTCGCCACCCGCGTCATGCGCAAGCACCGGCTCGCCGAGTGCCTGCTGGTCGACGTGATCGGCCTGGAGTGGGAACAGGTGCACGCCGAGGCCTGCCGCTGGGAGCACGTGATGAGCGAGGCGGTGGAACGCCGCGTCCTGGACCTGCTGGGACACCCCACCGAGTCGCCCTACGGCAACCCGATCCCCGGCCTCGACGAACTGGGCGAGGCCGGCGAGGCCGACCCGTTCCTCGGCGAGGGCACCCTCAGCCTCTCTGAGCTGGCCCCGGAGAGCTCCGACGCCAGGAGCGTCATCGTCCGGCGCATCGGCGAGCCCATCCAGACGGACGAACAGCTCATGCACACCCTGCGCCGGGCCGGCGTGCGTCCCGGCGCGGTCGTCAGCGTCACCGCGTCCGCCGGCGGCGTGCTCGTCGGCAGTGGCGGCGAAGCGGCCGAGCTGAGCAACGACGTCGCGGGCCACGTCTTCGTCGCCAAGCACTGACCGCCGCGCGGCGCCGCCGGTACGTCGGTGGCGCGGCCGGGAGAGCGGCGACAGGTCAGGAGGCCGTCGACGGATCGGCGACGATAGGGGCCCCGGTGCCATGAACGGCACCGGGGCCCCTCGTCGTCCCCGCCGGCGTTCACCCGGATCCCCGAGCTCCCCGGGTCCCCCCTCGCCCTGCGGAGACTGTCCCTCCCGCTGGAACTAATCCCCGGGACGACACCGCGCGACACTCGAGGGTCGTCACTCGTAAGGGGGATCTTGGCTCGTGGGGGCGTTTTTTCGTTCATGCGTACGAATGATGTCGCCCAGTCCGTGCGTGCGTGGCCGTTCCGCCCGCCGGACCCGGGTGGGCCGCCGCGACAGCGGTCGCAGAGCAACGTTTCTGCCGTCCCCGGCCCGCCGTATACCCACTGAAAAGGCTCATACGATCCGTTAGCGGTCCGATCACCGTGATCGGCCACAAGGTGACGTATGGGGGCGCCGGGATGGCGGATCTGCGAGTGGACGACGGCCTGCTGGCCGACTGCGAGCTGCGGCTCTCCCGCCTGCACCGGGAATTCCGGGATCTCGACGCCCGGCGCGTCGACCTGGCCGGACTGCTCGGCTCCCGTGAGGTGGCCGACGCCATGGACGGCTTCTTCGACAACTGGACCCACTACCGGGCCAAACTCCTCACCGCCCTGGAGACGGTCGGCACGCAGGTCGCGCAGACCCGCACCACGTTCCGCCACGTCGACGAGCGCCTCGCCGGCGCGCCCCACCGGTGAGGTCCACCCGCAGTGCGCACCGCCCCTGCGACTGGGCTCCGCTGGCCGGCCACGACCCCGTTCCGGGTGACCCGGCCGCCATCCGCGACGAGGTGGCCCATATGCGCCGCACCGCGCAGGCGCTCCGCGACCAGGCCCGCGAACTGCGCGCCATCGCCACCACCGACGGCCGCCTCGAAGGCGCCTACGCCGACACCCTGCGCGCCGGTGCGGCCGACCTCGACCACCACCTGCGCCAGACCGCGGAACGCTACGAACACGTCCACGCCCACCTGACCAACTGGGCCAACGAACTCGACGACATGCAGTCCGAGTCCACGGTCCTCCTGCGCCGGGCCCAGGAGGAGTCCTCAGGCCCCGCGGGAGCCCCCGTCGGCACCCACCCGGACGACGACCCCGTCCAGCCCCTCCGCCGCTCCCTGAACCGCCTCACCGCCGACCGCGACGACCGCGCAGCCGTCTACGCCGCCCGCATCCGCCACGCCTGCGACGACGTCATCGCCGACAGCGCGTGGGAGGGGGTGGAGGACGCGGTGGGGGCGGTGCTCGACGCCGACTGGGTCGGCAAGGTGTTCGAGGCGGCCGGCTGGATCGTCACGATCGTCGGTATCGCGGCCCTGTTCCTGACGCCCGCCGGCTGGATCGTCGACCTCGTCCTGGGCCTGACCATCGCCCTCATCACCAAGGACGTCATCGCCCTCCTCGTCGGCGACGGTTCGTGGTTCGACATCGGCATGGACGTCGTCGGCCTCCTCGCCGTCGGTGCCGGGAAGATCGCCTTCCGCGCGCTGACCGAGATCCAGGCCGCGACGAAGCTCGCCGCCGAACGCGCCCTGGAGGAACGCGCCACGGCTGCCGCACTGCACGACATCCGCCCCGCCCTCGACCGCACGTACAGCATCACCCGTCGCCGCGGCACCTCCCAGGCGGCGAAGACGGCCGCCCGCCAACTCCGCGCCCGCCTCCGCGCCGCAGCCGAACGCGCCGGCGCCAACGCCCGCCAGTCCGAATCCGCCCGCCCCCTCGCCGAGGCATCCCGCCCGCAGACGATTGCTTACGGTGGCGACCAGGAAACCGCCAACCTCGCCGCCGACATCGACCACCTGCACACGAATTACGGCCAGCACGAGGCGGTGCGGCAAGCACTTCACAGGGTTGCTCTGTGGAAGGGGGCGTACAAGGCAAGTTGGATGGTCGGTATGGGGACTGATGCGACCGACAAGATTATTGGTAGAAGTTCGCTGGCGCCCCGGAAGCCGTATTCGCGGCCCTATGACGATTTCAAGAACCGCCTACAAGTGGGCACCAGTTGGTAGCCGTCGCACCGGGGAGCACCTATGGCCTTCATTGAGAATCCACAGAATGACCCTGTTCTCCGGCGGGGGGAGCGCTTGGGGCGCTATGGATCGCTGTTGCCGGTGATGGGCACGTTCGCAGTGATCTTCTCAACGGATCTTGTGCGCTACACAAAAAGCGAGTACCTGGCTGCTGTCCTCTGCTTGGCGGCGATTGGGCAAACCGTCACTTGGGTGGGCATGCTGAGCTTGAAGCGTAGCGCCGGATGGGATTCGGGAATCATCTTCTATCTGTGGGCGGGCGCCTTCGTAACGACAATCGCCCTCTATGGAACCGTGGTTTCACTGTTCGGCCTACGGTTATTCCTGCCTGCCCTCATCCCCTGGATCGCCCCCATCACAGCCTCCGTGGCCAAGCGCCGTATGGCCGTCAGAAGTCAAGCTGAATCCAGGAGTTGACGGCCGGGGCAACCGGCGCAGCCGTCCGTCACCGCAAGCGGACGAACTCGCCGGCGCCGCCCACCGCGCCCCGAACGCCCACCTCGGTCAGCCCCGCTTGATGGCGCCCCCATGAAGGCGTGGGCGTCAACGTCCGGCGGCCCCCGTCGAGCCCCGCGCTCGCCCGCACGGCGTACACCATCGCGTTGAACAGTGATTCCGCATCCGGGAGCCATCGGTTCTCGGCGGTGGGTTCGCGTACCCATTGCGTGTGGCCGGCGGAGCCGACCCGGGTGGGAGGGGCGACGACGTGACTCCCGGCGGCGTGGACGACGAGGTCGATGGAGGCCGGCGGCCGGCCGAGGCGGCGCAGGCGGGCGGGGAACTTCGACGCCGAGCCGGGGAGGACGAAGAAGACGACGCGGCGGGTCGGCGTGCACAGGACCGGGCCGAGGGGGACGCCCAGGCGTTCCAGCCGGGCGAGGGCCAGGCAGCCGGCGGCCTCGGAGACGTCGAGCGCGTCGAAGGCGCGGCCGGTCGGCAGCAGGACGGAGGCCAGCGGCTGCCCGGACCACAGGCGGCGGACGGTGAGCGTGCTCCCGGTGGCGAGGCCCGCCCAGCCGGGGTCGACCGGGTGGGCGCCGGGTGAGGCGCACGCCGGATGCCCGCAGGAACAGCGCGGCATCCCGTCAACGGTGGTCAGCCACGTGCCGGGGACCACGTCCCAGTGCCGGTCCTCCGCGTAGCGCAGCGCCGCGTCCAGTAAGTGCGCGGCGACGGTGTCGGCCGCGCTGGCGGGAGCGGGAGGGGTACGGGTGGCCACAGGCGCGAGGGTGTCTTCCACGTGGTGCCCAACTTGCGCGCCCGGCACGGGTTACGGGGACGCGTCGCCGATCCCGCACCGTCCGCGCGACACGCGGGGCGCACGGATGCACGGCCGGTAGCGCGCGATAGGGACGTGTCCGGGATGGGTAGTCCCTCTTCAGCACGTTGGGGCGTCTCATGGAGGAACGCGGTTGATCGTCAGCGTACATGACGTTACAGAGCGATCCGGAAGGATAAAAAACGGTACGTACGCATACGCGACGTTGCGCACCGGTGCCTGGATGTCGTCGACGGTACGTAACCGCTCGGCGTGTCAGAGGGCGTACGCGGAGCCCTCACATGCCGGACAGCGGTACGCGGCAGCCCCCGCGTGCCGCACAAGTACGCGGCGGTCCTCACGCCGGACGGCGGTACGCGTGCCGGGCGGCGGTACGCGGTGGCCCTCGCGCACCACCGGAGGGCCCGTCGTCGATCCGCCCGCGGAGAAAAGTCCCTTTCGTTGGCATGGCGAACAGCGCGTTTTGGGCAGATAAGCCGCATCAGGTACGGACTTCGACCGAAGGGGGAACGACGGATGGCCGCGAGACCGCTCGTGACACGCCAGCCCAACGAACGTCTGCAAGCCCTCATCCAGGAGGCGGGGTGCTCCAACGCGGGGCTCGCGCGCCGGGTCAACATGTGCGGCGCGGAACACTCCGTCGACCTGCGGTACGACAAGACGTCCGTGGCGCGGTGGTTGCGGGGGCAGCAGCCGCGCGGCCGGGCGGCGTCCGTGATCGCGGAGGCGCTGGGCCGCAAGCTGGGCCGGGCCGTGACGGTCGACGAGATCGGCATGGCCGACGGGAAGGGCCTGGCGTCCGGTGTGGGGCTCCAGTTCGCACCCACCGTGCACGCGGCCGTCGAGCAGGCCTGTGAGCTGTGGCGCGGCGACGTCGGGCGGCGGGAGTTCCTGACCGGTTCGGCGGTCGCGTCCTCGGCGCTGGTGGAACCGAGCCGGGACTGGCTGATCACCGGGCCGGACGCCACGGTCGCGAGGAGCGGCGGGCCGCGGGTCGGAACGGGCGACGTGGAGGCGGTGCGGGCCACCACGCGGGCGCTGGTGGACCTCGACCACCGGTTCGGCAGCGGGCACATGCGGCCGGTCGTCGTGCACTACCTCAACAGCGTGGTCTCCGGGCTGCTGTCCGGCTCGTACCGGGAGGCGACGGGACGACAGCTGTTCGCCGCGGTGGCCAGGTTGACGGAACTCGCCGGGTACATGGCGGTCGACACCGGGCAGCCCGGCCTGGCGCAGCGGTACTACATCCAGGCGCTGCGGCTCGCGCAGGCCGCCGGGGACCGCGGATACGGCGGTTACGTGCTGGCGGCCGGCATGAGCCACCTGGCCGCCTCGCTCGGCAACCCGCGCGAGATCACCCAACTCGCCCGTGCCGCCCAGGAAGGCGCGCGGGGACACGTGACGCCGACGGCGCAGGCGATGTTCCTGGCGGCGGAGGCCCGCGGGCACGCGCTGCTGGGCGACGCGCGGGCCTGCGACGAGACCGGCGCCCGGGCGGCGCAGGCGCTGGAGGGCGCCCGCCCGGCCGACGACCCGGACTGGATCGCGCACTTCGACAACGCCTACCTGGCCGACGAACTCGCCCACTGCCAGCGGGACCTGTCGCGTCCGGGGCCGGCCGCCAAGCACGCCAGGGACGCGCTAGACGGCCACCCGAAGACGCGTGCCCGGCGCCGGGCGATAGGGATGTTCGTGCTCGCCTCGGCCCAGGTGCAGGCCCGCGAGGTCGGCCAGGCGTGCCACACCGCCCAGCAGGCTGCCGCGCTGCTCGGCCAGGTGCGGTCCAGTCGCGGTACCGAGTACCTGGAGGACTTCCGACGCCGCCTCCAGCCGTTCGCCGCCGAGCCGGAAGTCCGCGATTTCCACGCCAGGTTGACGGAGACGGAGGCAGCCGCATAAGCCGCACAAGCGGAGGAAACATGCCAACGGAGTGCAGGCAAAGCCTGGTCACAGCCGATCAAGACGGAATCGTTACGTGACCGACATGCCGGTTCCCACCTGCGCCGACATCTGGCGGATCCGGCCTTGACCGGGACATGAGTGCCGCGGCCGGGACGTTACCGCCTGGTCGCCGTCCCGGCCGCGTGGTGGTCAACGGAATTAACCCGGTAGCGTGAACCGATGTTCTGAAGGTTCGGTCGGGGGCCCGGGACGGGTGTCCCGGGATCACGCAGCAGGCAGGAGTTCCGGTGATGCACAGCGGACAGGGAGATGAAGGGCCGGACAACACCTACCGGCCCACGCCACTCCCGCATGAGCCGCAGGCGCCGTCGGGGTCGGAGCCCCGCGAGGGCATCGTGCTGCCCTCTAAGGGCGGCCGCTGGGTGCCTCCGTCGCGCCGCGAGGAGCAGGGGCAGCAGTGGGACCAGCCCGCCCCCGCCGCGCCGCCCGCGCCCGGCCAGCCCTGGGGCTCGCCGCAGCAGGACCCGTACGGTCAGCAGCAGCCCGCGCCCTACGACCCGCCGGCCGCCGACCCCGCCGACGCGCAGGCCACCCGGATGATGGCGCCGTACGACCCGCAGGCGGGCCAGCACGCGCAGAACGCGGGCGCCCCCTTCAACGCCGGCCCCGGCCAGCCCGGCGGCGGCTACGACCCGTCCTACGGCGGGCTGCCCATGCAGGACGCGGGTCAGCCCGGCGCCCAGCCGATGCCCGGCGCCGACGCCGACCGCACGCAGCTGATCGCGCCGTACGGCCAGCAGCAGATGCCCGGCGGCCAGCAGCAGATGCCGAACGCGCAGCAGATGCCCGGTGACGCCGACCGTACGCAGCTGCTCGCGCCCTACGGCCAGCAGCAGATGCCGGACGCCCAGCAGCAGATGCCGGGGCAGCACGGCGGCCAGCCGATGTCCGGGGACGACGCCAACCGTACGCAGATGCTCGCGCCGTACACCGGGCACTCCGCCGAGCTCGTACCGCAGCAGCCCGAATCGCGCGCCCCGCTGCCGCCCGAGCAGCAGTTCAACGCCCCGGTGCCGCCGATGCCGCAGGCGCCGCCGCCCGGCGGGCAGCAGGAGGGGCAGCAGTACGCGCCTCCGATGCCCGGTGGCGCGCCGTTCGCCATCCGGCCCGGCGCCCCCGGTGACCAGCCGGTCGCCTACGGCCAGGACGGCGCCGCGCCGGCCACCCAGCAGCTGCCCCGCTTCCAGGATGACTGGCAGCAAGGCGGCGGTCCGCAGCCGTCGCAGCAGCAGCAGCCGGACGACTACGACTACCTCTACCGCCGCGACGACGAGCCGGCCCAGCAGCGCGGACCGCGCGGCGGTGCGGTGGCCGCGTTCCCGCAGCAGCAGCCCGTCCCGCAGCGCCAGGGCGGCTACAACGGCCCCGACGGCTACGGGACGGACGGTTATGGGTCGGGCGGCCGCGGCGGCGTCAGCGGGCCCCGTGACGGCTCCCGGCGCGGCGACCAGGGTGCGCGGGGACGCAAGAAGATGTCCACGCCGGTGCTCGTCGGGATCGGCGTGGTGGTGCTGGCGGTGATCGGGGTGGGCGCCGGCGCGCTGTTCAGCGGTGGCGGCGGCTCCAACTCGGCGCAGCCCGGCTCCTCCACGTCGGCCGCCCCCTCGGCCGGTTCCGGGGCCGCCGACAGCGCGGCCCAGGGGCAGGCCAAGCAGCTGGACGCGTTGCTCAAGACCAGCAACAGCAGCCGCACGTCGGTGATCAACGCGGTGGCGTCCATCAAGGCGTGCAACAACCTGAGCGCGTCGGCCGCCACCCTGCGCGCCGCGGCCCGTGAGCGCGACGACCTCGTCACCCAGCTGTCCGGGATGACGCTGACGGCGCTGCCGAACAACGCCGACCTCGTCGGCCAGCTGACCGCGGCCTGGAAGGCGTCCTCCTCGGCGGACAACTACTACGCCGCGTGGGCCGGCCAGGCCGCTCAGCCCAAGGGCTGCAAGAAGCACCAGGCGAAGATCACCGGTGCGGTGGAACACGGCAACCTGGAGAGCGGCAAGGCCACCTTGGCCAAGCAGAAGGCCGCCGACCTGTGGAATCCCATCGCCAAGCAGTACGGGCTGACCCAGCGCCAGTACACCCAGCTGTGACCGGCGGGCGAGTCCGGTGACCCTGGACGCGCCCGGCCGGACCGGCGAACCGTACGATCGATGGTCGTGCAAGGTTCCGAGAAGTCTTCCCGGCGGGGTACCGCCTCGTCCACGATGGATGCCATGCCCGTCAACGACATGCCCTGGTGGCGCTGGCGCACCAACGTGCGCTCGGCGCTGCACATGATCAGCGACCCGGTCTTCCAGCAGGAGTGCTGGCTGGCCGGGCTCCCCGGCTACGGCGACGTGACCGACGCCGTCTACCGGCTGGTGGAGGACACCTGGCTGGACAACTGGTCGGCCGAGAAGTACATCGGCACGATATTCCGGGACGCCCAGGAGGCCGCGCTGGTGGACGCCGTCGTGCTGCGGGTGCTGCGCATCCTGCACGACGTCGGTGCCGACGCCCCCGCCCTCACCTACTTCGGCCATCCCGGCTGGCCCGAGGCGGTCCACACCGCCCGGGACGCCCACCTCGTCCTCGCCACCAACGACGGCGACGACCCCGACGCGCCGCCGCGTTCGCTGGACGTACTGGCGATCTACACCCGGTCCCGCTGAACGACCCGCGCCCCCGCGAGCGACGACCCCTGCCCGCGCCACGTCCGGTCTCGCTGGCCGGACGTGACCGGGCGCGGGGCCCCGAATGTGCGACGCTGGTGCGGTGAGCGATGCGCAGTTCGTCCTGACGCTGTCCTGCCCCGACAAGCAGGGCATCGTCCACGCGGTGTCCAGCTACCTGTTCATGACCGGATGCAACATCGTCGACAGTCAGCAGTTCGGCGACCAGGACACCGGGCTGTTCTTCATGCGGGTGCACTTCTCGGTGGAGTCCACCGGGTACGCCGCCGAGGGCGCCGACAAGCTGCGGGCCAGCTTCACGGCCATCGGCGACAGCTTCCGCATGGACTGGCAGATCCACCCGGCCGACCAGCGCATGCGCGTGCTGATCATGGTCAGCAAGTTCGGCCACTGCCTCAACGACCTGCTCTTCCGGTCGTCCACCAACGCCCTGCCGGTGGAGATCGCCGCGGTCGTCTCCAACCACCGCGACTTCGAGGAGCTGTCCGGCTCCTACGGCGTCCCGTTCCACCACCTGCCCGTCACGCGGGACACCAAGGCGGAGGCGGAGGCCGCGTTGCTGGCGGTGGTGGAGGACTCCGGTACCGAACTGGTCGTACTGGCCCGCTACATGCAGGTCATCTCCGACGACCTGTGCAAGCGCCTGCCCGGCCGCATCATCAACATCCACCACTCCTTCCTGCCGAGCTTCAAGGGCGCCAAGCCGTACCACCAGGCGCACGCCCGCGGCGTCAAGCTCATCGGCGCCACCGCGCACTACGTCACCGCCGACCTCGACGAGGGCCCGATCATCGAGCAGGAGGTCGAACGCGTCAGCCACGGCGTCACCCCCGAACAGCTCGTCGGCATCGGCCGCGACGTCGAATGCCAGGCCCTCGCCCGCGCCGTCAAATGGCACAGCGAACACCGCGTACTGATCAACGGCACCCGCACGGTCGTCTTCTCCTAGGGCTCCCGCCGACGTGTACCGCGGTGGGGGCTTCAGCCGACGGTGTACCGCGGTCGGGCCTCCCGCCGATGCGTACCGCGGGCGGGTCTCCCGCACCCGTTGCCGCGGCCGGAGCGGACGGACGCTGTCGTCACCGGTACTGGTACTGGTGCGGTTTTCATGGCGGCGGGTGCTGTCATCGGCAGGTATTGATGCGGTTTTCATCGGGACACGCGTCGTAGTCGGCGGGTACTGATGCGGTTTCGTGGGGGCGAGCGTTGTCATCGGCGGGTACTGGTGCCGTTTTCGTCCGGCGGGCACCGTTATCGTTCGGTACACGTGCGGTTTCCCGGAAGCCGGGTACTGCCGAGACCGGCGCCGGTACTGATGACGTCGTCCAGGGCACCCGTTCCGTCGGCGGCTACAGGCGTGACATGCTCGCGGCCGCCGACAGGACGTCGTGGACCGCGCCCGCGTCGCCCTCGATACCCGCCGCCAGTTCCTCGGGCGTACGGTGGCCCGCGGCGAGCTGGCAGAACTCCACGCCGTCCAGCGCGACGTGCGCCACGCTGTGCTCCTTGCAGCCCTTGGCGGCGGGAGAGTCCAGCGGGATGTACCACTCCCCGCCGCCGTCGCCCTCGACCTCCAGGTAGAGCGAACGTCCCGGTTCGCCCGCGGCGGTCAGCCCACCCGGCGAGGTCGCGAGACCGGCCCGCCGCCGCCCGGCGATGGCGGTCGGCAGCAGACGCGCCGCCAGGTCGATCATCCCGTGCAGATGACGGGGCGCGGGCGCCTCATACGGATATCCGACCGCCTCGGCGATGTCGTCGGCGTGTATCCAGCACTCGAACGCCCGGTCCAGGAACGCGTCCTCCAACGCCAGCACCGGACCGCCGTAGTCGACCTCCAGCCCACCCGCCGAGTTGCCCGCGAACGCCACCGTCCGCACCAGCGAACGGCCCTGGTCCCGCCACGTTTCGCGCACCCGACCGGGCGGCAGCTCCCCGAACCGCTTCCAGTACGTCTCGGTACGCGCCCGGGGCTCGCGCGAGACGTCCGGCCCCGGACCCAGCGGCTCCTCCAGGTCCAACGCCGCCGCCACCAGCCCGTCCACCGCCGTCAGATGCCCGATGACACTCGCGACATCCGCCACCTGCCGGCCCTGGTGCCACCGCAGGACGACCTCCTGCCGCCAGTCGTCCGGACCCAGGTCGGCCAGCAGGGCGTCCAGCCGCGCCGCCTCCGCGTCGTACGCCACGGCCCAGCTCGGCACCGGGACCCGGGCCGGACGCCGGCCCAGGCAGCCCGCCAGCACCCGGTGGCGCAGCGTCGGGTCCAGGTCCAACTGGTCCTCGTTCCGCAACAGCCGCACCGCGTCGCGCAGCCGCCGCGCCTCGTCCGCGCAGGCCACACAACGGCCCAGATGCTCCTCGACGGCCGTGTTCTCGTCCGCCGCGCACGCCGACAGCGCCCACGCGCCCAGCAGCGACCGCAGCGTCGAGTGGTCCAGCGCGGGCGGCGCGGCCGGCGGCATCACCGGTATCGGCGGCCCGTCGTCCGCCGCGCCCCGCGGCAACGGCACCCTCGGCAACGGCACACCGTGCGGCGGAGTACCGCCGCCGTCCCAACCGCCGTTTTCCCAGCGGCTGTCGTCCGGGCCGCCGCCGATCGGCTCCTGCGGCCCGCCCGGCCCGTTCACCGGGCACCCCCGTTCGCGCCGGGGTGCTGCATCGCGGTCGCCAGCATCTGCAACCCCAGCCGCATCCGACGTCGCGCCTCCACCTCGCTCAGCCCCAACTCCAGCGCGGCCTGCCGGTAGTCGCGCCGCTGTATGTACGCGAGATTGAGCGCCGCGCGGATCGAGGCGGGCATCGAGTCCCGGATGAAGTCGGCACGAGCCGCGGTGTTCGCCTCCCTGACCCTGGCCTCGAACGGCTCACCCGCCCGCTGTCCGCCGGATCTCACCCGCTCCGCCTCGAAGGCGCGCAGCCGGCTGACCGACTGCCGTTGGGTGAGCGTCGCGATCCACGATCGCATGTTGCCATCCCTCGGGTCGTACGCGTCCGGGTTCTCCCAGATGTGGCCGAAGACCTCGCGCGTCACCCGGTCCGCCGCGTCCTCGTCGTCCAGTATCCGCAGGGCCAGGCCGTAGACCAGCGGACCGAACCGGTCGTACAGCTCACCGAGCGCCGCCTCCTCGCCCCGTGCGAGCCGCTGCTGCATCGCGCGGTCCCAGCGCGGCGGTGCGGGTGTCGCCATCGGCCCTCCCCTTCCGGCCGGCCCGGCGTCGGCGGTCCGATCTCTCTCGAATGTAACGGCCGTACCGGGCACCGTACGGCGCTTTACGGGAACGGACTACCAAACGACGGCGTTTCCTCACCCACCGTGAACATTCCTGGCAAGCTGTTGAGCGGGTATGACCACCGTCAAACGGGGAAGGGATCGCCTTCCGGCTCGGCAGTACGTGTCGTCGCGGTCCGCCGTGGCCGCCCCGCCACCGGCCGGGCACGGACGGCCGTGAGCGGAGGGCCCGCGCGCGGTCGCCCCGCGATACGAGACGATGCGGGGAACGAGACGGTGCGATGCCGACGTGGAGGAAGCGGCCCCCTGGCCGCGTCCTCCGGCGCTCGCGGCATCGCGAGGCGAGAGACGGGGCGACACGACAGTGACTTTGAGCGTGACGTTGGAGGAACGGGACGGCTGGACGGCTCTGCTGGTGAGCGGTGAACTCGACCTGGTGACCTCCCCGACAGTCCGTGAACACGTGCACGCGGTCGTCGCCGACGGCCGCCGCGCCCTGGTCCTCGACCTGTCCGAGGTCAGGTTCTGCGACTCCAGCGGCATCGGCGTCCTCGTCGCCACCCGCCGCCTCATGCGCTCCTGCGCCGGGCGCCTGCGCCTGGTCCTGCCCGCCCAGGGCGCCCCCGACGGTTCCCACGTCAACCGCGTCCTCGCCGCGCTCGGCCTGCGCCGCCTCTTCGACGTCTACCCCGACCTGCTCACCGCCGCGGACGAGTCGGCCTCACCACTGTCGGCGTGAGGGAATCCGGTCGGCCTGAGGGAGCCCGGTCGGCGTGAGGGAACTCGGTCGGTGTGCTGGAGCCCTGTCGGCGCGAGGAGACGGCTGACGTCCTGACGGCGTGCCGGCCTCCGCTCGGCCGGTCACGCCGGTCACGCCGGTCCGCGTCCGGTCGATTGCGCCGGCCAACGTCCGGCTGACGGTGCTGGCCCATGTCCGGTCGACGGGTAGCGGCCTACGTCCGGCTGGCAGCGTCGGTCCACTGGAGGCCGGGGCGGTGTGAGCCGGGCTGGCGCTGCGGTGGTCGACGTCCGGGGCGCTCCGTCAGGCGGACCGCACCGCATAGTCTCCCAGCGCCGGCTCCAGCAGGGTGAACGCCTGGCCCGCCAAGGCGGCGAGTCCGCTGAAGAAGGCGTCGTCGTCGCGCTCGTCGGCCAGTGTCCTGTGGCGTGCCTCCTCCATCAACACCCTCAAGGTGGCAGCCAGTTGGGCTGCCGCCAGCCGTGGCTCCAGCAGGCCGCCGCCCGGGCCGACCGCCTCGGTGAGCGCGGCGGCGAGGGCCTGTTCCTGCTGGTCGTAGACCTCCCGGAGCCGGGACCGCAGCGCCGGGCTGTCGGCTATCAGACGGGCGAAGCCGGGGGCGAACCGCCCGAGCAGCGGGTCCTGCCGCTCGGTGGCCGCGAGGTAGGCCCGGCGTATCGCCGCGAGCGCGGACTCCCCGATCTCCCGCTCGGCGACCGTCCGGGCCGGCCAGCGCACGACCATGTCGGCGGCGTCGAAGAAGAGGTCCTCCTTGCGCGGGAAGTAGTTGGTGACGGTCATCTTCGAGACCCCGGCCGCCTCCGCGATGTCGGCGATCGTCGTCCGCTCGAAGCCGTGCTCGATGAACAGCCCGGTGGCGACGTGGGAGATCGTCTGACGGGTCTGCTGCTTCTTGCGCTCGCGGAGTTGGGTCATGTCCTCACTCTACCCCAAAAATATTGGTCGGACCTAAAAATTCTCTTGACGATTAACTTAGTTCGACCTAAATTTAGGTCCATGCAAACCAACCGAGTATCCCAGCGCCGATCCCTCCGCCGAACCGCCGGCCCGACCCTCGCCGGGGCCTGCGGCATGCCGTTGCCCGAGTTGCCACTCCCGCCAGGTCGTGGCGGGGGCGCTCGCGCCGGTGGTCAGGTCCCCTTGGGCGATCAGCCGACGGCGCGGCCGCCCGGAACCGGGCCACCGCGGCTCGCCCTGCCGGCGCTACGGCGACCGGCGCCCCTCCTCAGGCTCGGCCTGGTCCTCCTGCTTGGCCCGATCCTCGCCCTGCTTGGCGCCACGATCGTCAGTGTGGGCCCGCACTCGGTCGCCGCCGGGCCGGGCATTCCACCGGCCATCCTGCGGTGGGCTGTCACCGGCTGCCTGCTCGTCGTCACACTGGTCAGGCCGCTCACCGGCTGGGCGCGCTGGCGGTTCGGCGGGCGGGCGGTGCGAAGGCGTCCCGGCAGCCTTGTTCACCGCCGGGTTCGCCTTGTGCGCCGGAACCGTGTTGGGTGGGTCGGCCCGGTCGCTCTCCGCGCTGATCTCCTTGCTGATCTCCTTCCGGGGTCTGCGGAGATTGGTCGACGGCGAGATTCTGCCGGTCGGTCGGTCCATGCTGACCTGGGGCGCTGGAGCGGGGCGCCTCGGCGGGGTGGTCGGCGTGAGCGCCGGGCCGATAGCCCTGTCCCCGCTCCCGGTCCTCGGCCCTCGCTCAGTCCCCGACTCGGTCTTCGGCGGCCTGATCGACTGGCACCTCGGTTGGCGCTGGGCGCTCTAAGCCAATGTGGGGGTCAGCATCATCACGCTGCTGCTCGCCGCCCGGGTGCTTCCCCGCACGCTCCGCCCGCCCCGCCCGGCGTTCGTCGGCCGCGCGGCTGGACGGTGCGGGCTGCTCCTGCTGTTGTCGCGGGCTGGCGGGCTGGCGGGTGGTGCGGTCTGGCGGTCTGGTCGCACGGATGCGGCGCGGAATCGGTTCGTGTTGACCACGGGCACGGTGCTGCTGGCCCGCTACGACCGGTGCGCGATGCGCGGACGGGCGGGGCGCCGCCGATCGACCTGCGGGGTTCCGCCGGTGCGGTTTCGCCGACCGTCTGGGGCGTTGGCATCAGCTCGGCGACCATCGCGGCGGCGCTGCGGACCCGTTGGAAGCGATGGACCCGTCGGGACGGGAGCCGGGACATATGTCACGGCCGCGGTCTTACTGCTCACCGGCCGCGTCGGCGACCGCTTGGGCCCGCGCCCGCACAAGTTGGGGGCTTGGCGCTCGCGCTGGGGGGCACGTTCCCCTTCGTCCCGCTGAGGCACGGTCACAGTCCGGTGGCGTGAGTGCCGGCCTGCGCGCCGGTGGTGCGCGGTGCCGGACGCGGGCTCGCGATGGCGCCGGGAAGTCGGCGGTGCCGGGGAGGCCGGCGGTCCACGCCTCGGTCTGCCGCCCCGAAGCGCCCCAGGTCACCGGTACCGTCAACGTACTGAACCGGTTAAGTGGTTCGCAGGGTACCGAGGTGCCGGCGGTGGTGCTTTAACGCGGGTTCGCCGCGCCCACGGCACCGGCGAACGCTTCCGGTGACGCGTTCCGGCGGGCGCCGGGCCTGTCCGCGCCGGCCTTCGCGCCGGCCTACTTCTACCTCGCGGGGACGACCCGCGCGAAAGGACCCGGACGATGAGCGAGCAGACCTTCCGGTCGGTGCGGTCACCGATGCGGCTGATGGCGGTGCACGCCCACCCCGACGACGAGTCGAGCAAGGGCGCCGCCACGCTGGCCCGTTACGCGGCCCAGGGCGTCGAGGTGCTGGTCGTCACCTGCACCGGCGGCGAACGCGGCGACGTGCTGAACGCCGCGCTCGACCGGCCGGAGATCCGTGCCGACCTGCCGGCGGTGCGGCGCCGGGAGATGGCGGCGGCCGCCGCGGTGCTCGGCGTACGCCAGCAGTTCCTGGGCTACACCGACTCCGGACTGCCGGGGGAGGGCGAACCGCTGCCGGAGGGGTGTTTCGCCCTCCAGCCCGTCGACGAGGCGGCGGAGCGGCTCCAGACCGTCATACAGGAGTTCCGCCCCCACGTCGTCGTCACCTACGACCCCACCGGTGGCTACCCGCACCCCGACCACGTGCAGACGCACCGGGTCGCGCTGGCCGCCTTCGAGGGCGCGGCGGCGCAGGCGTGGCAGCCGGCGAAGCTGTACTACCTGGCCGCTCTCTCCCGGGAATGGTTCACCGCCCTGCACCGGGCGATGACCGACCGGGAAATTCCGTCGGCGCTCGGGGAGATGCTGGACAACTGGCCGGACTGGGCGCCGGAGTTCGAGGTCACGACACGGGTGGCGTGCTCCGAGTACTTCTCCGCACGGGACGCCGCCCTGCGCGCACACGCCACCCAGGCCGATCCCGGCCACCCCTTCTTCGCCCATCCGCGCGACCTGGAACGGGAGGTGTGGCCGACGGAGGACTACGTACTCGCCCGAGGCAGCGCCGGCGGCACGCTGCCCGAGACCGACCTGTTCGCCGGCGTCCCGGTCACCGGCTGACGCCGCCGAGGCCGCCAGCGGATCTCCGGTCCGGGGTCAGGGGTGGGACTCCGGTGCGGGCGCCAGGGGCGGGGGCGGTGGCTGACGTTGCCGAGCCTGTTGGTGGGTCTCCGGTTCCCAATCACCGGTGGGGCTCCATCCCGGGGCGCCGTCCGACGTTGCCCCAAGCCGTCGGTGGACCTCCGACCCCAAGCTGTCGGGTGGACCTCCGGCCCCAAGCCGTCGGTCGACCTCCGGCCCCAAGCCGTCGGTGGACCTCCGGCCCCAAGCTGTCAGTGGACCTCCGGCCCCAGGTCGTCAGCCGACGGCGCCCAGCTCACCGGCCATTCCTTGCCCGGAACGGCAGCTCACCGGTTGCCCCTCCCCGAAGCCCCGCGGTCACGCCTTCACCCCGGCCGGCGTCCGGCACAGGCCGACCCGGCGTCCGGCACAGGCCGACCCGGCGTCCGGCACAGGCCGACCCGGCGTCCGGCGCCGGTCGACGCGCCCGCCCCACCCCGTCCTGCCCCGCGGCAGCCTCACCCCCGCGCCGCATCCAGCGCCGCCCCGCGCTAGGTCCGCCCCGCCCCGGCCCGCCCCGCACGTCCCGCCACCCCGTCCCTCCTCCCCTCACCGCCTGACGCACGTATACGCCCCGTACACCCCGTTGGCGTAATCGACGCGGGCGATGTCGAAACCGGCGGCGGAAAGCATTGGTTCGAGCAGCCAGCGGAAGGTGCTGAATTCGGTGCGGACGTGTTCGGCCAGGTCGTGGCGGGTGTAGCCGCGGGCGGGGTCGGTCGCCGCGCCGGCGAACCAGCGTTCCATCACGGCTTCGGCCTGGCCGGGTTCGAAGTCGTAGACGAGGTCGCGCAGACGCAGCACCCCGCCCGGCCGTAGCAGTCGCGCGATGCGTTCGAGGGCCAGTGCCTTCCAGAAGTCGGGGAGTTGGTGCAGGGCGTGCCGGGAGTGCACGGCGTCGGCGGGTGGGCCGGTGTGTTCGTAGCCGAGGAAGCCGCCGCGCACGCACTCCAGCCGGCCGGTCACCCCGGTTTCGGCGGCGCGGGCGCGTAGGAATTCCAGCATGGCGGGGGAGACGTCCACCGCCACCACACGGTCGAACTCGCGGGCGGCGGCGAGGGCGAACTGGCCGGTGCCGGCGCCGAGATCGACCACGGTGGAGTGCGGGCCGACGCCGTGGGCGCGCAGTTCGGCGAGGTCCTCGGCGGGATCGGGCCGGCCCTGTTTGCGGTCGAAGCCGGCGACGAATGCGGGGTCGAGGTGTTCGGGGCCGGCGTGGGCCGGCTCGTCGATCATCCATGTCTCGGTCATCGTTCGATGATGCTGTCCGGACCGCTTTCGTGCCCGGGAATAACCCGGGGCCGGTGCCGCGCGGCGGGAGGATGGACGTATGACACGGATCGTTCTGGTACTCGGAGACATCACGCGGCATCCGGCGGACGCGATCGTCAACGCGGCGAACTCCTCGCTGCTCGGTGGTGGCGGGGTCGACGGCGCGATCCATCGGGCGGGCGGCCCGGAGATCCTGGCGGAGTGCCGCGCGTTGCGTGCCTCCTCCTACGGGCGGGGGCTGGCGGCGGGCAGTGCGGTGGCCACCACCGCGGGGCGGTTGCCGGCGCGCTGGGTGATCCACACCGTGGGGCCGGTGTGGGCGGCGGGCGAGGACCGTTCGGCGGTGCTGGCGAGCTGCTACCGCGAGTCGCTGCGGGTGGCCGACGAGGTGGGGGCGCGGTCGGTGTCGTTCCCGGCGGTGTCCACTGGGGTCTACGGCTGGCCGATGGACGACGGGGCGCGGATCGCGATCAGCACGGTCCGAGCGGCGAGCACGTCCGTGGAGGAGGTCTCCTTCGTGCTCTTCGGCACAACCGCCCACCACGCGTTCGAGACGACACTCGGCGTCGGCTAGACGCACACATTCCAGGTGTTATGTCCGAAGCGAAAGTGGTCACTGTGCGTTGATGGCGGATTGCGTCCGGCTATCGAGCGGTTACGCAGTGGAGTCGTGACGATGCGCGGGTGTGTTCCGCCGCGTGCGCGTGGTTCGGCGGCGCGGCGAACTGGCGGGGCCCGCGGGGCGGTCGATGCGATGATTCGCGGCATGCGCAGCGTTCGCATGGTGGGCGCACGCGCGAAAGATCACGTATTGCCATCGAACGTGTGCCGAAAGTGCGCACGGGGCAGTATGCGATACGGCGGCCGTCATCCGCAGGTATACCCCCGGAAGCCCTTGTGGTGGTGACGGAACGTCAATCATGCTGGAGCGCACTGTCGTCACGTTCGGTGACGGCGGGCAGGCGCGAGGCGACGTGTCCGCGAGTTCGGATGGTGTGAGCGGTGCAGGTGCTTCAAGTGCAGTTGACAGTGGGACCCGAGCCGGCCGAGGTGGGCCGCGCCAGGCGATGGGCCCGCGCCCGGCTGCTCGGCTCAGGCATAAAAGCCGATGAGCCGCTGGCCGAGACGCTGATGCTGCTCATCTCCGAACTAGTCACCAACGCCGTCGTGCACACCGGCTGTCCCGCGGTGCTACGCATGCTGGCGCCCGGCCAGGTGGTCCCGGGCGCCGACACGGTCCGCGTCGAGGTCGCCGACGCCAGCAGCCAACCGCCCGCGCCCCGGCACGCCGGGGGCGACGACACCGGCGGCCGCGGCCTGGAACTGGTCGAGGGGCTGGCCGATCGCTGGGGCTGGAGCCGCGAGGGCAGCGGCAAACGCATCTGGTGCGAAGTGGACCGGGTCACCAACGCCGTCGCCACGATGAGCGGTTGGGGCTTCGTCGCGCGCCGCGAGTCCCGTTGCCCGACCGCAGCTGACGCTCCGGCGGCCCACCGGCGCCGGTGTTGAATGAGCGGGTGCTGAGCATGGTGGAGATCTCCGCGGACGGCCTGCTGCTGCGCCCCTGGCGGGAGGAGGACGCGCCGCGGCTGCTGCGTGGCTTCACCGATCCGGAGTTCCGCCGCTGGAGCACCCCGCGGGTCACGGTCGCCGACGAACGGGACGCCGTCGACGTCATACGCGGCCGGGCGCTCGGCTGGCGGCGCGGCGACACGGCGTCGTTCGCCGTCACCGAGGACGGCGTGGTGGTGGGAAGCGTCGCGCTCAACCTCATCGACTGGTTCGAGCACTCCGCCCGGGTCAGCTACTGGACGCTCCCCGAGGCCCGCGGGCGCGGCATCGCCATCAGAGCACTGGAACGGGCAGGCAGCTGGGCCCTCGGCGAGCTGCGCCTGCACCGTCTGGAACTGCGGCACGCGGTCGGCCACCAGGCGTCGTGCGCCGTGGCGCAAGCCTGCGGCTACGCCCTGGAGGGCACGCTGCGCGGTGCGATGATCGACCCGGCCGGCGGATTCCGTGCGCTGCACGTACACGGTCGCGTCGCGGACCGCGATGAGGCGCGGGCCGGGGACGCGGATGAGAGCCCGTCCGTCGCCGTACGGTCCGACGACGGCCTCGGGTGAGCCCGTACGCCGCGCGGTGGTCGAGGCCAGGCTTCTCCTGGTTCGCCTTCGCCTACGACACCGACGTACGCCGTGCCGTGGTCGGGCCATGACCCCAGGGGGCTGTCCGGGTCAGGATCGCGACGCGTGGTCCCGCTTGCGCCGCATCAGCCCGTACGCGTTGAGCGCCTGGACGAGGGACACCAGCGCGAGCGCCGCCATCAGCAGTCGCCGCAGCGTCGAGCCGTCCCCCCAGAACTGCCAGCTGATCCACAACGCGCACAAAACGAGCCATCCGACCACGTGGGTTCGCAGGAGAAGCCAGGAGCTGTGCTCGTTCGGGGAGACCAGGTTCGTGATCCGGCCGTTCGGGGAGTCGCTGCGCATCCCTCGATGATGCCCGCACGCCCCGGCCCGCCGTCCGCCGGGATGCGCGAACGGGATACGCGAACGCGGGCGTCCCGGACGGCGGCCCTCTCCCGAGGACCGGCGGAACGCCCGCGTCGATCGCGTGGCAGGACTGGCGATGCGGCTCGTCGGCCCCCGCACGGACGCCGGGGCCGGACCGGCTACCGGGTCGGCTTCTTCCCGGTCACGCCGAGGTGCACCAGCAACGCCAGGTTCGGCTTGAGGTCGGCCTGCTTGACGCCCCAGGACTGGAAGCCCTTCTGGTGGACGGCCACCGCGGCCAGCATCTCCACCAGGGCGCCGGCCACCGCTGCCGGACTGACCGTCTTGTCGACGCGGCCCTTGTCCTGCAACTCCTTGATGGAGTCGGACAGCGAACCGGTCACCGCGTTGAGGATCTTCATGCGGATCTTGTAGAACCGCTTGTCCCCTTCCGCGGCGCCCAGGTCGATGACCCGCAGGATGGCGTCGTTCTTGCGCCAGAAGGCGAGGAAGCCGTCGACCAGTTCCTCGGCCGCGGCCCAGGCCGATCTGCCGGTCCAGTTACGGTCGGCTACCAGACCGCTCAGGCCCGTGCCTTCCTTGGCCGTGTCCTCCGCGAGCTCGAGGACGGCGCCCTCCACGTCGGGGAAGTATTGATAGAACGTTGCGGGTGAGGTGCCCGCCATCCGGGCGACGTCGATGACCTTGACGTCCCGGTACGGCGAGGTGCTGAGCATCTCGCTGAGGCATTCGAGCAGCTTCTGCCGCGTCGCCTGCCCGCGGCGCCCGGCGACCCGGCCGTCAACGGTGCGAACTTGTCCTGTCATGCCGTCAGTTTACCTTCGGGTGATCAGGGCGCGATTCGGCGGCCCGCAAATGGGAGATGCGCCAGCACCCTCGATAAATGCCCAGGTCAGAGCGGCGTTTCGTAGAGCCTCCCGACGCTCCGTCGGTCCCTTGACGACGCTGTGTGTCCGTCAGACCTACCGGCTGGCCGGTCGGCTATCCGCCGGATATGTGCAGATCATCGGATCTGTCTACCGAGATTTTCGGCCGCTCCGGCGAGGCGGGGTTCGTGGCCCGAAATATTCGCCTGCGCGCTCCGAAGCTGTGGATAACTCGAAGTTATCCACAGGGGTCGAGCGGGGGTGGTGACAGAGGGCTACCGTGGCTAATGCGGCGTTCGTCCTGGATGTCGTCATAGTCGGCCGAGCCGGTTCACGGTTGGGCGGAGCCCGGGCCGGGGTGGGCCGGCCGGGGTGAGGGAAGGGGACGGGGTCATGGTGGAATTCGCTGCGGGAGCGCCGTGCTGGGCGGACGTGATGCTCCCGGACCTGGAGGCCGGCAAGCGGTTCTACGGCCCGCTGCTGGGCTGGACCTTCGGCAAGCCCGACCCGGACCGCCACCGCTACACCCTGACCTACCGCGATGACAAGGCGGTCGGTGCCCTGGTCGCCAAGCCCGACGGCCGCATGCCCACGGTCTGGAACGTCTACTTCGCCTCCCCGGACGCCCGCGCCACTGCCCGGGCGATCCACGAGGCGGGCGGCCAGGTCTTCGCCGGCCCCGAGCAGGTCGGCCCCTTCGGCACGATGGTCATGGCCGCGGACCCTGTCGGCGGCGTCTTCGGCGTGTGGGAGGGTGCCCGGCGCCCCGGCTTCAGCCTGAAGGACAGCCCCGGTTCCTTCTGCTGGACCGAGCTCACCACCCGCGACCCCGAGACCGCCGACCCCTTCTACCGAGCCGTCTTCGGCTATCGCACCGAGCAGATAGGCCGGGCCGGCGGCGCCTTCGACTACGAGGTCTGGACCCTGCCCGACGGGCCGGACGGCGCCTACGCGGGCGGTCGCCTGCGGATGGACCCGCAGGCGCCGGCCGCGCTGCCCGCGCACTTCACCGTGCTGCTCGGGGTCGAGGACTGCGACGAGGCCGCCGACCAGGTCCTCGGCCTGGGTGGCAAGGTCCGCACCCCGCCGCGGACCAGCCCGTACGGACGGCTGGCAGAGGTCACCGACAACCAGGGCGCCCGCTTCACCGTCATCGACCTCTCCCGGACTGCCGAGGGCTGAGAGGAGCAGTTCTGCCGCGGGGTTGCCGTGCGACCTGGGGCGCGGTGGGCCGGGGGCGGGGTGGGCCGCTGAGGGGTGGCTGAGGGGGCGACCGGTCGGCGCGACCGCGGTGGTGAGTGGTCGACGGTTCCGGGGCGAACCCGCCGGTTCGCCGGAGGTGCCGGCGGCGTGCCTCGGGTGGTCAACGGCCCCGCCAGGAGCCCGGCCCCGTCCGTCGGAGGCCGCGATGGGCGGCGGTGGGCAGCGGTGGGCGGCGGTGAGCGCGATGGGCCGCGGTGAGCGCGATGGGCCGCGGTGGGCAGCGGTGAGCCGCGGTGGCCTGCGGTGGGTCGCTGAAGGGTGCCGTCGGGGCTGAGGGCTGGGGGCGTGACGGAGGCGCTGAGCGGTCGACGGTTCCGGGGGCGGCCTCGCCGGTTCGGCCGGCGCCCTGAGCGTGCCCGCGGTGGTCAACGGTGCCGCTGGAAGCCCGCCTGTCCTCCGGAGGTTCCGAGGGGCCGCCGGCGTCCGTTCGCCGCCACGAAAGAAGGCGGTTGACGGCTCCGCGGGGCGGTCCGCCGACCGCCGGAGGCCGCGAAGGGTCGCGATGGGCTGTTCAGGGGGTGTCCGGCGGCCGGTCGGGGTCCTCGGAGAGCGTGTCGTCAAGGCGTTAAAGGTGACGGACGGTTTGCGGAGATCACCCTCCGTACGGTGACATGCGGGATGCAAGGGGTAAAACGGCCCCGCGTTGGCCTGTGGAGGGCGGGCCGGGGAGAATCGAGCGCCGTATCCCGGCGCCACAGCGCTGTTTCGCGGGTCGGGACTGCAACAATTTCGGGGGACGGGGAGGTGGCAGGGCAGTGGATCAGCTGACGCAGCACGACCCGAGGCGGATCGGCCCGTTCGAGGTCCTGGGACGGCTCGGAGCCGGCGGGATGGGTCTGGTGTATCTCGCTCGGTCGGCGTCCGGGCGGCGGGTGGCCATCAAGACGGTCCGCGCGGAACTGGCCGAGGACCAGTTGTTCCGGGTCCGCTTCACCCGCGAGGTCGAGGCGGCGCGCGCCGTCAGCGGGTTCTACACCGCCGCCGTGGTGGACGCCGACCCGCGTGCCGCGGTGCCGTGGCTGGCGACCGCCTACGTGCCGGCGCCCTCGCTGGAGGAGATCGTCACCCGGACCGGTCCGCTGCCGCCCCAGGCGGTGCGGTGGCTGGCGGCCGGGGTCGCCGAGGCGCTCCAGTCCATCCACGGCGCCCGCCTGGTCCACCGTGACCTCAAGCCGTCCAACGTGCTGGTCGTCGAGGACGGACCGCGGGTCATCGACTTCGGCATCGCCAGCGGTGTGTCCAACACGCGGCTGACGATGACGAACGTCGCCGTGGGCACGCCCGCGTACATGTCCCCGGAGCAGGCCAAGGACTCGCGCAGCGTCACCGGGGCGAGTGACGTCTTCTCGCTGGGGTCGACGCTGGTGTTCGCGGCGACCGGGCACGCGCCGTTCCGCGGGGCCAACCCGGTCGAGACCGTCTTCATGCTGCTGCGCGAGGGACCGAACCTCGCGGGGTTGCCGGACGAACTGCGGCCGCTGATCCAGTCGTGCATGCGCAAGGAGGCGGCGGACCGGCCGTCCCCGGCGGAGTTGCAGGCCCAGCTCGCGCCACACCTGTACGCCTCCAGCGACGACACCGGCACCGCGTCGGCGTGGCTGCCGCCGGCCGCGCTGGCGATGATCGACGAACGCAACGGCAGGTCCTCCCGGCCGTCCGCCGCGCCGGTGGGGCAGCCGTTGCCGCTGGCCGTGCCGCCGATGCCGTTGCGGCCACCGCTGCCGCCCGCCGAGCCGATGCCGGAGGGGCCGGTGCAGTTGGCGAACTCGGTGCCGATAGGACCGGGGCCGCTGGTCGCGGAGCCGAAGGAGCCGGCGTTCGGCGAGGTGACCGGGGCCACCGCACCGCCGGCCGGCCTGGCGTGGTCGCAGGGGTCGGCGCCGATGTCGGCGGCGCCGGTCTCGGCCGCGCCGGTGTCGCAGCCCACCGCCCCCTACCCGGCACCGTTGCCGCGCCCCCAGCAGGCGGGACCCCAGCAGGCGGGACCCCAGCAGGCGGGACCCCAGCAGGCCGGGCCGCAGCAGGCGGAGTCGGCGCAGCAGACCGGGCCGGCCGGGCCGCAGCACGCGGCGGCGCACGGCGCGATGGCGGACGAGTGGTGGCGGCCCTGGCGGTTCCGGATGTCCAACGACGTCTGGGGCACGCCGGTCGTCGCCGGGAACCGGCTGTACGTGACGTCGTTCGAGGTGCACGCGCTCGATGTGGCCACCGGTCAGCGGCAGTTCAAGACCAGTGAGGTTGCCTGGACGATGGCGCTGGACGACGGGGTCATCCATGCCTCCGACGGCAACCGGATGTTCGCGTTCGACGCGCTCGACGGGGGCCCGCGCGGCAGCATCACGCCGGGCGGCTGGGTGTACTCGATGCGTGCCGCGGACGGGATGCTGGTCGCCGGGGTACGCGGCGGCGGGGTGGAGGGGTACGACGTCTCGCGGGGCACGCTGGCCGGCAAGGCGTGGGAGCGGTTCGGGGCGCAGACGGACTTCGAGTCGGCGGAGGCGGGGCCGGCGCTGATCGACGGGACCGTCTACTTCCGTGGCGGCGGGCGGCTGTACGCGCTGGACGCCCGCACCGGCGAGGAACGCTGGTGGCACGCGCTGGGCGACGCCGAGGTGACCGGCGGGGTTCCGGTGCCGCCGGCGGTGGTCGACGGCGTGGTCCACCTGACCGTTGGCAGCCGGGTGCTGGCGCTGGACGCGGCGGACGGCACGGAGCGGTGGCGGTTCGACGCGCCGGCGGTGTTCTTCTCGCCGCCGACGGTGATGGCCGGCGGGGTCTACGTCGTCGACTACCTCGGCACGGTGTACGCGTTGTCCGCGCATGCCGGGGTCGAGCGCTGGCGGGTGGCCACCGAGGCGCGGCAGAGCGTCGAACCGTTGCTGGTCAACGACGGGCTGGTGCACCTCGGCAGCGGACACGCGCTCTACACGCTGGACGCGGCGGCAGGTATACCGCGCTGGCGGTTCGCGACCACGGGTGACGTGGTCGGGGCGCCGGTCGCGGCCGGCGGACGGCTGCACTTCGGGTCGAAGGACCACTGCCTGTACACGGTCGACGCCGCCAACGGCCAGTTGCGCTGGAAGCTGGAGACCGGCGGCGCGATCACCGGCACACCCGTGGTGCAGGACGGCATGGTTTTCGCGTGCAGCAAGGACCGCTGCGTCTACGCGCTCGACGCCGCCAAGGGCACCGGTTCCGCCCAGCGCCGCCCCTGAGCCCCGGCCGATCCGACGGAGCCCGGCCGATCCGGCTGCGCGAGGGTGGCTGCGGCCTGCTCGTGGTCGCGCGGCTCGGCCGTGCCCGGGGCAGGCGCGCCATCGACGCGGGCAAGGGCAGGCGGGCGAGGGCGGTTGGGCAGAGTCAGCTGCGCCAAGCCGGGCGGTTAGGGGCAGTTGGGCCAAGCCGGGCGGGCAGGGTCAGTTGGGCCGGGCCGGATGGGCGAGGTCGGGCGGGCCGGGCAGTCGCTCACCGCGCCGTGCGGCTTCGCCGCCTGACGAAGCTCGACTGCGGCGCGGTGAGCGACCCGGCGGACCTGGACGGCTCGTAGGAGCCGTCCAGGCGTTTTCCCCCGGCTGTGGCGGGCGCCCCCCAGCGCCCCCGCGCCCCCCGCGCGGTCGTCCGCGCCCCCCCGCGCGGTCCACAGCCTGCCGGTCCCCCCGGGCCGGCGGTCGGGTCAGCGGTGCGACCCGACGTCTCAGGGCTTGCCCCAGTTGTCCGGCTGAGGCGCCGTGCCGTCCGCCGTGACGGCCGTGCGGACGACGTGCGTCGCGGCCCGGGCGGCCGGCAGGGCCAGTACGACCGCGGTGGCGGCGAGACCGATCGCGATCAGGGCGATCCGCTGGGCCAGGCGCATGGCGGCCGGTTCCGTTCTGTGTGCGGTGTGTGGTGCGGCGCCCCGGTGTCGGGTGCGACCGGTGAGGTGACCGCCGGTGCCGTACGGGTCGGCCGCCGCGTCCCCTCCGCGCGGCGATCGCCCCGTACGACCCGACGGAGTCAGGGCTTGGTCCAGTTATTGGGCTGCGGCCGGTTGCCGCTACCGACCTTCGTGCCGGTGCCGGTGCCGGTGGCCGTCTCGGTGCCGGCGGCCTCGCTCTCGGTCGGCTGCTCGGTGGTCTCGGGCTCGGTCACCGTCGCGGTCTCGGCGGTGGCGGTCTCTTCGGCCTGCTTGATCTCGGTCGTCATGAGTTCTCCCCTGGTGCCTGTGGGGGCCGGAGCCCGCCCGGTGACGACCCCCGTACATCGCCGGGCGGGCGGTTGTGCGAGTGATGGAATTCTGACAGCGCCCGATAACCAATCGATAAACGCCCGCGTATACCCCGCCGGAGCCCGCGTCACACCTGTCTCACGTACCCCGAACTCCACAGCAGCGCAAGGGAGTTGACCTTCGCCGACCTTCGCCGACCTTCGCCGACCTTCGCCGACCTTCGCCGACCTTCGCCGACCTTCGCCGACCTTCGCCGACCTTCGCCGACCTTCGCCGACCTTCGCCGACCTTCGCCGACCTTC
>NZ_JAAGKO020000031.1 GCF_027947535.2 Streptantibioticus silvisoli
GACGAGTTCGCCCTTGCGGCGCACGATCGGCAGCCGCTTGGGGTCGTCGGTGGGCAGCGACACCGCACCGCCCAGGTCGGGTTCGGGTGCGGAGCGCACCAACGACCGCAGCCAGCCGTTGAGTTCCTCGACGCCGGGGCGTTCGGCCGGGTCGGCGCGCAGCAGCGACTCCACGACGGGCCGCAGCGGGCCGCACTCCTCGGCCGGCGCGGCCGGTTCGCAGCAGACCAGGTGGGCGAGTTCGGCGGCGTTGTCCTCGGGGAAGGCGGCGTGGCCCTGGACGCTGCGGAACAGCAGCGCGCCCAGTGCCCACAGGTCGGCCTCCGGGCCGATCGGCGGCGCGAGCTGCCAGTTGCCGCGCACGGGGGTGGCGGCCTGCTCGGGCGCCCAGCGTTCGGTGACCGGGCCGACCACCGACAGCCGGGCCGTGCGGGCGCGTTCACCGGCCAGTGCGGAGTCCGGGCCGCCGGCCCAGCCGCCGGCCGGGGCCTCGTCGGTGCCGCCGGCGCCGGTCAGCACCTCCAGCGGGACCGGGTCGTAGCCGCACAGCGCCTCCTGCGCGGCGCCGAACGCGAGTCCGTCGAGCATGGCGCGGCCGTCGTCGCAGACCAGCACGGTGCTCGCGGTGATGTTGCGGTGCGTCCAGCCGTGGGCGTGCAGGGCGCGCAGTCCGGCGAGCAGGTCGGCGGCGATCTCGGCGGCCCGGTAGGCGGTCAGCGGGGCGAAGCCGGTCATCGCGGCCACCGGCCGTGCGCCGGGCACGAGTTCGGAGACCACCCACAGGCTGCCGTCCTCGACCAGCACGTCGAAGACCTGGACCAGCCGCGGGTGGTCGGGGAGCGCGGCGGCGGCGCGGGCCGCGCGCAGCGCGCGTTCGGCGGCGTCGTCCGCGTGGGCCGGGGCGCGGCCGTACCCGTCGTACCCGTCGGGGTCGCCGTCGGGGTAGCCGTCCGGGTCGCCGTCGAACTCGGCGGGCACGACCTCGGGCAACAGCAGCTGGCGGACCAGGACTTCCTGACCGCTGTAGGTGTCGAAGGCGGGGGTCTCGACGAGTTCGAACTCGTCGGCGGGTGATCGCGGCAGCCGGTAGCGTCCGGCCAGTACCCGCCCGGCGTACTCGTCCACGGTTCCTCCCATGGGCGCGGTCGTCAGACCGTGGTCATCCCGCGGTCAAGCTCGGTCGGTCGCAGTCGGCTGCGGACAGGCCGCGTCCTTTTACGATACGTGCTGAACGTATTTACGATACGTGCTGTTGACCCGCGACAAGGCCGCTTTACCGCCAACGGACGTGAATCAGACGCACGTTCGATGACGTACCGGGCCGCCGGGAACCGCCGTCCGCCCGCACGTCCCGGGTCCGCCGGGCGCCGGCCCGGGCCCGGCGCCGCAAGTCACCCGGGTGGCGGGGCCGCGCCCGGGGCCCGGCCGCGAGCGGTGGGCCGGGCGGGCGCCGGCCGCGCTCACGGCGTCGGTCGTCGGCCATGGTCACGGCGTCGGTCGTCGGCCGTGCTCACCCCGCCGGGCGCCGACCGTGGTCACGCCGTCAGTCGTCGGCCTTGAACGTGGCGAAGAACGTGTGCTCCAGCAGCTGGCAGGCCGATCCGTTCCACTGGGCGGCCGGGCAGCTGAGCATGATGGCGTAGCCGGACTTGTGGTCGGCGAACCCGCGGTTGATGACGTGGACCTGCTCACCGTGGTCGCTGCGGGTGAACTGCCAGTCGGCGGCGGTCACGAACGGCGGGAAGGAGACCGGGTGGATGCCCAGGTTGTGGTAGTCGCTGCTGGTCCGGGCGACCGCGGGCTCCTCGGCACGCCAGAGGGCGGCCGCGTCCTTGCCGGGGGTGGGGCTGTAGTCGACCAGGACCTGCGGGTAGCTCGACGACGACGTGCCGAAGTACGCACCGGAATCCTGGCCGGATATCGCCGTCTGGTGCCAGCCGGCGGGCATCGCCATGGAGAAGTGGAACTTCGCGTCGTGGTGCGTGACGTACCCGGCCGGCACCGCGCCCGAGCCCGGCGCCGGCGCCTTCGCCGAACCGGAGGCCGCCGCGGACGCCGGCCCGGACGCGGACGGCTTCGAGGCGGATGTGCTGGGCGAGGCCGCGCCGGACGCCCGTCCGGTCGTACCGCCGTCGGGCGAACCACCGTGCGGGGAGGCGGACCCGGCGACCGCCGGTGCGGAGGCGTCCGCCTTGCCCTTGCCCTTGCCCCCGCCGCCGCCCGAGGTCAGCACGGCGACGAGCACCGCGACGACGACCACGACGACCACGGCCGCCGCCGCGAGCGCCAGCTTGCGCCGCGAGTTGCCGCCGGCCCGGATCACCCCGGAGGAGGCCATCAAGGTGGCCGCGTTGCCCGGCCCACCGCGCGAACCGCCGGACAGCGGCACGCCGCCGGCGTTCACCGCGCCGGCCGGGCGGGCGGCGGCGCCACCGCTGTCGGCCGGCGGCAGGTCGGTCGGCCGCGGCTGCGGGTCGGCCGGTATGACCATGGCCCGGGTCTGCTCGACCTCCGGTACGTCCGCGGCGTGCAGGGCGCGCGTCAGCAGGTCGCGCACCCCGGCGTCGTCCAGCCGCTCGGCCGGGTCCTTGATCAGCAGTCCGTTGATCGCCTCGGCCAGCGGCCCGGTCACCCCGGGCGGGTCGAACGGCTCGGTCATCACCGCGGTCAGCGTGGCGATCGCCGACCCCTTGTCGTACGGCGGGCGGCCGGTGACCGTCGCGTACAGCAGCACGCCGAGCGACCACAGGTCGGCGGGCGGGCCGGGGCGCTGGCCGCGGGCGCGTTCGGGCGAGATGTAGGAGGGGGCGCCGACCAGCATGCCGGTGGAGGTGACCGACGGGTCGCCCTCGACCTGGGCGATGCCGAAGTCGGTGAGCACCACGCGGCCGTCGGCGGCGATGAGCACGTTGGACGGCTTCACGTCGCGGTGCAGGATGCCCTCGCGGTGCGCGGCGCGCAGCACGTCGATGATGGCCAGGCCCACCTCGGCGGCGCGCCGGGGCGGCAGCGGTCCGTCGGCGCGGATGGCGTCGGACAGCGAGCGGCCCTCGACCAGTTCCATCACGATCCAGGGCCGGTCGTCCTCCTCGACCACGTCGAAGACGGTGACGGCGCCGCTGGTGCGGATGCGGGCGGTCGCCTTGGCCTCGCGCAGGGTGCGGGTCACCAGGCGGCGCTTCTCGTCGTCGTCGACGTCGCCGGGGAAGCGCAGCTCCTTGACGGCGACGGTGCGTCCCAGGGTCTCGTCGACCGCCCGCCACACCGTGCCCATGCCGCCCTTGCCGAGCACTTCGCCGAGGCGGTACCGGTCGGCGAGGAGATGGCCGGTGCTGACTTGCTCCTGGGTCATCGGTGTCCTTCTCGAACTGCTCGATCTCTTCGGACTACGGGAATTCTTCGCACTGCTCGCAACCTTCGAACTGCGCCGCCCGCGCGCCGCGGCCCCGCCGCGGTCCGTCCGCCGCGAGCCGCCGGGCGGACCGGTGCGCCGGAACGCGGTACGGCCGGCCGCGGTACGGCCTGACGGGGCGTGGCCTGAGGCGGTGTGACCTGGTGGTACGACTGCTGCGGTGTGGCGTGCCGCGGCCTGGCCCGAGGTGGTGCGGCCTGCCGTGGTGCGGCGGACCGGCGTTGCGCGGCACGGTGGGTGACGCGCCGTCCGGCACGACCGCGACACGCCCGTACCGGTGTCATTGTCCCCCGAACCGGTACGTCCGCCACGCCCGCCCCCGGGTCAGCCGGCCGGCCGGAAGGTGCGGGTGGCGACCGTGAACACCGGCAGCTCCTGATTCCACTGCTCATCGGGCGCGGACAGGTACAACGCGTACCCGGTGCCGCCCGGTTTGCCGAACCCCAGATCGATGGCGTGATACTTACGGACCGCGCCGTTCCACGTCCACTCCCAGATCGCGCCCTTTTCCGTGCTGTCGCCGACCGTCACGGGCGTGGCGTTCATCCGCAGCTGGTGGTACTGGGGTTCCTGGGGCTCGATGACCTTCTCCAGGTCGATCCAGTGCTGGAGCGCCGGCCCGGCGTAGTCCAGGATGCTGATCTTCAGACCGGACCTGCCGTCCGGGGAGATGTAGTCGGTCTCGTCCGGCGGCTTGGCCTCGCGCTTCCAGTCGGCCGGCACCGCCATGGTGAACCCGGCCGGGTCGTGGACCATGCGGTACCCCGGCGGCGCGGTCGGCGGCGGCGCGGGCGTCGTGCTGCGGCTCGGCTCCGGTGACGGCGAACCACCACCGCCGCCGCCCAGCCTCTGCCACGGCAACGCCCCCTGCTGCGCCAGCAGTACGCCTCCGCCGGTGACCACCGCGACGACGATCACGATGGCCACCGCCCACGGTGCCCGGCTCCCCCGCCGCCCCCGCCCGCGCCCACGCTGCCGCGGCGCGCTGTAGGGGGGCGTGCGGCCGGAGTCGGCCCGGGAAGCGTCGGCGGCGGGGGCGTCGGGGGTTTCGGGGGCGTCGGCGGAGTGCGGGGCGTCGGCTGAGTGCGGGGCGTCGGCTGAGTGCCTGGTGTGGCCGGCGTGGCCGACGTGGCCGGCGTGCGGGTGGCCGGCGGGGTGGACGGTGGTGCCGGTCTGCGGGTCGCCGGGGTCCGCGGACGCGTGCGCGGCGTGCGCGTCCTGCGCGTCGGGGCCGGTGGACTGCCGGGGGAAGCTGGTCGTGGGGCCTTCGAGGAGGGCGTCGTCCCGGACCGCCCAGGAGGGCGCGGACCTGCGGGGGGCGGGTGCGGCGGGGTCGCCGGAGCCGGAGCCCGTGCCGGTGCCGGGGGTGCCGGAGGGGGAGCCGGTGCCGGGGGTGCCGGAGGCTGAGCCGGGGGCGCCGTAGCCGGAAGCGGAGCCCGTACCGGTGCCGGAGCCCGTGCCGGGGGTGCCGTAGCCGGAGCCCGTGCCGTTTGCGCCGCCGGGGCCGGGTGTGCCGTTCGTCTCACCGTCGGCCGCGGGGACGTTCGTCACACCGGTGGTCGGCGCGGCGTTCATCGCACCGGCGGTCGGCGGCCCGTTCACCGCACCGGCGGAACCGGCGTGGGGCCCTGCGGGATCGCGGGTCAGGACCGTCTCGACGGAGGAGACCAGCAGCCGTTCGACCTGCTCGCCGGTCATGCGCTGCTCGGGCTCCTTGGCCAGCAGCGATTCGATGAGCGGCACCAGCGGTCCGGCGTTGCGCATCGGCACGAGCGGTTCGGAGGCGATCGCGTACGCCGTCTCGATCGGCGTGTCGCGGTGGAACGGCGCGACGCCCTCCACCGCCTGATACAGCGTCGCGCCCAGCGCCCACAGGTCGGAGGCCGGGCCGGGGGTGCCGCCGGTGATCCGTTCCGGCGCCAGGTAGTCGAACGATCCGATGAGCTCACCGGTGCGGGTCAGCGTCGAGGTGCCGCTGGCGGAGGCGATGCCGAAGTCGGTCAGCACCACCCGGCCGCCCGGCCAGCCGTCGTCGCCGTGCGGCGCGTCCGTCCCGAGCAGCACGTTGGCCGGCTTGACGTCCCGGTGCAGGACGCCCGCCCGGTGCGCCGCGCGCAGCGCCGCCACCATGCCCCGGCCGATCCGGGCCGCCTCCTTGGGGCTGATCGGCCCCTCGTTCTTCAGAACGTCGGACAACGTGCGCGAACGGACGTACTCCATCACCACGCAGGGCAGGCCGTCGTCCTCGACGACGTCGTGCACCACGACGACGTTCGGATGGGTGATCCGTGCGGCGCTGCGGGCCTCGCGCCGGGTGCGTTCGTACAGCCGTTCGCGCTCGTCGTCCTGAAGCTCCGGGGGCACCCGGAGCTTCTTGACGGCGACCTGACGTCCCAGCAACTCGTCCTCGGCACGCCAGACGGTGCCCATGCCGCCCCGGCCTATGGGCTCGGCCAGCCGATACCGCCCGGCCACCAGCCGCCCCTGGTCGGACACCCTGCGCCCCTCTCGCTCCCCCGGCACGCCCGATGAACGTATGGACGTTCAGAAGTCGCTCGGCCGTTCCGCTTTCAGAGGGGAACGATATCCGGCGCCCCCAGCCTGGCCGCGTCCGCGGTCAGATCATCGGGCTGCAACTGCGATTCGCGCTCCGCCTCCACCCGTTTCTGGTAGTGCTCGACCTCCCGTTCGATCTGTTCCTTGTCCCATCCGAGCACGGGTGCCATCAGTTCCGCCATCTCCCCGGCACTGCGACTTCCGCGATCGAACGTTTCGATGGAGATCCGGGTACGCCGGGTCATCACGTCGTCCAGGTGCCGGGCGCCCTCGTGCGAGGCGGCGTAGACCACCTCGGCGCGCAGGTAGTCGTCGGCGGCGGCCAGCGGCTTGCCGAGCGAGGGGTCCGCCTCGATCAGGTCCAGTACCTCCTGGGTCAGCGACCCGTACCGGTTCAGCAGGTGCTCGACCCGGGCCACGTGCAGTCCGGTGCGCGCTGCCAACCGCGCGCGGGCGTTCCACAGCGCGTGGTAGCCCTCGGCGCCGGCCAGCGCGATCTCCTCCGTGCAGCAGTCGGCGACCCGCCGGTCCAGCCCGTGCACCGCCGCGTCCACCGCGTCCTTGGCCATCACGCGGTACGTCGTGTACTTGCCGCCCGCCACGACCACCAGCCCCGGCGCCGCGTGCGCCACGGTGTGCTCGCGCGACAGCATGCTCGTCGCCTCCGACTCCCCGGCCAGCAACGGCCGCAGGCCCGCGTAGACGCCCTGCACGTCGTCCCTGGTCAACGGCACCGCCAGCACCGAGTTGACATGTTCCAGCACGTAGTCGATGTCGGCGCTGGAGGCCGCCGGGTGCGCCTTGTCCAGGTCCCAGTCGGTGTCCGTCGTGCCGACGATCCAGTGCCGGCCCCACGGGATGACGAACAGCACGCTCTTCTCGGTCCGCAGGATCAGGCCGGTCGAGGAGTGGATGCGGTCCTTCGGCACGACCAGGTGCACGCCCTTGGACGCCCTGACGTGGAACTGGCCGCGCTCCCCGACCATGGCCTGCGTCTCGTCGGTCCACACCCCGGTCGCGTTGACGACCTGGCGGGCCCGGATCAGGTACTCCTCGCCCTGCTCGCCGTCCTGCACCCGGGCGCCGACGACGCGCTCGCCCTCGCGGAGGAACCCCACCACCCTGGCCCGGTTCGCCGCCAGCGCGCCGTACTCGCTCGCGGTGCGCACCAAGGTGGCCACGTAGCGCGCGTCGTCCATCTGGGCGTCGTAGTACTGCAACGCTCCGACCAGCGCGTCCTTCTTCAGACAGGGTGCGATCCGGAGCGCGTGCCGCCGGCTGAGGTGCCGGTGGTGCGGCAGGCCCCGGCTGTTGCCCGACGACATGCTCATGGCGTCGTACATCGCCACGCCCGCCCCGGCGTAGACCCGCTCCCACCCCCGGTGCTGCAACGGGTACAGGAACGGCACCGGCTTGACCAGGTGCGGCGCGAGCCGCTGTATCAGCAGCCCCCGCTCCTTGAGCGCCTCGCGCACCAGCGCGAAGTCCAGCATCTCCAGATAGCGCAGCCCGCCGTGGATCAGCTTGCTGGAGCGGCTCGACGTGCCCGACGCCCAGTCGCGCGCCTCCACGATCCCGGTGAGCAACCCGCGGGTCGCCGCGTCCAGCGCGGTGCCGGCGCCCACCACACCGCCGCCCACCACCAGGACGTCCAGTTCCTGCTCCGCCATCCGGGCCAGCGCGTGCGCGCGCTCCTTCGGCCCAAGCTGTGCCGTTTTCACGTGTGCCTCCCGATCCGGCCCGGTCGCGCAGCCCGTCAGTTCGATGGTGACCGGCTGACGGGACTCGCGCCACACGAGGCGTCCTACGGCCTCAATACTGAATGTCAGTCATATTTCCGCTTAGCCTGAAAAAGATCCATCCGGCCAATTACTTGCCGTCATCGGTCGCCCTTACCCGTCCCCGCGCCCTTTTCCTCTCCCACCGCTGCCCGCCCTCGCCTGTCCCGCGCCCGTCCCGCACCGCTCAACCCGCTGCCCGCCCGGCCACCCGCCGCGAACCGGCCGAATCCCTGTGATCATCACCACGCCCGGCGGCCCCGCCCGCCGCCGGTCCGGCCGGCCTCTGCCACCGCCGGCGACCACTCCGGGCCGACGGATCTTCTTTTAATCGCCTTTTTGATCGCCCTTTTGATCACAGCTGACCATTCCTGATCACCGACGACCCCGTTGCGACACCGGGGAGGGAACTGAACTCCATGCCCGCAGATCTCGCCGTCATCGGACTCCGCCACTTCGGCCTGCCCCTCGCCCACGCCGCCACCGCCGCCGGGATCGGCGTGATCGGCTACGAAACCGACCCCGCCGTCGTCGACGGGCTGAACCACGGCCGCGCCCCCGCCGACGGCCTCACCGCCGCCGAAGTGCGCCGCATGCTGTCCGCCGGCTTCCGGGCCACCGGCGACCCCGCGGTCCTGGGCCGGGCCCGCACCGCGGTGATCTGCGCGCCGACCGCGCTGGGTGAGGACCGCACGCTCGACCTGACGGCCATCGCCGAGGCGGCCCGCACCCTCGCCGCGCACCTCCGTCCGCACACCACGGTCGTCCTCGAATCAACGGCTTACCCAGGAACCACGGAGGAATACCTGCGCCCCATCCTGGAAAGCGGTTCCGGCCTGCGCGCCGGACGTGACTTCCATCTCGCCTACTCCCCGAACCGGGTCGACCCCGGCAACCACCGGCACGGCATCGCCAACACCCCCAAGGTCATCGGCGGCCTCACCCCGGCGTGCACCGAGGCCGCCGCCGCCTTCTACGGCCGCCTCGCCGAACGCGTCGTCCGCGCCCGCGGCCCCCGCGAGGCCGAAGCGGTCAAACTGCTGGAGACCAACTTCCGCCACGTCAACATCGCCCTGGTCAACGAGATGGCCGTCTTCTGCCACGACGCCGGCATCGACCTGTGGGACGTGATCCGCTGCGCCGAGACCAAGCCGTTCGGCTTCCAGCCGTTCCGCCCCGGCCCCGGCGTCGGCGGCCACGACGTCGCCCTCGACCCGAACTACCTCTCCTGCACCTCCCGCACTCTCGGTTACCCCTTGCGCATGGTCGAGCTGGCCCAGGAGGTCAACGCCCGCATGCCCCGCTACGTGGTGCAGCGCTGCGCGACCCTGCTGAACGAGCACGGCAAGTCCGTCCGCGGCGCCCGGGTCCTGCTGCTCGGGGTCACCTACAAGGCCGACCTCAACGACCAGCAGGGCTCCCCCGCCCGGGAGATCGGCTCCCGCCTGATGGAACTCGGCGCGAGCCTGGGCTACCACGACCCCTACGTCCCCGAATGGCGCCTGCACGACCGCCCCATCCCCCGCGCCGACTCCCTCTGGGAAGCCGCCGGCCACGCCGACCTCACCGTCCTCCTCCAGCACCACCACACGTACGACCTCCAGGGGCTGGCCGTGAAGGCGCAACTCCTGCTGGACACCAGAGGAGCGACTCCGGCGGGGGCCGCTGCGCGGCTTTAGGGCGTGTTGGGCGGTGCGGTGCGGTGCGGTGGATGACGGTGGGATCCGGTTGCCGGTGAGGTGGCCGACCGGGCGGTGCGGTGGACGGCGGTGGGATCGGGTTGCCGGCGAGGTGGACCCCCTCAGGGTGCGGTGGGCTGCCGGTGCGGGGGACGGCGGTGGATCCGGTTGCCGGTGAGGTGGCCTCCTTCGGGGTGCGGTGGATGACGGTGCGGTGGGCTGCCGGTGCGGTGGCCGACCCGGCGGTGCGATGGATGACGGTGCGATGAATCTGCGGCCAAGCGGCCTCCACGGGCGTTGAGACGGATGACGGTGAGACGGGCTGCCGGTGCGGCCGACCGGGCGGCGAGGCGGCCTCCCCGGGAGGTGTCTCACGGTGACGGCGCTGACCGGACGTTGACGTGGTCGACCGGACGGTGTCGTGGTCGGGCGGTGTCTGGCCGACCGGGGGCGTGGCAGGCGGACGGTGTCGTGGTTGGCCAAGCGTCGCCCCGGTCCACCGGACATCGTCGTGGCCGACCGGGAGCCGGTGTCCCGGGGAGCGCACGCCCAGCTACCCCCGGCCCCCTGCCGATGCCGCCGGAGGCCTGCCGTCGCGGCGGCGGACGCGGCGGGCCTGGACGGCTCCGGCGAGCAGGACGAGGAAGGCGCCACTGGCGATGACGCCGACGACCAACGGGGACAGCCGGCTGACCTGCACGCGAAAGGTCACCGGGCGCCCCCAGGGGCGGTGGTTGGACGTGGTGTAGAGCTGGGCGGTCATCTCGACCGGCCCGTTGGCGTACGCGCGGACCTTGACCTGCTCGGTGTGGTTGGAGGCCGGCGGCGCCTCCACGAGCGTGGCCGGGTGCGCGAGGGTCACCCGGTTGGGAGCCGAGGAGACGACCTTGAGCTCCAGCCCGCCGAGCGGCTGCTGCAACCCGTTCGACACGGTGATGGGGACGCTCGCGGCGTCACCCGCCAGCGTGACCGTGCCGTGCTTGGGATACAGATGGACGGAAGCGATTGAATTGTCGACATAAGCACGAACACCCCCTGTATAGGACCTCTGGTCGTCGGCGTCACCGCCCACCGCCGCCACCCGCCACCCGGTGGAGACCGCACGAAGCATCGCCCGGTGCACCGCGTCCGTGGTCCGTCCCGGGTCGGACAGCACCCTGCTGAGGGTGCCCAGGTCCGGCTGGATCGCGGCTACCGCGGACAAATCGTCCGCCGAGAGCTCCCCGGCCCGCAACCCCTGTGGATAACTCCTGGTTCGCCCCTCTTTTCCCCCGGTCGATCCTCGCCCCCCGCCCGACACCGCTTCGGGACCGGGACGCTCCGCACGGATGGGCTGCTCTCGGATGCGCTCTTCACGGATGCGCTGCTCACGGAGGCTCTCGACGGCGGCGCCCTCGTCGGTGACGCCCTCGTCAGCGACGCGCTCCCCTGCGACACGGGACCGCCCCGCGGCACGACCCTCCCCCGCAGCACGGACCTCCCCGTTCTTGAAGGCCCCCCCGCCCGAGAAAGCCCCCCTTGCCGAGAAGGCGCCCGTGCGGGCCGCGCCGGTGAGAAAGCCTCCCGGGTGCTCCTCGCCGGTGCGTTCGGCGCCGGTGTCCCCCTCGGTCGGGCCGGCGCCCGTTCCGCGGTGACCGGCCTCCGCTCCGTTCGGGCCGGGCCGGTCCGGGCCGGCCGGGCTCCGCGCTCCCGCCACCGCGGCCACCGTCAGGTCGCCCGACGTCCCCGAGCCGAGGTCGTCCAGGCCGACCAGCCGCACCCAGCCGGCGTCGCGGGCCGACTCCAGGACGGAGGAGAGGACCCGGGCCATCGATCCGGTCATCTGGCGCGGCGGTACGACAAGCAGCCCGCCCCCGCCCGCAGCGCCACCGTCCGTCAGCGCCAAGTCATTCGCGACGGCACCGAAATCCGGGTCACCGAAATCCGTGTCCCCGGAATCGGAGTTCCCGGAATCGGAGTTCCCGGAATCCGTGACACCGCTCCCCTCACCGGCGGCGCCCCAATCACCGGCGGCGCCCGAACCGTCCGCACCACCGGTCCACGCCGCGCCGCTCCCCGACGTTCCCGAGCCGTTCCCCACCGACAGGCGGGCCTTCAGCAGGGCCGCCATCAGACTTTGCCGGGCGGAGAGGAGATCGGAGGCGTCGTCGGACGGGCCGGAGAGGGCGGTGGTGGCGGCGGGGTCGCCCACCAGCGCCGAGGCGCCGCCGCCGAGCGAGACGCGCGACAGCGAGCTGCCGGTGCTCAGACCGCGCCCCGATGCGATGAACACACTGGATCCCATCGACGCGGCGACCCCCGTGATGCCCGCGTCCAGCGCGCCCCCGTACGGCCACACGACGTCGTCCCGCACCCGGCCGCCCAGTGCCGCGGCGGTCGCCGCCCCGCCCCAGCGCACCGACTGGCGCAGGACGGAGGCCAGCGCGCCGTTGAGTGCGCCGGCGCCCGGTCCCGACGCCGCCGAGCCCTCAGCGCCCCCGGCACGCCCACCGCGCCCCACCCCTCCACGAGCCCGGTCCGCATCCGTCAGCCCCGCCCGCTCCACCGGCCCCGCAGCCCTCGCCGGCTCCGCCGATCCCGCAGACCGCGCCGCGCCCGAAGACCTCTCCGGCCCGCCGGCCCTCGTCGATCCCGCTGACCCCGCCGCGCCCCTGGACCCCGTTTCGCCCCTGGAACCCGCCGCGCTCGCTGACCCCGCCCTCACGGACGCCACAGCCCCCGTCCCGCCGCCGCCCCCACCCCGTCCGCTCCGCGTCGCCGCCTCGGCCGTCCAGGTTGCGCTCGTCGTTCCGCTCCGCGCGCCGCTGTGGGCCAGGGCGGCCACGTCGGGGTCGGCGTAGGGGAGCGCGACGACATCCTGGTCCTTGACGGCGGTGCGCAGGGCGCCGAGCCAGCTGGTGGCCGCGGCCCGGCCCGCGCCGGGGCGGCTGAGCTGGGGGTCGCCGGCGTCGCGGACACCGGCCACCCGGTAGCCGCCCGCCATGCTCCGCGCCTCGTCCAGCAGGGCCGGGTCGACGGTCCAGGTCACCGGCAGGCCGTCCGCCGCGTCGACGAGTTCGCGCAGCCTGCCCGCGGTGCCGAACGAACCGGCCAGCGCGTCGTCCCGGAAGACGGGCTGCGCGGAGTCGCCCCAGCCGAGCGAGACCGCCTCGGCGTGCGGTTCGTCGGTGACCGGCCAGAGCACGGCGACGTCGAGCGGGTCACCGTCGACGCCGTCCGGCGCCCACGGGAACCGCGTCGATCCGAGTCCGGAGAGCACGTCGTCAGCGGTCGTCAGAGCGACACCGAACGAGTGAATGCCGGCGTTCCCCAGCCGGAGGTCGCCGGCCGGGACATGCAGGGTGAAGGACCGCTTCTCCCCCGGGCCCAGCGGATCGAGGTCCTGATCGTCGAAGGCCGCGCGGGCCACGCCGTCCACCCGGACGCCCAGCCGCGCGCCCGTGATCCGCTGGGGCGTGGTGTTGACCAGTTGTCCGCGGACCGTCAGCGTGTCGTCGCCCTTGGGCCATAGGGGTGACAACGCCTCCAGCGTGACGCGTACGGGGTACGCGTCGGCGTCCGACGTACCCGAGTCCGTCGTACGGCCCGAAGCCGGCGTGCCGGACGACCGGGCGGACGGCGGGGCAGACGTACTCATACCGGCCGACGTACTCGTACCGGCCGACGTAATACCCGACGACGCGGTGCCCGCCACGTTCCGCGCCCTGGCGTCGTCCCTCGCGTCGTCCCTGGCGTCGGCCGGTACGGCGGCCGCGGCCAGCAGCCCCAGCAGCAGTGTCACCGCCGCCCACCGGTACGACCGCGGCCCGGCCGTCGGTGACGCGTACCGCGGGGAACGCCGCCCGTTCCACCGACGGGTACCCGACCGTGCGGCGCCGCCGCGTTCCCGGCGCATGGGTCAACGCTCCCCGGGGCGCCGCGTCATACCTTGAACGCCAGGTACGAGTGCGGGGTGGCGTCCAGCACCGTGCGCAGCGCCTCGTAGTGCTCGACGCACTTGCCGGTGCCGAGGGCGACGCAGTCCAGTGGCGCGTCGGCGACGATCACCGGGATCTCGAAGGCGCCGCCGATCCGCAGGTCGAGGCCGGGGAGCAGCGCTCCGCCGCCGGTGAGGACGATGCCGCGTTCCATGACGTCGCCGGCGGCCTCGGGCGGGCAGGCGTCGAGGGTCAGCCGGACGGCGCTGATGATCGCTTCCAGGGGGTCGTCGATGGCCCGCCTGACCTCCGAGGCGTCGAGTTCCAGCGTCTTGGGCAGTCCGCTGGCCTGGTCACGGCCCCGGATGCGGCACCGGGGGCCGCTGTCGCCGGTCGGCCCGACGCGGGTGACCAGGCCGACGCCGGCGACCCGATCGCGTTTGCCGGACGGGGACCGGCGCCGTTCGACCGCGGTATCACCGCCGGATTCGGGGCCTCCGTCACCGGCGACGGGCGCGGGACCGGGGTGCGGGGCGTCGTCCGGTGGGGTGCCGTCGCCGGTGGCCTGCTCGGGGCAGTCGCGTTCGAACTCACGGTCCAGGGCGCTGAGCCGGTCGGTCCAGTACCCGGGGGGCGCGGCGGAACCGATGGCGAGTTTGATCTGCTCGGCCGTCTGCTCGCCGATGACCAGTGCGTGTTCGCGGCGGACGTGCTGCGCGATCGCCGCGTCGATGGCGTCGCCGCCGACACGTGCCGATCGTGACGTGACCGTGCCGCCCAGCGAGAGCACCGCCACCTCGGTGGTGCCGCCGCCGATGTCCACCACCATGGAGCCGGTCGGTTCACTGACCGGCAGGCCGGCGCCGATCGCGGCCGCCATCGGTTCCTGGATCAGGTGGACCTCGCGGGCGCCCGCCGTGGTGGCCGCCTCGATGACCGCGCGGCGTTCGACCGACGTGATACTCGACGGTACGCAGATCACCATCCTGGGGCGGGAGGCACGGCGGCCGCCGACCGCCACCTTGCGCAGGAAGTGGGCGATCATGCGTTCGGCCAGCTCGTAGTCGGCGATGACCCCGTCCCGCATCGGGCGCAGTGCCACGACGTGGGACGGGGTCCGGCCCATCGTCGACTTGGCCTCCGTGCCGACGCTGATGACCTCACGGCTCACGGCGTTGACCGCCACCACTGACGGCTCGTTGAGCACGACGCCCTCACCGCGCGCGTACACCAAGGTGTTGGCGGTGCCGAGGTCCATGCCCAGATCACGTCCGGCGAATGACTTCCTGTGCCCCATACATCCCGATTATTGGGTCGGCACGCTCAGGGTGCCCGTCGAGCGGCAAATGGCCGAACCGTGGTCCGCCGACCCGGACGGCGGCCACCGGATCACGGTCCACCACCTGCTGAGGCACTGTCAGCATCCGGCAGCGGCCACGAGACGGAGGCGGGGCTGGGCAGGGGGCAGCGCCGTGGGACTCCATCCGGGGGGCGAGAGGCTGGAGGCGCGATCGACGCGAGGTCCCGTCCGCGGCCGCAGGCGGGCGCTGGAGCCCCCGGGACGGCGGCACGGCCGAGAGGGGGCTTGCCGGCTCCGCAGGCGTCGAGCGGCCCCCAGGAGCCCGGGAACGGCCGCTGAGCGGCCCCGGCCCACCTGCCCCGGGTCTTCGGCCCCGGCTTCAGGGCGGCAGTCCGGCCGCGGCAGTCCGGCCGCGGCAGTCCGGCCGCGGCTGGGCCAGCGACATCGGCTACGGCAGCGGGTTCGGCTACAGCACCGGGACCGGTACGGCTACGGCTAACGGCTACGGCGAACGCGCGGCCGAGGGACGAACGGCAACGGTCCCGGGTTCGCGGGGAACCCGGGACCGTGTGTGCCGTGCGGCGGGACGTCAGTGGTGGACGGCCGTCGGGGCGACGGTGACCTCGACTCGCTGGAACTCCTTGAGGTCGGAGTAGCCCGTGGTGGCCATCGCGCGGCGCAGCGCGCCGAAGAAGTTCATCGAGCCGTCGGGGGCGTGGGAGGGGCCGAGCAGGATCTCCTCGGTGGTGCCGGCCGCGCCGAGGTTCATCCGCTTGCCGCGCGGCAGCTCCTCGTGGACCGCCTCCATGCCCCAGTGGAACCCGCGGCCGGGCGCGTCGGTGGCGCGGGCCAGCGGCGAGCCCATCATCACGGCGTCGGCACCGCAGGCGATGGCCTTGGGCAGGTCGCCGCTGGAGCCGAAGCCGCCGTCCGCGATGACGTGGACGTACCGGCCGCCGGACTCGTCCATGTAGTCGCGGCGGGCGGCCGCCACGTCGGCGACGGCGGTGGCCATCGGGACCTGGATGCCGAGCACGTTGCGCGTGGTGTGCGCGGCGCCGCCGCCGAAGCCGACCAGGACGCCGGCCGCGCCGGTGCGCATCAGGTGCAGGGCGGCGGTGTGCGTGGCGCAGCCGCCGACGATGACGGGCACGTCGAGTTCGTAGATGAACTGCTTGAGGTTCAGCGGCTCGTGCGAGCCGGAGACGTGCTCGGCGGAGACGGTGGTGCCGCGGATGACGAACAGGTCGACACCGGCGTCCACCACGGCCTTGGAGAACTGCGCGGTGCGCTGCGGGGAGAGCGCCGCGGCGGTGACCACTCCCGCGTCGCGCACCTCCTTGATGCGCTGGCCGATGAGTTCCTCACGGATGGGGGCGGCGTAGATCTCCTGGAGGCGCGCGGTCGCGGCGACGTCGTCCAGTTCGGCGATCTCGGCCAGCAGCGGCTCGGGGTCGTCGTAACGGGTCCACAGGCCTTCGAGGTTGAGCACGCCCAGCCCGCCGAAGCGGCCGATGCGGATCGCGGTCTCGGGCGAGACGACGGAGTCCATCGGCGCGGCGAGGAAGGGCAGTTCGAATCGGTAGGCGTCGATCTGCCAGGCGATCGAGACCTCCTTGGGGTCACGGGTGCGCCGGCTCGGGACGACGGCGATGTCGTCGAACGCGTACGCCCTGCGGCCCCGCTTGCCCCGCCCGATCTCGATCTCAGTCACTGTTCGCCTTTCTTGGTGGCCTGCCGCCCAGTATCCCAGGGCGACACGCGGAGGGGTACGCGGCGGTGCGCACCCCTCCCGCGGCCGGCCGGCCCGCTCAGCGCCCGTGGTAGTTGGGCGCCTCGGTGGTCATCTGGACGTCGTGCGGGTGGCTCTCCTTCAGGCCCGCCGAGGTGATGCGGACGAAGCGGCCCTTCTCCTTCAGCTCCGGCACCGTCGCCGAGCCGACGTAGCCCATGGAGGACCGCAGGCCGCCGATGAGCTGGTGGGCGACGGCCGACAGCGGGCCGCGGAACGGGATCTGGCCCTCGATGCCCTCGGGGACCAGCTTGTCCTCGGAGAGCACGTCGTCCTGGAAGTAGCGGTCCTTGGAGTACGACCGGCCCTGGCCGCGGCTCTGCATGGCGGCGAGCGAACCCATGCCGCGGTACGACTTGAACTGCTTGCCGTTGATGAACAGCAGCTCGCCGGGCGACTCCTCGCAGCCGGCCAGCAGGCTGCCGAGCATGACGGCGTCGGCGCCGGCCGCGATGGCCTTGGCGATGTCGCCGGAGTACTGCAGGCCGCCGTCACCGATCAGCGGTACACCGGCCGGGCCGGCCGCGAGCGACGCCTCGTAGATCGCGGTGACCTGCGGGGCGCCGACGCCGGCGACCACGCGGGTGGTGCAGATGGAACCGGGGCCGATGCCGACCTTGATGCCGTCGGCGCCGGCGTCGATCAGCGCCTGGGCGCCGTCACGGGTGGCGATGTTGCCGGCCACGACGTCGACCTTCAGGTTGGCCTTGACCTTGGAGACCATGTCGAGGATGCCGCGGCTGTGGCCGTGCGAGCTGTCGATGACCAGGAAGTCCACGCCGGTCTCCACCAGCGCCTGGGCGCGTACGAACGCCTCGTCGCCGACGCCGACCGCGGCGCCGACCAGCAGGCGGCCCTCGGCGTCCTTGGCGGCGTGCGGGTACTTCTCGGCCTTGACGAAGTCCTTGACGGTGATGAGGCCCTTGAGGCGGCCCTCGCCGTCCACCAGCGGCAGCTTCTCGATCTTGTGCCGGCGCAGCAGTGCCATCGCGTCGTCACCGGAGATGCCGACCGTGCCGGTGATCAGCGGCATGGGGGTCATGACCTCGCGCACCTGGCGGCTGCGGTCCGCCTCGAAGGCCATGTCACGGTTGGTGACGATGCCCAGCAGCTTGCCGGCCGGGTCCGTCACCGGCACGCCGCTGATGCGGAACTTGGCGCACAGCGCGTCCGCCTCGGCGAGCGTGGCGTCCGGGTGCACGGTGATCGGGTCGGTCACCATGCCGGACTCGGAGCGCTTGACCAGGTCCACCTGGTTGACCTGGTCCTCGATGGACAGGTTGCGGTGCAGTACGCCGACGCCGCCCTGCCGGGCCATGGCGATGGCCATGCGGGCCTCGGTGACCTTGTCCATGGCGGCGGAGACCAGGGGGATGTTGACCTTGATGTTGCGGCTGATGCGGGAGGCGGTGTCCACCTGGTTCGGCAGCACGTCCGAGGGGCCCGGCAGCAGCAGGACGTCGTCGTAGGTGAGCCCCAGGAAGCCGAACTTCTCCGCGATCCTCTCGGCCACTCCGTCGGCGTTTGCGGTCATGACATCTTCCCCAATGCTCTTGCCCGGCGTGGCATCCAATGCTACTGGGCCACTCGGACCAACCCTTCGCACCGTCCGCGTGGTCCGGACGTCCGGACGGCACCACCACCTTGCCCACCACGGGCGTTGATGCGGCACCTCGAACAGACGTGACACACACCACCCCAGGGGGAATCACGCCGTACGGGCTGCGGCGTGCGGTGCGGCAGCCACGTTTACGTGACGTGTACGTGCGGCGCCGGCTGTCTTCGTGACGTAGTCCGTGCGGCGCCAACGCGATCGTGACGTACACATGCGGCCGCCGGCGTCATCGTGACGTCCGGATGCCCGCCGCAGCGCAGGAGGCCAGCGGCGGGCTCGCGTCAGGCGGACAGGCCCCGCGCGCCGTCCGCGCGCATGACCTCGGCCTGTTCGGCCAGGGCCCGCAGCCGGCTCAGCGCGCGGTGCTGGGCGACCCGGACGGCGCCGGGTGACATGCCGAGCATCTGGCCGGTCTCCTCGGCGGTGAGGCCGACGGCGACGCGCAGCAGTACGAGTTCGCGCTGGTTGGCCGGGAGGTTGGCCAGCAGGGCCTTGGCCCATTCGGCGTCACTGCTGAGCAGGGCGTGCTCTTCGGGGCCGAGTGAGTCGTCCGGCTTCTCCGGCAGGTCCTCGGACGGCACGGCGGTCGAGCCGGGGCCGCGCATGGCGGAACGCTGGAGGTCGGCCACCTTGTGCGAGGCGATGGCGAAGACGAAGGCCTCGAACGGCCGCCCCTGGTCGCGGTAGCGCGGCAGGGCGCACAGCACGGCGAGGCAGACCTCCTGCGCGAGGTCGTCCACGAAGTGCCGTGCGTCACCGGGCAGCCGCGACAGCCGGGTGCGGCAGTAGCGCAGGGCCAGCGGATGGACGTGCGCCAGCAGATCGTGGGTGGCCCGTTCGTCCCCCTGGGCGGCTCGACGCACCAGGGCGCGGATGGTTCCCGCACCTCCGGCCGCGGCGGACCCCGGCGTCTCGTCGTCGCGCATCGGTCCATGGTGCCCCGTGCCCTCGGAATCCGTCGCACCGCGTCCCGAGTTGTGCACCGAAGCGTTATGGGGTGGAGCGTCGGCCGCCGTCATCTCTGTCCCCCGAAACTTCTCCGTCCCGGTCACTCGCACGGCGTTCGCCGTGGCCGACCCGGCCGCCACCGCCTCTGACGCGGACGCCGCACGGCGCAGCTCTCGTCGTTCCCCGAGGAAGTCCATACCTCAAGCATGCGTCCTCGCGCGGGCATCCGGAACTTCAAGGAGCCGTCCACTCTGCCGCCGTTCCCGTTCGCCACCCGTCCGGCAGGAAGCGCCGAAGACGCAACGGCGACGGGAAGCACATTGAAACGGCAGGTCCGGACCGCTTTCGGCACTGTACGCGTTCCGTGGGCGCCGGACCGAAACGGGTCCGTGTACGTCACGATTCCGATGCGCGATACCGGTGAACGCGGTACGCCGCTCCGGGTGAACGTCCCACGGAGCGGGACGCGGATGCACGCCGGCCGGGGGCGGCGAGGGCCGCGCCCCGACATCGTCGCGCGGTGCGCGGCGGTGAGGCGGTGCGCCGCCGTGACATCGCACAGCGCACCACACGTCCTTCAGCGCACCAGGCCCCAGCGGAAACCGAGCGCGACCGCGTGGGCACGGTCGGAGGCGCCGAGCTTCTTGAACAGGCGTCGCGCGTGGGTCTTGACGGTGTCCTCGGAGAGGAACAGCTCACGCCCGATCTCCGCGTTGGAGCGGCCGTGGCTCATGCCCTCCAGCACCTGGATCTCACGGGCTGTGAGGGTGGGAGCGGCTCCCATCTCGGCGGACCGCAGCCGCCGGGGGGCCAGCCGCCACGTGGGGTCGGCGAGCGCCTGCGTGACCGTCGCCCGCAGTTCGGCGCGCGAGGCGTCCTTGTGCAGGTAACCGCGGGCACCGGCCGCCACCGCGAGGGCGACGCCGTCGAGGTCCTCGGCCACCGTCAGCATGATGATGCGGGCCCCGGGATCGGCGGACAGCAGGCGCCGCACGGTCTCCACCCCGCCGAGTCCGGGCATCCGGACATCCATCAGGATGAGGTCGGAGCGGTCGGCACCCCAGCGGCGGAGGACTTCCTCGCCGTTGGCCGCCGTCGTCACGCGCTCGACGCCGGGCACGGTCGCGACCGCGCGGCGAAGCGCCTCTCGGGCAAGCGGGGAGTCGTCGCATACAAGGACGGATGTCATGACCGCCCTCCGCAGCTGATCCGCGTCACGTTGAGCCTCCAGGCTGGTACGAATCGTCACCGGTGGGGCTGACGGCGTCGGGCCTTCACCCACAGCCACGCCGTACAACCTCCTCCGCACTCACAACGATGCTCACTCGAAAGAGTTACGGAGTCTGGCAGCCGTCGCCGACACTCTACGTGATCACCTCGACACGATTCAGCCACACCGCACCGCCAACTGGTGCATCGCCACTAAACCGGAGCACGACCGGCGCACGAGATCACTTCGGGCATCGCCCCCGGAGCGCCCGCCGGACCGCTCCACGGAGCGCCGGCGCGAACGGCGGCGGCCACCAGCGGGACATCCCGTACGACGTTCACATACGCCGACACCCCGGGCGTGGCATCGATGGATGTCCCTCCTTGAACTATTTGGTCCCTTTTTTCCGCATAGGCGAGTGTTGAGGCTAGATTGGCAATGAGTCATATTTACATCCAGTTACACAAAGAACGGGCGCAACTGCGCCCTCATCCGCTCGCGGTCGGGCGGCCGAACCTCAGGAAGAACCTTTCGAGGGGATGAGCAATGGCAGATTTCTCCCGACTCCCTGGCCCCAACGCCGATCTGTGGGACTGGCAGCTGGTGGCCGCCTGCCGGGGAGTGGACAGCTCGCTGTTCTTCCACCCCGAAGGTGAGCGCGGGGCCGCCCGAAGTTCGCGGGAGGCGGCGGCCAAGGAGGTATGCATGCGATGCCCGGTGCGCGCCGCCTGCGCGGCGCACGCGCTGGCGGTCCGCGAGCCCTACGGCGTGTGGGGCGGCCTGACCGAGGACGAACGCGAGGAGATGATGGGGCGCTCCAGAAACCGGTTGACCGGCACCGCGAGCCCATAGCGCGGACCGTCCGGAACGGTCGAAGAATCGTTTCTTCAGGCGGCGGCCGACGAGGCCGCCGCCCCGCCTTCGCACGGATCGCGAGGCGTCCGGTCGCCGGTGAGCGGCGGTCCGCGCAGGCGGCTGGCGCGACGCGGGCGCGGGCGACGGAACGCGCGTGTCGGCGCTACGCGGGCGCGGCCGATGGAACGCGAGCGCGGCCGGCGCAACGGGAGCGTGCCGGCGCAACGCGGACGCGCTCGGCGCAGCGGGAGCGTGCCGGTCGGCAGCGGAGGCCGAGAGGTGCGCCGACGCCGGGCTCGCCCCGCCTTCGCCTTCACGCCCGTGGCGCGCGGGGCTCAGCCCTGGGCGGCCTCAGCCAGACGGGCCATGAGCTGTTCGACGGCGGGGACCTTCGCCAGGTCCGGCAGCGTCAGCGCGACGACCTCGCGTCGCACGAACGGGTGCACGTCGACCAGCGCGACGTTCCGCAGGCGCAGTGAGCGGACGGCCAGCTCGGGGAGCAGGGCGACGCCGAGGCCCGCTCCGACCAGGCCCGCCACCGCCGGCGAGTCGTCGGTGGCGAAGTCGATGCGCGGGGAGAAGCCCTCCTCGTCGCACACCTGGATGAGATGACGCCGGCAGCGCGGGCACCCGGCGATCCACGCCTCGTCCGCCAGCGAAGCCAGCGGCACCGGCCACGGCGTCCGGCTCTCCCGGGCCACGACCCCCTCGCGCCTCAGGCCCGGCGCGCGCCCGTCGCCCGGGCTGCCGGAGCCGGAGAGGCCGCTGTGCCCGTCGTGGGCGGCGGGAGCGTCCTGCCCGGTGGCGGCGGGCGGGGCGAGCGGGTGGGCCGCCGGGAGCAGGCCGACCAGGCGGTCGGTGAGGAGCGAGGTCACCACGAGGTCGTCCCACTCGGCCAGGTCCACATGCCCGTGCCGACCGACGTAACGAAAGGCGAGAGCGACCTCGCAATCACCCGAACGGAGCAACTCGACCGAACGTGGCGGCTCGGCGTCCTCCAGGAAGACCTGGGTTCCCGGGTTCTCGGCCCGCATTCGGGCGATCGCGACCGGCGCGATCGTCGAACTGCCCGAGGGGAAGGAGACCATCCGCACCTTGCCCGAACGCAGACCGGCGATCGCGGCGACCTCCTCCTCGGCCGCGGTCAGCCCGGCCAGGATCCCGGCGGCGTGCCGGGTCAACGCACGACCGGCCTCGGTCAGCCGGGTGGAGCGGCCCACGCGCACCACCAGCGGCGTGCCGGCGACGTGCTCCAGGGCTTTCATCTGCTGGCTGACGGCCGGCTGCGTGATCCCCAGTTCGCGGGCCGCGGCCGAGAACGACCCCGTGCGGGAAACAGCGCGCAGTACCCGGAGATGGCGTGCTTCGATCATTTCTTAAGTATAAGCAATCCTTAGGGGTGAATACCACTTACCACCCATGGACTTCTGGGTTGCCGAGATGCACGCTGAGTCCATGGACAGTTTGTCGAGCGCCGAGTTCACCCATCCGACCACCTATCTCAACACGGCCTCGTCCGGTCTGCTCCCTGCCCGGACAGCCGCCGCACTGCACCGCGCCGTCGACGAACTCGCGGCCGGGGACTTCTCCGGACCCGAGAGATGGATCGACACCGCGCGAGCCGGCTACGCCCGGCTGGCCGGCGTGTCCGCCGACCGGGTCGCCGTCGGCTCGTCCGCCAGCGTCCACGCCGGACTGATCGCCTCCGGACTGGCTCCGGGAGCCGAAGTCCTCGTCGCGGACGGTGACTTCAGCTCGCTGGTGAACCCCTTCGCGGTGCGCCGGGACCTGAGCCTGCGGATAGTTCCCCTGAAGCGGCTGGCCGAGGAGATACGCGCGCAGACCGCGCTGGTCGCCGTCAGTACGGTGCAGTCCGCCCACGGACGGGTGGCCGACCTCGCCGCGATCCGGGAGGCCGCCACACGGTGCGGAGCACGCGTGTTCCTCGATGCCACCCAGTCGGCCGGGTGGCTGCCGCTGGACGCGGGCGCCTTCGACTACGTGATGTGCGCGCCCTTCAAGTGGATGCTCTGCCCGCGGGGGGCGGCGTTCCTGACGGTGGCCGAATCGGTCGCCGACGCGACGACGCCGGTGTTCGCCGGATGGACCGCCGGGGAGTCCCCCTACGACTCCACCTACGGACCGATCACGCGACTGGCCTCGTCGGCGCGGCGGTTCGACGCCAGTCCGGCCTTCCTGGTCTACGCGGGGGTGATGGCCTCGCTGAGCGTCATCGAGGAGATCGGCGTGGCGACGATCGGCGAGCACAACAAGGCGCTGGCCCGGCGGTTCGAGGAAGGAGTGCGGTCGTTGGGGTACGAGCCCGTGCCGACCGGCGGTTCGGCCATCGTCTCCGTCCCCGGCCTCGACCACGCGGTGCCGGGGCTGGAGAAGGCCGGGATCACGGTGGCCGGCCGCGCGGGAAATCTGCGCGCCGCCTTCCACCTCTACAACTCGTCGTCGGACGTCGACACCCTGCTGGAGGCGCTGCCGGCACGACGGTGAGGTGGACGGAGGCGGAGTGCCGCTCGGCGGCGGGGCGGTGTGCCGCTCGGCGGCGGCGCGGCGAGGTGCGGCGCGACGGGTGTGGTGCCGAGCGGCATGGTGCCGGTGCGGTGCGGTGCGACGGTGCGGTGCGGCGCCGGGCGGCGCGGCGCCGGGCGGTGCGGTGCCGGTGCGGCGCGAAGTGAACGGTGGCAGGGGCGGCGGGCGGTTAATCGATCGCGGCGGGAGCGGGGCGGTCGTACCGTCGGTGGCGTGAAGTTGCTGTCAGTGAACATCGGCGTGCCGCGACCCAACCCGTGGAAGGGGGTCAGCACCACCGGTATCGACAAGCGGCCGGTCGAGGGGCCGGTGGCGGTGAGCGCGCCGGGGCCGAAGGGCACCGGCGCGGTGGGCCTGGCCGGCGACCGGGTGTACGACGTGGACCACCACGGCGGCGACGACCAGGCGGTGTACGCCTACGCGAGGGAGGAACTCGACGATTGGGAACAGGAGTTGGGGCTGAGGCTGGCCAACGGGGCCTTCGGCGAGAACCTGACGACGGCCGGGGTGGACGTCACCGGCGCGGTCATCGGTGAACGCTGGCGGGTGGGACCGGAGGTGGTGCTGGAGGTGACGGCACCGCGGATCCCGTGCGGCACGTTCCGGGGATGGCTGGGGGTGCCGGGGTGGCTGCGGCGGTTCACGCTGGCCGAGCGGCCGGGGGCATACCTGCGGATCGTGACGCCGGGCGAGATCCGGGCGGGCGACGCGATCGAGGTGGTCGCGCGGCCGGCGGACGGGGAAACCGTGGCGGAGGCGTTCCACCGGTTCATGCACCGGGGCGGCTGACCGGCTCGTCGGTGCGGTCGGGGCGGTCGGGGCGCTCGGGGCGGCTGACCGTTTTATCCGCGTGGCTGACTCGGCGGGACAGTTGACGGCGACAACCGCTCGTCGGGACGACCGGCGGGAGCCGACCGGCGGAACGGTGGGCGGATCGCGCAGGGGCGACGGGGACAAAGGTTCTGCGCGGGTGTGCGGGCGGGACGTAGGGTGCCGGGCATGTCACGCATTCTCTCGGTGAACGTGGGCACTTCCATGGTCACCGATTACAGCGACGCCGGCAGCACGGGCATCGACAAACGGCCGGTGGACGGGCCGGTGCGGGTCGAGGCGCCCGGTGAGCGGGCGTTCGGGGAGGTCGGGGGCAGCGGGCTGGCCGGTGACGCGATCAGCGACCGCAGGTTCCACGGCGGGAACGCGCAGGCGGTGTACGCGTACGCGAGGGAGGAACTGGATGGCTGGGAGCGGGAGTTGGGCCGGCCGCTGAGCAACGGGATGTTCGGGGAGAACCTGACGACGTCCGGCGTCGTGGTCTCCGACGCGCTCATCGGTGAGCGGTGGCGGGTCGGCGACGGGCTCGTGCTGGAGGTGACGTCCTGCCGCATTCCGTGCCGGACGTTCGCCGAATGGCTGGGCGAGAGGGGCTGGGTGAAGCGGTTCACGCAGGCCGCGCTTCCCGGTGCGTACCTGCGCGTCATCACTCCCGGCGAGGTGTGCGGGGGCGACGCGGTCGAGGTGGTGAGCCGGCCGGCGCACGACGTCACCGTCAGCGTGCTGTTCCGGGCGATGACCACCGAACCGGCTCTGCTGCGGCGGACGTTGGCGGCGTCCGGCACGCTGAACCCCGACCACCTCGACGCCGTCCTGCGCCGCCTCACCCGCACGTGACCGCCGCACCGCCGACCACCGCACCCTCCACGCATCGAACCGCACCGCCCGCCCACCGCACCGGCCACCCCACCCTCCGGGACCTCCGCGCCGCCCGCCACCGCCCCGTCCGCCTGAACCAACTACACCCCCAGCCACCGCACCCTCCGCACACCAGCCGCACCGCCCACCACCTCACCGCCCGCGTGAACCAGCCGCACCCCCAGCCACCGCACCCTCCGCACACCAGCCGCACCCCCAGCCACCTCACCGCCCGCGTGAACCAGCCGCACCCCCAGCCACCGCACCCTCCGCACACCAGCCGCACCCCCAGCCACCTCACCGCCCGCGTGAACCAGCCGCACCCCCAGCCCACCGCACCGCCCGCGTGAACCAGCCGCACCGCCCGCCCCATCACCCCCTCCCCGTCGGCAATAGGCTGCGCGCATGACGACTTCACTGATCACGGGGGCGACGGCGGGGCTGGGGGCGGCGTTCGCGCGGCGGTTGGCGGGTGACGGGCACGCGTTGGTGCTGGTGGCCCGGGACGAGCGGCGGCTGGAGTCGTGCGCGGCGGAGCTGGGCCGGCGTTACGGGGTTCCGGTGGAGGTGCTGGCGGCGGATCTGTCGGCGCAGGACGGGATCGCGGCGGTCGAGGCGCGGCTGGCGGACGCGGACCGGCCGGTGGACGTGCTGGTGAACAACGCCGGGTTCGGCAACCGGGGCACGTTCCTGAACGTGCCGGTGGCCGACGAGTTGACGATGCTCACGCTGCACTGCGAGGCGGTGCTGCGGCTGACGTCGGCCGCGGCGGCGGCGATGCGCGAGCGGGGACGCGGGTTCGTGGTGAACGTGGCGTCGGTGGCGGCGTTCGTGCCGCGCGGGACCTACGCGGCGAGCAAGTCGTGGGTGCTGCGGTTCTCCGAGGGGGTGGCGCTGGAGCTGGCCGGGACCGGGGTGCGGGTGATGGCGCTGTGCCCGGGGTTCGTGCGCACGGAGTTCCACGGGCGCGCGGGGATGGACGTCAGCGGGTTGCCCGGTTTCGCCTGGCTGGACGCCGACAAGGTGGTGGCCGCGGCGATCCGGGATCTGGCGGTCGGCAAGACGGTGAGCGTGCCGGACGTGCGGTACAAGGTCGCGGTGGCGCTCGCGCGGGCAGTGCCGAGCAATGCCTTCGGCCGGCTGTCCTCCGGTCTCGGCCGCAAGTACGGACCGCGCTGACCAGCTGACCGTAGGAAGAAAAGACCCTGGGACGATACGACCGCCCCACCCCGGCCGACGCCCGGCCCCGGTCAACGCCCACCCGGCCGACGACCACCCCGGTCAACGCCCACCCCGTCACCCCCCGGGGGGAAAACGCCGGTGAGGCCCGGCTCCGCTGTTCGCGGTGCCGGGCCTCACCCGTGGGGCGTCGTCGGATGCCGTGCGGCAGCCTCGGAACCCCGTGGGGCGTCGTCAGTTGCCGTGCGGCAGCCCCGGACGCCCCGGACGCGTCGCGTCAGTGCGAGTGGCCGTGGCTGTGACCGCCGGCGGCGGGCTCCTCCTCGGCCGGCTTCTCGACGACCAGGGTCTCGGTCGTGAGGAGCAGGGAGGCGATGGAGGCCGCGTTCTCCAGGGCGGAGCGGGTGACCTTGACCGGGTCGATGACGCCGGCCTTGACCAGGTCGCCGTACTCGCCGGTGGCGGCGTTGAAGCCCTGGCCCTTGTCCAGCTCGGCGACCTTGGAGGTGATGACGTAGCCCTCCAGGCCGGCGTTCTCGGCGATCCAGCGCAGCGGCTCGACGGCGGCGCGGCGGACGACCGCGACACCGGTGGCCTCGTCGCCGGTCTTGCCCAGGTCGCCCTCGAGCACCTTGACCGCGTGCACGAGCGCGGAGCCGCCGCCGGAGACGATGCCTTCCTCGACCGCGGCGCGGGTCGCGGAGATGGCGTCCTCCAGACGGTGCTTCTTCTCCTTCAGCTCGACCTCGGTGGCCGCGCCGACCTTGATGACGCAGACGCCGCCGGCGAGCTTCGCCAGTCGCTCCTGGAGCTTCTCGCGGTCCCAGTCGGAGTCGGTGGAGGTGATCTCCGCCTTGATCTGGGCGATGCGGCCGTTGAGCTCGGCCTTGTCACCGGAACCGTCGACGATGGTGGTGTCGTCCTTGGTGACGGTCACGCGGCGGGCGCTGCCGAGCACGTCCAGGCCGACCTGGTCGAGCTTGAGGCCGACCTCCTCGGCGACGACGGTGGCACCGGTGAGGGTGGCCATGTCGCCGAGCATCGCCTTGCGGCGGTCGCCGAAGCCGGGGGCCTTGACCGCGACCGCGTTGAAGGTGCCGCGGATCTTGTTGACGACGAGGGTGGAGAGCGCCTCGCCCTCGACGTCCTCGGCGATGATGAGCAGCGGCTTGCTGGCGCCGGCCTGGATGACCTTCTCCAGCAGCGGCAGCATGTCCGCGATGGCGGAGATCTTGCCCTGGTGGATGAGGATGTAGGGGTCCTCCAGGACCGCTTCCATCCGCTCCTGGTCAGTGACGAAGTACGGGGACAGGTAGCCCTTGTCGAAGGCCATGCCCTCGGTGAAGTCCAGCTCCAGACCGAAGGTGTTGGACTCCTCGACGGTGATGACGCCGTCCTTGCCGACCTTGTCCATCGCCTCGGCGATCAGCTCGCCGACCTGCTTGTCCTGGGCGGACAGCCCGGCGACGGCGGCGATGTCGTCCTTGGAGTCGATCGGACGCGCGGTGGCGATCAGCTCTTCGGAGACGGCCTTGACCGCGGCGTCGATGCCCTTCTTCAGGGCGGCCGGGGAAGCGCCGGCGGCGACGTTGCGCAGACCCTCGCGGACCAGCGCCTGGGCCAGCACGGTCGCGGTGGTGGTGCCGTCACCCGCGATGTCGTTGGTCTTGGTCGCCACCTCCTTGACGAGCTGGGCGCCCATGTTCTCGAACGGGTCGTCGACCTCGACCTCACGGGCGATGGTGACACCGTCGTTGGTGATGGTCGGGGCGCCGAACTTCTTGTCGATGACGACGTTGCGGCCCTTGGGGCCGATCGTCACCTTGACGGTGTCGGCGAGCTTGTTGACACCGCGCTCCAGGGCGCGACGGGCATCCTCGTCGAACTTCAGGATCTTGGCCATGCCTGCGTGCTACCTCGTCATTCCTCGTCAAAGACCGCCGCCCCGGTCTTCCCCGGGTCCGTAGGACGCGGAAAGCCGGGGCGGGGGCGCGGCTACATGTGTGGAGCCGGTGGTCCGATCCCCGCCGGAGCGGGGAACGCGCCGTGTGTTACTTCTCGACGATCGCGAGAACGTCGCGGGCCGAGAGGACGAGGTACTCCTCGCCGTTGTACTTGACCTCGGTGCCGCCGTACTTGCTGTAGAGCACGACGTCACCGACCTTGACGTCGAGCGGAAGACGGTTGCCGTCCTCGAAGCGACCCGGACCGACGGCGAGGATGACGCCCTCCTGGGGCTTCTCCTTCGCGGTGTCCGGGATGACCAGGCCCGAGGCCGTGGTCTGCTCGGCCTCGAGCGGCTGGACCACAACGCGGTCCTCAAGCGGCTTGATGGCAACCTTGGTGCTGGCGGTCGTCACGATCCGACCTCCCCCTTCGGAGAGCTGACGGGAGTAAATGTCTTGGGTGGCGACCTGGTAGGCCCGTCGTCGCGGGTGCCGGACCTGCCCGTCGCTGTGCTGGCACTCCCTGGCGGAGAGTGCCAACGCCGAGACTAGGACGGTCTTAGCACTCGGTCAAGCGGAGTGCCAGCGCGCCGCGATCGGGATCCGGCGCGAAGGCGCACTCGACCGCCCGCCGCACGCCCCCCACGAGCGCCCGCCGGCCCCCTCGGCGAGACCCCCGCCGACCCCGCGCGCAGCCCCCTGTTGACCCCTCGGCACGCCCCCGCGAGCCCTTCCGTGCGGCCCCACGGGCCGCCTTCGCACGGTCCCGTCAGCCACCTTCGCACGGTCCCGTCAGCATCCTCCGTACGGCCCCGCCAGCCCGGCCGTACGGCGCCGTCAGCCCCTCTGTACGGCGCCGTCGGCCCATCCGCGCGCCCCCGAGGCCCCGTTGGCGCCGGACGCGCCGGCCCCTCAGCAACGCCCCTGGGCAACGCCTCTCAGCAACGCCCCTGGGCAACGCTCCTCGGCACCGCCCCTCCGCTCGGCCGCGCCCGGCGGACCCCGCCCCGGCCGGCGGCCCCCGCCCCGGTTTCCGCTGACACAATGGCCGGGTGAGCACCGCACCCCGGGACGACGTGCCCGACGACGACGCGTTCGGGTTTCTGCTGACGGCTGAAGGCACGGAACTGCTCGCGTCGTTGCGGGACTTCACGCCCGAGCAGGAGCTGGCGACGGCGACGCGGCTGCGGCGCGGCTATCCGGCGCCGGTGGTGTCGGAGGCGGTCGGGCAGGCGGGGCTGCGGCGGCGGGCGGTGGCGAAGTTCGGGGACGACGCCTGGCGGATGTTCTTCACCCCGGACGGCGTCGAGCAGGCGACCCGGGCCGGCGTGGCGGAGCACCGGGCGCGGCGGCTGGCGGGGCTGGGGGTGCGGCGGCTGGCGGACCTGTGCGGCGGGATCGGCGGCGACGCGATCGCGCTGGCCCGCGCCGGGATCGAGGTGCTGGCGGTCGACCGTTCACCGCGTACCTGCGCGGTCGCGGCGGCCAACGCGGCGGCGCTGGGGCTGGCGGACCGGATCACCGTGCGGTGCCAGGACGTGGCCGCGGTGCCGCTCGACGGGTTCGACGCGGTCTTCGTGGACCCGGCCCGGCGTGGCGGGCGCGGCCGGATCTTCGACCCGGAGGCGTACTCGCCGCCGCTGTCGTGGGCGGTGCGGGCGGCCCGTTCGGCGCCGCACGCCGCGCTGAAGGTGGCGCCGGGCATCCCGCACGAGGCGGTGCCGCACGACGCGGAGGCGGAGTGGGTCTCGCAGGGCGGCGACGTCAAGGAGGCGGTGCTGTGGTTCGGTACGCGGCCGGGCGCCCGGTGCGCGACGCTGCTGCCGGCCGGGGTGACGCTGACCGGTGCCGGGCTGCCCGATCCGCCGGCCGGGCCGGTGCGGCGGTACCTGTACGAGCCGGACGGCGCGGTGATCCGGGCGCATCTGGTGGCCGAGGTGGCCCGGGAGACCGGCGGCACGCTGATCGACCCGACGATCGCCTACGTCACCTCGGACCGGCTGGTGGCGACGCCGTACGCGAGCGCCTACGAGATCACCGACGTGCTGCCGTTCAACCTCAAGCGGCTCAAGGCGCTGCTGCGCGAGCGCGAGGTGGGCACGCTGACGGTGAAGAAGCGCGGTTCGGCGGTGGAGCCGGAGGAGGTGCGCCGCCGCGTCCGCCCGAGCGGGCCGAACGCGGCGACGGTGCTGCTGACCCGGGTGGCCGGGGCGCCGGCCATGCTGATCGGCGCCCCGGCCGCCGCGGAGTGATCCGGCGTTACCGGCGGACCGTCAGCGGACGATGCCGACCGGCGAGCCCAGGGCGTGCGCCTGCGGGCCGGCGGTGCCGCCGTGCGACGCGGCGGTGGCCGCGCGGCGGGTGGTGAACGCCTCCGGCGTCCGCGCCGGCTTGATCGGGGTCGCGCTGGCGCCGTTGAGGAACGTGTCGTAGACCCAGTTGCCGGACACCGCCAGGGAGTTGGCCAGGCCGTCGAAGGCGTTGGTCGTGACGTTGGAGGTGCCGCTGAAGGTGACGATGTCCTGCACGGAGGCCGACTCGTCCTTGAGGTAGGTCTCGTCGACCGCGTCGGCCGCGGTGGGCGTGACCCACATGACCGGGCCCCAGCCGGCCATCGAGGAGTAGCCGTCCAGGCCGTCATGCCAGTTGTCGTCGTCGACGAAGGTGGCGGTGTACGGGCCGCCGGCCCACCACATGCGGGCCAGCGCCACCGAGGTGCCGGTGTTGCCGCTGCCGGAGACCGGGTAGGCGTAGACCGTGCTGCCCCAGTTGGACAGGTGGCCGGCCCTGACCGCGCCGGCCAGCGCGGTGGACGCGCTGCCGATCGGGATCAGTACGGTGCTGGGCGACAGCGAGTCGAGGTACTGGTAGACCGAGGCGGTCATGGTGGAGCCGTCGGTGTAGACCGCGGTGGCGTTGCTGTCGGCGCCGGCGGAGCCCGCGGCGGCCTCGGCCTCCAGGATGGAGTGGTAGTCGCCGCCGGTGGCGAGGAAGACGTAACCGGGGGCGCTCGCGGTGGCCTTGGCGATGTCGACCGAGGTGACGTAGCGCGAACTGCCGGAGATCCGCACGGCCTTGTAGCCGAGCGAGGTCACCTTGGTGGAGACCGCGGAGCTGAGGACGCTGGTGCCGCCGACCAGGTAGACCGTCCTGCCCTGCGGCAGCACCCGCTGGAGTTCTGCCTGCACCGCGCTGTCGAGCGAGGTGGCGGTGGTCATCAGCGCCGGGCCGTTCTTCTTGGCGGCCAGCGCCGGGACCAGGCCGGCGTCGGTCTGGTCGCCGCTGGCCACCAGGACCGCGGAGTCGGCGGTCTGCAGGCCGGGTGCCGACTGCCCGGCGGTGTTCCAGTTCCAGCGGGACGCGGCGATGTTGGTGGCCGCCGCGCTGCTTCCGTAGACCCGGCCGGCGTGCACGGCGTTGTCCGGCTGCCAGGCCAGGTAGCCGGCGCTGCGCCCGACGTCGGTGACCGTCGGGGTGGACGCGGTCAGGTCGATGCTGACCTCGGTGTGCGTGGAGCCGCTGGTGGCGACCGCCAGGACGGTACCGCCGTCCGGCGCCCAGGTGTACGACCCGTAGGTGCGGCCGTCGCTGGTGAGCTGCTGGGCGTTGCCGCCGTCGGAGTCGGCCAGGTAGGCCTGCCCGTCGGATCCGGTGTAGACGAGCTGGTCGCCGGCCTGCGACTGCACGGCGTCGGAGCCGGCCGCGATGACCTGGCTGACGTCGTAGGTCTGCTCGTCGTACCGCCACACCGACAGGTTGTGGCCGCAGCCGCCGCTGGACCGGGTGAAGTACACGGAGTCGCCGCCGGCCGAGGCCGACGCCTGGGTGTCGCAGTTGCCGCTGGACATCTGGGCGGCGCTCAGCAGGTTCTGCGGGCCGGTGGCACCGTCGGCCGGGGCGATCTGGAGCTTGCCGGCCGCGGTGTAGACGACGGACCGGCCGCCGAAGGCGAAGGCCGGGCCGGTCGGCGCCCCGGTGCTGGCGGCGGTGGTGTGCACGGTGTGCAGGCCGCTGCCGTCGTACCGCTGGGTGACGACGCTGTTGCCGGTGATCGACACGAGGCGGGCGCCGGTCGGCGACCAGGCCGGCTGGGTGCCGGAACCGGTCAGGGTGCGCACGGTGGCACCGGCGGCCGTCACCTCGGTGACGGTGCCGGAGGTGCCGCTGCTGGCGATGACGGTGCCGGCCGAGGTGCTGCCGGCGTAGGCGGACGACGGCAGGGCCGCCAGGACCGTGCCCGCGGCGACCGCGATCGCCACGGAGAGCGCCGCGGAGGTGCGGCGGGTGGAACTGTTCACTTGTGCCCCCACGAAAGGTGTGCGCGGCCGTCGCGTCCTCCCCTTGAGTCCCCCGGCGTCGGCGCACGCGGATTCCCCACGCGTGGCCGGCTGGTGCGACGGCAGCCGGGTCACTGTAACGCGCGGAAGGTGTGATGGGAATGTGAAATATCTCCATCCGCTTCACAGCCGCCACCGGGCGCCCGGCAGCGTTTTCCGCGGGTTCGCGGCACCCGCCGGCGCGTCATCCGGCCCGCCGGCACACCGTCCTCCGGCCACGGCACGCTGTCACCGGCTCGACGGCACGCCGTCATCCGGTCCGACGGCACACCGCAAGCCGGACCGCCGGCACGCCCCCACCCGGTCGCCGTGGCGGGGCGGTTGAGCGGTCAGGCCGCGCCGCCGGCCTGGACGAACCGCCAGCGGTGCACCGGACGGGCGATCAACTCCCCCGGCGGGTCCGGCAGTTCGGGTACGTCGGCGTCGTAGCCGCCGGGCCACCAGGTGATGACCAGCACCCGGTCGCCGGGCGCGGTCAGCGTCTCGCGGCGCGACGGTTCGGCGCCCAGCGTGCACTCGCGCGTCCAGGCCAGCAGGTCGGCGCCGCGGCCGTCGGCGGCGCGGGCCTCCCACATCAGCGCGACGGTGGCCATCAGTGGTGGTGGCCGGGCGCGGTGGCCGGGGTGCGGCCGGGGACGTGCGGTTCGGTGACCGGCAGCGAGGAGTCGGCCGGCAGGTCCCAGTCGGAGGCGGACCGGCCGCGGGCCACCATCTCGGCGCCGAGAGCGGCCACCATCGCGCCGTTGTCGGTGCACAGCTTCGGCCGCGGCACGCGCAGTTCGATGCCGGCGTCGGCGCAACGCCGCTGGGCCATCGCGCGCAGGCGGGAGTTGGCGGCGACGCCGCCGCCGATCATCAGGTGCTCGACGCCGTGGTCCTTGCAGGCCCGGATCGCCTTGCGGGTCAGCACGTCGGTGACGGCCTCCTGGAAGGACGCGGCGACATCGGCGATCGGCACGTCCGCGCCCTCACGGCGGCGTTCCTCCACCCAGCGGGCGACGGCGGTCTTCAGGCCGGAGAAGGAGAAGTCGTAGACCGGGTCGCGCGGTCCGGTCAGCCCGCGCGGGAAGCGGATCGCCTTGGGGTCGCCGTCGCGCGCGTACCGGTCGACGGCGGGGCCGCCGGGGAAGCCGAGCCCGAGCACCCGGGCCACCTTGTCGAACGCCTCACCGGCCGCGTCGTCGATGGTCGAGCCCAGCGGCCGCACGTCGGAGGTGATGTCGGTGGTCAGCAGCAGGGAGGAGTGGCCGCCGGAGACCAGCAGCGCCATCGTCGGCTCCGGCAGCGCGCCGTGCTCCAGCTGGTCCACGCAGATGTGCGACGCGAGGTGGTTGACGCCGTAGAGCGGCTTGCCGAGCGCGTACGCGTACGCCTTGGCCGCCGACACCCCGACCAGCAGCGCGCCGGCCAGGCCGGGGCCGGCGGTGACGGCGATGCCGTCGAGGTCGGACGCGGCGACCCCGGCGTCCTTCAGGGCGCGCCGGATGGTGGGGACCATGGCCTCCAGGTGGGCGCGGCTGGCGACCTCGGGCACCACGCCGCCGAACCGGGCGTGTTCCTCGACGCTGGAGGCGACCGCGTCGGCGAGCAGGGTGTGGCCGCGCACGATGCCGACGCCGGTCTCGTCGCAGGAGGTCTCGATGCCGAGGACGAGGGGTTCGTCAGCCATGGTGCAGTCCTTGGTCCGGAACGGAGGTGGGGTCGGTCAGTCGCATCACGAGGGCGTCGACGTCTCCGGGCTGGTAGTAGCCGCGCCGCACCCCGATCGGCTCGAACCCGAAGCGCCCGTAGAGGCGCTGGGCCGGCGCGTTGTCCACCCGGACCTCCAGCAGGACCTCGTGGCACTCGAACGCGGTGGCCTGCCGCAGCAGTTCGGTCAGCAGCCGGGCGCCGAGGCCGGTGCCCTGGTGGCCGGCGGTGACGCCGATGGTGGTGACGTCGCCGGTGCCGGCGATCGCCGACAGGCCGGCGTACCCCGCCAGGCGGCCGTCGTTGCCGTCCTCGGCGACCACGTAGTACCGGTTGGCGCCCGGGTGGCGGGCGTTGGCCAGCTCCGACCAGAACATCCCGCGCGACCAGGCGTCGTCGGGGAACAGTTCGGCCTCCAGGTCCATCACCTGGTCCAGGTCCCACCAGCGCATCTCGCGCAGCGCCGGGGCGGTCGGCGCGGTCACTTCGGCAGGACCTGCTTGTAGCCGGCCGGCACCTGGGCGTCCGGCCGGCGCAGGTAGAGCGGCAGCGCGGGCGGGAACTCCTCGCCGCGCGCCAGCTTCCCGGCGGCCAGCGCGGCCAGCGCGGCGGCGTCCTGGTGGGCGGGCGGCCGTACGTCGGGGAAGACCTCCGGGTACAGCGCGGCGCCGGCCCCGACCGCGGGCGCCCCGGCCACCTGCGCTGCGATGTCGGCGGGCCGGTCGACGGCCGGTTCGGTGACCCGGGCGCCGGCGTCGTCGTACCGGGCCCAGTAGACCTCCTTGCGGCGCGCGTCGGTGGCCACGGTGAACGGTCCGGTCAGACCGCCGTCGCGGGCCGCGTACGCCAGGCCGTCCAGCGTGCACAGGCCGTGCACCGGCACGCCGAGGGCGTCGCCCAGCGACGCCGCGGTGACCAGTCCGACCCGCAGCCCGGTGTACGGCCCCGGCCCGACGCCGACCACGATCCCGGTCAGGTCCCCCACCACCGCCCCGGCCCGCGTCAGCACCCGGTCGACGGCGGGCAGCAGCAACTCGCCGTGCCGCCGGGCGTCCACGACGGTGGAGTGCGCGACAGCGTCCCTCCCGTCGTGCAGCGCGACGGTGACGGCGGGGGTGGCGGTGTCCAACGCGAGCAGCAACACGGGGTCAGCCTAACGGCGCCGCTCATCCGGCGTTCGCCGGTCCTTGCGGGCGTTCGCCGGCTCTTACGTGCGTACGCCCGCCGCCGGGCGGACGTCACCGGGTGCGCCGGTCCTTGCGGGCGTTCGCCGGCTCCTCCGTGCGTACGCCCGCCGCCGGGCGGACGTCACCGGGTGCGCCGCCGCCGGACGTTCCTCCGCGATCGCGGGCACCGGTGGCGATCCGAAGGACAGACAAACACCTACTAGTCTTATCGCCATGGCCAAGGTCAGCTCCGCAAGCATCGTCACCGCTCTCACCACGGCGGCGCTCGCCGCTGTCGGCGTGCTGGCGTGGCAGGCGTCGGCCGCCCCGGACCATGCCGGTTCCGCGCCGCGGCCGAGCGCGTCGGCGAGCCGGCACAGCGCGCCGCCCGGACCGTCGGCGGCGCAGAAGAAGGCCCTCGCGCTGCCCGCGGCGTCCGGCACCGGCAAGCGGGTCGTCTACTCGCCCGGCCGGCACCGGGTCTGGCTGGTGGCGGCCGACGGCACGGTGGCGCGGACCTACGCGGTCGCGCCGGGCACGGTCTCGCCGGTGGCGGGCACGTACAAGGTGACCGGCCACAGCGCGCTCATCACCGGCAGCGACGGCGTACCGGTCAACCACATCGTGTACTTCGCGGTCTTCCAGTCGGTCTCGATCGCCTTCGACGCGGCGTCCGACGGCTCGTTCCCGACACCGGACCCGGCCAAGCGCACCGGTGCGATCCGGGAACACGTGGCGGACGCGGGCGCGATGTGGTCGTTCGCACCGGTCGGCACGAAGGTCGTCGTCGTCGCCTGACGCGGGCGCTCGGACCGCCTGACGCGGGTGCTCGGCGTGGCGTGGCGCCGTGGGACTTCACCGTGGAACGTTGCCGTGGCACCCCCTCGGCGTGGCACCGGCGTCACGCTGACGTGCCGCAGGTTCAGCCGATCGGGCTACCCGCTCAGGCGGCGTCGCGTTGACCGCCGGGACGCCGGCGGGCGGAACGGTGGTCCGCGTCGGGCTGGTCCGCGCGGTTGTCGCCCCGGCGGTCGGGGCCGGGGCGGTCCGCGTCCGGGCGGTCCTCGTCGGGGACGGCCGGCGGGGTGGACAGCACGCGGGCGGCGTCGCAGGCCGCCAGGAGAACGCGCATCGGGGGCGTCGGCGGCAGGGTGCCGCGGTCGTCGGCCATCCTCGCCTCCTGGGCTCGGCGGTCCGGCCGGGTCGGGCGACGCGGCCGCAGGATCGAAGTTAGGTAGCCCTAACCATCCTCTGACCTCCAGCACACCACGCCCGGCGCCCCGCGCGCAACACTTTACCGACAGCCTGTCGGAACCTCGCCCCGGACGTTCACCCGCAGGCCACCGACAGCCCGGACAGCCCGGCCGACCTCCAGCGCGCGCCGACACCGGTGACCACCACCTGCCGCACGTCGTCCGCCGCAGTGCCGGTGCCGCGGTGGATCGCGATGTGCAGCCGGTCCTCCGCCAGTTCCTCCACCTTGCCGTCGCCCCACTCGACGACCACCACCGACTCGGTCAGCGACACGTCGAGGTCGAGGTCCTCCATCTCGTCCAGGCCGCCGCCGAGCCGGTAGGCGTCCACGTGGACCAGCGCGGGGCCGTCGCCGAGCGGCGGGTGCACCCGGGCGATGACGAACGTCGGCGACGTCACCGCCCCGCGCACGCCGAGCGCCTCACCGAGCCCCCGGGTCAGCGTCGTCTTGCCGGCGCCCAGCTCACCGCTGAGCAGCACCAGGTCCCCCGGCCGCAGCAGCCCCGCCAGCCGCCCGCCCAGCTCCCGCATGGCCTGCGCGGTCTCCACCGTCAGCCGCACCCGTACGTCCAGGTCATCCATCGCACCCATGCCTGTGGATGCTACGCGGACGACGCACCGCCCGGCCCCGGCGACCGGGCGAGCGGCGCGGTTCCCGCGCGGGAGCGGGGCGGGCGGGGGCCACGCGGGGGGCGGGACGGAGGCCGGGATCGGGGTGCCGCCCGCCGGGGGCCGTGACCGGAGCCGGAGCCCCGGCCGCGACAAGCCGCCGGACCCGAAGCCGACGCCGGAGCACAGGCCGAAGCCGGGACCGGTGCCGCCCGTAAGGCCGAAGCCGGCACCGGAGCACAGGCCGCAGCCCGGACCGGAGCCGCACAGCCCGCCGTCGATCCTCCGGCAGCGCGCCGCCGGTCCTCCGTCAGTCCTCGGGCGCCAGCCGCGGAGCGGGCTCTCCGGAGGCCACGGCGCGTACCGCCGGAGGCAGCGGCACGCCGGCCCGGTCGGCGGCGCGGACCAGCAGGGCGGCGAACCGGGCGTTGACCACGTCGGGGTACTCCAGCAGCACCAGGTGGCCGGCCTGCGGGACGATGACCAGTTCGGCGCCCGGCAGGTGGTCGGCGATGTCCGCGCTGTGGTCCGACGGCGTGAGCAGGTCCTTGTCGCCGGTGAGCACCAGGGCGGGCAGGCCGTCGAAGACCGCCAGCGACTCGCCCTTGTCGTGCGTGGTGAACGCCGGGTAGAACTCGGCGACCACGTCGATCGGCGTGGACTCGATCATCCGTTCGGCGAGCCGGGCGACGGCCGGGTCCACCTCGGAGGCGAACGAGTAGTGCTTGACGATGCCGGCGAACAGGTCCGCGGTCACCCGCCGGCCGCGTTCCACCAGGCCGGCCTGCGCGCCCATCGCCTTCAGCACGCCGGGCGCCAGCACCCGGAACGCCTTGGCGCCCATCGTCGGCAGCCCCAGCGTCACCGCCGCCAGCTTGCCCGCCGAGGTGCCGGTCAGGAACACCCCGGCCACCCGCTCGGCCACCAGCTGCGGGAACTGCTCGGCGAACGCCATCACCGTCATGCCGCCCATCGAGTGGCCGGCCAGCACCAGCGGGCCGTCGGGGGCCGCCGCGTCGATGACCGCCCGCAGGTCACGGCCCAGCTGGTCGATGGTGGCCGGCTCGCCGGCCGCCTGGTCGCGGCCGTGCTCGGAGCGGCCGTGCGAGCGCTGGTCCCAGTAGACGGCGCGGACCGCGCCGCGCAGCAGCGCCCGCTGGAAGTGCCAGGAGTCCTGGTTGAGGCAGTAGCCGTGGCTGAAGACCACCGTCAGCCCCGGCGTGGTGCCGTCCGCGAGTTCCTCGACCTCGTAGGCCAGTTCGGTGCCGTCCGCGGCCACCGCGGTGCCCGGTTCGCCGCGCAGCGTGCCGAAGGGGCCCGCCGCGTCCAGCGCCTGGCGGGCCTTGCGGCGCATTCCACGTCCCACGGTCATCCGTTCTATCGCGACCCCGGCCGCCGCGCCCGCCGCCAGCACGCCGATGGCGGCGCCGACCAGCCCGGCGGTGCGGCCGACGGACGTGCCGCCCGCGCTCATCCGGTACCCGCCGCGTCGTCCGCGTAGACCCGGGGCACCCGGGCGCCGATCCGGGTGACGATCTCGTACGCGATCGTGCCGCACGCCGACGCCCAGTCCTCCGCGGTCGGCTCGCCGTGCTCGCCGGTGCCGAACAGCACCGCCTCGTCGCCGGCCCGGGCGGTGTCGCCGCCGAGGTCGACCACGAACTGGTCCATCGCCACCCGTCCCGCGACGGTGCGCCACTTGCCGGCCACCAGCACCGGCCCGGTCCCGGAGGCGTGTCGCGGCACGCCGTCCGCGTAGCCGGCCGGGACGAGGGCGAGGGTGGTCTCGCCGGGCGTCGTGTAGTGGTGGCCGTAGGAGACGCCGTGCCCGCCGGGCACCCGCTTGACGTTGGCCAGCGTGGCGCTGAGCGTCATGACCGGGCGCAGCCCGAAGTCGGCCGGCCCGCCGAGCTGCGGCACCGGGGAGACCCCGTACATCGCGATGCCGGTGCGCACCAGGTCGAAGCGGGCCTCCGGCAGGGTCAAGGTGGCCGGCGAGTTGGCGATGTGCCGGACCTCCGGGCGGACGCCGGCCGCCTCGGCGACGGCCAACACGCTGTGGAACTCGGCAAGTTGGGCCGCGATCGACGGGTGGCCGGGCTCGTCGGCGCAGGCGAAGTGCGACCACAGGCCGGTCACCTTCAGCAGGCCGTCCGCCTCGGCGGCCATCGCGGCGGCCACCAGGTCGGGCCAGTCGGCGGCCGGCGCGCCGTTGCGGCCCAGGCCGGTGTCGGCCTTGAGCTGGACGCGGGCCGGGCGGCGGGCGGCGCGGGCGGCGCCGATGACCTCGCGCAACGCCCACATGCCGCTGACCGTCACGTCGACGTCGGCCTCGACCGCCTCGCGCCAGGGGCCGCCCGGCGTCCACAGCCAGCACAGCACCGGTCCCCCGATCCCGGCGGCGCGCAGCGTCAGCGCCTCCTGCGGGGTCGCGGTGCCCAGCCAGGCGGCGCCGGCCTCCCGGGCGGCGCGGGCGCAGGGGACCATGCCGTGGCCGTAGGCGTCGGCCTTGACCACGGCCATCACACCGGCGTCGCCGGCGCGTTCGCGCAGGGCCCGGACGTTCGCGCGCAGGGCGGCGAGGTCGATCCGGGCCCGGACACGGTCTGCCGCGCCGGTGGTGACCGGTGCGGCGCTCGGGGCTGTCTCGTTCTCAGGCATCACCGACAGTCTCTCAGCACGGACCCGGTGCCGGAGGCGATCGCGGGGACCGGCCGGGGACGCCGGGAAGCCCCGCGGTCACCGCCCCCGCGGCTGTACCGGTAGCGGTCCCCGCGGCCGAACCCGCATCCGTACCTGTACCCGTACCCGTACCCGTGGCCGTCCCCGCACCCCTACTCGTGGCCGTGGCCGCCCCCGCGGTCGCCGTCGGGTCAGTCGCTCCTGGTGGGCGAGGACGGTCCGGACGCCTGCGGCCGGGCGTGCGGCCCGTCGTCGCGCATCGCGGCCCAGGTGACCGGGCCGGCGAAGCCGATGGCGGGCTGGATGCCGTGGTCGCGCTGGTAGCGGCGGATCGCCGCGCAGCTGACCGGCGTCTGGCGGGCCGGTCCGCCGGCCTGCGGTGGCAGGCGCAGGAAGCGGGCGACCTGTTCCTGGTACGGGCCGGTGTGCCGGGAGCAGAAACCGCGCACCGGGCGCAGCAGCGGCGTGCGGTCGAGCGCGCGGACGGCGTCGGCGTCGTCGGCGGGCACGAACTCGGTGCGGGTGGCGGACCGCGCGGCGGTGGCGCCCGGCGGGCGCGGCGCGGTCGCCGGGTCCGGGGTGTCCGCGGTGCCGTCCGGCAGCGGCGGCCCGGGCACCAGCGCGTCCAACGGCACCGGCTGACCGGCGTCCACCCCGACGGGCCCGGGGGCGGGCGCGCCGGTGGCGGGTGCCGCCGCGAGGTCACCACCGGTGCCACCGGCCGCGTCCGACGCCGCCATGCCGACCGGGGCGACGGCGCCGACCGGGACCGCGCCGACCACGCCGGCCGGAGCGGGCGGGGCCGGCGCCGGGCCGGTCGCCGCCGCGGTTCCCGCGCCCAGCAGCAGCGGCAGCACGCTCACCGCCACGAGCAGCCCGGCCCGCGCCCTCGTCCTCACCACACCCGCCATGGCAGCAGTCCTCCTGGAAAAGGTCACGGGCGCCGGCCGCACTCCGACGGGACGCAACGAGACGGAACGAGACCGAACGAGACGCGACGGGACAGAACAGGAACGGAAGCAGGAACAGAACACGGCACGAGCAGAACGAGCCGGACAGCGAAACGGAAACGGTGAACGGTGAGTCGAAACCAGCCATACGCCCGCGCCCGGCGCACGTCCGGCGACCCGGCGGCCGACCACCCCCATGACCGGCAGCGATTCCCCCTGAAGGCCCACGGCCCCGGCCCCGCCACCTCCGCGCACCGGCCCGCACGCCGACCGCGTCCCCGGCTCAAGCACCACCGCGCGCACCGGCCCGCGCCGCGTTCCGCCCCGCCCCCGGGCAACCGGCCCCGCGGCGCACCGCCCCCGCCCGGCCCGCGCCCACCTCCAGCGGCCGTTCACCGCCTCCTTCCCCCGCACCTGCCGAAGGCCCCGCGCCCGCCGAAGGCCCCGTACCGCCCGCCTAAGCTGGCCCCCGTGTACGGAATCGTGAGGTATACGGCCGTCCGGAACGCCCCCGACGTGGTCGGCGCCCGCCGCGGCGCACCGCTGGTCGTCGGCGTCGTCGACCGGCCGCGCGACCTGGCGAGGCCGGTGACCGCCGCATGATCGTCGGGACCGGCATCGACGTGGCCGGGATCGAACGGTTCGCGGCGGCGCTGGAGCGGACGCCGGGGCTGCGGGACCGGCTGTTCGTGGCCGCCGAGACCACCCGGCCGGACGGCACGGCGCGGTCCGCGGAGTCGCTGGCCGCCCGGTTCGCGGCGAAGGAGGCGATCGCCAAGGCACTCGGCGCCCCCGGCGGCCTGGCGTGGACCGACGCGGAGATCACCACCGGCGCGGACGGCCGCCCCGGCATCGTGGTCACCGGCACGGTGGCGGCCCGCGCGGCGCAGCTGGGGGTGCGGTCCTGGCACGTCTCCCTCAGCCACGACGCGGGGATCGCCACGGCGGTCGTGATCGCGGAGGGCTGAGCGGGTAGACGTCTGCCAGGGACCGCCGGCGGAGCGCGCCCGCGACGAGGGGCCGAGGGAGCGAGCATGCGGTACGCGCACAGCGTGGAGGCAGTCCGGGCGGCGGAACGGGAGCTGATGGCCCGGGTCCCGGAGGGCACCTTGATGCGGCGGGCCGCCGGCGGGCTGGCGGCGGCGTGCGCCGGGATGCTGGGCCGGGTCTACGGCCGCCGGGTCGTCGCGCTGGCCGGCAGCGGCGACAACGGCGGCGACGCGCTGTACGCCCTCGCCCTGCTGGCCCGGCGCGGCGCGGGCGTCACCGCGGTGCTGCTCGCGCCGGACCGGGCGCACGCCGGGGGCCTGGCGGCGGTACGGGCCGCGGGCGGCCGGGTGATCGACGCCGGCGCGGGCGGTGGCGCGGGCGGCGGCTCGGACGGCGGCTCGGGCGGTGACGCGGCTGATGGGTCGGAGGGCGGCGCGGCCGGTGTTTCCGCCGGTGACGCGGCCGGTGCGGCGATCGCGCGGGCCGACCTCGTGCTGGACGGGATCGTCGGGATCGGCGGCAGGGGCGGGCTGCGCCCGGACGCGGTCCGGCTGGCGGCTGCGGTACGCGCGTCGGGCGCGGCGGTGGTCGCCGTCGACCTGCCCAGCGGCGTGGACGCGGAGACCGGCGAGACGGCGGGCGAGGCGGTCCGCGCGGACGCCACGGTGACGTTCGGCACGTACAAGCCCGGTCTGCTGATCGACCCGGCGGCCCAGTACGCCGGGGCGCCGCGCCTGGTCGACATCGGTATCGGCCCGTACCTGCCGGCGCCGGTGGCGGAGGCGTTGCAGGACGCGGACGTGGCGGCGCTGCTGCCGGCGCCGACCGGGGAGAGCGACAAGTACCGGCGCGGGGTGGTCGGCGTGGTGGCCGGTTCCGCGCGGTATCCGGGCGCGGCGGTGCTGGCGGTCTCCGGCGCACTGCGCGGCGGCAGCGGTGCCGTGCGGTACGTGGGGTCGGCGGGCGACGCGGTGATCGCCCGGTTCCCGGAGGCGCTGGTGTCGGCCGGGCGGCCGTCGCAGGCGGGCCGGGTGCAGGCGTGGGTGGCCGGGCCGGGGCTGGGCCGCGAGGAGGACGCCCGCGCGGTGGTCGCCGAGGTGCTGGCGGCGGACGTGCCGGTGCTGGTGGACGCCGACGGCCTGGCGGTGGCGGACCGGGAGGCGATCCGGGCGCGCCGGGCGCCGACCGTGCTGACCCCGCACGCCGGGGAGGCCGCCGCGCTGCTGGGCGTCGACCGGGCGGACGTGGAGGCGCGGCGGCTGGAGCACGTGCGGCGGCTGGCCCGCGAACTGGACGCGGTCGTCCTGCTGAAGGGCTCGACGACGCTGATCGCGGCGCCGGACGGACCGGTGCGGATCAACTCCACCGGTACCGCGTGGCTGTCGACGGCCGGCAGCGGCGACGTGCTGTCGGGGCTGATCGGTTCCCTGCTGGCGGCGGGCCTGGGCGGCCGCGACGCGGCGTCGGTCGGCGCGTATCTGCACGGCCTGGCCGGCCGGGCGGCCCCGGTGCCGTTCGGCGCGCACGAACTGGCCGACCGGATTCCGCTGGTGCGACCGGAGGGAACGGGCGGACGCTGAGGGGGCGGACGCCGCGGGGGCGCCCACCCCCTCAGGACCCGCCCCGGAAGCCCCCGTCCCCGCCGGAGGCCACCACCCCCGCCGGAGGCCCTCGCGCCGTGAGGTGATCTCCACCGCACCCGGCGGTACTTCCGTAGGAGGATCGGATCTTCGGCATCACAATGGGCGGCGTGCCTGTGCCGACCGAACCGCGGCGCCGCGAGGCGACCCCGTACGTGGATCTGACCCGAGCCGAGTGGAGCGCCCTGCGCGAGCGCACCCCGCTGCCGCTGACCGCCGGGGAGGTGGAAGGGCTGCGCGGTCTGGGCGACCAGATGGACCTCGACGAGGTGCGGGACGTCTACCTGCCGCTGTCGCGCCTGCTGAACCTCTACGTCGGCGCCACGACCGGGCTGCGCGGCGCGCTCAACACCTTCCTGGGCGACGCGGGCGGCGGCCACGGTGCCCAGAGCGGGACGCCGTTCGTCATCGGGGTGGCCGGCAGCGTCGCGGTCGGCAAGTCGACCACCGCCCGGGTGCTCAAGGCGCTGCTGGCCCGCTGGCCGGAGCACCCGCGGGTCGAGCTGGTCACCACCGACGGCTTCCTGTACCCCAACGCCGAGCTGGCCCGGCGCGGCCTGATGGCCCGCAAGGGCTTCCCCGAGTCCTACGACCGCCGGGCGCTGACCCGGTTCGTCGCCGACGTCAAGGCCGGCAAGGACGAGGTCGGCGCGCCGGTCTACTCCCACCTGATCTACGACATCGTGCCGGGCGAGCGCCTCGTGGTGCGCCGCCCGGACATCCTCATCGTCGAGGGCCTCAACGTGCTCCAGCCGGCGCTGCCCGGCACCGACGGCCGCACCCGGGTGGGGCTGGCCGACTACTTCGACTTCAGCGTCTACGTCGACGCGCGCGGCGAGGACATCCAGCGCTGGTACCTCAACCGTTTCCGCATGCTGCGCGAGACGGCGTTCCACAACCCGGACTCCTACTTCCGCAAGTACACCCAGGTCTCCGAGGACGAGGCGCTGGACTACGCCCGCACCCTGTGGCGGACCATCAACCAGCCGAACCTGGAGGAGAACGTGGCCCCCACCCGCGGCCGGGCCACCCTCGTGCTGCGCAAGGGCGCCGACCACACCGTGCAGAAGCTGTCGCTGCGCAAGCTGTGAGCCGGCCGGGACGGGCCCACGGCCCGCGCGGCGGGCGGCGCCGCGCGGGTGGCGGCCGGGGCGGGCGGCCGCTACCCGCGTAGCGCGGGGAGTCAGCCCAAGGTGGTCTTGACGACGTCGGCCAGCCGGCCGGCGACGGTGCGGGCGTGTTCGATGTCGGCGGCCTCGACCATGACGCGTACCAGCGGCTCGGTGCCGGACGGGCGCAGCAGGACGCGGCCGGTGGTGCCGAGTTCCTCCTCGGCGTCGCAGACGGCGCGCTGGAGGCGGGGTTCGCTGGCGACCCGGCTGCGGTCGACGTCGGAGACGTTGACCATGACCTGCGGCAGGCGTTCCATGACGCCGGCCAGGTCGGCCAGCGGGCGCCCGGTGGCGGCGACCCGGGCGGCGAGCAGCAGGCCGGCGAGGGTGCCGTCGCCGGTGGTGGCGTGGTCCAGCACGATGACGTGGCCGGACTGCTCGCCGCCGAGGGCGAAGCCGTGGACCTTCATCGCCTCCAGCACGTAACGGTCGCCGACCGCGGTCTGCACCATTTCGATGCCCTCGCGTTCCATGGCGAGCTTGAAGCCGAGGTTGGACATGACGGTGACCGCCACGGTGTCCTGCCGCAGGGTGCCGGCCTCGCGCATGGCCAGCGCCAGGATCGCCAGGATCTGGTCGCCGTCGACCTCCGCGCCGGTGGCGTCCACCGCGAGGCAGCGGTCGGCGTCGCCGTCGTGCGCCACGCCGAGGTCGGCGCCGTGCTCGACAACGGCGGCGCGCAGCGGGCCCAGGTGGGTGGAGCCGCAGCCGTCGTTGATGTTGAGGCCGTCGGGGTCGCCGCCGATGGTGATCACCTCGGCGCCGGCCCGGATGAAGGCCTCCGGGGAGACCCGGGAGGCGGCGCCGTGCGCGGCGTCGACGACGATCTTGAGGCCGTCGAGGCGGTTGGGCAGCACGCCGACGAGGTGGGCGACGTAGGTGTCGAGCCCTTCGGCGTAGTCGCGCACCCGGCCCACGCCGGCGCCGGTCGGCCGGTCCCACGGCTGGCCGGCGGCGTGGCCGTGGTAGGTCTTCTCGATGCGGTCCTCCAGCTCGTCGGCGAGCTTGTGGCCGCCGCGGGCGAAGAACTTCACGCCGTTGTCGGGCATCGGGTTGTGGCTGGCGGAGAGCATGACCCCGAGGTCGGCGCCCAGCGCGCCGGTGAGATACGCCACCGCGGGGGTGGGCAGCACACCGACTCGCAGGACGTCCACTCCGGCGCTGGCCAGCCCGGCGACCACCGCGGCCTCCAGGAACTCCCCCGAGGCCCGCGGATCGCGGCCCACCACCGCCACCGGCCGGTGCCCTTCGAACGTTCCCACTTCGGCCAGCACGTGCGCGGCGGCCACCGACAGGCCCAGCGCCAGTTCAGCGGTCAGGTCCGCGTTCGCCACGCCGCGCACGCCATCAGTGCCGAAGAGTCGTCCCACTGTGGTTCCTCCGAAAGTACGAGGTGAAGAGGTTACGAAAAGGTGATGACCCCCGTTGGCGCGACTGATGCCGCTACTCGCAAAACAACGCCCCGGAGGCGCACATCGTGCCTCCGGGGCGTTGCCAAAAAAGCAAGGTCAGCGCTTGCTGTACTGCGGTGCCTTACGGGCCTTCTTCAGACCGGCCTTCTTGCGCTCGATCTCGCGGGAGTCGCGGGTGAGGAAGCCGGCCTTCTTCAGGGCGGCGCGGTTGTTGTCCTCGTCCGCCAGGTTGAGGGCACGGGCCACGCCGAGGCGCAGGGCGCCGGCCTGACCGGAGATGCCGCCACCCGCGATGCGGGCCACGACGTCGTAGCGGCCGTCGAGCTCAAGGATCTTGAACGGCTCGTTGACTTCCTGCTGGTGCACCTTGTTGGGGAAGTACCCCTCCAGGGTGCGACCGTTGATCTTCCACTTGCCGGTGCCCGGAACGATCCGGACCCGGGCCACCGACTCCTTGCGGCGGCCGGTGCCGCCCGCGGGCTGCGGGTCGCCGAACCGGCCGGCGAGCGACTCGGTCGTGTACTCCTCGACCGCGTCCGACTCGGAGGTGTACTCGGTGAATTCGCCGTCCTCGGCGAGGGGGGCCTCAGGGGTGGTCTCAGCCACGATTCTCCTCAGATGCTTTCTGCTGGTAGGTGGCCGGGACTAGCCCTGCGAAACCTGCGTGATCTCGAACGGAACAGGCTGCTGAGCGCTGTGCGGGTGCTCGGTGCCCGCGTACACCTTCAGCTTGCTCAGCATCTGACGGCCCAGGGTGTTCTTGGGCAGCATGCCCTTGATGGCCTTCTCGACGGCCTTCTCGGGGGCCTTCGCCATCAGCTCGTCATAGCGCATGGAGCGCAGACCGCCCGGGTAACCGGAGTGGCGGTAGGCCATCTTCTGAGTGCGCTTGTTGCCGGACAGGTGCACCTTGTCCGCGTTGACGATGATGACGAAGTCACCGGTGTCGACGTGGGGGGCGTACACCGGCTTGTGCTTGCCCCTCAGGAGGGACGCGACCTGAGAGGCCAGACGGCCCAGGACAACGTCCTGCGCGTCAATGACGTGCCACTGGCGCTGGACGTCGCCGGGCTTGGGGCTGTACGTACGCACGGTCGTATGCCTTCGCTTCTGCAGTGAGTGGGTCCTGACGGGACCACCTGGCCGGCCACAGCGTGTGACGCCCGTGGGCGACGCAACCCGTAAGGCGAACGCTGATCAACGACCCGGTGGACCGGCGTAACGGCCTCTCACGTGAGAACGAGCAAGCCAATACGCATGAGTCTATGTTTCAACGCGAAAGTCTAGCCGCCGTCCGCCAGCAGGGTCAAAACGGGGGCGCCGCGGGGACGCGCCGGTGCCCCGCGGCGGACGGCCGGCCGCCGTCGCGCGGCGCCGTCCGGGCCGTCTCAGCGGGCCCGGCGCACCCGTTCCTCGTCCCACACCGGCTCCGGCACCTCGCGCACCACGCCGTCGGAGCCGAAGAGCAGGAAGCGGTCGAAGGTGCGGGCGAACCAGCGGTCGTGGGTGACGGCCAGGACGGTGCCGTCGAACGCCTCCAGGCCGGTCTGGAGCGCGTCGGCGCTCTCCAGGTCCAGGTTGTCCGTCGGCTCGTCCAGCAGCAGCGCCGTGGCGCCGGACAGCTCCAGCAGCAGGATCTGGAAGCGGGCCTGCTGGCCGCCGGACAGGTGGTCGAAGCGCTGGTCGCCCTGCCGGTCGAGTTCGTAGCGGCGCAGCGCGCTCATCGCCTTGCCGCGGTCGCGGGCGTACTCGGTCCACAGGATGTCGGTGAGCGGACGGCCCTGGAGTTCGGGGTGGGCGTGGGTCTGGGCGAAGTGGCCGGGGACCACCCGGGCGCCGAGCCGCCACTCACCGGTGTGGCCGACGTCGTCGCCGGCCAGCAGGCGCAGGAAGTGCGACTTGCCGGAGCCGTTGGAGCCCAGGACGGCGACCCGTTCGCCGTAGAAGACCTCCAGGTCGAACGGCTTCATCAGGCCGGTCAGCTCCAGGCCCTTGACGGTGACCGCGCGCAGCCCGGTGCGGCCGCCGCGCAGCCGCATGCGGATGTCCTGCTCGCGCGGCGGCTCCTGCGGCGGGCCGGCCTCCTCGAAGCGGCGCAGCCGGGTGGTGGACGCCTGGAGGCGGGAGGCCATGTCGGAGTTGAAGGCGGCCTTCTGCCGGTACATCAGCACGAGCTGCTTGAGCTGGGCGTGCTGCTCGTCCCAGCGCCGGCGCAGCTCCTCGAAGCGGGCGAACCGCTCCTTGCGCGCCTGGTGGTACGTGGCGAAGCCGGCGCCGTGCACCCACACGTCGCTGCCCGCCGGGCCCGGCTCGACGCTGATGATCCGGTCGGCGGCCCGGGCCAGCAGCTCGCGGTCGTGGCTGACGAAGAGCACGGTCTTGCGGGTCAGGCCCAGCTGCTCCTCCAGCCAGCGCTTGCCGGGCACGTCGAGGTAGTTGTCCGGCTCGTCGAGCAGCAGCACCTCGTCGTTGCCGCGCAGCAGCGCCTCCAGCACCAGGCGCTTCTGCTCGCCGCCGGACAGCGTGCGCACCTCGCGCCACTGGGCGCGGTCGTAGGGCACGCCGAGCGCGGCCGAGGTGCACATGTCCCACACGGTCTCGGCCTCGTAGCCGCCGGCCTCCGCCCAGTCGCTGAGCGCCTGCGCGTACGCCATCTGGGCGGGTTCGTCGTCCTGGGCCATGATGGCCAGCTCGGCGGTGTCGACCGCGGCGGCGGCCTGCCGGATGCGCGGGCGGGCGACGGAGACCAGCAGGTCGCGCACGGTACGGTCGTCGCGCACCGAGCCGACGAACTGCCGCATGACGCCGAGCCCGCCGCCCACGGTCACCGTGCCGGCGTCCGGTTTCAGGTCGCCGGCGATCATCCGCAGCAGTGTCGTCTTGCCGGCGCCGTTCGCCCCGACCAGGGCCACCGCCGCGCCCTCGCCGATGCGGAACGACACGTCGTTCAGCAGCGCCCGGCCGTCCGGCAGGCAGTACTCCAGGTGCGCGGCTTCCACGTGTCCCATGCGGAGGATTGTCACCCGGCCCCGGCAGCCGTCCAAACGGCTTTTCCACAGCCGGCGGGTTTTCCACAGGCCGCGGCGGTGGCGCCGGGGGCGCTGCGGGGGCGGGGAGGGGGCCTGCGGGGGCCTGCGGGGGCGGCGGCGGGTCAGGCGGTCGGGGAGACGGGCCTGGCGGTGCGGGGGCGGCGGGTCAGGCGGTCGGGGTCTGGCGGTGCGGAGAGGCGGCCGGTCGTGGCGGAGGCGGTGCGGCCGGTCAGGGCGGAGGCACCTCGGCGAGGCGGCCGGTCGTGGCGGAGGCGGTGCGGCCGGTCAGGGCGGAGGCACCTGGCCGGTGCGGCCGGTGCGTAGAACGTCCGACAACCCTCACATAAGATGCGCGGCATGACGGATGGACCGCAGCAGCACGAGGAACACCCCGGCGCCGACGACGAGTTCGCGCCGAAACCGGGTCAGCCCACGATGCCGTTCCGCGCCGTCATCCCGCCCGCCGAGCAGTGGCCCGGGGCGCGGCAGGACCAGCCGCAGGAACCCGGGTACGGCTACCCGGGGCAGCCGCAGCAGGACCGGCCGGCGCAGCCGCTGCCGCACCCCGGGTACGGCTACCCGCCGCAGGACCCCGCCGCCGCCCCGCAGCCCCAGCAGCCCGGGTACGGGTTCCCGCCGCAGTCCCCGCCGCCGGCCGGTCGGCAGCCCGGGTACGGGTTCCCTCAGCAGCCCTCCCAGCCGTCCGGCCACGGCTTCCCCCAGCAGCCCGGCGCCGCCTGGACGCCGCCGGCCGCCCCCATCGGCACGGCACGCCCCGGCGGCGAACCCGACTGGTCCGCGCTCGCCGAACGCCGCGCGCACGAGGGCACCAAACGCCGCAAGCTGTTCCTGATCGGCGGCGGCGCGCTGGCCGTCGTGGTGATCGGCGCCATCGTGGCCACCGCCGTCGTGGTCACCGGTCACAAGAAGCCGGTCACCTCGCCCACCGCGGCCCCCACCGATCCGGCCATCCCCGTGCCGTCGCCCACCTTCTCCGACGCCAGCCCGACCCCGCCGCCCAGCGCCCTGACGGTCATCTCCAACGCCGCCACCGACAAGGCGCCGGTCACCGCGGCCGGGCTCTTCCCCGGCGACCGTTTCACCTTCTCCGGCCGCGCCTACGCCAAGACCGCGCTGGCGTCGACCACCTACTGCGCCGGCGCGGGCGCCGCCGGGCTGCCCGCCGTGCTGGCCCGCTACGGCTGCCACCAGATGGTCCGCGCCACCTACACCCGCGACGGCATCGCGGTCACCGTCGGCGTCGCCGTCTTCGACAACGCCACCGAGGCCCAGCACGTGAAGCAGGCCGCCGGCCCCTACGTGCTGCCGCTGGCCGGCGGCGGCATCGGCCACGCCTTCTGCCACTCCACCCCGTGCCGGAGCAGCACGAACGCGGTCGGCCGCTACGCCTACTTCACCATCGCCGGCCGGGTCGACGGCGGCGCCGTCACCGCCACCGACACCGCCACCGGGAACGCGGCCGACGACATCGGCACCCTCACCTTCCGCCGGCTGCTCGCCCGCGGTCAGCAGCCCACCGGCGGCCAGTGACCGCACCCCCGGCCGTACCGCCCCGACGCCGACGCCGACCGGCCGCACCGGGCCGCCCGCACCGCCCGCCCGCTCAACCCGCCGGCAGCGTCCGGCGGTTGCGGGCCTCGACGGCGCGGGCGGCCAGCGCGTCGTCGGCCGGGTAGCCGACCTCCTCCAGGGTCAGCCCGTGCGGGCGCACCACGTTGACCGCCGAGTCGCGCACCCGGCCGGCCAGCACCCGGGCCGGGAAGTCCACCGGGCGGTGCCCGTCGCCGACCAGGATCATCGCGCCCACCAGCGCGCGCACCATGTTGTGGCAGAACGCGTCCGCCCGCACCGTCGCCTCGGCGACCCCGTCGGCGGTCCGCGTCCAGCGCAGCAGTTGCAGGGTGCGGATGGTGGTCGCCCCCTCCCGCTTCTTGCAGTACGCCGCGAAGTCGTGCTCACCCAGCAGCAGTTCCGCCGCCCGGTTCATCAACTCCACGTCCACCGGCCGGTCGTGCCACAGCACGTGCCCGCGCAGCAGCGGGTCGACGCCGCCGGGGTGGTCGCCGACCCGGTAGGCGTAGCGGCGCCACACGGCGGAGAACCGCGCGTTGAAGCCCTCGGGGGCCGCCGCGACCCGCCGCACCCGTACGTCCTGCGGCAGCCGGCCCGCCAGCCGCCGCAGCAGCTTGTCCGCCTCGCGCTGCCACACCTCGCCGGGCAGGTCCACGTGCGCCACCTGGCCGCGCGCGTGCACCCCCGCGTCGGTGCGGCCGGCCACCGTCAGCTCGACCGGCTCCGCCAGCCGCAGCACCGTGCCGATCGCCGCCTCCAGCTCCCCCTGCACGGTGCGCCGCTCGGTCTGCCGGGCCCAGCCCGAGAAGTCCTTGCCGTCGTAACTCAGGTCCAGCCGTACCCGCACCCGTCCCGGTGCCACCTCGTCGCTCACCCGTGGATCCTCTCAAAACGGGAACGGGCCCGCCCCCAGCAGGGGGCGGGCCCGTCCTCGGACGTGCTGAGGCGATCAGGCCTTGTCGGACTTCGCGTCCTCGACGACCTCGGCCTCGTCGGCCTTGTCGGCCTTCTTGGCCTTCGTGGTGTCTTCCTTGACCGCACGCTTGGTGGCGGCCTCGGCCTCACCGGTGGCCTGCTGGGCCACGGTCAGCGCCTCGACCAGCTCGATGACCGCCATCGGGGCGTTGTCGCCGCGACGGCCGCCGATCTTGGTGATGCGGGTGTAGCCACCGGGGCGGTTCTCGTAGCGGGGAGCGATCTCCGAGAACAGGCGGTAGACGTCGTCACGGTTGTTGAAGACCGACAGGACCAGGCGACGGTTGTGCAGGTCGCCCTTCTTCGCCTTCGTGATCAGCTTCTCCGCGACCGGGCGCAGCCGGCGCGCCTTGGCCTCGGTGGTGGTGATCCGGCCGTGCTCGAAGAGCTGCCGCGCGAGGTTGGTGAGAAGGATCTTCTCGTGCGCGGCGGAACCGCCCAGGCGGGCACCCTTGGCGGGCTTCGGCATGGTTTTCTCCTTCATTCCTGCACCGGCCGTACCAGGTACCGGTGTCAGTACCCCCGGGGCGGTCGCCCCGGCGGGGGGACGCGGCGGCCGGGGTGCCCTTACGGGCGCGGGCCGCCGCGTCGGTGGATCAGTACTGCTCGGTCTCGACGAAACCGGTGTCGTCGTCGTCGGCGCCGAAGGCGTCCGCGGCGGCGGTCGGGTCGAATCCGGGCGGGCTGTCCTTGAGCGCCAGGCCCATGCCGGCCAGCTTCGCCTTGACCTCGTCGATCGACTTCGCACCGAAGTTGCGGATGTCGAGCAGGTCCGCCTCGGACCGCGCGACGAGTTCACCCACCGAGTGGATGCCCTCACGCTTGAGGCAGTTGTAGGAGCGGACGGTGAGTTCCAGCTCCTCGATCGGCAGCGCCAGATCGGCGGCCAGCGCGGCGTCGGTGGGCGAGGGGCCCATGTCGATGCCCTCGGCGTCCACGTTCAGCTCGCGGGCCAGGCCGAACAGCTCGACCAGGGTCTTGCCGGCCGACGCCATGGCGTCCCGCGGCCGCATGGCCTGCTTGGTCTCGACGTCGACGATCAGCTTGTCGAAGTCGGTGCGCTGCTCGACACGGGTCGCCTCGACCTTGTAGGTGACCTTGAGCACCGGGCTGTAGATGGAGTCGACCGGGATGCGGCCGATCTCCTGGCCCTGCTGCTTGTTCTGGACCGCGGAGACGTAGCCGCGACCGCGCTCGACGGTCAGCTCCATCTCCAGCTTGCCCTTGCCGTTGAGCGTGGCGAGGACCAGGTCCGGGTTGTGCACCTCGACGCCGGCCGGCGGCGCGATGTCCGCGGCGGTGACGACACCCGGGCCCTGCTTGCGCAGGTACATCACGACCGGCTCGTCGTGCTCCGAGGAGACGACCAGCTGCTTGATGTTGAGGATGAGGTCGGTCACGTCCTCCTTGACGCCCGGCACGGTGGTGAACTCGTGCAGGACGCCGTCGACCCGGATGCTGGTGACAGCGGCACCGGGGATCGAGGACAGCAGGGTGCGGCGCAGGGAGTTGCCGAGGGTGTAGCCGAAACCGGGCTCCAGCGGCTCGATGACGAACCGGGAGCGGTACTCGTCGACGACCTCTTCGGTCAGCGACGGGCGCTGAGCGATCAGCATGTGTTGTCCTTCAGTCGAGGGCGCCCGCTATTTGACGCCCGCTGTACTGACGATGGTACGGGCGGCACGGCACAAACGCGCCGTACCGCCCGTATCGCCTGACTACCCACGGTAATGCCCCGAAGGGATTACTTGGAGTAGAGCTCGACGATCAGCTGCTCCTGCACCTGGGTGTCGATCACCTGGCGCTCGGGCAGGGAGTGCACGAGGATCCGCAGCTTCGCCGGGCTGGACTCCAGCCACGCCGGAACCGTCTTGTCGCCGGCCTCGGCGGCAGCGACCACGAAAGGGGTCATCTGACGCGAGGAGGCACGGACCTCGATGATGTCGTTCGGGGCGACCCGAGCCGACGGGATGTCCGTCTTGCGGCCGTTCACGGTGATGTGACCGTGCCGGACCAGCTGACGGGCGTGGTCGCGGGACTTGGCGAAGCCGGCCCGGTAGACCACGTTGTCGAGGCGGGACTCGAGGATGCGAAGAAGGTTCTCACCGGTCTTGCCGGACTTCTTGTTCGCCTCTTCGTAGTATCCGCGGAACTGCTTCTCCAGGACACCGTAGATGCGCGCGCACTTCTGCTTCTCGCGCTTCTGCAGCAGGTACTCGCTGTCCTTGGTGCGCCCGCGACCGTGCTCACCCGGGGGGTAAGGACGGATCTCGATCGGGCACTTCGCGCTCTCGCACTTGCTCCCCTTGAGGAAGAGCTTCTGCTTCTCCCGACGGCATCGCTTGCAGTCGGCCCCGGTGTAACGCGCCATTGTCTAAGTTCTCCTACTTCAGCTGGTCAGACGCGGCGGCGCTTCGGCGGGCGGCAGCCGTTGTGCGGGGTCGGGGTGACGTCCTGGATCGAGCCGACCTCGAGGCCGGTGGCCTGGAGGGAGCGGATCGCGGTCTCACGGCCGGAGCCGGGACCCTTGACGAACACGTCGACCTTGCGCATTCCGTGCTCCTGCGCCCGGCGGGCGGCCGACTCGGCGGCCATCTGCGCGGCGAACGGGGTGGACTTGCGCGAGCCCTTGAAGCCGACATGGCCGGCGGAGGCCCAGCTGATCACGTTCCCGGTCGGGTCGGTGATCGAGACGATCGTGTTGTTGAACGTGCTCTTGATGTGGGCGTGCCCGTGAGCGACGTTCTTCTTTTCCTTGCGGCGCACCTTCTTGGCGGCGCCTTGACGGCCCTTCGGAGGCATAAGTCTGTGAACTCCAATGGAGGTGGTCGGTCCTACAGCGAAGACCGTGGACAGTCAGTCCGCTGAGGACTACTTCTTGCCCGGCTTCTTCTTGCCGGCGATCGCGCGACGCGGGCCCTTGCGGGTGCGGGCGTTCGTGTGGGTGCGCTGACCGTGGACCGGCAGGCCGCGACGGTGACGCAGACCCTGGTAGCAGCCGATCTCGACCTTGCGCCGGATGTCCGCCTGGATCTCGCGGCGGAGGTCACCCTCGCACTTGTAGTTCTCGTCCACCCACTTGTTGATCGCGACGAGGTCTTCCTCGGCGAGATCGCGCACGCGGATGTCGGGGTTCACACCGGTGTTCTTCAGGGTCTCCTGGGCACGGGTGCGACCGATGCCGAAGACGTAGGTCAGAGCGACCTCGATGCGCTTTTCGCGCGGGAGGTCAACGCCTGCGAGGCGTGCCATGAATCTGGCTCCTGTGGATGAGTCGGAGGTCTTCCGCAGCACCGTTCCCGTAGGTCATACGAGCCGGGTCCCCGGCCTCCACCGGGGGTATCGTCCCCGCGCTTGCGCGAGGGGTCGGGTGTCTGCGTATTACGTGGTGCGCGTCGCGCGAAGAGCTGCGAAAAGTGCAGGTGCTCGTGCGTCAGCCCTGGCGCTGCTTGTGGCGCAGGTTGTCGCAGATGACCATGACCCGGCCGTGACGGCGGATCACCTTGCACTTGTCGCAGATCTTCTTGACGCTCGGCTTGACCTTCATGAGGCTCAGGTTCTCCGGGTCGTGAGAGATCTACTGTTCCGCTACTTGTACCGGTAGACGATCCGTCCGCGCGTCAGGTCGTAGGGAGACAGCTCCACGACGACCCGGTCATCGGGCAGGATCCGGATGTAGTGCATCCGCATCTTGCCGCTGATGTGCGCGAGGACCTTGTGACCGTTCTGCAGCTCCACCTTGAACATCGCGTTCGGCAGAGACTCGATCACGGTGCCTTCGATTTCGATGGCGCCTTGCTTCTTGGCCATGTCCTGCTTTCGGGATCGGCTACCTTGATCGGCTCCGCACTACGATCAGGCGAGTTCAGGCAAACCTGATAGCACACGTGAGCCGACGTGTCAGTCTACGTCAGCCCGGTTGGAAACCCTAATTCGGGGGTAACGAACCGAAACCCCCAGGTCAAACCGGGTGGGAAAGTGAATCAGCCGAGCGGGTCCGGCGCGGCGGTGATACCGAGTGCGGCGAGTTTCGCCTTGCCGCCGTCGACCGCGGTGAGCACCAGCGGACCGCGTTCGGTCAGCGCGATGGAGTGCTCCCAGTGCGAGGACCAGGACCCGTCGTCGGTCTTGACCGTCCAGTCGTCGCGCAGCACGTGGGTGGCCGGGTTGCCCAGCGCCACCATCGGCTCGATCGCCAGGCACAGCCCCGGCACCAGCTTGATGCCCCGGCCGCGCTTGCGGGAGACGTAGTTCAGCAGGTGCGGGTCCATGTGCATCTGGCTGCCGATGCCGTGGCCGCCGTAGTCCTCGATGATCCCGTACCGGCCGGCGGCGGGGCGCGGCTGGCGGCGGATGTAGGACTCGATGGCCCGGGAGATGTCCACCAGCCGGTCGCCGGTGCGGAACGCGGCGATGCCGGCCCACATCGACTCCTCCGTCACCCGGCTCAGCTCGATCTGCTCCGCGGTGTGGCCGGTGCCGACCAGCACGGTGATCGCCGCGTCGCCGTGCCAGCCGTCGATGATCGCGCCGGCGTCGATCGACAGCAGGTCGCCGGACTTCAGCACCGTCGCGCGGTCCGGGATGCCGTGCACGACGACGTCGTTGACCGAGGTGCAGATGTTGCCGGGGAAGCCGCCGTAGCCGAGGAAGTTGGGCTTGGCGTTGTGCTCGGCGAGCGTCCTGGCGGCCACCTCGTCGAGGTCCTGGGTGGAGGCGCCCGGCACGGCGGCCTCCCGGCACGCCCGGTGGATCGCCGCGACGACCAGCCCCGCCTCGCGCATCTTCGCGATCTGCTCCGGGGTCTTGATCTCCACCATGGCCTTGCGCCTTCCTGTGTGCTGCTCTGCTCGGCGGTGTGCGCCCTCAACGGTACGGCCGCGACGCCCTGGGGCGCCGCGGCCGGTGTGCCTACCGGGTACGGGGTCGGTCAGGCGGCCTCGGAGACGCCCAGCGCCTCCATGGCCCGCGCGGTGACCTCGTCGACCGGGCCGAGCGCCGAGATCGTCACGACCAGGTTCTGCGCCCGGTAGTAGTCGATGATCGGCTCGGTCTCGCGGTGGTAGACCTCGATCCGGGTGCGGACCGTGTCCTCGCTGTCGTCCGGGCGCTGGTACAGCTCGCCGCCGCAGACGTCGCAGACGCCCTCGCGGGCCGGCTGGTTGTAGCTCTCGTGGAAGACGTGGCTGCTGTCGCGCCGGCAGACCCGGCGCCCCGCGATCCGCTTGACGATCTCGTCCTCGGGGACCTCCAGGTCCAGCACGCCGTCCAGCGCGATGCCCTGCTCGGCCAGGAACGCGTCCAGCGCCTCGGCCTGGGCCAGGTTGCGCGGGAAGCCGTCCAGCAGGAACCCGTCGGCCGCGTCCGCCTCCTGGAGACGGTTGGTCGCCATGCCGATGGTGACCGAGTCCGGTACCAGCTGGCCCGCGTCGATGTAGTCCTGCGCCTGCCGGCCCAGCTCCGTGCCCTGGCTGATGTTCGCCCGGAACAGGTCCCCGGTGGAGACGTGCGGGATCGACAGGTTCTTCGCCAGGTATTGGGCCTGGGTGCCCTTCCCAGCGCCAGGCGGCCCGACGAGGACGATTCGCATCAGCGGAGGAACCCTTCGTAGTTGCGCTGCTGGAGCTGGCTCTCGATCTGCTTCACGGTCTCCAGGCCGACACCCACGATGATGAGGATGCTCGTGCCGCCGAACGGGAAGTTCTGGCTGCCGTTGAACAGCGCGATGGCCACCGTGGGCACGAGGGCGATCAGCCCCAGGTAGAGCGACCCGGGCCAGGTGATGCGGTTCAGGACGTAGCCCAGGTACTCAGCCGTGGGTCGGCCGGCCCGGATGCCCGGGATGAACCCACCATACTTCTTCATGTTGTCTGCAACTTCTTCGGGGTTGAACGAGATCGCCACGTAGAAGAACGCGAAGAAGACGATGAGCAGGAAGTACAGGGTGAGGTACATCGGGTGATCGCCCTTGGTCAGGTTGGTACTGATCCACTGGGCCCACCCGGCCGTCGTGTTGCCGCTGAACTGGACCACGAGAGCGGGGATGTACAGCAGCGACGAGGCGAAGATGACCGGGATGACACCGGCCTGGTTCACCTTGAGCGGGATGTACGTCGACGTACCGCCGTAGGACCGGCGGCCGATCATGCGCTTGGCGTACTGCACCGGTACCCGGCGTTGCGCCTGTTCGACGAAGACCACCAGGCAGACCATCGCCAGACCGACCAGGATCACGAGCGAGAACTCGCCCCAGCCGTCCAGGATCTTGCCGGCCTGCTTGATGCCCCACAGCGAGCCGGGGAAGCCGGCCGCGATGGAGGTGAACATCAGGATCGACATGCCGTTGCCGATGCCGCGATCGGTGATCAGCTCACCCAGCCACATGATCATCACGGTGCCGGACGTCATGGTGATGACCATGACCGCGGTCCGGAAGATCGAGGTGTCCGGCACGATCTGGTTGCCGACCTGGCAGGTGCGGAACAGCGTGCCGCTCTGCGCGGTGGCCACCAGGCCGGTGCCCTGGAGCACGGCCAGCGCCAGCGTCAGGTACCGGGTGTACTGGGTGATCTTCGCCGTGCCGGACTGGCCCTCCTTCTTGAGGGCCTCCAGGCGCGGGATCACCACCGTCAGCAGCTGGAGGATGATGCTCGCCGTGATGTACGGCATGATCCCCAGGGCGAAGATGGTCAACTGCAGCAGCGCGCCGCCGCTGAACATGTTGATCATGCCGAAGAGACCGCCGTTGCCGCCGGCCTCCTTGATGCACTGGTTGACGTTCGTGTAGTCCACCCCGGGAACCGGGATGGTCGCACCGAGCCGGAACAGTACGAGGATGCCCAGTGTGAACAGCAACTTTTTGCGCAGGTCGGGCGTTTTGAACGCGCGGGCGAATCCGGTGAGCACGCTGCCTCCTGCGCCCTCCGCGGGCGCGGAAGGTGACGGTCGTGAGGTCGACGAATACGGGTAGCTGCCGAAGGCCGGGGGCTACGCATGCGTAACCCGCCGGAATCCGGCAGTCCTCGCCACCATACCGGCGAGAAGGCCCCCCGAGGAATGACCAACCGGGGATGCCCCATGAATTGGGGCACCCCCGGTGGTCGATCAGTCGCGTCGGTGAGCGGTCAGAGCAGCTCGGTGACGCTGCCGCCGGCAGCGGCGATCTTCTCCTTGGCGGAGCCGGAGACGGCGTCGACCGTCACCTGGAGCGCCACGGAGACCTCGCCGGCGCCGAGCACCTTGACGAGTTCGTTCTTGCGCACGGCACCCTTGGCGACCAGGTCGGCCACCGTCACCTCGCCACCCGACGGGTACAGCTCGGTGAGCTTGTCCAGGTTGACGACCTGGAACTGCTTGTGGGCGGGGTTCTTGAAGCCCTTGAGCTTCGGGAGACGCATGTGGAGGGGCATCTGCCCGCCCTCGAAGCGCTCCGGAACCTGGTAACGGGCCTTGGTGCCCTTGGTACCACGACCGGCCGTCTTGCCCTTGGAGCCTTCACCACGACCGACACGGGTCTTGGCGGTCTTGGCGCCGGGGGCCGGACGGAGGTTGTGCAGCTTGAGCGGCTTCTCTTCCGCCATCTCAGTCCACCTCCTCGACCGTGACGAGGTGACGCACGGTGCGCGCCATGCCGCGGATCTCCGGGCGGTCCTCCTTGACGACGACGTCGTGCAGGCGCTTCAGCCCGAGCGAACGCAGCGTCTCACGGTGGTTCTGCTTGCTACCGATGTAGGACTTGGTCTGCGTGATCTTGAGACGGGCCATGTCAGACTCCCGCCCCAGCACGCGCCCGCAGCAGAGCCGCGGGGGCCACGTCCTCCAGCGGCAGGCCACGACGGGCCGCGATCTCCTCGGGCCGCTGAAGGCCCTGGAGCGCCGCCACCGTGGCGTGCACGATGTTGATCGGGTTCGACGAGCCGAGCGACTTGCTGAGCACGTCGTGGATGCCGGCGCACTCGAGAACGGCGCGCACCGGGCCACCGGCGATCACACCGGTACCGGGGGAGGCCGGCTTCAGCAGCACGACACCCGCGGCCTTCTCACCCTGGATGGGGTGCGGGATGGTGCCCTGGATACGGGGGACGCGGAAGAAGTGCTTCTTGGCCTCCTCAACACCCTTGGCGATGGCGGCCGGCACCTCCTTCGCCTTGCCGTAGCCGACACCGACCTGACCGTCACCGTCGCCCACCACGACCAGCGCGGTGAAGCTGAAACGACGACCACCCTTGACAACCTTGGCGACTCGGTTGATCGCGACAACGCGCTCGACGTACGCGGTCTTCTCAGCCGCGGCGCCGCCGTCGCGCCGGTCCTTCCGGTCCCGCCGCTCGCCGCCACCGGCGCCGCCACCGCGGCGCTGGGGTCCAGCCATTGGAATTACCTCTCTTCGTTGCTTCCGCTAGCTACGCTGCGACCTTTAGTCGCTCGCGACGGGCGGCTCAGAACTTGAGCCCAGCTTCGCGGGCGGCGTCCGCCAGGGCGGCGATGCGCCCGGCGTACCGGTTACCGCCACGGTCGAACACGACGGACTCGACACCCGCGGCCTTGGCACGCTCCGCGAGGAGTGCGCCAACCTGCTTGGCCTTGGCGCTCTTGTCGCCATCGACCCCGCGGATGGAGGAGTCCAACGTCGACGCGGAGGCCAGCGTGTGGCCCACGTTGTCGTCGATGACCTGTGCGGTGATGCCCCGGTTGGACCGGGTCACGACCAGACGGGGACGTTCCGCCGAACCGGACACGCGCTTGCGCACCCGGATGTGGCGGCGCTTGCGAGCGGCGCCCTTGTACGCGTCGCCCTTGGCAATCTTTACACCGTACGCCATGGCTTACTTACCACTCTTTCCGACCTTGCGGCGGATGACCTCGCCCGCGTACTTCACGCCCTTGGCCTTGTAGGGGTCGGGCTTGCGCAGCTTGCGGATGTTCGCGGCGACCTCGCCGACCTTCTGCTTGTCGATGCCCTCGACGCTGAGCTTCGTGGGCGACTCGACCTTGAAGGCGATGCCCTCGGGGGCTTCGACGGTGATCGGGTGGCTGTAGCCCAGCTGGAACTCCAGGTTGGAGCCCTTCGCCTGGACGCGGTAACCGACACCGCTGATTTCGAGAGCCTTGCTGTAACCCTGGGTCACGCCGGTGATCATGTTCGCCACCAGCGTGCGCGACAGGCCGTGCAGGGCCTTCGACTGACGCTCATCATTCGGGCGGGTCACCGCGAGGGTGCCGTCCTCGCCCTTGGCGATCTCGATGGGCGCGGCGACGGTGTGGGAGAGGGCGCCCTTGGGGCCCTTCACCTGGACCGTACGGCCATCGATGGTGACGTCCACGCCGGCGGGAACCGTGATGGGCAGCCGTCCAATACGCGACATGGCTATACCTCCGTTTCCCGAACTACCAGACGTAGGCGAGGACTTCCCCACCCACGCCCTTCTTGGCGGCCTGCTGGCCGGTGAGGAGGCCCTGAGACGTGGAGATGATCGCCACGCCCAGGCCGCCGAGCACCTTCGGCAGGTTGGTGGACTTTGCGTAGACCCGCAGACCCGGCTTGCTGATCCGCTTGATGCCGGCGATCGAGCGCTCGCGGTTCGGTCCGAACTTCAGGTCGAGGATGAGGTTCTTGCCAACCTCGGCGTCCTCGACCTTCCAGCCGGTGATGTAGCCCTCCTGCTGGAGGATCTCCGCGATGTGCGACTTGATCTTGCTGAACGGCATCACGACGTCGTCGTGGTAGGCCGAGTTCGCATTCCGCAGACGCGTGAGCATGTCTGCGATGGGGTCGGTCATGGTCATGATGGCCTGAGGCCTCTCTCGCCGCGGTTTCCTGTCTGCGCGTCCCTCTCCCCCAACTGACGTGGGGGCGGGTGGGCGCGGGGACCTTCGGCGTAGTAAGACGATTATGAGCGGCGGGCGCCCAACCCCTCTACCTTACGGTACGAGGGGGTGGGCTCCCGCCGACCACCTGCTTACCGAGAGCCCTGGATACCCGAAAGGGTATTTACCAGGAGCTCTTGGTCACGCCCGGCAGCTCACCGCGGTGGGCCATCTCACGAAGGCACACGCGGCACAGGCCGAACTTGCGGTAGACGGAGTGCGGACGGCCGCAGCGCTGGCAGCGGGTGTACGCGCGCACACCGAACTTGGGCTTGCGGGCGGCCTTCGCGATCAGGGACTTCTTCGCCACGGTCAGTTCTCCTTGAAGGGGAAGCCGAGGTGACGAAGCAGGGCGCGGCCCTCGTCGTCCGTGGTCGCCGTGGTGACCACGGTGATGTCCATGCCCCGGACCCGGTCGATCTTGTCCTGGTCGATCTCGTGGAACATGACCTGCTCCGTGAGACCGAAGGTGTAGTTGCCCCGGCCGTCGAACTGCTTGGCCGACAGGCCGCGGAAGTCGCGGATACGCGGCAGCGCGAGCGACAGCAGGCGGTCCAGGAACTCCCACATGCGGTCACCGCGCAGGGTGACGTGGGCACCGATCGGCTGGCCCTCACGCAGCTTGAACTGCGCGATGGACTTGCGGGCCTTGGTGACGGCGGGCTTCTGGCCGGTGATCGTGGCGAGGTCGCGGATGGCGCCCTCGATCAGCTTGGAGTCGCGGGCGGCGTCGCCCACACCCATGTTGACCACGATCTTGGTCAGGCCGGGGATCTGCATGACGTTCGCGTAGCTGAACTCTTCACGCAGCTTGCCGGCGATCTCCTCGCGGTAGCGAGTCTTCAGACGCGGCGTAGTGGTGGTGGCAGTCATCAGATGTCCTCACCGGTCCGCTTGGCAACGCGGATCTTGTTGCCCTCGTCGTCGAAGCGGTAGCCGACGCGGGTGACGACCTTCTTGCCGTCCTTCTCCACGACGAGCTGCACGTTGCTGACGTGCACCGAGGCCTCGGTGGTGACGATGCCGCCGGTCTTCGACCCACGAGCGGTCTGGCCGACCTTCGTGTGCTTCTTGACCCGGTTGACACCCTCGACCAGGACACGGTTGTCGGCCGGGATGGCCTGAATGACCTTGCCCTGCTTGCCCTTGTCCTTGCCGGTGATGACCTGGACCAGGTCACCCTTCTTGATCTTCATCGGTTACAGCACCTCCGGCGCGAGAGAAACGATCTTCATGAACCGCTTCTCACGCAGCTCGCGGCCGACCGGGCCGAAGATGCGGGTGCCGCGGGGGTCACCGTCGTTCTTGAGGATGACCGCGGCGTTCTCGTCGAACCGGATGTACGAGCCGTCGGGACGGCGCCGCTCCTTGACGGTGCGGACGACGACCGCCTTGACGACCTCGCCCTTCTTCACGTTGCCACCGGGGATCGCGTCCTTGACGGTGGCGACGATGACGTCACCGATTCCCGCGTAGCGGCGACCGGAGCCACCGAGAACACGGATGCAAAGGATCTCCTTGGCACCAGTGTTGTCGGCGACACGCAGTCGCGACTCCTGCTGGATCACGTCTATCTCCTGATTGTCGCGTCGGTTCCCGGTGCGGGGGCCGTGGACCAGTGGTCACGGCCCCCGCTCCGAGCCTGACGGAACGGTCCTGAGGGGCCCCCAAATATTTCTGGGGCCTCAGGGATTACTTGGCCTTTTCGAGGATCTCGACGACGCGCCACCGCTTGGTGGCGGAGGCCGGCCGGGTCTCCATGAGCAGCACGCGGTCGCCGATGCCGGCGGCGTTCTGCTCGTCGTGCGCCTTGAGCTTGTTGGTACGACGGATGACCTTGCCGTAGAGCGCGTGCTTGACGCGGTCCTCGACGGCGACGACGACGGTCTTGTCCATCTTGTCGCTGACGACCAGGCCCTCACGGACCTTGCGGAAGCCGCGCTCGCTCTTGTTCGTGTCAGTCACAGTCTTCTCGCTCATCAGGCGCTCGCCACCGTCTCGATGCCCAGCTCACGCTCACGCATGAGGGTGTAGATCCGAGCGATGTCCTTCTTGACAACCTTGAGCCGGTTGTTGTTCTCGAGCTGCCCGGTGGCCGCCTGGAAACGGAGGTTGAACAGCTCCTCCTTGGCCTCACGGAGCTTTCCGAGGAGATCCTCGCTGTTCAGCTCGCGCAGCTCTGACGCCTGGGTACCGGCCGCCATCACGACTCACCTGCCTCGCGCCGGACGATCCGGCACTTCATCGGAAGCTTGTGGGCGGCGCGGGTCAGCGCCTCCTTGGCAACCTTCTCGTTCGGGAAGGACAGCTCGAACATCACCCGACCGGGCTTGACGTTCGCGACCCACCACTCGGGAGAACCCTTACCGGAACCCATGCGGGTTTCGGCCGGCTTCTTGGTGAGCGGGCGGTCCGGGTAGATGTTGATCCACACCTTGCCGCCACGGCGGATGTGACGGGTGATGGCGATACGAGCGGACTCGATCTGCCGGTTCGTCACGTACGCCGGGGTGACGGCCTGGATGCCGTACTCGCCGAAGGCCAGCTCGTTGCCGCCCTTGGACATGCCGTCACGGTTCGGGTGGTGCTGCTTGCGGTGCTTGACCCGACGGGGGATCAGCATGAGGGTCAGGCCTCCGTTCCGGTGCTCTCGGCCGCCGGGGCGGCTTCGGCAGCGGCGGGAGCCTCGGCCTTGGCCTGGGTCTCCCCGCCCTGCTGCGGACGACGGCCACCGCGGCCGCCACGCTCGCCGCCACCACGACGCTGCGGACGGTCGCCGCCCGGGCCACCGGGGCCACGGGACGGACGGTTGCCGGCGCGGGCGGCGGCGTTGTCGGCGCGGACCTCGGCGATGTTCTTCACGTCGCCCTTGTAGATCCACACCTTGACGCCGATGCGGCCGAAGGTGGTCTTGGCCTCGAAGAAGCCGTAGTCCACGTTGGCGCGCAGCGTGTGCAGCGGGACGCGACCCTCGCGGTAGAACTCCGAGCGGGACATCTCGGCGCCGCCGAGACGGCCGCCGCACTGGATCTTGATGCCCTTGGCGCCGGCCTTCATGGTGCCCTGCATCGACTTGCGCATGGCACGGCGGAAGGACACGCGGGAGGCGAGCTGCTCGGCGACGGCCTGGGCCACCAGCTGAGCGTCGGTCTCCGGGTTCTTGACCTCGAGGATGTTCAGCTGCACCTGCTTGCCGGTGAGCTTCTCCAGGTCACCGCGGATGCGGTCGGCCTCCGCGCCGCGACGGCCGATGACGATGCCCGGCCGGGCGGTGTGGATGTCGACGCGGACGCGGTCGCGGGTGCGCTCGATCTCCACCTTGGAGATGCCGGCCCGCTCCATGCCCTGCGTCATCATCCGGCGGATGGCGACGTCTTCCTTGACGTAGTCCTTGTACAGCTTGTCGGCGTACCACCGGGACTTGAAGTCCGTGGTGATGCCGAGCCGGAACCCGTACGGGTTAACCTTCTGGCCCATTACCGGGTCCCTTCCTTGCTGGCGAGGACCACGGTGATGTGGCTGGTCCGCTTGCGGATCCGGTACGCGCGGCCCTGGGCACGCGGCCGGAACCGCTTCAGGGTCGGGCCCTCGTCGACGTAGGCCTCGCTGATGAACAGCGAGCCCGCGTCGGTGTGGTCGTAGTTGTGCGCGGCGTTGGCGATGGCGCTGTCGAGCACCTTGCCCACCGGCAAGCTCGCGGCCTGCGGGGCGAATCGCAGGACCGCCTGAGCCTCCGTGGCATTCATGCCACGGATGAGGTCCACCACTCGGCGGGCCTTCATGGGCGTGACGCGGATGTACCGCGCCTGGGCCCTGGCTTCCATGGTCGTCCCTTCGGTGTCTGTCTGGAGCTTCCCCGCACGCGCGGGGAGGCCGGCCTTCAGTTCTCGCAACTCCGTCGAATCAGCGACGCTTCGACTTGCGGTCGTCCTTGACGTGGCCGCGGAAGGTGCGGGTCGGCGAGAACTCGCCGAGCTTGTGGCCGACCATGGACTCGGTGACGAACACCGGGACGTGGATCTTGCCGTTGTGCACCGCGATCGTGTGGCCCAGCATCGCCGGGATGATCATCGAGCGCCGGGACCAGGTCTTGATGACGTTGTGGGTGCCTGCTTCGTTCTGTACGTCCACCTTCTTGATCAGGTGGTCGTCGACGAAGGGCCCCTTCTTGAGACTGCGCGGCATCTAAACCTGCTCCTAGCGCTTCTTGTTCGTCTTGCGGCGGCGGACGATGTACTTGTTGCTGGCCTTCTTCGGCGAGCGAGTACGGCCCTCCTTCTGGCCCCACGGCGAAACCGGGTGGCGACCACCGGAGGTCTTACCCTCACCACCACCGTGCGGGTGGTCGACAGGGTTCATCGCGACACCGCGGACGGTCGGGCGAACGCCCTTCCAGCGCATGCGGCCGGCCTTGCCCCAGTTGATGTTCGACTGCTCGGCGTTGCCGACCTCGCCGACGGTGGCGCGGCAGCGCGCGTCGACCATGCGGACTTCACCGGAGGGCATGCGGAGGGTCGCCATGGCGCCCTCCTTCGCCAGCAGCTGCACCGAGGTACCGGCGGAGCGCGCCATCTTCGCGCCGCCACCGGGGCGGAGCTCGATGGCGTGCACCGTGGTACCGACCGGGATGTTGCGCAGCGGCAGGTTGTTGCCGGGCTTGATGTCGGCGCCGGCGCCGTTCTCGACGCGGTCGCCCTGCACCAGCTTGGCCGGGGCCAGGATGTAGCGCTTCTCGCCGTCCGCGTAGTGCAGCAGCGCGATGCGGGCGGTGCGGTTGGGGTCGTACTCGATGTGCGCGACCTTGGCCGGCACGCCGTCCTTGTCGTGACGACGGAAGTCGATCACGCGGTAGGCGCGCTTGTGGCCACCACCCTGGTGACGGACGGTCACACGACCGGCGTTGTTACGGCCGCCCTTGCTGTGCAGGGGACGGACCAGCGACTTCTCCGGCGTGGACCGCGTGATCTCGACGAAGTCGGCGACGCTGGAGCCACGACGGCCCGGGGTCGTCGGCTTGTACTTGCGGATACCCATTTCTCAGTCCTCGGAATATTCCGGACTTCTGAACGCTCCGGTCCCCGTTAGGAGACCGGACCGCCGAAGATGTCGATGCGGTCGCCTTCGGCAAGGGTCACGATGGCGCGCTTGGTGTCCTTGCGCTTGCCGAAACCGGTGCGGGTGCGCTTGCGCTTGCCCTGCCGGTTGATCGTGTTGACCCCGGTGACCTTGACCGAGAAGACCGACTCGACGGCCTGCTTGATCTGGGTCTTGTTGGCACGCGTGTCCACGAGGAACGTGTACTTGTTCTCGTCGAGCAGTGCGTAGCTCTTCTCGGACACCACGGGCTTGAGCAGGATGTCACGGGGGTCCGTGTACGTCTTGCTGGTGGCAATCGCGGTTGCGGTGTCGCTCATCAGGCGTCGCTCCCTTCGGTCTCGGCGGCGCCGTTACCGGTGAAGCGGTCGAAGGCGTCCTTGGTGAAGACGACGTCGTCCGAGATCAGCACGTCGTACGTGTTCAGCTGACCGGCCTCCAGGATGTGCACCTGGGGCAGGTTGCGAGCCGACAGCCAGGCGGCCTCGTCGGCGCGCTCGACGACCAGCAGCACGTTCTTGCGGTCGCTGATCTTGCCGAGCAGCACCCGGGCGGCCTTCGTCGACGGGGCGGAGCCCTCGAGGACGGCGGACACGACGTGGATGCGGTTGTGACGCGCGCGGTCGGTCAGGGCGCCGCGCAGGGCGGCCTTGACCATCTTCTTCGGGGTCCGCTGCGAGTAGTCGCGCGGCTGCGGGCCGTGCACGACGCCACCGCCGGCGAACTGCGGCGCACGGGTCGAACCCTGACGGGCGCGGCCGGTGCCCTTCTGGCGGTACGGCTTCTTGCCGCCGCCTCGGACCTCGCCGCGGGTCTTGGTCTTGTGCGTGCCCTGACGGGCAGCGGCCTGCTGGGCGACGACGACCTGGTGGATCAGCGGGATGCTGACCGTGACGTCGAAGATCTCCGCGGGGAGATCGACGCTACCGGCCTTCTCGCCAGCGGGCGAAAGGATGTCAATGGTGCTCATCGGTTACCTCAGGCCCCCTTGGCCGCGGTACGGACCAGGACGAGGCCGCCGTTCGGACCAGGAACCGCGCCCTTGATGAGCAGCAGGCCCTTCTCCGCGTCAACGGCGTGGACGGTCAGGTTCTGGGTGGTCACGCGCTCGTTGCCCATGCGGCCGGCCATGCGCAGGCCCTTGAACACGCGGCCCGGGGTGGCGCAACCACCGATGGAGCCGGGCGAGCGGTGCTTGCGCTGGGTGCCGTGTCCGGCGCCGAGGCCCTTGAAGTTGTGACGCTTCATGACACCGGCGAAGCCCTTGCCCTTGCTCTTGCCGGTCACGTCGACCTTCACGCCGGCCTCGAAGGCCTCAGCGGTGATCTCCTGGCCGAGCGTGTACTCGCTGGCGTCGGAGGTCCGCAGTTCCACCAGGTGGCGGCGGGGGGTGACGTCGGCCTTGGCGAAGTGGCCCTTGAGGGGCTTGTTCACCTTGCGCGGGTCGATCTCGCCGAAGGCGATCTGGACGGCCTCGTAGCCGTCGTTGTCGCTGCTGCGGACCTGGGTGACGACGCAGGGCCCGGCCTTGACGACGGTCACCGGAACGATCCGGTTGTTCTCGTCCCAGACCTGGGTCATGCCGAGCTTCTCGCCCAGGACGCCCTTAATCTGCTTTGCCATCTCGCGCGTCACCTCAGAGCTTGATCTCGATGTCGACGCCGGCCGGCAGGTCGAGGCGCATGAGCGAGTCAACCGTCTTCGGCGTGGGGTCGAGGATGTCAATGAGGCGCTTGTGCGTGCGCATCTCGAAGTGCTCCCGCGCGTCCTTGTACTTGTGCGGGGACTTGATGACGCAGTACACGTTCTTCTCAGTGGGCAGCGGCACCGGGCCTGCGACCTGCGCACCAGTGCGGGTCACCGTCTCGACGATCTTCTTCGCCGAGCTGTCGATGACCTCGTGGTCGTAGGCCTTGAGCCGGATGCGGATCTTCTGTCCCGCCATGGCTACTCCGTAGTCCTGTCTCTCGTAACGCTCTGGGACCTGATGTCCCCATGCGACCACCGACCCACGCGGTCGGGCGTGTCGCGTTCCTTGCGAACAAATCTCCCCAGGGGGGATCACTCTCAAGGACCGGGGTGTGGAATCCACCAGGCACCTGGCGAGCCCCGCGCTGAGCTTCCCGGAAGATTCCCGTACGTCCGCCCCTGCGCCGAAGACGCATTTCATGGGACGACGAGTACTGTGGGACTCGCTTCCGGCCCTCCCGACGGGAGGCGCGCAGCATCGGCACTCAACCGAGCAACCTGGACAGTGTGCCACACGGGCTCCGCCGGTTGCGAATCGGGGCGGGGAGCATACCCCTCCGCAACCCCCTCCCAATCCACAACCCGCCCCCGGACCGCGAGTTGACCGCATCGCGGGGGACCGAACGGGACGGGTTCGTCCCCTTGTGTCCCGCGATCGGCACGCTGCGTCCGATGACCGGCGAGCTGTGTCCGGTGATCGGCGGGGGTGTTCGACGTCACGCCGGGGAGGCCGCGCCGCCGCTCGGGCCGCTCGGGCCGCTCGGGCCGCTCGGGCCGCTCGGGCCGCGGACGTTCTCACGCGGTCCCGGCGGCAGCGGGGCCGGCGGGTCGGCGGGGTGGGCGCTGAGGGATTGCAGGAGCAGGGCGACGAGCCGGCGGGAGGCGGCCGGCGCGGTGGCCGGGGACCCGGCGCCGAGCCCCCCGTTGGCCATGATCAGCAGCTTCACGTCGCCCGGCTCGAAGTCGGCGCGCAACCGGCCGGCGGCCTTGGCACGCCGGGTGAGTTCGGCGAACCCCCGCGCGTTGCGGGCGATCAGCCGGCCGTAGCCGACGTCGTCGGGGAACGCGGCCAGGAACGCCGCGGTGAATCCCCGGTCCACGGCCTGCATCGCGCAGACCTTCTCGATGACCGCGCGGAACCCGCGCCAGGGGTCGGGGTCGGTGAGCGCGGCGTCCAACGCTGCCACGCAGGCGTCGAGTTGTTCCGCGAACGCCTCGGCGATCAACGACTCCTTCGTGGGGAACCGGCGGTAGAGCGTGGCGATCCCCACCCCGGCCCGCCGAGCGATCTCGCGCATCGTCACGTCGAGCCCGCGCTCGGCGAAGGCCGCACGGGCGGCGTCGATGACGCGGTGACGGTTGTGCCGGGCGTCGGCGCGCAGCGCCTGCGGGGGCGGGGGCGGGGGCGGCGTCGGCGTCTTCTGTGTCTCCGGGGGCGTCCTCTGCGTCTTCCGTGGCTGCGGGGGCGTCTGCGGCGGCGGCATCGGCGACATCGGGGGCAGAATCTGCGTCTGCATCCTCGGCGTCTGCGGCGTCTGCGGCAGCACCGGCGGCACCGGCGTCTGCACTGGCGGCACCGGCCTCGTCTGCGTCTTCTGTGGCTGCGAGGGCGTCGGCGTCTGCGGCGGCGGCGTCTGCGGCGGCGTCATCGGCGTCGTCGGCGCCTGCGCTGGCGGCATCGCCCTCGGCGTCGGCGTCTGCATCGGCGTCGTCTGCTGCGGCGTCTGCGTCTGCACTGCCGGCACCGGCCTCGTCTGCGTCTTCTGTGGCTGCGAGGGCGTCGGCGTCTGCGGCGGCGTCATCGGCGTCGTCGGCGCCTGCGCTGGCGGCATCGCCCTCGGCGTCGGCGTCTGCATCGGCGTCGTCTGCTGCGGCGTCTGCGTCTGCACTGGCGGCATCGGCATCGGCGTCTTCGTCTGCTGCTGCTGCTGCGGCTGCGGCTGCGGCTGCGGCTGCGGCTGCGGGAGCAGGGTCGGCGCCTCGGCCGGGGGCCGCATCCGAGGCACTTTCGCGGTCATGCGTCTCACTTTAGGTCAAGTGGACGCTGCGCTCCGGTTCGCTCGTTAGCGTCGGAAGGGCCATCGGAGGGCGCGTTCGCTCACCCCGGTCGCCGTCGTCCGTCTGTCGCCCGACCGGAGAGGCATCAGCATGTTCGCCTTGCAGTACTCGCAGTTCGGCCCGCCCGGGGTGCTCGGCGTCGGGGAGGCCGAGGCGCCGCACGCCGGGCCCGGCGAGGTCCGGATCGCCGTGCGGGCGTCCGGCGTCACCCCGTCGGACGGGAAGCTGCGGGCCGGCGCGCTGGGCGACCGGGCGCTGAAGTGGCCGCACATCCCCGGGATGGACGCGGCGGGTGTGGTCGACGAGGTCGGCGCGGGCGTCACCGGCACCGCGCTCGGCGACGCCGTCTTCGGGCTCGTCGACATCGCCCGGCTGGGCGGCGCGGCGGCCGAGTTCGCGGTCCTCACGGCATGGGCGGCCAAGCCGGACGCGTTCAGCTGGGAGCAGGCCGGCGCCGCGGCGAGCGGTATCGAGACCTCGACCCGCGTGCTGGACGCGCTAAGAGTCACCGCGGGGACGACGCTGCTGATCGACGGCGCCGCCGGGGGCGTCGGCTCGGCCGCGGTGCAACTGGCGGCGGCTCGCGGCGCGACCGTCATCGGCACGGCGAGCCAGGCCAACCACGCCTTCCTCGCCGGCCTCGGCGCGACGCCCACCGTCTATGGGCCCGGCCTGGCCGAACGGGTCGCGGCGCTGGCGCCCGGCGGGGTCGACGCGGTGCTGGACGCGGCGGGCGCCGGTTCACTGCCCGACCTCGTCGCCATCGCCGGCGACGCGGACCGGGTCGTCACGATCGCCGACATGCACGCCCACGACCACGGCGTCCGCCTGTCGCACACCGCCCCCGGCAGCACCGCCACCCCTGGCTACGCCGGTCTTCCGCTGGCCGCCTCGCTCGCCGCGCAGGGCCGTTTCACCGTCCCGCTGTACGCGGTCTTCGCCCTCGTCGACGCGGCCAGGGCCCACGAGTTGAGCGCCACCGGCCACGCCCGCGGCAAGATCGTGCTGACCGTACCGTAGCCACGGCGGCGTGGCGGGGTGGGGGCGGCGGTGTCCCTCGCGGGATTCGTTGACTGGTCGTTGACAGAAACAACGGATACTCGGCGCAGCACCGACCCCGCACCGACCACGGACCACCTGCCGCCGACCCCGCCACCGCGTACGACCACCAGCCGCCAACAGCGCTGCGAGCAAAGCCCGTTGATCCATCGGCGCGGGAGCAGGCACACACCGCCACACCCGCCACCACGCCCCTGAGCAGCCAGTCGGGCGACACCCCGCACAGCCCCCAAGTCACGGCTACGCGACGCCGACCTCGCAGACCGGGCCAGAACCGCAGCGGCGCGTCGAGGCTGGAGCGGCGGTGTCCCTTCCGGGATTCGTTGACTGGTCGTTGACTAAAACAACGGTTACCCGACGGAGCACCGCCCCCGCACCGCCCCCGCACTACCCGCCACCGACCCCGCCACCGCGTACAACCGCCAGCCGCCAGCAGCCCAGCCGACAACGACCGTTGATCACTCCGCGCAAGGCCCCGGGCAGCCGATCGGTCGACGCCCCGCAGAAGCACGTGCTCCCGCCGACGTTCGACGTACAGCCGTTGACCGGCTCCCACCCGCTCCGGGCACGCCACGCCGACGGGGCCGGTCCGACCGCGGACTACCTCCGCCCCGCCGCAGCACGCGTCACGCAGCACACGTCACGCAGCACACGTCACGCAGCACGCGTCACGCAGCACACGTCACGCCACCGACCGGCGGAACGGGTCCGTCGGGTCGATCGCCTCGGCACCGAAACGTTCCTCCAGCGCCTCGTGGGAGGTGGCGCGGCGGAAGGCGATCTCGGCGCCGGTGACGGGGAGGAGCCACAGGAGGCGGGCGGTGCGGGCGGCGGGGAGGGGGCAGTGTTCGAGGGCGGGGCCGTACGGGTGGGGGGAGGGTGACGAGCAGGTGGTCGCACGACGCGCCCGGCACGAGGGGCCGGCCGAGCGGCACGCTGTGGGCCAGGTCGAGGGCGTAGGAGGCGTGGTAGTGGGCGACCCTGGCCGCCAGGTCGACGAACCGCTGGTCGCGGACGGCCGCCGTCAGCAGGAATTCCGTACCGGCACCGGCGCGCGTCCACAGCGCCCAGCAGCCGGCGGTGACGTACGTCCAGCGGCTGCCGCGCGGGCCGGGCCCGACCACCAGCACGCGCAGACCGGGAACGGCGTCGCGCCGCCCCTCCCCCAGGTCGTACTCGACCGCCTCGACCTCGTGCCCGGCGAAGAACCCCCGCACGTGCGCCTCGACGCCATCGATCACGGTACGCCGCGTCCCGTCGTCCATGCCGCGATCCTCGCAGACGCCGCGCCGGCACCCTGGGCGCCGGAACGGTTGTCCGACGAACGCCGACGCCGCTCCTCCGACCGGCCGAAGGCGGTGACGGTGGGAACAGGCGGGGGCGATGGCGTTGATCGGATGAACGTATGGGACGTCGTTGCCCGCGGACGTTCGTCGAGGGACGTTGGCCACCCGTTCGGACACTTTCGATGTCCGGCCAGCAGAAAGGTCATTCCGTCAGCAGGAAGATCCAAGGATCAGCCGAAGAAGAAGCGTGCGGCGGCTTCGGTGGGCGTGACCCCTTGCCGGCGGCCGGGGACGTCGTGGACGGCTGCTGCGCCTTCGGAACGCAACTGGTCGGCACCGGCGTCCCGCCGCATGATCGCGGCGTAGGCGCGAACGTCCGCGGCGGTGCCGTCCGGGCGGCCCCGCTCGGCGTGCTGTCGCAGGAGATCGCTGACCTCCTGGGGGAATCGCAACATAGTCACCGGGGGTGGTGAAGCGCCCGGCGAGGGCGAGGAGGCGTGCTCGGGCCCGCGGGGTGACGTTCGTCGACCCGGCGACCGCGTTTCGTCCCGCGGCGAGCCGGGCGGCGATCCGGCGGTCGCGTTCCGCGCAGACGGCCGCGTCCACGGCGTCGGAGTCCGTCAGGAAGGGCGGATCGCCGAAAAGCTCCGCACGGATCTCGTCGCTGGACACCACGGCTTCCGAATCGATCCGTCGAAGGGCGATCAGCGCCCGGACGAAGCCGGTCTTGCCCGACGCCGGCGCTCCGACGAGGACGACACGTCCTGCCGGCACCCGGATCAGCCCGCCACCGGCCGGTGCGGGAGCGTCGGTCACGGTGCGGGCTTCGTCGAGGCGAAGCATGCCTGAACGCCGGTGAGTTGAGGCCGACGCACCTGGGCGTACGTGCGACGCACCTGGGCGTACGTGCCCGGACGCCGACGTGAGTGGTGCGGCATGGACTCGGGCGGCTTCTTCGGCACAGGCCCGTCCTGGAGGGTCGCTCCCCCGACACACCGTGCTCACCGCCCTCGAAGGCCGTGGGGAGGAGGGCGAGGGGACGGCGGAGGTGGTCGCGGTGGGGGTGGACGACGCGGTCGCGGTGCAGGTGAACGCGAGCCGGACAAACGAGCACGGCTGTGGCGCCGTGGGTGCTGCTGGAGGCGGGGGCCGGACCGACCGTCACCGCAACTGCCGATGGTCGACGGCGGTAGACGTTCGACCGCGGTGGACGGCGGCCCGACACGGCCGGCCGCCTTGCTTCACACGTGCGCCCCGGGGCCGGGGGCCGGGGTGGGGAAGAAAATGGGCTCGGCCGTCGTTTGGTCGTTCATGGGTGGATTCGACATATTGAATGATCTTTTCACGCCGGGCTCTCGTCACACCGAGGACGAACGCAACCGCCTGGAGTGGACCCGCGACGAAGAGGGCGAGGGCGACCCGCACCACGGCCCGATAGACCTCAGCAGCGGGAAGGTCGTCATGCAGGCACCGCAGAAGCGCGAGCCGTAGGACGTCCTCCTCCGCCAACTGGAGCAAGGGGGTGCGGGGCCGCCGCGTGCCGGACGCGCGCCGCGCCCCCGGTCAGCTCACGCCCGTCTCCACCACCGCGGCCACCGACCGGCGCTCCAGCGCGGTGGCGATGAACCGCATCTCGACCAGCGTGCCGGTCAGGCCCGTCTCCCGCAGTTCGCCCGCCAGCGCGCGGGCCCGGACCAGCGGGAGCCCCTGTGTCTCGGCCAGCACCCGCACGACCGCGATGATGTTCGCCTCGGGACCGGCGAGACGAAGGCGGGCCGGACCGGACTCGGCGAGCAGCGCCCGCCGGATCTCCTCCGGAACCGGACCGCCGGGGTTCCGCTCGCGCCAGGCGTTCGGGCAGGTCGCACAGGTGCCCTCGCTGCTCCAGCACAGCAGGTCGCCCTCGACGTACTGACTGGCGTCGCAGATGAGCAGGCCCCCGCAGCCGTCGCAGCGTGTCGCGATCTTCACGCCCTGAGTGATCACCGAGTTCCCAACGCCGCCGGATGCCGATCGGTCGATCATCCAGCACACCGGCCTGCGGGTCGACCGGACACGGGCCAGCGCGTTCTGCGCCTTACGGCGACTTGCCGTTCCGTACGTGTTGCGGGGCGCGTGCGGCGTGCCGGCCTGCGGCGCCCGGTCTACGGCCTCCCCCTGACGCCGCGCTGCGGGCTCGCCACGTCGCCTGATCCGGGCAGGAGGTGGAGCACGGCCCTGCGTTCCGACCCGAACGACGACCTGGACGCCTTCCGGGCCACTGCCGCTCCCGCTCTCGCCCACTTCCGCGATGCGGCCCGACGCTCCCAACGGCTGCGCGTGGGCGACACCCCCGTCGGCTGCGCCGGTCCCTGGCGACCGCAGGGCGAGCGTCGTCGGCAGCAGACCCTGGCCGGGCGGCCCGCGACGGTCCGGCGCAACCGGAATCCCCGGGTACGTTACTCTGCGTACAGGATCGAGTACTGGTCAGTGGGCGGGCGGGCCGTCACGCTGGGCGGTGTGAACGCAGAAACCACACCGCCGGGGGCCTCCGCCCTGACGTTCCAGTTCGCCGCGCTGCTGTCCGCGACCCCGCGCGGCGCGCGCCTGGCACGGCTGCTCGGGACGGAACAGCTGAGGTCGTGGGGGCTGGTGTCGGACGTGGCGCCGCTGCTCATCGCCGAGTTGGCGACCAACGCGGCCGTCCACGGCCACGTCCGCGGCCAGGACTTCCGGCTCTCCCTCACGGTCGAGGTCCCCGGCGACGCCGACGGCACGGCGACGCTCCGTATCGCCGTCACCGACACCCGCCACGAAGCCGTCCCGGTGGTCCGCTCCCCCTCGCCCGACGGCCGTACGAACGGCCACGGCATGCTGCTGATCGACGCGCTCGCCGACGCGTGGGGCATCGAGCCGGGCCCGTTCCCCTGCAAGACGGTGTGGGCGGACATCGGCCTGCTGGGCCCGTGAGCACTTGACGCCGACGGCATCGGAGGCGTGGGGACGGCGGCGGCGGGGACGGCGGCCGTCTCACGTGCTCAACGCCGCGTGATCAGCAGCGCGTACCGGGCGCCCGGCGGCGCGTCGACCTCGGTGCCGAGCGGCGTCGTGCGGTCCGGCGTCAGGGTGACGCGCTGCGCCGAGCCGTCGCACGGCAGGCGGACGCGGTACACCGGCGCCTCCCCGGACGGGCCCCCTGCGGAGGAGCCGCCCCCGGACGCGGCAGCCGCCCCCTCCGCCCGGGACGCCCCCCGTCTGGAACACCTCCGCCGAGACCGTCTTCGCCGGTGCTCCCGCGCACGCCAGGCGCAGGGTCAGCGTCCGCGACGGCAGCGTTGCCGAACGGTCGGCGTGCGGGCCGCCGCCGTCGACCTGCCGCACAACGACCGTGCCGGGCGCGGCCGTTGGGAACGCCGGAAGCGCCGCGGCGGACGGGCGGGCCGACGGCGCCGGCGACGCGTCCGCGGTCGTATGCCGGGCCGGCGAACCCGTGCAGCCGGTCACCGCGACGCCGACCACCAGACCGGCGATGACCCCAACTGCCTTCACACCCAACGCCTTTCACCCCCGCCGCGCCCGTCGCCCCGGCCCCGCTCCCGGGCCCTGATCCCGCTCCCTGAGCCAACTCCCCCTGCTCCGCTCCCCGTTCCGCATCCGAACGCAGGCGATGAACGGCCGACGGTAGCCCGCCGGGCGTTGCGCCGCCCGCCAGACGTGGCCGCCAGGGCGACGGATCGGTCAGCTCGACGGGTCCGGGGAGCCGGGGCGGGTGAGGCGGGTGAGGCGGAGGATGACCTCGTCGACGATGGCCGCGGTCTCGGCGGCGGGGACGGCGCCGGTGTGGATGTGCTCGGCGATGACGAGGCGGGGCCCGAGGGCGGCGACGCGCGCGGTGACGGCGGCGGGGTCGGCCTCGCCGCGGTCGGCGGCGGCCCGCAGGACGTGCAGGATGAGCTGCTGGCGGGGCTCGACCACCCGGCGGAACACCTCGTCGTAGAGGCGGGGGTGCCGGCCGCGTTGGGTCATCAGCGGGCGCAGGGCGCGGCCGTGCGGCTGGTCGAGGGCGCGGGCGAAGCCGTTCAGCAGCGTCAGCAGGTCCTCGCGCAGCGATCCGGTGGCCGGGTCGGGGGTGGCGGCGAACCCGCAGTCGGAGTCGGTGAGGGCGTCGAGCACCAGCTCGGCGGGGGTGTTCCAGCGGCGGTAGAGGGACGCCTTGCCCGCGCCGGCCTTCTTCGCGATCTTGTCGAAGCTGAGTTCCTCGAAGCTGCTGTCGGCGAGTTCTTCGAGAGTCGTCAGGTAGATCGCCCTGGTCAGGGCGGTGCCGCGGCGGCGGGTGGCTCGCGGGGGCGGGTGGCGGTCGTCCGCGCCGGGCGCGGCTTCGTCCGAAGAGTTCACGGTTACGTGTATAGCCCCTGCGCGCCCGCGCGGCCCGCGCGGCGGCCTCGGCGCCCAGGCGTACGGTGCGTAGGGACCACGGAACCGGCGACCGGCTCACCCCCGGTGCCGACGATATGGCCGGCGGGCGCGGTGCGGCCGGTGCCGACCGGGCCGGCGGGGTGGTCGGGACCGCCATCGTCAACGCCCGGGTCTTCGACGGGCGGCGGCTGACCGGGCCGCGGACCGTCGTGGTGGACGGCGGCGTCATCAGCGGGCGGACCGACACCGCCGGCGCGCGGCTGGTCGACGCGCACGGCGCCGTACTGCTGCCCGGGGTGATCGACGCGCACGTCCACCTGTCCGGCCGCGAGACCCTTGAGCAGCGGTGCGGCGCCGGTGTGACGACCGCGCTCGACATGGCCACCTGGCCGCCCGAACTCGTCGCGTCACCGCGGGAGTTGCCAGGCCCGCCCGACATCCGCAGCCCCGGTGTACCGGCCGTCGGGCCGGGCGGCGCACACGCGGCGATCCCCGGCATGCCGCGCGACGCCCTGGTCGCCGGCCCGCGGGAGGCGAACGTCACGTCGCCGCCCGGGTGGCCGGGGGCGCCGACTACCCGAAGATCGTGCTGGAGGACGGCGGTCCGCACGCGGCCACCACCGAGCGCCTGGTCGCGGCGGCCCGCGCGCACGGCCTGATGACCGTCGTGCACGCCGCGGCCGCCGACACGTACGCCCTGGCCGTGGCGTCGGGCGCCGACGTCATCACGCACGTCCCCCTCGGCCGGCCGGACGCCTTCGGGGCCACCGTCGAAAGCGTGCGGCTGCTGCACCGGGCCGGGGTCCCGGTGCCGGCCGGCACCGACGCCAACGACGCCGGGGGCGTCCCGTTCGGCCCCCGGCACGGCGAGAGCCTCCACCACGAACTCGAACTCCTGGTCCGGGCGGGCCTGTCCACCGCCGAGGCCCTCCGGGCCGCCACCGCCCTCCCGGCCCGGCACTTCCGCCTCCCCGACCGCGGCGCCGTCGCGCCCGGCCCGCGCGCGGACCTCGCACTGGTCGACGGCGACCCGATCGCCGACATCCGCGCCACCCGCGCGATCCGACGGACCGCCGGGACTCCCCCGGCTCCGGGCGGCGCACGGTGACCGTCCGCCGCCCGTCCGCCGGGAAAAGCCCGTCCGCCGGGGAAAACCCCGTCAGGTCGCCGGGGTGATGTCCGTTATCAGCTGGGTGCGCAGGTCGCTGCGCACCGTCAGCCGCGTGACCTCCGGGTGCGGACCGGTGCTCCAGGTCAGCGTGACCGTACTGGTGACGTGGCCGGTGGCCGCGTCGCCCGCGCTGACGGTCCAGCTGGCCGGGATGTCCTGGGCGCGCAGCACGCCGTCGGCGTGCTCCTTGGCCTGCCAGGCGGTGAGCCGGGTGCGCAGCGCCTTCGTCAGGTAGGCCGTGCGCAGGTCGGTGGACAGTTGGCCGCTGTCACCGCTGATGGCGTCGATGTAGGCACCGTAGAAGTCGGCGACCCGGTCGGTGGTCGACAGCGGACTGCCGGACCGCACGGCGGCGCCCTTCACCACGGCGGCGCCCTTCACCGCGGTCGGCGTGCTCGCTCCGGCCGGTGCGACCGCGGTCCGGTGTGCGCCGGCCGACGGCGACACCGCCGCGGGGCTCGCCCCCGCCACGGCCGGCACCGCGATCGCGACGGCCACGGCCAGCGACACCGCCGCGACAGCCACCCCGAAGACCGCGCGCCGACTCTTTCTCGCGTTTCTCATCCCCCTGCTCCCCTTCCCCCGTTGAGCGGGTTTCGTCCCGCTTCCTCCTCTCAACACGCACGGCGGTGGCCCACAGTTCCACCCACCGGCAGAACCACCCGGCAGAGGGAGGCACGGCCCGTGAAGTCCGGGCGAACGGCTCGGAAAGCGCGTCGCGGAGTTGACGTCCCCGGGCTCAGCGCCAGTCGCGGTCGTCGCCGTTCCGGTCGCGGTCGTCCCGGTCGCGGTCGTCGCCGCCGTCCCGGCCCCGGTCGCGGCTGCGGGCGGCCAGTTTGCGCAGGCCGGAGACGAGGATCGTGGCGATGACGAGCGCGATGATGCCGATGACGTAGCTGCCGTGCCGGCCGGACGGTTTGACGTCGGTGCCGGGCGAGGGGGAGGTGCTCGGCGAGGCGGCCGGGGAGGTCGCGGCGGCGGCCGACGCGCCGTGGGCGGAGTCGGGCAGGTCGGCGCCGGCGAGCGGTACCCGCCAGACCTCGCTGGCGTCGCCCTCGCTGCCGACCATCAGCGCGCGGCCGTCGCGGGTGTACGTGACGGACTCGCCCTGGCGCTGCAACGGGATGTCGACCGCCCCGATCCGCTGCGGCCGGCCGCCGGTCCAGCGGTAGTCCGTCGCGCCGAAGTAGCCGCGCAGCAGCAGCCGGCTGCCGTCCGGCGAGAAGGAGCCGTCGGTCACCCACGGGACGTCCGCGATCTTGTGGAAGACGTTGGCCGCGGTCGCGGACAGCCGCGCGGGGCCCTGGTACAGCCCGCCGCCGTCCTCGTTCTTCGACGCGATGTAGACCCGGCCGGTCCTCGGGTCGACCATCAGCGACTCGGCGTTGCGCGGCCCGTCCGCGTACCGCACGGTGAAGCGGGTGACGTCGACGGTCCGGTCGGTGAGCGTCCTGGGCTCGGGGAAGCGGTAGATCCACACCTCGGGCCAGGTGCCGCCGAGGTTGTCGCCGATGTCGCCGAGGTAGATGTCGTCGTCCGGCCCGATGGAGATCGCCTCCATGTCGCGGGCCGGCACGCCGCGCAGCGTGATCCGCGCGAGCGTGCGGCCGGTGCGGCCGTCGACGGCGTAGGCGTACGGGCCGTCGCCGCTGTCGTTGTGCGTCCAGTACACGTCCGGATGGATGCGGCTGGCCGCCAGCCCGCTGGACTCGGTGATCCGCGGGTCCCGCAGGGTGAACGCCACGGAGGGACCGCTGTCGGCGCTCGCGGGAACGGCGGCCACCGCGGCCCAGGCCAGCGCGGCACCGGCCATCAACGCGGTCGTCGCGAGTCGGGCGATCCCGGTCCGGAACCGGTGCGGTCGTTGCGTACGCATGGGGCCAAGCGTGCCATCCCCTGCGGGGGGCTCGCGCGAGGGGCGGGGCGTTGACGCGGAGGCCGTGGGGGCGGGGGCGGGGCGTTGACGCGGAGGTAGCGGGGGCGGGAGGGGGGACGTGCGGCGCCGGGCGCCCCCACGGCCCCGGGCGCGCCGCCCGCCTCGCACCGTGCGCCTCCGCCCGCCTCGCACCGCCCGCCTCCGCCTGCCTCCGCCCACCTCCGGCACGTGCCGCCCGCCTCGCCGGAACCTCCCCCTCGCCCCGCCCCGCTCGCGTCGGGGATGATGCCGGGATGCGTTTCCTGTTCGTCGGCGACTCCATGACCATCGGTGCCGTCGGCGACCACACCTGGCGGTACCGGATGTGGTCGCATCTGCGGGCCACGCTGGACGGGCCGTTCGCGGTGACCGGTTCGCGGTGCGCGTTGTACGACCCGGTGGTGGACGCCGCGGTCAGCGACGGCTACGCGGACAGCGGCTTCCCGCCGGCCGCGCGGCGGCACTTCGCGGGGTGGGGCGAGGGGTGGAAGCACCTCGCGCCGCTGATCGGCGACGAGGTGCGGGCGCAGCGGGCGGACGTGCTGCTGATATCGCTCGGCCTGATCGACCTCGGCTTCTACACCAACCCCGAACAGACCGTGGAGAACGTCCGGTTGTTCGTCGCGCGGGCCCGTGCGGCCAACCCGGCCGTGCGCATGGTGATGCTGCCGGTCATCCCCAACACCCGCGCGCTGCTCGATCCCGGATTCGCCGGCCAGTGCGAGCAGTTCAACACCCTTCTGGCCAAGACGGTGGCCGAACTCGACGGCTCCGCCTCGCCGTTGCTGATGGCCTCGTCGCCGCGCGGTTACGACATCCAGCTCGACACCTACGACGGCACCCACCCGAACGCGGCCGGCGAGCACCGGATCGCGGCGGCCTTCGCGGACGCGATGTTCCAGGCGTGGGGCCTGGCGGAGCCGTACGCTGTGCCGTTCTGACACCGCGGGCACCGCACCGCACCGCACGCGACCGCGGACGCCGACCTCACCGCCGGCCGGCCACCGCACCGTGCACCCTGCCCCCACCGCAGACCCCGACCGCACCGCACCGCACGCAACCGCAGACCCCGACCACACCGCACGCGACCGCACACCGCACGCATCAACCGCACCCCCGCGACCGCACACCGCCCCACCCCATCGGAGGACCGTATGAGCACGTCGGAGGAACTGCTGCCCGGGACGCGGCGGGCGTTGCTGCACCGGTTGGCGGTGGGGCAGGCGCAGGGGCGGGCGCCGTCGCTGGTCGGCGCGGTGGTGCGGGGCGGGCGCACGGTGTGGTGCGACAGCCGCAGCATGCTGGACGCGCACCGGCCGGACGGGGACGTGCAGTACCGGATCGGGTCGATCACGAAGTCGTTCGTGGCGGTACTGGTGATGCGGCTGGTCGACGAGGGCGTGGTCGGCCTGGACGACGCGCTGGAACGCCATCTGCCGTGCACCGTCGCCGGACATGTGACGGTACGTCAACTGCTGTCGCACACCTCGGGGTTGGCGTCGGAGACCCCGGTGCCCTGGTGGGAGCGGACGCCGGGGAGCCTGCGGCCCGCGGTGGCCGACATCCTGTCCGAGTCGCCGGCCAAGCACGATCCGGGCAGCCGTTTCCACTACTCCAACCCCGGGTTCGCGCTGCTGGGCGCCCTGGTGGAACGGGTGCGGGGGGCCGGCTGGTACGAGGTGCTGCGCGCCGAGGTGCTGGCCCCGCTCGGCATGGACCGCACGACCGTGCTGCCCGAGGCGCCGCACGCCGGGGGCTTCGCCGTGCACCCGTGGGCCGACGTCATGCTGCCCGAACCCCTGGAGGACACCGGGGTGATGGGGCCGGCCGGTCAGCTGTGGTCGACGGTGGCGGACCTGGGCCGGTTCGCGGTCTTCCTGACCGGCGGGGACGAACGGGTGCTGTCCGGCGCCGCGTTGGCGGCCATGCGCACTCCGGCGACCGCGCCGGAGAACGCCGAGTGGACGTCGGGGTACGGGCTGGGTCTCCAGGTCAAGCGGGACGGCGACCGGTCGCTGTTCGGGCACGGGGGTTCGATGCCGGGCTTCGTGGCCGGGCTGTGGATCTGCGAGGCGGACGACGTGGCCGCGATCGTGCTGGCCAACGCGACGTCGGGGGTGCCGGTGAGTTCGCTGGCGGCCGAACTGATCGGCCTCGTCGCCGAGCTCGAACCCCGGATTCCGGAGCCCTGGCGGCCGTTGGAGACCGTGCCGGAGCCGGAACTGCTGGCGCTGACCGGCCCGTGGTACTGGGGTGCGGCGCCGTTCGCGTTGCGTCTGCGGGCCGAACGCGGCCTGGAACTGGTGCCGTTGGGGCTGTCGGGCCGCGCCGCGCGGTTCCGGGCGGAGCCGGACGGCACCTGGACCGGCCTCGACGGCTACTACGCCGGCGAGACGCTGTGCGTGGTGCGCGGCGCCGACGGCCTGGTCAGCCACCTCGACATCGGCAGCTTCGTGCTGACCCGCGGCCCCTACGCCCCCGGCGAGGTCGTCCCCGGCGGCGTGGACGACGCCGGCTGGCGGGTCTGAGGGACAGCGGGTCACGCCTCCGGCGAGCTCGTCCCCCGCGGCGTGGACGACACCGGCCGGCATGCCTGGGGGACCGCGACATACGCCCCGGCGAGCTCACCCCCGGTGGCGTGGACGGCGCCGGCGCCCGCGCGCCGGCCGCGCCCACCGGCCGCACCGGGGGCGGGCGGGCGGCCGACACGGCGTGCCGGCTGCCGGGGCTGCTTGCCTGGAGTCCGCTCGAAGGGCTTGGCTGGGGATCATGGAGTACACGCAGCTTGGCCGCAGTGGTCTGAAGGTCTCCCGCCTGGTCCTGGGCACGATGAACTTCGGGCCGGTCACCGACGAGTCCGACAGCCACGCCATCATGGACGCCGCGCACGCCGCCGGCCTCAACTTCTTCGACACCGCCAACGTCTACGGCTTCGGCGAGAACAAGGGCCGTACCGAGGAGATCATCGGCAGTTGGTTCGCCAAGGGCGGCGGCCGGCGCGAGAAGACCGTGCTGGCCACCAAGGTCTACGGAGACATGGGCAGTTGGCCCAACGAGGGCCGGCTGTCCGCGCTCAACATCCGGCGCGCGGCCGACGCGAGCCTGAAGCGTCTCGGTACCGACCACATCGACGTGTACCAGTTCCACCACGTCGACCGGAACACCCCCTGGGACGAGGTGTGGCAGGCGATCGACGTCCTGGTCCAGCAGGGCAAGATCCTCTACGCCGGTTCCAGCAACCACGCCGGGTGGCACATCGCGCAGGCCAACGAGACGGCCGCGCGCCGCGGTTCGCTCGGCCTGGTCTCCGAGCAGTGCCTGTACAACCTGGTGGAACGCCGCGTCGAGATGGAGATCCTGCCCGCCGCGCAGTCCTACGGCCTGGGCGTCATCCCCTGGTCGCCGCTGCACGGCGGCCTGCTCGGCGGCGCGATCCGCAAGGAGACCGAGGGCGGCGCGAGCCGGTCCGCCAAGGGCCGCAGTGCCGACGCGCTGAAGAACGCGGCGCAGCGCGAGCAGATCCAGTCCTACGAGGACGCGTGCGCCGAGCACGGCCTCGACCCCGGCGAGGTCGCGCTGGCCTGGCTCCTGACCCGTCCGGCCGTCACCGGTCCCATCGTCGGCCCCCGCACCGGCGCCCAGCTCGAAAGCGCCCTGCGCGCGGTCGAGGTGAAGCTGTCGGAGGACTTCCTGGCCACCCTCGACACGATCTTCCCGCCGGTGGGCCCGGCCCCGGAGGTCTTCGCCTGGTAACCGCCGGCGCGGCGGTGGCCCCGGCGCCCGCCCGTTCCCCGTCACCGCGACGGAGGACGGGCGGGCGTCCGGCGTCCGGGAACTGTCGGGGTGCGGTGCCAGACGTCCCGTGCCGGGGGTGCCGTATCAGGTGTCCGCCCGTGCGGGGCGGTGGCGGGCGGGTCCGCGGCGGCCGTTACGCTCGCTGCGTGGACCCGAAAACCCGTACCCGTGTGATGACCGCCGCTCTCGTGCTGCTCGTGGCCGTCGTGGTGGTCAGCGCCGCGCTGCGCTGACCCGCGGTCGGGCGCGCCGCCGTCGCGGCTCAGCGGGCCCGCCGGGCCCACCGAGCCGCCGCGAGCCCGCCGTCAGGCGCCCCCGCCGGCCGTCCGGGCGGTGTGCGCACGGATCGCGGCCTCCACGGCGGCCGGGTCGTCCGGCGTGATGAACGGATGGACGTATCCGCCGACGTCCAGCACCAGCCCGGACGTCTTCGACGGGCGCCGGGGGTCCAGGTGGAACCAGTACCGGGGGTTGGACGTGCCCCAGATCCGGCCGCGCCCGCTGAAGACGTCCATGTCGACCCGCCGCACGCCCTTGATACGCCCGTACGGGATCGCCTTCGTGCCCCACGGGAAGTAGTAGCCGCGAATCCGCAGCCCGCGCTCCCCGCACTCCACCCACCGGTCCCGGTACCCGTCGCCCGTCATGCCGAACTCCTCACCGCCGACGCCTGCCGGGCTCCTGCCCGGTCACGGCACCCGGAACCCCGAACGGCTGCCGGCGGTGGCCACCGGCCGCTCGTGCGTCACTGCGGCCCGGTCAGCTCCCACTGCCCGACCGTCTCGTACCGCGGTCCGGCGCCGCCCGGCCGGCGGGACGAGGACCGGGCGTGGGAGCGGATGAGCTGAAGGCGGTCGGCGGTCCAGGGGGCCGAGGTGACGGGGGCCAGCTCGGCGGCGAGGGAGCGCAGGTCGTCGGGGGTGGCGTCGGGGCGGGCGCGGGCCAGGGTCAGGTGCGGGCGGAACGGGCGATCCTCCAGCGCGATCCCGGCGTGCCGGGCGCCCTCGGTGACCGAGGCGGCGAGCCGGGTCAGCGCGGCGGTCTCGCCGGTCACCGCGGCCCACAGCACGGTGGCGCCGAACCGGCCGGCGCCGGCGAGCCGCAGCGTCATCGGCGGGTGCCGGCGGGCGGTGCGCGCGAGCCGTTCGGTCAGCGCGGGCAAAGTCACGCCGGGGTCGGTCGCGCCGAGGAACGCCAGCGTGACGTGCCGGCCGGACGCCTCGGTCCACCGCAGCCGTCCGGCCCGCGCGCCGGTCGTCAACGGACCGATCGCACGGGCCAGTTCGCCCAGCACGGCGGCGGGCGGGGTCACCGCGACGAACAGCCGCACCGGCGCGTTCCCTCCGTCACGCCCACCGTCGCACCTTCCGTCACGCTCTCCGCCACACCCTCCGTCGCACCTTCCGTCACGCCCTCCGTCACACCGCCGCCACCGGAGTGCGCGGGCCGGTGCCGGGGCCGTCGCCGCGGACCCGTTCGGCGGTCCCGGCCGGCACGCCGTGCGCGGGGTCCTCCTCGGGGGTGAGCGCCGCGCTGTCGTCGGGGGTCACGACGCCGTCCGCCCCGGCGGTGCCCACCGGGTCGGCGCCGGAGGTGGGCACGGCGGCGTCCTGCGGGGCCCGCCCGGTCCGCGGCACCAGGGTGAGGCGGCGGCCCGGGGTGCGCGGGGCGAACTTCAGCCGCATGCCGCCGACCCGCACCAGGATGAGCGCGATGGTCAGCGCGGCCAGCCCGGAGACCAGGCCGCCGAGGAAGAACCCGACGCGGGCGCCGTAGGTGTCGGTGATCCAGCCGACGAGCGGGCCGCCCAGCGGGGTGCCGCCGACGAAGACCATCATGAACAAGCTCATCACCCGCCCGCGCATGGCCGGGTCGGTGGCGAGCTGCACGGAGGAGTTGGCGGTGGTGTTGATCGTGATGCCGAACATGCCGACGACCACCAGCAGGCCCACGAACAGCCAGATCGACGGTGACAACGATGCCGCCATCTCCAGGGCCCCGAAGACCATCGCGGCGCCCAGCAGCATCCGCATCCGGGTGGTGACGCGGCGGGCGGCGAGCAGGGCGCCGATCAGCGAGCCGATGGCCATCGCGGTGTTGAACAGGCCGTAGGTGCTCGCCCCGGACCCGAAGACGGTGTGGGCGAACGCGGAGAGCCAGATGGGGAAGTTGAAGCCGAAGGTGCCGATGAAGCCGATCAGCACGATGGGCCAGATCAGGTCGGGGCGGCCGGCGACGTAGTGCAGGCCCTCGCGGAGCTGGCCCTTGCCGCGCGGGGCGCGTTCGACGTGGTGGAACTCGGCCGGGCGCATCATCAGCAGTCCGATGAGCGGCGCGGTGAAGGACAGGCCGTTGATCAGGAACGCCCAGCCGCTGCCGACCGCGGTGATCAGCACACCGGCGACGGCCGGGCCGACCAGCCGGGCGGTCTGGAAGTTGGCGGAGTTGAGGCTGACGGCGTTGCGGACGTCGCGGGGGCCGACCATCTCCACGACGAAGGACTGCCGGGTGGGGTTGTCCACCACGGTGACCACGCCGAGCAGGAAGGCGATCAGGTACACGTGCCAGACGTGGACGTGTCCGCTGAGGGTCAGCACGGCGAGCGCGAGGCCCAGCAGGCCCATGGCGGCCTGGGTGACCATCAGCAGCGCGCGCTTGGGGTAGCGGTCGGCGATGACGCCGCCGTACAGGCCGAACAGCAGCATGGGCAGGAACTGCAGCGCGGTGGTCACCCCGACCGCGGTCGAGGAGCCGGTGATGCTGAGCACCAGCCAGTCCTGGGCTATGCGGGACATCCAGGTGCCGGTGTTGGATATCACGCCGCCGGTGGCGAACAGCCGGTAGTTGCGCACCTTGAGCGAGCTGAAGGTCTGGCGCTTCGTGCGGCCGCCGGGGGATGCCGCGGGGGTGCCGCCGGGGGCCGGGGCACCGGTGGCCGGCGCGGTGCCGGCGCTGTCCGGGGCGCTGCCCGGGGCCGTGGCCGGCGCGGTGGCCGGAGCGCTGTCCGGTGCGGTGGCCCCGGGGCCGGCCGGCGCGGTGGTCGGCACGTCGGGCGGTGTCGGCGGGTTCGTCGGCGGGCTGGGGTTCGATCCGGGTGCGGCGTCTGCTCCGGGGGCCGAACTCAAGGGTGGTACTCCTCACTCATTCGTCACTCGCGCCCGCTGCCGGCCGCCGGGGTCCCCGGTGGCTACAGCTGGGCGAGCTTCTCCAGTACGGGAGCGGCCGCACGCAGCAGCTCCCACTCGTTCTCGTCCAGACCTTCGGTCAGTGCGGCCAGCCAGGCGTCCCGCTTGCGGCGGCTCTCGCTGAGCATGGCCTCGGCCTGTTCGGTGCGGCTGACGACGACCTGGCGCCGGTCCTCCGGGTGCGGTTCCCGGCGGACCAGGCCCTTCGCCTCCAGCATGGCCACGATGCGCGTCATCGACGGCGGCTGCACGTGCTCCTTGCGGGCCAGCTCGCCCGGGGTGGCGGAGCCGCACCGGGCCAGAGTGCCCAGGACGGACATCTCGGTCGGGCTCAGCGACTCGTCCACCCGCTGGTGGCGCAGCCGGCGTGACAGCCGCATGACGCCCGCACGGAGCGAGCTGACGGCGCTGAGGTCGGCCTCTGACTGTTCGGTCACAGTCCATTAGGTTATCTCATTACTTACGCTAAGGAAACTTCGCCCGGCCGTCGAGCCCCAGGTCAGGCGGCACTGTGTGCGAACTCACCCGAACGAGTGAGTTCGGTGCCGAACCGGTGGCACCGGGGCCCGCCGACCGGCGACCGTAGGCGCATGGCATGCGACGGATCGAAAGTGTTCAGCCTCCGGGTGGACGCGGAGCTGATGGCCCGGACGGCCTCGCACGCGGCCCGGCGCGGCATGACCGTCCAGGACTACGTGGTCCAGGTCCTGCTGCGCGACGACTTCGACGAGCGGTTCAGCGTCGCCGTCCAGGAGACGGAACGTTTCTACGCCGGGTAGCCGGGCCGTAAAGTGTGGGCATGAGGACGACCACGTGGCAGCCGCGTCACGAGACGCCGGAGCCGCTCGAAGCGAACGACGTCGCCATCACCATCGGCGGCACGATCATCTGGGCCGTGCTGTTCGTCGTCCAACTCCCCTTCTACGGCTGGTACTCCGACCACGGGCACGCCTGGTGGATCTGGTGCTGCGCGGCCGGCGCGGCGCTCGGCGTGGTGGGCATCGTCTACACACGCCGGCGCCGCGACGCGATCCGCCGCAGCCATCAGCGGGAGTCCGGCCCCGCCGCCGACCAGGGCTGACCTGCGCCGCGCCCGCTCCCCCGTAGGGTCGGGCGCATGAACGATCACGCCCGTACGGACGCGACCGGCACCGCCGTCCCGGCCGGCACACCGACCGGGCGGCACCCCGGACTGAGCGGGGCCGAGGTGGCCCGCCGGGTGGCGCGCGGCGAGGTCAACGACGTGCCGGTGCGCTCCTCGCGTTCCGTGGCGCAGATCGTGCGGGCCAACGTCCTGACCCGGTTCAACGCCATCCTCGGCGTGCTGTTCGCCGCCATCGTGGTCGTCGGACCGCTCCAGGACGGGCTGTTCGGGGTGGTCATCCTGGCCAACACCCTGATCGGCATCGTGCAGGAGCTGCGGGCCAAGCGGACCCTGGACGGGCTGGCCGTCATCGGCGAGTCACGGCCGGTGGTGCGCCGCGACGCGGTCGCCGCGCCGGTCGCCACCGGCGCGATCGTGCTGGGCGATCTGGTGGAGCTGGGCACCGGCGACAAGTGCGTGGTGGACGGCGAGGTCGCCGAGGCCGACGGGCTGGAGATCGACGAGTCGCTGCTGACCGGCGAACCGGACCCGGTGCTCAAGCGGCCCGGGGACCCGGTGATGTCCGGCAGCTTCGTGGTGGCCGGCACCGGCGCCTTCACCGCCACCAAGGTCGGCCGGCACGCCTACGCGGCCCAACTCGCCGAGGAGGCCAGCCGGTTCACCCTGGTGCACTCCGAACTGCGGTCCGGTGTCAGCCAGATCCTCAAGTACGTGACGTGGATGATGATCCCGGTCGCGGTGGGGCTGGTCATCACCCAGCTGATCGTCGAGGGCAACGACTGGCGCGAGGCGGTGCGCCGGATGATCGGCGGCATCGTGCCGATGGTGCCCGAGGGCCTGGTGCTGCTGATGTCCATCGCCTTCGCCGTCGGCGTGGTCCGGCTGGGCCGCCACCAGTGCCTGGTCCAGGAACTGCCCGCCATCGAGGGCCTGGCCCGGGTCGACACCGTCTGCCTGGACAAGACCGGCACGCTGACCGAGGGCCGGATGGACGTCACCGAGCTGCGCACCCTCCAGGGCACCGCCGAGGCCGACGCCGTCGCGGTGCTGCGGGCGCTCGGCGCGGCCGACCCGCGCCCCAACGCCAGCCTGCGCGCGGTCATCGACGCCTACCCGCCGGACGGCACCGGCCACCGGGTGCGGCAGACCGTGCCCTTCTCCTCCGCCCGCAAGTACAGCGGCGCCCGGCTCACCGGCCCGGACGGCACCGGGGACGGCGGCAGCTGGCTGCTGGGGGCGCCCGACGTGCTGCTGCCGGCCGGGCACCCGGCGCTGGCCGCCGCCGACGAACGCGGCGCGCGCGGGCTGCGGGTGCTGCTGCTGGCCCGCACCGACCGCCCGCTGGCCGACCCCGGCGCGCCCGGCACCGTCACCCCGGCCGCGCTCGTGGTGCTGGAGCAGCGGCTGCGGCCGGACGCCGGGCACACGCTGCGGTACTTCGAGCAGCAGGACGTCGCGGTCAAGGTCGTCTCCGGGGACAACGCGGCCTCGGTCGGCGCGGTCGCCGCGACGCTGTCGCTGCCGGGGGCCGAACGTCCCGTCGACGCGCGCACGTTGCCGCAGGACCCGGCGGCGCTGGCCGAAGTGGTCGAGCACGGCACGGTGTTCGGGCGGGTGACGCCGCAGCAGAAGCGGGACATGGTCGGCGCGCTGCGCTCGCGCGGGCACAACGTGGCGATGACCGGTGACGGCGTCAACGACGTACTGGCCCTGAAGGACGCCGACATCGGGGTGGCCATGGGGTCGGGCAGCGAGGCGACCCGGGCGGTGGCGCAGATCGTGCTGCTCGACAACAGCTTCGCCACGCTGCCCGCGGTGGTCGCCGAGGGCCGCCGGGTGATCGGCAACATCACCCGGGTCTCCAACCTCTTCCTCACCAAGACCGTCTACTCGGTGCTGCTGGCGCTGCTGGTGGTGATCTGGCGGGTGCCCTACCCGTTCCTGCCGCGGCATCTGACGCTGCTGTCCACGCTGACCATCGGCATTCCGGCGTTCTTCCTGGCACTGGCGCCCAACAACGAGCGCGCCCGGCCGCATTTCGTGCGGCGGGTGATGCGCTTCTCCGGCCCGCTGGGCGTCGTGGCGGGCACGGCGACCTTCGTGTCGTACCTGGTGTCGCTGCGGCTGTACTCCGGTGCGGGCTCGCGGGACGCGCAGACCAGCGCGGCGACGCTGACGCTGTTCCTGGTGTCGATGTGGGTGCTGGCCATCATCGCCCGCCCCTACACCTGGTGGCGGATCGCGCTGGTGCTGGCGATGGGCGGCTGCTTCGCGGTGGTGCTGGTGACGCCGGCCCTCCAGGTGTTCTTCGCGCTGCGGCTGGTCGGAACGGCCGGGCCCTGGACGGCGGTCGCCATCGCGGTCGCCGGTTCGGCGGGCTGCGAGGCGGCCTGGCAGTGGGTGGGCCGCCGGACGGCGTGAGGAGTGCCGCCGCGACCGGTGAAGAACGTGCACGGCCGCCCAGCCGGTTGCACCGAGAGCATATGTGACCGTTAGCGGCCAGCCATCCGGTTCGTTCTTTACCCGACCGTCGACGGGCGTTTAGTATCCCGGCCGTATCCACAGCCACCCGGGCCGCCGGGCCTTCCGTCGGCGCACCCACGAAGGATTGACATGGCCCTGACCTTGGCGCCCGCGCGTTCCCACATCTTCCACAGCTCCAGCCACACCACGTACCACCACATCACGACGTACCACCACACGACCGGCTACACGTCCTACGGCCACTCCTCCGGCGGTGGCGGCAGCCTGGTCATCGGCATCATCGTGCTGGTCGTGATCGGCGTCATCTTCTTCGCCGTCAAGGCCGCCTCCAGCCGGGGCTGACGCCGGGGGCGGCCCGGCCGGGTCAGTCGAACCAGCGGGCGGTGGCCAGTTCGCCGCCGCGGTCGAGGTCCTCCAGCAGCGCGGCGACCTCGAACCGGCGCTGCCACGCCCCGGCCGCCCACGCCAGCCCGGCCGCCACGCCCTCCAAGGTGGCCGCGTGCAGGGTGCCGTCCACCCAGCGCCAGTCGAGTTCGGCCTCGCCGTCGGGGCCTTCGACCAGCAGCTCCTCGTGCTCCAGGTACTCCAGCGGCGCGCCGGGCAGCAGGTCGCGCACCTCGGCGGGGACCTCGTGCGGCTCGCCGTGGCTGACCACCGGTGCGGCCAGCGTCCCGCTGAGCCGGCGCACCTGGAACAGGTCGGCCAGCTCGGCGGCGTGGTCCGGGCCGGCCGGCAGCAGCGGCAGGCCGGCGGCCAGCGGCATCAGGTCCGGAACGTCGGCGACCACCGCGTCGGCGGCGTCCACCACCCGGCACTCGCCGTCCACCACCGCCCGCACGTCCTCCGGCAGCGTGACGGCGTCCGGGTCGAGAAGGCTCAACCGGGCGTACAAACCGTGCAGTTGACTGGGCGTCACCTCGCGGTCGGGGTCGGCGAGCCGGCCCAGCAGTTCGGCCGCGCCACCGGGCTCGTCCAGCAGCGCCGCGACCGAGGTCCGCACGCCCAGCGCCCGCAGCACCTGCTCGTCGACGTCCTCGGTGCGCGCCTCGTCGTACAGCCCGGCCAGCAGCGGGTCACCGCCGGCCGCCCGCAGTCCCACCGGGCGGCGGCCGTCGAGCACCGGGTGGTCGCGCAGCCACCAGGCGGTGAAGGACCGCACGCTGCGGGTCGTACCGTCCGGCAGCAGCACCCGCACCGGCGAGGTGACCGCCTCCCGCAGCGGCGGGCGGGCCAGCAGCTCCAGCGCCCGCGGCCACGCGCCGTCGTCGACCAGGTCCAGGTCCCGCACGCCGACCAGTTCGGTGGCCACCGGCGGCACGTCGGTCTCGGGCAGCTGGTCGAGGACGTCCTCGCACCACACGTCGACCGCGTCCAGCAACCCCGCGTCGTCGGGTTCGGCCCAGTCGGTGTCGCGCGGCTCCAGGTCGTCCGGGTCGAGCACCACGTCGTTGCCGCGCACCAGCGCGAAGGTGGCCAGCACGCCCAGCGCGGTCAGCGGGCCCTCGCCCCAGCGGTCCGCCAACTCGTTGTCGCAGCAGGCCAGTTCACCCGGACGGATGACCTGCTCGAACTCGCTTCCCGGCAGCACCAGTTCGCTCGCCGGGGCCAGCTCGCCCTCGTCGTCCGGCAGCGCCAGCGCGCCCAGCCACGGTTCGTCGCCCGGCTCCAGGCCCGCGTCGCGGACCAACGTCAGGACCAGCTCGGCGAGTTCCTCCGGATCCAGGCCGGGCGCGTCCTCGTCCCACACCTCGCCGGCGTCCATCGAGGCGGCCACCGCGGCCCGCACCTGCGGCGTGGTGAGCACCGCGCGGGCGGTGGCGGGCAGCGCGCCCAGCTTCTCCAGCAGCGGGTGCGCCGCGTCGGCGTGCACCACCCGCAGGCCCAGCCGGTCCAGCCCCGGCGGCAGCGCGCCGTCCGCCGTGGGCAGCAGGATCTGCCGCGGTCCCACCACGGTCCGGCCGTCCGCCAGCGGCACCGGCAGGCCGGTCAGCCGGTCGGGGTCGGTGCCGGCCAGCGCGTCGTACAGCCGCCGCCACCACTCGGCCGGGCGCTCGGCCCCGGCCAGCCGGTCGATCGCGTCGTGCAGCGACAGCCGGGCCACGTCCAGCGTGCGCAGCTCGACACGGCGCTCCAGGCCGGCCGGCAGCAGGCTCGGGAAGACCTCCGCCAGCACCGTCACCGTCGCGTCGCCGGCGCCCTCCACCAGCTCGGCGCGGTCCGGCCGCAGCGCCGGCGACTCCTCGCCCCGCGCGTCGTCCTCCTGCCCCGGCTCGACCTGAGCCGGCTCGCCCTGCGCGGCTTCGTGGGCCGGCGGCAGGAACGCGATCCGCGGCAGCGCCTCCAGCAGGTGGCCGCGCAGTGCGGCGTCCAGCTCACCCTTGCCCAGCGGCCCCGGCACCAGGTCGATGATTCCGGCGGTCAACGGGCGCCATTCGGCCAGCAGTCCGGCGTAGGTCTCGGCGGCCCGCTCGGTCACGTACGCGGCCAGCGGGCCGTCCGCCACGTGCCGGCGCGTCGGGTCCAGCGGGAACGACGCGATGAGCAGCGCCGGCAGCCCCAGGCCCTCGTCGGTCGGCGTCGGTGCGTGCACCACCGGGGCGGTACGCGGCCGGGCCGGGGCGCCGGCGGCGTCCACCGGCACCGCCCAGGTCACCGACCAGCCCAGCCGGGAGCGTTCCTCCACCGGCCGGTCCGCGAGCAGCTGAGGCGCCAGCGTCCCGGAGGCGGTCCGCACCCGCCACCGGGTGGTGCCCGCCGCGCTGTCCTCGATCTCCACGCCGTCCGGCACCTGACGCTGCGTCAGCTTCCGCACACCGTCCGGCGTTTCGACGGTGACCTCGGCCAGCGCCGGCAACGCCAGCAGCAGCGCGTCGTCGATCTCGGCGAGCATCCGCGCGGTCGACCCGTGCGCCGCCTCGTCGCGCAGCGGCAGCACGACCGCCGTGTCGTAGCCGTGCGGCGCGTTGCCCTCGGCCGGCAACGGCAGGCGCAGCGACGGCAGATGGCCCGCCCGGCGCTCCAACTCCTCGGCCAGCGCCGGACTTTCCGCGGCGGCCTCCAGGGCCAGCTCACGGGCCCGGGTCAGCGACCAGCGGACCCCGCCGCTGCGGCTGAGCACCGCCGGCTCGTCGGTGACCGCCATCACCGCGGAGAAGCCGACGCCGAACCGGCCGACCGCCTCCGCGTCCCGCTTGGCCGACGCCCGCAGCGTCGACAGCGACTCCACGCCCTGCGCGTCCAGCGGCGCCCCGGTGTTCGCCGCCGTCAGCACCCCGTCCCGCAGCGTCAGCGAGAACCGCCCCGGCACCCCGGCCCGCACGGCGGCGTCCGCCGCGTTCTGCGCCAGCTCCACCACCAGCCGGTCCCGGTACCCGCCGAGCGCGAGGTCCTCCTCCGCGTTCGCGTCCTCCCGGAACCGCGCCGCCGAAGCGGCCCACGCGGCCAGCACGGCGGACCGCACCCGCCCGGTCCCGAACGGATCTCCCGCGGTGGGCGTCTGGACGTTCACGGTGACCTCCGCTGGCGTTCGCGTCATGGGACTCAGCATGTTGTACCTGGTCCCGGCGCCGAAAGCACAGGCGGTCCCACTCTCCCGGGGCGCGCGGGCCCCGCCGCCCGCCCGCCGGAGCGCCGCTGCCGCCCGCCGCGACACCCCGCCGCACCGCTGACGGCACGGCGTGGCGCGGCGTGCGCGAGGCGCCAGGGGCGTACGCGCAACCCGCGGCGTACACGGGGACCTGGGGCGTACGCGGGACCCGCGACGAGCGCGGAACCCGCGGCGTACGCGCGGGACCTACCGCAGCGGGTCCGCGCCGAGTTCGTCCAGCACCGGGGCCGCCGGCTGCGGCGGGGTGGGCATGACCGCCGCCTCGGAGTGCCCGCCGCACCCGTAGGCCAGCGAGACGACCCGCCCGTCGGCCGGGCTGAACTCGTTGGCGCAGATGCCGAACGCCTGCCGCAGGGACCCGGAGATCGGCGCGAGGAAACCGCAGGAGACGCAGTGCGCCGGAGCGGCCTGGGCCATCGGCGACTTGGTGCCGAACGACTCCTCCCAGCGGTCCGCGGCGGTGTGCAGCCCGTAGCGCGACAGCACCCGGGCGCGGCGCAGGCCGAGCTGTTCGGCCAGCGCGGCGGCGGTCACCGCGTCGGGCGCCGGCAGCACGGAGTCGTCGGGCGCGACGACGGACTCCGTAGCGGCCGCTGCGGGCAGGTCCGGCTCCGGCACCGCGACCTCGTCGTCGGGCACCGACATCCAGCCCGGTTCCAGGCGCAGGTCGTCCGCCTCGGTGGGCAGCAGGTCGCCGGGGCCCATGTCGCCCGGCCGCAGCCGTTCGCTCCAGGGCACCCACTCGGGTGCCAGGATCGCGTCCGCGTCGGGGAGCAGCACCGCCTCGTCGACGGTGACGAGCTTGGCGCGGGAGGCCCGGGCGACCGTGACCGCCCAGCGCCAGCCGCGGTAGGCGGGGTCCTCGCACGCGAAGGAGTGCGTGACGACGCGGTCACCCTCCGCGACCACGCCGAGATGGTCGCCGACGGCCCACGCACCGGCCGTCTCCTCGGCCGCTGTGCGGGCGAGGTCGACCGCCTCGGCGCACAGACGGTCCGCTGTCCGGCTTCGCATCGCAGCACTCACAAGAATCGATTCTCTCCTACGCCGTCGCACGGGTGCGCCGACCGGAACGCTTGGCGGGCGGGGACGGAGCGGACCAGCGGACCGCGTACGACGTCACCGACCGGCCGTCCTCGGACGCGCATGGCCTTCGTTCCCCATTCTGCGGGAACAGCCGGGCGCGTGGGGCGAGAAACGTGCTGTCTAAGGCGCGGAACGCACGCTACCCGTCCGCGGTCCGTGCGGGAAGTCGGGGGTGGTGGGACGAAGGGCACGGGGCGTGTCCGAATCGTGACGTCGGGCGGTCCGGCCCCGGCGCGTCCCAAGGGGTGGGCTTCCGGGCGACGCGCCGGGGTAGGAGGGCGAAATGGGTGCCGCCGTGCCACTGATGGGGGGAGGATGCCAATCGTGGATGCTGTCCGGATTTCGGGGGCAGCCGGGCCGGTGCGGCGGGCCGGGCGGTCGGTGGCGCGCGGGATGAGCCGGAGCGGGCGCGGAATGCGGTCGCTGGTCCGGCGGCTGTCGCACGCGCAGGGCGCCGGTGAGACCGGGCTGGCGAAGCTGCTGGAGTTGCAGGCGATCAGCTCGGCCGGCGACATGATGATCACCATCGCGCTGGCCAGCACGGTCTTCTTCTCGGTGCCGACCGGCGAGGCCCGCAACCGGGTGGCGCTGTACCTGCTGATCACCATGGCGCCGTTCGCGTTGCTGGCGCCGGTGATCGGCCCGCTGCTGGACCGTGTCCCGCACGGGCGGCGGGCGGCGATGGCCGGGTCGATGATGGCCCGCGCGGTGCTGGCCTGGTCGATGTCGACGGTGGTGTCGAGCAACAGCCTGGAGCTGTACCCGGCGGCGCTGGGCGTGCTGGTGGCGTCGAAGGCCAACGGGGTGGTGCGCAGCGCGGTGGTGCCGCGGCTGCTGCCGCCGCGGATCTCCCTGGTCAAGGCGAACTCGCGGATGACGCTGTCCGGGTTGCTGGCGACCGCGCTGGCCGCGCCGGTGGGCGGCCTGCTGCATCTGATCGGACCGCAGTGGCCGCTGTACGGGGCGTTCGTCATCTTCGGCCTGGGCGCGCTGGCGTGTTTCTCGCTGCCGCACACGGTGGATTCGGCCCGGGGCGAGCGCAAGGCGGTACTGCACGCGGACGACGGCCCCGCGGACCGGACGGGCCGGGCGCGCAGGCGGCCGGGGCTGCGGACGGTGGGCTCGTCGGTGCTGTTCGCGTTGCAGGCCAACTGCGGGCTGCGCGGGATCTCCGGGCTGCTGACGTTCTTCCTGGCGTTCACCCTGCGCGAGCACCCGGTGGGCGGGCTGAGCGCGGCGGCGTCGCTGGGCCTGGTGGCGGTGGCGGCCGGCGGCGGGAACGCCTTCGGCAACGTGCTGGGCGCGTGGCTGCGCAGCCGGGCCCCCGAGGTGATCATCACCACGGTGCAGTTCGTGGTGCTGGGCACGCTGGTGGTGACCGCGCTGGGCTACGGGGTGGTGGCGGTGGCCGTCGCGGCGGCGGTGACCGGGCTGACGCAGGCGATGGGCAAGCTGTCGCTGGACGCGCTGATCCAGCGTGACGTGCCGGAGGCGGTGCGCACGTCGGCGTTCGCCCGCTCCGAGACGGTGCTCCAGCTGGCGTGGGTGGTCGGCGGCGGCATCGGAATCGTGCTGCCGCTGTACGGGGTGTGGGGGCTGTCGGTGGGCGCGGGGGTGATCGCGGTGGGCGTCACGCTGACGGCCCGTGGGCTGCTGGCCGCGGCCCGGCACGGCTCCATGGGCCCGCGCGCGGTGTGACCGCGGTGGGGGCGTGCGGCGGCGGGGTTCGGGGGCCGCGGCGGGGGAACGCGCGTCGCCGCCTGCGCCGGGTTCGTACGGAGCGGTTGGCGGGCCGGGGCGGACGCGCGGCTCGCCCCCTACCCGCGCGTGGCGCGGGAGCGTGGGCCAGGTAGCCTGCGGTTCATGACCATTCGCCGCTCTGCCGCCGCCGTGGGTGCGGTCGCGCTTGGGCTCTTCGCCCTCTCCGCCTGCACGAAGCCGACGCCGCTGGCGACCGTGACGGTCGGAGAGAAGTCCGTCCACTCGCAGGCCGCCTGCTACAACGACGGCAAGGCGTTGGCCAAGGCCGACCTCCAGAAGTGCCTGACCGCCGACGGCGGCCAGGAGCTGACCATCGGAGCGGCGGAAAACCTGCACATCGGCGTCGAGCCGGCCATCGCGAACAAGGGATGGTTCCTGGTGGTCAACCAGCAGGAGACGCCGGTGATCAAGGACACCTACCGGACCTTCAACGGCTCGTCGCTGTTCCAGGACAGCCAGACCGGCCAGACCAGCACCAAGCCCGCGGTGGTCAACGTGGTGGAGACCGCCGACGGCACGCAGAACACCGTGGTGGGCGTGTGGCAGTTCAAGCTGGACCCGAAGTCCTGACCACCGGCGCGGTGCGTACCGCCCGGCTGCTCGTGGTGACCGCGGTCACCGCCGAGCGGGACGCCGTCGCGCGCGGGCTGACCGCGCGGGTGGCGGACGGCGGGGACGCCAACGCGGGCCTTCAGCACCCGCTGCCCGGCGGGCTGACCGCGCTGCGGCTGCCGCTGGGCGACGGCGGCACCGCGGACCTGCTGGCGGCCGGGGTCGGCCCGGCGGCGGCCGCCGCGGGCACGGCGGTGGCGCTGACCGCCGCCGCGGTGGCCGGTGAGCCGTACCGGCTGGTGGTCTCGGCGGGCATCGGCGGCGGTTTCGCGCCCGGTGCCCCGGTCGGGTCGCTGGTGGTGGCCGACGCGATCGTCGCCGCGGACCTGGGCGCGCAGACGCCCGAAGGATTCGTCCCCGTCACGGAGTTGGGCTTCGGCGTGGTCCGGCACACTCCGCCCGCCGAACTCGTCGCCGGCGCCGCCCGGTTGACCGCGGCCGCCACGGGTGCGGTGCTGACGGTCTCCACCGTGACCGGGACCGCGGACCGCGCCCGCGAGCTGACGGACCGTCACCCGGACGCCCTGGTCGAGGCGATGGAGGGCTTCGGGGTGGCCGAGGCCGCCGCCGCGCACGGGGTGCCGGTCCTCGAACTGCGCGCCGTCTCCAACCCCGTCGGCCCGCGTGACCGCGCCGCCTGGCGCATCGGTGAGGCGCTGACCGCGCTGTCGGAGGCCTTCCGCTCGCTCGTCCCCCTCCTGGAGTCCTCATGACCGACGCGCTGCGGATGGCGTACTCGCCCTGCCCCAACGACACGTTCACCTTCCACGCGTGGGCGCACGGCGAACTGCCCGGCGCCCCGGCGCTGGACGTGACCTTCGCCGACATCGATGTGACCAACGGCATGGCGGAACGCGGCGACGGCGACGTGCTGAAGGTGTCGTACGCGGTGCTGCCGTGGGTGCTGCGGGAGTACGCGCTGCTGCCGTGCGGCGGCGCGCTGGGCCGCGGCTGCGGTCCGCTGGTGCTGACCCGCGACGACCGCCCGGCGGCCGGCCTGGCGGGTGCCACGGTCGCGGTGCCGAGTGAACGCTCCACCGCCTACCTGCTGTTCAGGCTGTGGGCGGCCGCCGAGGTGCCGGGCGGGGTCGGCAGGATCGTGGTGCTGCCGTTCCACGAGATCATGCCGGCGGTGCGCGACGGGCGGGTGGACGCCGGCCTGGTGATCCACGAGGCCCGGTTCACCTACCGCGGCTACGACCTGACGTGCCTGGCCGACATGGGCGAGCACTGGGAGCGTGCCACCGGGCTGCCGATCCCGCTGGGCGCGATCATCGCCAAGCGCTCGCTCGGCGAGCAGACGCTGCGTCAACTCGCCGAATCCGCACGGCAGTCGGTGCGCGCGGCGTGGAAGGACCCGGCCGCTTCGCGCAACTACGTCCTGGCGCACGCGCAGGAGATGGACGAGTCGGTGGCCGACCAGCACATCGGGCTGTACGTCAACGAGTTCACCGAGGACCTGGGCGAGGCCGGCTACGCCGCGGTGCGCGGCCTGCTGGACCGCGCGGCGGCCGAGGGGCTGGTACCGCCCCTCGACCCGGACGCGCTGGACTTCCCGGCCGATTCCGCCCGGGCGGCCACCTCCGCCTGAGCGGCGCCCGCCGCCCGGGCGGGGTCTCCGCCCGAGCGACCGCCGCCGTCTGGACGGCATCGCCGTCCGGGTGGCCGGTCCGGGAAGCGCCGTGCGCCGCGTTCACGCTCCACCGGCGGAGCCGGACCGTACGCCGCGGAACGCGGGCGGGGTCAGACGTCGAGCTGGTCGGCGACCGCGCGCAGCACGCCGGCGATCTTGTGGCCGTGCGTCCTCTCCGGGTAGCGGCCGCGTTGCAGGGAGCGGGCGACCTCCTCCAGCAGGGTGGTCAAGTCCTGGACGATGGGCAGGAGTTCGTCCGGCTTGCGGCGCTGGGCGGCGGCCACCGACGGGGTCGGTTCGAGCACGCTCACCGTCAGCGCCTGGTCGCCGCGCTGTCCGGCCACCACGCCGAACTCGACCCGCTGACCCGGTTTGAGCACCTCCACGCCGGCCGGCAGCACGGACGAGTGCACGAAGACGTCACCGCCGTCGTCGCGGGACAGGAAGCCGAAGCCCTTCTCGGTGTTGAACCACTTGACCTTGCCGGTAGGCACGTCCGACCTCGTCCTCGTCGCTGAGAGAAGCCCCGCAGGGCACCGCACCGGACGCGGACCGGACGCCGGCCACCGGCCCGGACAGCAGTGCGGCGGGTCACAGGTGACCCGCCCGCCTCCAGGCTGGTGGCCGGCGTCCGGCCGGCACGACGCGCAGGCCACCGTCCGCGGCGCCCGGAACGGGATCTACCCTGTTGGGGTGACCAACGAAACCCGGATGCCCGGCGACCTGCTCGTACGGATCGGCGCGATCGTCTTCATCGTCGGCGCGGTCGCGACGCTCGCCACGATGACCCCGCTGTTCATCGGCACGACTCCGCTGCCGACCCCCGCCTACTTCGTGTGCATGCTGATGGGCCTCGGCTTCGCGCTGGCCCTCGGCGGCCTGCTGCGGTCGGCCCTCGCCCAGAAGCGCCGCTCGCGCGAGCCGTCGGCGGTCTGACCGCGCCCGCCCCGCGGACCGGCCGCCGGTGCGCCGGCGGCGGTCAGCCCACCGACGCGGTGTGCGCGGCCAGCCAGCCGGGGAAGGCGGTCAGGTCCGGCAGCACCACGTCGGCGCCCGCCTCGCGCAGTTCGTCCGCGTCGCACGGGCCGGTGGCGACCGCGACCGACAGGGCGCCGGCCACCCGCGCGCCCCGCACGTCGCCGACGTGGTCGCCGACGTAGACCGACACGCCGTGCTCACGCAGCGCGGTGCCCTTCGCCTCCGCCCACAGCCCGCCGACCAGCAGGTCCGGCGTCAGGCCCAGGTGGTCCAGGTGCAGCCGGGCGTTGCGCTCGAACTTGGCGGTGACCACCACCGTGCGCCCGCCGGCCCGGCGGACCGCCTCCAGCGCGTCGTGCGCGCCGGCGATGGCCGGGGTGGTGGCGATGCCGTGGTCCACGTAGAGCGCCCGGTACCGGTCGGCCATCGGCTCGATCCGCTCGGCCGCGAACCAGTTGGCCAGCTCGTCCTCCAGCGGCGGCCCGAGCCGGGTGACGACGAGGTCGGTGTCGATGTACGTGGCGGACTCCGCCGAGAGCCGGTCGTAGACCGCCTTGATCCCCGGCCGGGAGTCGATCAGCGTCATGTCGAGGTCGAAGCCGACCGTCAGCGGTTGCGTGGCCATGGCAGCCATTCTTACCGCCGCCGGGTGACGCGCTCCTGCCGGGTCGGTGCCGCGACGACCGCGCGGGGGTGAACGGCGGGGGTGGGGGTGCTGCGCGACGGGGGGCGCTGCGCGACGGGGGCGGGGACGGCGCCGGGGCGGACGGGTG
>NZ_JAAGKO020000032.1 GCF_027947535.2 Streptantibioticus silvisoli
CGGGGTATCAACATATTTGGCGTTGACTTTTAGCACGCTGTTGAGTTCTCAAGGAACGGAAGCTACCTTCGAGACCGTTTCACCGGCCGCTCCGGGCTTTCCCTTCGGTGTCTCCGACTCTATCAGATTCAGCGGGACGCTTTATCCGGTGGAATTTCGGAGGTTTTGCGCTCCGCCGAATTCCTTCGGTGGAGCGAGAGGGGCAGATCCTGCCCGGTGTCTCTATCGTATCGTATCAGATCCGATTGACGACAACCGTTCTAACCTACCCTCCCCCTCACCCCGTGTCAACGGGGTTTGCGAGGCGAGTTGAAGATTAGCAGCTCGCGAGGGGGCGAGTCACATCGTGAACTCGGAGGGCGGGGACTCCAGGTCCTCCAACTCGACGCCGGGGGCGGACAGCACCACGTCGCCGGCCAGGTGGACGGCGTACTGCTCCCCCGTGTCGAGGGCCCTGACCTGGTATTCGTCCACGATCAGGGGGCCGTTGTCAGTGGCGTGTGGTGTCCTGGCGACCAGCGACCAGGACTGGTCGACGGTGCGGGGTGCGAGGACCGGGGAGGTGAGGGCGATGAGGCGGATGCGGGTGGCCGGCGCGGTGGGTGCCAGGCGCAGCAGCCGGGCTGTCGCGACCAGGAAGGCCGGCGAGGTGCCGGTGAAGGCGGGCACGGGGGCGTTGTGCTCCTCACCGCGGTCGTCGGCGGGGTCCGCGCCCGGGGTGCCGGTGGCGGGGGCGGTGCGGACCCAGGTGACGCCGTCGAGCGCGGCGCCGCGGACCTGCCAGCCGCCGGCGTGCAGTTCGAGCCGGATAGGCCGGCCCAGCTCGTCGGTCGTGAGGTCGACGGAGCCGGTGCCGGAACCGTCCGTCGCGGTGGTGCGGGCGGTGTAGCGCCAGCCGGAGGGTCCGGTGGCGCAGTGGAAGTGCTCGTCGCCGAGGGGGGTGTGGTCGTGCGGATCATGGAACGAGTAGCGGCCGCGTGGCATGGTCGGGGCTTTCGGTTCGCCAACGGGCGGGGCCCCCGCCGGAGAAGCCGACGGGGGCCCGCGCTCGGGGGGTGCGGAACGTCAGTACCGGTATTGGTCCGACTTGTAGGGGCCCTCGACCGGGACGCCGATGTAGGCGGCCTGCTCGGGGCGCAGGGTGGTGAGCTTGACGCCCAGGGCGTCGAGGTGGAGGCGGGCGACCTTCTCGTCGAGGTGCTTGGGGAGCACGTAGACGTCGGTCGGGTACGCCTCGGGCTTGGTGAAGAGTTCGATCTGGGCGATCGTCTGGTTCGCGAAGCTGTTGGACATCACGAACGACGGGTGGCCGGTGGCGTTGCCCAGGTTGAGCAGGCGGCCCTCGGACAGCACGATGATCTTCTTGCCCTCGGGGAAGGTCCAGGTGTGGACCTGGGGCTTGACCTCGTCCTTGACGATGCCGGGGATGGCGGCCAGGCCGGCGATGTCGATCTCGTTGTCGAAGTGGCCGATGTTGCCGACGATGGCCTGGTGCTTCATCTTGGCCATGTCGGCGGCCAGGATGATGTCCTTGTTGCCGGTGGTGGTGACGAAGATGTCGGCGGTGCTGACGACGTCGTCCAGGGTGGTGACCTGGTAGCCGTCCATCGCGGCCTGGAGGGCGCAGATGGGGTCGATCTCGGTGATGATCACCCGGGCGCCCTGGCCGCGCAGCGACTCCGCGCAGCCCTTGCCGACGTCGCCGTAGCCGCAGATGACCGCGACCTTGCCGCCGATGAGGGTGTCGGTGGCGCGGTTGATGCCGTCGACCAGCGAGTGGCGGCAGCCGTACTTGTTGTCGAACTTCGACTTGGTGACCGCGTCGTTGACGTTGATCGCCGGGAAGAGCAGCACGCCGTCGCGCTGCATCTCGTACAGGCGGTGGACGCCGGTGGTGGTCTCCTCGGTGACGCCGCGGATCTCGGAGGCGAGCCGGGTCCACTTGTTGGGCGACTCCGTCAGCGTGCGGTTGAGCAGCTCCAGCACGATCCGGAACTCGTCGCTGTCGGCGGTCGAGGGGTCGGGCGCGGCGCCGGCCTTCTCGAACTCGACGCCCCGGTGGACCAGGAGGGTGGCGTCGCCGCCGTCGTCCAGGATCATGTTGGGGCCGCCGGTGGGGCTGTCGGCCCAGGTCAGGGCCTGCTCGGTGCACCACCAGTACTCTTCGAGCGTCTCGCCCTTCCACGCGTAGACCGGTACGCCCTGCGGGTCCTCGGGGGTGCCCTCGGGGCCGACCGCGATGGCGGCGGCGGCGTGGTCCTGGGTGGAGAAGATGTTGCAGGAGGCCCAGCGGACCTTGGCGCCGAGGGCGACCAGGGTCTCGATGAGGACGGCGGTCTGCACGGTCATGTGCAGCGAGCCGGTGATGCGGGCGCCGGCCAGCGGCTGGGCGGCGGCGTACTCGGCCCGGATCGACATCAGGCCGGGCATCTCGTGCTCGGCGAGGTTGATCTCCTTGCGGCCGAAGGACGCCAGGGACAGGTCGGCGACCTTGAAGTCGGGTGCGGAGGTCGTGGTCATACGGAGCGCTCCTGGGTGGTCGTGTCGAGGGTGGGCAACGCTGGTCGCGCTGCGGCGGCACGGCGGCGGATGACGCCATGCCGGAAGGGACCGGTGGGTGTTCCGGTCCTGGTCGCGCAACACAGCCCGTCGGAGGCCCTCTCTCCCTCGGACGATCCGGTGCGTACCGGGTCGCCCGACCGCCATCAGCAGCGACGTCTGGCTGGGCCGAATCTACACCGGTGGGCGCGTTCGGTGGAGGCAGCTTTGGGCCACAAGGCCGAATCCAGCGGGTCGGGCGGGGTGTTACGGCTGCTCTGCGGTGCCCGGCGGGGCGGCGGTGCCGTGGTGGATGTCGGGTTCGAGGTAGATGACGCGGGCGATCGGCACGGCCGTGCGGATGCGGGCCTCGGCGGCGTCGATGGCGGCGGCGACCTGGGCGGCGGTGTCGTCGTGGCGTACCGCGATCTTGGCGGCGACCAGGAGTTCCTCGGGGCCGAGGTGCAGGGTGCGCATGTGGATGACGCCGGTGACGGTGGCGTGGTCGACGGCGGCGGCGCGGATGGCGGTGACGGTCTCCGGTCCCGCGGCCTCACCGAGCAGCAGGGACTTGGTCTCGGCGGCGAGGACGAGGGCGATGCAGACCAGCAGGGTGCCGATGCACAGGGTGCCGGCGCCGTCCCAGACGCCGTCGTGGGTGAGCACCGCCAGGCCGACGCCGGCCAGGGCGAGGACCAGGCCGATGAGGGCGCCGAAGTCCTCCAGCAGGACGACGGGCAGTTCGGGGGCCTTGGCGCGGCGGATGAACTGCACCCAGCTCTGGCTGCCGCGCAGGTCCTGCGCCTCGCGCATGGCGGTGCGGAAGGAGAAGCCCTCGGCGAGTATGGCGAAGATCAGCACGCCCACCGGCCAGTACCAGTCGTCGACGGGGTGCGGGTGGCGGACCTTCTCGAAGCCCTCGTAGAGCGCGAAGACGCCGCCGAGGGTGAACAGGACGACGGAGACCAGGAAGCCGAAGACGTAGCGCTCGCGGCCGTAGCCGAAGGGGTGTTCGTCGGTGGCGGCCTTCTTGGCGCGTTTGCCGCCGATCAGGAGCAGGACCTGGTTGCCGGAGTCGGCGAGGGAGTGCACGCCTTCGGCCAGCATGGAGGACGAGCCGCTGAAGGCGAACGCCACGAATTTGCTGGCGGCGATGGCGAGGTTGGCTCCGAGGGCGGCGATGATCGCCCTGTTTCCGCCGGACGCGCTCATGGGTGCGGGGGTTCCTTCCGTGGGCGAGTGGCCGCGTGGGGCCGGTGCGGTGGGTCAGACGCGTACGGTGGCGCGGAAGACCGTGCCGTCGCCGGCCGCGGTGGCGTGTTCGCCGGCCCGCAGGTAGGCGGATTCGCCGGGGCCGAGGGTGAGTGGGGTGCCGTCGGCGGCGGTGAGGGTGGCGTGCCCGGCGACGCACAGCACGATCTGCGGGGTGCGGTGGTCCAGGGCGCGGGGTGCGGCGGCCGGGTCGAGGTCGTGGCGGGAGAGCCGGAACTCGTCGATGGGCGCGTCGTAGAGCTGCTCGCCGGCCGGGCCGTCCGGGGCGGACGGGCGCAGGACGCCGGGGGCGGTGGGCTCGAAGCGGACGACGCGCAGGAGTTCGGGGACGTCGATGTGCTTGGGGGTCAGGCCGCAGCGCAGGACGTTGTCGGAGTTGGCCATGATCTCGACGCCGAGGCCGTCGAAGTAGGCGTGCGGGATGCCGGCGCCGAGGTAGAGGGCGTCACCGGGCTGGAGGGTGACGTGGTTGAGCAGCATGCCGGCGATGACGCCCGGGTCGCCGGGGAAGGCTTCGGCGGCGCGGGCGTACGCGGCGTAGGCGGCGGCGTGCGGGGCGTCGGGTTCGTCGGCGGCGAGGCGGGCGGCGGCCCGGGCGGCGCGGGTGACGACCGGGGCGAGGGTGTCGCGGTCGGCGGTGAGGATCGCGGCGAGGACCTCGCGCAGGGCGTCGCCGTGCGGGCGGGCGCGCAGCAGGTCGGCCCAGGGCTTGAGCTCACCGATGTCGAGCCGTTCGATGAGGTCGGCGGCCTCGGCGGGCGGGCGGAAGCCGCACAGGCCGTTGAACGGGCCGAGGGCGCAGATGAGTTCGGGTTTGTGGTTGGGGTCGCGGTAGTTGCGGTCGGGGGCGTCGGCCGGGATGCCGCGGGCCTGCTCGTCGGCGTATCCGGCGCGGGCCTGGTCGAGGTCGGGGTGGACCTGGACGGACAGCGGGGTGCCGGCGGCGAGGATCTTCAGCAGGAACGGCAGGCGGGGGCCGAAGCGGTCGACGACGGCGTCGCCGAGTTCGCCGCGCGGGTCGGCGTCGATGAGGGCGTCGAGCGGGACCGGTCCGTCGCCGCGGTCGACCCGGGAGGGGGCGCCGGGGTGGGCGCCCATCCACATCTCGGCCTGCGGTTCGCCGGTGGGTTCGGTGCCGAGCAGTCCGGGGATGGCGGTGGTCGAACCCCAGGCGTACGGGCGCACGGTGGTGACGAGGCGGTCCATGCGGTCGGGTCTTCCCTCTCTCGGGCTTCTCAGGCGTTCAGCCGTGGAAACGGTGCGGTGTGCGGTGCGGCGGCCGGCCGGTGGTGCCGGGACGGCGGGCCCCGGGGCGGGCGGGTGCGCGGCAGGGGGTCGTGCGGCGGCCGGTCATGCGGGGGTGTCCCCGGTCGGGGTGAGCGCGAGGTAGGCGGCGGCGAACTCGGTGAGCGCGAGGAGTTCGGCGAGGGCTTCGAGCCGGTCGCCGGGCGGCGCGTCGAGCTGGGTGACGGGGGTGCCGCGGTCGTCGGCGGCGGCGCGGGCGGCTATGAGGGCGCGGGGGCCCGCGGTGTCGCCGGGTTCGCGGAACAGCACGGCGCGGGGGCGCAGGGTGTCGGGTTCCTCGACGCGGTCGCGGAAGAAGTCGTCGAGGTCGTCGTCCGCCGGGGCGGTCCGGCCGTGGGTGACGAGCAGGGCGCCGTGGACGGTGAGCGCCTCGGGCAGCGCGGCGGCGAGCGCGGGGCGGCCGGCCCGGGCGGTGAGCAGGTCGGCGAAGCGGCGGGCGACCGCCTCGGTGCCGGGGCCGGAACTCCACAACAGCGGGAGGTGGTCGGCGAGTTCGGTGGTGAGGGTCTTGGCGGGGTTGCCGTAGGTGTCGGCGGCCGGGCCGAAGCGGGTGGCGGCGGTGTCGAGGCGGTCGGCGATGGCCGCCAGGGTGCCGGGCGGCGCGGACAGCAGGCCGATGCGGTCGCTCAGCGCGAGCAGCGGGGTCAGCTGCGCCCAGAAGGTGCCGGGGTCGGTGCCCGGCTCGCCGTGCGGTGCGGTGGCGAACGGCAGCAGGAAGCCGCGGGCCTGCTGGAGGGCGGCGCCGAGCGGGCCGGCGGCCGGGGTGACGGCGCTGATCGTGCAGCCGCGCCGGTAGGCCTGTTCGACCAGGAGGGCGAGGCCGGGTTCGGTGCCGTCGGCGGTGGCGATCAGCAGCAGGTCGAGCGGGCCGGCCCAGCCGGGCAGCGTCCAGCGGCGTTCGCGTGCGGTGGGCGCGTCGCCGGTGGCGGGCAGCGGCAGCACCGGGCAGGCGGCGAGGGCGCCGAGCAGGTCGGCGAGGCGCCGGGGGGTGTCGCCGGGGCCGGCGACCAGGACGGTGCGGGGGCGGCCGTCGGGCTTGAGGTCGCCGACGCCGGCCTCGGCGGCGAGCCGGGCGGCGGTGCGCACCCGGGCGCCGGCCGACGCGGCGCCGCGCAGCAGCCCGGTGGTGTCGGCGCGGGCGAGGTCGTCGGGGCGGTCGAGCAGCGACTCGTCGAACATGGGGTCCTCCGGCCTCGGGGCGGCCTCGTACCGCCCTGTTCCTACCGTCGTACGGTCCTGCCGCCGGCGTCGGGCGCGGCCGGCGGCGGGGGCGGTGGTGCGGGTGGACCGCGGGGCGGTCAGGCGGGGCGGCGGGCCTCGTCGACGAGCAGGACCGGGATGTCGTCGCGGACCGGGTACGCCAGGCCGCAGGTGTCGGAGGTGCAGATCAGCTCGGGGTCGGCGTCCGGCTCGCTCTCCCGCAGCGGCGCGTGGCAGGCGGGGCAGGCGAGGATGTCCAGCAGGCTGGCTTCGAGCGGCATGGGCGGTCCTCTTCGCGGGTGGTCTCGTCCGGACTGCGGTGCGTCCCGGTGCCGTTCGGTGAACGGGGGCCGGGGCGCGCGGCCAGCCCAGACTACCGCTGATGGGGTGACGTCCGGGGGCCGGGCGGTGATGCCCGGCCCCGGGAAGGGCGGTACGCGGGCGCGGTGCGCCGCGTACCGCGCGCGTCCGTGTCACCCCCCGTGTCACCACCCGTGGCACCCTGCCGACCTGGGCCGTTGTCCTTCGCGGCCCCGGCCGGCCCGGACCGGCCGGGGGTCAGGCGCGCACGATGGCGAGGACCTCGTCGCGCAGGCGGTCGACCCCGGCGTCGTCGCGGGCCTCGACGTTGAGCCGCAGCAGGGGCTCGGTGTTGGACGGGCGCAGGTTGAACCACCAGTCGGGCCCGGTGACGGTGAGGCCGTCGAGGTCGTCGAAGGTGACGCCGTCGCGGCCGTCGAAGGCGGCGCGGACCGCGGCGGCGCGGCCGGCCTGGTCCTCGACGGTGGAGTTGATCTCGCCGGAGGAGGCGTAGCGGTCGTAGGCGGCGACGAGTTCGGACAGCGGGCGGTCCTGCTCGCCGAGCGCGGCCAGGACGTGCAGGGCGGCGAGCATGCCGGTGTCGGCGTTCCAGAAGTCGCGGAAGTAGTAGTGCGCGGAGTGCTCGCCGCCGAAGATGGCGCCGGTGCGGGCCATCTCGCCCTTGATGAAGGAGTGGCCGACGCGGGTGCGCACCGGGATGCCGCCGGCTTCCTTGACGATCTCCGGCACCGACCAGGAGGTGATCAGGTTGTGGATGATCGTGCCGGTCCCGCCGTTCCTGGCCAGTTCGCGGGAGGCGACCAGGGCGGTGATGGCGGAGGGCTTGACGGGTTCGCCGCGTTCGTCGACGACGAAGCAGCGGTCGGCGTCGCCGTCGAAGGCGAGGCCGAGGTCGGCGCCGGCCTCGCGGACGGCGGCCTGCAGGTCGGTGATGTTCTTCGGGTCGAGCGGGTTGGCCTCGTGGTTGGGGAACGTGCCGTCCAGCTCGAAGTACATCGGCACGACGTCCAGCGGCAGGCCGTCCAGGACGGTGGGCACGGTGTGGCCGCTCATGCCGTTGCCGGCGTCGACGACGACCTTGAGCGGGCGGATGCCGGTGAGGTCGACCAGGCCGCGCAGGTGGGCGGAGTAGTCGGCGAGGACGTCCTGGTCGGTGCCGCCGCCGGGGGTGGCGTCGGTGGCGGGCGGCCCGGAGACGGCCCACTCCTCGGTGAGGCGGCGGATGTCGTCGAGCCCGGTGTCCTGGCCGACCGGGGTGGCGCCGGCCCGGCACATCTTGATGCCGTTGTACTGGGCCGGGTTGTGGCTGGCGGTGAACATGGCGCCGGGGATGCCGAGCGCGCCGGAGGCGTAGTACAGCTCGTCGGTGGAGCACAGGCCGATCCGCACGACGTCGGCGCCCCGGGAGGCGGCGCCGCGGCCGAAGGCCTGCGACAGGCCGGGGGAGGACGGGCGCATGTCGTGTCCGATGACGATGCGGGAGGCGTCGGTGACGGTGACGAAGGCGGCGCCGAACAGTTCGGCGAGCGTCTCGTCCCACTGGTCGGGGACGACGCCCCGGACGTCGTACGCCTTCACGAGTTGCGTCAGATCGGGCACAGCTGGCTCCAGGTTGAACAAGCGCGGGGCGGCGCGTCGGGTGATACGACGGCGTCAAACCTACCGGCCGGGGCCGCGGTGGCCGGCAGGCCGGTCGGCGCGGGGCCGCCGTACCGCCCGGCGGCCGGGCGGTACGGGGTCGCACGGGCGGGGGTGACGGCGGGTCACGGGGGCTGACGGCGGGGACGGCTGATGGCGGCGGGCGTCCCGGGCGGTGCGGATGTCCCGGGCGGCGGGCCGGTGCGGGCGGAGGTGGCTCATGCGGGCGCGGGCGCGGGCCGCGCGACCGGTGCGGAGGCGGCTCACGCGGGACGCGGGCGGCGCGACCGGTGCGGAGGCGGCTCACGCGGGACGCGGGCGGCGCGACCGGTGCGACCGGTGCGGAGGCGTACCCGGCGGAGGCGACTCACGCGGGACGCGGCCGACGCGGGCGGACCGGACCACTGCCGCAGGCCCCTACGGGCCGGGCCGCAAGCGCTGCCGGCCGGAAGTCCTACTGGTCGGGTGAGCGCAGGACGCGCAGGTGGCCGCGGCGGGCGACCTCGACGGGGTCGCCGTCGCGGGAGCCGGGGGGCGCGGGGCGTTCCTGGGGGCGGGCGGCCTCGCGGACGGCGTTGGCCAAGGCTTCGAGGTCGTCGCCGCTGGGGCGGGCCGGGCCGGTGTCGACGGCGAGCCGGACGACCTCCCAGCCGCGCGGCGCGGTGAGCCGGTCGGAGTGCTGGGAGCACAGGTCGTAGCAGTGCGGCTCGGCGTAGGTGGCGAGGGGGCCGAGGACGGCTGTGGAGTCCGCGTAGACGTACGTCAGCGTCGCGACGGCCGGGCGGCCGCACGCGGTGCGCGAACAACGACGTACAGGGCTCACGACGTTGGACGGTACCGCACTCTTGAGCGGGCCGCGACGACTCTCGGCGACCTCGTCCGGTCGTGTCGTCGCGGCGGCCCGCGGTAGGCCGTTCTCGTGACCGGCGCCGAGCTGCGGCGCGGGGGTCGCGGGCCCGGACGGCGCGGGCGCGGCGGTCACGAAACGTCACCGATCGTGTCGCGGACCGTACCGCGAGTGGTCGCGAACGGGGATGCGATCGGTCCGGTTTGGGTAGTGAACGCGCATTGCGGGACATCACCGGGGTTGTACGCCGGGCGGCCGGGGCCGTCACGAGGGGGCCGCGAGCGGTGTGGTCGTGCCGGGGGGCACGGGGAGGGGAGGGCGGCGGCTACGCTGCACGTGATGGACATGTCCGTTCCGCCTCACGCGCCCGGCCCGACGCCCGGCCCGCACTCGGGCCAGGCGTCGGGTCAGCCTTCCGGCCAGCCGTCGGGAGCCGCCTCCGGCCCGGCGCCGGGTCAGCCGTCCCCGGCGGTGCCGGGGCGTCCGGTGCGCCGCCGCGACCGGCACGGCCGCGGTATGCGCGGCCCGGTCGCTCCCCCGCAGGTGCCGCTGTCGGTCAGCAGGTCCGACGCCTTCGACGATCTGGTGCGCGATGCCGCCGACCGCCTGGAGCGGCGGTGGCCGCAGCTGGCGGAGGTGGAGTTCGCGGTGCAGGAGGTGCCGCCGCCGCCCGGGTCCGGTCAGGAGCCGGACGACGTGGTGCCGCTGGGCCGGCTGATCCCGGCGGGCGCGCCGGGCCGCGGGTCGCCGAACCGGATCGTGGTCTACCGCCGCCCGGTCGAGGTGCGGGCCAAGGGCCGCGAGGAGCGGGCGCTGCTGGTGCACGAGGTCGTCGTGGAGCAGGTCGCGGAGCTGCTGGGGCTGTCCCCCGAGTCCGTCGACCCCCGGTACGGCGAGGAGTGACGGTCGCGGGGGACCGCGGCGGTCAGGGCGCGGCGACCGTGAGGTCCTGCGCGGCCTGCGGTACGGCCACGTAGCCGCCGTCGTCCGGCATGGTCTGGAGCGTGAAGTCCGGCAGGCCGTCGCCGTCGGAGGCGGTCAGCTCGCGGCAGGCGTAGACGGGGGCGCCGGAGACCGGCACGACGGTGAGGGCGAAGGTGCCTGAGCCGGTCGGGGCGGGCGGGGTGACCTGGAGCGTCGTGCCCTTCTTGACGGTGACCGTGGTGGTGGCCGGGCTGCCGCCCTTGGACGGCTGTGAGCTGGTGACCTTGACGGTGGCGTCGCCGTCGGGCGCGGCCAGGGCCAGGGTGCTGCCGCTGGTGGAGCGGTTGTCGTCGATGGTGGAGCGGGCGCCGACCGGGTCGGTGGCCGGGATGTAGCCCATCTCCTCGTTGCCGCCGTGGCCGCGTACCACCTGCAGGGCGGCGACGAACGGGGCCGCCTGGCCGGAGTCGGGGGCGGGGCTGAGGACGAGCGAGCCGACCTGGCCCTGGGTGAGCTTGGGCAGGTCGACGGAGGTGGTGACGCCGCTCTTGAGGTCGATGGTCTCGTGGCCGGCCGGGGTGATGGGGCCGGCCGGGGTGAGCAGCTGGACCTTGACGTCGGCGTCGTTGCCGCCGGTGGCGTAGCCGATCAGCCGGACCGAGGTGGCGTCCTTGGGGATGCCGGGCAGTACGGCGCTGGTGGTGGGGGTGGCGGACGGCGGGATCCAGTCGGAGCCGGTGGTCTTGCTCATGGCCTGGACCTCGGCGGCGACCCGGCCGTCGCGGGCCTGGACGTGCAGCGTGACGTCGCCGGCGGTGTCGCCGCTGAGCAGGGTCGACAGCAGGACGGGCACGCTGGAGCGGGCCGGGACGGTCAGGCCGGTGTTGCCGGAGAGCTTCACCGCGCCCTTGGCGTCGTAGAGGCTGACGTCGACGGTGGCGGCCTGGCTGTCGGGGTTGGTCAGGTGGACGTAGTCCTGGCGGCTGCTGGCGAGGGAGGCGCCGGGGATCCAGAAGTCGGTGCCGGCCTGGGCGCAGGCGGTGCCGAGCAGGCCCATGCCGGTGCCGGCGTCGATGGTGGTGGTCATCTGGGCGGACCAGCCGGGGGCCAGGGCGCCGTCGGCGCTGCCGATGACCGGGTAGGGCGTCTTGGCGCCGTCGGTGACGACGGGTTTGCCCGGCACGGTGAGCGGGGTGACGGGTTTGGCGTGGGCGGACGGGGTGGCGATGGTGTCGCCGACGCCGTCGGTCTGGTCGACGGGGGTGAGGTCCGCGGTGCCGCCGGTGGGCCCGCCGGGGTGGAGGGCGGGCGGGGTGTAGGCGGTGTAGACGCTGCTGTCGTAGTCGTTGGGGGCCGGCGCCGGGCACATCAAGGTGGTGCGCTGGACCGGCTGGCGTTCGGCGGAGGCGGGCAGCGGTTTGGGCGCGGCGGGCGGGGCGGGGGCGGCGACGGTGGCGACGCCGAAGACAGCGGCGAGCGCCGCCGCTCCGCCGATGAGCGAGATGGTGGTGCGCTTCACTGCTGCTCGTTCCCCTCGCCGTAGGCCGGGTCGTACGCGGGGTCGTAGGCCGGCGGCTGCGGTTGCTGCGGTTGCTGCGGGTAGCCGTACTGGTCGGTGTACTCGGCGCCCTGCTGGTACGGCGGGTACTGGCCGGCCGGGTACTCGCCGGTGCCGTAGTCCTGCGCGGGGTATTCGCCGGTGCCGTAGTCCTGGGCGGCGGGGTACTCCCCGGTGCCGTAGTCCTGGGCCGGGTATTCCCCGGTGCCGTAGGTGCCGGCCGGGTAGCCGTTGGCGGCGGGGTATTCGCCGGTGCCGTAGTCCTGCGCGGCCGGGTACTCGCCGGTGCCGGTGGCCGCCGGGTACTCGCCGGTGCCGTAGGCGTCGGCCGGGTAGCCGTTGGCGGCCGGGTACTCGCCGGTGCCGTAGTCCTGGGCGACGGGGTACTGGCCGGCGTCCTGGCCGGGGGCGGGGTAGCCGGCGTACTCGGCGGGCTGCTGGGGGTAGCCGTAGGCGTTGTTCCACTCGTCGTACCCCTGCTGGGGTACGTGCTGGTGCGGAACGGCCGGCTGCTCGGGTACGCCGTCGTGGGAGACGCCCTGCTGCGGTACGACGGGCTGCTCGCCGGTGCCGGGGTCGGCGGGGTCGGTGGGCGGGACGTCGTCGGGGGCGGCCGGGGGCGGCTCGTGCGGTGCCGGGGCGGCGTCGTCGGGGCCGGTGCCGGCCTCGGCCTGGGCGGCGACCTCGGCCTCGGCGGCGGCGCGCAGCCGGCGGGCGCGGCGGCCGTCGCCGTCGGGCGCGGCCTCGGCGAATCCGGCGGCGGCCGCGGCGGCCTCCTCCGGCAGGTCGTCGTCGGCCTCGCTGCGGCGGCCCGGCAGGGCCATGACGACGGCGACCAGCGCGAGGAAGCCCTGGAGCACCAGCCAGGCGGTGTGGGTGAGCGGGCTGTCGTAGGTGAGGTCGAGACGGCCGCCGGCGGCGGGCAGGTCGAAGCCCTGGGACCAGCCGTCGACGGTGGTGGGGGCCAGCGGCGACCCGTTGAGGGTGGCGTGCCAGCCGGGGGCGGCGGCGTCGGCGATCCGCAGGGTGCGGCCGGCCGGGCCGGCGGGCACCGTGGTGTGGGCCTCGACGCGGCCGGAGTCGACGGGGACCGGGTTCGCGGCGGTGCCGGTGGTGCCCTGCGGGGCGGTGATGGTGACCCGGGAGGCGGAGGTGCCGACCTGCCAGACCTCGGAGCCGCCGGTCTGGCTGAGGCGGCTGAGGCCGGGGGTGGTGTCGAGGACCCGGTTCATGTCGGCGGGGGCGCCGGGTTCCAGCAGGACGTAGGCGATGTCGTAGCCGCCGAGCCGGCTGGACTGGTCGGCGCCGGAGCCGGCCACCAGGTTGGCGACCACACTGTCCAGGCTGGAGCTGTCGCCGGTCTCGGCGGTGATCTCGGCAGCGCCGAGTTCGTTGCCGGCGCCGCGGATCAGGGTGTAGCGGACGTGGCCGGGGACACCGTCGAGCACCAGGGTGCGCGGCTGGGCGCCGGTGTCGCTGACGTCGGCGACGAACGCGGGCACCTGGGCGGGGTCGCGGCGCTGGAGCGGTCCCGCCGCACCGCCGATCATCCAGGTGAAGGCGGCGACGACCGGGGCGATCGCGGTGGCGATGACGATGAGGCCGGCCACCGGCTGGCGCCAGCCGAAGCCGGAGGCGGAGATGCGTTCGCGGGCCCCTTCGGCGCCGACGGCGGCGGCGGCGATCAGGGCGAGGCCGGCGATCAGGGTGGTGGGGCCGGCCCAGGCGGTGTTGTTCTGCACGGCGGCGGCCAGCAGGCCGGTGAGCGCGACGATCCAGGCGGCCAGCACGGCGCGGCGGCGGTCGCCGCGCAGCAGGGCGCCGAGGGCGGCGAGCACGATGCCGGCGAAGAGCAGGCCGGTGGCGGCCTTGGGGCCGCCGGGGCTGAGCGCGAGCAGGTCCAGCGCGCCGGCCTGGCCGCCGCGGTAGGGCAGTCCGGCCTCGCGCAGGAAGGTCGCCGGGTGGCTGAGCAGCGTCAGCGACCAGGGCGCCAGCACCACCATGGGGGTGCCCAGCACCGCGAGGAAACGCAGCAGTTGCGGGACGAGCAGCGCCTTGCGGCCGCGTACCGCCCGGCCGGCCAGGGTGATGACGGCCAGCAGCAGGGCGATCGGCCACACGACCGGGGTGAACGCGGTGGTGACGGTGAGCGCCAGGGCGTAGGACCAGGCGGCGCGCCAGCTGGGCCGGTTGCCGGGCTTGGCGGTCAGGCCGGTGGCGGCGACCGCGGCGCGGGCCATCAGCGGCAGGGCGATCGCCAGGACGCAGGTGCCGAGCCGGCCGCCGGCCAGGGCGCCGGCGGTGGCGGGCAGGAACGCGTAGAGCACCGCGCCCCAGGCGCGCAGCAGCCGGGACTCCACCAGCGGGCGGGAGGCGAAGTAGGCGGCGAAGCCGGCCAGCGGCACGGAGGCGACCAGCAGCAGGGTCAGCGCCAGGTTGGTGCTGCCGAGCAGGACGGAGGAGGCGATGGCGACGAGGGCCAGGTACGGCGGGGCGGCCTGGGTGCTGCCGGTGCCGATGGAGTGCCAGGCGCCGGTGTAGGTGCCCCACAGGTCGCCGACGTCGCCGGGGGCGGGCAGCAGGGCGCCGCCCATCAGCGAGCCGCCGCCGAGCAGGCCGCGGCAGGCGACGAGGGAGACCAGCAGCAGGACGGCGAACAGCACCGGTCCCGGCTTGCGGGCGATGCGCCTGAGCCGGGCGAACTGCTCGATCTCCAGGAAGTCGGCGTCGTCGCCGGGGCCGGACTCCAGGGCGCTGCCGTGCCGTCCGGCGGAGGAGGTCTCGTCGGCGGACCGGCCGGCGAGGTTGCTGTAGACCTGTTCGGCGGTCACCCGGATGGTGGCGCCGGGCGGCGGGAAGAGCTGGCGCAGGTCGGCCGGGGCGACGACGGGCCGGCCCCGGTCGCGGCGGGCGGCCAGCAGGCGTTCGGGGCGCAGCAGGACGGCGGCGAGGCCGGCGACCTCGTCGAGCGCCTGGCCGGGGACCTTGCCGACGAGGTAGCCCAGGGTGCGCAGCAGGGTGCCGATGACGATGCGCAGCAGGACGTACGGCAGCAGGGCGCCGCGGGTGTTGGTCAGCAGGGTGAAGACGGCGCCGGACTTGTCGACGCGGTGCGGGTTCTGCGCGGAGCGGCCGGCGCAGTCGACGGTGCGGCGTTCCCGGGAGGCGGCCTCGGCGTGCCGCAGCACGGCGTCGGGGGCGATGAGGACGGTGTGTCCGGCGGCCTGGGCGCGCCAGCAGAAGTCGACGTCGTCGCGCATCAGGGGCAGGTGGCGGTCGAATCCGCCGAGTTGCTCCCACACGTCGCGGCGCACGAGCATGCCGGCCGAGGAGACCGACAGCACCTGGCGGACCTGGTCGTGCTGGCCCTGGTCCTGTTCGCGGCGTTCCAGGCCGGTCCAGCGGCGGCCGGAGCGGGCGATGCTGACGCCGACCTCCAGCAGGGCGCGGCGGTCGTACCAGCTGCGGACCTTGGGGCCGATGACGGTGGCCGACGGGGTGGAGTCGGCGACGCGCAGCAGTTCGCCGAGGGCGTCGGGGGCCGGTTCGCAGTCGTCGTGCAGCAGCCACAGCCACTGGACGGTGTCGTCGGGGTCCTGTTGCGGCTGGTCGTAGACCTCGTCGTTCCAGGTGCGGGTGACCGGGTCCCAGGCGCTGGGGCGCTGGAGGTACGGCAGGTCCTCGGCGCTGACCGGCGGCACGGCGCGTACGGCCTCCGCGACGGCGGCGCCGAAGCCGGTGCGGCGGGCCAGGTGCAGGACGCGCTGGTCGCCGAGGGCCTCGGTGAGCAGCCGGGCGCTGTCGTCGCCGCTGCCGGTGTCGGCGGCGACGACGTCCTGGACGGGGCGTTCCTGGCCGAGCAGGCCGGCCAGGGCCGCGGGCAGCCAGCGGGCGCCGTCGTGGGCGACGAGGACCGCGGTGACGATGTGGCGGCGGAACTCCGGCGGGTGGGCGGAGCCGAACGCCGCCTGGTGGGCGGGGTGGAAGGCCGCTGCGGGGGCGGAGTACGCGCCCTGTTGGCTGTGCACGGACATCGAGGTGCGGGCCCCGGTTCGCTGGACTGCGGTGGACGCGCGGGGCGGGCCGTTGGCGTGTCCTGACGGGCCGGACACACCCGAGGCGTCTACCGCGTGTCTCGGACGGCCACCCACACTAACGGCTCAGCGGCGGCAGCGGTCCGCCCGGCCGTCCGCGGGGCGGTGCCGCCGGGTGCCGGGGCCGGCCCGGCGGGCGGGGGCGGGTCAGATCGCGGCCTTCTTCAGCCGGCGGCGTTCGCGCTCCGACAGGCCGCCCCAGATGCCGAAGCGTTCGTCGTTGGCGAGGGCGTACTCCAGGCATTCGGAGCGGACCTCGCAGGCCAGGCAGACCTTCTTGGCCTCCCGGGTCGAACCGCCCTTCTCGGGGAAGAACGACTCGGGGTCGGTCTGCGCGCACAGGGCGCGCTCCTGCCAACCGAGTTCCTCTTCAGCGTCCTCGGCCAGCAGCAACTGGAACTGCTCGGTCATACGCGCCCCTCGTCCGTCCGTCGCTTCCCCGTGCGTCGTCACCGGCTGTTGAAGCGGTGAACGACACGAGTGAAATTACAAGTGTGTGCATCCGGGCCAGTCAAGCCGGGTTCTGCTATTGAGTCCGTTATTCACCCTGCGGAACCAAGGATGCGCGGAAAGTCTGCAAATCATCCCAATCCAGGACAGCGGTCATCCGCGGCTCCGCGCCGCCGATTTCCCCTCCCGTGCAGTAAGGACGTGGGGAGTTCGCGCAACGTTCCGGCGTGTATCCGGCCGCCGCGGTGGTCAAACCTCCGATGACCGACCCCAACCGGATCAGGTGAACCCTTTCGGGCAAACCGCCTGTGGGGTTGACATCGCCGCGCGCCACCGGGTCTGCTTGCCCCATGTCGCCGACCCACGTGCCCGCCCGGACTCGCTGCCGCGAGTTCCGCTGTGCCGCCGTGCCGGTCGCCGCGTTCCGCTGTCGCTGTTGTTGTCGCTGACCGCAGCCGTCTCCCCGCGCATCACCCCGCGTCCGCGTTCCCGACGTGCCTTGCCGTCGTCCGCGGGTCCGCCGCAGCGCAGCGTCCCCCTGCGCGATCCTCCACCCGTTCCCCCATGACGAGGAACCCCCGTGCACCGCGCCCCCGCAGCCGTTGAGACCGCCCGTACCGCCCCGGCCGCACCGGCCCGTACCGCCCTGACCGCGCCGACCGCGCCGACCGCCCCGGCCGGGCCGGCCGCCGGGACCGAGCGGCTCGACTCGCCGTACTGCGACATCTCGATCGCCGGCGACCCGCTGGCCTTCCCGCACCTGCTGCCGCCGGTGCCCGAGCACCCGGCGACCGTGGCGGAGTTCGCCGGGCTGGCCCGTTCCGTGGCGGCCGACCGGGCGTCGTGGGAGCCGCTGGTGCGCTACGACGCGCTGTCGCGCTGGTACGCCCGGCTGCGCACCGGTCCCGGCTACGAGGTGTGGCTGCTGAGCTGGCTGCCGGGGCAGAGCAGCGGGCGGCACGACCACGGGCCGTCCAGCGGGGTGCTGACGGTGCTTCGAGGCAGCCTGACCGAGCACGCCACCGGCCCGTCCGGTGCGGCCGAACGGCGGCTGACGACCGGCGCGCAGCGGGTGTTCGTGCCCGGATACGTGCACGAAGTGGTCAATGACACACTCGAACCGGCGATCAGTGTGCACGTTTATTTCCCGGGTCTGACCGAGATGACACCGTTTCCGGCCTGCACCGCGCCTGGCCGGTCGGCGGTCGGCAGCTCCTGACAGACTGTCTCCCATGCGCATCGTGGTTCTGGCAGGCGGTATCGGGGGCGCGCGGTTCCTGCGCGGGCTCAAGGCGGCGGCCCCGGAAGCGGAGGTCACCGTCATCGGCAACACCGGTGACGACATCCACCTCTTCGGGCTGAAGGTGTGTCCTGACCTGGACACGGTGATGTACACGCTCGGCGGCGGCATCCACGAGGAACAGGGCTGGGGCCGCGCCGACGAGTCGTTCGCCGTCAAGCAGGAGCTGTCGGCCTACGGGGTGGGCCCGGAGTGGTTCGGCCTGGGCGACCGGGACTTCGCCACCCACATCGTGCGCACCCAGATGATCGCCGCGGGCTATCCGCTCAGCGCGGTCACCGAGGCGTTGTGCGCGCGCTGGCAGCCGGGGGTGCGGCTGATCCCGATGACCGACGACCGGGTGGAGACGCACGTCGTCATCGACACCCCCGACGAGGGCCGCAAGGCGGTGCACTTCCAGGAGTACTGGGTCAGGCTGCACGCCGGTCCCGACGCCCGGGCGGTGCTGCCGGTCGGCGCGGAGCAGTCCAAGCCGGCCCCCGGCGTCATCGAGGCGATCGCCGCCGCCGACGTCGTGATCTTCCCGCCGTCCAACCCGGTGGTCAGCGTCGGCAGCATCCTGGCGGTGCCGGGCATCCGCGAGGCGATCGCGGACGCCGGGGTGCCGGTGGTGGGCCTGTCCCCGATCGTGGGCGGCGCGCCGGTGCGCGGCATGGCCGACAAGGTGCTGGCCGCCGTCGGCGTCGAGGCGGACGCCGCCGCGGTCGCCCTGCACTACGGCTCGGGCCTGCTGGACGGCTGGCTGGTCGACACCGCCGACGCCGACCGGGTCGCCGAGGTCGACCGGGCCGGCATCCGCTGCCGCGCGGTCCCGCTGATGATGACGGACGTCGCCGCGACCACCGCGATGGCCCGCGAGGCGCTGGCCCTGGCCGAGGAGGTCCGCGCGTGACGGCGTCCGCCGACGGCGATGCGCGGGCCGTACGGGATGTGCGGGACGCACGGGAAGAGCGGTCGCCGGTGACGTCCGCCGCCGAAGCGCGGGCCGTACGGGAGGCGCTGCCACCGGTGACGTCCGACGACGAACGGGAAGGGCCTGCCGCGGTGACCCGTGCCGGCGTCGAACGCGAGGACCGCTCCCCCGCGACCCCGCCCGGCGCCGAGCGTGCGGCCTCCCCCACGACGTCCGCCACGACGCCCCCAGCGGCGCCCCCCGGCGGCGCACGCGGTGGCGCGGCGGGACGGGTGCGGCAGGACGGGGGGCCGGCCGCGTTCGAGGTGCGCGGGGTGGTGGGGATCGCGGAGGTACGGCCGGGCGACGACCTGGCCGCGCTGATCGCGGCCGCCGCGCCGGACCTGGCCGACGGCGACGTGGTGCTGGTCACCTCGAAGATCGTCAGCAAGGCGGAGGGGCGGATCATGGCCGCCACCGACCGCGAGGAGGCGATCGACGCCGAGACGGTGCGGGTGGTCGCCCGGCGCGGCACGCTGCGGATCGTGGAGAACCGGCAGGGCCTGGTGATGGCGGCGGCCGGTGTCGACGCGTCCAACACCGCCGCCGGCACCGTGCTGCTGCTGCCCGAGGACCCGGACGCCTCCGCGCGCCGCCTGCGGGCCGGGCTGCGCGACGCGCTCGGGGTCCGGGTCGCGGTCGTCCTCACCGACACCTCGGGCCGCCCGTGGCGCAGCGGGCTGACCGACATCGCGATCGGCGCCGCCGGCCTGCGGGTCCTGGACGACCTGCGCGGCGGCACCGACACCCACGGCAACCCGCTCAACGCCACGGTGGTCGCCCTGGCCGACGAGCTGGCCGGCGCCGCCGACCTGGTCAAGGGCAAGGCGTCGGGCGTACCGGTGGCGGTGGTACGCGGGCTGGCCGGCGCGGTGCTCGACGCGGACGACGACGGCGCCGGGGCGCGGTCGATGGCGCGCGGCGCGGCGGACGACATGTTCCGGCTCGGCACCTCGGAGGCGGTACGGCAGGCGGTCACCGGGCGGCGCACGGTGCGGGAGTTCACCGACGACCCGGTCGACCCGGGCGCGGTGCGGCGGGCGGTCGCCGCGGCGCTGACCGCTCCGGCGCCGCACCACACCACCCCGTGGCGTTTCGTGCTGCTGGAGTCGCCGGCCGCCCGGACCCGGCTGCTGGACGCCATGCGGGACGCCTGGGCGGCGGACCTGCGCGGCGACGGCTTCTCCGAGGCGTCGGTGGGCAAACGGCTGCGGCGCGGCGACGTGCTGCGCCGGGCGCCGTACCTGGTGGTGCCCTGCCTGGTGGCCGACGGTGCCCACGACTACCCGGACGCGCGGCGGTCGGCTGCCGAGCGGGAGATGTTCGTGGTCTCGGCCGGCGCCGCCGTGCAGAACCTCATGGTCGCGCTGGCCGGCGAACGCCTCGGCTCCGCCTGGGTGTCCTCCAGCATGTTCTGCCGCGACGTGGTGCGCGCCGCCCTGGACCTGCCCGCCTCCTGGGACCCCCTCGGCACGATCGCGGTGGGCCGCCCGGCCGCCCCGCCGCCCCCGCGCGCCGACCGGCCGGCGCGGGACTTCGTCGTCGTGCGCTGACCGGCGGTGCTTCGTGCTCGCGCGCTGAACGGCGGTACTTCACGCTCGCGCGCTGAACGGCGGTGCCGGTGGCCGTCGCCCCGGCCGGCCCCACGCTGTCGGGCGTGCCGTCGGGCGTGCCGTCAGATGTGGCGGATGTCGTTCGGGGCGAAGCGGGGGGCGCGGCGCGGCGGGCCGGGGGCGGTGAGCAGGATCAGGCGGGTGGCGCGGTGCCGCTGGCCGGCGTAGGGGGCGAGGAGTTCGAGCATGGCCGCGTCGTCGGTGCGCGGGGCGCCGGTGAGGGCGTGGCCGACGTGGTGGGGCAGGTGGAGGTCGCCGGTGGTGACGGCGTCCGGGGCGCCGTGGCTGCGTTGCACCGTCTCGGCGGCGGTCCACGGGCCGATGCCGGGGATCAGGGTGAGGCGGGCGGCGGCGTCCTCGGGGGTCATCCCGGCGGCCTCCTCCATGCGTTCGGCCACCCGGGCGGCGCGCACGATGGTGCCGGCCCGCCGGTAATCGACGCCGGCCCGGTGCCACTCCCAGGACGGGATCAGCGCCCAGGTGCGGGCGTCCGGCACGACCTTCAGGCCGGGCAGCGGTCCGGGCGCGGTCTCGCCGTACCGGTGCAGCAGCAGGCGCCAGGCGCGGTAGGCCTCGTCGGAGGTGACCTTCTGCTCCAGCACGGACGGGATGAGGGACTCCAGCACCCGGCCGGTGCGGGTCAGCCGCAGCCCGGGGTGCCGGCGGTGCGCCTCGTGCAGCAGCCGGTGCCGGGGCCGGAAGGCGGCGGGGTCGTCGGCGGCGCCGAGCAGCGCGGGCAGCGCGTCGAGCAGCCAGGCGCCGCCGGGGCCCCACGCGCCGGCCGTCACCCGGTCGCCGGCCGCGCGGGCGACGCGCAGGGTGCCGGGGCCGGCCGGGGTGCGGCAGGTGCGCCACACGGCGCCGTCGGCGACGCGGAACGCCGGGTCGCCGGGGCCGCGGCCGAGCGGCGCCAGGGTGCGCGCGAGGTCGAGCGGGCCGTCCGGCGTCCAGTGCCGGGTGCCTTCGAAGGCCGCTGCCGTCTCCACCCGGTGAGCCTAACCGGGCCGCCCGGACCCCCGGCGGGCGGTCCGGGCGGCGCGGCGGACGGCGCGATCGGCCCGCGGCGGGGGTCAGCGGCCCTGGAGGGCGGCGGCGGCGCGGCGGACGGCGGGCAGTTGGGCGTAGAGCTTGGTGCCGGGGCAGGCGGTGGTGAAGCCGTCGCGGTGGCCGGAGATGGTGTTGAGGCTCACCCGGACCCCGGGGGCGTACTTGTTGCTGCCGGCCGAGGTCAAGGTGGTGCGGCCGGCCGCGTTGACGCCGGTGAGGCCGAGCTTCCAGGCGGCCAGCCGTTCCAGCGCCCGGACGGCGGCGGCGGACGGCTTGGCCTTGGTGAACGTGCCGATGACCGCGACGCCGGTGGTGTCGGTGTTGAAGCCGAGGGTGTGGGCGCCCAGCACGGCCCGGGTGACGCCGCCGGCCCGGCCCTCGTAGATCCTGCCGCACTTGTCGATCAGGAAGTTGTAGCCGATGTCCCGCCAGCCCTCGGCCCGCACGTGGTAGCGGTAGATGCCGCGCACGATGGCCGGTGCGTCGGCGCAGGCGTAGTCGTTGCTGGTGGCGGTGTGGTGGACGAAGACCGCCTTGGTGGTGCCGGTGTAGGCGAAGGCGGTCTCGCGCAGCGACTCGTCCGCCTTCCAGCCGGCCCGGCTGACGATGGCGGGGCGCGGCGCGGTGTGCGGGGCCGGGTCGGTGTAGGGGTCGTCGTCATCGGGGAGGTCTCCCTGGTCGCCGCCGTCCCAGCCGTCGGACCCGTCGGGGTCGTCGTACCGGGCGGCGTGCCCGGCCCGCCGGTCGTCGCCGGAACCGGTTGGGGAGTCGCCGGAGCCGCCTGCGGAGTCGCCGGAAGCGCCCGGGGAGTCGGGCGCCGGATCGCCCGCGGAGTCGTCGGCCGGACCGCTCATGGCATCGCCTGCGGGGTCGCTCGCGGAGTCTCCTGCGGACGCGCTCACGGGGTCGTCTCCGGACCCGCTCAGGGGATCGTCACGGGACGCGTCCGCGGAATCGCCGGCGGAATCGCCGGCGGCCCGGGCCGGGGCGGAACCGTCCGCGGAGCGCCGGGTGGCGTCGGAGGCCGGGCCGGGGTCGGCGGCGGTCCCGGCCGGGGCCGTGCCGGGGTCGACGAGGTCGACGCGCAGGCCGTGCGGCAGGGCGGGGGCCCGGGTGCCGGCGACCCGGTCGACGGCGCCGTCCGGGGTGACGCGGACCTGGACGCCGTCGGCGTCGCCGACCCACAGCGGAGCGGTCCCGCCGCGCACGGCGCCGCCGGCGGCCTCCGCCGACCCGGTGTCCGGCCGGTCGTCGCCGGCCTCCAGGTCCCGCCAGCCCGACCAGCCGCCGGTGGCCAGGGACCGGGTGCGGACCTGGACGGCGCCGCGCAGGGCCGTACCGCCGTCGTCCCAGGTGACACCCAGCATCGAGAACGGCTTGACGACGCGTGAGGTGAGCCCCTCGGGCGCGACGGCGCCCCGGGCGCGGGGGGCGTCGCCGGCGGGCAGCGGGGTCAGCGGGATGAAGCGGGCGGCGCCCTGCGCGTCACTCACCGAGGGGATGCGCGCCGCTGCGGGCGCGGAAGCCGGAAAGGCCGGACGAAGGAGGAGCGCGGCGGAGCACGCGCAGGCGGCTGCGACGGTGGTGGCAAGGAAGGCACGCATGATCAAAATATGCACATACGACAGGAATACCGCGAATCGTCAGGTGACGGCCCGTCGGCTTCTGACGACCCGTCCGGCGGCATCCGGCCGTACTCTTGCCGCGTGAACGACACCGCCGCGATCCCCGCCGACTTCCTGCGATCCGCGCTGGCCGCCGACCCGGGACGGCCGCTGCTGACGTACTACGACGACGCCACCGGGGAGCGGGTGGAACTGTCGGTCGCCACCCTCGCCAACTGGGTGGCGAAGACCGCGAACCTCCTCCAGGACGACCTCGGCGTCCAGCCCGGCGACCGGGTGGCGCTGCTGCTGCCGGCGCACTGGCAGACGGCCGCCTGGCTGCTGGCCTGTTTCGCCGTCGGGGTGACGGCGGCGCCGGGCGGCGACCCGACGGCCGCCGACGTGGTGGTCAGCGGTCCGGAGACCCTGGAGGCGGCGCGGGCCTGCTCCGGCGAGCGGATCGCGATGGCGCTGCGCCCGCTGGGCGGCCGCTTCCCGGCGGTTCCCGACGGGTTCGCGGACTACGCGGTCGAGGTGCCCGGCCAGGGCGACCGCTTCAGCCCGTACGCGCCGGTGGACCCGGAGGCGGACGCGCTGGCACTGCCGGACGGGAGCGTGCTGTCCGGTGCGCAGGTGGTCGCCCGGGCCCGCGAGGAGGCCGCCGCGCTCGGGCTCGGTCCGGGCTCGCGCCTGCTGTCCGGCGACGGCTACGGCGACTGGCCGGGGCTGGCGACCGGCCTGCTGGCACCGCTGGCGGCCGGCGGTTCCGTGGTGCTGTGCCGGCACCTGGACCGGCTCGGCGACGCCGGCCTGGAACGGCGCCTGGAGGCCGAACGCGTCACACACCAGGCCTGACACGGGTTCCTGCGGTCACCGGGAGGGGCGGTGCTCGTTGCCCCGGTGCCCGGGCAGGGCCGACGCCCACTCCTCCGGTGCCCCGGCAGGGCCGGTGCTCGTTCCTCCGGTCACCGGTCCTCCGGCCACCGGGCAGGGCCGACGCCGGTTTCTCCGTTCACCGGGCAGGGCCGGCGCCCGCTCCTCCGGTCACCGATCCTCCGATCACCGGGCAGGGCCGGTGCTCGTTCCTCCGGTCACCCGGCAGGGCCGCCGCCCACTCCTCCGGTCACCGATCCTCCGGCCACTCGGCAGGGCCGGTGCCCGCCCCTCCGGTCACCCGGTACGGCCAGCGCCCGGCGCTCCCGGCCACCCCGCCCACCCAGCAGGACTGCCCCCGCACCCCGCTCCCCCACCAGCCCCGGCACCGGCGGCCCCGGCACCGTCAGCCCCGGCACCGGCGGCCTCCGGTCACCCGGATGGCCCAGTCCGGCGTCGCCCCCGGCACCGTCCGGGGCGACGATCGACGGACCTGACCAGTCGCCGATCGCACCGCTGGGGGCCGTATGGGGCACGCCGAGGGACCGCCGCGCGACGGGGACGACGGCACGCCGCCGCCCCCCGGCCCCGACGGCCCGCCCGGCACCCCCGAGAACCGCGGCACGGGCTCCGGCGGCGGGCGATCCCGTCGCCTCGGGCGTCTGCGGGCGCACTGGGGGCGGTGGCTGGCGCTGTCGCTGGGGCTGGTGGTGCTCGTGGTGGCCGGCGCCGGGTGGGTGGTGTTCGAGCGGCTGAACGGCAACATCCGCACCGACTCCGGGGCCGAGGCGGAGCTGGAACGGCACGCGGCCGAGCGCCCGCCGCCCAGCGCGCACCGCTCGCAGAACATCCTGGTCATCGGCACCGACAGCCGCTCCGGCGCCAACGGCGCGTACGGGCACGACAACGGCACCCAGCGGGCCGACACCGTCATCCTGCTGCACCTGGCCGGCGGACGGCACAGCGCGACCGCGGTGAGCATCCCGCGCGACCTGATGGTTCCGGTGCCGGCCTGCGGGGGCGCCGGCGGCTCGGGCGGCCCGGCCGGGACCGCGCAGTTCAACTCGGCGTTCGAGCGCGGCGGCGCGGCCTGCGTGATCCGGACCGTCGAAGGGATGACCGGGCTGCGGGTCGATCATCATCTGGTCATCGACTTCACCGGCTTCAAGCACGTGGTGGACGCGGTGGACGGGGTGCGGGTGTGCGTGCGCCGGCCGATGCGGGACCCGCGGGCGCACCTGGACCTGCGGGCCGGCACGCAGCGGCTCGACGGCGACCAGGCGCTGGGCTTCGTGCGCTCGCGGCACGTGGACGGCGACGGCAGCGACACCGAGCGGATCGGCCGCCAGCAGGAATTCCTGGCCGCGCTGGCCGCCAAGGTCAAGTCCGACGGCGTGCTGCTGAACCCCGGCAGGCTCTACCCCGTGCTGGACGCGGCGACCCGGTCGGTGGTGGCCGACCCGGGGCTGGACTCGCTGAGCCGGCTCTACGACCTGGTGGCGAGCCTGCGGCACACCCCGAGCGGCCGGATCCGGTTCCTGACCGTGCCGCGCGAGCCCTATACGGCGGACCGGGACCGCGACCAGCTGCTCCAGCCGGCGGCCGGCCACCTGTTCGCCGCGCTGCGCGCCGACCGCCTCCCGCCCGGCGGCGGCCGGCCGTCCCCGCGCCCGTCGACCGGCGCGACGGCGGGCACCGGATCCACCACGGCCGCCGGCGTCTGCGGCGCGGCCCACTGACGGTTGTCCGGGCGGCGGCCCGCTGAGGCGGCGCGACACCCCGGGGAACGCACGATTTGTCACGTACGCCCGTCAAGCGCTGGACTGTCCGACGAGTCCCGACGAGTCCCGACGACCCGGCAGCGACGGAGGCCAGCGAGCGTGCCAGACATCGATCCCGCCGATCAGGGGGTGCCGGACGCCGTCCTGCGGCGGTGGAAGCGGCGGCCGGCGCGGCCGGGGGCGGCGCGGCGCGGGCGGCCGGGGCCGCTGGTGTGGGGCGCCGGGGCGCTGGGGTTCGTCCTGGCGGCCGGCGGGGTCGGCGGCTTCCTGGTCCACCGCGGTCCCGACCGCGCCCCGCACACCGTCCGGGCCGCCACCGGCGCCGGGCGGGCCGCGGTGGCCACCGGCCCGTTGAACATCCTGCTGATCGGCACCGACAGCCGCATCGGCCCGGGCCGGCGGTACGGGGACACCAGCCACCACCCGGACACCGCGGTCCTGGCGCACGTCGCGCCCGGCTGGGGCGGGGCGACCGCGATGAGCATCCTCCGGGGCCCGTCCACGTAAGGACCCGGCCACGTCGGGACCGTGCACGTCGGGACCGGCCACGTCGGGACCGTGCACGTCGGGACCGTGCACGCGGGAAGAACCCGCCGCGTCACGGGAACCGTCCGCGTGAGAGGGAGCCCGTTCGCGTGAGGGGGCGCCGTTCGCATGAGGGGGCGCCGGGTTCCGGGGCGATGAACGGATGAACCGATCATCGCGCTGTAACGGGCAACACGATCCTCCCCATGCAACCCCTTCCGGGTGTCAGTGGTCGTACAGGTTGACACCCTGGAGGCTTGATGTTCGACACTCCCGCGCGGAGGGGCGGCATACCCGGCATACCCGGCGACGCGCGCCAGGCGGTGCCGGACGCGCCCGGACAGCCGATCCCCGGCACGCCGACCGCCGACGTGCCGGCCGGGCCGGCCGCCGTGCCGGCCCGCCGGCGGCGCCGCGGCCGGCGGGTGCTGAAGTGGGTGTCGCTGGGGGTCGCGGTGCTGCTGCTGGCGACGGCCGGGGCCGGCTACGCGTACTACCGGCACCTGAACCACAACATCCGCAAGGGCGAGCGCAGCAGCGGCCATACGTTCGTGCGTCCCGCCAAGCCGAACGCGGCAGGGCAGACCCCGTTGAACATCCTGCTGATCGGCTCGGACAGCCGGGACAGCGCGGACGACGTGGCGCTGGGCGGCGCGCGGGAGAACGCCGGGGGTCCGGCGCGCGCCGACGTCGAGATGCTGCTGCACGTCTCCGCCGACCGGCGGCACGCGGCGCTGGTGAGCATCCCGCGCGACACCCGGGTGGACATACCGCGCTGCGTCGACCCGAAGAGCGGCCAGGTCTATCCGCCGGTCGAGACGATCATCAACGCCTCGCTGTCCCGCGGCGGTCCCGGCTGCACGCTGGCGACCTGGGAGAACCTCACCGGGGTCTACATCGACCACTGGATGGAGGTGGACTTCGCGGGCGTGGTGAAGATGGCCGACGCGGTCGGCGGCGTCGACGTGTGCGTCAAGGAGAACATCTGGGACCACCCGACCCTGGCGATACCGCACGGCGGTTCCGGCCTGAAGCTGACGGCCGGCACCCACCGGATCACCGGCAAGCAGGCGTTGCAGTGGCTGCGCACCCGGGACGCGTTCGGCAGCGACCTGGGCCGGGCGCAGGCGCAGCACATGTATCTGGCGTCGATGCTGCGGGAGTTGCGCGCCCAGGACGTCTTCACCGACCCGACCCGGCTGATGGGGCTGGCGGACACCGCGACCCGGTCGATCGTGGTCTCCAGCGAGATCGGCACCGTCGACAAGCTCTACGGCCTGGCCCAGCAGCTGAAGGACGTCTCGCCGGACGCGATCACCATGGCAACCATGCCGACGGTCCCCGATCCGCAGGACCCGCAGGCGCACCTGGTGCCCGACACGCGGCCGGCCGGCAAGCTGTGGTCGATGCTCCGCAACGACGTGCCGTTCGACGGTTCGAAGACGGTGGTGCCCGGCACGAGCGCGACGGCCACCCCGTCGGGACCGCCGGCCCATCCGGACGCGTCGATCGCGGTGACCGTGGTGAACGGCACCGGCGGCGCCCAGGAACGGGCGGTGGCCGGGCGGGGATCGGCGATCACCGCGGCGCTGACGGCCCGCGGCTTCGCCCGGGCGGTGACCAGTCAGGCGCTGGCCGCGTCGGCCGGCACCACGGTGACCTTCCCGGCCGCCACCGGCGCGCAGGGCCTGGCGGACGCCACCGCGGTGGCCGGCGCGCTGCACATACCGGCGAGCGCGGTGAAGGCGTCGGGCACGGCGACGGCGGTGACGGTGACCGTCGGCGCGGACTGGACGACCGGCACCGACTACGCGGCCACCGTGCCGCCGGCCGGCCAGGTCCCGGCCGGGTCCGACAGCCTCAACGGTTCCGACACCCACGCCTGCATGGACGTCTACGGGCCCTACCAGTGGTGAGGGCCCGCAGGGGGCGGCGCGGCACGACTCGGTACGACGGCGCGGTACGACTCTGTATGGCGGCGCGGCGTGACGGCGCGGTACGACGACGGCGTGACGGCCGGGGTCAGACCGCCGCTTCCGGCGCGACGGCCGGGCGGCGGCTGGCGATGACCTTCCTGGCCAGCGACTTCGGGCTGGTCAGGAAGCCCCAGCCCCACGTCATGTGCATGGTCGCCAGCGCCACCGGGATCCGCAGCCGGGCGCCGAGGTCCAGGCCCTTGCCGGCCGGCAGCGACCCGAGCACGATGCCCGCCACGTAGCCGACCGGGACGACGAAGCCGATCGGGTGGACCAGCACGCCGACCAGCACGCCCGCCACGATCGCCAGCACGGCGGCCGGCGGGGCGAGGTAGCGCAGGTTGATCGACCCGGAGTGGAACCGGGCCACCACGTGCCGCCAGCGGCCGTAGTTGCGGTACTGCTTGGCCAGTTCGCGCACGTTGGGCCGCGGCCGGTAGGAGACCTTCAGCTCCGGCGAGAACCAGATCCGGCGGCCGGACTCGCGGATGCGGAAGTTCAGCTCCCAGTCCTGGGCGCGGATGAACTCCTCGTTGTAGCCGCCGAGCCGGTCCAGCACCTCGCGGCGGAAGACGCCGAGGTAGACGGTCTCGGCCTCGCCGGCCCGGCCGCCGGTGTGGAAGGCGGCGTTGCCCACCCCGATCTTCGCGGTCATCGCGGCGGCGACCGCGCGCTCCCAGGCGTTCTCGCCCTCGGCGTGCATGATGCCGCCGACGTTGGCCGCGCCGGTCTCGTCCAGCAGGCGCACGGCGGTGGCGATGTAGTTCGGCGAGAGCATGCCGTGGCCGTCGACCCGGACCACCACGGGGTGACGCGAGGCCTTGATGGCGGCGTTCAGCGCGGCGGGGGTGCGGCCGGTCGGGTTGGGCACGGTGTGCACCCGCGGGTCCTCGGCGACCAGCCGCGCGGCGATCTCGTCGGTACGGTCGGTGGACGGGCCCAGGGCGATCACGACTTCCAGCTCACCGGCGTACTCCTGCTGGAGGACTCGGGTGACGGACTCGCGCAGATGCCGCTCCTCGTTGAGCACCGGCATGATCACCGAAACGGCGGGGAGGCCGGGGGCCTCGGCGGGGGTCTGGTCGGCGTTCATCGGCGGACACGTTACCGCGAACGCGCCGGCCCCCCGCGCCCCGGGCGCCGGTGCGGGCTCCGGTGGGCACGGTTCGGGGGCCGACGGGGGCGGCGCGGGGTTCGACGCGGGGGCCGCGGAGTGCGGCGGCGCGGGGGCCGCGGAGTGCGGGGGCGCGGGGTTCGGCGCGGGGGCCGCGGAGCGCGGGGGCGCGGGGGCCGCGGGGGGCGGCGGGTCCGGGCGGGTGGCCGGCGGTGGGTGGTCCGGCGTGGGGGCGGGGGCGGTCCGGGGGGTACGGCTAGCCTGATGATCCTTTATGCCGCTTGTATGCGCATTCGTTCGTCCGTGTGCGGCCCCCGGCCCACCGACCCACCGGCCGACCGTGCGCGTGACGGAGGTGCCCGCCATGCCCCAGCCAGCCCGCCGGACCCCGCGTGCCGTGTCCGCCGGCCGCCGGCGACGGCCGGGCGCGCGCCGCCGCCACCGGACGCACCGGGCCCGGCGGATCGCCGGCGCGGTCTCGCTGGCGGTGCTGACCACCAGCGGGCTGGTCAACGTGGCGATGGAGGGCGTCGGCGGCGGCATCGGCCGGGTGGACGCGTTCGCCGGGCTGGACAACCGGCCGCCCAAGAGCCTCGGGGAGAACTTCCTGCTGGTCGGCACCGACGACCGCGACCACCTCACCGGGGCCGAAAGCGCCCGCTACCGGCTCGGCGGCGCCCCCTGCCACTGCACCGACACGGTCATGCTGGCCCACCTGTCCCAGGACCGCTCGCGGCTGTCGGTGGTGAGCGTGCCGCGCGACACCGAGGTGCGGCTGCCGGCCGGCGACGGCCGCCCGGCGCGGATCACCAAGCTCAACTCCGCCTACCAGCAAGGCGGTCCGCGGCTGGCGGTGGCCACCGTGGAGCACCTGACCGGCGTGCACGTCGACCACTACCTGGAGTGGGACTTCGCCGGCTTCATGAAGACCGTCGACGCGCTCGGCGGCGTGCCGGTGTGCACCGAGGTGCCGTTGCGCGACGCGAAGTCCGGCCTCGACCTGCCGGCCGGCACCACCGTCCTCAACGGCGGCCGGGCGCTGGAGTACGTGCGGGCCCGCTATCTCGACGGCACCGCCGACCTGGGCCGGATGCGCCGCCAGCAGAAGTTCCTGGCCGAGGTCGTGCACCGCGCGACCTCCACCGGCCTGCTGCTCGACCCGGTCAAGCTGGCCGGCACCGTGCGGACCACCCTGGGCTCGATCCGCGCCGACACCGGCCTGGACCCCGCCGACCTGATCCATCTCGCCGAAGCGGTACGGGACTTCACGCCCGGCTCGTCGGAGTTCACCTCGGTGCCGGTGGCCGACCTCGACCGCCGGCTGCCCGGCGCCGGCGCCGCGGTCACCTGGGACCGCCCGCAGGCCGACCGGCTGTTCGCCGCGATCCGCGCCGACCGCCCGCTCACCGCCGGCCGTTCCGCCACCGGGTCGCACCGTGCCGCGCCCGGCACCCCGGTGCCGGTGGACCCGCACGCGGTACGCGTCGTGGTCACCGGCGCCGACCACGACGCGGTACGCCGCACGGCGGTCACGCTGCTCGCGGAGGGGTTCGCCGTCCGCCCGCCGTCCGCGGTGCGCCGGGTGCCCGCGGTCGCCACGTCCGGCGGCGCGCGCACCGTCATCTCCTACGACCCGCGCTGGGACCGCTCCGCCCGCTCACTGGCCGCCGCGCTGCCCGGCTCCACCGTCCGCCGCGTCCCCCTGCTCGGCGGCGTCCTGCGCGTCGCCCTCGGCACCGGCCGCTCGCCGGTCGCCCCCGTGCGGTACGCGCCCGCCGCGCCGGAGCCCGGAGCCGGCGCCGGGGTCGCCGGCGCGGTCACCGGCGACAGCGAGCTGTGCCCGTAGGGCGGGTACGGGGGGCGGCCGGACCGGCCGCGTGCGGGACCGGCGTGGGCGCCGCACCGGCCGTCCGGCGGCCCGGAGGAACCCTGTCCGGTGCCGACCGGACCGGCGGGGCGGCGCCGGACACGCGTGAGCGGGCCGGCCCCCGCAGCGCAGGGGCGGCCCGCTCGGCCGCTGGGGCGGGAAGGCTCAGCCCACGTGGCTCACGGCCGACTGCGCCGGGTGCGCGGCCTTGGCCGGCGCCGCGGGCTTGGCGGGGGTGAGGTGCTTCATCGGCGCCGTGGGCTTGGCCGGGGCCAGGCGGTGCACGGGCTTCGCGGGCTTGGCCGGGGCCAGGTGCTTCACCGGCATCGCGGGCTTGGCCGGGGTCAGGCGGTGCGCGGGCTTCGCCGGCTTGGCCGGGGCCAGGTGCTTCACGGGCTTGGCCGGCATCAGGTGCTTCACGGGCTTGGCCGGCATCAGGTGCTTGGCGGGCTTGGCCGGCATCAGGTGCTTCACCGGCTTGGCCGGCATCAGGTGCTTCACCGGCACCGCGGGCTTCGCCGGAGTCAGGTGCTTGGCGGGCTTCGCCGGAGTCAGATGCTTCGCGGGCTTGGCCGGCATCAGGTGCTTCGCCGGCTTCGCCGGGGTCAGATGCTTGGCGGGCTTCGCCGGGGTCAGATGCTTCGCCGGCTTCGCCGGGGTCAGATGCTTGGCGGGCTTCGCCGGCTTCGCCGGGCTCAAGGGCTTCGCCGGCACTGCCGGCTTGGCCGGCTTGGCCGGCAGCGCCGGGTGGAGGAGTTCGGCCGGGATGAGCTGCTCGTCGGTCAGCGCCGGTTTGGCGGTCTTGTCGGCGACCACGCAGGCCTGGAAGAGGCCCTGGTTGTTCAGCGCGAATCCGGGGGCCCAGCCCGACGGGCAGGTGCGGGCCGCCGGGGCCGCCTGGGCGGTGGCCGGAAGCGCGAGGCCGAGGCCGGCTGCGGCGAGCACGGCGAACGTGCCTGCGGTGGTGCGGTGCATGACGTTCCTCTCATCGGGGCGCGGAGACACGCCCGGTCGCCGTTAGGCATATGTCGTACCGCGTTCCGCCAATCGGGACGGTGGCGCCGCCCACCGTCCTGGCCCACCGGTGTCCCCCGCGTGGCGGCCGGGGAGTCGGCAGGCCCGCCGGAGGTCAGTCGTCCTGCGCGGTGCCGCGTTCGTCGCGCAGGTCCTTGATGGCGCGGCGGCGGGCCAGCCGGTGGGTGCGGCGGATCTGCGCCTCGTCGAACCGCTGGCGGTCCTGGTCGTTCTCGGCGAGCACCGCCGGCACCTCGCGCGGGTGGCCGGCCGCGTCGACCGCCACGAAGACCAGGTAGGCGCTGGCCACATGGGTGGAGGGACCGGACTCGTTCCACCGCTCCGCCGAGACGCGCACCCCGATCTCCATGGAGCTGCGGCCGGTCCAGTTGACCTGCGCGTCGACCTTGAGCAGGTCGCCGACCCGCACCGGTTCGAGGAACGCCATCTCGTCCATCGCGCCGGTCACCGCCGGGCCCTCGGAGTGCCGTCCGGCGACCGCCCCGGCGGCGTCGTCGACCAGCTTCATCACCACGCCGCCGTGCACGGTGCCCAGCAGGTTGGTGTGCTGGTTGGTCATGATGTGCGACAACGTCACGCGGGAGGCCGAGTTGGGCTTCGCGGGCGGTCCGGGCAGCGGCTCGTTCATGGGCCCAGATTAATCCCGCCGTACCGGACCCCTGTGGTAATGCTTCACCTGACCGGTCAAGTACCGCCGTAGCGGGGCGAGTCGGCGTTGGGCACCCGTCTTCGCCCCGGCGCCCGCCCGGGGAGCCGGTCACCCCTGAGGGTGGTAGCGAGGGAATCCCAGGTCACGCCGGTTCTACGGCGAGAATCGTTGAGGTCATGAAGCCGCAAGTCCCCCCGACCGCGGCGCCGGCGCACGCCGGCGCCCCCGAGTGCCGCTGGACGCTGCGCGCCGAGCCGCACGGGCTGCACGAGGTACGCCGCGCCGTACGCGCCCGGCTGCGCGCCTGGGGCCGCGAGGAGCTGACGCTCCCGGCCGCGATGTGCGTGACCGAATTACTCAGCAACGTCCACAAGCACGCCCGGTCCCCGGAGTGCGAGCTGACCATGCGCGGAATCACCCGTGGCATCCGGATTTCCGTCATCGACCGGGAGCCTCGGCTGCCGGTGGCGGGCGAACCAGGCCACCTGTCGCGGCGCGGCCGCGGCCTGTTCCTGCTCGGCGGGACGGTCGACGCGTGGGGCGCGCTGCCGGTGCCCGGCGGCAAGGAGGTCTGGTTCACGCTGCACGCCGACGACGACCACTCCCCCGCCGCACCGCACCGCGACCGCGCGCACTCCGCCGACGGGACCGGTGACCCGATCGGCGGCCTGACCGGCGAAGACACCGGCGGCCCGACCACCGCCGGCACCGACGGCGGAACCCCCGGCGGAACCAACCGCGGGAGGCACGCGTGACGCCGCAGACTCCGCTGACGCCGCAGACGCCGCTGACGCCGTTGCCGGAGCTGACCCGCGAGGGCATCAACGCGCTGGCGACGTACACCTGGCTGGAGACGACCGCGATCGGGCGGATAGCGGTGGTGCTGGCCGCGCATCCCGAAGGCGGCGACGGGGCGCGGTCGTTCGCGCGGGCGCTGCGGCTGGCCGAGCCGGCGGACCGGATGCCGTACGTCGGCGACCGGATATCCGTCGACGGCGCGCACGCGCGGTTGCGGCTCGACGACTGCGCGTACCTGGTGGAGTTGGCCGTCGGCCCGCAGTGGGCCGCGTTCGTGGCCGGCGGCGGACCGGTCGCGCTGGTCGCCGGCCTCGATCCGCTGCCGCGCTGCGCGCCGCCGGACACCGTGGCGTCCTACCTGCGCGGGGCCCGGCTGCGCCTGGGCACGACAGCGGTGGCCCGCGAGGACGTCTGACGCGAGCCGGTCCCCCGACCGGGACGCACGCCCGCCCCCGGGCCGAATCACCGCGCCGTACGCGAATCACGATCCGCATACAGGTCGATACGCAACGCAACCACCGGCCGGTACACGGGCTGTTCCCGGGCCGCTTCGCCGTCGGGACACTGGCCCGGACCCGCTCCCCTCTCGATCGGATGAAAGGGTCGGATGAAAGTACGGTCACCAATCCATCAGGTCTGCTACAGAACGGTCCCGGCCCGTCGGCCCCGGGCGGTCAGCGGGCACACTTCAGTGCATGGACGCATGGCGCGATGGTTGGACCGACGAGGGCGAGCCCGAGGGGGCCCGTGTGATGCCGCACGTCCGGCGCGAGGACCGCTACGGCGGGCGGCCGGACGACCGTGGGCGGCAGGCGTATCCGGGCGGTCACCCGCAGCAGGGGCGCACGCACGGCGAGCCGCCGCTGCCCCCGGAGCTGGACCCACGCCGCGCGGGCCGGGTGCCCCGGCAGCCGCAGCGCGACCCCGGGTACGACGGGGGCGCCCCGCCGTACCGCGGCGGTGGCGGGAGCGGACCGGGCCGGCCGCGCAACTGGCGCAAGCGCATCACGTACGGCGTGCTGACGCTGGTCGTCGCGCTGATCGCCACGTCCATCGGCACGTACTTCTGGGCGGACGGCAAGCTCGCGCGGACCGTCGACCTGAGCACGCTGCCGGACCGGCCGCCGGTCGGCAAGGGCACCAACTACCTGATCGTGGGCTCCGACAGCCGCGACGGGATGTCGGCGGCGGAGAAGAAGGAGCTGCACACCGGCTCCGCCGACGGCAAGCGCACCGACTCGATGATGGTGCTGCACATAGGTTCCAACGGCGACACGCTGATGAGCCTGCCGCGTGACTCCTACGTGACGATACCGGCGTTCACCGGTGAGTCCGGCAAGCACTACCCGGCCACCACGCACAAGCTGAACACCGCGTACTCGTGGGGCGGCGGGGCGCTGCTGACGCAGACGGTGGAGCACGACACCGGTATCCACATCGACCACTACGCGGAGATCGGCTTCACCGGCTTCGTGAACCTGGTCAACGCGCTGGGCGGGGTCAACATGTGCCTGCCGAACGCGATCCACGACACCGCCTCGGGCGCCGACTTCAAGGCGGGCTGCCAGGAGTTCAACGGCCAGCAGTCGCTGGAGTTCGTGCGTGAGCGGCACGCGGAGGCCGACCAGGACCTGGGACGGATGCGCAACCAGCAGAAGTTCCTGGCCACCCTGGCCCACCAGGCGGCCTCGCCGTCGACCGTGCTGAACCCCTTCAAGCTCTACCCGGTGCTCGGCGCGGGCCTGGAGACGCTGGAGGTCGACAAGAGCATGAACCTCTACGACCTGTCCCAGATGTTCTTCGCCATGAAGGACGTCTCCGGCGGCAACGGCAAGTCGCTGACGGTGCCGATCTCCAACCCCAACCTGCCGACCCCCAGCGACGGCGACGCGGTGGCCTGGGACACCACCCGGGCGCACGAGCTGTTCAGCCAGCTGCAGAACGACCAGCCGGTCACCGCGACCGCCTCGAACTGAGCCGGCCGGCCACCCGGCCCCCGCACCCGCACCGCAGCGCAACGCCGCCGCCCCCGGTCACCTGGTGACCGGGGGCGGCGGCGTGCGGTGCGGTGGCCGTCAGCCGGTGAAGGCGGTCAGGCCGTTCGGGGTGCCGAGGCCGGTCGGGCCGTCGTAGCCGGTCTCCGCGGTGCACAGGTACGCGGGCGAGCAGCTGGCGGTCGAGCCGGTGGTGACGTCGTTCAGGCTGCCGGTGTGGGCGTAGGGGAAGGACGCCGGGACCGAGCCGGACGACGGGGTGCCGGCGTCGGCGTAGACCGAGGCGATGATCGGCGAGGCGACCGAGGTGCCGCCGAAGACCTCCCAGCCCGGGTCGCCGCCGTAGGTGTCGTAGACCGCGACACCGGTGGCCGGGTCGGCCACCGCGGAGACGTCGGCCACGGTGCGCTTGGCGCAGCCGGTGTCCTTCTGCCAGGTCGGCTTGGCGTCGTCCTTCGAGCAACCGGAGCCGGCGCCCTCGGAGGAGGAGGTCGACCACACGCTCTCCGACCAGCCGCGGGCGTTGGACGCCTTGTTCAGCGCGGTGCCGCCGACCGCGGTGACGTACTTCGACGCCGCCGGGTACTCCACGCCGTAGCCGCTGTCACCGGAGGAGGCGACGACCGCGACACCGGGGTGGTCGTAGTAGCTGCTGTCGTAGCTGCTGTCGGAGGAGGACTCGCCGCCGCCGTAGCTGTTGGAGACGAACTTGGCGCCCTTGGTGACCGCCTCGTTCACCGCCTTGCCCAGGTTGGCGTTGGAGGAGGAGGTGGCCTCGACCAGGATGATGTGCGCGTTCGGCGCGATCGCCGAGACCATGTCCAGGTCCAGCGACTCCTCCTCGGCCCAGCCGGCGTCGGCGGTCGGCAGCGAGGTGGTCGAGCCGGACTGGCTCATCTTGGTGAAGCAGCCGGTGCCGCAGGCGGGCAGGCCGTACTGCGATCTGTAGGTCGCCATGTTGGCGGCCGCGTTCGGGTCGTCGTAGGCGTCGATGATGGCGACCGTCTGGCCCGCGCCGCCGCCCGTCGGCAGGTTGTAGGCGCTGTAGAGGTCACTGGGGCCGTAACCGCTGGGGGTGGCACCGGGGTGCACGCCCATCGGGGCGTTCTCCGTGACGCTGGTCACGCGCAGGGCGTTGCACGCCATGACGCCGACGTGCGTCGGAGTGGCACAGGAACGGGTCCACGACACGTGGTGCGTGCCGGCGGCGGTGGCCGCCGGGGCGGTGGCGGCAAGGCCCGAGACGGCCAGGGCGGCGGCGCCGACGACCGAGTACGCGATGCGGCGCGACTGCGACTTGACGAGGGTGCGCAACGTGATCCTCCTGTAGCGGGGGTGAACGGGGGAGTTGCACGTACGGCGGTGCGGGTTGCCACCCCGGCCGGTGGTGGCTGGCGAGAAACGTAATGTTGACGTGGACCTTTCAACAAGACGGCACGGAGAAGATCGACCCCCGCTTTACCTTCGGCGGTTCGCGATGACCGACTTTTGGTGAACCCCTGGGGCTACCGAGGGCAAAAGTCGTTTTCGGCCACCCAAACCGGGCACGCGGCACCGGACGTGGCGGCTCCGCTTAAAGTCCCCTGCCGCGCGCCGTTTTCCAGCCACGGCCGACCGGAGCGGCCACCGCGCGACCGGGTGCGGACATGCGGCGGGACATCCGGCGGCACTTCCGGCGGGACATGCGGCGGGACATGGATCGGCCCCCGGCGCGGGACGCGCCGGGGGCCGACCGTGTGCGTCAACCGCCCCCGCATCACGGGCAGTTGAACGCCAACGACCCGGGTTACGGGAGGTTGCGTGCCATGACGATGCGCTGGACCTGGTTGGTGCCCTCGTAGATCTGGGTGATCTTCGCGTCGCGCATCATCCGCTCCAGCGGATAGTCACGCGTGTACCCGTAACCGCCCAGCAACTGCACCGCGTCCGTCGTGATCTCCATCGCCGCGTCCGAGGCGAAGCACTTCGCCGCCGCACCGAAGAACGTCAGATCCTCCTTGCCCGACCCCCGCGAGACCCGCTCCGAACGCGCCGCCGCCGCATACGTCAACTGCCGCGCCGCCTCCAGCTTCATCCCCATGTCCGCCAGCATGAACTGCACACCCTGGAAATCACCCACCGGCTTGCCGAACTGCTTGCGCTCACGCACATACCCCTTCGCGTAGTCCAACGCCCCCTGCGCGATCCCCAACGCCTGCGCCGCGATCGTGATCCGCGTGTGATCCAGCGTCCTCATCGCCGTCGCGAACCCCGTCCCCTCCGCACCGATCATCCGATCCGCCGGAATCCGCACCCCGTCCAGATACACCTCACGCGTCGGCGACCCCTTGATCCCCAACTTCCGCTCCGGCGCACCGAACGACACCCCCTCGTCCGACTTCTCCACCACGAACGCGCTTATCCCCTTCGACCGCTTGTCCGGATCGGTCACCGCCATCACCGTGTAGTACTCACTCACCCCCGCATTCGTGATCCACCGCTTCACCCCGTCCAGCACCCAGAAATCCCCGTCCCGCACCGCACGCGTCCGCATCCCCGCCGCATCCGAACCCGCCTCCGGCTCCGACAGGCAGTACGAGAACAACCCCTCACCCCGCGCCAACGGCCCCAGATACCGCCGCTTCAACTCCTCCGAACCCGACAACATCACCGGCAACGACCCCAACTTGTTCACCGCCGGAATCAACGACGAGGAAGCACACACCCGCGCCACCTCCTCGATCACCACCACCGTCGCCAGCGCGTCCGCCCCCGCACCCCCGTACACCTCCGGCACATGCACCGCGTGCAGATCGTTCGCCACCAGCGCCTCCAGCGCCTCCTGCGGAAAACGAGCCCGCTCATCCACCTCCGCGGCGAACGGCGCGATCTTCGCCTCCGCCAGCGCACGCACCGCCTCCCGGAGCATCTCGTGCTCCTCGGACGGCCGGTAGAGGTCGAAATCGGTGGAACCCGCCACGGTGCTCACTCCCAAGCTCTTGCTAACTACCGTTAAGTAACCTGATTCTAGGGTCCGCGCACCGGGAGCGGATAGGTGAGCTTCCCTACAGGGCCCCGGCTATGCTCATCTGCGCACCGCTCCCCGCCGCGGTAGGGGGCGGCCCACTGGCCGGTACCCCGAAAGGCATGTTCCGTGACGCTCAAGCTCACCGTGATCGGCACCGGCTACCTCGGTGCGACGCATGCCGCGGCCATGGCGGAGCTGGGCTTCGAGGTGCTGGCGCTCGACATCGACCCGGCGAAGATCGCCACCTTGACGGCCGGCCACGGCCCGATGTTCGAACCCGGCCTCGACGAGCTGCTGGCCCGGCACGTGGCCGGCATCGACGGCTCCAGCGGCCGGCTGCGCTTCACCACCTCCTGGCAGGAGGTCGCCGACTTCGGCGACGTGCACTTCGTCTGCGTCAACACCCCGCAGAAGCGCGGCGAGTACGCGTGCGACATGTCCTACGTCGACGCCGCGTTCGAGTCGCTGGCGCCGCTGCTGACCCGGCCGGCCCTGGTGGTCGGCAAGTCCACGGTGCCGGTCGGCAGCGCGGACCGGCTCGCCGCCCGGCTGGCCGAGCTGGCCCCGGCCGGCGCGGCGGCCGAGCTGGCGTGGAACCCGGAGTTCCTGCGCGAGGGCTACGCCGTCCAGGACACCCTGCACCCGGACCGCATCGTGGTCGGCGTGCGCAGCGAGCGCGCCGAGGCCCTGCTGCGCGAGGTGTACGCCGTTCCGGTGGCCGGCGGCAGCCCGTTCGTGGTGGCCGACTACCCGACCGCGGAGCTGGTGAAGAACGCGGCGAACTCCTTCCTGTCCACCAAGATCTCCTTCATCAACGCGATGGCCGAGGTCTGCGAGGCGGCCGGCGGCGACGTGGTCAAGCTCGCCGAGGCCCTCGGGCACGACGAGCGCATCGGCCCGAAGTTCCTGCGGGCCGGCATCGGCTTCGGCGGCGGCTGCCTGCCCAAGGACATCCGCGCCTTCATGGCCCGGGCCGGTGAGCTGGGCGCCGACCAGGCGCTGACCTTCCTGCGCGAGGTCGACTCCATCAACATGCGGCGCCGCGGCCACATGGTCGAGCTGGCCCGCGCGGCCTGCGGCGGCGGCTTCCTCGGCAAGCGGATCGCGGTCCTGGGCGCCACCTTCAAGCCGGACAGCGACGACGTGCGCGACTCCCCCGCGCTCAACGTCGCCGGGCAGATACACCTCCAGGGTGCCCAGGTCACCGTCTACGACCCCAAGGGCATGGAGAACGCCGCGAAGGTCTTCCCCACCCTGGGCTACGCCCCGACCGCGCTGGAGGCGGTCCGCGACGCCCACCTGGTGCTCCACCTGACCGAGTGGCGCGAGTTCCGCGAGCTGGACCCCGCCGAGCTGGCCGACGCCGTCGCCGACCGCGTCGTCCTCGACGGCCGCAACGCCCTCGACCCGGCCCTGTGGCGCAAGGCCGGCTGGACGTTCCGCGCCCTCGGGCGGCCGAACGCGTGACCGGAGCGGCCGCGGCTCCGGGAGTGCGAACGGCGGGACCGCGGGGCTGCCCGCGGTCCCGCCGTTCGCGTCCCTCAACAGCGGCGCCGAACTACCGCGCCGGGCCGTCCAGTTGGTCGATCGTCGCGTTGGACGGGCCGCGCCGGGCGCTCAGTTCGGCGGCGACGGACTCCGCGTCGCGCAGGACGCGGACCGCGTTGCGCCAGGTGAGCTTGGCGAGGTCGGCGTCGGACCAGTGGCGGTCGAGGAGTTCGGCGACCAGCCGCGGGTAGCCGGAGACGTCGTCGAGGCCGGCCGGCAGGAAGGCGGTGCCGTCGTAGTCGCCGCCGACGCCGATGTGGTCGACGCCGGCCACCTCGCGCAGGTGGTCGAGGTGGTCGGCGACCGTGGAGACGGTGGCGACCGGGCGGGGGCGGGCCGCCTCGTACTCGCGCTGGACCCGCATCGCCTCCGGGGTGGTGGCGAGGTGGTGCAGGCCGTGGGCGCGCATGTTCTCGTCGGCCGCCCGGGTCCACTCGATGGCGGCCGGCAGGATGAACTTCGGCACGAACGTGGCCATCGCCACGCCGCCGTTGCCGGGCAGCGCGGCCAGCACGTCGTCCGGGATGTTGCGCGGGTGGTCGCAGACCGCGCGGGCGGAGGAGTGCGAGAAGATCACCGGCGCCTCGCTGACCCGCAGCGCGTCGCGCATCGTGGCGGGCGCCACGTGGCTCAGGTCGACGAGCACGCCGGTCCGGTTCATCTCCCGGACCACCTCCTCGCCGAACGCGGTCAGCCCGTCCGCCTTCGGCTCGTCGGTCGCGGAGTCCGCCCACGGCACGTTGTCGTTGTGGGTCAGCGTCATGTACCGCACGCCGAGCGCGTGCAGTGAACGCAGCGTCGCCAGCGAGCAGTTGATGGAGTGGCCGCCTTCGGCGCCCATCAGCGAGGCGATCCGGCCCTCGGCGCGGGCGGTCTCCATGTCGTCGGCGGTCAGGGCGAGTTTCAGGTCCGCGGGGTAACGGTCCGTCAACTGCCGTACGACGTCGATCTGTTCGAGGGTGGCGCTGACCGCGTCGTCGCCGGCCAGCTCGCAGGAGACGTAGACCGACCAGAACTGCGCGCCGACCCCGCCGGCCCGCAGCCGGGGGATGTCGGTGTGCAGGCAGGCGGACTGGTCGGTGGCGATGTCGAGCCGGTCGAGGTCGTAGCGGACCTGTTCGCGCAGCGCCCACGGCAGGTCGTTGTGGCCGTCGACCACCGGGTGGGCGGCGAGCAGTTCGCGGGCCCGGGTCAGTCGCTGTTCGCTGGACACGAGGGCACTCACTTTCCGTTGAAGCCGAAACCCGCGTCCGGCAGGCCCGCCCTGGCGCGCAGCCGCCGGCCCTTCTCGGTGGCCTGGGCGTTCAGCTCCTGCTGGAAACGCGCCATGCGGTCGGCGAGTTCGGGGTCGAAGGCGCCCAGGATGCGCACCGCGAGCAGCCCGGCGTTGCGGGCGCCGGCCACCGAGACGGTGGCGACCGGGACGCCGGCCGGCATCTGCACGATGGACAGCAGCGAGTCCATGCCGTCGAGGTACTTCAGCGGCACCGGCACCCCGATGACCGGGAGCGTGGTGACGGAGGCCAGCATGCCCGGCAGGTGGGCGGCGCCGCCCGCGCCGGCGATGACCGCCTTCAGGCCGCGGCCGGCCGCCTGCTCGCCGTAGGCGACCATCTCGCGCGGCATGCGGTGCGCGGAGACCACGTCGACCTCGTAGGGCACCTCGAACTCGGCCAGCGCGGTGGCCGCGGCCTCCATCACCGGCCAGTCCGAGTCGGAGCCCATCACGATGCCGACCAGCGGCTGGTTACCCGTCACTGTCACTCCTCGATCACTGCGGGTTCATTCCTGGATGGTCCCGCGCAGGTAGTCCGCGGCGTGCCGGGCGCGGTCGCGCACGTCGGCGAGGTCGTCGCCGGCCACGTTGACATGGCCGACCTTACGGCCGGGCTTGACGTCCTTGCCGTACATGTGGATCTTCAGGCCGGGGTCGCGGGCCATGCAGTGCAGGTAGCCGAAGTACATGTCGGGGTAGTCGCCGCCGAGCACGTTGGCCATCACCGTCCACGGCGCGCGCGGGCGCGGGTCGCCGAGCGGCAGGTCCAGCACGGCGCGCAGGTGGTTCTCGAACTGCGAGGTGACCGAGCCGTCCTGCGTCCAGTGGCCGCTGTTGTGCGGGCGCATCGCGAGTTCGTTGACCAGCACCCGGCCGTCGGTGGTTTCGAACAGTTCGACGGCGAGGTGGCCGGTGACCCCGAGTTCGGCGGCGATCCGCAGCGCGAGGTCCTGCGCGTGCGCGGACCGTTCGGGGTCCAGGCCGGGCGCCGGGGCGATCACGGTGTCGCAGACCCCGCCGACCTGCACCGACTCCACCACCGGGTAGGCGACGGCCTGGCCGTGCGGGGAGCGCACCACGTTGGCGGCGAGTTCCCGGACGAAGTCGACCTTCTCCTCGGCCAGCACCGGCACCCCGGCCCGGAACGGCTCGGCGGCCTCCTGCTCGCCGCGCACCACCCACACGCCCTTGCCGTCGTATCCGCCGCGGACCGTCTTCAGCACCACCGGGTACCCGTCGCCCTCGGCGGCGAAGGCGGTCACGTCGGCCGGGCCGGTGACGATGCGGTGCCGCGGGCACGGGACGCCGATGGCGGTGAGCCGGGCGCGCATGACGCCCTTGTCCTGGGCGTGCACCAGCGCGTCCGGGCCGGGGCGCACCACGACGCCGTCGGCCTGCAGGGCGCGCAGGTGCTCGGTGGGCACGTGTTCGTGGTCGAAGGTGACGACGTCGCAACCGCGGGCGAACGCACGCAGCGTCTCCAGGTCGCGGTAGTCGCCGACCACCACGTCGGCCGCCACCAGCGCGGCGGAGTCGCGCGGGCCGTCGCTGAGCAGCTTGAACTGGACGCCGAGCGGGATACCCGCCTGATGGGTCATCCGGGCGAGCTGGCCTCCGCCCACCATGCCGACTACCGGGAAAGTCACCCCCACAGGGTATCGGCCGCCGGCCCGGCCGCGGGCCGCGCCCCCGCCCCGGCCGGTCCCCCGCCGCCCCCGACCGGTTCCCGGGCCGGTCGCCGGACCGGTCGCCGGACCGGGAGGAACGTACCGGGCGCCGCCCCGGGACTTCGGAGGATCACCCGGCGGGTGCGCGGGGCCACCGAACGGAATAATGGGAATTTCATGCCCGCGGGCGAACCTCGCCCGTCGCTCACTCGTCAGTATTCGTGGACGGACCGGCCCGATGCGCGGACGGACCGGCCCGGCGCCTCCCCGCGCCGCCCCCCGCGCCGCCCGGGGCGACCGTTCCCGACAGGCGGCCGCTCGTCAGCGGTGGTTAGCATGAAGCCCCGGGGAACAGCCGAACGGCCCAACGACACCGTCCACACCCCCGACAGAAGGTCCAGCGACATCATGAGTCGACTCAGTGCCCTGCACGCCCGCGCGAGGCTCCTCTACCGGGAGATCGCCAAGTTCGGTGTGGTGGGCATCGCGGGGATCGGCGTCAACCTCCTGATCTTCAACGTGCTGCGCTGGACCACCGGTCTTCAGCCCGTGCGGGCCAGCGTCATAGCGACCGTGGTCTCGATCGTCTTCAACTACGTGGGGTTCCGGTACTTCACCTACCGTGACCGCGACCGCGGCGGCCGGGGCCGCGAGATCGGGCTGTTCACGTTCTTCAGCCTGATCGGCGCCCTGATCGAGAACGGCGTGCTCTACGTGGCCACCTACGGGATGCACTGGGACAGCACGCTGTCCAACAACGTCTTCAAGTTCCTCGGCATCGGCATCGCCACGCTGTTCCGCTTCTGGTCCTACCGCACCTGGGTGTTCCGCACGCTGGACGGCGCGGCGACCGAGCAGGCCGAGGCGATCCTCACCGACGCCGAGCGCGGCGCGCAGATCCGTCCGGGACGGCCCCGCCCGTAAGGCCCGGCGCCTGCCCGTACGGTCCGGCGCTCCCCCGTAAGACCCGGCGCCTGCTCAGCGCACCGGAGGGCGGTCCTCGCCAGGGCCGCCCTTCGGCGCGTCCGGGCCGTTCTCGCGGCCCTGGAGGCCCTCACGGGCCAGGAAGAGGGCGAAGACCGGCGGGCGCTGCTGGAGCAGTTCCAGCCGACCGCCGTCGGCCTCGGCGAGGTCGCGGGCGACGGCCAGGCCCAGGCCGGTGGAGTTGCGGCCGCTGACCGTGCGCTCGAAGACCCGGGAGCCGAGGTCGGGCGGCACGCCCTGGCCCTCGTCGGTGACCTCGGCGACCGCCTGGTTGCCGGTGACCCGGGTGTGGATCACCACCGATCCGGCGCCGTGCATGAGGGAGTTCTCGATCAGGGTGGCCAGCACCTGGGCGACGGCGCCCGGGGTGCCGACGGCGCGCAGGCCGCGCGTTCCGGAGCGGGAGATGCCGCGGCCCTCGCCGCGGTAGGCCGGGCGCCACTCCTCCAGCTGCTGCTTGATGACCTCGTCGAGGTCGAAGGCGACCGCCGAACCGGAGCGCGCGTCACGGGAGTTGGTCAGCAGCCGTTCGACGACGTCGGTGAGCCGCTCGACCTGGCTGAGCGCGATCGTCGCTTCCTCCTCCACGGTGTCGTGGTCGTCGGTGGCGATGATCTCCTCCAGCCGCATCGACAGCGCGGTGAGCGGGGTGCGCAGCTGGTGGGAGGCGTCGGCGGCCAGCCGGCGTTCGGCGGTGAGCATCTTGGCGATGCGTTCCGCGCTGGAGTCCAGCACGTCGGCGACCCGGTCCAGCTCCGGCACCCCGTAGCGGCGGTGCCGGGGCCGGGGGTCGCCGGAGCCGAGGCGTTCTGCGGTGCCGGCCAGGTCGATCAGCGGTGCCGCCAGCCGCCGGGCCTGCTGGACGGCGAGCACCACGGCGGCGGCGATGGCCAGCAGGGCGACCGCCAGAATGACCAGCAGGGTGCGGCCTATCTGCTGGCTGACGACGGTGCGCGACTCGAGCACCATGGCGCTCTCGCCGTGCGCGCCGGTGCGGGTGGCGGAGATGACCTGGCCCGCCGGCCGGGTGCCCAGGTGGATCGGCGCCTGGCCCGGCACCGTGATGACGGCGTACCGGTCGTGGTCGATCTGCCGGGCCAGGGCGCGGGCGGAGACCTTCTCCCCGGCCGCGATGCGGTTCTCCACCACGCCGACCAGCTGGACGGCGTCGGACTGCACGCTCTCGCGCGCGCTGGACTCGATCGTGCGGCTCTCGACGATGACCAGGGAGATGCCGAAGACGGCGATCACCACCAGGACCACGGCGAGGGTGGAGTTGATCAGACGCCGACGCATCGCGGCCGGACGGTCAGTTCTTCTCGAAGCGGAAGCCGACGCCACGCACCGTGGAGATGTACCGCGGGTTGGCCGCGTCGTCGCCGAGCTTCTTGCGCAGCCAGGAGATGTGCATGTCGAGGGTCTTGGTGGACGACCACCAGGTGGTGTCCCACACCTCGCGCATCAGCTGGTCGCGGGTGACGACGCGCCCGGCGTCCCGCACCAGGACCCGCAGCAGGTCGAACTCCTTGGCGGTCAGGGACAGTTCGTCGTCGCCGATCCAGGCGCGGTGCGACTCCACGTCGATCCGGACGCCCTGGGTGGCGGGCTGGGCCTCGGTGCTGCCGCGGCGCAGCAGGGCCCGCACGCGGGCCAGCAGTTCGGCGAGGCGGAAGGGCTTGGTGACGTAGTCGTCGGCGCCGGCGTCGAGGCCGACCACCGTGTCGACCTCGTCGGCGCGGGCGGTCAGGACCAGGACCGGGAAGCCGTGGCCCTCGGTACGCAGCCGCCGGCACACCTCCAGGCCGTCCATGCCGGGCAGGCCGAGGTCCAGCACCAGCAGGTCCACGGCGCCCTGCAAACCGGCGTCCAGGGCGGTGGGTCCGTCTTCGCGCACCTCGACCTCGTATCCCTCACGGCGCAGCGCGCGCGCCAGTGGTTCCGAGATGGAGGCGTCGTCCTCGGCGAGCAGAACTCGGGTCATGGGCTGATGGTAGTCCGCGCGGCGTGACCTGGGGGCGCACGGGCGGCGGACCACCGGATGGAGTGGATCACCGGGGGCGCGCCGGCGGCCGATCCGGCTCGGGAAGCTTCCGGGCGCCCTGTGAAAGATCTCTCACATCACCCCCTAACGTGCCTTACCGGCCGTAAACGCCGCCATCGGTTCGTACTGTCGAGTGGTCCCCCGTGCATTCCGACCGGGGGACGGACCAGAACCTGTCGAGACCCGGCGAATCCCCCCGGCGAATCCCCCCACGAGAACGAGGACGCGTCCCCCGATGCCTTCCACCAGCCTGACCAAGGGCCTGACGGCGCCCGCGCCGCCCGCCGGCGGCCGGACCTTCTTCGGTCACCCGCGCGGACTGGCCACGCTGTTCATGACCGAGATGTGGGAGCGGTTCAGCTTCTACGGGATGCGCGCGCTGCTGGTGCTGTACCTGGTGGCGCCGGCCTCGCAGGGCGGTATGGCGATGAAGGCGGCCACCGCCGCGGCGCTGTACTCGGTCTACAACGCGACGGTCTACCTGCTGGCGATGCCGGGCGGCTGGATCGCGGACCGGCTGTGGGGACCGCGGCGCACGGTCGCGGTGGCCGGCGCGGTGATCATGACCGGGCACTTCCTGCTGGCGGTGCCGGTGCACGGCACGTTCTTCGCCGGCCTGGTGTTCATCGCGATCGGCTCCGGCCTGCTGAAGGCCAACATCTCCACGATGGTCGGCCACCTGTACCCGGACCGCAACGATCCGCGGCGCGACGGGGCGTTCACCATCTTCTACATGGGGATCAACCTGGGCGCGTTCGCCGCGCCGCTGGTGATCGGCACCGTGGGCCAGCAGGTCAACTGGCATCTGGGCTTCGCCCTGGCCGGTGTCGGCATGGCCATCGGGTTGACGCAGTACCTGCTGGGTTCGCGCCATCTGGCCCCGGAGAGCTCACGGGTGCCGACCCCGCTGCGCGGCGCGGAGCGGGTGGCGCTGGCCAAGCGGGCGGCGCTGTGGCTGGCGGCGGCCGCGGTCTTCTACGGCGCCGTGCTGTTCTCCGGCTCGTTCACCATCGAGTGGGTGCTGTGGCCGCTGTCACTGGCCGGGCTGGCGCTGCCCGCCTACTACTTCATCCGGATCCGGCGCGACCGGGACATCACCGCCGACGAACGGCGGAAGGTCACCGGCTACATCTGGTTCTTCCTGGCCGCCGCGGTCTTCTGGATGATCTACGACCAGTCCGGCTCCACGCTGACGGTCTTCGCCAGCGACGACACCGCCTCGTCGCTGTGGGGCATGCACTTCCCCAGCAGCTGGTTCCAGTCGCTCAACCCGCTGTACATCATGGCGCTGGCGCCGTTCGTGGCGATGCTGTGGGTGCGGCTGGGCCGGCGCAATCCGAGCACGACGGTGAAGTTCGCCTACGGCCTGATCGGCATCGGCGTCTCGTTCGGCGTGATGATGCTGGCGCAGGCCGCGGCCTCGGGCGGCACGAAGGTCTCGCCGCTGTGGCTGGCGGTGGTCTACCTGGTCCAGACGGTGGCGGAGCTGTGCCTGTCACCGGTGGGCCTGTCGGTGACCACGAAGCTGGCACCGGCGAAGTACGCCGGTCAGATGATGGGCCTGTGGTTCCTGGCGGTCACCGCGGGTGACTGCGTGGCCGCGCTGGTGCAGCTGATCGCCGGCGACGCCTTCCTGTCGCAGGCGTCCTTCGCGATCCAGGGCGTGGTCGTGGTGCTGGCCGGGGTGGCCGTGCTCGTCCTGCGCCGCCGGATCATCCCCCTCATGGGGGACGTGCGGTGACCCCTGCGGGGGGCTCGCCGGGGCGTGCGGTGACCCCGCCGGGGGTGCGGTGACCCCGCCGGGGGTGCGGTGAATCCGCCGGAGGTGACTCCCCGGGGCGTGGCGGTGACCCCGCCGGGGGCGTGAGGGCCGCGGGGGCGTGGCGGTGGATCCGTTGAGGGTGCGGGGGCTCGACGGGCCGTGCGGGGGCTCCGCAGGGGGCGGGGGCGCGGTGAATCAGCCGAGGGTGCGGGGCTTGCCCGGGCCGTGCGGGGGCTCACCCGGACGTGCGCGGGCCGTTACGAGGCCGTTCCGCCGACCCGCGAGGGCACCCCACCGGTCCTGCGGAAGACGTACGGCCGCGACCGGAGAGCGTGCGCCGACCACCCGGAGGGAGACGTGCGCCGCCCCCCGGAGAGGACATGCCCGTCGCAGGACGTCGGTCAGGCGGGCCAGGCGAGTTCGGCCCAGACCGTCTTGCCGGCGCTGTCGCGCGGCACCACGCCCCAGTCGAGGCAGAGCCGCTGCACGATGAACATGCCGTGGCCGCCGGGGCGGCCGGCCTGGTGCGGGGTGCGGGGGGTCGGCTCGCCGCTGCCGCCGTCGGAGACCTCGACCCGCAGCAGCTTCGGCGCCCGGTGCAGGCACAGGTCGTCCGGGCCGCCGCCGTGCAGGCAGGCGTTGGTCACCAGCTCGGAGACGACGAGGAGGATGTCCTCGGCGCACGCGCGGCGGTCGTCGGTCGTGGAGGGCAGCCACCCCCAGTCGTACATCGCCTGCCGGGTGAAGTCCCGGGCGAGCGGAACCACCCCTGCGGCATCGGCCAGCGTGATCCGGCGAGAGTGACCGGGCATGCCTGTCACCTCATCCTCAAGGGCCGCGGTACAGGACGGAACGCCGTGATCCCGCTCACGGTCGTCCGGCGCAAAAGGCCGGGTGGTGCTCATCAGCGCTTCACCTCACCGATGTCCGACTGATTCGAGATGTCTCCTGCCCGAGGGATCGCGTGTGACACCCATCGATTGCGACCGGCGCCTCGGCAGTGGCTGTCTCGCGGCGGCCCTGCTCCCGGCGGGTACCCCTCACCCGTCCAGCGCGGCGGTCAGCGTGTCGTGGACGGTGAAGACCGCCTCGGCACCGGTTATCTCGAAGACCCGGGCGACAATCGGCCGGAGCGCCGCGAGGTGCACCGCACCGCCCGCCGCGTCGGCCTTCAGTCGCGCGCCGAGCAGGACGTTCAGCCCGGTGGAGTCACAGAACTCCAGCTGCGAGCAGTCCACGACGAGCTTGACGTGTCCCTCGTCCAAGGCGGCTTCCATCGGCTCGCGGAGCAGATCCGCTGTGTGATGGTCCAGCTCGCCGACGGGTGTGAAGATCGCACAGTGATCTTGACGCCGCACGGCGACACTGAGACGGTCCCGGCCGGTAGTACCGACCACCCCGCGGTCCATGCGCATTCCTCCTGGTTGCCTGCGACTGCGCCTTCGAACCCTACGCTGTCCGTGCGACGTACGGTAGCCACCCTACGGGCCCGGTGGCCACGCGCGGTCGCCCCGGGGGCAGTACGGGCCGTGGCCGGGCGGCGCGAACGGGTCCACGACATGGCGAAGGCGTGACCGTGATCGCCACAGGTCCTTCACCGCGGGCTTGCCATGAACGGGTGAGAGCGGGTAGGGCTGAAACAAAGGTGTTCGCGAACGCCGGCCCAGCGGAACGCAGGAGGCCGGCGCGAGGGAGGAGATCATGACCCGGTCCGAAACGCAGACCGTACCCGCGCAGACCAAGGAAGAGGCGGCGGGGCTCGAAGGGCTCCCGGAGATCCCGCCGTTCGACGAGGTGGGCCCGGTCGACGCGAGGGCCCTGTCGAAGACGCTCTTCGCCCGGCTGGAGAAGCTGGAGGAAGGCACCCACGAACACGCCTACGTCCGCAACACCCTGGTCGAGCTGAACCTGGCGCTGGTGAAGTTCGCCGCCTCCCGCTTCCGTTCGCGCAGCGAGCCGATGGAGGACATCGTCCAGGTTGGAACGATCGGCCTGATCAAGGCGATCGACCGGTTCGAGCTGAGCCGCGGTGTGGAGTTCCCCACGTTCGCGATGCCGACGATCATCGGTGAGATCAAGCGGTTCTTCCGCGACACCTCCTGGTCGGTGCGGGTCCCGCGCCGCCTTCAGGAGCTGCGCCTGGACCTGGCCAAGGCCGGCGACGAGCTGGCGCAGAAGCTGGACCGCGCCCCGACCGTCGCCGAACTCGCCGAGCGCCTCGGCCTGGAGCGCGAGGACGTCGTCGAGGGCATGGTGGCGAGCAACGCCTACACCGCCAGCTCGCTGGACGCCCAGCCGGAGGAGGACGACTCCGAGGGCGCCCTGGCCGACCGCATCGGCTACGAGGACCACGGGCTGGAGGGCATCGAGAACCTGGAGTCCCTCAAGCCGCTGATCGCCGGCCTGACGCCGCGTGACCGGCAGATCCTGTCCCTGCGGTTCGTCGCCAACCTCACCCAGTCCGAGATCGGCGAGGAGCTGGGCATCTCCCAGATGCACGTCTCCCGCCTGCTGACCCGCACGCTGAACCGGCTGCGCCGCGGCCTGCTGACCGAGAGCTGACCCGCGGGCCGCATCCGCCGGCCACCACCGCGGTACCGCCTTTTCCGCAGGCGGGCACCACCAGCGCGAACACCGACCGAACGCCCCGCAGGGTCCGCCCTGCGGGGCGTTCGGGGTTTCCGGCCCGCTGGCGCACCGGTGGGGAGCTCCGCCGGCGGCGCGCGGTACGGGAGCCTTTCCGGGGGCCTCCTCCGGCGCCGTGCGCTACGGCGGCCGGTCCGCGCCGGTCACGCGCTCTCTTCGCCGGGTACGGCTGTCGGCGGCGGGCGCGGCTGACGGCGGGCGCGCTTCGGCGACGGTACGGGGGGCTTCGCCGGCGGCGTACCCGTACGGGAGCCTTCCGGGGGTTCCTCCGGCGCCGTGCGCTACGGCGGCTGTTCTGCGCCGGTCACGCGCTCTCCTCGCCGGGTACGGCTGTCGGCGGCGGGCGCGGCTGACAGCGGGCGCGCTTCGGCGACGGTACGGGGGGCTCCGCCGGCGGCGTACCCGTACGGGGGCCTTCCGGGGGTTCCTCCGGCGCCGCGCGGTACGACCGTCACACCGCGCGGCTGCGATCCCGGTCACACCCCGCAGACGCCCGCCCTCACACCGCGCCGCCGCGATCCCCGTCACACCGCGCCGGCGCCGTCCCGCCCGCGCCCGCGTCCCGGCGCGTCACACCGCCCGCGTCCCGGCGCGTCACACCGCCCGCGTCCCGGCACGCCAGACCGCGTCGACCAGCGGGACGCCGGGGCGGTAGGCGAGGTGGACGTGCGAGGGGGCGGCGAGCAGGGTCAGGTCGGCCCGGGCGCCGGGGGTGACGCGGCCCACGTCGGTGCGGCGCAGTGCCCGCGCGCCGCCCGCGGTGGCCGCCCAGAGCGCCTCGTCCGGTGTCATGCCCATCTCCCGTACGGCCAGCGCCACGCAGAACGGCATGGAGCTGGTGAACGACGAGCCGGGGTTGCAGTCGGTGGACAGCGCGACGGTGACGCCCGCGTCGAGCAGGCGGCGGGCGTCGGGGTAGGGCGAGCGGGTGGAGAACTCGGCGCCGGGCAGCAGGGTGGCCACCGTGCGGCCGGCGCTGTCGGCGAGCGCGGTGACGTCGTCGCCGGTCAGGTGGGTGCAGTGGTCGGCGGAGGCGGCGCCCAGCTCGACGGCCAGCCGGACGCCGGGGCCGGGGCCGAGCTGGTTGGCGTGCAGGCGCGGCACCAGGCCGCGGGCGGCGCCGGCGGTCAGGATGGCGCGGGCCTGGTCGCCGTCGAAGGCGCCGCGTTCGCAGAAGACGTCGATCCACCGGGCGTGCGGCGCGCAGGCGTCCAGCATCGGGCCGGTGACCAGGTCGACGTAGCCGGCCGGGTCGTCGGCGTACTCCGGCGCGACGATGTGGGCGCCGAGGAAGGTGACCTCGTCGGTGTGGCGGGCGGCGGCGCGCAGCGCGCGGGCCTCGTCCTCGACGGTCAGGCCGTAGCCGGACTTGGTCTCGACGGTCGTGGTGCCCTGGCGCAGCGCCTCGGCGGTGAACCGGGCGACGTTGGCCTCCAGTTCGGCGTCGGTGGCGGCCCGGGTGGCGGCGACGGTGGTGCGGATGCCGCCGGCGCTGTACGGGCGGCCCTCCATCCGGGCGTTGAACTCGGCGGTGCGGTCACCGGCGAAGACCAGATGGGAATGGGAGTCGACGAATCCGGGGATGAGTGCCCTGCCACCGGCGTCGAGGCGACTGTCGGTGGCGGGTGCTTTGCTTGTCGTGCCGACCCAGGCGACGCGGTCACCGTCGATGACGACGGCCGCGTCCTGAAGCAGGCCGAGAGGCCCCTGACCGAGGGAGGGATCGTTGGTGACCAGAGTGCCGATGCTGGTGATGGCCGTCGTCGTGGTGGCCGTGGTCGGGGTGGGCGGCTTCATCGCGGGCGGGCTCTCCTTCATCGGGGTCTTCGCGCTGACGGGCGTGGCCACCGCACGGTACGGCGTGCGGCGGGCCTGCCGGGCGCGGGCGGCGGGCGGGTCGTCCGGCGCCGGTACGCGGTCCGGCGCCGGGCGGCGGGCGGAGCCCGTCAGTCCCGCAGGTCCGCGACGGCCCGGGCCAGCGCCGCGGGCACGTCGGGCACCAGCTGGTGCGCCGCGTCGCGCACCACATGACGGCCACCGACGACCGTGTGCCGCACGTCCGCCGCTGTCGCCGCGAATACCGCGGTCTCCGCGCCCAGCCGGGGCAGCGTCCCGGCGGTCCTGACGCTGTCCAGCGCGATCGTGGTGAGGTCGGCGAGCGCGCCGGCCTCGATGCGGCCGGCGTCGGGCCAGCCGAGGCCGGCGTGGCCGTCACCGGTGGCGGCGCGCAGCAGCGCGGCGGCGGTGAAGTGCCCCCGGGTGCGGCTGCGCAGGCGTTCGTCGAGTTCGGTGGCGCGGGCCTCCTCCAGGATGTCGATCACCGCGTGGCTGTCGCTGCCCAGGCTCAACGGGCAGCCCGCGGCGGCCAGTCGGGCGGCCGGGCCGATGCCGTCGGCCAGGTCGCGTTCGGTGGTGGGGCACATGCACACCGTCGCGCGGGCGTCGCCGAGCAGCCGGATGTCGCCGTCGGTGAGGTGGGTGGCGTGCACGGCGGTGGTGTGCGGTCCCCAGAAGCCGTGTCCGGCCAGCAGGGAGGCGGGGGTGCGGCCGTGCACCGCCAGGCACGCCTCGTTCTCGGCCGGCTGCTCCGACAGGTGCACGTGGGTGGGCACGCCCCGGGTGCGCTCGGCGAACGCGGTGTAGTCGTCGGCGGCGGAGAAGGCGCGCACCGAGTGCAGGGCGGCGCCGATCCGGGCGTGCGGGCGCGGGGTCAGGGCCGTCCAGCGGTCGTACCAGGCGTCGGCACCGCCGTCGCCGAACCGGCGCTGGACGCCTTCCAGCGGCCGGTGGCCCTCGGGGGTGAGGCCGCCGTGCAGGTAGGCGGTGTCGAGCAGGGTGATGCGCAGGCCGGCGTCGTCGGCGGCGGCGATCAGTGCCTCGCCCATGGCGTTGGGGTCGGCGTAGGGCGTGCCGTCGCCCTGGTGGTGCAGGTAGTGGAACTCCCCGACGCAGGTGATGCCGGCCAGTGCCATCTCGGCGTACACCGCGCGGGCCAGCGCGTGGTAGCTGTCGGGGGTGAGGCGGGCGGCGACGGAGTACATGGTCTCGCGCCAGGTCCAGAAGGTGCCGCTGCCGACCTGGACGGTGCCGCGCAGGGCGCGGTGGAAGGCGTGGGAGTGGGCGTCGGCCAGGCCCGGCAGGGTCAGGCCGCGCAGGATCTCGGCGCCGGGCGGCGGGGTCGCGGTGCCGGTGCGCACCTCGGCGACGCGGCCGTCGGCGCCGGCGGTGATCGCGACGCCGGGTTCGACGCGGTCGCCGAGCCAGGCGTGTTCGGCCCAGTAGGTCAGCGGCACGGCCGGTCCCCCTCGGTCGCAGAGGCGGCCGGCGCAGAGGTGACCGGCAGGTCGGTCGAAGGAGAGGCCGGCAGGTCGGGCGGAGGGGTGGCCGGTCCGGGGCGGGTCAGCGGCATGCCAGGCCCTCCAGCACGTCGGTGAGCGCGCCGACGCCGGCCAGGCAGTCGTCCTCGGCGGCGTTTTCGGCCGGGGAGTGCGAGACGCCGGTGGGGTTGCGCACGAAGAGCATGGCGGTGGGCACGGCGGCGGACAGGATGCCGGCGTCGTGTCCGGCGCCGGTGGGCAGCACGGGGGCGGGGCGGTCCGGGTCGCCGGTGAGCAGGGTGGCGACCCGGTCGCGCAGCGCGTGCTGGAACTCCACGACGGGGGTGAACGACTCGCGTTCCACGTGGACGCCGACGCCGTCGCGGTCGCCGCGTTCGCGGGCGGCGCGTTCCACCGCCTCGACGAGCGCGGTGAGGGTGGCCTCGTCGGCGGCGCGGGAGTCGAGCCAGCCGCGCACCAGCGAGGGGATGGCGTTGACGCCGTTGGGTTCGACGGCGACCTTGCCGAAGGTGGCGAGCGCGCCGGCCAGCCGGGCGCGTTTGCGGGCGGCCAGCACGGTGTTGGCGTAGGTCAGCATCGGGTCGCGGCGGTCTTCCAGCCGGGTGGTGCCGGCGTGGTTGGCCTCGCCGTGGAAGTCGAACCGCCAGCGGCCGTGCGGCCAGATGGCGGAGGCGACGCCGACCGGGTCGCCGGTGAGGTCGAGGGCGCGGCCCTGTTCGACGTGCAGTTCGACGAACGCGCCGATGCGGGCGAGGCGTTCGGGGTCGGCGCCGATGGCCTGCGGGTCGTGGCCGGCGCGTTCCATGGCCTGCGGCAGGCTGACGCCGTCGGCGTCGCGCAGCCGGCCGGCGTCCCGCGGGGTCAGGGCGCCGGAGGTCAGGCGGGAGCCGACGCAGGCCAGGCCGAAGCGGGCGCCCTCCTCGTCGCCGAAGTTGACGACGGCCAGCGGCCGGGTCGGCGCGGCGCCGCGGGCGCGCAGTTCGTCGACGGCGGCGAAGGAGGAGACCACGCCGAGCGGTCCGTCGAAGGCGCCGCCGTCCGGCACCGAGTCCAGGTGGGAGCCGGTGACGACGGCGTCGCCGGCCGCCGGGTCGCCCAGCCAGGCCCACTGGTTGCCGTTGCGGTCGCACTCGTAGGTCATGCCGCGGGCGGTGGCCTGGTCGCGGAACCAGGCGCGGCAGTCGGTGTCGGCGCCGGTCCAGGCGTACCGCCGGTAGCCGCCGGAGTCGGGGTGGCGGCCGACCGGTCGCAGGTCGCGCCACATCTCCTGGAAGGAGGTGGTCACTCGCCCTCCCGCATGGGCACGCGCACGGCGCGTTCGGCGGCGACCTCGTCGGCGCGGTCGTAGCCGGCGTCGACGTGCCGGATGACGCCCATGCCGGGGTCGTTGGTCAGGACGCGGCGGATCTTCTCGCCGGCCAGCGCGGTGCCGTCGGCGACGGTGACCTGGCCGGCGTGGATGGAGCGGCCCATGCCGACGCCGCCGCCGTGGTGGATGGAGACCCAGGAGGCGCCGGAGGCGACGTTGACCATGGCGTTGAGCAGCGGCCAGTCGGCGATGGCGTCGGAGCCGTCGAGCATCGCCTCGGTCTCGCGGTAGGGGGAGGCGACCGAGCCGCAGTCGAGGTGGTCGCGGCCGATGACGACGGGGGCGCTCAGCTCGCCGCTGGCGACCATGTCGTTGAAGCGCTCGCCGGCCTTGTCGCGTTCGCCGTAGCCGAGCCAGCAGATGCGGGCGGGCAGGCCCTGGAAGTGGACGCGTTCGCCGGCCATCTTCATCCAGCGGGCCAGCGACTCGTTCTCCGGGAACAGCTCCAGGATGGCGCGGTCGGTGGCGGCGATGTCCTTGGGGTCGCCGGACAGCGCGGCCCAGCGGAACGGTCCGCGCCCCTCGCAGAACAGCGGGCGGATGTAGGCGGGTACGAAGCCGGGGAAGGCGAACGCCCGGCTGTATCCGGCGAGTTGGGCCTCGCCGCGGATGGAGTTGCCGTAGTCGAAGACCTCGGCGCCGGCGTCCATGAAGCCGACCATGGCCTCGACGTGCCGCGCCATCGACTCGCGGGCCCGCAGGGTGAAGTCGGCGGGCTCGTCGCGGGCGAGGCGGGCCATGTCGGCGAAGTCCACGCCGGACGGCAGGTAGGCCAGCGGGTCGTGGGCCGAGGTCTGGTCGGTGACGATGTCGATCGGGGCGCCCATGGCGAGCATGCGCGGCAGCAGGTCGGCGGCGTTGCCCAGCAGGCCGATGGACAGCGGCTTGCGGGCGTCGCGGGCCTTGGTCGCCAGGTCCAGCGCGTGCTCGAGCGAGTCGGCCTTCACGTCGAGGTAGCGGTGTTCGATGCGGCGGTCGATGGCCCGCGGGTCGCAGTCGACGCAGATCACCACCCCGTCGTTCATGGTGACGGCCAGCGGCTGCGCGCCGCCCATGCCGCCGAGGCCGGCGGTGAGCGTGATGGTGCCGGCCAGCGTGCCGCCGAAGCGCTTGTTGGCGACGGCGGCGAACGTCTCGTAGGTGCCCTGGAGGATGCCCTGGGTGCCGATGTAGATCCACGAACCGGCGGTCATCTGGCCGTACATGGTCAGGCCGAGGGCCTCCAGGCGGCGGAACTCCTCCCAGTTGGCCCAGTCGCCGACCAGGTTGGAGTTGGCGATCAGCACGCGCGGCGCCCACTCGTGGGTGGTCATCACCCCGACCGGCCGGCCGGACTGCACGAGCATCGTCTCGTCCTGCTTGAGGTCGCGCAGCGTGCGGACCATGGCGTCGAAGGAGCGCCAGTCGCGGGCAGCCTTGCCGGTGCCGCCGTAGACCACCAGTTTGTCGGGGTGCTCGGCGACCTCGGGGTCGAGATTGTTCTGGAGCATGCGCAGGGCGGCTTCCTGCTGCCATCCGCGGGCGGTGAGCTGCGTGCCCCGGGGGGCGCGTACCGGACGGGGACCGGGTTGTGCGGCCGGTGCGGTCATGCGGGTCGCCTCCTCGCGGGATGGATGCCCGGTCCAGGGACTGGATCGGGCCATTCACATATTTCCCTTCTGAATACTTGTAGTCAACAGCGGGGCGCCCCCCGGTCGTGTCCGGCGGAGCGGGAATGCGCGGGCAGCGGCGTCCGGCGCGGTGAACGGGCGCTTGCCCGCCGGAGGTTGGGGGAGCGAGGCGCCCGAGCGTTCCGGCGGTCGGTTTCATCGGGACGTTTCGGTGACCCGGCCGGCTGCCGCACCGGGCGTCGCGAGCCCGCCGGGGCCCGCCACGGGCCCGGCTCCCGCGTGGTGCGGCGGCGGCCGCCACGTGACAGTGGGGGGATGCAGACCACGCGGCCGGACAGCGCGAACGCCACCGACGGGGAGATCCTTGCCAGGGACCGGTCCCTGGCCTTCCGGGCGGCGGTGGCGCAGGGGCTGGTGCCCCGGGAGCAGCCGGTCGTCGGGCTGCTGGACGTGACCGGGATCATCCGGTCGGCGGCGGCGCTGCGGGCGGCGTTCGCCACCCCCGGCGTCGAGGTCACCCACACCTTCGCGGTGAAGGCGGCCGCCCTGGTGCCGGTCCTGCGGCTGCTGCGCGACGCCGGCATCGGCTGCGAGGTGGCCTCCCCCGGCGAACTGGCGCTGGCCCGCGCCGCGCAGGTGCCGGCCGCGCTGATCGTGCTGGACTCGCCCGCCAAGACCCCGGACGAGCTGAGCCGGGCACTGGCGCTGGGCGTCGCGGTCAACGCCGACAACGCGCAGGAGCTGGACCGGCTGGACGCGGCGGTGGCCGCCCGGCCGACCGCCTCACCGCTGGGCGTGCGGGTCAACCCGCAGATCGGCGGCGGCAGCATCGGCGCGATGAGCACCGCGACGGCCACCTCGAAGTTCGGCGTGCCGCTGCGCGACCCGGGCGCCGAACGCTGGCTGCTGGACGCCTACGCCGCCCGCCCGTGGCTGACCCGGCTGCACTGCCACGTCGGCTCCCAGGGCTGCCCGCTGGAACTGATGGCGGCCGGCGTGCGCGCCGTGCACGACCTGGCGGAACGCGTCAACGCGGCGGCCGGGCGGCGCCAGGTCGACACCCTCGACATCGGCGGCGGCCTGCCGGTGGACTTCGGCTCCGACGAGGACTCCCCCGCCTTCGCCGACTACGCGGACCTGCTGCGCGCGCACGTGCCGGGACTGTTCGACGGGCGGTACGGCATCGTCACCGAGTTCGGCCGGTCGCTGCTGGCGAAGAACGGCAGCCTGCTCGCCCGGGTGGAGTACGCCAAGTCGGCCGGCGGCCGGCGGATCGCGGTCACCCACGCGGGCGCCCAGGTGGCCACCCGGACCGTCTTCGCGCCGGACGCCTGGCCGCTGCGGGTCGTCGCGCTGGACGGCACCGGGCACCCGAAGGACGGCGACCCGGTCGAGCAGGACGTCGCCGGCCCGTGCTGCTTCGCCGGCGACGTCGTCGCCCACGCCCGCCCGCTGCCGCCACTGGACCGCGGCGACCTGGTCGCCCTGCTGGACACCGGCGCGTACTACTTCTCCACGCACTTCTCCTACAACGCGCTGCCGCGCCCCGGCGTCCACGGCTACACCGTCGACCCGGACGGGGCGGTCCGCTTCGCCACCGTCCGCGCCCCGCAGACCCCGCGCGAGCTGACCGCCGAGTGCGGGGGCGGCTGGGCGGACTCCCTCAGCGCGCTGACCGGCGGCTGACCGGCGTACGGGGACGCGGCCGGGCCGGACGGCCGCGGCGCCCCGGGCCCGGCCGCTTGGGTCAGACGCGGGCCAGGGCCCGGCGGCGCGCTCCGCCCGGGCGGGCGTCACCGGCGGCGGGACCGGTCGTCAGCCAGCCGGGGACGGCGGCGGCGGCCGGTGAGCGGCGGGCGAACTCGGGGCGCACCCACAGCAGGACACCGTGGGCGCGTTCCCAGCGGCCCAGGCCGACCGCCTTCAGCCACAGCCCGGCGCCGACACCGGCCAGCAGCAGGCCCGCGGTGGCGGGCGCGCCGGCCGACGAGCCGATCGCCAGCACCAGCGCCACCGGGAACCACCAGCGCCGGTCGCGCCGCCAGACCCGCACGGTGACGGCCCGGTCCTGGAGGATCACCGACTTCCCGGCCCGGGAGGCGGCCGCGGCCAGCCGCCCGTAACGCTTGCGGCGGACGAGGAAGGCCACCGCCGCCGCGACCAGGAAGGCCGCCGCGCCGGCCAGCAGCCCGATCCGGCGCCCGGTGAATCCGGGCACGAAGACCCCCACCGCCGCCGACAGCACCCCCAGCCACCACCAGACGCGTCCGGCGGCCCGTACCGGCACAGCCACCCTGACCAGTGCGAACGACCTTGCCACGGCAGTCCTCCTCAGGTCGGCGCCGGCCACCGGGACCAACGCGATTCGCGAGGGAGGGTACGACCCCAGTCTCAGAATTGCCTGAGCGCCGCATGAGAGCGACGAACAACGCTCCGGTCACCCGTTCGGCGTAACCGGTGCGGTGCAGGCGACGGGGCGGTGTCGGGGGCGCCGGAGGTGGGGGCCGCGGCTTCAGCGGGGCGGCGTCGGCGTGGACAGCGGGGCAGCGGCTTCAGCGGCGGCGGCGCGGGCAGCGCGGGACGCGGGCCGGACGCCTCAGCGCGGCGGCGTCGGGCGGCGGCGGGTGAGGAGCACGGCCGCGCCGCCGAGCAGTACGGCGCCGCCGGCCAGCGAGAGCGGGCCGGCGTCCGGGCCGGCGCCGGTGTCGGCGAGGGCGGGGGCGGCGGACCCGGTGACGTGGACGGTGCACAGCTGGCCGGCGGTGGCGATGGTGGCGGTCGGGGCGTCGGTGCCGGGGGTGGCGTTGACGTAGAGGTAGTACTGGCCGTCCGGCAGCCATTCGACGTGGAAGGTGTGGACCGTGCCGGGCGCGGTGCCGGGCGGGAAGCGGTACGCGCCCAGCCGCGGGCCGGGCATGCCGGTGGCGAACCGCACGGTGAGCACGACGGCGTCCGGTGTGCCGCCGGCGCCGGTGTCGGTCACGGTGATGCGCGCGGTCCCGGTGGCGGCGTCACACGCGGCGGTCGGGGTGGCGGTCACGCTGCCGTCGCCGCGTTCGGCGGCCGACGCGCCGCCTGCCGCGAGCAGGGCGCCGGCGGCACCGAACGCGGCGGCCGTGGCCAGCCGGTGCTTGCACAACACGCAGTCTCCTCCAAGGTCGAGCCGGGGCGGCGGTCCCCACGCCCCGGGCCGGTGCCGCCCTGCGGTTCCACGTGCGACGGGGGAGGGACCCGGCACGGCGAAGATCACGGGGCAGCGGCGGACACAGCGTCATCATCCGACTTGATCATGTCAACTTCACCGGAGGTTTACGGAGTGCGACCCGCCAGTAACAACTGGCGACCGGGGCGCGGCGGGAGACGGTGGGCACTCCGCGCGGGCGGCAGCCGCCGAGTGCGGCCGGCGCTCAGCGCGGGCGGCACCCGCCGATGACGGCCCACCCGTCGTCAACTCCGCTCGCCGTCCGGCCCGTTGACCACGCGTCCCCGTCCGGCGAGGCGTCCGCACCGGCCGACCGCGCGTCCCCGTCCGGCGAGACGCCCGCACCGGCCGACCGCACGCCCCCGCCCGGCGACGCACCCGCGCCACCCCGTTCGACGGGTTCCGGCTCCTGCGGGTCGTCGGGGGTGGCCGCGGTGAGGTGGCGGGCGGCGACGGCGCGGTTGTAGCGGCCGAACATCGTGCCGAGGGTGCGCAGGTCCTCCGGCGTCCAGCCGGCGAGCAGGTCGGCGATGCTGTCGGTGCGCAGCCGGCGGACCGCCGCCATGCGGTCCAGGCCGTCGTCGGTGGGCGCCACGACGCTGCGCCGGCGGTCGGCGGGGTCCGGGGAGCAGGCGGCCAGGCCCGCGTTGCGCATGACGGCGACCTGGCGGCCGGCGGTGGAGGGGTCCACGCCGAGGGCGGCGGCGAGGGTGTTGATGTCCATCGGGCCGGCCGAGGCCAGGGTGCGCAGCGCCAGGTATTCGGCCCGATCGAGGGTGTCGCGGCTCTCGTCGCGCCGGTTCAGCAGCTCGAAGTGCCGTACCAGTACGGCCGTCTGATGCTCAATCACATCCAAGGCGCACTTTTCGGCCCGTGGCCGCCCGTCCTCGGCAGTCATCTGTCACTCACCAGATTATCGGTACGATACATTTGATTATCGGTATCTTACATCTATCTGGAAGGGGGCTGGATGGCCGACGGTTCGCGTGGCTGGACACGGGAGGTCTGGGACCGGGTGGTGGCGTCCGACCCGGGACTGAACCGGCTGCGGATGGCGCTCTCCGCGGCGCTCGCGATGGCGAGCACGATGGCGCTGGAATACGGCTTCGCCCGGGCGACGCACGCGGGGGCGCAGGGCACCCTCGTCGCGATGCTGCTGGGCACGATCATGGCCATGATGGGCTCGATGGCGCTGGCCGGCGCCGAGACCTGGCCCAAGGTACGCACCGCGGTGTTCTTCCCGGTGGCGATCGGCGCCGGCATGCTGATCGGCGTCAGCGTGACCGGACGCACCGACCTCATGCTCTGCGTCTTCGTGGCGGTCATGTTCGTGGCGGTCTACGTCCGCCGCTTCGGCATGCCGTTCTTCTTCTACGGCTTCATGCTGTGGATGGGTTACTTCTTCGCCGCCTTCCTCGGCGCGACGGTCTCCGCGGTGCCGTCCATGCTGGAGGCGGTCTGCGTCGCCACCGCGTGGGTGCTGCTGCTGGCGTGCACGGTGCTGCGCACCAACACCCGGCGCACGCTGGGCCGGGTGCGGCGGGCGTTCGGCGCGCGGGCCCGGGCGGTGGCCCGGGCGTGCGCCGACCTGCTGGAGGCCGACCGGGCCGACGCCCGGCGCCAGGAGCGGTTGCGCCGCACCCTGCATGCTCGCCAACTGCGCCTCGCCGAGGCCGCGTTGATGATCGAGGGCTGGTCCGCCGAGCCCGGCGCGCTGCCGGCCGGCGCCGGTCCCGCGCTGCGCCGCAGGCTGCTCGACGCGCACCTGGCGGTGGACGCGCTGGCGGTCTCCGCCGAGGCGCTGGCCACCGAGGGCGGCCCGATGGTGGCCCCCGCCGCCCGAATAGCCGGGCTGGTCGCCCGCCGCGAGTACGCGGCCGCCGAGGCGCTGGCCCGCCCGCTGCTGACCGCACCGGGCAGCGACACCCCCGGTCGGCCCGCCGGCCCGTCCTTCGACGCCGCCGGCCACCTGGACGACGCGGCCTTCGACGCCCCCGGCGCCCCGCAGCCCGGCGAGCCCGGCGACAACACCGGCACCGCGGGGGACGGGCACTGGCCGGCGCATCATCTGGCCGCCGCCGTGGTGGAGTTCACCACGCTGTCCGCCGAACCCCCGCTCACCCGGACCGCGCCGGCCGCACGCAGCGGGCCCGGGGCCGGCGACAGCGCGGAGGACGCGGTGCTGGTCGCGGAGTCGGTGGGCGAGTACGAGCCCACCCTCACCCTGATCCAGGGCATGCTGCCCGGGTCCGCCTCGGTGGCCGGCGACGTCAAGGCCCGCGGCCACCACTGGAACCCGCTCAGCCGCAGCTCGCTGGTCACCCGGCAGGCGATCCAGGTCGCGGTGGCCGGCACCCTGGCGATCATCGCCGGGCGCGAGCTGTCCGAAGCGCGTTACTACTGGGCCGTGCTGGCCGCCTTCATCGCGTTCGCGGGCACCGCGACGCGTTCGGAGACCACCATCAAGGCGGCCAACCGGGTCGGCGGCACCCTGGTCGGGCTCGGCGCCGGCATCGGCCTGGCCCACCTGACCGCCGGGCACACCTACTGGGTGCTGGCGGTCATCGTGGCCAGCATGTCGTGCGGCTTCTACCTGGTGAACATCTCGTACGGCTCGATGATCTTCTTCGTCACGATCATGGTCTCGCAGCTGTACAGCGTGCTGCACGAGTTCTCCGCCGGACTGCTGGTGCTGCGCCTGGAGGAGACCTCGATCGGCGCGGCGATCGGCATCGGGGTGGCGATCGTGGTGCTGCCCACCAGCACCCGCGACACCGTCTCCACCGCGCGGCAGCGGTACTTCGCCGCGCTCAGCGACGTGCTGCGCGCCTGCGCCCGCCGGCTGGAGCCGGCCACCGCGACCGCGAACGGCCCGGTCGGCGAGGACGGGACGGTCCGCGTCGGAGCGCCGGTCCGCGACCAGGCGGGCGCCGACGCCGAACTGGAGGCGCTGACCCGGACCCTGGACCACCGGTTGCAGCAACTGGCGCTGGTGGCAAGGCCGTTGACCCGCCCGTTGGTCTGGCGCAACGATCCGCGGCAGGTACGGCACCGGCTGACGCTGTTCGCCTCGGTGACCCGGCACACCCGGGCGCTGGCGCTGGCGCCGCGGCGGCTGCCGGAGGCGGCGCACGACGACTCGCTCGCGGTGGCCACCCGGTCGCTGGCGGAGGCGGCCGGCGTGCTGGCCGGCGAACCGCCGGCCCAGGGCCGGCCCGCGCCGGACGTGGCGAGCCGGCTGACCGCCGCCGACGCCGCGTTGTTCGCCCACCGGCCGCGCTGCGCACCCGCCGCGCTGCCGCCGGTGAGCCGTCCGCTCCACCACCTGCGGCAACTGCTGCACGAACTCGCCCTGGTCCCGGGCACGCTGGCGGTCCCGCCGGCCCCCGCGCCGGCGCCGGCCGCCGGGGCGGTCCGCCGGGCGGGCACCGCGGACCTGGCCGTCCTCGGCCTGGTGCGCGGCAGCGCGGGCCTGCCGGTCGCGGGCGCCGCGATCGCGGTGACCGAGGACGACGGCCGGCAGTCCGGGCGGACGGTGACCGGCGAGGACGGCCGGTTCGCGCTGGACGTGCCGGGTCCGGGGACGTACCTGCTGATCGGTTCCGCCGAGGGCCACGCGCCGCAGGCGGTCACCGTGGTGGTCCGGACCCGCAGCGCCGACGTCAGCCTGCTGCTGGCCAGCCGCGGCGGCGTGGCCGGCACGGTGCTGGACGCGGCGGCCGGCACCCCGGTGGCCGGTGCGGAGCTGACGGTGGACGGTGAGCGGGACCGCCCGGCGCGGACCGCGGTGACCGGCGCGGACGGCGGCTACCACGTCGACGGTCTGCCGCCCGGCCGCCACACGCTGACGGTACGGGCCGGCGGCCGCCGGGTGACGGCGCTGCCGGTGGACGTGCCGCGTCCGGCGGACGGTACGGCGGCCGACGGGGTGCCGCCGGTGCGGTGCGACGTGCGGCTGGCGCCGGGCGCCCGGGTCGGCGGCACGGTACGCGGCCGGTCCGGCGCACCGGTGCCGCAGGCCCGCGTCACGCTGATCGACGGCGCCGGGGCGATGATCGGCTCGGCGACGACCGACGGTCAGGGCCGGTTCGCGCTGGCCGACGTGGCCCCGGGCGACTACACGATGATCACCCGCACCCACACCTGCGGCACGCACCCGCCGGCGGCCGAGCCGCTGTCGGTGCGCGAGGACGGTGCCGAGGGGCTCGACCTGCGGCTCGGCGGAACGCGGTCGAAGGACTGACGGTCCGAGGGCCGGCGGGCGCGGGACTCACCCTCCGAGGACCGACGGCCGAGGAACCGACCGGTCAAGGACCGGCGCACCACACCGTACGACCGTCCCACCGGGTTCGACGGTCGGTCGGCCCCCGGCATCCCCGCCGGCCGGCCCCCGACCGTCGAACCCGGCCGGCCCCGCACCCGTACCGCGGGCCCCGGGCAACGCGGGCCCCGGTCGGCCCCGCGCCCGCCGCGCCTGCCACCGCCGGCCCCGCACCCGTACCGCCGCCGTACGCGGCCCCTGCGACGCCATCCCGCCCCGGTCCCCGTTCACTCCACGAACAGGGCGCGTTCCGACGCGCGGGCGTCGAACTCCTCCAGCCGGGCCTGGGCGTCCGGCAGGTCGTCGCACATCGACTCCAGCAGCACCCGGCCCAGCATCATCGCGGCGCACGGGGTGTCGAAGACCAGCGCGGTGCCCACCGCGGCCGGCAGCAGCAGGTCGGAGTGGGCGGCGACCGGCGCGAACGAGCTGTCGGCGACCGTCACCACCGTCAGCCCCCGCTCCTTGGCGTACCGCAGCGCCTCGACCACCTCGCGCGGGTGCCGGGGCAGCGCGAAGCACAGCAGCACGCCGGCGCCGGCCCGCACCGCCGCGTCGATCCGGTCGGTCAGCATGGTGCCGCTCTCGTCGAGCAGCCGGACGTCGGGGTGGACCTTGGCGGCGAAGTAGGCGAAGCCGCGGGCCTGGGCGGCGGCGGCCCGCAGGCCCAGCACCGGCAGCGGGCGGGAGGCGGCCAGCAGCTTGCCGGCCCGCTCGACCGGCTCGGGGTCGGCCAGCAGCGCGGCCAGGTGCTGGAGGTTGTCGATCTCGGCCCGCACCGCCTGCTGGTACTCGTTGTACGTCTCCTCGCGCACCGGGAGGCCGGCCGCCGGGGCGACGTCGCGCAGGTGGCGGCGGAGCGCCGGGTAGCCGTCGAAGCCCAGCGCGACCGCGAACCGGGTGACGGAGGGCTGGCTGACGCCGGCGAGTTCGGCGACCTCCACGCTCGACAGGAACGGCGCGTCGGCGGCCCGCCGGACCAGGCAGTGCGCGATCCGGCGCTGGGTCGGCGTGAGCCGGTGCCCGTCGAACAGCTGCATCAACCGGGCCGCTCCCCCGTCCTGTGTCGCCATCGTTCCTCCTGGCCGGCGTCCGCTTCGTGGCGCATTCAGCGTGCCACGATTGTGCATGACTCCATACAGCCGGGCCAGGGGCCGCCGTGCGGCCGGGCCGGGGACGACGAAGGGCCGGACCCCGCCGACTGGCGGTGTCCGGCCCTCGCCGTCGCGGCGGTACCCCGCGGGGGCCGTCGCGTCACTATGTCGTGCCCCGGGACGGACCGCTCACGCCGTCCGTTCCGGGGCCGGCCCGGGACCCGTTACGGGACCCGCACCTCGGTCGCGACGTCCGCCACGGGGGCGGCCTTCACCTGGTCGGCGCGGCCGGGCCACCAGGCGGCGTGCCCGATGAGCGCGGTGAGCGACGGGGTGAAGAACATCGCCATCACGAACGCGGACACCAGGATGCCGAAGGAGACCGCGAAGCCCATCTCGGTCAGCAGCGAGTTGCCCGACAGCGTCAAGGTGGCGAAGGTCGCGGCCAGGATGAAGCCGGCGGCGGCCACCGTGGGACCGGCGTGCCGCAGCGCCTCGGCCGCGGCCTCGCGTGGTTCGCGGCCCTCCCGGGCCTCTTCGCGCAGCCGGGCGATCATCAGGATGTTGTAGTCCGTTCCGATCGCCACCACGAACAGGTACATGATCATCGGCAGCAGGAACATCAGGCCGCCGGAGTTGGAACCGCGCTGGAAGAGCAGCGTGGTGGCGCCCAGCGTCGCGGCGAAGCCGAGACCCACCGACGCCATCAGGTACCAGGGCGCGACGATGCTGCGCAGCAGCAGGCCCAGGATGAGCATGATGAGGATCGCGGCGACCGGGAAGACGACCTTGTAGTCGTGGTCCTGGGCGGTCTGGATGTCGGCGAAGACCGAGGTCTCACCGCCGACCAGCGCCTTGGTCCCGGCCGGCGCGGCGTGGTGGGCCGAGTCGCGCAGCCCGCTCATCGCGTCGATCGCCTGCCCGGAGGAGGCCGCGTACTTCAGCGACAGGTTGACCTCGGCGGTCCTGCCGTCCTTGCTGAACTGGGTCGGACCCTGGAGGCCGGCGACGCCGGCGTCCTTGGTCAGGCCCTGGGCGAACGCGTCGGCCGCGGCGTGGTCCACCGGCGCGGAACTGGTGGAGGTCAGCAGCACCTGGGTGGGGTCGGCGGCGCCGGCCGAGTAGGCCTTCACCATCTCGTTCTGCACGACCATCGACTCGACGGTCTTCGGCATGGAGCCGGACGACAGGTCGAAGGAGGCCTTGAAGCCGAACGCGCCGATGGCCAGCGCCACCATGATCACACCGGAGACCGCGGCCATCACGGCCGGCCGGCGGCGGACCGCCTGGCCGAACGAGGCGAAGCGGGTGCCGGTCGGTTCGGACTGCCACGCCTTCGACGGCCAGAACAGCTTGCGGGGCTTCATGGTGGCCAGCAGCGCCGGGAAGAGCGTCAGGCCGGCGACCAGCGTGACGGCCACCAGGATGGCCAGCGCCGGGCCGAGCTGGGTGAAGAAGCCCAGCGAGCACAACGTGAGCGCGAGGAACGCGATGATGACCGCGCCGGCCGCGGAGGCGATGGCCTCGCCGACCCGCCCGACCGCGTGGATCATCGCCTCCTCGTGGTCGTCGCCGGCCCGCAGCCGTTCCCGGTAGCGGAACATCAAGAACAGGAAGTAGTCGGTGCCGACCCCCAGCAGCACCACCACCAGCAGGGCCGACAGCGAGTTGTTGGCCTGGAGCCCGAAGACCTTGGTGGCGTCGGCTATCAGCCCGCTCGCGGTGGTGTAGTCGAGCGCCATCAGCAGCACCAGCGGCAGGATCGCGATCAGTGGCGACCGGAAGATGATCAGCAGCGTGATGATGATCAGACCGAGAGAGGCCGCCAGTGACAAGGCGGTCGAGGTCTGCGACGCGTCCTGCGCGTCCAGCGCCTGCGCCGCCTGGCCACCGATCTTGGCGGTCAGGCCGTGCGCGGACGCCAGCGGCTTGATGTCGGTGCGCAGCGTCTTGGCGGCGGTGCTCTGCGAGGGTTGTCCGACGCTCTTGGCGTTCATCTGGACCAGGCCGAGCGTGTACTTCAGGTCCTTCGACGGCCCGCCGGGCAGCACCTTCTCCACCTGCGAGATGTGCTTGGCGGCCAGCTGCTGGTCGACCTGCGCGGTCGCGGCGAGGTCGGCCTTGGTCAGCGCGGCGCCGTCGGAACGCGAGTAGAGGATCAGCGCCGACGGCGTGAACGCGGCCGGGAACGCCCTGCCCTGGAGAGTGCCCGCCTGGATGGACTCATAGCTCTTGGGCAGGAAGCTCGACTCGTCGCTGCTGGACGGGAGGCTGGGTGCGGTCATCGAGATGGCGACGGCGGCTATGACCCACGCCACGATCGTCCAGTATTTGTGGCGCACGACGAAGCGCCCGATGGAATAGAACATTTCCGGGACTGCCCTCCAAGGCAGGACGTGTCATCGCCACCCTTCGGAGCGGACCCGGGTATCGGCGACGCCGGTACTGCCGCTTAAGGGGAACGACGACCGGCTGACTGGGCGGATTTCCTGAACATCGTAGGAAGCTTAATTGACGACCGGCAAGTTTGGATCGCCGCCCCGAAAAACTCTAGGGCGATCCGGCCATCCGGCCAGGTCAGCCCCGGCCGCCGGAGCCCTCGCCGGACGGCCCCTCCAGCGGCGGCAGCAGCTTCTTCAGCGGCTTTCCCATGGCGTTTCGGGGCAGTTCGGGCAGGAAACGCACGATACGCGGGCGTTTGTGGGCGGACAGGTGGTCGGAGACGAAGCCGATCAGGTCCTGCTCGCTCACCCCGTCGGCCACCACGTACGCCATGATCTGCTGGCCCAGGTCCGGGTGCGGGGCGCCGACCACCGCGGCCTCGCGCACCGCGGGATGGTCCAGCAGCGCGTTCTCCACCTCGCCGGCGCCGATCCGGTAACCGCCCGACTTGATCAGGTCGGTGGAGGCGCGGCCGACGATGCGGTGGACACCGTCCGGTTCGATCACCGCCATGTCGCCGGTGCGGAACCAGCCGTCGGCGGTGGCCGACGCGGCGGTGGCCTCCGGGCGGTTGAGGTAGCCGTCGAACAGCGTGGCGCCGCTGACGTGCAGTTCGCCGACGCTCACGCCGTCGTGCGGCACCGGCGAGCCGTCCTCGCCGGCCAGCCGGGTGCGCACCCCGGTGATCGGCAGGCCCACCGCGCCGGGCCGGCGGTCGCCGGCCGCCCGGGTGCTGACCGTGATGAGCGTCTCGGTCATGCCGTACCGCTCCACCGGCGACTGCCCGGTCAGCGCGGCCAGGTCACGGAAGACCGGCGCCGGCAAGGGGGCGCTGCCGGACACCAGCAGACGTGCCCCGGCCAGTTCGCGCGCCGCGGCCGGGTCGGCGGCCACCCGGGACCACACCGTGGGCACGCCGAAGTACAGGCTGCCGCCGGCCGCCGCGTACGCCTGCGGCGTCGGCCGCCCGGTGTGCACCACCCGGCTGCCGGTCCGCAGTGCGCCCAGCAGGCCGAGCACCAGGCCGTGCACGTGGAACAGCGGCAGCCCGTGCACCAGCGTGTCGTCCGCCGTCCACTCCCACGCCTCGGCCAGCCCGTCCAGGCAGGCGGCGATCGCCCGCCGCGACATCAGCGCGCCCTTCGGCGGCCCGGTCGTGCCGGAGGTGTACAGCACCAGCGCGGTCGCGTCCGCGGCCGGCTCCTTCCCGCCGAACTCGCCGCGCTCCGCCGGGTCGACGGCCAGCGTCGCCACCCCGCCGAAGACGTCGTCCGGCTCGCCCACCCCGTGCAGGACGAGGGCCGCGCCGCTGTCGGACAGCACGTGGCCGCGTTCGGCCGGACCGGAGTCCGGCGCCAGCGGCACCACCGGCACGCCCGCCAGCAGCCCGGCCACCACCGCCACCGCGGTGTGCGGCGCCGCGGTCGCGTTCACCGCCACCGCCGGCGCCCCCGCGATCCGCGCCGCCACCGCCCGCGCCGCGCCCAGCAGTTGCTCGTACGACATCGCGTACCCGTCGATCACCACGGCGTCCGCCCGGTCGGCGTCCCTCGCACCCAACGCGGTCAGCGGTTCCATTCGGGATTCCCTCCGGGGGTCGGTCTTCGTCAACGGGTCGCGCGGGCCCGGGACTTCGGGGTTACGTCAGGTCCGGTACGGCAGGTCCGGTACGGCAGGTCGCGGGTCTTCCGCGTTGTTCCGGGCCTTCCGCGTCACGGGTCCGGCACGACGGTACCGGCAGGGCGGGTGGCATTCGGCGCGAACCCGCGGGCGGGGCGGGGGCGGGCGCCCGGGTGAAGGCGGGGGTTAGCCCTACTGCCCCCGCGGCGGCGGGGACATAGCGTGGCCGTATGAGTACGCCGTCGGACCATGAGCTGGGCAAGGAGCTCCACGCGACCCTGCGGGCCCGCAAGGAGTTGGGACCGGAGTACGAGAGCGAGTTGATCGAGTCGTTCCTGGAGAAGGCGGCGGCCCGGCTCGACAGCCAGGTCCAGAGCCGGGTGCGCCGCGAGCTGGCGCAGCAGCAGACCTCGACCGCCCGGGTGGCCACCCGTTCCGGCCCCCGCGGCTTCGGCGACGGCGACGGGGGCCGCGACCGGCGGTTCGGCCTCGCCGCGGTGTCGCTGGTGCTGGCCGTCCCGCTCTCCGCGATCGGCGCGACCAACGACCACCTGGCGGGCCTGCTCGTCACCTGGGCCGGCATCGTCGCCGTCAACGTCGCCCACGCGCTGGGCACCGCGCTCCCCGCCAGGCTGGCCCGCGACCGCGACCGCGGTGAGTCCGGCGGGCAGAGCTCCGACTGGGACTGACCCCCGCGGGGGTCGGGGCGGGGGCGCGTGCGCGGCGGCAACGGCGGCTTCCGCATGAACGGCGGCTTCCGCCTGAGGTGGCTCGCCCGTGGAGCGGCTTCCGCCTGAGGTGACTCGGGGCGGGCGGACCTCACCGGGGGTGCCGCCGACGGGACTTGACGAGGTGTGACCCGTCCGGGAAAGGACCCGCTCCGGCGCCGTCCGTGCGGCGGGCCGTCGTTCGGTCGGTCCCGGAGCACCACCCGGCCGTGATCGTCAGCGCGCCGTCCGTACGCGAGTGGGCCCCCGGCGCTCCGTGGACTTCGCACGCGCGCCCACGTCTGTCGGTGGACGACGACGCGTCAATAGGGTGGGGACCGCCGCACCACGGCGCGAGCGCCGGGGCGGGACGACGGCGGTCCCCACCGGGGACGCGGGGGCCGGGTCAGGGCCGGCCGGGCGCGTCCGGGGCAGCGATGGAGGTCCGGGAGCCGCTCCGTCTGTCCTCGCTGCCGACAACCACCAATCTGCCGGATCCGTGTTAAGCGCGTGCTGCGTATGCGTGACGCTCTCGTTTTCTGTGCGGGAATCCGGGCCGGCGCCCGTTTTCCGTGCGGGAATCCAGGCCGTCGGCGCCCGCGCGGGACGCGGGCCGCCCGGTGTCGCCGGGGTCGACCGGGCCGCGCGGCCGGTGAGCCGACCCGCCGGCAAGTCGCCCAACGCTGAAGCCGCCGTTCAGAACGGTAAGGCGGGGATTCACACCTGATGGGCGCGGATGTCATGTTCTCGCCATGACGGATTCCGGGTGGCCGACCCCCTTGAGGTGCGGCGGAGCGCGAACACACGATGTTCCCGACCCGGCCGGGCCCCCACTCCATCCCTCCGCACCCCGCAGGAGACACGCATGGGCATGAACTCAGGCGTCAGAGGCAAGCTCGCCAAGGGCAAGGTCGCGGCCGCGGGCCTGCTGCTCGCCGCCGCACTCGTCCCGGCGAGCGCCGGCACCTCCGTCGCCGCGGCCACCTTCGGTCCGCAGAGCCACGGCACCCACTACGCCGACAGCATCTGGGGCGGCTACGCCGTCTCCGGCTCCGACGGCGAGTTCACCAAGATCAGCGGTTCGTGGACCGAGCCCAGCGTCACCTGCAACTCCACCAACGACCTGTTCGCTCCCTGGGTCGGCATCGACGGCTACGGCACCGAGACCGTCGAGCAGACCGGCGTGCAGACCGACTGCTCCAGCGGCAAGCCGGTGCTGTCGGCCTGGTACGAGATGTACCCGGCCAGCCCGGTGTACTGGAGCAACGCGGTCTCGCAGGGCGACAAGATCACCGCGTCGGTGGTGGCCAGCGGCAAGAGCTACACGCTGACGCTGAGCGACACCACCAAGAGCTGGACGAAGACGGTCACCAAGTCCCTCAGCAGCGCGGAGAACGCCACCGCCGAGGCCGTCATCGAGTCGCCGACCGGCAGCTACCCGTCGTTCAGCAAGCTGAGCTTCACGGGCATCACGGTCAACGGCAACTCGTTCTCCACCTACGACCCGGACGCCCTGGTCTCCGGCGGCTACGGCCCGAGCACGCTGAGCGGCGGGTCGTTCAACATGACCCCGGGCTTCAACGGCGTCAAGGCCGGCGCGACCCACGCCACCGAGCCGGCCGCGGCCCCGGGCACGATCCGCTACTGAGGCGCCCGCACGGCGGCACGCCACCGCTGACGCCACCGCGCCGGCGCTGACAGCGCCACACCGCCGCCGGCGTCACCGCATCAGCGCCGAGGCGGTCCGGTTCATCCCTGGCGGGGACCGGACCGCCCCGGCGCGTTCGCGTGCGGGGCCGGGCGGCGGGGCACCGGTGCCGTACGGACCGGTGCCCGGCGACGGGCGGGCGGCGCGGGGTTACCGGGCTTCCTGGGCCAGGTACGCCAGCAGGTCCTGGCGGCTGACGACGCCGCGGGGCTTGCCCTCGACGAGGACGACCGCGGCGTCGGCGTCCTGCAGGACCGCCATCAGGTCGGCGACCGGTTCACCGGAGCCGACCAGCGGCAGCGGCGCGGACATGTGCTTGCCGAGCGGGTCGCCGAGGTCGGCGCGCTTGGTGAACAGCGCGTCGAGCAGCTCGCGTTCGACGACCGAGCCGACGACCTCGGCGGCCATGACGTCCGGGTGGCCGGCGCCGGGCTTGACGATCGGCATCTGGGAGACGCCGTACTCGCGCAGCACCTCGATGGCCTGGCCGACCGTCTCGTCCGGGTGCATGTGCACCAGTTCGGGGATGTGGCCGCCGCGGTTGAGCAGGACGTCGGAGACCCGGGAGGCGTGGCTGTCGTCCTCCAGGAAGCCGTAGTCGGCCATCCACTCGTCGTTGAAGATCTTGCTGAGGTAGCCGCGGCCGCTGTCCGGCAGCAGTACCACGACGACGTCGTCCGGGCCGAGGCCCTCGGCGACCCGCAGCGCGGCGACCACCGCCATCCCGCAGGAGCCGCCGACCAGCAGGCCCTCCTCCTTGGCGAGGCGGCGGGTCATCTGGAAGGAGTCCTTGTCGGAGACCGCCACCACGCCGTCGGCGATGTCCGGGTCGTAGGCGGACGGCCAGAAGTCCTCACCGACGCCCTCGACCAGGTACGGGCGCCCGGAACCGCCCGAGTAGACCGAGCCCTCCGGGTCGGCGCCGACGACCTGGACGCGGCCGTCGGAGACCTCCTTGAGGTAGCGGCCGGTGCCGCTGATCGTGCCGCCGGTGCCGACGCCCGCCACGAAGTGCGTGATGCGCCCCGCGGTCTGCTCCCACAGCTCAGGACCGGTGGTCTCGTAGTGCGAGCGCGGGTTGTTGGGGTTGCTGTACTGGTCCGGCTTCCAGGCGCCCGGCGTCTCGCGGACCAGCCGGTCGGAGACGTTGTAGTACGAGTCGGGGTGCTCGGGGTCGACGGCGGTCGGGCAGACCACCACCTCGGCGCCGTAGGCCCGCATGACGTTGATCTTGTCGGACGAGACCTTGTCCGGGCAGACGAAGACGCAGCGGTAGCCCTTCTGCTGCGCGACGATGGCCAGGCCGACGCCGGTGTTGCCCGAGGTGGGCTCCACGATGGTGCCGCCGGGCTGGAGCTCGCCGGACTTCTCGGCCGCCTCGATCATGCGCACGGCGATGCGGTCCTTGGCGGATCCGCCCGGGTTGAAGTACTCGACCTTGGCCAGCACCGTGGCCTGGATCCCGGCCGTGACGCTGTTGAGCCTCAGCAGCGGGGTGTTGCCGATGAGACTGATCATCGAGTCGTGATACTGCACGACATCCTCCGGATGTTTCCCTGTGTGTGGTGCGAAGCCTAGGTGGTTTCTCCCGGAGCATCGCGCGGATCGCGGTTTGTAGCGGAACGCGATCACACCGCCGGGCGTTCCCCGGACCTCCCCCCGGACCGGCCCGACCCCCGCGAAGGCCCCCGCACCGGGCCGCTCCCGGACTCCCCCGGGCCGGCCCCGCCCCCGCGGTCGGCCCGCCAGCAGCGGCACCGCGAGGAGGCAGGTGACCGCCGCGGTGCCGCCGTGGATGCCGAGCACCGCGTACCGGGGGCCGCCGGCACCAGCAGGAGCAGCACCCCGGTGGCGAGGTCGCGGACCGCCTCGACGTACAGCCCCGACCGGAGGGCCGGGTCGCCGGCGACGAGACGCCGTCGCCGCTGCGGGCGGCGTTCGGGGAGTCCGTGGCGGCGCTGGGCGCCGGCCGGGAGCGGGTGGAGGCGCTCGCGGAGGTGACGTGGGGGGCGCTGCACGGGATGGCCGTCCTGACCCAGGACGGCCGCATTCCGGCGGCCGGCCGGGCGGAACGGCTGGACCTGCTGGTCACCCGGTTCGCCGACCCCGATCAGCCCGGTTCACCGGCGGGTCCGCAGCCCGGATGACCGGCGCGTTCGCCGCCCGGGCCGCCCCATCCGTCACCCGGTTCACCGGCATCCCTCGGCCCGGGAAGCCGTCCGAAGGGTGTCTGATGCGTTCATGACGGGCGCCAGCGGGCAACAAGCTCACTAGAGGCTTGAGAGGACGGGGTGCCATGTCGAGGGCAAGGGTGGCACGGCGGATCGCGGCAGCCGCAGCGTACGGCGGCGGCGGGATCGGCCTGCTGGGCGGAGCCGCGGTGGGGCTGCTGCTGACGGAGGCGCGCTGGGCGCGCAGCACGATCGGTACCTGCAACGAGGACCCGCCGGTGGCGGACGGCCGCTACGGCGCGTTCCTGGCCGGCGCGGACCCCGGCGCGGCCGACGGCGAGCCGATGACGGACACGGCCGGGGACCCGGGCGGCGTCCCGCTGCGGATGGCGTTCCTCGGCGACTCGACGGCCGCCGGGTTCGGCGTGCACCGCGCCGGTGAGACGCCGAGCGCCCTGCTGGCCTCCGGGCTGGCCGCGGTCGCCGAACGGCCGGTGGAGCTGGCCAACGTCGCGCTGTCCGGCGCGACCTCCGAGGACCTGCCCCGGCAGACCGCGCTGCTGGCGGACCGGATGCCGTCGCCGGACGTCTGCGTGATCATGATCGGCGCCAACGACGTGACGGAACGGATGCCGCCGGCGGTCTCGGTGCGGCACCTGGCGGCGGCGGTGAGCACGCTGCGGGCGACCGGGGCGCAGGTGGTCGTCGGCACGTGCCCGGACCTGGGCACCATCGAACCGGTCCGGCAGCCGCTGCGCTGGATCGCCCGGCGGCTGAGCCGCCAGCTGGCCGCCGCGCAGACCATCGCGGTGGTGGGCCTGGGCGGCCGGACGGTGTCGCTGGGACAACTGCTGGGCCCGGAGTTCGCCGCCCGGCCGCGCGAGATGTTCGGCCCGGACAGCTACCACCCGTCGGCGGCCGGTTACGCCACCGCCGCGATGGCGGTGCTGCCGACGCTGTGCGCGTCGCTGGGCCTGTGGCCGGACGACGCCCGCCCGGCCGGGGCGCTCGACGCCGCCGACACGGTCACCACGATGACGGTGGAACGGGCGGCGGCCGCCGCGGCGGCGGAGAGCGGCACCGAGGTCGTCGCGGCCGCCCACGCCACCGGGGACGCCGTCCCGCCCGCGACAACCCCCGACAGCGCCCGCCGCGCCCCCTGGGCACTCCTGCGGGTCCGCCGCGGCCGCGGCGTCGCCACCTCCCCGGAAGGCTCCCTCACCGCGGGGTGAGAGGGCCGGGTCGGGGGGCGGTATTGCTTCGGCGCCCGGTGCGATGGCTGGGGTCGGCGTTGCTTCGGCGCCCGGTGCGGTGGCCGGCGCTGCGATCCTCCGCGCCCGGTGCGATGGCCGGCGTGAGCGTTGCTTCGGCGCCCGGTGCGATGGCCGGCGCTGCGATCCTCCGCGCCCGGTGCGATGGCCGGCGTGAGCGTTGCTTCGGCGCCCGGTGCGATGGCCGGCGCTGCGATCCTCCGCGCCCGATGCGATGGCTGGGGTCGGCGTGGCTTCGGTGCCCGGTGCGATGGACGGCGCTGCGATCCGTGGCCGGCGTCAACCCCACCGCCCCCGCCGAAGCCCCGCAGGGGTGACGTGCGGCACGCGGACGGGAGCTGGCCGGAGGGGAGGCGCTAAGCGTACGCTTAGTAACCACGGTGCCGAGGGGTGCCGTGACCCGCCGGACAGCCGACCCACGGAGTGCGCGATGCCCGAAGCCGTAATCGTCTCAACCGCCCGGTCCCCGATCGGGCGGGCGTTCAAGGGATCGCTGAAGGACCTGCGCCCGGACGACCTGACGGCCACGATCATCCGGACCGCGCTGGCCAAGATCCCCGAGCTGGACCCGAAGGACATCGACGACCTGATGCTGGGCTGCGGTCTGCCCGGCGGCGAGCAGGGCCACAACCTGGGCCGGATCGTCGCGGTGGAGATGGGCATGGACCACCTGCCCGGTTGCACGGTCACCCGGTACTGCTCGTCGTCGTTGCAGACCACCCGCATGGCGATGCACGCGATCAAGGCCGGCGAGGGCGATGTGTTCATCTCGGCCGGTGTCGAGATGGTCTCGCGCAGCGTCAAGGGCACCTCCGACGGCATGCCGGAGACCCACAACCCGCTGTTCGCCGACGCCGAGGCCAGGACCGCGGCCCGCGCGCAGACCGGCGGCGCCGACTGGCACGACCCGCGCGAGGACGACCAGGTCCCGGACCCGTACATCGCGATGGGCCAGACCGCGGAGAACCTCGCCCGGCTCAAGGGCGTCACCCGCCAGGACATGGACGAGTTCGGCGTGCGGTCGCAGAACCTCGCGGAGAAGGCGCTCGCCGACGGCTTCTGGCAGCGCGAGATCACCCCCGTGACGCTGCCGGACGGCACCGTGGTGTCGAAGGACGACGGTCCGCGGGCCGGCGTCACGCTGGAGGGCGTGCAGGGCCTCAAGCCGGTCTTCCGCCCCGACGGCCTGGTCACCGCCGGCAACTGCTGCCCGCTCAACGACGGCGCCGCCGCCCTGGTCGTCATGTCCGACACCAAGGCGCGCGAGCTGGGCCTGACCCCGCTGGCCCGGGTGGTCTCCACCGGGGTGTCCGGGCTGTCGCCGGAGATCATGGGCCTGGGCCCGGTCGAGGCCAGCAAGCAGGCGCTGCGCCGCGCCGGGCTGACCATCGGCGACATCGACCTGGTCGAGATCAACGAGGCGTTCGCCGCGCAGGTCATCCCGTCCTACCGGGACCTGGGCGTCGACCTGGACAAGCTCAACGTCAACGGCGGCGCGATCGCGGTCGGCCACCCGTTCGGCATGACCGGCGCCCGGATCACCGGCACGCTGATCAACTCCCTCCAGTGGCACGACAAGCAGTTCGGCCTGGAGACGATGTGCGTCGGCGGCGGTCAGGGTATGGCCATGGTGATCGAGCGCCTGAGCTGATCGGCGAAAGCCCCATAACGATCCCCCGGACCGGGAAACCGGCCGGGGGATCGCTGTCTTCGCAGGTCACAGCGGAGGCGTACGGTATGGGGCGGCGGGTCGCAGCGGACCGGGGTGTCCCTTTCGTGACATCCCGCACTGCGAAGGCCAAGGGTTTCACGGCAGAGTGTGCCCTGGGAGCGAAGTTCCACCGTCCACAGGAGCCGGCCAGCCGTCGGAGCCGCGGCCCCCGCCGCCGCCGGCCCCCACCTCCAGGAGAACGCCCGTGAGCGCCATCAGCTCTTACCCCTTCGTCATGCTGCTGGTAGCGGCCGCCGCCCTCGTGGTGGCGTACGTCGCGCTGCTGGCCGTGCGGCGGCTGCACCGCGAGCTGGTCGCCGTCCGTGCCGAGCTGGCCGGCCACCGCGCGGAGGTGGCCGACACCGTCAGCTCGGCGACCGCCGGCCTGGTGCCGGCCGCCCGGTCCGCCGAACGGACCGAGGAGATACGCGTCGCCGTCGCCGAGGCGCTGGCCTACGAGCGGGAACGGGAACTGGCCGAGGCCCGCGCCTTCTGGGCGGCGCAGGAGGCCCGCGAGGCGGCCGAGACCCCGCTGCTGGACGGGCTCAACCTGGACGGCATGCGCAGCCCGGAGGGGATCGACGGCTACGACCGGCTGGACGGCGGCGACAGCCCCGGCAGCGCCGCGTACCTGGACCTGCCGGAGTTCGAGGTGCTGCCGCTGCTGCCGCGCCAGCACGACCAGCTGGGCGGCGCCGACCCGGACGCCCCGGTCGTACCGCACCGCCGCCACCCGTCCGACCCGGACTTCACCCCGTCACCGGTGGTCGCCGACCCCGAGCAGACGGTGGCCCGGCTGACCGAGCTGGCCGAGGCCCGCATACCGCTGGCGGACGTGCGGCCGGGCCCGCTGGGCACGCTCGACCTGTACGTCTTCACCGACGGCACCACGCTGTGCCTGACCCCCGGCCACAGCGAGACCGCCGACCGGCTGGCCGCCGCGCTGGAACGCGGTGAGGCCCCCGTCCTGCTCGGCGGCTCGGGCATCTCCGGCGCGTACGCGCTGACGTTCACCTACGGCGGCGAGTCCGTCTTCATCCTCGCCGACCGCGTCGTCGCCTCGCTGTAACCGGCCCCGGGCCGCACACCGCGCCCGCAGCGTGCCTCGGACCGGACCGCCGCACCCGCGCCGGGCTTCGGACCGGCCGCGCACCGCGCCCGCGGCCGGCCTCAGAGCAGGCCGCGCACCGCGCTCACCCGGTCGAGCACCGCGTCGTACGCGCTCTGCGGCACGCCGGCCGCCTCCAGCGCGGCCACCAGGTCGTGCCCGGCCACCGCCAGCTGGTCGCCGACCGCGTAGACACCCTCGTCGGGTATCAACAGCGGTTCGCGCTGCGGGAGTTCGAGCCGCTGGGCGGACACCGAAAGTTCCCGGGCCAGCTCCAGCCCGGCGCCGGCCACCCGCCGCAGCCTGCTGTACGGCAGCGAACGGAACCGGTCGGCCAGGGCGTCGACGGCCGCGCGCAATGTCAGGCTCCCGTGCATGACCGGGACTTTATACGGCCTGATCGGCTCTTCCGCACGCCCGGGACGGTTGCCAACGCCAGACGCCTAAGGCACGGTGGGGTAACGGAACGCACCACCGGAGGCGCCGATGTCCCAGATGATCTTCTCCGAGGAAACCCACCGGAACCTGCTCTCCCGCATCCCCCAGCACACCGGCCGCGAGGTCGGGGAGTGGCTGCACACCCTTGACGAAGGCCCCGCGCTGCCACGCTTCGACGAGAAGGTGAACTGGCTGCGCCACGAGCACGAGGGCCTCAGCTACGGCTACGCGAAGGCGATCGTCCACGAGTACGACCTGCGGCGCGCCGCCCGCAAGCTCCAGTAGCCGTATCCACCCGCCCCTCAAGGTTCCGGCGGGCCCCTGCGGCACGGTGTTCGGACCGCCCGGGGGTCCGCGGGACCGCGCCCGCGGCTCGCGCGGGACGGCCGGGGCCGGGGCATAACGGCGGACTATTGACCGCTATAAAGCGCGGACGCTTTCCGGCACGACGAATCCGGGCGTCTTGTCGCCCGTCGCGCCCGCCACCCCGGCAAACCAGGAGAGAACGAGTGCCCGGAGCCGGACTTGAACCGGCACGACCGTCAGGTCAGTGAGGTTTAAGCTCACCGTGTCTGCATTCCACCACCCGGGCATGGCGAACTCCCCATGAGACAACGGCAGATCGTTCACAGGGCAGTAAAATCCTAGCCGCATCCTGCCTCCGAACAGGTGAAACTCAGCTCCATGTTGTCTGATTTTAGGGGCGGGTGAGGGGTCGTCAGAACCGACCGAGCGCCCTGGTACTCAGTGCGACCGGCCACTATTCGGCTGTTTCCCGTCATCAACGGCACCCCGCGCGCCACGTCATGAATGACGAGAATTTACCGACGGCGCAGGCACCGAACGCGGGAAACGCTCCCGCAAATCACCGCGTTCGGTTTTGGCATATGCCAATTGCGCCTGCCGTCAGCCGCCTTCCGGCGCCGCGAGCCAGGCGGCCCGGGTGGCCGGCAGACCGGAACCACCGTCCCGCTCAGGGCGTACCGCGAGAATCTGGTTGACGCCGATGCGGTTGTGTTCGAAGGCCAATGCCGAGGCCGCCATGTAAAGCCGCCACACCCGCGCCCGGCCCGGGGTGGTGAGCCGGATCGCCTCGGCCCAGTGGTCCTCCAGATTCGCCACCCAGGCGCGCAGGGTCAACGCGTAGTGCTCGCGCAGCGCTTCGACGTCCCGGGCCTCGAACCCGGCGCGCTCCAGCAGCGAGACGGTCGTGCCGACCGGGGCCAGCTCGCCGTCCGGGAAGACGTAGGCGTCGATGAAGGCGTCCACCTCGTAGCCGCTCTCGTCGTCCATCGGGCGGCGGGCGATCTGGTGGTTGAGCAGCCGGCCGCCGGGCACCAGCAGCCCGTACAGCGTGCCGGCGTAGGCCAGGTACTGCGCGGAGCCGACGTGTTCGGCCATGCCGATCGAGGAGATCGCGTCGAACGGGCCGTCCGCAACCTCGCGGTAGTCCTGCACCCGGATCTCGATCCGGTCGGCCAGCCCCTCGCGCGCGATCCGCTCGCGGGCGAACGCGGCCTGCTCGGTGGACAGCGTGACGCCGACCGCCGTGACGCCGTGGTGCCGGGCGGCGTGCAGCACCATCGAGCCCCAGCCGCAGCCGACGTCCAGCAGCCGCATGCCCTCGCGCAGGCCCAGCTTGCGGCAGATCAGGTCCAGCTTGGACGCCTGGGCGTCCTCCAGCGTGCCGCCGGGCTTCTCCCAGTAGGCGCACGAGTAGACCATCGACGGGCCCAGCACCCGCTCGTAGAAGGCGTTGCCGACGTCGTAGTGGTGGCTGATGGCCCTGCGGTCCCGCGACAGGGTGTGCCGGGGCCCGGCGGTCCTGCGGACCTCCTCGGCGGGCGGCGGGGGCGGCAGCCCGGGGCCGGCCAGCGCGACGGCCTCGCGCAGCATCGCGCGGACCGACGCGTCGCCCAGCGAGCGGGCCGCCGACAGGCCGCGCAGCGCCTTGCCGACCACCCCGTCGCGCCCGGCGCCGCCGGCCGGGTCGTCGCGCTCCCAGATGGAGCCGGCCAGCGCGTCCAGCGCCGCGTACAGGTCGCCCTCTATGTCGATCTCGCCCGCCACCCAGGCGCGGGCCAGACCCAGCTCACCGGGCTTGTACAGCACCCGGCGCAGCGCGCGGCGGTCGCGGATGACCACCAGGGGCGCGCCGGGCGCGGGCGGCGGGCCGGCCTCGCTGCCGTCCCACGCGCGCACCCGCAGCGGGAGGGGCGAGCCGGTGGCCCGCTCGACGAGGGCGGCCAGTCTTCCGGCTGCGTCTGCCATGGTGCGAACCTCCAGAAGGACACGTCATCCGATGAACCCGATAACTCCTTGCATGATGAAACAACCTCGGCCCCCGTCCTAGTCCCGGTCGGGGGCGGCCTGTTCGGCGCGGGGCCCGGCCCCGGCCGCAACGGTCACCACCCGCGCGGTTACCACGGTCGCGGACACGCGAAAACGCCGAAGGCGTCCGCCCCACGGATGGCGGACGCCTTCGGCGTTACGAACGGACCGGTGGATCAGGCGCTGGCGGCCGTCTCCACCTCGGGGGCCTTCGCGGCGGCCTCGGCCTTGGCCTTGGCTGCGGCGGCCGCGGCGGCGGTCACCGGGGCGGCGGCGGAGTAGAACTCGCCGCGCGGGTTCTCCAGCGCGCCGAGGGCGACCACGTCACGCTTGAGGACCGCCGCGAGCGTCCAGTCGGCCAGCACGCGGAACTTGCGGTTGAAGGTCGGCACCGCCATGCCGTGGTAGCCGCGGTGGCAGTACCAGGCCAGCCGGCCCTTGAGCTTGATCTTGCCGAAGAGCAGGGCGACGCCCTTGTGCAGGCCGAGGCCGGCCACGGCGCCCATGTTCTTGTGCCGGTACTCGTGCTGCGGGAAGCCGCGCATGCCCGAGACCACGTTGTCGCCGAGCACCTTGGCCTGGCGCAGCGCGTGCTGGGCGTTCGGCGGGCACCAGGCGCCCTCGCCGGTGGCCAGGTCGGGGACCTGGGCGTTGTCGCCGGCCGACCAGACGTAGTCCAGGCCCTTGACCTGAAGGGTCGGCTGGGTGTCCACGTGGCCGCGCGGGCCGAGCGGCAGGCCGAAGTTGGCCAGCGCCGGGTTCGGCTTGACGCCGGCGGTCCACACGATGGTGGAGGCGTCCACCTCCAGGCCGTTGGCGAGCACCACGTGCTTGTCCACCGCGGAGGTCATCGAGGTCTCCAGGTGCACCTCGATGCCGCGCTCGCGCAGGTGCTCCAGGCCCCACTTGCCCAGCTCCGGCCCGACCTCGGGCAGGATGCGGTTGGCGGCCTCGACCAGCACGAAGCGCATGTCCTCGCGCTTGACGTTGGTGTAGTAGCGGCACGCGTCGCGGGCCATGTCCTCCACCTCGCCGATGGTCTCCGCTCCCGCGAAGCCACCGCCGACGAAGACGAAGGTGAGCGCCTTGCGGCGGAGGTCCTCGTCGGTGGTGGAGTCGGCCAGGTCGAGCTGCTCCAGCACGTGGTTGCGCAGGTCGACCGCCTCCTCCACACCCTTCATCCCGATGCCGTTCTCGGCCAGGCCGGGGATCGGGAAGGTGCGCGAGACCGCGCCGAGCGCCACGACCAGGTAGTCGAAGGGCAGCTCGTACGCCTCGCCGACGATCGGTTCGATCGTGGCGACCTTGCGGTCCTGGTCGACGGTGGTGACGCGGCCGGTGAGCACCTCAGCCTTCGGCAGCACGCGTCGCAGGGGCACGACGACGTGGCGCGGTGAGATGCTGCCGGCGGCGGCTTCGGGGAGGAAGGGCTGGTACGTCATGTACGAGCGCGGGTCGACGACCGTGACGGTCGCCTCGCCGAACCGCATCTTCTTCAGGATGCGGCGCGCCGCGTACAGGCCGACGTAACCGCCGCCTACAACGAGGATTCGTGGACGCTCCGTGGTGCTCATGGAATCGAGTATCCAGCACACCCCGGGACCCCCCTCGTGCGCCCCTTCACCAGGTAGGTCGCCCACTGTGCTACCCTGCGCGATTTCGTGATCGATCCCACAGTCCGGAACGGGAACGGAAGATCACCCGCGACCGTTGAGTGATCTTCGTCCAGCGCCGTGAACAGCGCCGATTCGATGTCGCCCGGCCGCCTCGCCGCCTCGCGCGCCGCCGCGCGGCCGCCCGGAATCCGTACGGCTGTTGGACCGCTTCCGGCCCCCGGCCGTCACCCTCAGGCCAGAAACCGACTCTCCCGGCGGGAACTTCATGTGAAGAAATTCACGAGACTGCTTCCGACGGCCGTCCACCGACCCCCCACGGGCCCGCTCAGCTGATCAACCGCCTGCTCAACAGCGTAGTCCGGGCGATATTTTCTACGGCCGCCGCCCCCCGTTCTCCCCCGGTCGTTCCCTTCCCCTGAGCGGGAGTTGGGGGTCCGTTGGGAGTGCGGGGGGACGGCTTTGGGGTGCCGGGGCCGCCGGGCGCGACCGCGGTCAGCCGCGCGCCGTTCCGAAGGCGATCCCGTCGAGGATGTCGTGCTCGGAGACGACGACCTCGGCGGCGCCGGTGCGTTCCATGACGGACTGAAGGATGAGCGCCCCGGTGGCGATGACGTCGACGCGGCCGGGGTGCAGGGTGGGGATGGCGGCGCGTTCGGCGTGGGTGGACGACAGCAGGCGCCGGGTGATGGCGCGGACGGTGTCGAGGGGGATCCGGCTGTGGTGGACGGCCTCGGAGTCGTAGGCGGGCAGGTCCAGCGCGATGGCGGCGATCGTGGTGACCGAGCCGGCGAGGCCGACGAGGGCGCCGGCCCCGGTGAGCGGGACGTGCCCGGCGGCCAGGTCGAGGGCGGCCTCGATGTCGGCGCGGATCGCGGTGACCGCCTCGGGGGTGGGCGGGTCGACGATCTCACCGTCGCGCACCAGGTGGCGTTCCGTCAGGCGGACGCAGCCGATGTCGACGCTGCGGGCGGCGGCCACCTCGTGGTCGCCGACGACGAACTCGGTGGAGCCGCCGCCGATGTCGATGACCAGGAACGGCCGGGGCAGGTCGCCGCCGGTCAACTCCGCGGTGGCGCCGGTGAACGACAGGTTCGCCTCCTCCGCGCCGGTGACGACCTCCGGTTCGACGCCGAGGATGTCCCGCACGCCGCGCACGAACTCGTCGCGGTTGTCGGCGTCGCGGGAGGCGGAGGTGGCGACGAACCGGACCCGTTCGGCACCGAGGCGGGTGATGACGGCGGCGTACTCGCGGCAGGCGGCGAAGGTGCGCTCCAGCGCCTGCGGGGCGAGCCGGCCGGTCCGGTCGACGTCCTGGCCGAGCCGGACGATGGTCATCCGCCGGTCGAGGTCGGTCAGGGTGCCGGCCACCGGGTCGACGTCGGCCACCAGCAGGCGGATCGAGTTGGTGCCGCAGTCGATGGCGGCCACCCGCGTCGTGGCGGTCACGCGTCCTCCTTCACGGTCTCGCCGGCCGCCGCGCAGCCGCCGGCGCACGGGCCCTTGCCCCACCACGGCGGCAGCAGGCCGATCGCCTCGTCGCCCAGCGGGTTGACGCCGGGGCCGGCCGCCAGCGCGTGGCCGACCAGCACGTGCAGGCACTTGACGCGGTCGGGCATGCCGCCGGCGCTGGGGAAGTTCTCCAGTACCGCGACCGCGTCGCGGCGGGCGAGGTAGTCCTCGTGCGCGGCGCGGTAGGCGGCGGCGAGCTCGTCGTCGGTGGCGAGCCGGGCGGTCATCTCCCGCATCACGCCGTTCGCCTCCAGGGTGCCGATGGCGGACGCGGCACGCGGGCACGTCAGGTAGTACAGCGTGGGGAACGGCGTGCCGTCCTCCAGGCGGGGCGCGGTCTCCACCACGTCGGGCAGCCCGCACGGGCAGCGGTGGGCGACGGCGCGCAGTCCCCGGGGCACCCGGCCGAGCTGTTCGCCGACGGCGGCGATGTCGGCGTCGGTGGGCGGGGCGGCGGCGGTGTGCGGCGGAGGTGTTTCCATGACGTCATTGTCCCAGCAGCGGGCGACCGCCCGGTGCTGCCCCCGGCCGCGCCGCGGACCGCCGGCGGCGCGGTTCAGTGCCGGGCGTCGGCGGCGTTCACGCCGTCCCACAGGTTGTCGTACCAGGGCCGGTTCGCCGCAGAGCCGGCCGCGTCGGCGCTGCCGGAGCCGTCGGCCGAGGTGCCGGTCATGACGTAACCGGTCTCGCCGGGCATGACGTAGTGCAACTGCTCGCGGGCGCGGGCCCGGACGTAGAGCGGGTCGGCCCAGCGGGCCTTCTCCTCGCGCAGCTGCTCGACCTTCTGCCGGGCCTGCTGGGCCTGGCCGCGCTGCTGGGCGATCTGCGAACGCTGCGCGATGTACTGCCGGGTGGGGTACGCCAGCGCCACGACCAGCGCGCAGACGGTGAGGGCCAGCACGGCGGCGCGGCCGGTCAGCCGGCCCCGGCGGGTGGTGCGGCCGGCCGTGCGGTACACCCGGGCCTGCGCCTGCTGGCCCAGGGCCCTGAGCCGGACCGCGGTGGGGAACCGGTCGGGCGCCACGTCAGTCTCCCTCCGTCCGGGCCTGCTCCCGTAACACGCCCGCGTCCCCGCACACGGTACGGGACCGGGTGCGGGGACGGCGGTATCAGCGGTGCCGAACGGGGGGCTTCAGGCGGATGCCCCCGCGCGGGTCAGGCCTTGAAGCGCGGGAAGGCGCTGCGGCCGGCGTAGACCGCGGCGTCGTCGAGGATCTCCTCGATGCGCAGCAGCTGGTTGTACTTCGCGACGCGGTCCGAGCGGGCCGGGGCACCGGTCTTGATCTGGCCGCAGTTGGTGGCGACGGCCAGGTCGGCGATGGTGACGTCCTCGGTCTCGCCGGAGCGGTGCGACATCATGCACTTGTAGCCGCTGCGCTGGGCCAGCTCGACCGCGTCGAGGGTCTCCGACAGCGAGCCGATCTGGTTGACCTTCACCAGCAGCGCGTTGGCGGTGTCGTTGTCGATGCCGCGCTGGAGCCGCTCGGGGTTGGTGACGAACAGGTCGTCGCCGACGATCTGGACCTTCGCGCCGAGTTCGGCGGTGATGGTCTTCCAGCCGTCCCAGTCCTCTTCGTACAGCGGGTCCTCGATGGACACCAGCGGGTAGGCGTCGACCAGTTCGCCGTAGTAGGCGCTCATCTCCACCGCCGAGCGGGACTTGCCCTCGAACGCGTAGCTGCCGTCCTGGTAGAACTCCGAGGCGGCGACGTCCAGGGCGAGCGCGATGTCGGTGCCGGGCTGGAAGCCGGCCTTCTTGATGGCCTCGACGATCAGGTCGAGCGCCTCGCGGTTGGAGTCGAGGTTCGGCGCGAAGCCGCCCTCGTCGCCCAGGCCGGTGGACAGCCCGCGCTCCTTCAGCACGCCCTTGAGGGTGTGGTAGACCTCCGCACCCCAGCGCAGCGCCTCGGAGAACGACTCGGCGCCGACCGGCGCGATCATGAACTCCTGGATGTCGACGTTGGAGTCGGCGTGGCTGCCGCCGTTGAGGATGTTCATCATCGGCACCGGCAGCACGTGCGCGTTGGGGCCGCCGATGTAGCGGAACAGCGGGAGGTCGGAGGCCTCGGAGGCGGCGTGCGCGACGGCGAGCGAGACGCCGAGGATGGCGTTGGCGCCGAGCGAGGACTTGTCCGGGGTGGCGTCCAGGTCCAGCATCGCCTGGTCGATCAGCCGCTGCTCGGTGGCGTCGTAGCCGACCAGCTCCGGGCCGATCTGCTCGATGACGGCGAGGACGGCCTTCTCCACTCCCTTGCCGCCGTAACGGGACTTGTCGCCGTCCCGCAGTTCGAGAGCCTCGAAGGCTCCGGTGGAGGCACCCGAGGGGACCGCGGCACGGCCGGTGCTGCCGTCGTCGAGGCCGACCTCGACCTCGACGGTGGGGTTGCCTCGCGAGTCGAGGATTTCCCGGGCTACGACGACGTCGATCGACGGCACGAGCATCTCCTTCAGGAACACTGGATTCTGAACTTCGGGTCTTCGCGGGATGAGCCTAACCGGCGCGGGCGCCCGCACGGGCGATGGTGTCAGGACTCATGGCGCAAAGCCGCACAATGGCCCCGGCCGGACACGCTCGGGGGAAGGAAGACGTGTCCGGCCGGGAGGCGGTCCCGGGCCGGCCCCTCTCGGAGGCCGGCCCGGCAGGGGTCAGCTCAGGTGCAGGTGCTGGCCGGGGAAGATCAGGTCGGCCTGCTGGACGACGCTCTTGTTGAGGTCGAACAGCTTGTGCCAGCCGCCGGCCACGTGGTGGGCGGTGGCGATCTTCGCCAGGGTGTCGCCGTGCTGGACGACGTAGGAGCCGGTGCCGCGCGGGGCGGCGGCCGCGGCGGTGTGGTGCACGGCCGGGGCCTGCTGGGTCGTGCTGCTCGCGGCGGTACCGGAACCGGTGGAGGCGCTGGCGGAGGAGCCGGTGTCGACGTCGGGGGCCGGGCCGCCGGAGGTCAGGTCGCCGGCCGAGGCGCACGACCAGGCGCCGGGGCCCTGGAGGGCGAGCAGCTTCTGCGCGACGGCTATCTGCTGGTCCTTGGTGGCCAGGTCGGCGCGGGAGGCGTACTGGGTGCCGCCGGCCGCGTCCCAGCTGGACTGGGAGAACTGCAGGCCGCCGTAGTAGCCGTTGCCGGTGTTGATCTGCCAGTTGCCGCCGGACTCGCACTGGGCGACGGCGTCCCACTGGGAGACGGTGGCGGCGGAGGCGTTGGTGGCGCCGAGCAGCGGGACCGCGATGGCGGCACCGGCGACGGCGGTCAGCGTGGCGATGCGGGCGGTGCGGGAAGAACGCGTGGAAGTACGACCGTGCTTGGGCATGGATGTGTGTCCTCACCGACGCCTACGAGGTCAGCTGTCGGGTTCGGGCGTGAGCTGCCCGGCCGTTCGCGCCTTCGCGCCCTACGGCTTCACCCCGAGCCGGTCCCGTGTGCCGCGGTGCGGGGTCCTCGTGAGGACCCGGTGCACCGGGTGGGCCCGGCGGAGAACTCGTGGTTCCCCCGCTCCTGCCTGCGGCGCTTTCGCGTCGGTTCATCCCGCCGGCCGGCGGCAGGACTCGGCGTTCCTGGCCGGCGGGGCTCGCGGTGGCGAGCGGTGACGACCATAAGCACACGCCCCGGGAGCCCGACAAGCTGCGGCTTTCCGGGGCGACCCGGGCGCCCCACCCCGCCGCGCACCCCCGGAAGTTGACAGACGCGCAGGTCGGAGCGGGATAAAGAGATCGAACTGGACCTTTGTCATGGAACATGCCGAGAGAGGTATGTCACAGCATCGGCGCGGTCAACCGAGGGTGAGGTGCTGCCCCGGGCGAATCAGCCCGGGGTCGTGGCCGACGGTGGCGTGGTTGGCGTCGAACAGCGCGGGCCAACCCCCGGGCAGCGAGTGCTTCGTGGCGATTTCATAGAGATTGTCACCGGGTTGAACGGTGTACGCGCTCAGCGCGACCTCCCCCGCCTCCGCCATCCCCGGCCGGGCGTGCGCACCGCGGCCCGCGCCGCCGGCGCCGCCCTGCTCACCGTCGGTAGCCGCACCCGGCTTCGCGTGCCGCCCGGACGGCGTGCCGCCGGAATCCGCCACCCCCGGAACGGACGAATCACCCGAAGAGCACGAATCACCCGAAGTCGCCGAGGAGTTCGGCGACCCCGGGACGGTCGAGGCACCGGAAGGGCTCACGCCGCCGCCCAGGACGCCGCCCAGGACGCCCGAGGTCCCCGCGACTCCGGCGGACCCCGAAGCCCCGGCGGAGCCCGCGGTGCTCGTCCCCGGCGCGGTGGCCGGTGCGGTGGTTGACGGGTCGGTCGGCGCGGTGGCCGGTGCGGTGGCCGGCGCCGTGGTCGACGTCCCCGGGTCGGTGGCCGTCGCGCTCGAACCGGTGGCCGCTCTCCCCGATCCGGTCGCCGATCCGGTCACCGGTCGCTTCGACGGGGCGGCGCCGGACGCGGTGTGGGCCGGCGCGGCGGAGGCGGGCCCCGAAGCGGCCGGCGCGGACGTGGGCGGCGGGCCGCCGAGGAGGCCGCCGAGCAGTCCGGTGCCGGGGTCGGGGGTGGCCGGGCCGGAACCAGGGTCGACGTCGGGCGCGGCGCCGCCCCGGGCGAGGCCGGCGGTGATCGCGCACTCGCCCCAGTAGCCGGGCCCTTCGGCGTCTAGGATCCTCTGCGCCACCGCGATCTGCTCCTGGCGGCTGGCGAGGTCGGGGCTCGCGGCGTACGCGGCGCCGCCGTTGGCCTGCCAGACCGACCGGGTCAGCGCCAGGCCGCCGGCGAACCCGTCGGAGGCGGCGCTCCAGGTACCGCCGGTCTCGCAGGCGGCGACCCGGTCCCAGGTGGAGGTGGTGGCCGCGTGGGCCGCGCCGGCCGACGTCAGCAGCGGCAGGGCGATCCCGGCCCCCGTCGCGCCGACGGTCACCACGAACCTCGGTGCCTGGCGCGGGCGGCGGTGGGCGCCGTTCCCCGACGTGCGCATGCGTTGCCTCTCGTAGACGGCTGGTTGGCGGCAGAGCGTAGCCGGGCGCGGGCCGAAGTCACAGACGGATGTAGCGCACATCACGTAAAGGTCACACACCTGACGCAGCGTCAGAACCGGGCCGTGCGGCGGCGGTCAGCGCAACGCCACCGGAAGTTCCCGCAGGCCGCGCATGATCAGCCCGCCGCGCCACCGCAGGTCGGCCGGATCGGCGTCGAGCCGCAGGTCCGGAAAACGGGTCAGCAGTCGCTCGAAGGCGATCCGGCCCTCCATGCGGGCCAGCGGGGCGCCGACGCAGTAGTGGATGCCGTGGCCGAAACCCAGGTGCGGGTTGTCGCGCCGGGCCAGGTCGAGGGTGTCGGGGTCGGCGAACCGGCGCGGATCGCGGTCCGCGGCGGCCAGCACCACCAGGACCGGCTCACCGGTGCCGATCCGCTGCCCGCCGATGTCCAGCTCCTCGCGCGCGAACCGCCAGGTCGCCAGCTCCACCGGCCCGTCCCAGCGCAGCAGTTCCTCCACCGCGACGCCGAGCGCCTCCCGGTCGCCGCGCTCGACCGCGCCGCGCATGACGGCCATCCGGACCGGGTCGCGCAGCAGCGCGTACAGCCCGTTGCCCACCAGGTTGATGGTGGTCTCGAAGCCGGCGAACAGCAGGATGAACGCCATGGCGGCCGCCTCGTTCTCCGTCAGCTGCTCGCCGTGGTCGGAGGCGCGGATCAGGCCGGAGATGAGGTCGTCGCCGAGGTCGGCGCGCTTGCGGTGGATCAGCTCCAGCAGGTAGCCGCGCATCTTCTTCACCGCCCGCGCCACCCCGCCGCGCGGTCCGCCGCTGTGCCGGATCATCGCGCCGGCCCAGTCGCGGAAGTCGTCCTGGTCGGCGCCGGGCACGCCCAGCAGGTCGCAGATGGCGTAGATGGGCAGCGGGAAGGCGAACTCGTGGATGAGGTCGGCCCGTTCGGCCCCGGCGAAGGCGTCGACGAGCCGGTCGGCCAGTTCGGTGACCCGGGGTTCGAAGGCGGCGATCCGGCGCGGGGTGAACGCGGCGGAGACCAGGCGGCGCAGCCGGGTGTGGTCGGGCGGGTCGATGTTGAGCAGATGCGTCATCAGCTCGGCGTTGCGCTCGCCGGGGATGCCGACCTTGCCGCGGGCGTGGGCGCCCTCGCCGTGGTGGGCGGGGTTCTTGCTCAGCCGGGGGTCGGCCAGCGCCTGCCGGGCGTCGGCGTACCGGGTCACCAGCCAGGCGTCCACGCCGCTGGGCAGCGTGGTGCGGCGCACCGGCGCGTGCTCGCGCAGCCAGGCGTAGGCCGGGTAGGGGTCGGCGGCGAACTCCCAGGTGAACATCTGCGGCGGTGAGGACTCGTGCACGCCCCGACGGTATCCGCCCGGTGTGCGCGTGCGGGCCGCAACCGTCGGCGGCCCGGTGCGCGTCTCCCCCTATGATCGGGCCCGGTCCCGTCAACCGCCTTTCGCAGGTGGGGGGTTGGGGCCGGATCATTCCGCGGCCGCCGACGGCCGGCGGGGGCGACAAGTGATGAGGAGTGACGTTGCGCGAGTACATCGAGCGCGAGGAGATCGTCGAGCGGGGCGGCTTCTTCGGCGGTGATGAGATCATCGAGCGCGAGACGATCGTCGAGGAGCGCGGCGGCTTCTTCGGCGGTCGCGAGGAGATCATCGAGCGCGAGACCGTCGTGGAGCGCGGCGGCTTCTTCGGTGGCCGCGAGGAGATCATCGAGCGCGAGGAGATCATCGAGGAGCGCGGCGGCTTCTTCTAAGCCGCACCGTCGGCCGGACCGCGCCCAGCGGTCCCGGCCCGCTCGCTCAGCGCGACGGCCCGTCCCCCGGTCCCACGGGGGGCGGGCCGTTCCGCGTGCGCCGCCGGTCCGGCGCGGGTGGGCCGTTCCGCGTGCGACCCCGGCGCCACGGGGGTGGGCCGGTCCGCGTGCGGTGACGCGCCGACGAGGGGTCAGCCGGTCGCCGCCTTCAGCGCGTCGCGGCTGAGCCGGTCGGCGAGCCGGGTGGTCTGCGGCAGCCGGTAGGCGGGCGCGGCGGCGAGGGTGAGGCGGCAGGCGGTGTCGAGGTCGATGGCGTGGCCGGTGGAGACATAGACCGGTTTGACGCCGTCCTGGGTGCGCAGCGCCCGGCCGACCCGCTCGCCGCCGTCGGTCAGGTCGGCGCTCGCGCCGCGCCGCGTGCCGAGCGCGGCCGGGTCGTAGCCGCCGGTGAACGGGGTCTTGGCGACCCCGGCGGTCGGCAGGCCGGTGAGGACGCCGAGGTGGCAGGCGAGCCCGAAGCGCCGCGGGTGCGCGAACCCCTGCCCGTCGCAGAGCATGACGTCCGGGGTGTGCTCCAGGCTCTTCAACGCCTCGATGAGCACCGGGAGTTCACGGAACGCGAAGAGCCCGGGGACGTAGGGGAAGGTGGCCCGGCCGACGGCGGTGGCCTGCTCGACGACCTCCAGGGTCCGGGCGTCGAGCACCACGACCGCGGCGGCCAGCAGGTCGTCGGTGCCGCCGTCGCCCGCGTAGGCCACGTCGAGGCCGGCGAGCAGGGCCGGCGCGGCCGGTCCGGGTCCGGTGTGGTCGGCCAGCGGGCGCAGGCGGTCCTGGATCGCGACCGCCTCGGCGGCGTCCGCGGGCCAGGCGTGCGGGAGTTGGATGCGCATCGGGCCAGGATCGCAGGGGCGGCGGCACCCGGCGCACGGCCACGTCGCGGGGGCGCCGGCAGGCGTGGGCGCGGAGCGGCGGCAGGCGTGGGCGCGGCCCGGGTGCGGTGGGAGCCGTCGCCGGGGCCGGTCGTGGCCGCGAGGGCCGGTCGCCGCCGCCGGGGTCAACCCCCTTGGCCACGCCTCGGGTTCGGCGGGCTCCGGCCGGCTCACGGCCGCGTTGCGGGGACCGTGACCGCCGCCGCCGGAATCAACACCCCTGGCCACGGCTCAGGTTGGACGGGCTCCGGCCGGCTCACGGTCGCGTTGCGAGGCCCGTGACCGCCGCCGCCGGGGTCAACACCCCTGGCCACGACTCGGGTTCGGCGGGCACCGGCCGGCTCACCGCCGCGTTGCAAGGCCCGTGATCGCTGCGGGGGCGACCCCCGTGGGCCGGGTTCAGCCGACGACGAGCTTGAGCATGGTCGGGGTGGCGTTCTGGGTGACGGGGGTGCCGGGGGCGCAGGGGGTGAAGCCGAGCAGGAACAGCTGGGCGAGGCCGTCGGTGACGGACAGCTTCTCGTCGCCCTTGGTGGCCTGGGCGGTCTTCACGCTGCCGTCGGCCTTCAGCGCGCTGGTCTTCCAACCGTGCGCGGTCAGGTAGGACAGCAGTCCCGGAGCCTTGGCGTCCAGTTCCTTCGCCTGGGTGATGGCGACTGTGACCGACAGCTGGTCGGCGTTGCGGCCGGTTCCCTTGGCGGTGCACCTGGCCACCGTCGAGCCGGTGGGCACCGGTGCGGCGCCGTCGAGCCCCTGGGCGCCGTGCGGCCATTTCAGGGCGAGCAGGGCGCCGCGCAGTTCGCCGTCGAGGTGGTCGGTGCGGCCGGCCAGCGTCTGCGCCTTCGGCACCGCGGGGGCCGTCGCGGAACCGCCGCAGCCGGCCACCGCCAGCAGCGTGAGCCCGGTCGCGGCCAGGGCGAGAACGCGTCGAGTCATGGCCCAATCCCCTTGTCGCGGCGCTGCGTCGGCGACGGCAGCCTAGCGTGCCTGTCGCGTACAGGTCAGTACTTCCGCCGCTCCCCCGGGCTCGCACCGCCGGCGCCCTTGCCGCACCGGCTCCCCCGCGCGGGCCCCGCACCGGCGACCCCGCACCCGGCTCCCCCGCGGCAGCCGTCTCCCTACCCCCGCGGGCGCCGCGCGTCCTCCGCCGCGCGCAGTGCCGCGCGGTAGCGGCGGGCGGCGGCGCGCAGAGCGGCCTCGGGGTCCGTGCCGGCGGCCTCGGCCGCGGCGGCCAGGGCGAGCAGGCGGTCACCGGGGTCGGTGGCGGTGGGTGCGGGCAGCGGCACGTCGAGGCCGGCGGTGCGGGCGCGGGCGGTGAGGGCGGCGGCGAGCGCGAGGGCCGGCTGGTCGAGGGGGACGCCGTCGGTGGCCGACTCGCGCTGCTTCTCGGCCGCCTTGGTGCGCAGCCAGTGCGCCTTGACCTCCTCCGGGGTCTCGGCGCTCTCGTCGCCGAAGACGTGCGGATGGCGGCGGATGAGCTTGTCGACGATGCCGGCCGCGACGTCGTCGATGGAGAACGGCTCGTCCGGGTCGTCCTGCGCGATGCGGGCGTGGAAGACCACCTGGAGCAGGACGTCGCCCAGTTCCTCGCGGTACGCGGCACGGTCGTCCTGCTCGATCGCCTCGACCAGCTCGTACGCCTCCTCGATGAGGTACTTCACCAGGCTCTGCCCGGTGCGTTCACGCGTCCACGGGCACTCGCGGCGCAGCCGGTCCAGCACCGTGACGAGGTCCAGCAGCCGGGCGCCGGGCACGTCGTAGGAGGCGGGGAGCAGTTCGAGGTCGGGCATCGCGACCCGGCCGGAGCCGGCCAGCGCCGCCAGCTCGTCGGTGAGCGCCGGGTCGCCGTCGCCGGGCGGGATGACGACGACCGTGCGGCCGCCCGCGGTGCGTTCCAGCAGGGCACGTCCGCCGGGCGCCGCCGCCTCCACGGTGATCCCGGCCTCCCGCAGGTAGGGCAGCTGGGGATGCGCGGGGTCGGCGCACAGCACGGCGTCGGCGGTGCGCAGCGCCTGCCAGGCCGGCCAGGACAGCAGTCCGGGCGCGACCCGGTGGCTCGTGGTCAGCAGGATCAGGCGGCCGGGCCGCTCGGCGGCGGCGGGGTTGGCGTTCACCCGTCGAACGTACCCCGCGGGCCGCCCGCGTGGGGCCGGCGCGGGCACCGGCGCACGGCGGGCCGGCCGGGCGCGTCGTGCGGCGGGACCGGCCGGGGCGCGGCGGCGGGCCGCGTCCCGGGGCGGGTCACCCGGTGACCGCGGCCGGCTGCTGCTGTTCGGCTTCGGTGGCCGGGCGCAGCCAGCCGGAGGTGGCGTTGCCGATGGACCCGCTGGCGGCGCTCCAGGTGCCGTAGCGCGGGTTGACGTCGACATGGAGGGCCTGGGCGGCCTTGCCGAGTTCGGTGTTGAGCGCGGCGACGCCCTGCGGGGTGGTCGGGTCGACGCCGATGGCCTTGGCGACGCCCGCCTTCTGGATCATGGACCGGGCGAAGGCGTCGGTGGGCTGCCCGGGGGCCACCTGGATCTGCATGAGGGCGGCGCGCAGGGCCGCGGCGCTGCCGTAGCGCTGGAGGTAGAGCGCCTCCAGCGCCTTGGTCTGCCGGCGGGTGACGGTGACGTGGTGGTCGGCGGCGGCCCGGTCGAGGACCTGGTAGTCCAGCAGGCCGGTGAGCACCGCGCGGCTGAGGCCGCCCTTGGCGCCGCTGAGGTCGACGTCCTGGCCTGCCTTGGCCTGGGCGGAGCGCAGCTGGGTGACGCGGTTCTGCAGTTCGGTGACGGTGATCGCCCGGCCGCCCACGACCGCGGCGGAGCCGGGGTGTTCGGCGGCGCACGAGGTGATCAGCGGGGCGGCGAGGACGAGGGCTGCGGCGGTCAAGGAGAGCGTGGCGGTACGGCGGCGGACCATGGGGCCTCCTGGCGGTTGATCGTGCGGCGATGCGGCGATCTGCGCGGATCGAGGATAAGGACTTGCGGCGGGCTATATCCACTACCGCGCGCAACGAGATCGACCCCGGTGAGGTGTCGGCCTGCGCTGCGGCTTCGCCGGGCGGGCCGGTCGCGAGCGGGGGCCGGCCTGCGAAGCGGCTTCGTAGTGCGGGCCCGGTCGCGGCCGGTACCGGGCGGTCCGGGCGGCCTTGAGCTGCACCGAACGCCGCACATCACACCAGGTCGCCACGAATCAGACATGTCCTAATTACTCGGTTCTGTAGGGGATTTGAGGGGACGCGGACTGTGACGCTGGCCACATGCCGCAGGTCACATACGGCCGTGGCTAGTTGACGGTTCAAACCCGCCGGGCCGGGTATCGGAGGCGATTCCATGGAGTTTCCTGTGCGCCACTCTTACTCCCGTCTTATGCCGTACGACGATGCCCATTAGTAGGAAGGCATATTGCCAGGCGATTTTCCGGCGGCTAGACATTGCCCAGCCGCAGGGTCCGCGGATCGAAACGCGGGCCTTTCGTCGCACCACTTCCCCCGCCATTACGGCGATCACTGACCGGTGCAACACCGGGCGACGACTGCGACCCAGCAGACCGGAAGGCCGCTCACCCATGCCCAGACATGCCCGCATTCGCTTCACCCTGGCCCGCAAGATCGCCGTGGCGAGCATTGCCGCTGCCGGAGCCGCAGCTCTCGCGATCACTGTCGTCCCGGGAACCGCGATCGCCCATGACGCACCGCACTCGACGTTCGCCAACACCGCGCCGGCGTCGTTCACCACCTCCGCCTGGCAGTCCGCCGCCGCGCAGCACGACGGCGTCGCCGCCCAGTACCGGCAGGCGCACCACCAGTGGTGGCTGAAGCAGCAGTCCGCCGAGAACCGCGCCGCGGCGGAGGCGAAGGCCAAGGCCGAGGCCAAGGCCCGCTGGGCCGCGCACGTCAAGGCCGAGGCCGCGCAGAAGGCCGCGGCGCAGAAGGCCGCCGCCAAGGCCGCCGCCGCGAAGAAGGCCGCTGCCGCGAAGGCCGCCGCCGCCAAGGCCGCCGCGGCGAAGAAGGCCGCCGCCGCCAAGCCGGTCGCCGCCAAGCCCGCCGCGTCGACCGCCGCCCCCGCCGCCAAGCCCGCGGCCGCCACCACGACCTACGCGAACAACCTCAACGGCTGGATCGACCAGGCGCTGGCGATCATGAAGGCCAACGGAATACCCGGCACCTACGACGGCATTTACCGCAATGTCATCCGGGAATCCGGCGGAAATCCCAACGCGATCAACCTGTGGGACAGCAACGCCGCCGCCGGAACTCCTTCCAAGGGTCTGCTCCAGACGATCGACCCGACGTTCAACACCTATCACGTCGCGGGTACGTCGACGAACATCTACGACCCGGTCGCCAACATTGTCGCCGCGTGCAACTACGCGTACCACGTGTACGGTTCGATCGACAATGTGAACGGCCCGTACTAAAAAAACCGAACGCCTCGGGACCGAACGCGTTACAGCACAACGGAGTTCAGGAACTCCGCGGTCCACACGAGCAGTTCCCGACCGACCACCGGCTTGCCTCCTATGGTGCCGGTGGTCGGTCGCGGTACCAGGATCTGCCGGGTGGCCGCCTTCAGGACGCTGCGCGGATGCAGGCGCTGAAGGCGCAACTCCTGCGACTCGCGCAACTCCACCGGGCCGAAGCGCACGTTGGCGCCCTGAAGGGTGATGTCGGCGACCCCGGCCCGCCGGGCCAGCAGCCGCAGTCCCGCCACCAGCAGCAGGTTCTCCACCGGCTCCGGCAGCTTGCCGTAGCGGTCGAGGAGTTCGTCGCGGACCGCCTTGATGTCGTCCTCGGAGTCGACCGCGGCGATCGCCCGGTACGCCTGGAGGCGCAGCCGCTCGCCCGGCGCGTAGTCGTGCGGGACGTGGGCGTCGACCGGCAGCTCGATCTTGACCTCCAGCGGCGCCTCCTCCTGCGCGCCGCCGGTCTCCAGCGCCGCCCGGTAGTCGGCCACCGCCTCGCCGACCATGCGGACGTACAGGTCGAAGCCGACGCCGGCGATGTGGCCGGACTGCTCGCCGCCCAGCAGGTTTCCGGCGCCGCGGATCTCCAGGTCCTTCATCGCCACGTACATGCCCGCGCCCATCTCGGTGTGCTGGGCGATGGTCGCCAGCCGCTCGTGCGCGGTCTCGGTCAGCGGCTTCTCCGGCGGGTACAGGAAGTAGGCGTAACCGCGCTCGCGGCTGCGGCCGACCCGGCCGCGCAGCTGGTGCAGCTGGCTCAGGCCGAAGTTGTCGCCGCGCTCGACGATGAGGGTGTTGGCGTTGGCGATGTCGATGCCGGACTCCACGATCGTGGTGGAGACCAGCACGTCGAACCGCTTCTCCCAGAAGTCGACGACCACCTGCTCCAGCTGGTGTTCGCCCATCTGCCCGTGCGCGGTGGCGATCCGCGCCTCGGGGACGAGTTCGCGCAGCCGGGCCGCGGCCCGGTCGATCGACTCCACCCGGTTGTGGATGTAGAAGACCTGGCCCTCGCGCAGCAGCTCCCGGCGCACGGCGGCGGCGATCTGCCGGCTCTCGTACGGGCCGACGAAGGTCAGCACCGGGTGCCGCTCCTCCGGCGGGGTGGTGATCGTCGACATCTCCCGGATGCCGGTGACCGCCATCTCCAGGGTGCGCGGGATGGGCGTCGCCGACATCGTCAGCACGTCCACGTTGGCCCGCAGCTTCTTCAGCTGCTCCTTGTGCTCCACGCCGAAGCGCTGCTCCTCGTCGACGATGACCAGGCCCAGGTTCTTGAACCGGGTCTCGGAGCCGAACAGCCGGTGGGTGCCGATGACGAGGTCCACCGAGCCGTCGCGCAGTCCCTCCAGCACCGCCTTGGCCTCGGTGTCGCTCTGGAACCGCGACAGCGCCCGCACGGTGACCGGGAACTGCCCGTAGCGCTCGGTGAACGTGCCGAAGTGCTGCTGGACCAGCAGCGTCGTCGGCACCAGCACCGCGACCTGCTTGCCGTCCTGCACGGCCTTGAACGCCGCCCGCACCGCGATCTCGGTCTTGCCGTAGCCGACGTCGCCGCAGATCAGCCGGTCCATCGGGACCGACTTCTCCATGTCGTCCTTGACCTCGGCGATCGTGGTGAGCTGGTCGGCGGTCTCCACGTAGGGGAACGCGTCCTCCAGCTCCCGCTGCCAGGGGGTGTCGGGGCCGAAGGCGTGGCCGGGGGCGGCCATCCGCGCCGAGTACAGCTTGATCAGGTCCGCGGCGATCTCCTTGACCGCCTTCTTCGCCCGCGCCTTGGTCTTCGTCCAGTCCGCGCCGCCCAGCCGGTGCAAGGTGGGCGCCTCGCCGCCGACGTACTTGGTAATCTGCTCCAGCTGGTCGGTCGGCACGAACAGCCGGTCACCGGGCTGGCCGCGCTTGGCCGGCGCGTACTCCACCAGCAGGTACTCGCGGGTCGCGCCCTGCACGGTGCGCTGCACCATCTCCACGTAGCGGCCGACACCGTGGCTCTCGTGCACGATGTAGTCGCCGGGTTGCAGCGTCAGCGGGTCGATGCTCTTGCGGCGCCGCGACGGCATCCGGCCCATGTCCTTGCTGGCCGACCGCTGGCCGGACAGGTCGGTCTCGGTGAGCACCGCCAGCTTCAGCCCCGGGTGCACGAAGCCGTGCTCCAGGCTGGCGCAGCTGACGTGCACCAGCCCCGGCTCCGGGACGGCCGGCAGGTCGGCGTCGAGCCGGGCGGCGATGCCCTCGTTGCCCAGCACCTCCACCGTGCGCGACGCCGGGCCGTGGCCCTCGGTGAGGTAGACCGCCTGCCAGCCCTGCGACAGCCAGCCCTTGGTGTCGGCCAGCGCGCGGGCGCTGTCACCGCGGTACGTCTCCGGGGCGCGCATGCCCAACTGGAGGGTGTCGGCGTCCAGTTCCTCGTCCTGCGCGAACTGGCTCACCGACCACCACGGCATGCCGGTGTCCTGCGCGTGCGCGCGCACCTGCGCCAGCGGCCACAGGCTGGCGGCGCCCAGGTCGATCGGCGCCTCCCCGCCGCCGGCCGTCGCCGCCCACGACGCCTCCAGGAACTCCCGGCTGGTCGCCACCAGGTCGGCGGCCCGGGTCCGTACCCGCTCCGGATCGCAGGCCACCACCATCGACCCGGCGGGCATCACGTCCATCAGCAGTTCCATGTCGTCGACCAGCACCGGCGCCAGCGACTCCATGCCCTCGACCGCGATGCCCTCGGCGATCCGGCCCAGCAGATCGCCCAGCTCCGGGTGCGCCTCGGCCAGCCGGGCCGCCCTGGCGCGCACCTCGCCGGTCAGCAGCAGCTCCCGGCACGGCGGCGCCCACAGCCCGTGCTCGGCCACCTCCAGGCTGCGCTGGTCGGCGACCTTGAAGTACCGGATCTCCTCGACGTCGTCGCCCCAGAACTCCACCCGCAACGGGTGCTCCTCGGTCGGCGGGAAGACGTCCAGGATGCCGCCGCGCACCGCGAACTCGCCGCGCTTCTCCACCAGTTCGACCCGTGCGTAGGCGGCCGCCGCCAGGCGCTCCACCACGTCGCCCAGGTCCGCGCTGCCCCCGGCGCGCAACGCCACCGGCACCAGGTCGCCCAGCCCGGCGACCTGCGGCTGCAACACCGACCTGACCGGCGCGACCACCACGCGGACCGGTCCGGCCGCCGGGTCGTCGGCGCTGGGGTGCGCCAGCCGCCGCAGCACCGACAGCCGCCGCCCGACGGTGTCGCTGCGCGGGCTGAGCCGCTCGTGCGGCAGCGTCTCCCACGCCGGGTACTCCACCACCGTGTCCGGCGGCAGCAGCGACCGCAGCGCGGCGGCCAGGTCCTCCGCCTCCCGGCCGGTCGCGGTCACCGCCAGCAACGGCCGGTGCGCCCGGTCGGCCAGCGCCGCCAGCGCGAACGGACGGGCCCCGGGCGGCCCCACCAGGTCCAGCGACGGCCGGTTGCCGTCCGCGGCGGCCTTGACCGCCTCTGCGAGGGCGGAATCCTTGATGACGACGTCCAGCAGACCGTTGAGGCTCATACGGGCCAGCCTATGCCTCCGGCGGTACCCCGGTGACGCGGCGCCGCCCCCCGCACACGCAGGGTACGGAGGTGGTCGCGGCGGGTGCGGGGGGCCTCCGGCGGCGGGGCGGGGGCTTGGGTGGGGG
>NZ_JAAGKO020000033.1 GCF_027947535.2 Streptantibioticus silvisoli
CCCCCATCCCCCCGACCTGTGTCATTTGGGGTGCCGTCGGTCCCGTACACTTTCTCTGGCGACCCGGGCCACCGGGTCGACTTCGCACGCCCCGCCTCCGTTGATCGTCCCGACCGGTGAGAAAACCGGTGCGGATGGTGCGGGGGCCGCGTCCCTCGGTCCTCGGAAGACCGCCTCACGGCGGGCCCCGCGGCACGACGCACCGGGCGTCAGGCGTGGCCGCCGGCCGGCGGCCACGGAACCGAGTACCCAAGGAGCACGGCCATGGCCGTCGTCACGATGCGGGAGCTGCTGGAGAGCGGCGTCCACTTCGGGCACCAGACCCGTCGCTGGAACCCGAAGATGAAGCGCTTCATCTTCACCGAGCGCAACGGCATCTACATCATCGACCTGCTCCAGTCGCTGTCGTACATCGACCGCGCCTACGAGTTCGTCAAGGAGACCGTCGCCCACGGCGGTTCCGTGCTGTTCGTCGGCACCAAGAAGCAGGCGCAGGAAGCGATCGCCGAGCAGGCGACCCGGGTCGGCATGCCCTACGTCAACCAGCGCTGGCTGGGCGGCATGCTCACCAACTTCTCGACCGTCTACAAGCGGCTCCAGCGCCTCAAGGAGCTCGAGGAGATCGACTTCACGGACGTGGCCGCCTCCGGCCTCACCAAGAAGGAACTCCTCGTCCTCGAGCGCGAGAAGAACAAGCTGGAGAAGACCCTCGGCGGTATCCGCGACATGGCGAAGGTCCCCTCCGCCGTGTGGATCGTGGACACCAAGAAGGAGCACATCGCCGTCGGCGAGGCGCGCAAGCTGCGCATCCCGGTCGTCGCGATCCTGGACACGAACTGCGACCCCGACGAGGTCGACTTCAAGATCCCGGGCAACGACGACGCGATCCGTTCCGTCACGCTGCTCACCCGCGTGATCGCCGACGCCGCCGCCGAGGGCCTCATCGCCCGTTCCGGTGCCGCCACCGGTGACACCAAGGCCGCTCCGGCCGAGCCGCTGGCCGAGTGGGAGCGCGACCTGCTCGAGGGCGAGAAGAAGTCCGAGGAGGCCGCTCCGGCCGCCGAGGCTTCGGCCGAGACCCCGGCCGCCGACGAGGCTCCGGCCGCTGAGGCCGCCGCCGACGAGGCCCCCGCCGCTGAGGCACCGGCCGCCGAGGCTGCCACCGAGGCTCCGGCCGAGGGCGAGCAGGCCTGACGCACCGGGCCGCGAGGCCACGGTCATCGACGGCGGGGGAGGGGCGTCATCGCCCGCCCCCGCCGTCCACCGCACCGGCCGCCGTTCCGTCCGGACCCGGTCGTGGCGTGACGCGTTCGGCGTGTCACGCCCTGCCGTGTCCGGGCAGGCCACCGCGTCGTCCCTGCCGCACCCGCCGGCCCCGTCGGACCTGCTCCGACGGACCGCGGGCGCACACTCCCCGTAGCCGTACCCCGTACCCGTGCCGGACCGCAGGCCCGGCAGGCCGGACCACGAGCCGGTGACCGGCCCGGAAGCCGCACGGCCCCGGGTCACGGCCCGGGCCTGGCTCCGGTGGTACGGGTCCCGGTAATACGGACTCCGGTAGTACGGGCCCAGCCGTCCGGCCGACAGCCGAGCGGCGATCGTCCCCCGGGACCGCGCAGCACGGGCCCCGGCGGATACGGGCCCGGGCGTGACCGGCGGATACGGGTCCGGCAGGACCGGCGGAGACGACGGGCACAGCGAGAAACGTGCCGCGCGACAGCGGCACGGCGGACATCGGACACGGCGGAAACCGGACGAGACCGGCGCCCGCCCGACGGCACGCCGCCGGCCCGGACCGGCCGGTACAACCCACGACTTTCGAGAAGAGATTTCTGAGACATGGCGAACTTCACCGCCGCCGACGTCAAGAAGCTCCGCGAGCTGACCGGCGCCGGCATGATGGACTGTAAGAAGGCGCTGGACGAGGCCGAGGGCAACGTCGACAAGGCCGTCGAGATCCTGCGCGTCAAGGGCCAGAAGGGCGTGGCCAAGCGGGAGAGCCGCAACGCCTCCAACGGCGCCGTGGTCTCGCTGATCGCCGACGCCAACGAGGCCGGCGTGCTGCTGGAGCTCAACTGCGAGACCGACTTCGTCGCCAAGGGTGACAAGTTCGTGGCCGTCGCCGAGGCGATCGCCAAGCACGTCGCCGACAGCCGGCCCGCCGACCTCGACGCGCTGCTCGCCTCCGAGATCGAGGCCGGCAAGACCGTCCAGGCGTTCGTGGACGAGGCCAACGCGACCCTCGGCGAGAAGATCGTGCTGAGCCGCTTCGCCCAGTTCACCGACGGCTACGTCGCCTCCTACCTGCACCGCACCAGCCCCGACCTGCCCCCGCAGGTCGGCGTGCTCGTCGCGCTGGACCAGGAGAACGCCCAGGTCGCCAAGGACGTCGCGCAGCACATCGCCGCGTTCGGCCCGAAGTTCCTGACCCGCGACGAGATCCCGGCCGAGACGGTGGAGAACGAGCGCCGCGTCGCCGAGGCCACCGCCCGCGAGGAGGGCAAGCCGGAGGCCGCGCTGCCGAAGATCGTCGAAGGCCGCGTCACCGGCTTCTTCAAGGAGAACGTCCTGCTGGAGCAGGCGTTCGCCAAGGACAACAAGAAGACCGTGCAGAAGGTGCTGACCGAGGCCGGCGTCACGCTGAAGGGCTTCGCCCGCTTCCGCGTAGGCGTCTGACCCCCGGCAGCGAACGACCGACGACCCGGTTAGGGTCGATAGCAGCCGGCCGCTCGTCAGGCCGGCCGCAGATGTGACGAGGAGGCCATTGCCGCGCAGGGACAGATTTTCTGGACCCCGGCAATGGCCTCCTTCGTACGCGCACGAGGAGATACCCATGCACCAGGACGCCGCTACCGAATCCACCCAGGCCGCACCCGCTGCCGGCGAGAGCGCCACCCGTCAGCGCCGCTTCCTGCTGAAGCTGTCCGGCGAGGCCTTCGGCGGCGGCAGCGTCGGCGTCGACCCGGACGTCGTGCACAAGATCGCCCGGGAGATCGCCACGGTCGTCCGCGGCGGTACCCAGATCGCCATCGTGATCGGCGGCGGCAACTTCTTCCGCGGCGCGGAACTCCAGCAGCGCGGCATGGACCGGGCCCGGTCCGACTACATGGGCATGCTGGGCATTGTGATGAACTGCCTGGCGCTGCAGGACTTCCTGGAGAAGGAAGGCATCGACACCCGGGTGCAGACCGCCATCACCATGGGCCAGGTCGCCGAGCCGTACATCCCGCTGCGGGCCGTGCGGCACCTGGAGAAGGGCCGCGTCGTGATCTTCGGCGCCGGCATGGGCATGCCGTACTTCTCCACCGACACCACCGCCGCCCAGCGCGCCCTGGAGATCCACGCCGAGGAGATCCTCATGGGCAAGAACGGCGTGGACGGCGTCTACGACTCCGACCCGGCCCACAACCCGGACGCGGTCAAGTTCGACGCGCTGGAGTACGACGAGGTGCTGGCCCGCGACCTGAAGGTCGCCGACGCGACCGCCATCACGCTGTGCCGGGACAACAACCTCCCCATCCTGGTCTTCGAGCTGCTCGCCGAAGGCAACATCGCCCGTGCCGTAAAGGGTGAGAAGATCGGCACGCTGGTGAACGAGCACGGCACCCGGGACTGACGCGCGGTCCGGACACGAGACGTCCGGTTCCGGCATGGACAACGGTGCCGCCGGTTCGACACCGTGCAGGTAGCAGGTACGACGCAGGCAAGAAGCTCACGAAGAAGACCAGGAGCACATGGTGATCGAAGAGACCCTCCTCGAAGCCGAGGAGAAGATGGAGAAGGCCGTCGTGGTCGCCAAGGATGACTTCGCCGCGATCCGTACCGGCCGAGCGCACCCGGCGATGTTCAACAAGATCGTCGCCGAGTACTACGGGAGCCTGACGCCGATCAACCAGATGGCGTCCTTCTCGGTGCCCGAGCCGCGTATGGCGGTGGTGACCCCGTTCGACAAGACCTCGCTGCGGGCCATCGAGACCGCGATCCGCGACTCCGACCTCGGCGTCAACCCGTCCAACGACGGCCACATCATCCGGGTGCTCTTCCCGCAGCTCACCGAGGAGCGCCGCCGGGACTTCATCAAGGTCGCCAAGGGCAAGGCGGAGGACGCGCGGGTCTCGATCCGCAGCGTGCGCCGCAAGGCCAAGGAGACCCTGGACAAGCTCGTCAAGGACAGTGAGGCCGGCGAGGACGAGGTCCGCCGCGCCGAGAAGGAACTCGAGGACATCACGGCCAAGTACGTGGCCCAGGTCGACGAGTTGCTCAAGCACAAGGAAGCCGAGCTGCTCGAGGTCTGATGAACGACTCTTCACCGGGGGGCGCGCCGGACGCGGGGTACCGGGGAGCCGCCGAGGACCCGGCCGCCCCGGGCCGGCCGTACGCCTCGGCGGGTCCCGTGTACGACGTGGCCGCCGCGGCGCAGACTCGACCCATGCCACCAGTACCCGACGAGACCACCGGCCTGCCCGCCGGTCCGCCCGGCACCCCGGGCGGGCCCGGTGAGCCGTCCGGCGGCGCCGGAGGCCACCGCAAGTCCGGCAAGAACGCCGGCCGCAACCTGCGGGCCGCCATAGGCGTCGGGGTCGGACTCGGCGTGGTCATCATCGCGACGCTCTTCATCTACAAGGTGATCTTCCTCGCCGTCGTGGTGGCCGCCGTCGTCGTCGGCCTGTGGGAGCTGACCAGCCGCCTGCGGGAGCGCAAGGGCATCAACGCGCCCCTGGTCCCGCTGGCGGTCGGCGGCGCCGCGACGGTCGTCGCCGGCTACGCCTGGGCCGCCGAGGGCGCCTGGGTGGCCACCGCGTTCACCGTGCTGGCCGTCCTGCTCTGGCGGATGACCCAGTCACCGCACGATTACCTCAAGGACGTCACGGCCGGCGTCTTCGCCGTGTTCTACGTGCCGTTTCTGGCCACGTTCGTGGTGATGATGCTCGCCGCGCACGACGGGCCGTGGCGGGTGTTCGTCTTCCTGCTGCTCACCGTCGTCAGCGACACCGGCGCGTACGCCGTCGGCTGGCGGTTCGGCAAGCACAAGCTGGCGCCGCGCATCAGCCCCGGCAAGACCCGCGAGGGACTGCTGGGCGCGGTGTCCTTCGCCATGGTGGCCGGCGCACTGTCGATGCAGTACCTGATCGACGACGGCAAGTGGTGGCAGGGCCTGGTCCTGGGCCTGGCGGCGGCGGCCAGCGCCACCGTCGGCGACCTCGGCGAGTCGATGATCAAGCGGGACCTGGGCATCAAGGACATGGGCACCCTGCTCCCCGGCCACGGCGGCATCATGGACCGACTCGACTCCCTGCTGCCGACCGCCCCGGTGGTCTGGCTCCTCCTGGTGCTGTTCGTCGGCTCCACCTGAGCCGCCCCGCTCCGCCCCGCCCCGAGGGCCCGCCGCGCACCCCCGCGCCGGGCCCTCGGGGCTGTGGGGGCGACGCAGCTTCCACCGGCAGGCCGTGCCGTGCTCTCTTGCACCCAGCGCGATGGGTCCTCCTCAGATGAGTCCTCCTCAAGGGAAGCGGATCCTGTCGAGGCGGGCCCGTCGCCCCCCTCTCCATTTCGATCTCCTGCGGCAACGGTCACCTGAGCTGTCGCGGGGCCCGGCGAGGCCGGATCCGGGCCGTGCGGGGCCGGCCCATGCCTCCAACGTCGCCCGCCCGTGACCACCCCCACCCCGCTCCCGCCCGGGCCACGCCTCTCCGTCTGAGACACTGGACGAACCATGCCTGCACCTGGAGAACTCACCTTTGTCTCGCCGCGCGGAGCGAAGAAGCCGCCGCGGCACCTCGCCGATCTCACGCCTGCCGAGCGGCGGGAGGCGGTGGCCGGGCTCGGGGAGAAGCCGTTCCGGGCCAAGCAGTTGTCGCAGCACTACTTCGCGCGGTACGCCGACGACCCGGCGGCCTGGACCGACATCCCCGCCGCGGCGCGGGAACGGCTGGCTAGCGCACTGCTGCCCGAGCTGATGTCCGTGGTGCGGCACGTCTCCTGCGACGACGACACGACGTGCAAGACGCTGTGGCGCCTGTTCGACGGCACGCTCGTGGAGTCCGTGCTGATGCGCTACCCGGACCGGGTGACCATGTGCATCAGCTCGCAGGCGGGCTGCGGCATGAACTGCCCGTTCTGCGCGACCGGCCAGGCCGGCCTGACCCGCAACCTGTCGACCGCCGAGATCGTCCACCAGATCGTGGCCGGCATGCGGTCGCTGCGTGACGGCGAGGTGCCCGGCGGGCCCGCCCGGCTGTCGAACATCGTCTTCATGGGCATGGGCGAACCGCTGGCCAACTACAACCGGGTCGTCGGCTCGATCCGCCGGCTGACCGACCCCGAGCCGGAGGGCCTCGGCCTGTCCCAGCGCGGCATCACCGTCTCGACCGTGGGCCTGGTTCCGGCCATGCTGCGCTTCGCCGACGAGGGCTTCAAGTGCCGCCTCGCGGTCTCGCTGCACGCCCCCGACGACGAGCTGCGCGACACCCTCGTGCCGGTCAACACCCGCTGGCGGGTCCGCGAGGTGCTGGACGCCGCCTGGCACTACGCCGACGTCTCCGGCCGCCGCGTCTCGGTGGAGTACGCGCTGATCAAGGACATCAACGACCAGGCGTGGCGCGCCGACCTGCTCGGCCGGCTGCTGCGCGGCCGTCGGGTGCACGTCAACCTCATCCCGCTCAACCCGACCCCCGGCTCGAAGTGGACCGCGTCCCGGCCGCAGGACGAGCAGCGGTTCGTGGAGGTCCTGGAGTCGCACGGCGTGCCGGTCACCGTCCGTGACACCCGCGGCCAGGAGATCGAGGGCGCCTGCGGTCAGCTCGCCGCCGCCGAGCGCTGAGGACACTGCCCCCGGGGCGGGCACCGGGCACGTCCGCCACCGGGCGGTCGCCGGCATCCACCGCTGAAGCGTCGGGCTGCTGAGGACGCGGGCCGCTGAAGACGCCGACCGCTGAGGACGCCGGCACCGCGTACGCGTCCGGCACCGCCCGCCCCCGGCCTCGTGCGCCGCAGGTCACCCCCGGGCTCGTGCGCCGCAGGGCACCCCGCCGCCCCCAGCCCCGCGCGCCGCATGGCACCCCCCAGCTGCGCGCGCCGCGCCCCGCGTACCGCGCAACACCCCGCGTGACCGCCTCCCGAATCCGGCCGGCGGGCCGCTTACGGGGGCTGAGGGGGCGCTGATAGTGTCGTAGGACAAGTTCCGACAGGGGAGCGCGACAGCGCTGAGAGTGCGGAGCCGTCACCGGAAGGTGAGCGGTGGACCGCAGACCCTCGAACCTGATCCGGGTCATGCCGGCGAAGGGAGTTCGGCCATGCAGGCCAACACGTCCACGCCCACCTCCAGCGCGCCCTCCGACGGGGGGGCCGCCGGCGGCTTCCGCTGGCGGACCGTCGACATCGTGGTGGTCGCCGTCCTCGGCGCCGCCTTCGGTGTGGTCTTCTGGGGCTGGAACTCGCTCTACGAGGGAGTGGCCAACGTCATCCCGCTGCCGGCCAAGGCGTTCATGTACGGCGTCTGGCTGCTACCGGCGGTCCTGGGCCCGCTGATCATCCGCAAGCCCGGCGCCGGGATCTTCTGCGAGCTGGTCGCCGCCTCCGTCGAGACGCTCTTCGGGTCCTCGTGGGGGCTGGTCACCCTGGCGTACGGCGTGCTCCAGGGGATGGCCGGCGAGTTCGGCTTCGCCATCACCGCGTACCGGATCTGGCGGCGGCCCACCGCGCTGACCGGCGGTGCGCTGGCCGGCGCGGCCGCCGCGCTGCTCGACCTCGCGCTGTACTACCCGTCGTACTCCACCGGCTGGCAGATCGGCTACCTGGCCATCGTGGTCGTCAGCTCCGCGCTGATCGCCGGGCTCGGCGGCTACGCGCTCACCAGGGCGCTGGCGCAGACCGGCGCGCTGGACCCGTTCCCCTCCGGCCGCGAACGGGCCCTGGTCTGACGGTCCCCGACGGCGGCGAGACCCTCCGATGAGCACCGTCAGGCTGCGCGGGTTCGGCCACCGGCACCCGGGGCGCCGGCGCTGGGCGGTGCGCGGTGTCGACCTCGACATCGCGCACGGCGAACGCGTCGCGCTGCTCGGCCCGTCCGGCGCCGGCAAGTCCACCCTGCTCGCCGCGCTGGCCGGACTGCTGCCCCCGGAGGCCGGCGACCGGGAGGGCACCGTCGAGATCGACGGCCGCGACCCGCGCGAGGCCCGCGACCGGGTCGGCATCGTCTTCCAGGACCCGCAGTCCCAGCTGGTCATGGAACGCGCCGGTGACGACGTCGCGTTCGGCCTGGAGAACCGCGGTACACCGCCGGACGACATCCCCCGCCTGGTCGCCGCCGCCCTGGACCGGGTCGGGTTCCCGTATCCGCCGCTACGGGCCACCTCCGCGCTGTCCGGCGGCGAGCAGCAGCGGCTGGCGCTGGCCGGCGCCCTGGTGCACGGGCCCGGGCTGCTGCTGCTCGACGAGCCGACCGCCAACCTCGACCCGCCCGGCGCCCGGCTGGTGCGCGAGGTGCTGGCTGCCGTCGGCGACACCACGCAGATCGTGGTGGAGCACCGGATCGCCGAACTCACCGGCCAGCTCGACCGGATCGTCGTCCTCGAACCGGGCGGCGGTATCCGCGCCGACGGGCCGCCGGAGAAGGTCTTCGCCGAACACGGGGACGCGCTGGCCGCCGACGGGGTCTGGGTGCCCGGTCTGCCGCTGCCCGCGCACCCGGCGGCCGGACCGCCCGGGGAGGAACTGCTGCGGGCCGAACTGCTCGGTTTCCGGCCGGTGTTCACCGGGCTGCACACCACCGTGCGCGCCGCCGAGGCGCTGGCGGTGGTCGGGCCCAACGGCGCCGGGAAGTCCACGCTGGCCCGGTTGCTCGGCGGCCTGCTGGCCCCCACCGACGGGCGGGTCGCCGCCACCGCCGCGCTGGCCGGCCCGGACGCCGACCGGCCGCCGCACCGCTGGCGGGCCCGGGCGCTGGCCGCGCGGATCGGCTCGGTCTTCCAGAACCCGGCCCACCAGTTCGTCACCGCGCGGGTGCGCGACGAACTCACCCTGGGGGCCGCCGACCCGGCCCGCGCCGACGACCTGCTGGTCCGGCTGCGGCTGGACGCACTGGCCGGCGCCAACCCGCACACGCTCTCCGGCGGCGAACAGCGCCGCCTGTCGGTGGCCACCGCCCTGGCCGCGGCCCCCCGGCTGCTGGTGCTGGACGAGCCGACGTTCGGCCAGGACCGCCGCACCTGGTCCGAACTGGTCGCGCTGCTGGCCGCGTTGCGCGACGAGGGGCACGGCGTGGTCGCCGTGACGCACGACGACGCGTTCCGCTCGGCGCTCGGCGCCCGCGCGCTGCGACTGGGTGCCCGCGAACCCGCGGAGGCCGCCCGGTGAACCGTGCCACGCCCATCGCCGACCCCACCGCCCCGCTGGCCCGGCGCAACCCGGTCGCCAAGCTGGCCGCCGCCGGGGTGCTCGCCCTCGCGCTGGTGATCAGCCTCGACCCGGTCGGCCCGGCGGTGGCGCTCGCGGCGGAACTGGCCGCGGTGCCGTTCTTCGGACTGCGGTACCGGGCGCTGGGCCGCCGCACCTGGCCGTTGCTGGTCGGGGTGGCCGGCATGCTGTTCAGCCTGGTGCTGTTCGCCGCCGACCGCGAGCACATCGTGGCGTCCGCGCTGGCGCTCGCGCTGCGGCTGCTGGCGGTGGCGCTGCCCGGTGTGATCGTCTTCGCCACCACCGACCCGACCGACCTCGCCGACGCGCTGGTGCAGAACGCCCGGGTCTCGCCGCGGTTCGCCATCGGCACGCTGGCCGCGTGGCGGCTGGTGCCGCTGATGGGGGAGGAGTGGCGGCTGATCGGCCAGGCCCGGCGGGCCCGGGGCATCGACCCCGGCCGCGATCCGCTGGCCCGCCTGCGGCTGCTGGCGTCCGCGTCGTTCACCCTGCTGGTCGGCGCGATCCGGCGCGGTACCCGGCTGGCCACCGCCATGGACGCCCGCGGTTTCGACTCCGGCGTCCCGCGCACCACCGCCCGCGTCCAGCGGTTCGGGGCCGCCGATACCGCCCTGGTGGCCGGCGCCGCCGTGCTGGCCGCCGCCGCCCTGACGCTCAGCGTGCTGACCGGCTACTTCAACCCGCTGTTCTCCTGACACCGCCGTCCGGGTGAACGTCGGACGACTCGCCGGTGGTTACGCCGTCGGCGTGAGGCCCGGGACGCCGCGGTACGCCTGTCGGGTGATCGCCGCAACGCCGCCGCGGACCGGTCGGGACATCCGCTGAACGGGTCCGGTGCGGTCGGGTCGTCCGATGAAGACTTCGGTGGGGTGAGCCGGTCATCGGATGGGATGCGGCCGGTGCGGTTGTCCGCTTATCGGGTGACGGCGTTCGGGTGCGGCGTTCGGTGCGACGGTCGGGTCATCGTGGGAAGTGCCCGGTGCGGTGGTCCGGTCATCCGCTGATCGTGCGAACGCGTCCGTGTGCTGATCCGCCTTTCGGGTGAACGTCACCGGTACGCCGACCGTCCACCGCCACCGGTACGCCCACTCGCTCAACGCCACCGGTGCGCCGACCCCCGCACCGCCACCGGTCCGCCGCCCCCCGCACCGCCACCGGTACGCCGACTCGCTCAACGCCACCGGTGAGACGGTCCACCGGTAAGACGTTCCACCGATCCGCTCACCGTACGAACGCCTCCGGCCCGCACCCCACCCACGCGTCCCCGCCACGCGTCCCCACCCACGCGTCAACGCCTCCGGCGCGATCCCCTCAACGCCTCCGCCCGCGGAGCGACCCCCTCAGCGCCCCACCCCCGGCACCGCCAGCCACGCCACCACCGCGGTCAGCGGTCCGCAGACGGCGAGCAGGACGGCGGTGCGCAGGTAGGCGGTCGAGCGCAGCAGGCCGGGGCCGGCGCCCAGGGTGGTGAGCAGGCGGGTGGTGGTGGCCCGGGCCCGGCGGGCGTCGTCGGCCGCGGCGGCCAGGCAGGCCAGCGCGCCGGCCACCACGACGGCGGCGGCCAGCAGGGTGAGGTGGCCGGCCGGGCGGGTGGCGTGCTGCCGCATGACGTGCGCCGACCAGGCGGCGACCGCGGTCGAGGCCAGCAGGCCCACCGGCGGGCCGAGGCGTCCGGCGTCGCCGCGCAGGGCACGGCCGGCCAGCAGGCGCCGGGCGCCGGGGCGGAAGACGGACAGCAGCAGGCCGGTCAGCGCCAGCAGGCCCGGCGCGGCGAGCAGCGTGCCCAGCAGCGCCAGCGCCCAGCCGGTGAAGGTGGCGGGCGCGATCCGGCCCAGGCCGCCCGGCAGCCTCCAGCCGCCGTGCGCCGGGACGCCGGCCAGGTGGACCAGGAGCACGCCCGCGGCCAGCGCGACGACGCCCGTGACGGCCGCGGTGAGCCGGGTGCCGGCCCAGGTGCGGCGCGGGCGCAGCGCGACCAGGCAGGCGGCGGCGGTGACCAGCGGGACGGCCAGCAGCAAGGTGGCCAGCCCCGCGTAGGGCAGCGTGGCCGGATCGGTGGCCTGTTCGCGCTGGTAGACGAAGGTGACGAGGGCGGCGGCGCTGCCCAGCAGCCCGGCCTGGGCCACCTGGGCGGCGGCCAGTTGCGGCAGCCGGGCCGGGCCGAACCCGGCGGTGGCCAGCCCGGCGGCGGTCCCGCCGGAGACCTCCGCCCGGCCGACGGCGACCGCCAGCAGGGCGACGACCGCCAGCGGCACCAGGCACCACGCCAGCCGGACCAGCGCGCCGTGGGACTGCCAGGGGCCGTCGGCGGCGTCGCCGAGGCAGGCCAGCAGCAGGTAGCCGGTGGCGGCCGAGACGGCGGCCAGCAGCAGGCGCCGGGCGGCGGAGACCGGCCGGGCGCGCAGGGCCAGCCGCAGGCTCAAGGCTCCCGGCAGCAGGCCGCTGGAGACCGGGCGGGCGCCGGGATCGGGCAGGTCGCCGGGGATCGGCAGCGGGTCGGCCGGGCCGGCCGGTGAGGGGCCGTCCGGTGCGCGGACCGGGCCTAGCACGTGACGTCCTGGGCGACCGGGCCGGCCGGGAGGGCGGGCAGCCCGGCGGTGGCCGTGCGGCCGTCCAGCAGGTTCACCACGCGGTCGGCGTGCGCGGCGGCGGCCTCGGCGTCGCCGGTGGCCAGCAGCACGGTGATGCCGTGCGAGCGGGCCGCGGTGGTCAGGGTCCGCAGCACCTGCACGCGGTCGGCGGTGTGCAGCGGCGCGGTCGGCTCGTCGGCGAACAGCACCTGCGGTACCACGGCCAGGGCGCGGGCGATCGCCACGCGCTGGCGCTGAGCCTGGGTCAGGCCCTGCGGGCGGGCGCCGGCCAGGTCGCCGACGTCGAGCCGTTCCAGCCACTCGTGCGCCGCGCGCGAGGCGGCGCGGTGGCCGGCGCCGGCCAGCAGCAGCGGCAGGGCGGCGTTCTCCCGGGCGGTCAGTTCCGGGACCAGGCGCGGGACCGGGCCGATCCAGCCGAACCGGTCGCGGCGCAGCCGTTCGCGCGCCCCGGGTGCCAGCGAGTGCACCGGGGCGCCGTCGAACCACACCTCGCCGGCGTCGGGCACCAGTTGTCCCGACAGGCAGCGCAGCAAGGTGGTCTTGCCCGCGCCGTGCGGACCGGTGACGCCGAGGATCTCCCCGGCCCGCGCTCCGAGGGTGACACCGAGCAGGGCGGGGGAGCCCTGGTGCGCGTGGTGCAGGGAGTCTCCCCACACCATGTCGTTGTCCGGCGGGGCCACCATGCCGACGTACCTCCGGTGGGTGAAAGGCTGGCCGAAGCCACGAATCCCCCACGCACGCGTGAGCCGGGTGCGAAGGGGATTCGTCACGCTACCGCAGGTGCTTACAACTTCGTCCACGCCTCGGTCAGCACGCCGCGGACGATCTGCTCGATCTCGTCGAAAGTGGACGCGTCCGAGATCAGCGGCGGTGAGAGCTGGATCACCGGGTCGCCGCGGTCGTCGGCACGGCAGTACAGACCGTTCTCGAACAGCTTCTTCGACACGAAGCCGTACAGCAGCCGTTCGCACTCCTCGGCGGTGAAGGACTCCTTGGTGGCCTTGTCCTTGACCAGTTCGATGCCGTAGAAGAAGCCGTTGCCGCGCACGTCGCCGACGATGGGCAGGTCGTGCAGCTTCTCCAGGGTGCCGCGGAAGGTGTCCTCGTTGTCCAGCACGTGCTGGTTGAGGCCCTCGCGTTCGAACAGGTCGAGGTTGGCCAGCGCCACCGCGGCGGAGACGGGGTGGCCGCCGAAGGTGTAGCCGTGCAGGAAGGTGTTGCCGCCCTGGTAGAACGGTTCCGCGATCCGGTCGGAGATGATCGCGGCGCCGATCGGGGAGTAGCCGGAGGTCATGCCCTTGGCGCAGGTGATGACGTCGGGGACGTAGTCGAACTTGTCGCAGGCGAACATCGTGCCGAGCCGGCCGAAGGCGCAGATGACCTCGTCGGAGACCAGCAGCACGTTGTAGGTGTCGCAGATCTCGCGGACCCGCCGGAAGTAGCCGGGCGGCGGCGGGAAGCAGCCGCCGGCGTTCTGCACCGGTTCCAGGAAGACCGCGGCGACGGTCTCCGGGCCCTCGAAGAGGATCTCCTGCTCGATCTGGTCGGCGGCCCAGCGGCCGAACGCCTCGGGGTCGTCGCCGTGGACCGGGGCGCGGTAGATGTTGGTGTTGGGCACCTTGTGCGCGCCGGGCACCAGCGGCTCGAACGGCGCCTTCAGGGCGGGCAGGCCGGTGATGGACAGCGCGCCCTGCGGGGTGCCGTGGTAGGCGACCGCTCGGGAGATGACCTTGTACTTGCCGTGATTGCCGGTCAGCTTGTGGTACTGCTTGGCCAGCTTCCACGCGGTCTCGACCGCCTCGCCGCCGCCGGTGGTGAAGAAGACCTTGTTCAGGTCGCCGGGGGCGTGCTGCGCGAGCCGCTCGGCGAGTTCGATCGCCTTGGGGTGCGCGTACGACCAGATCGGGAAGAACGCCAGCTCGGTGGCCTGCTTGGCGGCGACCTCGGCGAGTTCCCGGCGGCCGTGGCCGGCCTGGACGACGAACAGGCCGGCGAGTCCGTCGAGGTACCGCTTGCCGTTCGCGTCGTAGATGTAGGTGCCCTCGCCGCGCACGATGGTCGGCACGGGGGCGTTCTCGTACGACGACATCCTGGTGAAGTGCATCCACAGGTGGTCGTAGGCGGTCTTGGAAAGGTCCGCGCTCATGGCTATCGGGTTCCCCAGGTGTAGGTCTGCTTCCGTAGCTTCAGATAAACGAAGCTCTCGGTGGACCGCACGCCGGGCAGCGCGCGGATCCGCTTGCTGATCATCTCCATGAGGTGGTCGTCGTCCTCGCAGACTATTTCGATCAGCAGATCGAAGGAGCCCGCGGTCACGACGACGTACTCCACCTCGTCCATGCCGGTCAGCGCGTCGGCGACGGGTTCGACGTCGCCCTCCACGTTGATGCCGACCATCGCCTGGCGCCGGAACCCCACGGTGAGCGGGTCGGTGACCGCGACGATCTGCATGACGCCCTGGTCGAGCAGCTTTTGGACCCGCTGCCGCACGGCCGCCTCCGACAGGCCGACCGCCTTGCCGATGGCGGCGTAGGGACGGCGGCCGTCCTCCTGGAGCTGTTCGATGATCGCCTTGGAGACCGGGTCGATCAACGGTGCGCCGCCGGGGCGGTCCTTCGGTTCGGGTGTACGTGTGGCCACAGGGCACACTGTGCACGAGGACTCGTTGTGCCGCAACCCCTGGGCGATGAAATCCGTTGCGACAGAAGCGTGAAAGTACCGATTCCATTGTTCTGAGTCGGTGGGTATGTCGAATCCGGTCGTCCAACGACTAGGCTTGCGGTGTCTCACCCTTCGGACGGCGCCGCCGTACGAGGGCCGCGCCGCCGGCCCGGGTGCCGGGCCGCACTCCGGCGCCGGAACCGAGGAACCACCAGGAACAGGAGAGGGCAGTGAGCGAGCTCCGTACTCTGCGCAACTACATCGACGGAGAGTTCCGCGACGCCGCCGACGGACGGACCACCGACGTCGTCAACCCGGTCACCGGCGAGCCGTACGCGACCGCCCCGCTGTCCGGCGCGGCCGACGTGGACGCCGCGATGGCCGCCGCCGCGACCGCCTTCCCGGCCTGGCGCGACGTCACGCCCGCCGAGCGGCAGAAGGCGCTGCTGAAGGTCGCCGACGCGATCGAGGCCCGCGCCGAGGACCTGATCGCCGCCGAGAGCGAGAACACCGGCAAGCCGGTCGGCCTGACGCGGTCGGAGGAGATCCCGCCGATGGTCGACCAGATCAGGTTCTTCGCCGGCGCCGCGCGCCTGCTGGAGGGCAAGTCGGGCGGCGAGTACATGGAGGGCCTGACCTCCTTCGTACGCCGTGAGCCGGTCGGCGTCTGCGCCCAGGTCGCCCCGTGGAACTATCCGATGATGATGGCGGTGTGGAAGTTCGCCCCGGCCATCGCGGCGGGCAACACCGTCGTGCTCAAGCCGTCGGACACCACGCCGGCCTCCACGGTGCTGATGGCGCACATCATGGGCGAGATCCTGCCCAAGGGCGTCTTCAACGTCATCTGCGGCGACCGCGACACCGGCCGGCTGATGGTCGAGCACGACACCCCGGCGATGGCCTCCATCACCGGTTCGGTACGGGCCGGCATGCAGGTCGCCGAGAGCGCCGCGAAGGACCTCAAGCGCGTCCACCTCGAACTCGGCGGCAAGGCGCCGGTCGTGGTCTTCGAGGACGTCGACATCGCCAAGGCCGTCGAGGACATCTCGGTGGCCGGCTTCTTCAACGCCGGCCAGGACTGCACCGCCGCCACCCGCGTGCTGGTCCACCACTCCGTGCACGACGAGTTCGTCGCCGCCCTCACCAAGGCCGCCGCCGACACCAAGACCGGCCTGCCCGACGACGAGGACGTGCTGTACGGCCCGCTCAACAACGCCGCCCAGCTCGCCCAGGTCACCGGCTTCATCGAGCGGCTGCCGGCCCACGCCAAGGTCGAGACCGGCGGCAAGCGGGTCGGCGAGCGCGGCTACTTCTTCGCGCCCACCGTCGTCTCCGGCCTCCGGCAGGACGACGAGATCATCCAGCGCGAGGTGTTCGGCCCGGTCATCACCGTGCAGTCCTTCGCCGACGAGGAGCAGGCCCTGGCCTGGGCCAACGACTGCGACTACGCGCTGGCCTCCTCGGTGTGGACCAAGGACCACTCGCGCGCCATGCGGATGTCGAAGCGCCTCGACTTCGGCTGCGTGTGGATCAACACCCACATCCCGCTGGTCGCCGAGATGCCGCACGGCGGCTTCAAGCACTCCGGCTACGGCAAGGACCTGTCCTCGTACGGCTTCGAGGACTACACGCGCGTCAAGCACGTGATGACGTCGCTCGACGCCTGACCGTCCCCGCCCGACAGGCCGGCCCCCGCACGCACCGTGCGGGGGCCGGCCTGTCACGCGTGCGGCGTCAGCCGCCGAAACCCGCGGTGTACGCGTCGATCTCCCGCGACAGCGCGCGCCGGGTGGCGTCGTCCATGAAGGACGCGGTGACCGCGTTGCGGGCCAGGTCGGCGACCCCGGCGGTGTCGAGGTCCAGCAGGCGGGCCGCCACCCCGTACTCGGTGTTGAGGTCGGTGCCGAACATCGGCGGGTCGTCACTGTTGACGGTGACCAGCACCCCGGCGTCGGCCATCGCGCGGATCGGGTGCTCCTCCAGCGTGGCGACCGCGCGGGTGGCGATGTTCGACGTCGGGCAGACCTCCAGCGCGATGCCGTGCTCGACGAGGTGGGCCAGCAGGGCCGGGTCCTGCGTGGCGCTGGTGCCGTGCCCGATGCGTTCGGCGCCCAGGTCGCGCAGCGCGTCCCAGATGGTCTGCGGCCCGGTCGTCTCCCCGGCGTGCGGCACGCTGTGCAGGCCGGCCGCCCGGGCCCGGTCGAAGTACGGCTTGAACTGCGGCCGCGGCACGCCGATCTCGGGGCCGCCCAGACCGAAGGACACCAGCCCCTCCGGCGCCAGGTCCACCGCGATGTCCGCGGTCACCTGGGCGGACTCCAGGCCCGCCTCGCCGGGTATGTCGAAGCACCAGCGCAGCACCGTGCCGAACTCCGACTCCGCCGCCTTGCGGGCGTCCTCGATCGCCTCGACGAACGCCTCGGCCGGGATGCCGCGCCGCACCGAGCTGAACGGGGTGACCGTCAGCTCCGCGTACCGGATGTTCTGCCGGGCCATGTCCCGGGCCACCTCGTAGGTCAGCAGCCGCACGTCCTCGGCGTCACGGACCAGGTCGACGACCGACAGGTAGACCTGGATGAAGTGCGCGAAGTCGCGGAAGGTGAAGTACTCCGCCAGCGTCTGCGGGTCCTCCGGCACCGCCGACCCCGGGTGGCGCGCCGCCAGTTGGGCCACGATCCGCGGCGAGGCCGACCCCACGTGATGGACGTGCAACTCCGCCTTCGGCAACCCGGCGATGAACTGCTCCAGTCCGGCGGCCGGACTCGGGCCTGCGGTCATGCGATCCTCCAGTGACTGTGCGGAGGGCACATCGTAATCGGCCGCCCTCGTCACCCGGTCCGGCCGGCCGGACCGCCGCCGACCTGGCCGCCGTGCTCACCGCCGGTGACATCGCCCGGCACCTGTACACCGCCGGGCGGCCCGACCCCGACCTGGTGATCCGCACCAGCGGTGAGCGGCGGCTGTCCAACTTCCTGCTGTGGCAGAGCGCGCACGCCGAGCTGTCCTTCTGCGAGGCGTACTGGCCGGCCTTCCGGGAGGCCGACTTCCTGCGGGCGCTGTGCGGTTGCTCCGCCCGGCGGCGCCGCCACGGGGGCCGGCGGCAGCCGGGAAAGCCGCTCCGGGGTGCCGGGTGATGGCCATAGCATGGCTCGGCGCATCTCCGCCCGGTTCCCAGGAAAGGCCCGCATGTCCGACGAGTCGCCTCCGCCGCAACCCGGTGTCCCTCCCGCGTGGCAGGGCACCGGAGGCTACGGAGCGCCCGGTCCCTACGGTCCGTCCGGTCCCGCCGGCCCGTACGGTCCGTACGCCCCGTACGGCGGCTACCCGCCCTACGGGCCCGCGGGGTACGGCGCCGGCTGGCCGGGGTGGCCCCCGCAGGCGCCGCGCAACAAGCTGGGCACCTCGTCGCTGGTGCTGGGCATCGTCGGGGCCGCGGCGGGGCTGACCGTCGTCGGTTCGCTGCTCGGCGTGCCGCTGGGGGTGCTGGCGCTGGTCTTCGGCATCGTCGGGCGGCGCCGGGCGCGGCGCGGCGGGGCGACCAACGGCGGCCAGGCGCTGGCCGGCGCGATCCTGGGCGGGGTGGCGGCCGCGGTGTCGGTGGTGCTGCTGGTGGTGGTGGCCGTGCACCTGGACCACGACCTGCCGGCGAAGGACCCGAAGGTCGCGCTGACCTCCTCGCGCGGCGCCGCCGACCAGCCGCTGGCGCCGGCCACGACGGCGACCTACGCGGACGGCACCTGGGTGACGGCGGGGGTGCCGCGCCGGTTCACCCCGCCGGCCGACGCGCGGGGGCACACCCCGGGGGCGAGCGCGTACGAGGTCGGGGTGACGGTGGACGAGACCGGGCCGGGCGACCTCGCGCTGAGCGGCTACGGGTGGCAGGCGGACGCGCTGGAGCCGGGCGGCGGCCAGCGGCGGCTGAAGCTGATCACGGCCGCCGACGGGCCGCTGTCGCACGACTTCCCGGCGGCGGTGGGCTCGGGCGACACGGTGAAGGTGGACTTCGCGTTCGACGTGCCGGCCGGCGCGGACGCGGTGGGCTTCGGCTTCCGGCCGGCACCGCGGTTCGCCGGCGCCCACTGGCTGCTGCACCCGGGCGCCTGACGCGCGCACCGCGCCCGCGGCCCCCGGCGCACGCACAGCGGGTCCGGACCGCCATCGGCCCGGACCCGCCTCTGTGCCGCAATGGTGCGGTCTAGCCTTCCTCAGGCGTCAACCGGTCGGACGTCAGCTGACGTTGACCGCGGTGTCGTCGATGAGGAAGTCGGTGGCGAGCGAGGAGTCCTCGGTGCCGGTGAACTTCAGGGTGACGGTCTGGCCCGCGTAGGACGACAGGCTGAACGACTTCTGGGTGTAGCCGGAGTTGGCGTTCGCGTTCGACAGCGTCGTCAGGGTGGTCGAGCCGACCTGGACCTTCAGGGTGTCGTACGCGGTGGAGCCGGTCTCCTGGGTGTCGATGTGCTCGTAGAAGCTGAAGGTCGCCGAGCAGCCGGCCGGGATGGTGACGCTCTGCGACAGGGTGTCGGTGTGGGCGCTGCCGTAGCCGTCGAGCCACGCCTTCCAGCTACCGGTGTGCGCCGGCTCGCTGCTGCTGTCGTCGACGACGCCGGTGCTGGCGGTCCACGGCGAGGCGGTGCCGGTCTCGAAGCCCGGGTTGCCCAGCAGCTGGCCCGAGGTGCAGCCGCCGCCGCCACCGGAGGTGCTGACGGTCCAGGTGAAGGACGCCGAGCCGGTGGCGTTGGTGGTGTCCTTGGCGGTGACGGTCACGTTGTAGGTGCCGGCGGTGGTCGGGGTGCCGGTGATCAGGCCGGACGAGGAGATCGACAGGCCGGTCGGCAGGCCGGTGGCCGAGTAGGTCAGGGTCTGGCCGCTGGCCGAGTCGGACGCGCTGATCTGGGTGGAGACGGCGGTGCCGACGGTGGTGGACTTCGAGCCCGGGTTGGTCACCGTGACGGTGTTGCCGCCGGTGCCGCCGCCACCGGAGGTGAAGGCGGCGGTGCCGTTCGGGGTGCCCAGACCGGTCGGGCCGTCGTAGCCGGTGCCCGCGGTGCACAGGTAGGTCGGGCTGCAGCTGCCGTTGTTGCCCGTGGTCACGTCGTTGAGGTTCGCGGCGTGGGCGTACGGGTACGACGCCGGGTTGCTGCCCGCGGCCGGGGTGCCGGCCAGCGCGTAGACCGAGGCGATGAACGGCGAGGAGGCGCTGGTGCCGCCGTACTCGTTCCAGCCGCCGTTGCCGTTGTAGGAGTCGTAGACCGCCACGCCGGTCGCCGGGTCGGCGTCGGAGGAGACGTCCGCGATGGTGCGCTTGGAGCAGCCGGTGTCGGTCTGCCAGGTCGGCTTGGCCTCGTAGGCCGAGCAGCCGGAGCCGCCGCCCTCGGTGCTGCTGGTCTTCCAGACCGACTCGGTCCAGCCACGCGTGTTGGAGGCGGTCTTCAGCGAGGTACCGCCGACCGCGGTGACGTACTGCGAGGCGGCCGGGTACTCGGCGCCATAGGCCTCGTCACCGGAGGAGACCGTCACGACCACGCCGGGGTGGTCGTAGTACGAGCTGTCCTCGGAGGTCTCGGAGGAGTCCTCCGGGCCGCCGTAGCTGTTGGAGACGAACTTCGCGCCCTTGGCGACGGCCTCGTTGACCGCCGCGCCCAGGTCGCTGTCGTTGTCCGAGTTGGCCTCGACCAGCAGGATGTGGCAGTTCGGGCAGGCCGCGGAGACCATGTCGAAGTCGAGGGACTCCTCACCGGTCCAGTCGTCGGAGGACGGCGCCGGCGACGGCAGCGAGGTGGTGGAGCCGGTCTGGCTCATCTTGGTGAAGCAGCCGTTGGCCGTGGTGCACGACGGCAGGCCGAACTGGGTGCGGTAGGTCGACAGGTCGGCCGCCGCGTTCGGGTCGTCGTAGGCGTCCACGATGGCGACCGTCTGGCCGGTGCCGCCGGTGGAGGCGGCCGAGGTCAGGGCGTACGCCGACTGCAGCTGGCTGGGGCCGAAGCCCGCGACCGTGGCGTTCGGCGAGACCGACATGTGGTGGGCGATGTCGGTACGGGCCTCGGCGAGGCAGGCGGCGTGGCCCGGCGCGACGTTCTGCGAGCACAGGTCACGGACCGACACCGAGCTGGAGCCGCCGGCCGAGGCGGCTGCCATCGACGGGGTGGCGGCCAGCAGGCCGTAGCTGATGAGCGCACCGGCGCCGACCAGCGCGGTGGTGGCCTTGACGGCCCACCCGGCGCCGGGTCTGCCGGACTTCTTCTTCGAGCGCATGGGGTATTCCCTCCAGGGAATGATGCGCAGCCTGGATGGTCTGCGCATGACAAAATTGGCCTCGACGAGGCCGGTGGAGATGCGGGGTGCTTGCTGCTGTTCGGTAGTACGTGATGCGCGTAGACACGAGACGAGACGTTTCGCACGGACCAACGCGATCCGTACGGGGAGATGCCCGGGACAAGCGGTGGAGCAAAGGGTGGAACGGGTCCAACTGCCGTGCATATCCGCCGGTTGCCACCCCGAACAGTGGTGGCTACTGGCGAGAAAAGTAGCGAAGTCGCCAACGGGTGACAACCAGGAACGTGCAAATCCTCCCCACAACTTGGCGCCTCGTGCGTATACGGTGTGCTGCCATGGAACCGGAGGACCAGTCCGTCGGTCAGCTCGTGGCACTTGGGCTGGCCCGGTACGAAGCGCGGGTTTACCTCGCACTCATCAGGCGTGAGTCCTACACGGCGGCCGAGGCCGCCCGCGAGGCCGACGTCCCTCGCCAGCGCATCTACGACGTACTGGACGCCCTCGTTCGCCGCCGGCTGGCGGTCGCCCACCCGGGCCGGGTGGCGACCTTCTCGGCCGCGGACCCCGAACTCGCCCTGGCCCGGCTGATGTCGGAGCAGCGCGAGGCGCTCGAACGGATGGAGCGCATCTCCACCGGGCTGGCCGGCGCGCTGCTGCCGGTGTGGTCCGAGGGGCGGTCGCAGTCCGACCCGCTGGACTACATCGAGGTGCTGCGCGACCCGAAGGCCATAGCCGAACGGTTCGCCGACATCCAGGAGCACGTGCGCTACGAACTGCTCAGCTTCAACAAACCGCCGTTCGTCACCCCGACCGTCAACACCGAGGGCATCACCGCGGTGCACCGGCTGTGCCGCGCGCAGGGCGAGGCGCGGGCGATCTACACCTACGACGTGCTCGACGACCCCGACATCACCGACAACGTCCAGCAGTTCGGCCAGGCCGGCGAGCAGGCCCGCTTCGTGCAGGACCTGCCGCTGAAGTTCGTCATCGCCGACGCCTCCCTGGTGCTGTGCGACATGCCCGACCCGGTGGCCGGAACCGGCGCCACCACCGCGCTGTTCATCGAGCACCCCGCGCTGGCCGGCTGCCTGCGGCTGGCCTTCCAGGCGGTCTGGAGCCGCTCGTCGACCCTGGAGGCGATCCGGGAGGCCCGCGCGGCGGCCGGCTGACCCGCGACGGGTTCCCGGGGCCGCACGGGCCCGCCACGGGCCTGCCACGGGCCCCTGAGGCGGCGGGAGCGGCGGGACGGGCCCCGGGGGCGGTGCGGGCGGTGGAGCGGGGCCCGGCGGGCGGCGGGAGCGGCCGGACGGGTTCGGCGGGCGGTACGGGCGGTGGAGCGGGGCCCGGCGGGTGGCGGGAGCGGCCGGACGGGCCGCGGGAGCGGCGCGGGCGGTGGAACGGGCCTCGGCGGGTGGCGGGAGCGGCCGGACAGGCCCCGGGGCGGTGGGACGGCCCCGGAGGCCGGGTTCAGCCGCGGACCGCCTCCAGGGCCAGCAGGGCCACGTGCAGCGACAGGCAGGACTCCACCTGGTCCAGGTCGGTACCCAGCACCCGCTCCACCCGGTGCAGCCGGTCGTAGAACGACGGGCGCGACAGGTGGGCGGCATCGGCGGCGGCCGACTTGTTGCGCCCGCACGCCAGATAGGTGCGCAGCACGCCGACCAGGTCCGCGTCGTTGTCCGCGTCGTAGGCCAGCAGCGACCCCAACTCCCGCTCCACGTACGTCTGGAGCCGCGCGTCGTCGCGCAGCAGGTGCAGCAGCCCGCGCAGCCGCACGTCCGGCAGCCGGTAGTACGTACCGGTCTTCGGACCGCCGGCGTGCGAGGCGGCGTCGGCGACCTGGGCGGCCTCCAGCAGGGTGCGCCGCGCGTCGCGCAGCGAGCCCACCGAGAACCCGGCCGCCATCAGGAACGCCGCCCGCCCCGCGTCCGGTCGCGGCCCGCCGGCGGTCAGCCGTTCCAGCGCCGCCGCGAACCCCTCCAGCGCCGCGTGCTCGTCGTCCGAGGCGCCCAGCGACACCAGCAGCCCGACCCCGCCGTCGTCCAGCGTGCCGATCAGCGCCGCCAGCCCCCGCTCGCGGGCCGCCAGCGCCGCGGTCTCGGTGAAGTCCCGCAGCCGGGCCTGCGCCTCCAGCGCGGCCGAGGAGCCGGTGCCGTGCGGCCGCAGCACGACGCCGACCAGCCGCCGCCCCTCCAGCGGCACCCCCAGCGCCCGGGCCCGCACCGCCACGTCGGAGACGGTCAGCGCGTGCGTGAGGATGCCCGACAGCAGCGTGCGGTGCGTCTGGCGCTCCAGCGACTCGCGGTCGCGGGCCAGCAGCCGGTTGAGCGCCAGCGTCGCGGCGCCGCGTTCCACCAGCACCGTCAGCCGCTGCGGCGGCGCGCCGTCGGCGCCGGTGACCACGATCAGCCGCCCCCAGTCCTGGCCGCGCGCCCCGACCGCGGTGACCAGCCAGCCGGCCCGGTCGTCCCAGCCGGTGCGCCCGGCCGGGTCCACCGCCCGCGACCGCCGCTCCCAGCCGTCCAGCAGCCCGCCGGCGTCCCGCCCGGCCGGGTCGAAGGCCAGCACCTGGTGGGAGAGGTTCTCCAGCACGACCGGGCCGCCGGCCAGCCGGGCCACCTCGCGGACCACCTCGGCGGGCTCGGCGCCCTCCACCGACAGCTCGTTGAAGATCTGGTGCACCGACTCCGAGGCGCGCAGTTCGGCCAGTTGGGCGTTGACCACGTGCTCGTGCACCGCCTCGGTGACCGCCACGAACCGCACCTCGGCGCGCAGCGCCACCAGCGGCAGGCCGTGCCGTTCGGCGGCCCGCACCAGCGGCCGCGGCAGCTCGTCGGCGTAGCGGCGGCCCAGCTCCACCACCAGGCCGGCCGCGCCCACCCCGGCCAGGTCGGCGATGTAGCGGGCCAGCGACTCCTTGTCGGCGGGCAGCATCACCCCGGTGGTCAGCACCAGTTCACCGCCGTGCAGCATCCCGGCGATGTCGGCCAGCTCGCTGATGTGCACCCAGCGCACCGGATGGCCGAGACCCGACCCCCCGGCCACCACCCGGGGATTGCCGCGGCGCAGCGCCTCCAGCTCCAGCACCTGGGCGACGGAGGGGAACATGGGGCGACCTCTCGCAGGGAAGCGTGACCTTGCCGAAGTGTAAAGCGGAACGCCGCGAGCCTGGCGGAGTGACGGTTGTCCGGAACTCGTCCCTCCCGGCATCGTCTCCATGGCAGACCGACCCAATAAGGCACAGATTCCGTTGATTAACCAAAAGGCAACAACGGAATCCCTTGTTTACGGCAGACTGCTCTGCCAGGATCAGCCATCAACCCGGCCCGACGCAACGCACCGCGGACCCGCCGGGAGCACCCGAGGAGAGCGTGATGGACCCACACGGCGAGGACCGCGCCGCCGCGATCGAGGTCGCCGACCGGCTGGGCGCCGGTGCCCAGTTCATCGCGGGACGGGCCCGGCCCGGCACCTCGGGCCGCGAGCACGCCGTCGTCGACCCGGCCACCGGCGAGGCCGTCCACCGCTTCACGCTCGCCTCCCCGGCCGACGTCGACCTCGCGGTGGACGCCGCCCGCGCCGCGCTGCCGCAGTGGGCCGGCGCCACCCCCGCCGAGCGCTCCGAGGCGATGCACCGGTTCGCCGCCACCCTGGCCGACCGGGCCCGTGACCTGGCGCTGGCCGAGTCGCTCCAGTGCGGCAAGCCGCTGCGGCTGTCCACCGGCTTCGACGTGCCCGGCACCGTCGACAACACCGCCTTCTTCGCCGGCGCCGCCCGCCACCTGCAGGGCCAGGCCGCCGCCGAGTACTCCGGCGACCACACCTCGTACGTGCGCCGCGAACCGGTCGGCGTCGTCGGCTCCATCGCGCCGTGGAACTACCCGCTGCAGATGGCCGCCTGGAAGGTGCTGCCGGCCATCGCGGCGGGCAACACCATCGTGCTCAAGCCCGCCGAACTGACCCCGCTGACCTCGCTGATGTTCGCCGCCGCCGCCACCGACGCCGGCCTGCCGCCCGGTGTGGTCAACGTGGTCACCGGCAGCGGCCGCGAGGCCGGCGAGCACCTGGTCGGCCACCCCGGCGTCGCCATGACGTCCTTCACCGGCTCCACCGCGGTCGGCCGCCGCGTCGCCGAGGTCGCGCTGCGCACCGTCAAGCGCCTGCACCTGGAACTCGGCGGCAAGGCGCCCTTCGTGGTCTTCGACGACGCCGACCTGACGGCCGCCGCCCACGGCGCGGTGGCCGGCGCGCTGATCAACACCGGCCAGGACTGCACCGCCGCCACCCGCGCCTACGTCCAGCGCCCGCTCTACGACGACTTCGTGGCCGCCGTCGCCGAACTCTTCGGCCGCGTCACCGTCGGCGACCCCTTCGACCCGGCGACCGACCTGGGCCCGCTGGTGTCCACCGCGCAGGCCGAACGGGTGGCCGGATTCGTCGACCGGGCCCGCTCCTGCGCCACCGTGGTCACGGGTGGGAAACGACCCCCCGGCAGCGCGCCCGCGGGAGCGTACTATCAGCCCACTCTGGTGACCGGGGCGCCCCAGGACAGCGAGATCACGCAGGGCGAGATCTTCGGTCCGGTGCTCGTGGTGCTGCCGTTCGACGACGACGACGAGGGCTTGCGGCTGGCCAACGACACCCCCTACGGCCTGGCGGCCTCGGCGTGGACCCGGGACGTCTTCCGGGCCGGCCGCGCCACCCGGGAGATCTCCGCGGGGTGCGTGTGGATCAATGACCACATCCCGATCATCAGCGAGATGCCGCACGGCGGTTTTCGGGCCAGCGGCTTCGGCAAGGACATGTCGGCGTACTCCATGGAGGAGTACACGCAGGTCAAGCACGTGATGTACGACAACACCGCGGTCGCGAAGAAGGACTGGCACCGCACGATCTTCGCCGACTAGACCGCACCTCGCGCCGGTCTCCCACGGGGGACGCCGGTTCCCCGCACCTTCACAGAAAGGCGGCCGGACCCGATGACGGATTCCAGCTCGTTCGACCCCGCCCGTTTCGTGAACGCCACCCGCGCGCGCTCCACCGCCGCCGCGATGTCGCGTCGCTCCCTGCTGCGCGGCCTGTCGGCCGGCGGCCTGACGGTGGCCGGCGCGGCGGCGCTGTCGGCCTGCGGCGTCAAGGGCCACAGCACCGGCGCGGCGGGCGGGGCCAAGATCGGCCTGGCCGGCAAGGACCTGTCGGACCAGGACAAGACCCTGCTGTGGGCGAACTGGCCCGCCTACATCGACGTGGACGACAAGAACCCCAACGTGCACCCCACGCTGGACGCCTTCGAAAAGCAGAGCGGCGTCAAGGTCACCTACAAGGAGGTGATCAACGACAACAACGACTGGTACACCCACATCGACCCGTCACTGAGCAAGGGCGTCTTCATCGGCTACGACCTGATGGTCGTCAGCGACTACATGCTGCCGAAGTACCGGGCCAACAACTACATCCAGGAACTCGACCTGGCCAACATCCCCAACCACAAGAACATCCTGCCGGACGTGATGAAGGCCCCCGAGGACCCGGGACGCCGCTTCTCCACCCCGTGGGCCTACGGCTACACCACCATCGCGTACAACAAGAACCTGGTGCACGAGCCGATCACCTCCATAGCGGAGGTCTTCACCCGCCCCGACCTGCACGGGAAGGTCTCGCTGTTCAGCGAGATGGAGGACACGATGGCCCTGGCGCTGCTCGCCACCGGCCACGACCCGTCGAACTTCACCGGCGCGCAGTTCAACCAGGCCCTGGACTACGTCCGCAAGGCCAAGGACGCCGGCCAGTTCCGCGCCTTCACCGGCAACGACTACCTCAGCGACTTCCAGCAGGGCAACACCGCGGTCACCATGGCGTACTCCGGTGACGTCGCCCAGCTCGGCAAGCCCGAACTGACGACCGTCGACCTGCCGAAGGAGGGGATGCTCTCCTGGTCGGACAACATGATCATCCCCAACTACGCGCGGCACAAGAAGAACGCCGAGCTGCTGATGAACTACTACCTCGAACCCATGGTCGCCGCGGTCCTCGACGACTACATCGACTACATCCCGGTGGTCACCGGCGCGGTCGCCGAGCTGAAGAAGCTCGACCACACCGCCGCCTCGACGCCGCTGATCGTGCCCACCGCGCAGATGCGGGCCAAGGCACGCGGGTTCATGGCGGTCAGCCTGGCCCAGCTCGACGACTACACCTCCCGGTTCCAGCAGGTCACCGGCCAGTAGACGCGCCGCTCACCGGGACAGGGCAGCGCAGGAAGAGGAAAGGGCTCAGATGAGCAGCAACGATGTACTCGGCCGCGGTACCGGCGGCGACCTCCGCCTGGCGGGCCTGACCAAGCGTTTCGGTTCGTTCACGGCCGTGGACCATCTTGACCTCACCATTCCCCAGGGCTCCTTCTTCGCTCTGCTCGGCGCCTCCGGCTGCGGGAAGACCACCACACTGCGGATGGTCTCCGGCCTGGAGGCGCCCTCCGAGGGCCGGATATTCCTCGGCGACGACGACGTGACCGAACGCAAGCCCCACCGGCGCCCGGTCAACACCGTCTTCCAGAACTACGCGCTCTTCCCGCACCTGGACGTCTACGAGAACGTCGCGTTCGGCCTGCGCCGCCGCGGGATCAAGGACGTCAAGCAGCAGGTCGCCGACATGCTGGACCTGGTCGAGCTCGGCCACCTGGCCCGGCGCAGGCCCAGCCAGCTGTCCGGCGGCCAGCAGCAGCGCATCGCGCTGGCGCGCGCCTTGATCAACCAGCCGCAGGTGCTGCTGCTCGACGAACCGCTCGGCGCCCTCGACCTGAAGCTGCGCCGCCAGATGCAGATCGAGCTCAAGCGCATCCAGACCGAGGTCGGCCTGACCTTCGTACACGTCACCCACGACCAGGAGGAGGCCATGACCATGGCCGACACCATCGCGGTGATGAACTCCGGCCGCATCGAGCAGATGGGCTCGCCCGCCGACCTGTACGAGAACCCCGGCACCACCTTCGTGGCCAACTTCCTCGGCCAGTCCAACCTGATACCCGGCACCGTCGAGGGCGTCCGCGGCGACGTCGTCACGGTCACCGCCCACGGCCAGCGGCTCACCCTGCCCGCCGACCGCTGCCGCACCGACACCGGCGCGGTCATCCTCGGCGTCCGGCCGGAGAAGGTCCGGCTCGCCCCGGCCGGCAGCGCGCTGCCGCCCGGCGTCAACGCGCTGGCCGGCGGCGTCGTCTCGGACGCCTCGTTCATCGGCGTGTCCACCCAGTACCTGGTGCGGCTGCCGTCCGGCGAGGAACTGGCGGTCTTCGAGCAGAACACCGGCTGCGAGATCCAGCGCCCGGGCACCGAGGTCGTCGTGCACTGGGACCCCTCGCAGAGCTTCGGCCTGGACGGCTCCCAGGACATCGAGGCCGGCGCCGACCTGGACGAGGAGAGTGCCGCGTGAGCGTGAGCCTCCAGGCGCCGCCCGCCAAGTCACCGGTGCCGCAGCCGCCGCCCGCCGCCCGCCGGGCCGGCCTGCTGACCCCGTGGATCCTGCTGCTGCCCGGCCTGCTGTGGCTGGTCGTCTTCTTCCTGGTGCCCATCCTCACCTCGGTCGGCGCCTCGGTGCAGACCGGCAACGCCGACCAGGGCTACCGGCTGACCTGGGACTGGGGCAACTACGGCCACGGCCTGAGCGACTACCTGCCGCAGTACGGCCACTCGCTGCTGTACTCCGTGCTGTGCACCGTCTTCTGCCTGCTGCTGGGCTACCCGGTGGCCTACTGCATCGCCTTCCGGGGCGGCCGGTTCAAAAGCCTGCTGATGGCCCTGGTGGTGGTGCCGTCCTTCACCAGCTTCCTGATCCGCACCATCGCCTGGAAGACGATCCTGTCCGACAACGGCCCGATCGTCTCCGTCCTCAACGACCTGCACGTGCTCAACGCCACCACCGCGATGGGCTGGACCGTCGGCAACCACGTACTGGCCAGCCCGGCCGCGGTCGTCTTCGGCATGGTCTACAACTTCCTGCCGTTCATGATCCTGCCGCTGTACACCTCGCTGGAGAAGATCGACCCGCGGCTGCACGAGGCCGGCAGCGACCTGTACTGCGACACCTTCGCCACCTGGCGGCGCGTCACGCTGCCGCTGTCGATGCCCGGCGTGGTCGGCGGCACCCTGCTCACCTTCATCCCGGCGGTCGGCGACTACATCAACGCCCAGCTGCTCGGCAACCCCAACACCGGCGTCGTGGGCCAGAAGATCGAGGACCTGTTCCTGCGGCAGACCGACGGCTACCCGGTCGGCTCGGCGATCTCGGTGGTGCTCATGGCCGGCACCCTCATCCTGGTGCTGCTCTACATCCGCAAGGCGGGCACGGAGGACCTGATCTGATGACCACCACCACCGCGCCCCCCGCCGCGTCCACGCCGTCCGGCGCCGCGGACCCCGGCCGCCCCTACCGCCGCTCCCCGCTGACCTGGATCCGCGAGCACCTGCTGGCCGCGATCACCGTCGTGGTCTTCGTCTTCATGCTCGCGCCGAACGCCGTCATCCTGTGGATGTCGTTCAACCAGCCGATCGGCAAGTTCGACTACGACTGGAACCGGTTCTCCCTCAGCGCGTGGAAGAACCCCTGCGCCACCAACGAGATGTGCCACAGCCTCGGGCTGTCGGTGGAGATCGGCCTGATCGCCACCCTGGTCTCCACCGCGCTCGGCACCATGATCGCCTTCGCGATGGTCCGGCACCGGTTCAAGGCCCGCTCCGGCATCAACTCGCTGCTCTTCCTGCCGATGGCCGCGCCCGAGGTGGTCATGGGCGCCACCTTGACCGCGCTGTTCTTCAACACCATCGGCCCCGGCTCGCTGGGCTTTTGGACCATCACCATCGCCCACATCGTCTTCTGCCTCAGCTACGTGGTGGTCACTGTCAAGTCCCGGCTGGCCGGCATGGACCCCACCCTGGAACGCGCCGCGCAGGACCTGTACGCCACGCCGTTGCAGACGTTCATGAAGGTCACGCTGCCCCTGGTCGCCCCCGGCATCGGCGCCGCGGCCCTGCTGGCCTTCGCCCTGTCGGTGGACGACTACATCATCACCGCGTTCACCGCCGGCAACATGGAGACCTTCCCGATGTACATCTGGGGTTCGGTGCAGCGCGCCTATCCCGCCCAGATCGATGTCATCGGTTCACTGATGCTGATCTGCACGATGGCGATCATCGCCCTGTCGCAGATCCTCGGCCGCGCGCGGAACGCCCGCCGCTGACCCCGCCGACCCGCTGAAGGCGGCGGACGCCCGGAGCCGGCCACCGACATCGGCCGGTCATGAGAAAGGCAGTGATAATGGATGGATCCCGCACGCGCACTCGCTGACGCGACGCCGGAAGCGCTGTGGCTGGAGGACCCCGGCCGGCCCGCCGCGGCCGCCGCGCTGGTCGGGGACGAGTCCTGCGACCTGCTGGTGGTCGGCGGCGGCTATTCCGGACTGTGGACCGCGCTCATCGCCAAGGAACGCGACCCGTCCCGCGACGTCGTCCTGGTCGAGGGCAAGCGCGTCGGCTGGGCGGCCAGCGGCCGCAACGGCGGTTTCTGCGCCGCCTCCATCACCCACGGCCTGGGCAACGGGATCGACCGCTGGCCGGACGAGCTGGCCCGGCTGGAGGAGCTGGGCGCCCGCAACCTCGACGAGATCGAGGCGGCGGTCGCCCGCTACGGCATCGACTGCGACTTCGAACGCACCGGTGAGATCGACATCGCCACCGAGCCGTACCAGGTCGACGACCTGCGCGAACTGGCCGGCGAGGCGTCCCGGTACGGGGTCGAACTCGACTTCCTCGACCGCGACGCGATGCGCGCCGAGGTCGACTCCCCGACCTTCCTGGCCGGCCTGTGGGACCACGACGGTGTCGCCATGCTGCACCCGGCCAAACTCGCCTGGGGCCTGGCCCGCGCCTGCGCGTCGCTGGGCGTGCGGATCTACGAGAACACCCGGGCCCTGCGGCTGGCGCCCAACGGCGCCGGCATGGCGGTGCGCACCGACTACGGCCGGGTCTTCGCCCGGCACGTCGCGCTCGGCTCCGGCGTCTTCCCGTCCCTGGTCAAACGGGTACGGCCCTACGTGGTGCCGGTCTACGACTACGCGCTGGCCACCGAACCGCTCACCGCCGACCAGCTCGACTCCGTCGGCTGGCGCAACCGGGCCGGCCTGGGCGACAGCGCCAACCAGTTCCACTACTTCCGGCTCACCGCCGACAACCGGGTGCTGTGGGGCGGGTACGACGCCATCTACCCGTTCGGCGGCCGGGTCGCCGCCGAACACGACCGCAGACCGCAGACCTACCGGCTGCTGGCCGAGCAGTTCTTCCACTGCTTCCCCCAGCTGGAAGGCGTCCGCTTCAGCCACGCCTGGGGCGGCGCGATCGACACCTGCTCGCGCTTCTCCGCCTTCTACGGCACCGCGCACCGCGGCCGGGTCGGCTACGCGGCCGGCTTCACCGGCCTGGGGGTCGGCGCCACCCGGTTCGGCGCCGAGGTGGTGCTCGACCTGCTGTCGGGGGAGCGCACCGAGCGCACCGAGCTGGAGATGGTCCGCAGCAAGCCGCTGCCGTTCCCGCCGGAACCGCTCGCCTGGGCCGGCATCGAACTGACCCGCCGTTCGCTGGCCCGCGCCGACCGCAACGCCGGCCGCCGCAACCTGTGGCTGAAGACCATGGACCGGCTGGGCCTGGGTTTCGACAGCTGACGCGGGGTCGTCGGGCCGCCGGGTCGTCGCTCCGCCGTGTCGTCGCTCCGCTGTGGGGGAACGTTTCTCCATGGCGGGGCGGCGGTGCTGGCGGCCGGGCGGCGGAAGGCGGCCGGTCGCGGTGGTTGCGTACCGAGGCGTGGCCGACGGCCGGTGCGGTTACCCGGGCCGGCGGAGGGTGCGGTGGTTGCGTCCCCAGGGGGGTGGCCGGCCGGTGTAGCGACCCGTGCCGGCGGAGGGTCGGGCTTCCCCCAGGGGCGGTCCGGCGCGGCCGGTTTCGCGGCGGTGACGCGGGCGTTGACACGTTGTTTCGGCGTGCCGGAGCGCCCGCGTCCGGATGTGACGGGGATCACGCGTGGCGGCGCGTCATGCCCGGGCCGCCGACCGCTCTCCCTTCCGCGTGGCGCACGGCCGCGCGGGGTCGGGGACGGAAGGGGACGCGATGCGCAACTCAGCGGCCGGGGACGCGGTCGCCTGGCTGGCGTCCGCCGCACCGGACCCCGCCGACTGCCGCCGGCGGTGGGAGCGCCATCCGCTGGGGGTGGCCCTGCTGCCGGCCGGCCGCACGTGGGACGTCCTGGTGGTGACTGGCCCGCTCGGCCCGCCGGCGCTGCGGGTGCTGACCCGGTTCACCGACGCGCCGGGACCCGTCCTCGGCGACCCGGCCGGCACTCGCACCGGGTTCTTCGTCCCGCCCGGCACCGCTGCCCGCTGGCTCGGCACCCGCATCCGCGGTGCAGGCCCGGGCAGCTGGGTCGCCGTGCCGCACCCCGGCCGGGCCACCGGCGGCGTGCGGTGGCTGGTCCCGCCGGACGGCTCCGGGCGGCTGAACGACCCCGGGCTGCTGGAACTGGCCCTGCACGAGGCCGCCGGCCAGCTCGCCGACCGGGGGTGAGGGTCGGCGGTGACAGCTGATGGTGAGGGCTGAGAGGTGACGGCCGGTGGTGAGGTCCGGCCCGGAGGCCGATGAGCGGCATCCGTGACGACGGCCGATGACGACGGCCGATGACGGCGGCCGAGGGTGACGGCGCCCCGGCGGCGACACCGTGGCCGACGGTCTGTAAAGGCCGACCGCGTGACGCCGACACGTTGATGCTTGTTACCCCCGGTGGCCGCTGACGACACTGGAGCCACAGGCTCCCCGGTCCCACCCCGCCCCCCGGCGCTCACCCCGGGTCAACAGGAAGGTCTGCCGTGACCACCAAGCGCATCACCCACTGGATCGCCGGCCAGGAATGGACCGGTACCGCCGAACGGCGCGGCGACATCCACGACCCGGCCACCGGCCGGGTCAGCGGGTACGTCGACTTCGCGTCCATCGCCGAGGTCGACCAGGCGGTCGGTGCCGCCGCCCGGGCCTTCCGCGACTGGCGCGAGGCCTCGGTGGCCCGCCGCACCACCGTGCTGTTCGCCTTCCGCGAGCTGCTCAACGCCCGCAAGGACGAACTCGCCGCCCTCATCGTCACCGAGCACGGCAAGGTGCACTCCGACGCCCTCGGCGAGGTCGCCCGCGGCCTGGAGGTCGTCGAGTACGCCTGCGGCATCCCGCAGCTGGTCAAGGGCGGCTTCACCGAACAGGCCTCCACCGGCGTCGACGTGTACTCCATCCGCCAGCCGCTCGGCCCGGTCGCCGTCATCTCGCCGTTCAACTTCCCCGCCATGGTCCCGATGTGGTTCTTCCCCATCGCCATCGCGGCCGGCAACACCGTCGTCGTCAAGCCCTCCGAGAAGGACCCCTCCGCCGCCAACTACCTGGCCGGCCTGTGGAAGGAGGCCGGACTGCCCGACGGCGTCTTCAACGTCGTGCACGGTGACAAGGTGGCCGTCGACCGCCTGCTGGAACACCCCGACATCAAGTCGGTCAGCTTCGTCGGCTCCACCCCGATCGCCCGCTACGTCTACGAGACCGGCACCCGCAACGGCAAGCGGGTCCAGGCCCTGGGCGGCGCCAAGAACCACATGCTCGTGCTGCCCGACGCCGACCTCGACCTGGCCGCCGACGCCGCCGTCAACGCCGGATTCGGCGCGGCCGGCGAACGCTGCATGGCCGTCTCCGTCCTGGTCGCCGTCGACCCCATCGGCGACGAGCTCGTCGAGAAGATCAAGCAGCGCATGGCCCGCCTCACCGTCGGCCCCGGCTGCGCCCCCGAGTCCGAGATGGGCCCGCTGGTCACCGGCGTGCACCGCGACAAGGTCACCTCCTACCTCGACTCCGGCGTCACCGACGGCGCCACCCTCGCCGTCGACGGCCGCAAGCACCCCGTCACCGGCGACGACACCGCCGACGGCTTCTGGCTCGGCCCCACCCTCTTCGACGACGTCAAGCCCGGCATGTCGGTCTACAACGACGAGATCTTCGGCCCGGTGCTGTCCGTCGTCCGGGTCGCCTCCTACGAGGAGGGCGTCGAACTGATCAACGCCAACCCGTACGGCAACGGCACCGCGCTGTTCACCAACGACGGCGGCGCCGCCCGCCGCTTCCAGCGCGAGATCGAGGTCGGCATGGTCGGCATCAACGTGCCGATCCCGGTGCCCGTCGCCTACTACTCCTTCGGCGGCTGGAAGGCCTCGCTCTTCGGCGACAGCCACGCCTACGGCCCGGACGGCGTCCACTTCTTCACCCGCGGCAAGGCCGTCACCCAGCGGTGGCTGGACCCCAGCCACGGCGGCATCAACCTCGGCTTCCCCACCAACGCGTGACCCGGTAGCCCACCACCAGCAGCACCCAGCACAGGCACCAGCTCGCGGCCACGTCCAGCGGCCAGTGGTAGCCGCGCCACACCAGCGCGGCGCCCACCGCGAGGTTCAGCGGCACGGCGGCGGCCACCAGCAGCCGCCGTGCCGCGGCCCGCCGGCACAGCGGCAGCAGCGCGAGCACCACCAGCCCGGACGCCATCGCCGCGGTCGCCGCGTGACCCGACGGGAAGTACCCCGAGTGCGCCCCGAGCACCGACGTGCCCGGCGCCGGCCGGCCCACCGCCGCCTTCCCCGCCGACACCACCAGCCCGGTCACCGCCATCAGCCCCGCGTACACCGCCGGCCCGAACCACGCGCGGCGCCGCAGCCCCGCGTAACCGAGCGCCACCGCCAGCACCGGCAGCGCCACCACCAGGTCGCTGGCGTCCGCCAGGACCTGCGCGCCGCCGCGCCACCCCGGCCGGGCCGCCGCCGCCCGCAGCACCGCCGCGTCCAGCCGCACATCCGCCCGCCACCACGCCCCGTGCGCCACCACCTGCCAGGTCAGCACCGCCAGCACCACCAGCGCGGCCACCACGGACAGCGCCACCACCACGGTCGCCGGGCATGCCGAACGCCCCGGAACAGGGGGGAGAGTTCCGGGGCGTTCGTGACGATCGCCGGGCCGCACGTCCCGGGGGGTTTGGGACGAACGTCGGACCGATCGGCGGGAAGCGCCGGGACGCGAGGTCCCGGCATTGTCGCGCGCGAGGGCACTGCTATATCGGCGATGGGGAGTCGCCGACGGGATGTCGCCCGCAGTCACCCGCGAGCGGGGTGGTTCCTTCATCTGTGACGACACTACGTCACCGGCGACGGGCCGGGCAGGGGTGTCACCCACCTTCCACAGGACCGCACAGGACCTTCACCGCCGCCCGCACGGCCGTCCCGCCGGCCCCTCCCGGCCCGCCCGCCATCACGCTCCGTGTCCCTCACAGTCGGCGGATCACCGGCCGGCGAACGCCGACTCGATGATGTCCAGGCCCTCGTTCAGCAGGTCCTCGCCGATCACCAGCGGCGGCAGGAACCGCAGCACGTTGCCGTAGGTGCCGCAGGTCAGCACGACCAGCCCGGCCGCGTGGCACGCCTTGGCCACCGCGGCCGCCGTCGCCGCGTCCGGCTCCTTCGCGCCGTCGCGGGTGCCGGAGGCCACCAGCTCCACCGCGATCATCGCGCCGCGCCCGCGCACCTCGCCGATCACGTCGTACTTGTCCATCAGCGCCGCCAGCCGCGGCTTCATGATCTCCTCGATGCGCCGGGCCCGGGCCGGCAGGTCCAGCTCCTTCATCGTCTCGATCGAGCCCAGCGCCGCCGCGCACGCCACCGGGTTGCCGCCGTAGGTGCCGCCCAGGCCGCCGGAGTGCGCCGCGTCCATGATCTCGGCGCGCCCGGTCACCGCCGCCAGCGGCAGGCCGCCCGCGATGCCCTTGGCCGTGGTGATCAGGTCCGGCACGATCCCCTCGTCCTCGCACGCGAACCACTGGCCGGTCCGGCAGAACCCGGTCTGGATCTCGTCCGCGACGAACACGATCCCGTTGGCCTTCGCGAACTCCGCGATCCGCGGCAGGAAGCCCTTGGCCGGCTCGATGAAGCCGCCCTCGCCGGCGATCGGCTCGATGATGACCGCCGCCACGTTCTCCGCGCCGATCTGCTTGGTGATCTGGTCGATCGCCGCCTCGGCCGCCTCCGCCGCGCACGCCTGCGCGTCGCCCTTCCAGCGGAACGGGTACGCCAGCGGCACCCGGTAGACCTCCGGCGCGAACGGCCCGAAGCCCTGCTTGTACGGCATGTTCTTCGCCGTCAGCGCCATCGTCAGGTTCGTGCGGCCGTGGTAGCCGTGGTCGAAGACGACGACCGCGGTGCGCCGGGTGTGGGCGCGGGCGATCTTGACCGCGTTCTCCACCGCCTCCGCGCCCGAGTTGAACAGCGCCGACTTCTTCGGGTGGTCGCCCGGCGTCAGCTCCGCCAGCCGCTCGGCCACCTCCACGTACCCCTCGTACGGGGTCACCATGAAGCAGGTGTGGGTGAACGCCTCCAGCTGCTCGGTGGCCCGGCGCACCACGGCCTCGGCGCTGTTGCCGACCGAGGCGACCGCGATGCCGGACCCGAAGTCGATCAGCGAGTTGCCGTCCACGTCCTCCAGCACGCCGCCGCCCGCGCGGGTGACGAACACCGGCAGCGTCACCCCGACGCCGGCCGCGACCGCCGCGTTCTTGCGGGCCAGCAGCTCCAGCGACTTCGGCCCCGGCACGGCGGTGACCAGACGGCGTTCCTGCGGCAGCGCCGGGCCGCCGGACAGATGGGTCATGGGATGCTCCTCGCGATCCGGTGGCGGGCGGTCTGGCCGACCGCGCTGACGACCGCAGGCTAAGCCCGCCCCCGCCCGCCGGGCATGCGCCGCCGGGGAGTGGTGCCGGGGTGCGGTTTCGACGCGGCGGACAGTTGCCCCGCGGCCGTTGCGCGGCGCCCCACCGGCTGCCCCGACCCCCTCGCGGCCCCGCGCGACCGGCGCCGGCACCGGTGCCCGCCGCCGTCCGCGGGCGTGACGAACCTTCAGGGGCCGGGCCCGCTCGACTACATTGAGGACGATCGCGGTCGGCGACGGTGCGAGGGCTAGGGGCAAGCGGAGTATGAACATCGACGGCACGCACGGCACCAGCGACACGACTCCGGCCGTGCCGCCCGTCCCGCGCCCGGCGGCCCCCCCGCCCCCCATGCCGCACCGGCCCCCCACCGGCGCGCTGGAGACCTGGCTGCGCACCCCCCGCCACGCCGACGCCCCCGGCATCTACGCCTACGGCCACCACCCCCGCCCCGCCCAGGACCCCGCCCGCCTCCCGGACCGCAAACTGCTGGGGGGAGCGGCGCTGTCGCTGCTGATCGGGGCGCTGGTGTGGTCGTTGTGCAACGACGAGTACGTCACCTTCTGGTTCTGGCCCTTCCTGTGGCTGACACCGGACTCCTGGCGCGTCGCCCACCCCGGTGACACCCTCGTGGCCTTCAACGTCACCTCACGCGTCTACTACGTGCTGTGCACCCTGCTGCTGCTCGCCGTCTGCGCCCGCTTCGGCCGCTGGCGTGAGGTGCTGCGCCGTTACGTGCTTCCGCTGGTGCGGGCGGCGAAGGAGCCGGTGGCCGCCTCGGGGGCGGTCGAGGCCGGGGCGGTGGACGATCCGCTGGAGTGGCCGGAGGTGCGGGCGGCCGGCGGGGTGGCGGTGGCCGAGCGGCTGGCGCAGGAGGCGCGGGCCGGGCGGATGAACGACGTCGACTACGTGCGGCTGCACCGGGCGTGGCGGATGGCCCGGGGCAGCGCCGACCGGGCGGAGGCGTTCGGCGAGGCGGTGCTGCGGCACGGCGCGGCGGCCTGGACGCATCCGTCCGGCGCCCGCGACGTGCCGGACCGCTCGGCGCGGCACGACCTGTACACCGCGCAGGTCCGCATCGGCGCGGCGGACGAGGGCGACCGCAACCCGTACCAGTACCGCGGGGCGGGCATGGCGCTGGACCCCGCGCTGCTGGGCACGTCGCTGCTGGCGGTCGGGCCGCCCGGTTCCGGCAAGACGCGGCACCTCGTGCGGCCGGTGGTGGAGTCGCTGTGCCTTCAGGCGCTGGCCGGGACGGCCGCGGTGATCGTCGTCGGGCCGGCCGGCGCGGACCTGGGGCCGGCGGACGCCTTCGACGTGGTGATCTCGATCGGCGACCCGGCCTCCGCCTACGACCTCGACCTGTACGGCGGCGCTACCGACCCGGACGAGGCGGCCGGGCTGCTGGCGGCGGCGCTGCTGGACGGGTTCGACAGCGAGCAGAGCGATCCGCGCCGGGCGTCGACCGCGCTGGCGCAGGTGCTCGGCCCGTTCCGGGCGGCGCACGGCCGGTTCCCGTCGGTACCGGAGCTGCGTGAGCTGCTGGACGGCGGCGCGGCGGCGGTGGCGGCGCTGCGCGAGCGGCTGGACGAGGCCGGCCAGCCCGGCTGGGCGCGCGAACTGGACTCGCGGTCCCGGCAGTCCGGCCGGCCCGGCGACGTCGGCGCGCTGCTGGCGGACCGGGTGGCGCTGCTGGACCGGCCGGCGTTCGCGGGGTTCTTCGACGTCAGCGGGCGGACGAAGCCGTTCGCGCTGAGTGCGCTGGAGCACCCGCTGCGGGTCCGGGTCGACCTGCCGGAACGCGGCCACACCGAGGCGTCCCGGATGCTGACCCGGCTGCTGCTGGCCCAGTTCACCGTGGCGGTGACCGGCCGCCGGGACCGGGCGCTGTTCGCCTGCCTGGTGCTGGACGACGCGACGCGCGCGGTCACCGCCGACGCGGTCCGCTCCCTGCAACGGCTGCGGTCCGCGCACGCGGGCGCCGTGCTGGCGTTGCGCGGCCTGGACGACGTGCCGGAGGCACTGCGCGGTGCGCTGCTGGGCGCCGCGGGCTGCCGGATCGCGCTGTCGGGCGTGTCGACGTGGGACGGCAAGCGGTTCGCCGAGTCCTGGGGCACGACGTGGGTCGAGGAGGAGGACATCACCCGTACCCCGGACCAGTCCGGCGGCCTGTTCAAGCGGTTCGTCCGCGGGGTGCGGCGGCTCTTCACCGGCGAGGCGGCGACCACCGAGTCGGTCACCGTCCGCCGCGTCGAACGGGAACGCTGGTCCGCCTCCGACCTGGCCAACGCGGTCCCCCCGGGCCACGCGGTCGCCTCCCTGACGACGGTGGGCGGCGAGACGGCCCCACCGGTACTGATCGACCTGCGGGGCTGAGGGATGCGTGGGGCCGCGGGGCCTGCGGGCCGACGGACCTGCGGCGCGGTCCGCCCGCGGAGCTGATCGCGCCGACCTCGGGAACACGGCTCCGGGCGTGCCCCCGGTGAGGCAGAATCGGAGGCGATATGCCTGCCACTCTCGCGTCACTGGTACGCACCCCCGCGCTGAAGCTGACCGTGCTCGCCGGGGCGGAGCGGCTGGACGCCGCGGTGCCGTGGGTGCACACCAGTGAGCTGGACAATCCGACGCCGTACCTGGCGGGCGGGGAGCTGTTGCTGACCACCGGGCTGAAGCTGGGCGGCGGGCCGCAGGCGTTGCGCGACTACCTGTACCGGCTGGCGGACGCGGGCGTGGTCGGGCTGGGGTTCGGCGTGGGGCTGGGGCACGACGAGGTGCCGCGGGCCCTGGTGGAGGCGGCCGAAGAGCGGGGCCTGCCGTTGCTCAGGGTGCCGCGGCCGACGCCGTTCATCGCGATCAGCAAGGCGGTCTCGGCGGCGGTGGCGGCCGACCAGTACAAGGCGGTGACCAGCAGTCTTGAGGCGCAGCGGGAGCTGACCCGCGCGGCGCTGTCGCCGGACGGGACCCCGGCGCTGCTGGCCCGGCTGGCGGCGCACGTCGACGGATGGGTGGCGTTGTACGACGCGTCCGGCGAGGTGGTGGCCGCCGCGCCGCGCTGGGCGGGCAAGCGGGCGGCCCGGCTGGCGGGGGAGACCGAACGGCTGCGGGAGCGGCCGGCGCCGGCCAGCGTCGCGGTGGCGGACGGCGGCGGGGACGACCGGGTGGAGATGCAGTCGCTGGGCACCGGGCGCCGGCCGCGCGGGTTCCTCGCCGTCGGCACCGGCGAGCGGCTGGCCGGCGCCGACCGGTACGTGGTGCACGCGGCGGTGGCGCTGCTGACGCTGTCGCTGGAGCAGTCGCGGGCGTTGCAGGAGGCCGAACAGCGGTTCGGCGCCGCGCTGTTGCGGATGCTGCTGGCCGGTGAGGCGGGCCACGCGCGGGACGTCGCCGGGCAGCGGTACGGCACGTTGCTGGAGCGGCCGGTGCGGCTGCTGCTGGCCGAACCGGCGCGGCGGCCCGACCCGCAGGGGCCGTCGGACGCGGCGGCGGAGCTGGCGGCGCTGGCCGACCGGGCGGAGTCGGCGGCGCTGCGGGCGGCGGAACCGCTGCTGGTGGTGGCCGACGGGCCGCGGCTGACGGTGCTGGCGGTCGACGGCGGCGCGGTGCTGGCGGCCTGCGCCGACCACGCGGCCGACCATCCGGCGCTCGCCCTCGGGCTGTCGGCCGCGGCACCGGCGCAGGACGCGCCGCTGGCCGGCGGGCAGGCGGAACGGGCGCTGGCGGTGGCGCAGCGGCGCGGGCGCGGCCTGGTGCGGCACGACGAGGTCGGCGCCGGTTCGGTGCTGCCGCTGCTGGCGGACGAGGCGGTTCGGGCGTTCGCCGAGGGGCTGCTGCGGCCGTTGCGCGAGCACGACGCGACGTCCCGCGGCGACCTGGTCGCGTCGCTGAACGCCTGGCTGTCCCGGCACGGCCAGTGGGACGCGGCCGCCACCGACCTGGGGGTGCACCGGCACACCCTGCGGTACCGGATGCGCCGGGTGGAGGAGATCCTCGGCCGCTCCCTGGACGACCCCGACGTCCGCATGGAGCTGTGGCTCGCCCTGAAGACCGGCGCCTGACCGCCGGGGCCCGCCCCACCAGCTCACCGTTCACCGATCCACCGGTTCATCCGCTTCTCGGGGGCGCCCGCTCAACTCCCCTCGCCGAACCGGCCTACCCGGTGCCTCCCGTGCGCCGTGATGGACAAACGACCGGCGGCGCCGCGCGCCCTACCGTGGGGTGGCCAGTACGTCATCGGACGTCAGGTCGTCCGATGAACGCGTCCGACCAACGCATCCGATACACACCCCATCCGATACACACCCCATCCGACACACGTCACCGACATCGCGGCGTCAACCGAACGATGGTCGGGATCATCCGAAAGGCGGCGAGCCGCAATGTCTGCGACGAGCGAGGCGGTGCACGCGTTCTGGGTCGCCGGGCGGCCGGCCACCGGCGAGGGGACCTTCGAGGTCACGCACCCCTACGACGGCCGGACCGTGGGCACCGTGAGCGTGCCGACCGATGCGCAGGTCGAGGAGGCGGTCGCGGCCGCCCACGGCGCGGTCGCCGCGTTCTCGGCCACCCCGGCGCACGTGCGGGCCGCGGCCCTGGACCACGTGGCGCGGCGGCTGGGGGAGCGGGCGCAGGAGATCGCCGAGCTGATCACCGCCGAGAACGGCAAGCCGATGAAGTGGGCGCGCGGCGAGGTCGGCCGGGCGGCGTCGGTGTTCCGCTGGGCGGCGGAGGAGGCCCGGCGGTTCAACGGCGGCGAGGCGCAGCGGCTGGACACCGACCCGGGCGGCACCGGGCGGCTCGCGCTGACCCGGCGGTTCCCGCGCGGCGCGGTCCTGGGCATCGCGCCGTTCAACTTCCCGCTGAACCTGGTGGCGCACAAGGTCGCCCCGGCGATCGCGGTCGGCGCGCCGATCATCGTCAAGCCCGCCCCGGCGACCCCGCTGTCCGCGCTGCTGCTGGGCGAACTGCTGGCCGAGACCGACCTGCCGGCCGGCGCGTGGAGCGTGCTGCCGGTCGCCAACGACAAGATGCCGGCGCTGACCGCCGACGAGCGGCTGCCGGTCATCTCGTTCACCGGTTCCGACACCGTCGGCTTCGCCATCCAGCGGCAGGTGCCCGCCAAGCACCTCACGCTGGAGCTGGGCGGCAACGCGGCGGCCGTCGTGCTGGCCGACTACGCCTCGGAGCAGGACCTGGAGTGGGCGGCCGGCCGGATCGCGGTCTTCGCCAACTACCAGGCCGGCCAGTCGTGCATCTCGGTGCAGCGGGTCATCGCCGACGCCGCCGTTTACGACCGGCTGGCGGAGAAGATCGTGGCGAAGGTCCGCGCCCAGGTCACCGGCGACCCGGCCGACGAGGCGACCGACGTGGGCCCGCTGGTGAGCGAACAGGCCGCCGAGCGGGTGGAGTCCTGGGTGGCCGACGCGGTCGCCAAGGGCGCCAAGGTGCTCACCGGCGGCGGCCGGCAGGGCGCGTCCTACGAGCCGACCGTGCTGGCCGACCTGCCCGCCGACGCGATCCTGGCGGGCGCCGAGGTCTTCGGACCGGTGCTGACGCTGCACCGGGTCGACGGCACCGACGCGGCGTTCGCGGCCGTCAACGACTCGGCCTTCGGCCTCCAGGCGGGCGTCTTCACCCACGACCTGGCGACCGCCTTCCGGGCCCACCGGGAGCTGGAGGTCGGCGGTGTGATCATCGGCGACGCGCCCTCCTACCGGGCCGACCAGATGCCGTACGGCGGTGTGAAGGCGTCCGGCACCGGCCGCGAGGGCGTGGCCAGCGCGATGGCGGACTACACCTACGAACGCGTCCTGGTGCTGACCGGCCTCGACCTGTGATCCGCCGGACCGGTTGACCGCCGTATCCGTTGGCCGCCGGAGCGGTTGACCGCCGCATCCGGTGGCGGCCGGTTCGCCGGAAGGGGCCGGCCACCGCCTCGCCGGGGGGGCTCCCGCCTCACCGGGGGGCGACCGCTTCACCGGCGAGGCGACCGCTTCACCGGCGGGGCCGAGCACTTCACCGGCGGAGCTGCCGCTTCACCGGAGGCGCCGACCGCCTCACCGGCGGGGCCAACCCCCTCACCGGCGGGGCCGAGCGCGTCCCCGGCCCCCTGCCCACCGCACGCCCCGGCGGCCCGGTCCGCCGTACCGGAACAACGCCCCCCACAGCCCGTCCGACCTCACCACTCGCCCCACCCGACAACAGGGGGCGTCGCCCGCGTACACGCGGCGGCGCCCCCTTCGCGTCGGGCGGGGCTTCGCACTCGGCGGGACCGTTTCGCGCGCACCTCTGCGGCGGGGCCGTCCCGCTGACGTGCCGGAGTCCTTCACACTCCGCCGGGACCGTTCACCTGTGCGTCGGGAAACCGCACGCTGTGCGGCAGTCGTGTCCGAGATGTGCGGTGTCTGATAGGGAAAGCGTTAATCGGGTACATACGCTCGGGTAGCACTACGTGGTAATCAGAACAGAGCAGGACAACCCGACGCCACGGCGAGGTGAGTTTCCGTGTCCACCGCCCCCAAGGTCTCCGAACGCGAAGCCCGGCAGGTCGCCGAGGACGCCCGTGAACAGGACTGGCACAAGCCCAGCTTCGCCAAGGAACTGTTCCTCGGACGCTTCCGGCTGGACCTGATCCACCCGCATCCGACCGGGACGACGGAGGACCGGCAGCGCGGTGAGGAGTTCCTCACCAAGCTCCAGGACTTCCTGGCCACGAAGGTCGACAGCGCCGAGATCGAGCGCGACGCGCGCATCCCGGACGGTGTCATCGACGGGCTCAAGCAGCTCGGCGCGCTGGGCATGAAGATCGACACCAAGTACGGCGGACTCGGTCTGACGCAGGTCTACTACAACAAGGCGCTGGCCATGGCCGGTACCGCCAGCGCGGCGATCGGCGCGCTGCTGTCCGCCCACCAGTCGATCGGCGTCCCGCAGCCGCTGAAGATGTTCGGCACCCAGGAGCAGAAGGACGTCTTCCTGCCGCGCTGCGCCCGTACCGACATCTCCGCCTTCCTGCTGACCGAGCCGGACGTCGGCTCGGACCCGGCGCGGCTGGCGACCGCCGCGGTGCCGGACGGCGACGACTACCTGCTGGACGGCGTCAAGCTGTGGACGACCAACGGCGTGGTGGCCGACCTGCTGGTGGTCATGGCGCGGGTGCCGAAGTCCGAGGGGCACAAGGGCGGCATCACCGCGTTCGTGGTCGAGGCGGACAGCCCCGGCATCACGGTGGAGAATCGCAACGCCTTCATGGGACTGCGCGGCATCGAGAACGGCGTCACCCGCTTCCACCAGGTCAGGGTCCCGGCCGCCAACCGGATCGGCCCGGAGGGCTCCGGCCTGAAGATCGCGCTGACCACCCTCAACACCGGCCGCCTGTCGCTGCCCGCCGCCTGCGCCGGCGCCGCCAAGTGGTGCCTGAAGATCGCCCGCGAGTGGTCGGCGGCCCGTGAGCAGTGGGGCCGGGCCATCGCGGACCACGAGGCGGTCGGCGCCAAGATCTCCTTCATCGCCGCGACCACCTTCGCCCTGGAGGCGGTGGTGGACCTGGCCAGCGAGATGGCCGACGAGGACCGCAACGACATCCGGATCGAGGCGGCGCTGGCCAAGCTGTACGGCAGCGAGATGTCCTGGCGGATCGCCGACGAGCTGGTGCAGATCCGCGGCGGCCGCGGCTTCGAGACCGCCGCCTCGCTGGCCGCCCGCGGCGAACGCGCGGTGCCCGCCGAGCAGATGCTGCGCGACCTGCGCATCAACCGGATCTTCGAGGGCTCCACCGAGATCATGCACCTGCTCATCGCCCGCGAGGCGGTCGACGCCCACCTGTCGGTGGCCGGTGACCTCATCGACCCGGACAAGAGCCTGGGCGACAAGGCGAAGGCGGGCGCGCGGGCCGGCGGCTTCTACGCCCGCTGGTTGCCCAAGCTGGTCGCCGGTGCCGGTCAACTGCCCAACTCCTACAGTGAGTTCGGCCACCTCGCCGGCCACCTGCGGTACGTCGAGCGCACCTCGCGCCGGCTGGCCAGGTCCACCTTCTACGCCATGTCGCGCTGGCAGGGGAAGATGGAGACCAAGCAGGGCTTCCTGGGCCGGGTGGTCGACATCGGCGCGGAGCTGTTCGCGATGAGCGCGGTGTGCGTGCGCGCCGAGAAGCTGGGCGGGAGCGGCGACGACGGACAGGCCGCCCGGCAGCTGGCCGACGCCTTCTGCCAGCAGTCCCGGCTGCGGGTGGAGGAGCTGTTCGGCCGGCTGTGGAACAACACCGACGACCTGGACCACCAGGTGGTCAAGGCGGTGCTGGCCGGCCGGTACGAGTGGCTGGAGGACGGCATCATCGACCCGTCCGGCGACGGGCCGTGGATCGCCGACGCCACCCCGGGCCCGTCCGGGAAGGACAACCTCCACCGGCCGATCCGCTGATCCGCACTCCACCGATGGCCGCATCCGCGGTCCGAGCCCACAGCGGATGCGGCCACAATGGGTGCATGACCGAGTGCCGAGAACCTCTCGCCGATCCCCACCAGCTGTACACACCCGGACCCGAGGGCCCCGACGGGCCCCGGGAGATCGTGATCCTCGGGTCGACCGGCTCGATCGGCACCCAGGCCATCGACGTCGTGCTGCGCAACCCGGACCGGTTCACGGTCGTGGCGCTCTCGGCGGCCGGCGGCCGTACCGCGCTGCTGGCCGAGCAGGCGCACCGGCTGGGCGTGCGGGCGGTCGGGGTGTCCGACCCGGCGGCGGTGCCCGCGCTGCGCGAGGCGCTGGCCGCCCGCTACGGCGCCGGCGCCACGCTGCCGGAGATCCTGGCCGGTCCGGACGCCTCCACCGAGCTGGCCCGCGCCGAGTGCCACAGTGTGCTCAACGGCATCACCGGCTCCATCGGCCTGGCGCCCACCCTGGCGGCGCTGGAGGCCGGCCGGGTGCTCATCCTGGCCAACAAGGAGTCGCTCATCGTCGGCGGCCCGCTGGTCAAGGCGGTCGCGCGGCCGGGGCAGATCGTGCCGGTGGACTCCGAGCACTCCGCCCTGTTCCAGGCGCTGGCCGGCGGCACCCGTGCCGAGGTGCGCCGGCTGGTCGTCACCGCCTCCGGCGGCCCGTTCCGCGGCCGGACCCGCGACGAGCTGGCCGCGGTCACCGTCGAGGACGCGCTGGCCCACCCGACCTGGGACATGGGACCGGTGGTGACCATCAACTCGGCCACCTTGGTCAACAAGGGCCTGGAGGTGATCGAGGCGCACCTGCTCTTCGACATCCCCTTCGACCGGATCGACGTGGTCGTCCACCCGCAGTCCTACATTCACTCCATGGTGGAGTTCACCGACGGCTCGACCCTGGCGCAGGTCAGCCCGCCGGACATGCGCATGCCGATCTCGCTGGGCCTGGGCTGGCCGCACCGGGTGGCGGACGCCGCGCCGGGCTGCGACTGGACCCGGGCGCACAGCTGGGAGTTCCTGCCGCTGGACACCGAGGCGTTCCCGTCGGTGGGCCTGGCCCGGCAGGTCGGTACCCTCGGCGGTACCGCCCCCGCGGTCTTCAACGCGGCCAACGAGGAGTGCGTCGAGGCGTTCCGCCACGGCCGCCTGCCGTTCACCGGCATCGTGGACACTGTGGCCGAGGTGGTCGCCGAACACGGCACCCCGGGAACTTCCGTGACCCTCGCGGACGTCCTCGGTGCGGAGGAATGGGCGCGATCCCGCGCCCGCGAACTGGCTCAGCAGGTGGCAGCGGAGGCCCGCGTATGACGACCTTGATGACGGTGCTCGGGATCGCTGTCTTCGCCGTGGGACTGCTCATCTCGATCGCGTGGCACGAGCTGGGCCACCTGTCGACCGCCAAGCTGTTCGGCATCCGGGTGCCGCAGTACATGGTCGGCTTCGGCCCGACCGTCTTCTCGCGCAAGAAGGGCGACACCGAGTACGGGGTCAAGGCGATCCCGATGGGCGGCTACATCCGGATGATCGGCATGTTCCCGCCCGGCGACGACGGCCGGATCACCGCCCGGGCCAGCTCGCCGTTCCGCAGCATGATCGAGGACGCCCGCTCGGCGGCGTTCGAGGAGCTCCAGCCCGGCGACGAGGAGCGGCTGTTCTACACGCGCAAGCCGTGGAAGCGCGTCATCGTGATGTTCGCCGGCCCCTTCATGAACCTCGTTCTCGCGGTGCTGCTCTTCCTCGGCGTCCTGATGGGCTTCGGGATAAGGGCACAGACCACCACCGTCGGCAGCGTCTCGGACTGCGTCATCAGCCAGTCCGCGGCCAGCGCCGGCAAGACCGCCTGCGGCAAGGGCGACCCGGCCTCCCCGGCGAAGAAGGCGGGCCTGCGGGCCGGGGACCGGATCACCGGCTTCGACGGCCGCCCGGTCACCGACTGGGACACCCTGCAGAACGACATCCGCCGCACCACCGGTCCGGCCACCATCACCGTGGACCGGCGCGGCGGCGACGTCACCCTGAACGCCGACCTCATCAGGAACCAGGTCGCCAAGAGCGACGGCCACGGCGGCTACGTCGACGGCCAGTACGTCTCGGCCGGCTTCCTCGGCTTCACCCCGGCCGCCGGCATCGTCAAGCAGGGCTTCGGCGACTCGGTCGGCCAGATGGGGTCCATGGTGCACGCCACCGTCGGCTCCCTGGTCAACCTGCCCGAGCGGATCCCGGCGCTGTGGCGGTCCGCCTTCGACGGCGCGCCCCGGCAGCCGGACAGCCCGATGGGCGTGGTCGGCGCGGCCCGGGTCGGCGGTGAGGTCTTCTCGCTGGACATCCCGCCGGAGCAGCGGATCGCCACCATGCTGATGCTGGTCGCCGGCTTCAACCTGTCGCTGTTCCTGTTCAACATGCTGCCGCTGCTGCCGCTGGACGGCGGTCACATCGCCGGCGCGCTGTGGGAGGCGGTCAAGCGCAATCTCGCCCGGGTCTTCCGCCGGCCCGACCCGGGACCTTTCGACGTGGCCAAGATGATGCCGGTGGCTTATGTGGTGGCCGGTATCTTCTTGTCCTTCACCGTGCTGGTGCTCATCGCCGACGTGGTGAATCCGGTCAAAATCACCTGAATACCCATGAAAAGCCGATGGCGGACGAATCCGGCCGGGCATCCGGGTGCCCGGCCGGTGCCGTTCCCCGTCGCGTGCGCCCGGTCCGCGCCGGGTGCCGTAATCTCGTCATCCGGAACGCGCCCGGCGCAATCCGTTGCCGCCGGCCCACGCTGCCGCCAGACGACCTCGAACCAGACGTTGGGGATGCACCGCACATGACCGCCGTTTCGCTTGGTATTCCGTCCGTTCCGCTGAAGCTGGCCGAGCGCCGGCGGTCGCGTCAGATCCAGGTGGGGTCGGTGGCGGTGGGTGGGGACGCGCCGGTGTCGGTGCAGTCGATGACGACGACGGTGACGGCGGACATCGGTGCGACGTTGCAGCAGATCGCGGAGTTGACGGCGTCGGGTTGTCAGATCGTGCGGGTGGCGTGTCCGTCGCAGGATGACGCGGATGCGTTGGCGACGATTGCGCGGAAGTCGCAGATTCCGGTGATCGCGGATATTCATTTTCAGCCGAAGTACGTGTTCGCGGCGATTGACGCGGGGTGTGCGGCGGTGCGGGTGAATCCGGGGAACATCCGGCAGTTCGACGACAAGGTGAAGGAGATCGCGCGGGCGGCGTCGGCGGCGGGGACGCCGATCCGGATCGGGGTGAACGCGGGGTCGCTGGACAGGCGGTTGCTGGAGAAGTACGGGAAGGCGACTCCTGAGGCGTTGGTGGAGTCGGCGTTGTGGGAGTGCTCGTTGTTCGAGGAGCACGGGTTCCGGGACATCAAGATCTCGGTGAAGCACAACGATCCGGTGGTGATGGTGAATGCCTATCGGTTGCTGGCGCAGAGGTGTGATTACCCGTTGCATCTGGGGGTGACGGAGGCGGGTCCGGCGTTCCAGGGGACGATCAAGTCGGCGGTGGCGTTCGGTGCGCTGTTGGCGGAGGGGATCGGGGACACGATCCGGGTGTCGTTGTCGGCGCCTCCGGCGGAGGAGGTGAAGGTGGGCATTCAGATTCTGGAGTCGTTGAATCTGCGGCAGCGGCGGTTGGAGATCGTGTCGTGTCCGTCGTGCGGTCGGGCGCAGGTGGATGTGTACAAGCTGGCGGATCAGGTCTCGGCGGGGCTGGATGGTCTGGAGGTTCCGTTGCGGGTGGCGGTGATGGGGTGTGTGGTCAACGGTCCGGGTGAGGCGCGTGAGGCGGATCTGGGGGTGGCCTCGGGCAACGGCAAGGGGCAGATCTTCGTCAAGGGCGAGGTGATCAAGACGGTGCCGGAGTCGAAGATCGTGGAGACCCTCATCGAGGAGGCCATGAAGATCGCCGAGCAGATGGAGGCCGACGGCGTCGCCTCCGGAGAGCCCGCGGTGTCCGTCTCCTGACCCGCCCGCCCCGGTCCGGCCGCCCGCCCCGGGCCCGCCGGACCGGTCGGGACCCGGTCCCGCCGGACGGCCCTCGCCGGACCGCTTCCGCCGGACCGCTCCCGCCCCCGCGTGGCCGCCCGCGAACCACCAGGTGACCGCCCGCGGCCGGTGCGGAACGCCCCCGCGCGCCGCCCCCGTACACCCCGTGCGCCGTCCCCGCGGCGTCACGCGCGGGGGCCGGGCGGGGCCGCCGCGAGGTAAAGTGCCGGGATCAACGGGATCAAGTAGCCCACCTGCGGGCCCGTACTGCGAGGCGCCCACCGTGCTGACGACGTCCACCACCAGGGTTCTGGAACCCGCCGACCTCGACGCCGCGCTGGCCGTCCTGGACCGCGACCCGGTCGCCAACGCCTTCGTCGCCGCCCGGGTACGCGTCGCCGGACTCGACCCCTGGCGGCTCGGCGGCGAGATGTGGGGCTGGTACGCCGGCGGACGCCTGGAATCCCTGTGCTACGCCGGCGCCAACCTGGTCCTGATCTGCGCCGGCCCCGCCGCCGTCCGCGCCTTCGCCGAACGTGCCCGCCGGGCCGGCCGCCGCTGCTCGTCCATCGTGGGCCCGGCCGACGCCACCGCCCTGCTGTGGTCGCTGCTCGAACCCGGCTGGGGCCCCGCCCGCGAGGTCCGCCGCAACCAGCCGCTGATGGTCACCCGCACCCTGCCGGAACACATCGCCCCCGACCCCCGGGTGCGCCGGGTGCGCCGCGAGGAGATGGACGTCGTCATGCCCGCGTGCGTGGCGATGTTCACCGAGGAGGTCGGCATCTCCCCGCTGGCCGGCGACGGCGGACTGCTCTACCAGGCCCGCGTCGCCGAACTCGTCACCACCGGACGCGCGTTCGCCCGCATCGACGACGGCCGCGTCGTCTTCAAGGCCGAGATCGGCGCCGTCACCCAGCACGCCTGCCAGATCCAGGGCGTCTGGGTCGCCCCCGAACACCGCGGCCGCGGCCTGTCCGAGACCGGGATGGCCGCCGTCCTGCACTACGCGCTGCGCGACGCCGCCCCCATCGCCAGCCTCTACGTCAACGACTTCAACACCGCCGCCCGCGCCGCCTACCGCCGGGTCGGCTTCACCGAGACCGGCTCGTTCATGAGCGTGCTGTTCTGACCCGGGCCGGCACCGGTCCCCTCGATCGGGCCCCGCGCGCCCCGGGCGGTCGGCTAGGGTCCGGATCATGGATGACGCAACGGTCGGACCGGTCGACCTCGCGGCCCGGGTCGACGAGGCACTCGCGGTCCAGGCCCTGGCCTTCGGGCTCACCGACGACGAGATCGCGGTCCGCGAACAGATCGTGCGGCGCCACCTCCAGCAGCCCGGCGTCCGCTCCCTGGGCGCCACCTCCCCCAGCGGCCGGCTCGTCGGCTTCGTCTACGGCATGCCCAACGACCGCGGCCACTGGTGGTCCACCATCGTCGAGCCCTACCTGCGCCGCGAGGGCGGTGACCGCTGGCTCGACGACTCCTTCGTGGTCGTCGAACTCCACGTCCTGCCCGCCTACCAGGGCCGCGGCGTCGGCGGCCGGCTGATCACCGGGCTCACCGACCCGGTCCCGCAGCCGCGCACCATCCTGTCCGCGCTCGACCTCGACAGCCCGGCCCGTCGCTTCTACCGCGGCCTGGGCTACGCCGACCTCGCCCACCCGGTGCACTTCCCGAGCGCCCCGATCCCGTACACCGTCATGGGCGCCGACCTGCCGCTGCGCCGCCCGGCCCGGACCACCGCGGACGACCCGGCCTGACCGCCGGGAGCGGGTTGGCGCGTGCCGCGTGCCGGACGCCGGTGGTCGACGCCTGCGCAGGCCGGCGCGGAACGCCCGGCAGGCGGATCCCGTAGCGGCGCACGGCCCGGCCGCCGAACCGGCGACGGCGTCGGCGCTCCCGCGGTCCGGCGCGGCGGTGAGCGCGGCGGAATCACCCCCGAGAAGTCCCTCGCCCACCCCGCGGCAGCCGCCCGGAACCGGCCCCGCGACGGGCACCGGGGGGCCGCAGGGCGCGGCCTGGACGCCGTGCGCGCTTCCACGGCCGACGAGTCACCCCCGTGCCGCAGGAGGGCGCTCACCGGCCTACGGGTGACTCCCGTGCCGCAGAGGGACGTTCGCCGGCGCCTACGGGTAACTCCCCTGCCGCAGATGGCCCTTGACCGGCGCCTACGAATAACTCCCGTGCCGCATAAGGGTGTTCACAGCCAGCCGGCGAACTCCAGCAGCAGTTCGCCGTCGGCCCGGGCGCCCGCCGCCAGTGCCCGGGCGCCGGCCTCCACCGCGCGGAAGACCGTCCAGCCGCGCAGCCGGTCCCGGTCGACGTCGAGCGCGTCGGCCAGCTTCGACAGGCGGCGGGCCGCCACGGCCGGTGCCGCCGAGCCGGCCGCCAGCGTCAGCAGCCGCTCGCGGGCCAGCCAGGCCAGGTCGTAGGCCGGGTCGCCGACCAGCGGGTCCGGGCCCACCGCCAGCCACGGCGCGCGTTCCGCGGCCAGCACCGCGCCGTGCCGGAACTCCCCGTGCAGCAGCACCGGCGCCGGGTACGGCACGGCGGTCAGCCGGTCCCGTTCCGCCAGCGCCTCGTCGATCAGCGGGGCCAGGTCCGCCGCCCACGGCAGGGTCCCGGCCTCCCGCAACGCCGCCGCCCGCCGCTCGGTGCGGTCGGCGACGGTGGTGAACGGATGGCCGTCGGCCGGCGGTACCCACAGCCGGCGCAGCACGCCCACCGCCTCCAGCGTGGCCTTGGCGTCCGGCAGCGACCGCAGGGTGATCGCGGCGTGCAGCCGTTCCAGCAGCAGCACACCGCGGTCGGGGTCGGCGCGCAGCAGCCGCACCGCGCAGTGGCCGTCCCAGTGCGCCAGCGCGGCGTGCTCCTGGCCGCCGTCCGCCACCGGCAGGGCCGCCTTCAGCACCGCGGGGCCCCCGTCGGCCGTGGTGACCAGCACGACCAGGCTCGCGCCGCCGCCCGGCCGCACCACCCGCACCGGCGTCAGCTCCCAGCGTTGCAGGAACTCCCCGACCAGGTCCGGCAACCCGGCCAGCCACCGCCGGCCGTCCTCACCCGCCCGGGTGGCGGCGGCCCGGGACAGCCGCTCCGGGGGCTCGACGGGAACACCGGGTGCCGAGGTCATGGGTGGGTCGGTCCCTCCGGGGGCTGCGGCCCGTACGCGGACCGTGGTTGACGGACGTTCACAGGACGTTCAGAGACTGTCGGCGGCCGGTGAGGCGGCGTCGGAGGCCACACCGTCGCGCTCGGGCATGCCGGGGAAGGCCGGGCCGCTGCCGCGCCAGCGCACCGCGCGCACCGCCGCGTCCCGCAGGCAGGCCGCCGCCTCACCGCGCAGCGGGCCGTCGCAGGCCGCGACCAGGTCGGCGTAGGCGTCGGCGACGCGGTCCTCCAGCTCCGCCGCCAGCCGGACCGCGGCCGCCGCGTCCGGTACCGGGAACGGCAGCGCGTATCCGGCGTCCGCGGCCACCGGGTCGACGCCCAGTGTCCGCACCGCCCGGCGCATCGCGTCCCGGGCGGACCGGTGCGCGGTGTAGGCGGCCGTCGCGTCCGCCCGGTCACCGGTGCCGACCCGGGCGCCGACCACGCCGTACCCGTAGACGGCCGCGTACTCGGCGGCCAGTGCGGCCTGCGCGGCCGCCACCTCGGTCCGCGGAGCGGTCACCTGGCACCTCCGGTCAGCAGGGCGACGTGGGCCGCGCCGCAGGCGGCGACCGACGCCAGCAGCCGGGCCAGGTCGGGCGAGGCGGCGGCGACCGCGGCGGACCGGGCGGCGGCGGTGACGCGTTCGGCGCCGGCCAGCGCCGACAGGGCCTCGGAGGTCCCGGACGGCACCGGCGGCACCGCCGGCGCGCCGGACGCGGACGGGGCGGGGGAGCCGGACGCGGCGGCGGACGCCGAGGCGGGCGCGGTGGCCGGCGGCCGGGCGGACGGGCTCGCGGCGCCGGCGCCGAACGCGGCGGCGTGCGCGGCGACCTGCGCCCGCAGCGGGGCCAGCCGGCCGGCCAGCGCCGGGTGCGCGGCCAGCGTGGCGTCGTAGCGGGCCAGCAGCAGCGCGCTGTCCGACGCCGCCTGCCGGCGCAGTCCGGTGTCCCGGGAGGCGGCCCGCCGTGCGGCCGGCCGGCTCGCGGTGCAGCCGGCGAGCACCGCCGCGAGCGCCCCGCCGGCGCCCGCGGCCCAGCCCAGCACGGCCCGGCGCGGCGGCCCGGCGCGGCGCACGGCCGACGCGGAGATCCTGAACGGCACGTTCCTCTTTTCTGAGGGAGGGGTCCGACACTGGCAGGTGTGAGGCTGACAGGTCCGACAGTCGGGAGGTCGGAAGATCCGGGGTCCTGCGGAGGGGCGTGCGGGAAGTCGTACCGGGGGTCGTACCGGCGGGTCGTGCGACGTGCGTTTCCGGGGCCCGGGCCGCGGTGGTCCGGCGTCGTGTTCCGGAGGTTGCCGCGCTCCGCCGGGGCAGCCGCAGGACGGCACCCGGACGGTACGCGGACCGCACCCGGACGACGCCCCGACGCCACCCGGACGGCGCCCGGACGATCACGACGACGCACCGGCGGCGGGGCGGCGGTGCCGCCACAGCCGGCCGGCTCAGCAGCCTACCTGCGGTGATCGCCGCGCGGGCCACGGCCACCCGCGCGTCCGTGCCGAATCGTCAGCCGGGTACCGGAACCGATAGGCTCGGGAGCCGACACGACGTACCCACAACAGCACACGCGGCCGAGGAGTCACCCGGATGAGCACCACCCCAAGCGACAGGCTGCGAGCGTTGTTGGAGCCGCCGGCCACCGCGTCGGGACTGGATCTGGAAGAGGTCGAGGTGACCCCCGCGGGCAAGCGCCGCGTGCTGCGTGTCGTCGTCGACTCCGACAGCGGGGTCTCGCTGGACGCGGTGGCCGCCTTCAGCCGCCGGATCTCCGAGACGCTGGACGAGTCCGACGCCATGGGCGGCGCGCCGTACACCCTGGAGGTCACCTCCCCGGGCACCGACCGTCCGCTCACCGGGCCCCGGCAGTTCCGCCGCAACATCGGCCGCCTGATCGCGTTCACGCTGGTCGGCGGCGGTGAGCTGACGGCGCGTCTGCTCTCGCTCGACGAGGACGGGATGGACCTGGAGGTCCCCGGGGTGAAGGGCCGCAAGCCCACCGCCCGCCGGCTGGAGCTCGCCGAGGTCGCCAAGGCACGGGTCGAGGTCGAGTTCAACCGCAAGGCCACCGACGCCGAGCTCGCCCAGGGTGAGCAGGACGACGACGCGGACGACGAAGACGAGTACGACGAAGAGCACGAAGACGAGCACGACGACGCGGACCTGCCTTCCGCCGAGATCGACGAGAGCACCGAGGAGGCGTAGCCGTGGACATCGACATGAGTGCCCTGCGGGGACTGGTCCGGGAGAAGGAGATCTCCTTCGACCTGCTGGTCGAGGCGATCGAGTCGGCCCTCCTGATCGCCTATCACCGTGAGCCCGGCAGCCGCCGGGACGCCCGGGTGGAGCTGGACCGCACCACCGGCACGATCACCGTGCTGGCCAAGGAGGACCCCGCCGAACTCGACGAGGGCGCCACGCCCAAGGAGTTCGACGACACCCCCGGCGGCTTCGGCCGGATCGCCGCCACCACCGCCAAGCAGGTCATCCTCCAGCGGCTGCGCGACGCCGAGGAGGAGATCACCTTCGGCGAGTACGCCGGCCGTGAGGGCGACGTGGTGGCCGGCATGGTCCAGCAGGGCAACGACCCGCGCAACGTCCTGGTCGACATCGGCAAGCTGGAGGCCATCCTCCCGCCGCAGGAGCAGGTGCCGGGCGAGTCCTACAAGCACGGCACCCGGCTGCGCACGTACGTCGTACGGGTGGTCAAGGGCGTACGCGGCCCGTCCGTCACCCTGTCGCGCACCCACCCCAACCTGGTGCGCAAGCTGTTCTCCCTGGAGGTGCCGGAGATCGCCGACGGCTCGGTGGAGATCGAGGCCATCGCCCGCGAGGCCGGCCACCGCACCAAGATCGCCGTGCGCTCCACCCGCCAGGGCCTGAACGCCAAGGGCGCCTGCATCGGCCCGATGGGCAGCCGGGTGCGCGCGGTGATGGCCGAGCTGAACGGCGAGAAGATCGACATCGTCGACTGGTCCGACGACCCCGCGCAGATGGTCGCGAACGCGCTGTCACCCGCACGGGTCAACAAGGTCGAGGTGGTCGACCTCGCCGCCCGCTCCGCGCGGGTGATCGTCCCCGACTACCAGCTGTCGCTCGCCATCGGCAAGGAGGGGCAGAACGCCCGCCTCGCCGCCCGCCTCACCGGCTGGCGCATCGACATCCGGCCGGACACCGAGCCGGAGCCGCAGGACTAGGACATGCCCGAGGGTGTGCCCGCCGGTAACCGCCGCACACCGGCGGGGATTACCGCTGAGTACCGAACATGGAGACGCAAACCAACCCGAACGGGTGAGGTTGGCGCGGGGAGGTAGACTTACCAGTGTCTGGCCGGACGCGTGACCGAACATGCCCCGAGCGAACCTGTGTGGGGTGCCGGAAACGGTCGGCCAAGACCGAACTGCTGCGCACCGCGGTGGTCGGGGAGGAATGCGTCCCCGATCCGCGCGGTACGCTGCCCGGCCGGGGTGCTTACCTGCATCCCGACCCGGCGTGTTACGACCTGGCGGTCCGCCGCCGTGCGTTCTCCCGGGCCTTGCGCGCCCAGGAACCGCCCGGCACCGCGGAGTTGCTCCAGTGGTTGCGGCACGCGGCACAAGCTGAAACGACGTAAGAACGGCACGGGCGACCGTGCGGTCAGGTACCTCGCGAGTGGAAGTAGGTCGAGATTGCGATGAGCACTCGATGAGTACGCGATGAGTACGCCCATGAAGTAGCGACGGTCCGGCGGACGACCACCCCGGACCTAGAAGGAGCGAAGTGGCTAAGGTCCGGGTATACGAACTCGCCAAGGAGATGGGAGTCGAGAGCAAGGTCGTCATGGCCAAGCTCCAAGAACTCGGCGAGTTCGTCCGTTCGGCGTCCTCGACCATCGAGGCGCCGGTTGTCCGTAAGTTGACCGACGCATTGCAGACCGGGGGCAACTCCTCCGGCAAGCCCTCGGCGCCGCGCAAGCAGGCGCCCGCAGGGTCCTCCGCACCCACCCCGGGTGCGGCACGTCCGGCGGCCCCCAAGCCCGGCGCCCCCGCGCCGCGCCCGGCGGCCGCCAACCCCGGTCCGGCCGCCCCTGCGGCGCCCGCCCCGGCCTCGTCGGGCCCGGCCTCGTCCGGTCCCCGGCCCCCCGCGCCCGGCCCGCGTCCCGGCCCCAAGCCGGCCCCCGCGCAGCCTGCGCCCGCCGCGGAGTTCTCCTCCCCGGCGCCCGCCACCCCGGCGACTCCGGCGGCCCCGGCCGCTCCGGCGAGCCCGGCCCCGGCGGTCACCCCGGCACCGGAGCGCTCCGCGTCCCGTCCGTCGGCCACCCCGGGCCCGCGCCCCGCGCAGCGTCCCGGCTCCGGTTCGCGTGACGGCGGCGCGGTGCGTCCCGGCGGCGACCGCGGCGAGCGTCCGGCGCGTCCCGCCGGCGACCGTCCGGCCCGTCCGGGCGGTGCCCGTCCGGCCGGACCGCGTCCCGGCAACAACCCGTTCAGCTCGTCCGGCAGCACCGGTATGCCCCGTCCGCAGTCCCCCGGTGGACCGCGTCCCGGCGGCGCGCCGCGTCCCGGTGCCCCCGGCGCCGGCGGCCCCGGCAGCGGCGGCCCCCGTCCGCAGGGCGCTCCGCGTCCCGGCGGCGCGCAGGGCGGCGCACGTCCCACCCCGGGCGCCATGCCGCGTCCCGGCGGCGGCCCCGGCGGTCCCGGCGGCAACCGTCCGAACCCCGGCATGATGCCGCAGCGTCCGGCGGCCGGACCCCGTCCGGGTCCCGGCGGCCGTGGCCCCGGCGGCCCCGGTGGCGCCGGTCGTCCCGGTGGCGGCGGCGGCGCGGGTCGTCCCGGTGGCGGCGGCGGTTTCGCCGGTCGTCCCGGTGGCGGTGGCGGTGCCGGTCGTCCCGGTGGCGGTGGCGGTTTCGCCGGTCGTCCCGGTGGCGGTGGCCCCGGTGGCGGCTTCGGCGGCGGCGGTGGCCGTCCCGGCTTCGGCGGGCGTCCCGGCGGCCCCGGTGGCCGTGGCGGCACGCAGGGCGCGTTCGGTCGCGGCCCCGGTGGCCGTCCGGCGCGTGGCCGCAAGTCGAAGCGGCAGCGGCGCCAGGAGTACGAGGCCATGCAGGCCCCGAGCGTCGGCGGCGTGATGCTGCCTCGCGGCAACGGCCAGATGGTCCGGCTGTCGCGCGGTGCGTCGCTCACCGACTTCGCGGAGAAGATCAACGCCAACCCGGCGTCGCTCGTCCAGGTGATGCTGAACCTCGGCGAAATGGTCACCGCGACCCAGTCCGTCTCCGACGAGACCCTCCAGCTGCTCGCCGACGAGATGAACTACGTCGTCGAGATCGTCAGCCCGGAGGAGGAGGACCGCGAGCTGCTCGAGTCCTTCGACATCGAGTTCGGCGAGGACGAGGGCGGCGAGGAAGCGCTGGTCGCGCGGCCTCCGGTGGTCACCGTCATGGGTCACGTCGACCACGGCAAGACCCGCCTGCTCGACGCGATCCGCAAGACCAACGTGGTCGCGGGCGAGGCCGGCGGCATCACCCAGCACATCGGCGCGTACCAGGTGGCGACCGAGGTGAACGGCGCCGAGCGTCGCATCACCTTCATCGACACCCCCGGCCACGAGGCGTTCACCGCCATGCGTGCCCGTGGTGCCAAGTCGACCGACATCGCGATCCTGGTGGTCGCGGCGAACGACGGCGTGATGCCGCAGACCGTCGAGGCGCTCAACCACGCCAAGGCGGCCGACGTGCCGATCGTCGTCGCGGTCAACAAAATCGACGTCGAGGGCGCCGACCCGACCAAGGTGCGCGGTCAGCTGACCGAGTACGGCCTGGTCGCCGAGGAGTACGGCGGCGACACCATGTTCGTCGACATCTCCGCCAAGCAGGGTCTGAACATCGACAGCCTGCTGGAGGCCGTGATCCTCACGGCCGACGCCTCGCTCGACCTGCGGGCCAACCCGGAGCAGGACGCGCAGGGCATCGCGATCGAGGCGCACCTCGACCGCGGCCGCGGCGCCGTGGCGACCGTCCTGGTCCAGCGCGGCACCCTGCGGGTCGGCGACACCATGGTGGTCGGCGACGCGTACGGCCGCGTCCGGGCGATGCTCGACGACGCCGGCAACAACGTCGACGTGGCCGGTCCGGCCACCCCGGTCCTGGTGCTGGGTCTGACCAACGTGCCCGGCGCGGGCGACAACTTCCTCGTCGTCGACGAGGACCGCACCGCCCGCCAGATCGCCGAGAAGCGTGCCGCCCGCGAGCGGAACGCGGCGTTCGCCCGCAAGGGCATCCGGATCTCGCTGGAGGACCTGGACAAGGCCCTCAAGGCCGGCGAGGTCCAGCAGCTCAACCTCATCATCAAGGGCGACGCGTCCGGTTCGGTGGAGGCCCTGGAGTCCTCGCTGCTCCAGCTCGACGTCGGCGAAGAGGTCGACATCCGCGTCCTGCACCGCGGTGTGGGTGCGGTCACCGAGTCCGACGTGGACCTGGCGGCCGGTTCGGACGCGATCATCATCGGCTTCAACGTCCGCGCCGAGGGCCGCGCCACCCAGCGCGCCGAGCGCGAGGGCGTCGACGTCCGGTACTACTCGGTGATCTACCAGGCCATCGAGGAGATCGAGGCGGCCCTGAAGGGCATGCTCAAGCCGGAGTACGAGGAGGTGGAGCTGGGCACCGCGGAGATCCGCGAGGTCTTCCGCTCCTCCAAGCTCGGCAACATCGCCGGTGTGCTCATCCGTTCCGGCGAGGTACGGCGCAACACCAAGGCCCGCCTCATCCGCGACGGCAAGGTGGTCGCGGAGAGCCTCAACATCGAGGGCCTGCGCCGCTTCAAGGACGACGTCACCGAGATCCGCGAAGGCTACGAGGGCGGTATCAACCTCGGCAACTTCAACGACATCAAGATCGACGACGTCATCGCCACCTACGAGATGCGCGAGAAGCCGCGCGGCTGATAGCGGCTGACAGCGGCTGACAGCGGTTGACGGTGCAGGTCCGGGCCGGTCGGCGGAGATAATCCGTCGATCGGCCCGGCCTGCTGCCGGTACCGTGGAAGTGCGCACCGCGCGGGCGACACCGTGCGATCCCCCGAGGCCTCACAGGTCGGCTTGACCTGCTGCCCATGTATGTAGGGACGTTGTCCTTCGACCTGCTGCTCGGCGACGTCGCGTCGCTGAAGCAGAAGCGCTCCGTCGTCCGCCCGATCCTCGCCGAACTGCACCGCAGGTACGCGGTCGCGGTCGCCGAGGTCGGCGACCAGGACCTGTACCGCAGGGCCGAGATCGGCCTGTCGTCGGTGTCCGGCGACCACGGGCACCTCAGCGGCCTGCTCGACGCCTGCGAACGCTGGATGGCGGACCGGCCCGAGGTGGACCTGCTGTCCGTCCGCCGCCGCGTCCACGGCGACGAGGACTGACCGGACGGTTCCCCGGCCCCGGTGACGGGACCGGGGAACCGTCCGCACCCGAAGACCGAAGAAGAGAGAAGATCACCCATGACCGACACCGCGCGGGCGCGCAAGCTGGCGGACCGCATCCGGGTCGTGGTCGCGGAGACCCTCCAGCGCCGGATCAAGGACCCGCGGCTGGGCTATGTGACGATCACCGACACCCGGGTCACCGGCGACCTGCGGGAAGCGACCGTCTTCTACACGGTCTACGGCGACGACGAGGACCGCACCGCGTCGGCGGCCGCGCTGGAGAGCGCCAAGGGCGTGCTGCGTTCCGAGGTCGGCCGGCAGACCGGCGTGCGGTTCACCCCGACGCTGGCCTTCGTCCTGGACGCCGTCCCGGACAACGCCCGCACCATCGACGACCTGCTGGCCCGGGCCCGCGCCGCCGACGCCCAGGTCCGCGAGGTCGCGGCCGGCAAGGGCTACGCCGGCGACGCCGACCCGTACCGCAAGCCGGCCGACGACGAGGTGGAGGACGACTCCGCCGAGGGCGCTCCCGCCACGGACGAGGGTGCTCCCGGCTCCGGCGCGGCCTCGTCCTCGGACGGTCCCGCCCCCACCGCGGACGGCCCGGCCTCCTCCGGCGACGGGGACGCGTGAAGCGCAAGGGTGTGGGTCCCGACGGGCTGGTCGTCGTCGACAAGCCGGCCGGCCTCACCTCGCACCAGGTGGTCTCCCGCATCCGCAAGCTGGCCGGGACCCGGCGGGTCGGGCACGCCGGCACCCTCGACCCGATGGCCACCGGTGTGCTGATCATCGGTGTGGAGAAGGCCACCCGGCTGCTCGGCCACCTGGCGCTGACCAGCAAGACCTACCGGGCCACCATCCGGCTGGGCCAGACCACGGTGACCGACGACGCCGAGGGCGAGATCACCGCCACCGCCTCCGCCGCCCACGTCACCCGGCAGGCGCTGGAGGCCGGCGTCGGCACGCTGACCGGCGACATCCTCCAGGTGCCGTCCAAGGTCAGCGCCATCAAGGTCGACGGCCGCCGCGCGCACCGGCTGGTGCGCGCGGAGGAGGAGTTCGAGCTGGCCGCCCGGCCGGTCACCGTCTCCGGCTTCACCGTGCACGCGGTCCGCGAGGCCGCCGACCCGGCCGGCGTCGCCCTGCTGGACGCCGACGTCACCGTCGCCTGCTCCTCCGGCACCTACGTGCGGGCCCTGGCCCGCGACCTCGGCGCCGGCCTGGGCACCGGCGGCCACCTGACCGCGCTGCGGCGCACCCGGGTCGGCCCCTACGGCCTCGACGACGCGGTCACCCTGGAGGCGCTGGAGGAGTCCTTCGACGTCCTGCCGATCAACCGGGCCGCGGCGGCCGCGTTCCCGCGCTGGGACGTCGACGGCGAGCAGGCGCGTCAGCTCATCAACGGCGTACGGCAGAAGGCCCCCGGTATCGGTCCGGGGGCGATCGCGGTCTTCGGCCCCGACGAGCGCTTCATCGCCCTGGTGGAGGAGCGCCGCGGCGAGACGAAGATCCTCGCCGGTTTCGTGTGACCCGACCGGGCCGGACGGCGGCCGGGCGCACCGGATCTCCCGGCGGCCCGGCCGCCGCGGCGTACCCGGGACCGGGGCGCGCGGCGGGGCGCGCCGGACCGCCCGCGCGACCCCTGGCACGTCGCGGGCGCGCGGCATGGCAGGCTTGGACCCGGTAGTTGGTCACGGTCCGCAGTCCGCGTTCGCGGGCGCGGACGGGTTTCGGTGAGGAGCGGCACGGTGGAACGCTGGCGGGGCTTGGAAGACGTTCCCGGGGGATGGGGGCGGAGCGTCGTCACCATCGGCTCGTACGACGGTGTCCATCGCGGACATCAGCTGATCATCGGACGGGCGGTGGAACGCGCCCGGGAGCTGGGCCTGAGGTCGGTCGTGATCACCTTCGACCCGCACCCCAGCGAGGTGGTCCGCCCCGGCAGCCACCCGCCGCTGCTGGCCGCCCACCACCGCCGCGCCGAACTGCTGGCCGGCCTCGGGGTGGACGCCCAGCTCATCCTGCCGTTCACCGAGGAGTTCTCCCGGCTGTCGCCGCAGGAGTTCGTCACCGCGGTGCTGGACCGGGCGCTCGGCGCCGCGGTGGTCGTCGAGGGCCCCAATTTCCGCTTCGGCCACAAGGCCGCCGGCGACGTGGCCGCCCTGGTCGGCCTCGGCCGTGAGCACGGCTTCACCGTCGACGTCGTCGACCTGTACGTGCGCGGGGAGGCGGGGGGCGGCGAGCCGTTCTCCTCCAGCCTGGCCCGCCGCCTCATCGCGGCCGGCGACGTCTCCGGCGCCCGGGAGATCCTGGGCCGCCCGCACCGGGTCGAGGGCACGGTGGTCCGCGGCGCCCAGCGCGGCCGCGAACTGGGGTACCCCACCGCCAACGTCGACACCCTGCCGCACTCCGCCATCCCCGCCGACGGGGTCTACGCCGGCTGGCTGGAGGTCGCCGGCGAACGCATGCCCGCCGCCATCTCGGTCGGCACCAACCCCACGTTCGACGGCACGGAACGCACCGTGGAGGCGTACGCCATCGACCGCGTCGGCCTCGACCTGTACGGGCTGCACGCGGCCGTCGACTTCCAGGAGTACCTGCGCGGCCAGGAACGCTTCGAGACCATCGACGCCCTGCTGGAACGCATGGCGATCGACGTCAAGCGCGCCCGGGAGATCGTCACCCCCTGAACGCCGCTGCGGACCGTTCTTGCGGGGAACGCCGGTGCGGAGACTGTTCTTGTGGAGGACGCCGGAAAGCCGAGCGCCCGAGTGCCGTCAACGGCGTGGTGACGTCCCGTCAACGGAAAGGGCCCCGGACACCAAGTGCGGTGTCCGGGGCCCTTCGGCGTCACTGCTGCGGCGGCGGGGGCGGCGGGTAGCCGTAGCCCTGCGGTCCGGGCTGCGGGGGGCCGGGCTGCTGCGGGGGAGCCGGCGGCTGCTGGGCCGGGGGCTGCTGGGCGGGCGGCTGCTGGCCCCACGCGGGCGGCGGCGGTCCCTGCTGGGGGTACATCTGCTGGTAGGGCGCCTGCTGCGGCTGCCCCTGCGGGTATCCGCCGGGGTACTGCTGGCCCATCTCGGCGCCCGGGTAGCCCTGCTGCTGGTTCCACGGCGCCTGCTGCTGCTGGGTACGCGCGAAGTCCTCGGCGATCAGCGCGGCGAGGTTGAAGTACGCCTCGCGGGTCTTGGGCCGCATCATGTCGAGGTCGACCTCGGCGCCGGCCGCCAGGTGCTCGTCGAACGGCACCACGATCACGCCGCGGCAGCGGGTCTCGAAGTGCTGGACGATGTCGTCGACCTTGATCATCTTGCCGGTCTCGCGCACTCCGGAGATCACCGTCAGGCTGCGGTTGACCAGGTCCGCGTAGCCGTGCGCCGACAGCCAGTCCAGCGTGGTGCTGGCGCTGCTCGCACCGTCCACCGACGGCGTGGAGATGATGATCAGCTGGTCGGCCAGGTCGAGTACGCCGCGCATCGCGCTGTAGAGCAGACCGGTGCCGGAGTCGGTCAGGATGATCGGGTACTGGCGGCCCAGCACCTCGATCGCCCGCCGGTAGTCCTCGTCGTTGAACGTGGTCGACACCGCCGGGTCCACGTCGTTGGCGATGATCTCCAGCCCGGAGGGCGCCTGCGAGGTGAAGCGGCGGATGTCCATGTAGCTGTTGAGGTACTGGATGTTCTGCACCAGGTCGCGGATGGTCGCGCCGGTCTCGCGCCGCACCCGGCGGCCCAGGGTGCCCGCGTCCGGGTTCGCGTCGATCGCCAGGATCTTGTCCTGCCGCTCGGAGGCCAGGGTGGAGCCGAGCGCGGTGGTCGTCGTGGTCTTGCCGACGCCGCCCTTGAGGCTGATGACCGCGATCCGGTAGCACGAGGTCACCGGGGTGCGGATCAGCTCCAGCTTGCGCTGCCGCTCCAGCTCGGCCGCCTTGCCGCCGAGCTTGAACCGCCCCTGGCCGGGGATGTTGCTTCCGGGCCTGCGGGCCTTCGGCTGGTTGCGCAGCAGGCGGTCCGAGGACAGCTCGACCGCGGCGGTGTAGCCGATCGGCGCCCCCGGCACCGCGCGCTGGCGCTGGTCCGGGGTGACGGTCGGCCAGCCGGTGCGCGGATCGACCGCACCCGGCTGCGCGGCGGCCTCCGGCGGCGGCATCGGCACGCTGCCCTGATGCGGGAAGCCGTAGCCGGACTGCGGCTCGTAGCCCGACTGCGGCTGCTGCGCGGGCTGCGGCTGCCCCGGGACGCCGTGCGGGAAGCCGTAGCCGGGCGCCGGGGGCTGCTGCTGACCGGGCTGGCCGGGCTGTCCCGGGTACTGCATCGGCGGCTGCGGTTGCGGCGGCTGGGGCTGGGGCTGCATCGGCGGGGTCTGCTGGTGGGGCTGCGGCGCCGGCACCGGTGGCGGGGGTGCCGTGCCGTGCTGCGGGGGCGGCGGCGTGGCGTTGTACGGCACGGGCGGCGGCGGGAAGGTGTGCTGCGGACCCGGTGCCGGCGGCTGGACCGGCGCAGCGGCCTGCGGCGGCTGGAACTGCTGCTGGTCCGGGGCCGTGCTGTACGGCGGCTGGAACTGCGGCGGCAGCGGCGGCACCGCGTGCTGCGGCGGGACCGGCGGCTGTGGCTGGGAGCCCTGCGGCGCCCACGGGCCGGCCGGCGCCGGCGGCTGCTGCTGCCCCCACGGCTGACCCGCGGCGGGGGCGGGCGGCTGCTGGCCCTGCGGCTGCTGGCCCACCGGCGGCGGCAACGGCACCGGCGGGGTCGTCGGGGCGGCCTGACGGGGGTCGGGTCCGGGTGCCTGCGGGTCCGGCAGGGGCGGCGCCTGCGGACCGGGCGCCTGCGGGGCCGGCGGCTGCGGCTGCTGCTGAACGGGCGCGGGCGGGCCCGGCGGGGTCTGCGGGGCGGCCACCGGTGCGACGGGCGGCGGCGAGGTGACGGGCGGCGGCGGGGTGACGGGCGGGCCCTGCGGGGGCGGCGGCGTGCCGACCGGTCCGGCCTGCGGTGCGGGCGGCTGCGCCAGCGGTTCGCCCTGCGGCGGCGCCGGGCGCTTGAGCGACAGCGCCGAGAACCGCTCGGTCGACGCGGGCGCGACCGTGCCCCGGCCGTCGCCCGCGGTCTCGAACGGCCCCGGGGCGGGCGCCTCGGGCTCCTTGGCGCGCACGCTCTTGAGCGACAGCGCGGAGAACCGCATCGTGGAGTTGCTCTCCAGCGAGCCGGACGCCGGGCCCTCGGCGGGCTGCGGGGCGGAGTAGTCCGGGGTGGCCTGCTGCACCGGGGTGTCGGGCTGCGGCTCGGGCGGCTGCGCGGCCTGCGGCGGCTCGGCGGCCTGCGGAGCGGGTTCCGGGGCCGGTTCCGGGGTGGCGGAGGTGTCCTCACCGTTGGTCATGTACCAGGCGGGAGGGGTGTAGTCGATGCTGAACTCGCCCGTGTAGTCCGCGTCGGTCGGCCGTGCCCCGTCGCCGCCGGCCCGGCTGTCGTCCCGATCGCTGCTCACTGTTCCTCCTGGATAGCTGTCCTGCTCACGAACAGGCCGACCGCGAGCGGAGGTTCGGCCTCGTGCAGGCAGGGCAGGCGCATGCCACCCGACATCGCCCGGACCCTCCCCCCGTACGACGGCGCTCCGCGGCGCCCGCGGTCCGTCACCGGCCCGGGGAGCCGCTGTCCCGGAACGGGACCTCCACCGTGCGCCGTTCGTGCCGTCCCGCATACAGCCTAGGCCCTGCTCCGCCGGGCGCGCACGGACCCCACAGGTGCCCCACCCGGTCCGCACGGCCTGTCACCGGCCCGGTGACGGACCGCGGGCGGCCCACTGCCGGCGTACCCGGTGCCGGGTCAGTCCATCCGCCGCGGCGCCCCGAGCAGCCCGCTCTCGGAGTCCGTCGGCCGGGTCATCACCAGTTGGCGGTGGGTACGCGTGCACCACAGGGCGAACGCGTCCGCCAGCGTCGGCAGGGTCTGCGACTCGGTCGCCGGTATCGCCATGATGCGGCCGATCAGCCGGGACTCCTCCGGCGAGATCCGCTGCACGCCCACCAGGCTCGCGCTCTCCAGGAACCGCGTCGTGTTCGGGCCCAGGTAGGGCAGCACGGTCAGTACCGACTGCCACGGCGCCGCCGACACCCGGCCGCGCGGCGGACGGCCGCCCGCGTCGCGCACCACCAGCACCGGCGCCCCGACCGAGGGACCCAGCGGCGGAACACGGCCCACCTCGTGCAGCGTCACGCACTGCTGCCCGCCGCCGGCCGCCTGCGCCAGCGTCGACCACGCCTGCGGCCGGCCGGTCTCCACCGCCACCCGGGTCCCGGTCGCCGCCGCGCGCAGCGTCAGGACCTGCGCCAGCCACAACCCGCCGACCAGCACCATCTCCAGCGGCGTCGGCCGGTTCAGCCCCAGCACCGCCGGACGGTCGGCCGCGTCCACGCCGATGATCACACCGTCGTCCCCGACCGGCAGCCCGACCGCGGCCAGCTGCTCCACCCCGAGGGTGTGCCGAGGCCGCCGCGGCCCCAGCAGCCCGAAACCCAGCCGGCGCCGGGCCGGCTCCGCGGGCGGTCCACCGGGCGCCGGCGCACCCGGCGCCGGCGCCCCGAACGCACCGCCGCCGCCCGGGAACTCCGGCCGGCCGCGCTCCGGCGCGGTGGGGAACGCCATCAGCGCGCACCCCCCAGCGGCAAGGTGGCCAGCAGACCCGGCACCTGTTCGCGGTCCAGCCGCACCAGCTCCACCTTCACTCCCTGCGCGGTCCGCTCCAACTGGCGCCGTGCCGCGACCAGTTCACTGTCGCTGCGGCCGGTGATCCGTACGTGGCCGGTCAGTTCCGGCACGTCGCCCAGGCCGCGGCGCGCGGTCAGGCTGAAGGTGGTGGCCAGCGTCGGCAGCGACGTCAGCAACGCCACCAGATTCGGCGCCGGCGCCCCGCCCGCCGCGGTGCCCAGCCGGGGCCAGCGGCCTATCCAGTACGTGGTGTGCCACCGGTCGTCGCACCGCCAGGCCCGCGCGCTCTCCGCGGTCCGCCGCGGCGCGGCACCGGTACGCACCGTCTGCTCGGTGGCCCGGGGGTTGGCGCAGCTGGACGTGGCGACCGCCGCGACCACCTCGGGCTCGGTCAGCACGGTCACCCGGAAGCCCGCCCCGGTCAGCCGGCTCGCCAGCTGGTGCGCGGCCCGCACCAGCGACCGCTGCGCGCCGCCCAGCCCGCCGCCGCGCGCCGCCACCGCCTCCGGGCACAGCTCCGGGTTGAGCTTGACCGCCACCCAGGTCAGCCGCACCGCCGGTGCCCCGGACTGGGCCTGCAACGGGGCGTAACTGCGCACGGCTACCGCCTGCTGCGGCATGTGCGGCGCCGGGGCCGGCTGCGTGTGCTGGACGACCTGCACCGACTCCAGCCGGATGCCGTCCACCTCCAGGCCGTCGTACAGCACGTCGAGCGGCAGCGGATTGGCGGTGCGCAGCGGGCGCAACGGCACGTCGAGCGCCTCGACCTGGAGCACCGCGGTCAGGAACGTGCCGTCACCGACCATGCCGACCGGGCGGCCGGTGCCGCCGGTGTGGCTGAGGGTGCGCAGCGTCGGGTCGCACTCGGCGGCCGGCGCGAACGCCGGGTCGGTCAGCGCCGGCAGCGGCCGGGCGCCGCGCCGCTTGCGGGCCCGGGCCTCGACCACGGTCACCAGCCACTCCGGCACCGGGCGGTGGCGGCGGCGCACCAGCGCGAGCAGCACCAGCACCGCAGCCGGCACCGCGGCGGGCAGCAGCAGCAGCGGGCGGGTGGCCCAGGCCACCAGCAGCAGCGCCGCGGCCACCTCCACCAGCACCAGCTGCTGCACGCGCAACGGCCCGAACCGTCCCGCTCCCTGATGGGTCCTCGGCCGCGGCACCGCGCCCGCCGGGCCCGCGCCCCGCTGCCCGGGCACCTCGGCCCGGGACGCCGCGCTCGCCTTCGGCCTGGTCGCGGTGACCATCCCCCGTCGCCCCCTCGCACTGCGGACGTGGCCTGCCACGTCGTCCTGGAACGACCGATTCGCGCCCGGTCGTTGACGCCTTCCGGACCCGCCCCGTGCGGCGGGCCGCTTCCCGTTACCGGCATAGTAGAGGGCCGGTCGGACAATGACGGCCGGGGTGCGCGGGCACCCAGCAGGCGAATCCGGGGGAGACGAATCCAGCCATGGCCTCACGGCGGGACCAGCTCAACGCGTACACCTTCGCCAGGAAACGGATGGTCGCGGCGTTCCTTCAGCCGTCCGCGTCCGGTTCCGAGGAGGGCGCGCCGCGCCCGTTGCGCGCCATCGTGCCCAGCGTCGCGGTGGCCGCGCTGCTGCTGGCCGGATTCGGCGGCTGGGGGCTGATCAAGCCCAGCTCGCCGCCCGGCTGGAACGTGCCGTACGCCAAGGTCCTGGTGGGCAGCGAGTCCACCACCCGTTACGTGGTGACCGGCACGACCAAGCACCCGGAACTCCACCCGGTCCTGAACCTGGCCTCCGCGAAACTTCTACTGGATCCGACCAAGTTCGGCGTGCTGAAGGTCGACGAGTCGGTCCTGGACAACGGCACGATCCCGCACGGACCGACCCTGGGCATCCCCTACGCCCCCGACCGCATGCCGGACGCCGGCGACGCGGGCACCGCCAAACTCTGGTCCGTCTGCGAGCAGCCCGGCCGCGCCGCGGACCCGGACAAGGCCGCCTTCGTGCTGGCCGCGCGCGACGCGTGGCGGGTGGACGGCACCGGGCGGCTGAGCGGCGACCAGGCCCTCTACGTCCAGGGCCCGGCGCCCGCCCGCACCCGCTACCTGGTCGACCCGCGAGGCACCGCGTTCCCCCTGGAGGGCGGCACGACGCCCGGCGCCACCGGCACCGCCGACGAGAAGGGCCTGCTGGAGCGCGCCATCTTCGGCGACGGCGCCCAGCCGCAGCAGGTCACCGCCGACTGGCTCCGGACCCTCAACCAGGGCACGCCGCTGGCCTTCCCCGACATCCCCGGCTTCGGCGACCCCGCCGGCCTGAGCGCCCTCGGCAGCCGGGACAACCGCATCGGCATGGTCATCGAGGCGCCCAGCGGCACCACCGTGCAGAAGTACGTCGTCCTGCGGAACAAGGTCGAGCGGATATCCGCGCTGGTCGCCCAGTTGCTGCTGCTGTCGCCCGACGCACCGGCGCTGTACGGCAGGGGCACCCCGCAGGCGCAGCCCGTGGACAGCCAGAAGTTCAACCCCGACCCGGCCGCCTTCACCGGCGGAGGCCCCGACTGGCCGTCCCGGATGCCGCACCAGGCCAACGGCGTCAAGGACTCCACCGTGTGCAGCGTCTACCGCGGCACCATGAAGGGCAGCCGCGCCGGCCTCAGCGTGTGGACCGGCACCCGCTACCCGGCCACCGTCGTCAACGGCGGCGCCACCGCGTACGTGACGCCCGGCTCCGGTCTGCTCTACCGCCAGGTCACCGGCACCACCACCAGCAGCGGCGCGCTGTACCTGGTCACCGACACGGGCCTGCGCTACAACGTGCCGGGCACCTCCGGGGACACCGATGTCGCCGGCGCGCAGGTGCTCCTGGGCTACGGCTCGGTCACCCCGGTGCCGGTGCCCCAGGTCTGGTCCGCCTTCCTGCCCACCGGTCCCCAGCTGGACCCGAAGGCCGCCGCCCAGCAGCAGGGGTCGTGATGCGCGCGACACTGCGCCGGCTGGCCGTCGTACCGGCCGCCCTCGCCGTCCTGGCCTGCTGCCCGCCGGTTCTCGCCGACACCGGTACGAAGCTCGCGGGCGACGGCGAGTGCGACCTCGACGCCAAGGTCATCAGCGGTACTCCGTGGTCCCTCCAGCGGGTCCTGCTCAACCAGTTGTGGCGGGCCGGCACCGGCAAGGGCGTCCGCGTCGCCGTCGTCGACACCGGGGTCGACGACCACAACCCCCAGCTGCGGGAGGCGGTCGACGCCGCCCTGGGCCACGACTTCACCGGTCACGGCCACGGCGACGGCACCGACGACACCGACGGCCACGGCACCGAGGTGGCGGGCATCATCGCCGCCCGTCCCCTGGCGGGCACCGGCTTCGTCGGCATCGCGCCGGGAGCCACCATCATCCCGATCCGGCAGACCACCGACGGATCGGGCGTTGTCGCTCCGCTCGTGGCCGGCATCAACGAGGCGGTCACCGAGCACGCCAAGGTCATCAACATCTCCCAGGACGCCACCGATCCGGGCGTGAGCCTCTACAACGCGGTGGAGAACGCCATCGCGCACGGCGTCGTGGTCGTCGCCTCCTCCGGCAACGACGGGTCGGGCGGCGTGGCGCACACGACCTTCCCGGCCTCCTATCCGGGCGTCCTGGCGGTCGGCGCCACCGACCGCGACGACCAGCCCGCCGACTTCTCCCAGGCCGGCCCCTTCGTCGGCGTCGCCGCCCCCGGCGTCGACATGACCTCCACCGTGCCCGGCAAGGGCCAGTGCGTCGACAGCGGCACCAGCTTCTCCGCCCCCTACGTGTCCGGTGTCGCCGCGCTGATCCGCGGCAAGCACCCGGGCTGGACCGTGCGCCAGGTCGTCGCGCAGATCGAGGAGACCGCCGACCGGCCGGGCCGCGGCCGCACCGACGCCCTCGGCTGGGGCGTGGTCGACCCGGTCCGCGCGCTGACCGACGACACCCACCCGGTCGACAGCGCGGTCCCCGACCCGGCCCCCACCGGCACCGAGCGGGTACGCACGGCGGCCTTCACCGTCGACGACGGCCCACGGCAACGCGCCGTCCACGACGCGGTCTACACCCTGGCCCTCGCCGCCCTGGCCATCGCACTGATCGCCGGAGCGGCCGTCACCGTCCGCGACGCCCGCCGGCGCGGACCGGGACGCCGCCGGTAGGACCGGACCCCGCCCATGACGACGGCCCCGGCGCGATGACGCGCCGGGGCCGTCGTTACGAGGGGCGGACGTCGGGCGGGCGCAGGACATCCGCACGTACACCGGGCGGAAAACTGCGCGTACCGCCGCGGCGGCAGCCGCGGCGTACGTCCGGAGCGGAAAACCTGACGTGTACGTGGGCCCGAACGCCTGACGTATGACGTCGGCCCACGTGAACCCGCGCGTGCTTCGGGCGGCCCGACCCGCCGGAAAGCCGCACGTACTACGGCGGCCTGCGCCGGTCCCGGCGCCGGGACGTAATACGTGGGCCTACGTCGGGGTCGGGACCGTACGTATGACGTCGGCTCACGTCGGTCCCGGCGCCCGGACGTAATACGTCAGCTTTCGCCGGTGCTGGGACCGCGCGTAATAGGTCGGCCTACGGCGGTCCGGCGCCGGGACACAATACGTCGGCCTGCGCCGGTGCTGGACCGCACGTATGCCGTCGGCTCACGTCCGCGCTGCCGCCGGGGCGTCTCACGCCAGCCGTCCACCGGGCGCCCTGCCGTGCGCCGCCGGGGCGTCAGCTTCCGGTGTACGGGCGGACGGTGCTCATGATCTTCTCCATCTCGGCGTTGGTCAGCGCGTCCGGCACGCCCTGGTCGGCGTAGATGACCCACAGGCCGATCGACCCGTCCTTGAGCCGCATCGATATGCCGTGCGCCACGGCCTTCGACGGCACGCAGGCGCTGGGCCGGTAGATGCCGGTGGCGGTCGCCGTCGCGGTGTAGCCCTTGACGCCGTTGTGGTTCCAGGCCGTGGCCTTGCTGACCACGATGTGCTGGGGCTTGTGGCCGTCGGCGCCGCCGTAGGCCGCCCACACCCAGTTGCCCGCCACGTTGCGGGCGTTGTCCTGGAGGCTGCCCTTGGAGCTGCCCTGCTCGCCGACGGTGGCCAGCTGGCCGGTACCCGCCTGCACCGGGCCGGTGTGGCTGCCGGCCGTCTGGCAGCCCCCCAGGTGGTACTCGCTGCTGCCGCTCATCACGACGACCGGGTTGTTCTTCTTGTCGGTGTAGGCCAGCTCCAGGTCTGCCTTGTTGACCTTCCACTTCTGCGCGGCGGGCGGCACGTCGTAGGCGAACCCGTGCGACGCCTCGGCCTGCGTCTGCCAGCCGGCGATCAGCGGCTTGACGGTGGAGTTGGACAGCCCCGGGCCCTCGTCGCTCGGCGTCGGCTGCGGCACCGAGGTGGTCGCGGGGGTGCTGGGCCGGGCCACGGTCTTGTGCGGACTGTGCTTGCCGTGGGTCACGGCCAGCGTCACGCCACCCGCGACGACGGCGATCGCCACCACCGCGCAGGTCACGATCAGCCCGGTGCGCCGCTTGCGCGGCGGCGGGGGCGGCGGACCCGGCTGCGTGTAGCCGGGCGTCCCGTACGGCGGCGCCCCGGGCGGCTGCTGGCCGTACGGCGACTGCTGCGGGAAGCCGTAGCCCGCCGGGGCCTGCGGCTGCTGCGGGTAGCCGTAGCCGGGCGGCTGCTGGGGTTGCTGGGGTTGCTGGGGCTGCTGCCCGGCGGGCGGCCAGGCCGGCGGCGGTCCGAATCCCTGCGGCGGCTGCGGCTGCTGAGGACTCGAAGGCTGGGGACCGGGGGCCTGCGGCCGCTGCGGGTCGTCGGGGTTCTGGGGCCAGGACATGGCCGGTACCCTACGGCCCCCGTGTCGCCGCCGGATCGGCGCCCGGCGACGAAACGGCAACGGCCGCGCCGGCAACGGCCTTGCCGGCAGGGCCCGCACCGGCAAGGACCGCATCGGCAAGGGCCGTGTGCGCAACGGCCGCACCGGCATCGGTCGCACCGGCCAGGGCCGCATCGGCATGGGTTGCACCGGCAAGGGTCGCACCGGCCAGGGCCACACCGGCAAGGACCGCACCCGCAACGGCCACGCCGGCAAGGACCGCGCCCGCACCGGCCGGCCCCTCAACGGCCGCACCGGCGCCGGGAGTCGGTGAACCGGTGCGGCCGTTTGCGCTGTCCCGTGGGCCGTTCACACGTCGGACGGCGATCCGCGTCCTGCGGCCGGCGCGACGGCCCGGCCGGGGCCGCCGCCTGCGATCACGCCCCCGGCGCCGGCGGCAACGGGCGTGGTGCGGTCACGCGGTGTCCCACGGCACCTGCGGGGAGCGGTACCAGTCGATGCCCATGGCCTGCCAGCGCGGCCCCTGCGCCGCCAGTCGTGCGGCGAACGCGTCCCAGTCGTGCGACGCCGCCGCGGACCAGCCCAGTTCCGCCACGGCCGGCAGCCGTGGGAAGGCCATCAGGTCGATGTCCGCGTCCTTCGTCAGCGTCTCGGACCACAGCGGCGCCTCGACGCCCATGACCGCGCCGGCCGGCGCGCCGCGCAGGTACGTCGCGGGGTCCCAGTCGTAGGCGTCCTTCACCTCGACGTACCCCGCCCAGGCCAGGCCGAGCCGGGTGCGGGCGTCGTACTTCATGTCCAGGTACGTGTGGTTCGCCGGTGACAGCACGAACCGCGTCCCGGCCCGTGCCGCGGCGATCACCGCGGGCTCGGTGCCGCTCGTGCCCCAGTACTGCGCGATCGCCCCCTTCACCGGGTCCGCGCCGGTGATCTGGTTCCACGCCATCACGGTCTTGCCGGTGTCCGTCACCAGAGGCTGCACCTTGTCCATGAAAGCGCGGTAGTCCGCCGCCGATGTCGAATGCGCCTCGTCGCCGCCGATGTGCAGATACGGCCCCGGCGTCAACGCGGCGATTTCCCGCAGTACGTCACGGGCGAACGTATACGTCACGTCGTCACCGACGCACAGGGAGCTGAACCCCACGTTGACGCCGGTGTACAGCGCGGGCGCGACGCCGTCGCAGTCCAGCGAGGCGTACGACGCCAGCGCCGCGTTGGTGTGCGCCGGCATGTCGATCTCCGGAACCACCGTCATGAACCGGCTGCGCGCGTACCGCACGATCTGCTCGTACTGCGCCCGCGTGTAGTACCCGCCGGTGCCGCCGCCCACCTCGGTCGTCCCGCCGTACGCCGCCAGCCGCGGCCACGACCGGATCGCGATCCGCCAGCCCTGGTCGTCGGTCAGGTGCAGGTGCAGGTAGTCGACCTTGTACAGCGCCAGTTCGTCGATGTACCGCTCGACCCGCCCGACGCCGAAGAAGTGCCGTGCGACGTCCAGCATCGCCCCCCGGTACGCGTACCGGGGCCGGTCGGTGATCGTCCCGCCCGCCACCGTCCACGGCCCCGCCTGCGGGCTGTGCGCCTCCACCGCCGCCGGCAGCAACTGCCGCAGCGTCTGCACACCGTGGAACAACCCGGCCGGCGCCGCCGCGCTGATCACCACACCGGCCGGCCGCACCGTCAGCCGGTACCCCTCGCCACCCAGGCCGTTCCCGGCACCGGGGCCGCCCTGCGCCGCGCCGCCGTCCCCGCCGCCGCCCTCCAGCCGCAACGTGATGCCGCTCCCGTCCCCGCCGGGCACCACCGGCAGCGCGAACCCGGTCGACGGCCGCAGGAGGCCCGCCAGATACGTCCCGACGCCGGCCGCCCCCGGCACGTCGAGCGGCACGCCGATCACCGCGTCCCGCGACAGCACGTAGGGCGCCCCGCCCGGCCGCACGGACAGCGGCGCGGGGATGACGGAGGCGAGGGGACGGGGGGAGGCGGGGGCCGGGGTGCCGGCCGGGGCGCCGGGGTTGCCGGGGGATGCGTCGGCCGGGGCGCCGGGGGAGTGGCTGACGGTGGACGAGGCGTCGGCGGGGAGGTGGCTGACGGTGCTTCGGGGGGTCGTGGCGGGCGGTGTGGCGGTGGCCGGGGTGAGGGTCAGGCCGGTGGCCGCCAGCACGAGCAGCGCGCACGCTCCGCGCCACCGGCGCAGCGGCCCGCGGTCCGTCCGTGCGGCGTTCCCGGGAACCGGCCAAGCCTGCTGTCGCCTCACGAGCCGTTCCCTTCCGGAGGATTGCGAACCCGGCGCCTCTCGCACGCCGCGGGCCGCCCTGACGCACTTCCGATTACCTCCGGGAGCTGACGGCCCGTCAAGCGGACAGGCCCATACGAGGCGCCCGCACCGGCCATCCCCGCGATCCCGGTCACCCGGCCGGGGCAGCGCGTCACGCGGTGCGCGACGGCCGCGTCGGCATGCTCATTGGGCTTGTCATGACCACCGGCTAAAGTGGGAACGGCACCATGAGGAGTGCGCTGCGCGCGGGAGCGGTCACCACGCCACCCCGCGCGTTCTCCGACGCGGGGGAGGGTGTGTCATCGCTGGCGGCGTTGCGGGTGGACGACGAGGGGCCGGGCGGCCGTACACCGCCGCGTCGCAGGGCCTCGCGGTCGGCGCGTCCCGGGAACGGCCGGCGCTCCGGTGCCAAGGACTGAGCGGGCGTCACGCCATGGCGCGTCCGTTGATGAGGAATTCGGGGAGATAACGGGGATGCTGGAACCCATCGGGGCCGAGGGCGCTGTCCTGCACGTTCAGCTGGAAACGCTCAAGACGTTCAAGAGCCGCATCGACGGCGTGATCTCCACGCTCGACGGCTCGGCCGCCGCGCCGCAGACCGTGGGCAAGGACCGGGTCGCGCAGGGCCACCTCGGCAAGGGATTCGTCGAGGCCGAAGCGCTGAGCGCCACGTACAACCAGGTGCACGACCAGCTGGAGACCTTCTCCGGTCTCCTCGCCGACCAGATCCAGGCCATGCAGATCACCGTCGACGGCGCCCAGAACGGGTACCACAACGTCGACGTGGCCCAGCAGGAGAAGGTCTGGGCGATCTACCGCCGCACCCGGACGTACGACCAGACCAACGACCCGACGGGCGCGCCCGCCCCGCAGACCGGCGTGGTCTGCGCGGCGCCGTCCACCACACCGCAGCCGCAGGACGGCGTCGGCGGTATCTCCGGATGAGCCCTCATAGGAACATCGCACAATCGCCGAGCGGCGAAGGAGGACCGAGACCCCATGCGCGCTGACGAGACGGGCGGGGGCGCCCCGAGTGTGTGCGGCCCCTCCACCGACTTCGAGAGCCTGTCGCACCGCGAGATGCTCGCCATGCTGGTGGGCGTCAACCAGCGGCAGGTCACCACGGTGGCGACCAACCTGACGACCGCCGGCGCGGCGATCCAGGAGATCGCCGCCGACCTGAACACCCACATGTCCAACCTGGACTGGCAGAGCACCGCCGGCGACGCGTTCCGCACCTGGGGACACAAGGTGGCCAGCGCCACCTACACCCTGGCCGACTACGCCACGACGGCCGGTACGCAGATGTCCAACGCCGGCAGCGTCCTGCACGAGGTCAGCACCAGCATGCCCGCCATTCCGGAGGGCGCGGTCACCACCGCCGCCACCTACCGGCAGCACAAGGGCGTCTACGGCCCCTTCGGCGACGCCGCCGAGGGCACCCACGCCGCCCCCGGGGCCCCGACCCCGACCGCCGGCGAGTACAACGCCGCCGTGGCCGAGATGTCCGCCGCCCAGACCAAGGCCGCGGACAACATGATCAAGCTCGGCAGCGCGTACAGCGCGGCGACCGAGACCATGGGAGGGCAGCAGGAACCCGAGTTCCCGCCGCTGCCGGAGGCGATCCTGCCGCCGGATCCGCGCGGCGTCGACGACGCCAGCCACTCGGAGTACTTCGGCGGCAGCTCGGTCGGCGCACCGAGTGGCGCCGCCCCGGGCGCCGGGCCGGCGACCGCGAAGCGCGATGTGACGGGCGGCGGAAAGGATCCCGGCACCGGTACCGGCACGATCCACGTCGACGGCATCGGCGACGGCCGGCCGGGCGGCGGCACCCACGTCGCCGAGCCGCCCGCCACGCTCGGCACCCCGCACGGCCCTGGCGGCACGGTGCCGGTCCCGCCGCCGGCCACCGTCATCCCGGGCGAGCCCGGTACAAAGCCCCTGTACTCCGGGGGTCCTTCGCGCTCCGGTGGCCGCGGGTCCGGCGCGCTCGGCCCCGGTGACGACGAAGGCGGTCTCTTCGGAGGTTCGTCCGGCGGTGGCATCGGTGGGCGCTCGGCGCTGCGCACCGCCATGGGTGAGGGCATCGAGGGCGGAACGCTGGTCGAGCCGCCCGTCGGCGGCGTCGGCGGCAGCCCGCTGCGGTTCTCCGCGGGGACCGTCGTCGGCGACGATCCGGCCGGTACGACGCCGGGGATGTCCGAGGGCATCCGGGCCGGCGCCGGTTCGCCGTTCGGGCGGCCGTCGCAGGAGGCGTCCTACGAACGCAGCGGTGGTTCGGGCTTCGGTGAGCCGGGCGCCGGGGGCGCGGGCCAGGGCGGGTCCCGGATGGGCGGCCTGCCGCTGTCCGGCAGCCGGCGCGACGACCGCGCGCGGCGGGGCGGCAGCCGGCCGGACTACCTGGTCGAGGAAGAGGAAACGTGGGCATCCGGCGATATCGACATCGTCCCGTCGGTGCTCGAGTAACTGAGGAGCAGTGCATGTCGTGGTGGCGTCGCCGTCCGGAAGCGTCGCGCAGGGCCCTCGCGGTCGTGGCGCTTGCCGGAGTGGCAACCCTGACCGGTTCGATCGCGGCGGTCCCGGCGTACGCCGCCGACTCGCCCCGGCAGGACGAATGGCACATCAACGCCATGCGGTTGCCTGACGCCTGGAAGATCAGCGAGGGCAAGGGGATCACCGTCGCGGTGATCGACGGAGGAGTCGACGCCGCACTGCCCGATCTTCAGGGCCAGGTCCTGCCTGGCCACGACTTCTCGCCGAACGTCAAGGTGTCGGTGACCTCCGACGACGAAACGCACGGTACCGGGATGGCCAGTCTCATCGCCGGTACCGGGCGCGGCTTCGGCGGTGACGGTGCCGTAGGGGTGGCTCCGCAGGCGAAGATCCTCCCCCTGCGGGTCGCGTCGAACCTCAACGCGGCGGACGAGGGTGCCAACGAGGCGGTGTACATTCCGCAACTCGCCAGTGCCCTTCGGTATGCGGCGGACTCTTCCGCGCGCGTCATCAACATGTCGGTCGCCGTCAGCCACGCGACACCGGGCCTGAGGAGCGCCGTCGCCTACGCCCTGTCCAAGGGAAAGCTGATCTTCGCCGGTGCCGGCAACTCCAAGCAGGCAGGTAATCCGGTGGAGTATCCGGCAGGAATCCCGGGAGTGGTCGGTGTCGGGGCCCTCGACAAGCAGGGCAACGCCACCAGCGAGTCGGAGACCGGACCCCAGGTGGCGTTGTCGGCTCCCGGGACGGACATGCACTACACCTGCCCCGGTGGTTCCGATTACTGCGTCGCCCACGGCACCAGTGACTCCACCGCCGTCGTCTCCGGCGCCGCCGCCCTGGTGTGGGCCAAGCACCCGTCGTGGACCGGTGACCAGGTGCTGCGCGTCCTGATCAACACCGCCCTCGGGCCGCAGGACGGGGCGAAGCGCAACGACGACGTCGGCTACGGCCTGGTCCGGCCGCGGATCGCCCTGGAGCAGCCCGGCGACCCCGGTCCCGCCGACGTGAGCCCGCTCGCGCCGGCCTCCGCCGCGACCGCGTCGCCCACCCCGGCCACCTCGGCCTCGCCGGCCCCGAAGCCGTCCGCGAGCACCGCCGGGGCGCAGGCGTCGGCCTCCGGCGGCGGCAGCGACCTGCCGTGGATCGGGGCGGGCGTCGTGGTGGTCGTGGTGGCCGTCGCCGGCGGGGTCGTGCTGGCCCGTCGGCGGGCGCGGTGACGACGGGGAGCGTGCCGTTTCACAGCCGTGCCGCTGAAAGTTTCCCGCGGCAATTGTCGCGGATAAAAGCTCCGTTGGCCCTGTCAGTGCCAGCGGTTACAGTGTTCGGTGGCGTTGCGACAGCCGCGCCGCCGGGTGAAGTGCGAAGGCCACAACCCGAACTGATAGGCAGGGGGAAGCATGTCCAGCGGTAGCACCGTGAATGTTCAGTGGGAATCTCTCTCACAGCTCGAGAACGACATCAACGAAAAGGTGTCGATGCTCGACGGGCAGATCAAGCGGCTCAACGGGATAGTCGACAGCGTCAAGGCCAGCTGGAGCGGTCAGGGTGCCAGCGCCTACCAGGCGCTCCAGATGCAGGTGAACGAGGACGCCCGCCGCCTCAAGGAGGTCCTGTCGGCCATTCACGAGGCCGTGCACCTGGCCAAGGGCGGCTTCTCCGCCGCCGACGAGGAGCAGATGTCGAAGTTCAAGGGGCTGAACGGCACCACCGCCGACAACAGCATCCTCGACCGGCTTTCCTGACCGCGGCGCTCCTTTCCCGGGGCGACGCCGCCGGAGAACCGACGACCCGGCACCGCCCCATGCCTCTCCACCTTCCCTTCCACCATTCGGGGGTCACCGATGACCGGCACTGACGGAATCCACGCGAATCACGCGGGGATTCACAGCCACGCCTCGGACGTGCTCGACGTCGCCAAGACGATCCGCAACGGCCTTGACGAACTGAAGCACCAGGTCGCCCACCAGGCCGCCACCTGGACCGGTGAGGCGCAGACCGCCTACCAGGCGCTCCAGAGCGACTGGAACCGGAACGCCGACGACCTGCAGAACGTCCTCACCAAGATCGCCACGCTCATGGGCACCGCCGCCGACGACTACCAGTCGACCGACAAGAAGTACGCCAGCAACTTCGGTCAGTAGGAGTCGCTCTTCACGTCAGCTGTCGCGTCAGCCGTCACGTCAGCCATTTACGTCGTCCTGTCACGTCGTTCGACGTCCGGTGCGATGTCAGGTCGGACGTCACTTCGCACGACGCCTTTTCACGTCACGGCGGTCGGCGCCGCCCGGACCCCACCGGGCGGCGCCGCCGTGTGTGCGTCGACGGTCAACGGACCCCTGGGGGGAAACGAACGATGCTGCCGGAACCGGAGCCCGTCGGGGGCGTTCCGTCCCCGAAATCGCTGAAGATCACCAAGGACACGCTCACCAAGTTCAAAAAGGCGATCGACACCGCCCTCAGCGAACTCGACGACTCCGCGGCCTCCCACACCCGGGTCAGCCTCCTGACGATGGCCGCACCCGCCTACGGCCAGGGTTTCACCGCCGCGACCGAACTCGCCGCGTCCTACGTCAAGGTCCACGACAACCTCCAGACGCTCTCCAAGTCGCTCGGGGACCAGCTCGAAGCGCTCGGAATAGCGGTGGAGTGCGCGCACCGGGGGTTCGAGAACGTCGACGCGAAGCAGACGGAGCGCCTGCGGGCGATCCAGTCGCAGACGGAGAAGCAGTACGCGCGATACCAGGACAAGCAGCACCCCCAGCACCAGGCACAGGGCGGCAAGCACCTCGGTGGCGACGGGCTGTAAAGGGATCACGGCATGAGTGAATTCGAAGACAAGTCGCTGCCCGAACTGCACGCCATGATCGCCGGCGCGAACCCGAAGGACTTCTACGACCGGGCGGACGCGCTGAGCAAGGCCGCCTCGCACATGGACACGCTGAGCCAGCAGCTCCAGGCGCACGTCAACAGCGTCGAGTGGGACGGCGAGAGCGGTGACGCCTTCCGCTCCTGGGGCCAGCAACTCGTCAACACCACCACGGACTTCGCGGCCTACACCGGCAACGTCTCCCAGAGCCTGTACAGCGCCGGCGACGCGCTCACCACCGCGGTCAGCGGCATCCCGAAGCCGCCGCCCGTACCGGTCGTCCCGCCGCCCATCCTCCAGCCGTCGCTCACCCCCGGCCTCCCCGGCTCCACGGAGTTCGACCGGCAGGAGGCCATCAACCTGATGACGTCGGTCTCGTCGTCCTACACGACGGCGAAGACGGATTTCGCGGCGCCGCCCCCGGTGTTCAGGCCGATGCCGGCGGATATGGTCCCGGAGGGTCATGTCGGTGCAGGACAGGTCCGATTGGGTGAAGGCGAGGGGGCGGGACCCGAATCGCCTAACGCGCCCGCGGCGAGTCCGTACGAAGCGGCGGGCGAAACACCGCGTTCGACTGTTCACGACGACGGTCCCGACCCCGTACGCACGCCGAACACGTCCGGCGGCCGGACCAGTCTCGACTCCGTGCCGTCCGGTCCGCAGGGTGATCCTCCGCACCCGCCCCCGGGTTCTGTGCGCCCGTCCGGCGACACCCCGTCCGGCGGGCCGGGAACGGCCGGCCTGGTCCCCGGGGCCGGCCTGTCGCCGTCCGAAGGTGTCGGGACGACGGCCGGAAGGGGCAGCCGGGCCGGTACGCCCGACGGTGAGGGCCCGGAACCCGGGCTGTCCGGACGCGGTACGGGAAGCGGCCTGCCGGGTGAGTCCGGCTCCCGGGGGAGTGGCGCTTACCCCGGCGAGGAGGGCATCGTCGGCGGGACCACGGGCGGACGGTTCCCGTCCGGCACGCCCCGCGGCGGTCTGGTCGTCGGTGGGGAAGAGCCCGCGGTACCGCGTGGTCCGGGCCCGGGCGGCGCACCCGGCGAGGGCGGTCCGGCCGGCGCGGGGGAGTTCGGCTCCGGCACGTCCGGTGCCGGCCGGCGCGCTGCCGTCGAAGGCGAAGCCGGGCCGGCGTGCCCCGGCGTGCCGGGTGGCGGCTTCGGCGGGGCGACGGGTGCCGGTGCGGCCCGCCGCAGGCGTGCGGGCTCGCGTCCCGACTACGTCGTCGAGGACGAGGAGACCTGGTTGACGGATGGTGGCACGGTGCCGCCGGTGATCGACCAGTGATGGCGGACGAACTTCCCTGCCGGCCGACGAAGATGGATGTGTGATGCGGCGCATACGGTTCACGTTCCCCCGACGCACGGCGGCCGCGGGCGCGGCGCTGGCCGCCGCGCTCGGCACCGGTTTTGCCGCGGCGCCGGCGGCGCACGCGGAGGACATCAGGGCGCGGCAGTGGTATCTCGACCCGATGCAGGCGTCGGCGATGCTGAAGGTCGCGACCGGAGCCGGCATCACCGTGGCGGTCGTGGACACCGGGGTGAACGCCCAGCAGCCAGAGCTGCGCGGGAAGGTACTGCCGGGCAAGGTCTTCGGCCGCTCCGGCGACGGCCGGACGGATCCGGACGGTCACGGGACGACCATGGCCATGCTGATCGCCGGGGACGGGCTCGGCGGAAGCGGCGTGCAGGGTCTGGCCCCGGGAGCGAGGATTCTTCCGGTCGTCAATCCCACGGAAGGCCAGATGGCCGAGGCCATTCGCTACGCGGTCGATCACGGCGCCAAGGTGATCAACGTTTCGGAGGCCATTTCGCCATTGGCGCTCCCCAGCGAATTGGCACCGATAGCGTCCGCCGTGAAATACGCGGACGAGCACGGCGATCTTGTCTTCGCCGGAGTGGGAAATGACGGGAAGAAAGGCGCTCCCGTGTCGTATCCGGCCGCGACCGAAGGCGCAGTCGGGGTTACCGCCCTTGACCAGAAGGGGGACGTCGCCAGCCTGGCCAGTTACGGCCCGCAGGTGGCTCTCGCCGCTCCCGGTGTCGCGCTGCCCGGCCACTGCATCAAGTCCCTCGGACACAGCGAAGGCTATTGCCTCGTCGACGGCACCAGTGGTGCCACCGCGCTCGCCTCCGCCTCGGCCGCCCTCATCTGGTCCGCCCACCCGCACTGGACCGGCAACCAGGTGCTGCGGGTGATGATCGACACCGCCAGCAGGCCGACGACCGGGAAGGTCCCCAGCGACTACCTGGGCTACGGAGGTGTGCGGCCCCGCCTGGCCCTGCTCGGCGCCCACGTCGACCCCGGCCCCGCGAACGTCAGCCCGCTCTACCCCGACCTGTTCGCGAAGCCTTCCGCGAAGCCGTCGGCCCCGGCGTCGGCCGCACCCTCGCACTCCGCGTCCTCGGGCGCCGGGTCCGCCGCCGGGACGTCGGACAACTCCTCGTCCGGCAGCGGCCCGCTGTGGATCGCGGTCGGCGCCGCCGCGGTCGTGGTGATCGCCGCCGCCGTCGGACTGCTCACCGTCCGCCGCCGACACGCCGCACCGCCCACGCCACCGCCGACCGCCAACGGCCCGACCGCCTACGGTCAGTTCCCGTACGGCACGCCTCCGACCGGGTACGGACCGCCGTCCGGCGGATCGGTCCCCCCACCCGGCGGAACGCCCCCGCCCTACGGCCCCCCGTCCGACCGCTGACCGTCCCGCATCGCCGGACGTACGGCGGTGCGGCGCACGACGTAGCGCTTCGCAACGGATGCCGCCCTGACCCCGATCCGCGGGCCACGGTGGCATCCGTCCGACGTCCGACCGCCGCGGACTCGAACCGGGTGCCGATGCGTCACCGCCCCAGCCCGCCCTCACCGTCCACGGCCACACCGTCACCTCGCGAACCGGCCCCCGCCGCCCCGGCCCAGCCCCCACCCGCGGCGCACACGCCCGCGGCGCACACGCCCGCGGCGCACACCCCACCCGCGACGCACACCCCCGCGGCGCGCGCACCCCCCCCGCCATGAAGACCCCTCTCACGTCTGCGGCGGCAGCCACCCCGTCTGGATCAGGCGGGAGCCCTTGCGGCGCGAAACGTAGACGCCGCGGCCCGGCGGCATGGGGCGGGGGCGGGTGTTGCCGAGGAGTTCGCCCTCGCCGGGGTCGCCGGACAGCACCACGCCCTGCGCGCCGAGTTCCTTCAGGCGCTGCATGAACGGCTCGTAGCTGGAGCGGCTCGCGCCGGCGCTGGAGCGGGCGATGATGAACCGCACGCCGATGTCCCGGACGTAAGGCAGGTTCTCCAGGACCCGGGTCATCGGGTTGGACGACGAGGTGGCGACCAGGTCGTAGTCGTCGATCACGATGAACGCCAGCGGGCCGGACCACCAGTCGCGGGCCCGCAGTTGCGCGGCGGTGACGTCCGGACCGGGGACGCGGCGCTGCATGATCGTGTTGATCTGCTCCATGTCGCTCTCCAGCGGGCCCGGGGACGCCGCGTACTTCAGCAGGTGCGCGTCCGGGACCGCGCCGAGCAGCCCGCGCCGGTAGTCGCCGACGACCACCAGCGCCTGCTCGGGCGTGTACAGCTCGGTGATCTGCTTGATGATCAGCCGCAGCAGCGCCGTCTTGCCGGACTCGCTGTCACCGAAGACCACGAACAGCGGATCGGTGTCGAAGTCGACGTGGACCGGTTCCAGGTCGCTCTCGTCGATGCCGATCGCCACACCGCGTTCGGGGAACTCGAAGCCCTTCGGCAGCTTGGCCGCCGACAGCTGTGTCGGCAGCAGCCGCACCCGCGGCGCCGAGGGGCCGGTCCACGCCGCGGCCACCTTCCGCACGAACTCCTCGGTGCCCTCGGCCAGGTCCTCGGTGTCGGGCGAACCGTCGATCCGCGGCAGCGCGCCCAGGAAGTGCAGCCGCTCCTGCGTCAGGCCGCGGCCCGGCGCGTTGCGCGGCACGTTGATCGCCGTCCTGCGGTCCACCTCGGAGTCGCTCGGGTCGCCCAGCCGCAGCTCCAGCCGGTTGAGCAGCAGGTCCTTCAGGGCCGGCCGCACCTCCATGTAGCGCGCCGCCGTGATGACCACGTGCACGCCGAAGCCCAGACCGCGGGCCGCGATGTCGGTGACCAGCGGCTCCAGCGCGTCGTAGTCCGACTTGAACGACTGCCAGCCGTCGATCACCAGGAAGACGTCGCCCCACTGCTCGCCCGGCAGCTCACCGGCCGCGCGCCGCTTGCGGAACGTGCCGACCGAGTCGATCGCCTCCCGCCGGAACAGCGCCTCGCGCCGGTTGAGGATGCCCGCGACCTCGGCCACCGTCCGGCGCACCGTGTCGCGGTCCAGCCGGGAGGCCACCGACCCCACGTGCGGCAGGCCGTTGAGCGCGATCATGCCGCCGCCGCCGAAGTCCAGCCCGTAGAACTGCACCTCGGCCGGGGTGTGCGTCAGCGCGAACGCGCCGACCAGCGTGCGCACCAGCGTCGAACGCCCCGACTGCGGACCACCCACGATCAGGCCGTGGCCGGCCGCACCGGAGAAGTCCCGGTAGAGCGGATCACGCCGCTGCTCGAACGGCTTGTCCAGCAGACCCACCGGCACCGTCAGCCGGCCCGCCGCCGGATAGGCCGCGGCCGTCAGACCCCGGCCCGGCACCACCGACAGGCCGTGCAGCAACTGGTCCAGGCTCGGCGCCCGGTCCAGCGGCGGCAGCCACACCCGGTGCGCGGCTGGCCCCTGCCCGTCCAGCCGGCCCACGATCACGTCCAGCACCGTGTCGGCCAGCGCGTCCGGCGCCGACTCCGGCCGCTGCTGCGCCGCCGGCAGCGGATCGGCGTACGTCACCGCCACCGGCGCGGCGGTGAACAGCACCGGCTGCCGGTCCAGCGGCAGCGGACCACCACTGGCCGCCACCGCCGTGCGGTACGCGCCCGAGACGTACGCCGCCTTGAACCGCAGCATGTCGTCCGTACCGAACTTCAGATAACCCGAGCCCGGCACCGGCGGCAGGTGGTACGCGTCCGGCACCCCGATCGCCGCCCGCGACTCCGCCGCCGAGAACGTCCGCAGACCGATCCGGTACGACAGGTACGTCTCCAGCCCCCGCAGCCGGCCCTCCTCCAGGCGCTGCGAGGCCAGCAGCAGATGCACACCCAGCGACCGGCCGATCCGGCCGATCTGGATGAACATGTCGATGAACTCCGGCTTCGCCGTCAGCAGTTCGCTGAACTCGTCGATGACCAGGATCAGCGACGGCAACGGCTCCAGCGCGATGCCCGCGGCCCGCGCCCGCTCGTAGTCGTGGATGTTGGCGTAGTTGCCGGCCGCCCGCAGCAGCTCCTGGCGCCGCTGCAACTCACCGGTGATCGAGTCGCGCATGCGGTCGACCAGCGTCAGGTCGTCCGCCAGGTTGGTGATGACCGCCGCCACGTGCGGCAGCGTCGACATCCCGGCGAACGTCGCGCCGCCCTTGAAGTCGGCCAGCACGAAGTTCAGCGTCTCCGAGGAGTGCGTCACCGCCAGCCCCAGCACCAGCGTGCGCAGCAACTCCGACTTGCCGGAACCCGTCGCGCCCACGCACAGGCCGTGCGGGCCCATGCCCTCCAGCGCCGCCTCCTTCAGGTCGAGCATCACCGGCTCGCCGTTCTCGCCCACCCCGATCGGCACCCGCAGCCGGTCGTGCGCCGACCGCGGCCGCCAGGTCTGCGCCACGTCCACCGAGTCCGCGTCGCCCAGCCGCAGCAGATCGGTGAAGTCCAGGTTCGTCAGCAGCGGTTCGTCCTCCCCGCCGCCGCCCAGCCGCAACGGCGCCAGCTGCCGGGCCAGCGCCTCGGCCGCCGCCGGGGCCAGCGCGTCCGGCACCCCCTGGTACTGGCGCCCGCTCGGCGACGCCAGCGTCAGCGTGCCGGACTCCACCGACACCACCAGACCCGCGCGCTGCTCCGCCGAACCGCCCGGCAGCACCTCGAAGACCGTCACCCCCAGCAGCCCCTCCGGCGCCGCCAGCACCGACTGCGCCGGGATCACCCCGCCGTCCAGCACCACCACCACGTGCGGCTGGTCCAGCAGCGGATGCGCCTCGCGGTGGAAGCGCGGCCGCCCGGCCAGGTGCTCCGCCAGCATCCCCTCCAGCTCGGTCAGGTCGTCGGAGAACATCCGGCGCGTCCCCGCACCGTCCACCGGGCCCGCCAACTGCGTGTGCGGCAGCCACTTCACCCAGTCCCACCGCCGCGCCGCAGCACCGCCCGCGCACACCGCGATCACCACGTCCTCCGGCGCGTGCAGCGTCGCCAACTGCCCCACCACCGCCCGCATCGCCCCCAGCGCCGGCTCCGGCTCACCGGTGACCGTCACCCGGTGGAACGCCCGCAGACTCACCGCCATCGGCAACCCGTCGACCGCGCCGTGCGCACCGAGGAACCGCCGCATCGCCTCCGCCGTCAACGGCTCCAGCTCGTCCAGCGGAGCCGTCGTCGGCGCCACCAGCGCCGACGCCAACTGCTGCGGACCCACCCCGAACCGCACCTGCGCGAAGTCGTCGTCACCGGCCCGCCGCTCCCACAGCCCCTCACGCCCGGCCACCACCGACCACAGCTGGTCCGGCGCCGGATGCAGCCGCAACTGCGCCGCCCGCTGCGCCGCCGCCGTGCGCCGCACCCGTTTGCGGGTCTGCGCCAGGTACGCGAAGTAGTCCCGCCGCGCCTGCGACAGCGCCCCGTCGGCCCCCTGCCGCGACTTGACCAGCTGCGACAGCGCCATCGCGATCGTGGAGCCGAGCATGAGCACGCCCATGATCTTCATCAGCGACGACGACCCGGCACCGAAGAAGAAGATCGACGACGACGCCATGCCCAGCGTCGGCAGCAACGCCATCAGGGCGCTCTGCTCCTGACCGCGCGGCAGTTCCGGAGGCGTCTCGATCCGTATCGGCTCGGAAGGGACTTCTGGCGGCACCGCCCGCGGCGGGCGTTTGACGACGACCAGGCTCACCGAAGAATCAGTCCTCAAATCCTGCGGACGGAAAGGACAGCCGGTCGCATCCCGCCGACGCCCCCGTGGCGACGCTCGCCCTCCGCGTGACCGCACATCCTACGGGTCATGACAACTCGCAGCCCCGGTAGGGTGACGTCCCGACGCGTGCCGGACACCCGGACCGCGGCGGCCCGCACGGCGCCGCCGAAGCCCGCCGCCGCACCGCGGCGGCCCGGTCCGGCCACCGCCGCGCGACCCGGCCGGACGCACCCCGCGCCCGCCCGCCGCACCGCCGCACCACGGCGCCGGCCGCCAGCCACAGCCGCCCGCAACCGAGGGGGAACCGCGAGGTGAGCACGACCGCAGCGACCGGCTTCTGCCGGATCACCGTCGTCGCACCCGACAGCCGAATCGACGTCGCCCTGCCGGACGACATCGCACTCGCCGACATCTACCCGGAGATCCTCCGGCTGTCCGGCCAGCACCAGGACCCCGCGGCCCCGGCCGGCTGGCACCTGGTGCGCACCGACGGCACCGTGCTCGACGGCTCCGGATCGCTGGCCGCCCAGCACGTGCTGGACGGCGACATCCTCAGCCTGCGCCCGTTCTCCGCCTCGCTGCCCGCCGCCGTGCACGACGACGTGGTCGACGCCGTCGCCTCCGCCGTCGGCCGCGACCACCGGCTGTGGAACGACCAACTGCTGCGCGCCGCCGGGCTGACCGCGGCCGTCCTGCTGCTGGCGCTGCTCGGCCTCGTGCTGTGGTTCGCCGACCCGGTCCGCCACGACGCCCACGGCCTGCCCGGCGTCGTGGCCGGCGCGGCCGGTGCCGTGCTCACCGCGCTGGCCGCCGTGCGGGCCCGGGTCTACCGCGACCGCGGTTCCGCCGTCGCCCTCGGCCTCGGCGCGCTGCCCTCGCTGCTGGTCGCCGGCAGCGGCCTGGCCGCCGCCGACCCCGGCCACGGACCCGGCCGCCTGCAGTTCCTCATCGGCTGCGCCGTCGTGCTCGTCGCCTCCGCGCTGCTCATCGCCCTGACCCCGACCGGCGACGCGCCGTTCGTCGGCGCCGCCTTCACCGCCGCCGTCGGGCTGCTCGCCGCCTTCGCCGCCGTCCTCACCCGCGCCGGCGCCACCGAGGTCGCCGCGGTCTGCGCGGTCGCCGCGGTCGGCGCGGTGGCGTTCCTGCCCGCGCTGTCCGCCCGCTTCGCCCGGCTGCCCATCGGCTACGACACCGCGCCGGACGGCCGGAGCGCGGCGGCCGGAGCCATCGACGACGCCCGGATCGCCGCCCGCGCCCGCCGCGGCCACGAACTGCTGCTCGGCCTGGCCGGCGGCTGCTGCGCGGTCGTCACGGTCAGCGCCGGCGTCCTCGGCTTCTCCTCGTCCACCTGGGCCCGGGTGCTCGCCCTCGCCGTCGGACTGGCGATGCTCAGCCGCGCCCGGCTCTTCCGCTACACCGCCCAGGTCGCCGCCATGCTCACCGGCGGCATCCTGGCCGTCGCGCTGCTGGTGGCCGGCATGGCCCTGAACCCGCCGGCCGCGATGGTCCGCGACCTGGCCGCCGGCCAGCAGTCCTCCGCCGACCTGCGGGTGCTGTGGCTGGCGGCGGGCGTGGCGGCCGGCGCCGCGCTGCTGGCCGCCATCGGCCTGCTGGTACCGCGGCGCGGCGTCTCCCCGTTCTGGGGCCGGCTGCTCGACATCACCGAGGGCCTCGTGCTGCTCAGCCTGGTCCCGCTGTGCCTGGCGGTGCTGGACGTCTACGCGGCCGTGCGCGGCGTCACCTCCGGCTGACCCCCGCCCGCCCCGGCCACCGGGCCGGACACCACACCCAGGCCGCCGGCCGGGCCCCGCGGACGAAGGCCCGGCCGGCGGCTGGTACTGTGTGTGACGGCCGTGTGTACGCCCGGCTGGCCCATCGAGTATCGAAGAACCCCTGAGAATCAGACCAGGGGCGCTCGCGGGCACGAACCCAAGGAGTGCGCGTGTCGCTCGACGCCGCCACGAAGAAGCAGATCGTCGCTGATTTCGGTACCAAGGAAGGCGACACCGGCTCCCCCGAGGTCCAGGTCGCGCTGCTGACGCGCCGCATCACCGACCTCACCGAGCACCTCAAGACCCACAAGCACGACCACCACTCCCGTCGTGGCCTGCTGCTCCTGGTCGGCCAGCGCCGCCGCCTGCTGCAGTACCTGGCCAAGAAGGACATCACGCGCTTCCGTGCCCTCGTCGAGCGCCTCGGCATCCGCCGCGGCGCGGCGGGCGCCCGCTGACACGTCGTGCAGGGGGAGCGGTTCCCACCGGGGAGCCGCTCCCCTTTGACGTACGTTGACACCGTCCGGCACACCCGGACGTGTCGTCGTACGTGCCGCCGGACCGGCCCACCGGGTTTGTAGTCTGGCAAGGAACAACACAGAACGAGCAGGAGCGCTCGCGCGCCGGCCGCATGCCGGCGCCGGCGGAGCCGGTCCTCGGTAGTGGCCCCCGGGCAGCACGCGTACTCCGCGTCCCGGAGGCTTCGATCGAAGACCGGTCCTCGGCCCCCCGCGCCGCGGGGCGGCCGCGCACGGCGGGCGCTCCACCGCGCAAGGCTCCCGGGCAGGTGCCCGGGAGCGGACGAAAGAGGAGAAACCCCATAGTGGAGAACGAGACCCACTACGCCGACGCCGTCATCGACAACGGATCGTTCGGCACCCGCACCATCCGCTTCGAGACCGGCCGCCTGGCCCGTCAGGCCGCCGGCTCCGCCGTGGCCTACCTGGACGACGAGACCATGGTCCTGTCGGCCACCACCGCCTCGAAGCACCCCAAGGACCAGCTCGACTTCTTCCCCCTCACGGTGGACGTCGAGGAGCGCATGTACGCGGCCGGCCGCATCCCCGGCTCGTTCTTCCGCCGCGAGGGCCGCCCCTCCGAGGACGCCATCCTCACCTGCCGGCTGATCGACCGCCCGCTGCGCCCCTCGTTCAAGAAGGGCCTGCGCAACGAGATCCAGGTCGTCGCCACCATCATGGCGCTCAACCCGGACCACCTGTACGACGTGGTGGCCATCAACGCCGCCTCCGCCTCCACCCAGCTGGCGGGCCTGCCCTTCTCCGGCCCGATCGGCGGCGTCCGCGTCGCGCTGATCCGCGGCCAGTGGGTGGCGTTCCCGACCCACACCGAGCTGGAGGAGGCCGTGTTCGACATGGTCGTCGCCGGCCGGACGCTGGAGGACGGCGACGTCGCGATCATGATGGTCGAGGCCGAGGCCACCGCCAGGACCATCAAGCTCGTCGAGGACGGTGCCGAGGCGCCGACCGAGGAGCTGGTGGCGGCCGGTCTGGACGCCGCGAAGCCGTTCATCAGGACGCTGTGCAAGGCGCAGGCCGAGCTGGCCGCCAAGGCCGCCAAGCCCACCGGTGAGTTCCCGGTCTTCCTCGACTACCAGGACGACGTCCTGGGCGCGCTCACCTCCGCCGTCCGCGACGAGCTGGCGCAGGCGCTGACCATCGCCGGCAAGCAGGACCGCGAGGCCGAGCTGGACCGGGTCAAGGCGCTGGCCGCCGAGAAGCTGCTGCCGAAGTTCGAGGGCCGCGAGAAGGAGATCTCCGCCGCCTACCGCGCGCTGACCAAGAAGCTGGTCCGCGAGCGCGTCATCAAGGACAAGGTCCGCATCGACGGCCGCGGGGTCACCGACATCCGCACCCTGTCCGCCGAGGTCGAGGTCGTCCCGCGCGTCCACGGCTCGGCGCTGTTCGAGCGCGGCGAGACCCAGATCCTGGGCATCTCCACGCTGAACATGCTCCGCATGGAGCAGCAGCTCGACACCCTGGCGCCCGAGACCCGCAAGCGCTACATGCACAACTACAACTTCCCGCCGTACTCCACCGGTGAGACCGGCCGGGTGGGCTCGCCCAAGCGCCGCGAGATCGGCCACGGCGCGCTCGCCGAGCGGGCGCTCGTGCCGGTGCTGCCGACCCGCGAGGAGTTCCCGTACGCCATCCGCCAGGTCTCCGAGGCGCTCAGCTCCAACGGCTCCACCTCGATGGGCTCGGTCTGCGCCTCCACCATGTCGCTGCTGAACGCCGGTGTGCCGCTCAAGGCCCCGGTCGCCGGCATCGCCATGGGCCTGATCTCCCAGGAGATCGACGGTGAGACGCACTACGTGACGCTGACCGACATCCTCGGCGCCGAGGACGCGTTCGGCGACATGGACTTCAAGGTCGCCGGCACCAAGACCTTCGTCACCGCGCTCCAGCTCGACACCAAGCTCGACGGCATCCCCGCCTCCGTGCTCGGCGCCGCGCTCAAGCAGGCCCGCGACGCGCGCCTGCACATCCTGGACGTGATGAACGAGGCCATCGACGTCCCCGACGAGATGTCCCCGAACGCGCCGCGGATCATCAGCATCAAGATCCCGGTCGACAAGATCGGCGAGGTCATCGGCCCCAAGGGCAAGATGATCAACCAGATCCAGGAGGACACCGGCGCCGAGATCGCGATCGAGGACGACGGCACCGTCCTGATCGGCGCCTCCGAGGGTTCGGCCGCCGAGGCCGCCCGTGCCACGATCAACGGCATCGCCAACCCGACGATGCCCGAGGTCGGCGAGCGCTACCTGGGCACGGTCGTCAAGACCACCACCTTCGGCGCGTTCATCTCCTTGATGCCCGGCAAGGACGGTCTGCTGCACATCTCGCAGATCCGCAAGCTCGCCGGCGGCAAGCGGGTGGAGAACGTCGAGGACGTGCTCAAGGTCGGCTCCAAGGTCCAGGTCGAGATCGCCGAGATCGACCAGCGCGGCAAGCTCTCGCTGATCCCGGTCATCGACGGCGAAGAGGCCCAGGACGACGACAGCCAGGACGAGTCCGCCAAGTGACCTCGGCCACCCGGCGGCAGACGGCCCGCTCCTCCTTCGAGGGGCGGGCCGTCCCCCGTGCCGCGACCCGGACCGGCGGCACCGGCGGGCTGGTGCGCACCACCGTCCTGCCCGGCGGCCTGCGGGTCGTCACCGAGGCGCTGCCCACCGTGCGCTCGGTGACCTTCGGCATCTGGGTGGCGGTCGGCTCCCGCGACGAGACCCCCGCCCTCAACGGCGCCACCCACTACCTCGAACACCTGCTGTTCAAGGGCACCGAACGGCGTACCGCGCTGGAGATCTCCGCCGCGATCGACGCGGTCGGCGGCGAGATGAACGCGTTCACCGCCAAGGAGTACACCTGCTACTACGCACGGGTGCTCGACACCGACCTGCCGCTGGCGGTCGACGTCATCTGCGACATGCTCACCGGCTCGCTCATCGCCCAGGAGGACGTCGACGCCGAACGCGGCGTGGTCCTGGAGGAGATCGCGATGACCGAGGACGACCCGGGCGACCAGGTCCACGACCTGTTCGGCACCGCCATGCTCGGCGACTCCCCGCTCGGCCGCCCGGTGCTCGGCACCGTGGAGACCATCAACGCGCTCACCCGGCCGCAGATCGCCCGCTTCTACAAGAAGCACTACGACCCCACCCACCTGGTGGTCGCCGCGGCCGGCAACCTCGACCACGACGACGTCGTCGCCCAGGTCCGCGAGGCGTTCGAACGGGCCGGCGCCCTCGGCGACCCCGACACCCCGCCGGTCGCCCCGCGCACCGGCAGCCGCCTGCTGCGCGCCGCCGGCCGGGTGGAGATCCTGGACCGCTCCACCGAGCAGGCCCACCTGGTGCTCGGCATGCCCGGCCTGTCGCGCACCGACGACCGCCGCTGGGCGCTGGGCGTGCTCAACGCGGCCCTCGGCGGCGGCATGAGCTCCCGGCTGTTCCAGGAGGTCCGCGAGAAGCGCGGGCTGGCCTACTCGGTCTACTCCTACACCTCCTCGTTCGCCGACTGCGGCCTGTTCGGCGTCTACGCCGGCTGCCAGCCCGGCCGGACCGCCGAGGTGCTGAAGATCTGCCGCGGCGAGCTGGCGGACGTGGCGGCCAACGGCCTCGGCGAGGAGGAACTGCGCCGCGCCGTGGGCCAGTTGTCCGGCTCGACGGTGCTGGGCCTGGAGGACACCGGGGCACTGATGAACCGCATCGGCAAGAGCGAGCTGTGCTGGGGCGAGCAGATGTCGGTCGACGACATGCTGGCCCGGATCGCCGCCGTCACCCCCGACGACGTCCGCACGATCGCCGCCGAGGTACTGGGCCACCGACCCTCGCTGGCCGCCATCGGCCCGCTGGGCGACAAGCACCGGGCCCGACTGCACGAATCCGTCGCCTGACCGCCGGACGGTCGACCGCCCGGCAACCACCGGCGGCCGACCGTCCGGCGGCCGGCCGTCCGACCAACGAGTGGGAGTTCGCGATGAGCAAGATCCGGGTGGCCGTCCTCGGTGCCCGCGGCCGGATCGGTTCCGAGGCCGTCCGGGCCGTGGAAGCCGCCGACGACCTGGAACTGGTCGCCGCGATCGGCCGCGGCGATCCGCTGGAGGCGCTGACCGCCGCGCACGCCGAGGTCGCCGTGGAGCTGACCACCCCGGACGCGGTGATGGACAACGTCCACTTCTGCGTCCGCAACGGCATCCACACCGTCATCGGCACCACCGGCTGGACCCCGGAACGCGTCGAACTGCTGGAGGGCTGGCTCGCCGACTCGCCGCGGACCGGGGCTCTCATCGCCCCGAACTTCTCCGTCGGCGCGGTGCTGACCATGCGGTTCGCCCAGCAGGCGGCGCGGTTCTTCGAGTCCGCCGAGGTCATCGAGCTGCACCACCGCGGCAAGGCCGACGCGCCGTCGGGCACCGCCGCCCGCACCGCGCAGCTGATCGCCGCCGCCCGCGACCGGGCCGGCCTGGAACGGCAGCAGGACCCCACCACCCACGCGCTGGCCGGCGCCCGCGGTGCCGACGTCGACGGGATCCCGGTGCACTCGGTCCGGCTGCACGGCATGCTGGCCCACCAGGAGGTGCTGTTCGGCGGCATCGGGGAGACCCTCACCATCCGCCACGACTCCTCGCACCACAGCAGTTTCATGCCCGGCATCCTGCTGGCGGCGCGGGAGATCGGCGCCCACCCGGGTGTCACACTGGGCCTCGAACACTTCCTGTTCGACTCCCCGGACGACGAGAGCTGACGAGAGCCACCCGATATGCGCGCGAAGATCACCTACTTCGTCACGGCCGCCGTGCTGGTCGTCTACTTCGTCCTGGCCGGCGACCGCGGCATCCTGCTGATCGAGGCCGGCAGCCCGGTCACCGTGCCGCTCGGCGTCGCGGTACTGGTGCTGCCGCTCATCGGCGTGTGGTTCCTGTGGCAGACCACCCGGTTCGCCACCTCCGCCGACCGGCTCGCCAGGGAACTGGATGCCGAGGGCGGCCTGCCGGTCGACGAGCTGGTCCGCACCCCGGCCGGCCGCATCGACCGCGACTCCGCCGACGCGGTCTTCGTCCGCCGCCGCAGCGAGACCGAGGCCGCCCCCGACGACTGGCGTTCCTGGTTCCGGCTCGCCGTCGCCTACCACGACGCCCGCGACACGCCCCGTGCCCGCAAGGCCATGCAGCGCGCCATCGCCCTGCACGACGGCCGCCCGGTCCGCGCCTGACCCGCAGCCACGCGGCAGGGGCCCGTCCCGCCCCGGGACGGGCCCCCGCGGCCCGCCCGGCCGCCCCTGCGCGGCCGGGACGGCGCCGGACCCGGCGCCCTCAGTCCTGGCGCCCTCAGTCCTGGCGCCCTCAGTCCTGGCGCCCTCAGTCCTGGCGCCCTCAGCCCCGGCGCAGCAGCCGCGCCCAGCCCTCGACCGCGTCGGCCGCGCGGTCGAACCGCTCCGGGCGGCCCAGGAAGTCCGGACAGCGGTCGGTCAGCAGCACCGGCAGCACCGCGCCGTCCGTGCGCCGCACCACCAGCGCCTGGCCCTGCACCGTGCGCGGCAGGTACAGCCACCGCACCGGCTGCTGGACGGTGCGCACCGAGGCGACCCGGTCCCACGGCAGCGTCGAGGTGCGCAGCAGCCTGACGGTCCGCAGCCCGTCACCGCTGACCCAGACCCCGACCCGCAGCATCCGCAGCGCGACCGCGGTCAGCAGCACCGCGCCCACCAGCAGGGACACCGTCGCGGAGCTGTCGCCGGCCAGCCGGTCGACGAAGGCGGCGACCAGCAGGTACGTCACCAGCACCAGCAGGCAGGCGGCCGGGCCCACCCGGAACGGTCCGAGCGGATAGGGCCGCCGCCACCGCCGGCCGAGCCGGCGCACCGGATCGTCGGCGCCGGCCGGTCTTCGGTTCGCGGTCGCGTGGGGGAGTGACACAGCGCGTCGTCCTCCTGGGTCGGGACGGGACGGGGGACCGTGACGGGTGACCCTAACCAGCGCTCCGGCGCGGCACAAGGGTCGCCGCCCGCGGGAGCCGCCGCCCGACTGGCTAAGCTCGGCCCCAGCACACGCACGCCCGTACAGTGAGGAAACACCCAGGTGACCGACACCCCCAGGCCCACCGCCCCCGAACCGGAGTTCCGCGACGACGTGCACGTGGAGCTGGTCAAGCACAACGCGGCGGACTCGGACGTACTGTGGGCGGCCCGGGTCTCCACGGCCGGCGAGCAGTCGCTGGAGGAGCTGGCCAAGGACCCCGAGCGCTCCACGGGGCTCATCAACTACCTGATGCGCGACCGGCACGGCAGCCCGTTCGAGCACAACTCGATGACCTTCCTGGTGAGCGCCCCGATCTTCGTCTTCCGCGAGTTCATGCGGCACCGGGTCGGCTGGTCGTACAACGAGGAGTCCGGCCGCTACCGCGAGCTCCAGCCGGTCTTCTACGTGCCGGGCGCCGACCGCAGGCTGGTGCAGGAGGGCCGCCCGGGCAAGTACCACTTCGTCGAGGGCAGCCCCGGGCAGCACAAGGCGGCCCGGGAGGCGATGGAGACCTCCTACCGCCACTCCTACGACGCCTACCAGCGGATGCTGGCCGAGGGCATCGCCCGCGAGGTGGCCCGCGCGGTGCTGCCGGTCGGACTGTTCTCCTCGATGTACGCCACCTGCAACGCCCGCTCCCTCATGCACTTCCTCGGCCTGCGCACCCAGCACGAGCTGGCCGCGGTCCCGTCCTTCCCGCAGCGCGAGATCGAGATGGTGGCCGAACGCATGGAGCTCGAGTGGTCCCGGCTGATGCCGCTGACCCACGCGGCCTTCAACTCCAATGGCCGTCAGGCCCCGTAGCCCGCTTCCCGGGCGGGCACCGGGCCGACGCCCCCGGACGCACCAACGCCCGAAGCGCCCCAATTGCAGGTATTAGTGAAGTTCATCTAGGCTGCAGAAACGGATTCCGGCGCTGCTTGGACCCCCGAGCAGGCAGCGCCGGAGTCCCACCTCCGGCCCTCGCCCCGCCCGTGTTGACGCAGGCCCGCGCCGTACCGGCCGCCCTGTCGCGGCCCCGCCGGAGGTCCCCCGACAGGGCATGGCGCGGCCGGCTACGAGTAGCGTGGGACCCATGGCTCCGACTTCCACACCGCAGACCCCCTTCGGCCGGGTCCTGACCGCGATGGTCACACCGTTCACCGCGGACGGTGAACTCGACGTCGACGGCGCCCAGCGCCTGGCCGCCCACCTGGTGGACAACGGCAACGACGGCCTGGTGGTCAACGGCACCACCGGTGAGTCGCCGACCACCAGCGACGCGGAGAAGGAGCGCCTGGTGCGCGCCGTCGTCGAGGCCGTCGGCGACCGGGCCCACGTGGTCGCCGGAATCGGCACCAACGACACCCGGCACAGCGTCGAGCTGTCCCGGCAGGCCGCCCGTGCCGGAGCCCACGGACTGCTCGCCGTCACGCCGTACTACAACAAGCCCCCGCAGGAGGGCATCCACCAGCACTTCACGGCGATCGCCGACGCCACCGAGCTGCCGGTGATGCTCTACGACATCCCGGGCCGCACCGGCGTGCCGATCCAGACCGAGACGCTCATCCGGCTGGCCGAGCACCCGCGCATCGTCGCCAACAAGGACGCCAAGGGCGACCTGGGCCGCGCCAGCTGGGCCATCGCCCGCTCCGGCCTGGCCTGGTACTCCGGCGACGACATGCTCAACCTGCCGCTGCTGTCGGTCGGCGCGGTCGGCTTCGTCTCGGTCGTCAGCCACCTGGTCTCCACCGAGCTGCGCGACCTGCTCGACTCCTACCTCAGCGGCGACGTGGCCAAGGCCGCCGAGCTGCACCTGCGCCTGCTGCCGGTCTACACCGGCGTCTTCCGCACCCAGGGCGTCATCACCGTCAAGGCGGCGCTGGCCGCCCTCGGCCTGCCCGGCGGACCGCTGCGCCTGCCCCTGGTCCCCCTCACCGAGGAGGAGACCGAGCAATTGAAGAGGGATCTGGCCGCCAGCGGGGTAGAGCTTTAACCAAAGACTTCACAACTGAATACGGCTGTACCCGGCACGACTTCACCACCGAACACCGAACACCGGACGCACGAGTGGACCGCCGGGCGCCGACAGGCCGCCCGCACCACCGCACGTCCGACAACCGAACACCACGCACACGTCACTCGCGCTGCCCGCCCCACGGGAACGCCGAGCCGACCGCGCCCGCCTCCCGGCCCAGGTCATCAGACCGCCGTACCGGGGCCGGCGACCGCGGCACGGCCCGTCCCCGTGGGCGCGGTCACGCGAGTGCGGAGATGGAGAACCTTTGAGTCATCCGCACCCCGACCTCGGATCCCCGCCGGCGCTGCCGGAAGGCGGCCTGCGCATCACGCCGCTCGGCGGGCTCGGCGAGATCGGCCGCAACATGACCGTCTTCGAGTACGGCCGCCGGCTGCTCATCGTCGACTGCGGCGTGCTCTTCCCCGAGGAGGAGCAGCCCGGCATCGACCTGATCCTGCCGGACTTCACCTCGATCCGGGACCGCCTCGACGACATCGTCGGCATCGTGCTCACCCACGGCCACGAGGACCACATCGGCGGCGTACCGTTCCTGCTCCGCGAGAAGCCGGACATCCCGCTGATCGGCTCCAAGCTGACCCTGGCGCTGATCGAGGCCAAGCTCCAGGAGCACCGGATCCGCCCCTACACCCTGGAGGTGGAGGAGGGCCGGCGCGAGCGCATCGGGCCGTTCGACTGCGAGTTCGTCGCCGTCAACCACTCGATCCCGGACGCCCTCGCCGTCGCCATCCGCACCCCCGCGGGCATGGTCGTGCACACCGGCGACTTCAAGATGGACCAGCTGCCGCTGGACGGCCGCCTCACCGACCTGCCGACGTTCGCCCGGCTCGGCGAGGAGGGCATCGACCTGCTGCTCGCCGACTCCACCAACGCCGAGGTCCCCGGCTTCATCCCGCACGAGCGCGACATCTCCCCGGTGCTGCGCCAGGTGTTCGCCAAGGCGGACCGCCGGATCATCGTGGCCAGCTTCGCCAGCCACGTGCACCGCATCCAGCAGGTGCTGGACGCCGCCTACGAGTACGGCCGCCGCGTCGCCTTCGTCGGCCGCTCCATGGTCCGCAACATGGGCATCGCCCGTGACCTGGGCTACCTGCGGGTGCCCGGCGGCCTGGTGGTCGACGTCAAGACGCTCGACGACCTGCCCGACGCCGAGGTGGTGCTGATCTGCACCGGTTCGCAGGGCGAGCCGATGGCGGCGCTGTCGCGGATGGCCAACCGCGACCACCAGATCCGCATCGTGCCGGGCGACACCGTGGTCCTGGCCTCCTCGCTGATCCCCGGTAACGAGAACTCCGTCTACCGGGTCATCAACGGCCTGACCCGCTGGGGCGCCAACGTCGTCCACAAGGGCAACGCCAAGGTCCACGTCTCCGGCCACGCCTCGGCCGGCGAGCTGCTGTACTTCTACAACATCTGCAAGCCGCGCAACCTCATGCCCGTGCACGGCGAATGGCGGCACCTGCGGGCCAACGCCGACCTGGGCATCGCCACCGGCATCAAACGCGAGGGCGTGGTCATCGCCGAGGACGGTGTGGTGGTCGACCTGATCGACGGCCGCGCCAAGATCGTCGGCAAGGTCCAGGCGGGCTACGTCTACGTCGACGGCCTGTCGGTGGGCGACGTCACCGAGACCTCGCTGAAGGACCGCCGCATCCTGGGCGAGGAGGGCATCGTCTCGGTCTTCGTCGTGGTGGACACCAGCAGCGGCAAGGTGGTCGGCGGTCCCGACATCCAGGCGCGCGGCTCCGGCATCGAGGACGCCGCGTTCGCCCCGGTCCTGTCCAGGATCGAGGAGGCGCTGCTGCGTTCGGCCTCCGACGGGGTGGCCGACCCGCACCAGTTCCAGCAGATCATCCGCCGCACGGTGGGCAAGTGGGTCTCCGACACCTACCGCCGCCGGCCGATGATCCTGCCGGTCGTCGTCGAGGTCTGACGGCCCGTCACGGAGGGGGCCGCCCGGATTTGCTTCCTGGCGGCCCCCTCCAGTACGTTGTGACAACCGCCGCAAGGGAAGGCCAGGGAAACCGGGCCACTTGAGGCGGAGGGAAATCCGGAAGTAAATCGGAGCCGAAAAGCTCTGATAGAGTCGGAGACACCGAAGGGAAAGCCCGGAGCGGCCGGTGAAACGGTCTCGAAGGTAGCTTCCGTTCCTTGAGAACTCAACAGCGTGCTAAAAGTCAACGCCAAATATGTTGA
>NZ_JAAGKO020000034.1 GCF_027947535.2 Streptantibioticus silvisoli
CGCGGTGCCGCAGCGGGAGCCGGCGAGCTGCACGGCGGAGCCGAGCGCAGCCGGGGAGAGCGCTGTCCGGCGACGTGCGCCCGGCGTCCGGCCGGGCGCAGCGGAGCGCAGGCGGGGAGAGCCGCCCGCCCACCGACAGCAGCCCACCGACAGCAGCCCGCCTACCGCCGACGACCCCAGCCCCAGCCCCAGCCCCAGCCCCAGCCCCAGCCAGTCGTACGCCGTCATCCGCACCGCGACCCCAGCGGCACCCTTCCGGCGACCGGGCCAGCCACTCCCCGCGCCAACCTCCCCCACCGCGATCCCGGGCCGCCGCCCTGCCGGACCCACCGCCACCCACGCCCCGCCACCGCCGCACCCGCACTGCCCCTCCGGTGCGCCCAACGCACCCAGCGCCCCGCCGCACCCGCACCGCACCTCCGGTGCCCAACGCACCCAGCGCCCCCACGCCGGTCCTCCAGCCCTCCGGCGCCCTTGGCTCCCCCACGGGAATCGTGGCACCGCCCCCTCCCCCCAACCGAACGCAGCATGCGAACACCCCATCGTCGGAGCGGACGTCACTTTAGAGAGCACTGCTCTTGCATGGAAGCGCGGGCGGTGCGAGACTGGACGCACGAGAGAGCACCGCTCTCGTAACAGTGCGAGGGGTTCCTCGCAACCTGCGGGGAGAGAAGACCGTCATGCGCGAGCAGACCGCGAAGAACGCGAACAGCAGGACTCGGAACAGCCAGAGCGTGAACGACCGGCCCGGGAACGACGGACCTCAGAACCGGCGGCCCCTGAGCGACCGGACCCCGACCCCGACGACCGTGACCGCAAACCCGACGGCGGCGGCGCCCTCGGCCCCGACCGCAACCCCGACGAATACGTCGACCCCGAAGGCCACCGCCTCCGTGAAGGCAACCGCCCCCACGAAGGCCGCCTCCCCCGCGCAGTCCACCCCCGGGCTGCACGTGAAGAAGCCGGGTCGGTTCACGTCGAAGGTGATGAACCCGATCGTGAGCTGGCTGACCGCGCGCGGGGTCAACGTGTGGGGTGCGCAGGTGCTGGCGGTGCGGGGGCGCAGCAGCGGTGAGTGGCGCACCACGCCGGTGAATCCGCTGACGCTGGACGGCGGGCGGTACCTGGTCGCGCCGCGCGGCCACGTGCAGTGGACCCGGAACATGCGGGTGGCCGGCGGCGGCGAACTGCGGCGCGGCGGGCGGGTCGAGGCGTTCCGGGCCGAGGAGGTCGCCGACGACGACAAGCCGGCGATCCTGCGCGGCTACCTCAAGCGGTGGAAGGCCGAGGTCGGGGTGTTCTTCGACGGCGTCGGCCCGGACTCCTCCGACGAGGAACTGCGGGCCATCGCCGCCAAGCACCCGATTTTCCGTATCACCACGGGTTGACCGTCACGGATTCAACCGTACGGATCGACCGTCCCGGGTTGACCGCACGGGTTGACCGTCACAGGTTGACCACACGGGTTGACCCAACAGTTGACCGTTACGAGCGATCGCACAGACCGACCGTCGCAGGTCGACCGCACGGACTGGCCGCACGGATCAACCGTTGACCGCGGTGCCCGCAGTGACCGCGTTGACCGCGTTGACCACGTTGATCGCGAAAACCGTGCCGGTCAGGAGCCGCCGCCGCCTCCGACCGAGGACAGCGCGCGGCCGGCCAGCGGGTGGTCGCGGACCAGTTCGGCGAGTGTGGTCGAGCCCCGGGTGATCTTGACGAACGCGTTCCACGCCGGGCGGAACGAGGTGAGGACCGCGTGCAGCAGCGCGGGGCGCCGTTCGAACAGGGTGAGCATCTTGCGGCCGACCGCCATCTCCACGCCGAGTCCGGCCTTGATGGCGAACGCGTAGTTGAGCGCCTGGCGCCGCGCGTCCACCGCGTCCGGGGCCTCGGCGATGCGGACCGCCCACTCCCCCGCCATCCGGCCGGAGCGCAGGGCGTAGGAGATGCCCTCGCGGGTCCACGGCTCCAGCAGCCCGGCGGCGTCGCCGCAGACCAGCACCCGGCCCCGGGACAGCGGCGAGTCCTCGGTGCGGCAGCGGGTCAAGTGGCCGGAGGAGACCCGGGGTTCGAAGCCGGACAGGCCGAGGCGGGCGGTGAAGTCCTCGAAGTACCGCTTGGTGGCGCCGCCCTGGCCGCGGGCGGAGATCACGCCGACGGTGAGGGTGTCGCCCTTGGGGAAGACCCAGCCGTAACTGCCGGGCAGCGGACCCCAGTCGATGAGCACCCGGCCCGCCCAGTCCTCGGCGACGGAGTCCGGGACCGGGATCTCCGCCTCCAGGCCGAGGTCGACCTGGTCGAGCTTGACGCCGACGTGGGCGCCTATCCGGCTGGCGCTGCCGTCCGCGCCGACCACCGCGCGGGCCATGACGGTCTCGCCGCCGCTGAGCACCACCGCCACGGTGCGGCGGTCCGGCACCGAGGGGCCGTGCTGCTCGACCCGGGTGACGGTCACCCCGGTGCGCAGTTCGGCGCCGGCCTTGGTGGCGGCCTCGACCAGGGCGGCGTCGAACTCCGGGCGGTTGACCAGGCCGAAGAGCATGCGGTTGGACTTGCGGGTGCGGGTGAGCCGGCCGTTGAGGCTGAAGGTGACGGCGTGCACCCGGTCGCGCAGCGGCAGTTCGAAGCCGGGAGGGAGCGAGTCCCGGGACGGTCCGATGATGCCGCCGCCGCAGGTCTTGTAGCGGGGCAGCTCCGCCTTCTCCAGCAGCAGGACCCGCCGTCCGGCCGTGGCGGCCGCGTAGGCGGCGCTCGCCCCGGCCGGGCCCGCGCCGACCACCACGACGTCCCACACCGCGGTGTCCACGTCGTCCTCCGGCTCGCCGTCCTGGCTTGCGTAGTCGCTGCTCACGTCTTGTTCCGCTCCTGATCGAGATGCCGCCTTGACCGCATCCTATGGCGGAGGCGGGGGGTGAGAGGCTGTGGGAGCATCGCCAGCAGGTCAACAGCAGTCAGATGACCTGAAGAATCCGTTTGGGACCGCGGTCCCGTCCGTGAGGAGCGTCATGTCACAGACCTCGCCGGAGGCCCTCGCCGCAGCGGTCGCCCGTCTCATGCCCCGGGCGCGGGAGGAACTGACCGAACTCGTCTCGTACCGTTCGGTGGCCGACCCGCGCCAGTTCCCGCGCGAGGAGTGCGAGAAGGCCGCGCGCTGGGTCGTCGACGCGCTGGGCGCCGAGGGCTTCGAGGACGTCGCGCTGCTGGACACCCCGGACGGCACGCAGTCCGTCTACGGCGTGCTGCCCGGACCGCAGGACGCGCCGGTGGTGCTGCTCTACGCGCATTACGACGTGCAGCCGCCGCTGGACGAGTCCGCCTGGCTCTCGCCGCCGTTCGAGCTGACCGAGCGCGACGGGCGCTGGTACGGGCGCGGGGCTGCGGACTGCAAGGGCGGGCTGCTGATGCACCTGACGGCGCTGCGGGCGCTGCGGGAGCTGGGCGGCATCCCGGTGACGGTGAAGGTGATCGTCGAGGGCTCGGAGGAGCAGGGCACCGGCGGCCTGGAGCGGTACGCCGAGCAGCATCCCGAACTGCTGGCCGCCGACGCCATCGTGATCGGCGACACCGGCAACTTCCGGGTGGGCCTGCCGACGGTGACCGCGACGCTGCGCGGCATGACGCTGCTGGAGGTCGGGGTCCGCACGCTGGAGGGCAACCTGCACTCCGGGCAGTTCGGCGGTGCGGCGCCGGACGCGCTGGCGGCGCTGATCCGGATGCTGGACTCGCTGCGCGACGAGACCGGTACGACCACGGTCGACGGCCTGGAGTCCGGCGCGACGTGGGACGGGCTGGCCTACGACGAGGAGGCGTTCCGGGCGGACGCCAAGGTGCTCGACGGCGTCGGGCTGATCGGCACCGGCACCGTGGCCGACCGGCTGTGGGCGCGGCCGGCGGTGACCGTGATGGGCATCGACTGCCCGCCGGTCGTCGGCGCGACGCCTTCGGTACAGGCGGCGGCCCGGGCCCTGGTGAGCGTGCGGATCCCGCCGGGCATCGACGCGGACGCGGTGCGCGAGGCCCTGACGGCGCACCTGCGCGCGGCGGCGCCGTGGGGCGCGCTGGTGGAGGTGATCACGCGTGGCCAGGGCCAGCCGTTCCGCGCGGACACCACCAGCCCCGCGTACGCCGCGATGGCCCGTGCCATGGCCGAGGCCTACGACGGCTCGAAGATGCAGATCTCCGGCCAGGGCGGTTCGATCCCGCTGTGCAACACGCTGGCCTCGCTCTATCCGGACGCCGAGATCCTGCTGATCGGGCTGAACGAGCCGGAGGCACAGATCCACGCGCCCAACGAGAGCGTCAGCCCCGAGGAGCTGCGCCGCCTGTCGCTGGCCGAGGCCCGCTTCCTGCTGGACTACGCCGCCGACAAGGCCGCCGCCGACGCCTGATCCCCCGGGGAGGCCGCACGACCAACGGCGGCCTCCCCGGCCGGCGAACGCCGGCGCGCGCAACACCTCACGCACGGAACGCCCTCCCCGCGCACCGCCTCACCCCCGCAACGCCTCCCGCCGAGACCGCCTCCCGCGGAGAACCCCTCACCCAGGGAACGCCTCCCACGGAGCCCCCTCACCCCTCCGGCACCACCGGTTCGCCGGCCTCCAGGTTGACCGTGCGGCCCAGGGCGCGGGCGCGCAGGGCCCAGTGCAGGCGGGCGAAGCGTTCCGGGGGCAGCAGGTCGGCCGCCTCCTCCTCGGTGACGAAGCGCCAGCCGCGCAGTTCGGCGGCCGGCAGCAGGAGTTCGTCGGTGCGGTCGGCGGAGAGCGTGCCGCCGTCGAACAGCAGGCGCAGCCCGCCGTAGCGCGGGGACCGCGGCGGCTCCCAGTCGACCACCAGCAGCCGCATGCGGGTGCCGGCGGCCAGGTCGAGTCCCAGTTCCTCGGCGACCTCGCGGACCGCGGCACGGGCCGGCGGCTCGCCGCGTTCCACCACACCGCCGGGGAACTCCCAGCCCGGCTTGTAGGTCGGGTCGACGAGCAGGACGCGGTCCTCCTCGTCGAACATCAGGACGCCGGCCGCCAGCGTCTCCCCGGTGGGCGCCGGGGTCTGCACGATGCCGCAGGCCCCCGCCCCGTCGCGTACCGCCGCCTTGATGCGTGCGGCGGTCTGCCGCGCCGTCAGCGCGGAGGTGTCGATGACGTGGGCGTCGCGGGTCAGCCAGGGCAGCGCGCGTTCGTAGGCGGTCAGGTGGTCGCGGCTCCAGGCGTGCGGCGGCCGGACCTCGGCGCGGCCGGCCGTGTCCTCACGCTGCTTGGCACGACTGCGGAGGATCGTTTCGTCAGCGTGCAACAGAAGGTGCCGGACCGGGATGCCGCGGGCGGCCAGCGCCCCGAAGACCTCGTCGCGGTGCTCCTGGCGCAGCAGGGCCGCCGGGACGATCAGCATCCCGCCGGTCTCGTTCAGCAGGGCGGCCGCCGTGTCGACGACCAGCCGCCGCCAGGAGGCCAGTTCCTGGTAGCCGCTGAGGTCTTCCAGCCGGTCGCCCGGCAGCACGGACAGCAGGTGCTGCCCGGTCGCCTCCGGGTCGTAGAGCGTGCTGGTAGGTATCAGGTCGACGAGCTCGCGCGCGGTCGTGGTCTTCCCCGCGCCGTACGCGCCGTTGAGCCAGACGATCACGGTGCCCCCTCTTCCGTATCCCCCGCCGCATTGTCTGTGCCCGGAGCGCCGGGGATCGCAAACGCGGGCCGGTTTTTTTGTGTTCGCTCGCCTCCGGGAGGACTTTTCGGTGTTCGCTCGCCTCCGGGCGTTTTCGTCCGATGTCGCCGTCCCTCGCCGCACGTTCGCACCGCGCGCGCTCCGCCGCGTCCTTCCGGCACCGGCGCGCACCCGCGCCGCCGGCCCGCCGGCGCCGGCTCACGCCCGCCGGCCCGTGCCGTCGTCGCCGTCCAGGCATCGCGAGGCACCCGGCCGATACCGGCGGCCGCACGTCGTACCGACCACCCGTCGCACCGGCGGCGGCCCCCACCGGACGCGTCCCACGCCCGCGGCGCAGGCGCAGGCGCAGGTCAGTTCAGGCGGGAGTCGGCCGCCGCGTAGGCGGCCGCGGCGGCGCCCACCAGGCCGGCGTCGGTGCCGAGGGTGGCGGCGGTGACGTGGACGCCGGCGGCGAAGGACAGCGTGGCGTATTCGCGCAGGCGGGAGCGGAGCGGGTCGAACAGGACGTCGCCGGCGCCGGCGACCCCGCCGCCGATCACGGCGACCTCGATCTCCACCAGCGTGGCGCAGGCGGCGATCCCGGCGGCGAGCGCCTTCGCGGCCCGGTCGAACGCGGCGAGGGCGACCGGGTCGCCGGCCCGGGCGGCGGCGGCGACCGCGGCGGTGGACGGCTCGGTGCCGGCCGCCGGACGCCAGCCGTGCTCGACGGCGTACCGGGTGATGTTCGGGCCGCTGGCCAGCCGTTCCACGCAGCCGCGCGTGCCGCACGGGCACAGCGGGCCGTCGACGTCGACGCTGATGTGGCCGATGTGGCCGGCGTTGCCGGTGGGGCCGGGGTGCAGCACGCCGCCGAGCACGAAGCCGCCGCCGACGCCGGTGGAGACCACCATGCACAGGGCGTTGCGGTAGCCGCGGGCGGCGCCCTGCCAGTGTTCGGCGGCCGCGATGGCCACCCCGTCGCCGGTCAGGGTCACCGGCAGCGGTCCGGTCATCGCGCGGACCCCGTCGACCAGCGGGAAGTCGCGCCAGCCGGGGACGTTGACCGGGCTGACGGTGCCGGTGGAGGCGTTGACCGGGCCGGCGCTGCCGATGCCGACCGCGGTGACGTGCGGCCAGCCGTCGTGGGCCATGAGGGCGGCCACCACCTGCTGGACGGCGCGCATGACGGTGGCGCCGTCCTGGCCGGCCGGGGTGGGGCTCTGGGCCCGGGTCACCAGCCGCCCGTCGCCGTCGACCAGGGCTCCGGCGATCTTGGTGCCGCCGATGTCGAGTGCCGCGACCAGTCGGCCGCCTCTGCCGGACCGCCCGGCGGCGGTGGGCGGCTGCGCTGCGGCGCCTTGGCTCTGCATCGGTCGGTCTCTCCCTCGTCGGCGGGCCGCGGCGGTTTCCCACCGCGGTCGGACATGTCGTCAACGCGTGCTGGGCGGCGTTGGTGCCGCCGGTGTTCCGCGGCCGATGCCCCGCCCGGCGCCGGAGGCCGTCCGCCCGTTCGGGCGCCCGCCACGCGGTGGGCCGGGGCACGGCCACGGGGCTCACCGCACGCCGGTACCGGCCGGGTGTCCCCCCGCACGGGGTCCACCCGGCCGGCACAGTCGGCGAACAGTGCGCCGAGAGTAGTGTTCCCCTTTGTTGACAACGTTGTCCAGCCCCTAGGCTCACGTTGTCAGACCCTGAGCCCGTGTTGTCCGGCTCCTGGGCTCGCGTCGTCCCGCGCCGATCGGCGCGGTGTCACCGACAGGAAGGCCGCCCGTGCCCGACTCCCCCACCGGCCTGCGACCGACGCCGCCGCCCAGCCGTTACGGCAGCCGACCGACCATGAAGGACGTGGCGGCCCGGGCCGGGGTGGGCCTGAAAACCGTTTCGCGCGTCGTCAACGGCGAACCGGGCGTCACCGCGGAGACCGAGTCGCGGGTGCGGTCGGCGATCGACGCCCTGGGTTTCCGGCGCAACGACAGCGCCCGCATCCTGCGCAAGGGCCGCACCGCGAGCATCGGGCTGGTGCTGGAGGACCTGGCCGACCCGTTCTACTCGCCGCTGAGCCGGGCGGTGGAGGACCGCGCGCGGGCCAACGCCAGCCTGCTGTTCACCGGGTCCAGCGCCGAAGTGCCGGAGCGCGAGCAGGAACTCGTGCTGGCGCTGTGCGCGCGCCGGGTCGACGGTCTGGTGATCATCCCGGCCGGCGACGACCACCGCTACCTGGAACCGGAACTGGCCGCCGGCGTCGCCGTGGTCTTCGTCGACCGCCCGGCCGGCCACATCGACGCCGACACCGTGCTCACCGACAACGCGGGCGGCTCGCGCGACGCGGTCGCCCACCTGATCGCGCACGGCCACCGGCGGATCGGCTTCATCGGCGACCAGGTCGGCATCCACACCGCCGACGAGCGGGTGCGCGGCTACCGGCAGGCGATGGAGGCGGCCGGGCTGCCGATCGCGGCCGGCTGGGTGTCGATGGGACCGACGACGCCGGAGCGGGTGCGCGTCGAGATGGCCCGGATGCTGGGCGGTTCCGAGCCGGTCACCGCGTTCTTCATGGGCAACAACCGGGTCACCGTCACCGCGGTCCGGGTGCTCGCCGACTGCCCGCGGCCGGCCGCGCTGATCGGCTTCGACGACTTCGAACTGGCCGACCTGCTGCGCCCCGGCGTGACGGTGGTCGCCCAGGACCCGATCCGGCTCGGCCGCACCGCCGCCGACCTGCTCTTCCGCCGGCTCGACGGCGCCGACGAGCCGCCGCGCCGGGTGGAACTGCCGGCCCGGCTGATCACGCGTGGCTCCGGGGAGATAGCGCCGACCGTCGTCTGACCCCACCGCCCGGCACGCCGTCAGGCCCGGCCGGCCAGCCGTTCCAGGCCGGCCCGGTCGGTGCCGGTGGCCGCGGCGACCTCGCCGGCGTCCAGCGCGCCGCAGTCGGTGCCGCGCAGCAGGTGGCCGGCGAGCGCGCGGGCGGTGGCCGGCTCGTCCAGCACCGCGCCGGAACCGGTGCGGTCCAGGTAGGCCGCCAGCCGCCCGGCGGCCGCCCCGAGGCCCTCGCGGTAGAAGGCGTACACCGCCGCGTACCGGGTGGGCAGGTGGCCCGGATGCATGTCCCAGCCCTGGTAGTAGGCACGCGACAGCGAGCGGCGCACCAGCCGGTAGTGCAGCCGCACCGCGTCGCGGACCTGGCCGGGGTCGCCGACCGGCAGCACGTTGGTGGACCCGTCCGACAGCCGTACGCCGGTGCCCGCGGCGGCGGCCTGCATCACCGCCTTGGCGTAGTCGGCCACCGGATGGTCCATCGCCTGGAGGGCCGGGGCGACCGCGCAGGCGGCGCTGTAGTCGAACGTGCCGTAGTGCAGCGCGGTCGCGCGGCCGTCGGACGCCGCCAGGAAGCGGGCCAGGGTGGCGGTGCCGTCCGGCCCCAGCACGGCCTGGGTGGTCTCGATCTGGATCTCGAAGCCGAGCCGTCCCTGCGGCAGCGCGTGGGCCGTCTCGAACGCCGCCAGCAGCCGGGCCGCCGCGGCCACCTGGCGGGGGTGGGAGACCTTCGGCACGGTGAGCGTCAGGCCGTCGGGCAGGCCGCCGTGTGCCATCAGCGTGGTGAGGAAGACGTCCAGCGTGCGGATGCCGCGGTCGCGGACGGCGGCCTCCAGGCACTTCACCCGCACCCCGAGGAACGGCGGCGCGGTGCCGTCGGCCACCGCGCGGGCCAGCGTGCGGGCGGTCCGGGCGGCGTCGGCGTCCTCCTCGGCGTCCGGGCGCAGTCCGTAGCCGTCCTCGAAGTCGACGCGCAGGTCCTCCACCGGTTCGCGCGCCAGCTTCGCCCGCACCCGGTCGTACACCGGCCCGGCCGTCGCGTCCGGCAGCCCGAGCAGGCCGGCCAGCGCGGCGGCGTCCGGCGCGCACCCGTCCAGGGTCTCCAGGGCCCGGCGGCCCCAGGAGGCGACCGTGCCGGCGTCGAAGGCGTCGGCGGGCACGTAGACGGTGTGCACCGGCTGGCGGGTGCCGGGGTCGCCGGGGTAGCGGCGGGCGAGTTCGGCGTCGACGGACGCCAGGTCGGCCGCGACCGCCTCGCGCAGGCCGTCGGGGAAGGTCGTGCTCACCGTCTCGCGTTCCATCCGGGCCGTCCTTCGGGCTCGCGCTGCGCGGGTCGACACACCGCCGACGACGCTAACCGGGCCGGTCAGCGCGGTCAACACGCCCTCCGGCCCGGCGGACGCGGGACGCCGGCGGAGCGCACCGGCGGTCCGGGGAACGCGCGACGCCCGGCCGCAGGGGTGCGGCCGGGCGTCGTGGCGGGTGGGCGCGGGGGTCAGCCCTTGCGGGCGGTGACCTCCTCGGTCAGCTGCGGGACGACCTGGAACAGGTCGCCGACGACGCCGTAGTCGACGAGGTCGAAGATCGGCGCCTCGGCGTCCTTGTTGACGGCGACGATGGTCTTCGAGGTCTGCATGCCGGCCCGGTGCTGGATGGCGCCGGAGATGCCGTTGGCGATGTAGAGCTGCGGGGAGACCTGCTTGCCGGTCTGGCCCACCTGGTTGCTGTGCGGGTACCAGCCGGCGTCGACCGCGGCGCGGGAGGCGCCGACGGCCGCGCCGAGCGAGTCGGCCAGCGCCTCGATGACGTGGAAGTTGTCGGCACCGTTGACGCCGCGGCCGCCGGAGACCACGATCGCGGCCTCGGTCAGGTCGGGGCGGCCGGTGGACTCGCGCGGGGTGCGCGAGACGACCTTGGTGCCGGTGGCGGTCCCGCCGAAGGAGACCGTCAGCTGCTCGACGGTGCCGGCCGCCGGGGCGGACTCCACCGGGGCGGAGTTGGGCTTGACGGTGATGACCGGCGTGCCCTGCGAGACGCGGGACTTGGTGGTGAACGCGGCGGCGAACACCGACTGGGTGGCGACCGGGCCGTTGTCGCCGGCCTCCAGGTCGACGGCGTCGGTGATGATGCCGGAGCCGATGCGCAGCGCCAGGCGGGCGGCGATCTCCTTGCCCTCGGCGGAGGAGGCGACCAGGACGGCGGCCGGCGAGACGGCGTCGTAGGCGGCCTTGAGGGCGTCGACCTTCGGCACCACCAGGTAGTCGGCGAACTCCGGCGCGTCGGCGGCCAGCACCTTGACGGCACCGTGCTCGGCCAGCACCGGGGCGGCGGTGTCGGCACCGGCGCCGAGGTGGACGGCGACCGGGTCGCCGATGCGGCGGGCCAGGGTCAGCAGTTCGAGGGTCGGCTTGCGGACGGCACCGTCCACGTGGTCGACGAGGACGAGGACTTCAGCCATGGGTGTGATCTCCTGCGAAATCTGAGGGGCGAGGGGACGGCGGGGTCGGGCGGCGGTCCGGCGCGCGGGGCGCGCCGGAGGCCGGCGGGCCCGTCAGATGAACTTGCGCTCCGCGAGGAAGGCCGCGAGCTGCTTGCCGCCCTCGCCCTCGTCCTTGACGATCGTGCCGGCGGTGCGGGCCGGACGGGCGTCGGCGCTGTCGACCGCGGTCCACGCGCCGCCGAGGCCGACCAGGTCGGCCTCGATGCCCAGGTCGGACAGCTGGAGCTCCTCGACCGGCTTCTTCTTGGCGGCCATGATGCCCTTGAACGACGGGTAACGGGCCTCGCCGGACTGGTCGGTGACCGACACGACGGCGGGCAGCGACGCGGCGAGCCGCTCGGTGGCGGTGTCACCGTCGCGGCGGCCGGTGACCTGGCCGTCGGCGACCGCGACCTCGGACAGCAGCGTCACCTGCGGCACGCCGAGCCGTTCGGCCAGCAGCGCGGGCAGGACGCCCATCGTGCCGTCGGTGGAGGCCATGCCGCACACCACCAGGTCGTACCCGACGTGCTCGACGGCCTTGGCCAGCACCAGGGAGGTGCCCATCACGTCGGAGCCGTGCAGCGCGTCGTCGACGACGTGCACGCCCTTGTCGGCACCCATGGACAGCGCCTTGCGCAGGCCGTCCTTGTTGGCTTCCTCCGGTCCGACGGTCACCACGGTGATCTCGGCGTCGTCGGACGCCTCGGAGATCTGCAGGGCCTGCTCGACCGCGTACTCGTCCAGCTCGGACAACAGGCCGTCGACGGCGTCCCGGTCGGTTGTCAGGTCCTCGGCGAAGTGCCGGTCCCCGGTGGCGTCGGGCACGTACTTCACACAGACAACGATCCTCAAGCTCACGCCTGCTCCCTACCTCTACCTGCTGCTCGACTCGTCAAACTGCCATCTGTAGGCAGCATAGGCTCCCGCACCGCGAGGCTCGGCGAGCGACGGGACGGTGCTCGAACGCAATGTTACTCGCCAGTACATCGGGCTCCTTCCCCACTCTCAAGCCCGGTGAACTGTGATCTACCCGACGTACGCCGGTCATGCGCCCGCGGGCGGGAGGGTTCGTCGGCCCGGCAGCCGGCGAAACCCCCCTTGGTGATACAGCAACGGCCCGCCCGGACCGTCACCGGCCCCCTCGACCGCCTCGGCGATCACGATGTGGTGGTCCCCGGCCGCTACCCGCGCGCTGACGTGGCACACCAGCCAGCCGCTGACGTCCTCCAGCAGCGGCACGCCGTGCGGCCCGGTGCGCCAGCGGGTGGGCGGCGCGAACCGGTCGGCGCCGGAGCGGGCGAACGTGGCCGCCAGCTCCTCCTGGTGCTCCCCCAGCACGTGCACCCCGACGTACCGCGCGTCACGCACCGCCGGCCAGCTGGACGAGGCCGCGCTGATCCCGAACGACAGCAGCGGCGGGGTGGCCGCCACCGACGTCAGCGAGGTGGCGGTGAAGCCCGCCGGGCGCTCCCCGGCCGCGGTCACCACCGCGACGCCGGCGGCGTGCCGCCGGAAGACGGAGCGGAAGACCGCCGGGTCGAGGTCGCCGGCGCGATCCGCGGAGCCCGCGGTACGGCAGCCGGTCACCGCCGGACCGCCGCGCCGGCGGCCGGGCGGGCGGAACGGGCGGCGGGCGCTGACCCCAGCGGCGGACCGGACATAATGTCAGATTGACGATGCGGGCCGGACAGCGTCAAGGGCGCTCGGCCGGATGGGACGTGGATCACCGGACCGGGTGCCGCGGCCCCGGGCGTTCGCACGCTCACCCGACGGCCGCGCCGAGCGCCGCGATGACGTCGGCCTTGCGGGGCTGGCCGGCCGCCCGCCGCACCTCGGCGCCGGTGCCGTCGAGCACCAGCACCGTCGGGGTCTTGACGATCGACAGCTCCCGCACCAGTTCCAGGTGCTGTTCCGCGTCGATCTCCACGTGCGTGACGCCTTCGACCAGGCCGGCCACCTCGGCCAGCGTGCGCCGGGTGGCCCGGCAGGGGGAGCAGAAGGCGCTGGAGAACTGCACCAGCGTCGCCCGTTCCCCGAGCGGTGCGCCGATGTCGCCGGCCGTCAGCCGTCGCGCGCCGTCCTTGCCCCGCACCCTGATCCTCCCCGAACGGGCCCGGTGCACCAGGCCGAAGACACTCGCCCCGGCCAGCACCGCGACACACACCACCAGTCCTGTCACATCATCCTCCCGCTGGACTCCAGCATTCACGAGACCGCAATGATTCCCCCGGTCCGGTTCCGCCGGTACGACGCGATGATGGACGCCATGACGACGCAGACCATCGACGCGCGCGGCCCCCGGTTCGGCGCCGCGCTGACCACCGTGGTGCTCGCGGTGGTGCTGGTCACCTCCAGCGGCTGGCTGCTGGCGGCGCAGACCGCGGTCTTCGCGCTCGGCGCGCTGCTGGGGGTGCGGCGCTCCCCGTACGGTGTGCTGTTCGCCCGGCTGGTGCGCCCGCGTCTGGGACCGCCCGCCGAGACCGAGGACGCCGCGCCGCCGCGGTTCGCCCAGGCCGTCGGGCTGGCTTTCGCCGCGATCGGCGTCATCGGCTACTTCGCCGGGCCGCAGTGGCTGGGGCAGGCCGCCGCCGGCTGCGCGCTGGCCGCCGCGTTCCTCAACTCCGCCTTCGGCTACTGCCTGGGCTGCGAGGTGTACCTGCTGCTGCGCCGGGCGGGCGGCCCCCCGCTCTCCTCCTGACCGGGCGCCCGGGCCCCCGCGCACGGGACGCGGAGCGGCCGGCGGGCGTCGCGGGAACCGAAAGGGGCAGACCATGAGTTGACAGGGCGGTAATCGCCCCGCGCCCCGACCCGAAGGTGTGTCCCGACCATGGCTGAGCTCGTCTATCCCCCGGTCATCGGGTGCGCCCGCACCATGTTCCGCATGCAGGGCCTGCGGTTGGACATCGCCGGCGCCGAACACATCCCCCGCGAGGGCGGCGCCGTGCTGGTCAGCAACCACATCAGCTACCTGGACTTCGTCTTCGCCGGCTTCGCCGCGACGCCGGCCAAGCGCCTGGTGCGGTTCATGGCGAAGGAGTCCGTCTTCCGCCACAAGCTCTCCGGCCCCCTGATGCGGGCGATGAAGCACATCCCGGTGGACCGCCAGCGCGGCGAGCACGCCTACGACAACGCGCTGCGGGCGCTGCGTTCCGGCGAGGTCGTCGGGGTCTTCCCGGAGGCGACCATCTCACCGTCGTTCACCTTGAAGTCGTTCAAGTCCGGCGCGGTGCGGATGGCCCAGGAGACCGGGGTGCCGCTGCTGCCGATGGCGCTGTGGGGCACCCAGCGGCTGTGGACCAAGGGCCACCCCCGGCACCTGGGACGGCACCACTTCCCCATCATGGTGCGGATCGGCGCGCCGCTGGAGATGACCGGCCGCGAACACCTGGGGGCCCTGACGGAACGGCTGCGCGCCCGGGTGCAGGAACTGCTGGAGTCCGCCCAGCAGGCGTACCCGGCCCGCCCCCGCGACGCCCACGACAGCTGGTGGCTGCCGGCCCACCTGGGCGGCACCGCGCCGACGCCGGAGGCCCTGCGCAGGGCGTGACCCGGCCCCGTGGGGCCGTGCACGCGTGCGCGGCCCCACGGGGGTGCGACCCTGCCGTACGGGCCCGCACGGCCCGCAGGCGGGTCGGCGGGCCGCTGCGGCCGGGTCCCGCGCGCCGGAGGCGGTGGGCCCCCGGCGCGCGGTACGGCCGGCCCGGCGGGTCAGGCCAGCGCCGCCATCTCCTCGGCGACGGCGGCGGCGAAGGCGTCGACGTCCTCCGTGGTGGTGTCGAAGGAGCACATCCACCGCACCTCGCTCTTCGCCTCGTCCCAGACGTAGAAGCGGAAGCGCTTCTGGAGCCGGGCGATCGCCTCGGCGGGCAGCCGGGCGAAGACCTGGTTGGCCTGGACCGGGCGCAGCACGGTGAGCCCGTCGATGTCGCGGACCGCCGCGGCCAGCCGGGTGGCCATCGCGTTGGCGTGGGTGGCCGAGCGCAGCCACAGGTCGTCGGTGAGCAGGGCCTCGAACTGCACGGAGACGAACCGCATCTTGGACGCCAGCTGCATCGACATCTTGCGCAGGTACGGCATCGCGCGGACCCGGTCCGGGTCGAGCACGATGACGCACTCGCCGAAGACCAGGCCGTTCTTCGTACCGCCGAAGGTGAGGATGTCCACCCCGGCGTCGGTGGTGAAGGCGGCCAGCGGCAGCCCGAGGGTGGCGGCCGCGTTCGAGATCCGGGCGCCGTCGAGGTGGACGGCCATGCCGCGGGCGTGCGCGTGGTCGCTGATCGCCCGGATCTCCTCGGGCGTGTAGCAGGTGCCCAGTTCGGTGGTCTGGGTGATCGAGACCGCCTGCGGCTGCGCGCGGTGCTCGTCGTCGAAGCCGAACGCCTGCCGGTCGATCAGCTCCGGGGTGAGCTTGCCGTCCGGCGTGGGCACGGTCGTCAGCTTGATGCCGCCGACCCGCTCCGGCGCGCCGCACTCGTCGGTGTTGATGTGCGCGGACTCCGGGCAGATCACCGCGCCGTACCGCTCGGTGACCGATTGCAGGGCGATGACGTTGCCGCCGGTGCCGTTGAAGACCGGGAAGGCCTCGGCACGCGGTCCGAAGTGCTGGCGGAAGACGTCCTGGAGGTGCTCGGTGTAGGCGTCCTCACCGTAGGAGACCTGGTGGCCGCCGTTGGCCACGGCGAGCGCGGCCAGTACCTCCGGATGGGCGCCGGCGTAGTTGTCGCTGGCGAAGGCACGGACCTGCGGGTCGTGCCGTCGCACGGCGTTGGCGGGGTGCTGACCTGTCACGGTCGGGGCGTCAGCCACTGGCGGTTACCGTTCACTTCCTGGGCGGGCAGGCTCCACACGCCCGCGATGGAACGGGCCAGGTCGTGGACGTCGGTGAAGCCGGCGAACTTGGCGTTGGGCTTCTGGGCGCGCATCTCGTCGTGCACCAGGGCCTTGATGACGATGATGGCAGCAGCCGCGGACGGCCCGGCCTCTCCCCCCGCCTTGCGGAAGGAGTCCGCCATGGCCAGCGTCCAGGTCTCGGCGGCCGCCTTGGCGGCCGCGTAGGCGGCGTTCCCGGCCGCCGGCTTGGTGGCGCCGGCCTGGCTGACCAGGACGAAGCGGCCGTTGCCGCTGCGCAGCAGGGCGTCGTGGAAGGCCAGCGAGGTGTGCTGGACGGTGCGGATCAGCAGGTCGTTGAGGAACGTCCAGTCCGCGAGGTCGGTCTCGGTGAAGCTCTTGGCGCCGCGCCAGCCGCCCACCAGGTGGACCAGGCCGTCGACCCGGCCGAACTGCTTCTCGGTGCGGTCGGCCCAGTCGCGGGCCGCCTGCGGGTCCAGCAGATCGACGACATCACCGGTGATGCGGGCGCTGCCCGCATCGTGCCGGGCCGCCTCGACGGACTCCGCGAGCCGGTCGGCCTGCGCGTCGGCGCCGACCACCTTGGCGCCCGCCTCGGCCAGTACGCGCAGCGCCGCCCGGCCGGCCGGGCCGCCCGCACCCGCTACCGCGATCACGGCACCGTCCAGCGTGGTGTCGCCGTTCGTCGTCATCGACTCGCCTCCTCGCCCGGGCCGGAGCGTCGCCGGCCGGTCTGGTTCCAGTGGTGCGGCCGCCGCGCCCCGGGGCGGGCGCGGCGGATACTGCCGGGTGACGCGGTCAGGCGGCCCGGGTGCCGGCGCTGTCCGCGGTGATGCCCCGGGTCGAGGCGATCACGGCGCGCAGCTTCTTGGCCAGGGCCTCGTAGAACATGCTGAGCGGGAACTCGTCCGGCAGCACGTCGTCGACGAGCTTGCGCGGCGGCTTGGTCAGGTCCAGGGCGTCCGGCCCCTTGGCCCACCGCGAGCCGGGGTGCGGCGACAGGTACTCGGCGACCAGCCCGTAGGCGGCGAACCAGTGGTTGAGCTTGGGGCGGTCGATGCCGTCGCGGTAGAGCGTCTCGATGTCGGAGCACAGCCGCTTGGTGACCTCGGTGGCCAGGTCCCAGTCGATGTGCAGGGTGTTGTCGGTCCACCGCACCGCGCCGTGCTTGTGCAGGTACGCGAAGAGCAGCTGGCCGCCGAGCCCGTCGTAGTTGCGTACCCGGTCACCGGTGACCGGGAAGCGGAACATCCGGTCGAACAGGACCGCGTACTGCACGTTGCGGCCCTGCGGGTAGCCCTCCGCCTCCAGCGCGACCGCCTCCCGGAAGGTGGTCAGGTCGCAGCGCAGCTCCTCCAGGCCGTACATCCAGAACGGTGCCCGCTGCTTGATCATGAACGGGTCGAACGGCAGGTCGCCGTGGCTGTGGGTGCGGTCGTGGATGAGGTCCCACAGCACGAACGTCTCCTGGGACAGCTCCTGGTCGGCGAGCAGCCGGGCGGCGTCCTGCGGCAGGTCCAGGCCGAGGGTGGCGACGGCGGCCTCGGTCACCCGGCGGAAGCGCGCGGCCTCCCGGTCGCAGAAGATCCCGCCCCAGGTGAAACGTTCCGGCACCTCGCGGACCGCGACGGTCTCCGGGAAGAGCACCGCGGAGTTGGTGTCGTAGCCGCTGGTGAAGTCCTGGAAGGTGATCGGCACGAACATCGGGTTGTCGTAGCGGGTGCGCTCCAGCTCGCTGAGCCATTCGGGCCACACGACGCGCAGCGCGACCGCCTCAAGATTGCGGTCCGGGTTGCCGTTCTGGGTGTACATGGCGAACAGCACCAGGTGCTGGAGGCCGTCGCGCCGGTCGGCGGACGGCTGGAAGGCCAGCAGCGAGTCGAGGAAGTCCGGCACCCCGAAGCCGGCGGCGGCCCAGCCGCGCAGGTCGGCGACGAGCGCCCGGTGGTAGTCCGCGTCGTGCGGCAGCAGCGGGCTCAGCTCCTCGACCGCCGCGATCACCCGGTCCAGCTCGGCGCCCGCCACGGCCTTGGCCGGCGCGCCCTCGGCGGAGAAGTCGATGGAACCGTCCTTCGACTGCCACGGCCGGATGGTCTCGACCGCGTCCTTCAGCTCACCCCAGGCACGATGACCGACGATGCCATCGGTGACGGCCGGATCGTCGCCCGTGGGCACCGACTGAAGCTTTTCCCTCATAACCCCTCCTCCACAGGAGAACCTTGCGTTAAGACACCGTATTAACGGTAGCTTCTCTCGCACAAGAGGCACCTTGAGGGAATAACGTGCGCGTTTTCTCACACCGGCCGGTGTTTTTCCTGCCGATGTGAACCGGCCACCACGCGCGGTGACCGCTGCCCGGCGTGTCACGCCCCTCCCACTACGCTGAGGCGTCGACGGAGGAACCGCGACAGCGAGGACGGCACGTGTCTTTCTTCACCTTCGGCCACCGCGGAGTCATGGCCGCGGAACCCGAGAACACCCTGCGCTCCTTCCTGCGGGCCGAGCGCGAGGGACTGGACGGCATCGAACTCGATCTGCACCTGAGCCGGGACGGCGCGCTGGTGGTCATGCACGACGCCACGCTCGACCGCACGACGAACGGCACCGGCCCGATCGCCGACCGCACCCTGGAGGAGCTGCGCGCGCTGGACGCCGGGCTCGGCGAGCGGATCCCGGTCTTCGAGGAGGTCCTGGACGCGGTCGGCCCGTCGTTGCCGATCCAGGCCGAGATCAAGGACGCCGCCGCCGCCCGCTCGCTCGCCAAGGTGCTCCGCGAACGCGACCTGCTCGACCGGGTCTCGGTGATCTCCTTCCACGACTCCGCGCTCGTCGAGATCAAGGGCCTGCTGCCCGACGTGCGCACCGTCCTGGTGGCCGGCGGCACCGGCACCCGCCCGGACTTCCCCGACCGCGCGCGGGCCGTCGGCGCCCGGCTGGTCAGCCTGGAGCTGTCCAAGCTCACCCAGCAGGCCGTCGACCGCTGCCACCAGGCCGGCATCGACGTGATGGGCTGGACCGTCAACACCGAACGCGACCTGGCCCTGGCCCGCGCCCTCGGCCTGGTCGGCTGGGTCACCGACGAACCGGGCCTGAAGCGGCTGGCCGACACGGGGGACGGCGCTCGCACCGGCAGCGGGGGGCTGCGGGGGCTCTGGAGGGGGCGGGGGCGGGGCTGAGGGGGCGTTTCGGCCGCGGGGGCGCGTTCCGACCGGTCCCGGGCCGACGAGGGGCGGCCGGCGCGGGCGCCGACCGGGGCGGGGCCGGGGCCGATGTGCGCGGGCGCCGACCGGGGCGGGCCGTGGCTGGCGGAGGCGGGGCCGTGGCGCCCCGCCCGCTCGGCCGGGCGGTCAGACCAGTGGCTTGACCAGCGATTCGAAGGCCAGGTCGTCGCGCCGGGGCAGGCCGAAGCGCTCGTCGCCGTACGGGAACGGGGTCAGGTCGCCGGTACGCCGGTAGCCGCGCCGCACGTAGAACGCGATCAGGTCCTCCCGCTGCGTGATCACGGACATCCGCATCTCGGTGGCGCCCCACTCCTCCCGGGCGAACCGCTCCGCCTCGGCCATCACCACCTTGCCCAGGCCGCCGCCCTGCTGCCCGGGGCGTACCGCGAACATCCCGAAGTACGCGTGGTCGCCGCGGTGTTCGAGCTGGCAGCAGGAGACGATGACGCCGTCGAGTTCCGCCACCAGCATCCGCCCGCCCGGCGCGGCCACGACCGCGGCCACCCCGTCGGGGTCGGTGCGCTGCCCCTCCAGCAGGTCCGCCTCGGTCGTCCAGCCCGACCGGCTGGCGTCACCGCGGTACGCGGACTCCACGAGCGCCACCAGGTCGGCGACGTCGTCGGCGGTGGCGGAGCGGAAGGCCGGGAGCTGATGGGTCTGCATGACGGAAGGGGTCCTTTCCTGCGACGGTGAGGGCCGGTCCCCGGGCGGTGGCGGGCGACGGCCGGGCGGCGGACGATGGAGGAGGGCGATCCCACCACCGGAGGAGGTGTGCGGTCATGACCACCGCCAAGGACATCATGCACGCGGGCGCGGCGTGGATCCCCGACGGGGTGATGCTGGACCGCGCGGCCGAGCTGATGCGGGAGCTGGGCGTCGGCGCGCTGCCGGTCAGCGACGACCACGAACGGCTGTGCGGCATCCTGACCGACCGCGACATCGTCGTGGGCTGCGTGGCGCTCGGCCGCGACCCGTCCCGCGTCACCGCCGGCGAACTCACCCGGGGCACGCCCCGCTGGATCGACGCGGACGCCGGCGTCGACCGCGTCCTGCGCGAGATGATCGACCACCGGGTGCGCCGGCTGCCGGTCATGGAGGGCGAACGCATGGTCGGCATGATCAGCGAGGCCGACCTCGCCCGGCACCTGTCCGGCGAAGAGGTGGGCGAGTGGGCGGCCAGGATCTACGCGGGATCGGACGATTGAGGCTTCCCGCCCCCGGGACGGCACGGGTCGGGACGGCACCGGTCGAAGCGGCACCGGTCGGGGCGGCACCGGTCGGGGCGGCGGCGTCGTGGCGGGGGCGCGCTGGACGTCGCTGACGCGGGGGCGTGCGGGGCGTTGCTGACGCGGGGGCGGGGCGGGCCGTAGGGTCCGGTGCATGGTCACCGTACTCAGCAGCAGGATTCTGCTGCGCCCCACCGATCTGGAGCGGTCCCGCGCCTTCTACCGCGACGCCCTGGGGCTCTCGGTCTACCGGGAGTTCGGCACCGGGCCGGAGCGCGGCACGGTCTTCTTCCTCGGCGGCGGCTTCCTGGAGGTCTCCGGGCACAGCGACACCCCGCCGGGCGCGGGGGTCAACCTGTGGTTGCAGGTCCCCGACCTCGCCGCCGCCCACCGCGAGCTGCTCTCCCACGACGTCCCCGTGCTGCGCGAACCCCGCAAGGAGCCGTGGGGCCTGCTGGAGATGTGGATCAGCGACCCGGACGGCACCCGGATCTGCGTCGTCGAGGTCCCGGAGGACCACCCCATCCGCTACCGGCCCTGACCGACGGCGCTCCCGCCCGGCCCGACCGCCGGCCGTCGCACCGGAGCGACGCTCCGGCCTGCGGTGATGCGGGGCTGAGCCGGTCCGTGCCCCGGGGTGGTCCGGCCGGAGCGCTCCCGGTACCCGCCTGCGGTGAGCCGGCCGGGTGGGGATGTCGTAGCGGCGTGACACGTACCGCTCCCCCGAGCGTGCCGGAACCAGGGGCCGACGGAGGATGGCTCCCGCGCGCGGCGCCCGGGTGTGCCCGAATCGTCCGGTCGCGCGCCGGTCGCACCTCTGTGCACCAGCTTGTGCGCCCCCGTACGCGGGCATCGTCTCCGGGGGCGGACACGGGTCCGCGCGGTGCGGGGAGGCGCCATGGGTGGACCGCCGCTGGTCGGCTGGCTGGTGGTCGTCATCGGTGCGGTGACCGGCGTGTCCTGTCTGCTGCGTACCCGGGCGGCGGCCGGCGCCGCGCTCGGCGCGGCCGAACGACGTGTCTCGCGGGCCGAGGGCGTCAAGGGCCTGGGCATGGCGCTGATGGCGCTCCCCGCGCCCGCCCTGGCCCAACACCCTTGGGGCGGCTGGCTGTTCGGCGCGTTCTTCGGGGCGATGGCGCTGTGGACGCTGTCGCTGTCCCGGCGCGGCGACCACGCGCCGGCCCACCACGTGCACCTCGGCGTCGGCGCGGCCTCCATGGTCTACATGTCGGTGGTGATGGCCACCGCGCCGGCCGCTCACGGCGCCATGCCGGGGATGGCCGGCACCACCGGTACGGCCGGTCTCCCGGTCGTCAACGGCCTGCTGCTGGCGTATTTCGGCCTCTACGCGCTGTGGGCCGGACTGCGGATGCTCCCGGCCGGCGCGGCGGCCACCGCGGGCGGTGCGACCGGCGGTCTTCTGGCGGCGCCCGAGCTGGCGGCGGCCTGCCGGGTCTCGTTGGGCATCGGCATGTTCGCGATGCTGCTGACCATGTGAGGCACCCCCGCGGGCCGGAATACGACGGGCTTGCGAGGGGTCCACGGGACGGGTGAGGCGTTGGTCACCTTCGCCACGGCGGCCGGTACGCCGGGTGGGCGGCGCCCTACGCTGACGCCATGACGGTCCCGTTCGTGCTGCTGGTCCTCGGCGCACTGACGGCGGCGATGGCGCCGCGTCTGCTGGTCCGGGCCTCGTGGGCGGACCGTGAGCCGGTGCTGGCTCTGTGGGTATGGAGCTGCGTGGTCGCCGCCGTACTGCTGTGCTGCCTCGGCTCCCTCGCGCTGTGCGCCTCGGCGGCCTGGGCCGCCGTGCGCTGGCACCTGTTCGCGCTGGCACCGCCCGGGGTCATGCACGCCTACGCCCTCAACCCGTACGGCTTCCTGTCGGCCGCGACGGCCCTGCTGCTGGCCTGCGGCGGCGCGCGCTCGGCCGCCATGCTGACCCGCGAGCTGCGCACCGGCCGGGCCATGCGTCGCCACCAGCGGGCCGAACTGCGCTCCCGCGCCCCGTTCCTGCCCGGCGAGCGGCGCACCTGGGACCGGCTGGTGGTGCTGGAGAGCGAACGCCCCGACGCCTGGTGGCAGCCGGGACCGCCGCCCGGCCTGGTGGTGACCACGGCGGCGCTGCGCCGGCTCAACGGCCAGCAGCTCGACGCCGTCCGCGCCCACGAACTCGGGCACGCCCGCGCCCGGCACGACTGGCTGCTGGCGTGCGCGTACGCGCTGGCGGCCGGCTTCCCCCGGGTGCCGGTCTTCAACGGCTTCCGCCAGCAGGTGCACCAGTTGGTGGAACTGGCCGCCGACGATGTCGCCTCGCGCCGGTTCGGCCGGTTGACGACGGCCCTGGCGCTGGTCGGGCTCAACGAGGACCGCGCGGTCTTCGGCCCGTGCCCGGCCCCGGCCCAGGTGCCCGGCCGCGTCCTGCGCCTGCTGGACCCCGGCCCCCGGCTGACCCGGCTGCGCCGCGCCCAGCTCTGCCTGGTCGCTTCGCTGGTCCCCGCGGTCCCCCTGCTGGTCGCCTTCGGCCCGGGCATCGGCGCCCTGCGCTGACGGAGGGGGCGTCCGGCGGAGGGGTGTCTGTCCGGCGGAGGGGTGGATGGCGGAGGGACGCCGGGGCGGCGGGACGCGGGTCGGCGGGACGCGGGTCGGTGGGGCGGCGAGGCGGCGAGGCGGCGAGGCGGCGAGGCAGCGGAGCAGGGCAGCGGCGGGCCGGGGTTGCCCGGGGCGGTGCCGTTCGGCAACGCTGGGCGGATGACGGTCAAGGGTTGCCTCTTCGACTTCTCCGGCACGATCTTCAGGGTCGAGCCGACCGCCCGGTGGCTGCGCGCCGCCCTGTCGATGGCCGGGATCGAGGCGACGGACGAGGAGATCACCCGGTACGCCGCCCGGCTGGAGGAGGTCGGGGCGCTGCCCGGCGGCGCGGCGCCGAAGGCCGTTCCGCAGGCGCTGGCGCGGCTGTGGGGCGAGCGCGACATCGACGCCGAACGCCACCGCGCCGCCTATGTGGGCATCGCGCGGGGGGCCGAGCTGCCGTGGCCGCAGTTGTACGACGTGCTCTACGAGCGGCACATGGCACCGGCCGCCTGGCAGCCGTACCCGGACACCGCCGAGGTACTGGGCGCCCTCAAGGAACGTGGTCTGGCGGTCGGTGTGCTGAGCAACATCGGCTGGGACCTGCGCCCGGTGCTGCGCGCGTACGGCGTCGACGGCCTGGTCGACACCGAGGTGCTCAGCTTCGAGGAGAACGTCCAGAAGCCCGACCCGCGGATCTTCCGCATCGCCTGCGACCGCCTCGGGCTGGCGCCGCAGGACGTCCTGATGGTCGGCGACAGCGCGCAGCACGACGGCGGAGCGACGGCGATCGGCTGCGCGTTCCTCCAGGTCGACCACCTGCCCGCCGACCGGCGGCCCGACGGACTGCGCCCGGTGCTGGACCTGGTGGGCTGACCCCGGACGGACGTGGTGAGGCCCCGCGGACGGGGGGATGCCGCAGGGCCTCACCAGGTTGAACGGCCGGCGCGGCACCGGGGTTCCTCGCGGCAAGGAATTCACCCGTGAGTGGCGAACCGCGCGTGGGCCCGGGATCGGGGACGATGGACCCATGGCCGACACGTTCCGTACCGAGACCTTCGAACTGACCACCGGCGACCGTGAACGCGCGATGGACATCACCGACGCCTGCGCCGACTTCCTGCGCCGCGTGGCCCCCGGCGCGGACGGACTGCTCAACGTCTTCGTCCCGCACGCCACGGCCGGCATCGCCGTGATCGAGACCGGCGCCGGCAGCGACGCCGACCTGCTGGCAAGACTCCGCGAACTCCTGCCCGCCGACGACCGCTGGCACCACCGCCACGGCACCCCCGGCCACGGCCGCGACCACGTCCTGCCCGCCCTCATCGCCCCCCACGCCACGCTCCCCGTCCTCTCCGGCCAACTGGCCCTCGGCACCTGGCAGTCGGTCGTCTTCGTCGACACGAACGTCGACAACGCGGTGCGCACGGTGCGGTTGAGTTTTCTGGGGTGATCCGCCGCGCCGGGGGCGTGGCTCCGGGGGGCACATCATCGGTCGGACGGACTCCGGCCTGCGACTTCGAGCCGCTGGTGACGCCCACTCCCATCCGCGGTCAGCGGGGTGCATCATCGGGAAATGACACAGGACAGCGGGGAGCAAGGTTTACCGCCGGGGGTCAGCAACGAGCTGTCGGGGCGGACCACCGTCGAAGGCTCGGTGGTTCAGGCAGGCAGCGTGCAGGGCGGGATTCACTTCCACGGCCACCCGCGTGCGCCGCGTCCGGCCGGGCCGGCGTCGGTGGAGGTGCTGGTCGACGTCCGTGATCCCGTCGGGCGGCACGTGGTGCTTCCGCGGGTCGCGGCACTGGCAGAGGACCCACCGGGGCGGAAACCGGGGGACTTGACCGGGGGCGAGGACATCCTCGGCTGGGCGCGATCCCACGGAGCGGTGGACTTCGCCTTCACCGAGGTCTTCCTGACGGTCACGAACCGGTCGGACACCCACCTCACCGTCGGCGACCTGCGCGCGGTGGTCCTGCGCCGGGACGCGGCCGTGCCGGGGGCGCTCATCTCGCAGCAGACGGCGGGCCTGCGCCCGGTCCCCGAACTGGAGCTGGACCTGGACCAGGAGCACCCGGAGTTCTGGGAGGTCGACCCGTACACCGGCGAACCGATCGGCGCCCGGCCGTTCTTCCAGGGCACGCATGTGCGGCTGGCCCCGGACGAGTCGGAGAAGTTCATCGTCACCGGGTGCGCCCGCCGCTTCTCGTGCACATGGCAACTCGAGGTGGAATTCCGGCCGGACGGTGGAACACCGTTCACGGTGCGGCCCGCACCACGGCTGCACACCACCGGTGCGGACGGGGACACGCTCGCCCCCGTCCTGTGCTGGCAGTGGGCCCTGAAGCCGCCCCGGTTCCAGCCGAAGGTGGTGGACCTCGGCTGGTGCCGCGTCGGCGCGGACCGGCCCGGGATGCCCCCGGAGCACCGCGCGGTGGTCACGCAGCACTGGGGAAGCCCGGCGCAGCCCCCGCCCGACGAGCCGTGCCGGTGCGGTGCGCCGCGCTGCGGCCACGGGCTGACCTGCCCGGGCGACGCATGCGACGGCCGACTCATGCACGTCGAGCGCGCCCCCCGGACGACGGACGACGTGACCGCCTGGCAGGACAGGCTCCGGTGCAGCGAGTGGTGCGGCGAGTGGGTCCGGGACGTCAGACTGCCGGACCGGCCCTGGGGACGCAGCACGGCAGACGGGACGGTGACACTCTTCGACGGTGTCACGCACCCCGTCCTCGGCACGGCATCCTGACCGGACCCGACGCCGGCGGCCGACCGCCGGACCGGTCACCGGCCGCCCGCACGGCGGCATCACCGGAGGGCCCCTCCTCCCCCCGACCACCGGCCAGGAACACCTGCTCGCCGCCGTGCCGGGGGAAGCCGGCGCTGAGGATCGCCACGTCGCCCCACCCGCCGCGGGCCACCACGACCGAGGCATCGCGGATCGGCCCACGGTCGTGCGTCGCGTCGCTCATACGGCGCCGGATCAGCGGCCCGTTGGCGGACCGCCTCGGCGTCCGGCGCGTCCAGCGCGTCCGTCACGGCGGGGTGGCGAACGCCGCGCCCCTCCCCCGTCAGCCACGACTCCCCCCGCCGCCACACCCCCGGACCCGTCCCGCAGCGGACGGCGCAGGGCGGTGCCGTCGTTCCGCCAGGCGGTCAGAAGGTGTTCGGCGAGGCGGTCCTCGACGACGCCTGTCGCCTCGACGCCGAAGACGATGTCCGCTTCCAGGGCGGGTTCATCGGCGAGGAGGCCGGCCACGACCTCGTGCCGGACGACCTGTTCGTGGACCGCGTCGGCCTCGACGTGCTCGTCGTAGAAGCGTTGGGCGGCCGGGCCCGCTCCCGCACGGCGCATCGCCTCGGCGAGCCGGCGGGAGCCGGGCGGGGAGGTGATCTCGACCGAGGCGAAGTGGCCGACGAGGGCGCCGCGCAGGGCGCGGTGGAGGCCGAGGAGGGACATCAGGTTGACGGTGGCCAGGGCCTGGGCGGGGGCGGCGTCCAGGTAGCGGCCGTAGACCGGGTCCAGGCCGAGGTCGGCCAGCAGGTCGGCGAACAGCTGGGCGTGGACGTCCTCGGCCCGCCCGGCACCGAACTCGTCGAACTCGATCGCCGCCATCGCGGCCTTCGCCCTCCCGCGCAGCCTGGGGATGACCCAGACGTGCGGGTCGGCCTCCTTGAGGTGGTAGAGCGAGCGCAGCGCGGCGTACTCGCGCAGCTGCCGCAGTTCACCGCGCTCGGCCAAGTAGTGGCTCACGCTGCGCGGATCGTGTCCCACCGGTTCGACGAGCAGGGCGTCCAGGACCGCTCCGGCGCCCCCGCCCGCCCGGGGGACGTCCTCGCGCAGGGCCGCCAGGAAGTGGTCCTCCAGGCCGGTTCGCACCCGGAGCAGGTCGGCGTTCCACTCGTGCCGGTCGTCGACGCCCTCGAAGCCCCGGTAGTGCAGTTCGTAGAGGACGTAGAGCGCCAGTTGCAGGTCGTCGCCGTAGGGATCGACCGCCGCGGTGGACGGGGGAACCGGCACCCGCTCGCCGCCCTTCAGGACGCCGATCACCTGGGCTGAGAGGTCTCCCCGCGGCTCCGGGAGCACCGGCCCGGTGCCGCGTCCGGCGGGCGCTGGGGCGGGACCGTCGGCGGGAACGGCGGTGGGAACGCGCTGCACCGTCATGTCAGTCCTCCTCTCGCTCAGGAATGTCCGTGTCCGGGCCTTCACCGGGAACCCCGGCAACGCCTTCACCGAAGTCCTCACCGGCGACCGCGCCAGACGCCCCGCCATCGTCCTCACCGGCCGCGTTCGCCCGGCCGGTGGACGGGGGCGGGGGCTGGGACCGGCGGCGGTGGCTCGTGTCGCACCAGGGGTAGGTGCGGCTGCGCCGGCACGTGCAGATCGCGACCTTGAAACGGTCCGAGCGGGCGATGTCCCCGTTCTCCAGCTCGACCTCGACCGGTCCTTCCACCATGAGGGGGCCGGACCGGTCGGCCGTCACCCGGCGGGCGCGTTCAGATCCGTTCGGCACGGACGACCACCAACTCCTCCTTGTCGTTGCCCGGCGCCAGCAGTCCTTGGTCGCGCAGCCAGCCGGCCCGGGACCGCATCACCGGGCCCAGCGCGATCCGATCGCGGTCGACGACCGAGGCGCGCAGCCCCGCGCCGGCCAGCCGGTCGACGGTCGCCCGGGGGTCGCAGAGCGCGGAGTGGACCAGCAGCAGGACACCGTGCGGGCGCAGCAGGCCGGGGGCGGCGTCGCAGATGCGGTCCAGCAGCAGGCGGCCCCGGGGCCCGGCGTCCCAGGACCGCGCCCTGCCCCGGCGCGGAACCTCGGCGGAGGGGGCGGGGACGTAGGGCGGATTGCTGACGACCAGGTCGAACCGGCTTCCCGGGGCGACCGCCGCCGTCAGGTCGCCGCGGCGTACGGTGACCCGCTGGCCCGCCAGCAGGGCGTTCACCCGGGTGGACGTCACCGCCCGGCGCCCGATGTCCACCGCGGTGACGTCGGCCCCCAGCCGCGCGGCGTGCACCGCGAGCGCGCCGCTTCCGGTGCACAGGTCCAGCACCCGCCGTCCCGGGCCGACGCCCTCTCTTCGCATGGCCCGGGCCAGCAGCAGGGTGTCCTCCTGCGGTACGTAGACGCCCGGCAGAGCCCACATCCGGCCCAGGCCGCCGGCCGGGGCGAGGACGGGCGCCGTCATCACGCGGCCCATCGGACCGCGGGGCGGCGCGAATCCCTGGCGGGGTCTTCTGTACGGGCCCGGTCCGCCGGGGAAGGCCCTGCCGCGGAAATGCTCGTTTCCACCAGGATTCCCTTCTTTTTCGCTTTCGCCACGACTGCCCCACCGATCTGCGATCACACGGCTTCCGGCACACCGTGACGTCCGTCCGGGCGTCCCGGGACGACGGGCGGGGCGGTGCACCGGGCGATCGCATCCGCCCGCTGTCGCGCCCTCGCGCGGTGGGCGTTTCGCGCCGGGCCCGTCGGCTTGCCGTCCGGGACCGCGGGTAGGCGGCGAGCATGGTCGTCACCGTGGGCGTGGAAGAGGAATACCTGCTGCTGGACGCGGACAGCGGGTTTCCGGTGTCGCGGTGGGAGGAGGTGCGGGCGGCGGCCGCGCGGCAACCGGCGTTGACGGGCGGCGAGGTCGAACGGGAGCTGCTCCAGGCGCAGGTGGAGATCGCCACACCGGTGTGCGGCAGCCTGGACGAGATCGGCGGTCATCTGCGGCGGCTGCGCGGGGCGCTGCGGATCGCGGCGGCGGAGACCGGCTGCCGTATCGCCGCGTGCGGCGCGGCGCCGTTCCTCGGGCCGGTGCCGGTCACCGACAAGCCGCGCTACCGCACGATGCTCGACGACGCCGCGCGCCTGGTGGACGAGCAGATGATCAACGGCATGCACGTGCACGTCGCCGTACCCGACCGGCGCGGCGCGATCGCCGCGCTCAACCGCGTCCGCCCGTGGCTGCCCGTCCTGGTGGCGACGGCGGCCAACTCCCCGTACTGGGACGGCGCCGGGACCGGCTTCGCCAGCTGGCGCACGGTCGTCTTCGGCCGGTGGCCGGTGAGCGGCCCGCCGCCGGCCTTCGACGGTCCGCAGGACTACGACCGCCGGACCGCGGAACTGCTGCGCACCGGGGTGATCCGGGACCGCGCCCAGATCTACTGGCAGGCCCGGCCGTCCGAGCGTTACCCGACGCTGGAGATCCGCGCGCTGGACGTCCAGTTGCTCCCCGAGGACGCCGTCACCCTCGCCGGGATCGTCCGCGCGCTGGTGACGACCGCGCTCAACGAGGCGGAGTCCGGCGGCACGGCCCCGCCCGCACCGGCCGAGCTGCTGACGGCGGCCAACTGGCGCGCGGCACGCCACGGCCTCAACGGTGACCTGGTCGATCCCGTCGCGGGCGGCCTGCGCCCCGCCGCCGAAGTCGTCGCCTCGCTCATGGAGCACATCGAACCGGCGCTGAAGCGCACGGACGACCTGGACCGGGTCTCCGACGGCGTGGACCGCTTCCTGCGCGACGGCACCGGCGAGCAGCGGCAACGCCGCGCGGTCGAGGCCGGCGGCACGGAGGCGCTGCTCGACCTCCTCGGCGCGGGCGGCGGCGGACTGGCCCTGCCACCGGGGGCGGGAGCGGGAGCGGAATCGGGGCTGGGGTAGGTAACGGCCTCCGGCGGGTGACGCGGGGACGTTCAGCGTCCCCCGCTCAACGTTTCCACCCGTCAACGTTCAGCGTCCCTCGCTCAACGTCCCCGCTCATCAACGCCCGTCAACGTTTCAGCGTCCTCGCTCATCAGCGCCCGTCAACGTTCAACGTCCTCGCTCATCAACGCCCGTCAACGACCCCGCTCCCCCCGCCGCAGCAGCAGCGACGGGATCAGCCACCAGCACACCGCGAACCAGACCAGGACCGTGCCGGCGATCACGTAGGCGACAGCGGAGCCGGTGGCGACGTGCAGCAGGAGCATGAGGGCGCAGCCGACGGTGAGGGCGAGGAGGACGACGCCCACGGTGATCAGGCGGGCGCCGGCGGTGACGAGCTGTGGCTTGAGGTGGTGGCCCTCCAGGAAACGGTGGAAGGCCACCGGTGCGATGAGCGCACCGGTGGCCAGCGCGCCGAGGACCACGGTGACGACTAGACGTCCTTGTCGAACGCCCCGAGCTGCCGGAAGCGCGGGGTGAAGGCGACGCTCAGCAGGAAGCCGAAGAGGATCTGGGCGCCGGTCTGCGCGACCCGTACTTCCTGGAGCATCTCCACCCACCGGCGGTCCGCGCGCTCCTCGGTGGACTCGTCGCGCCCGTGCCGCACCGGGGCGCCGTCAGCGGTCATCGTGCGTGTCCCCTGTTCGGCGAATGGCTTCGGTGAAGGTCTCGGTGAATGGTCCGGCGCGGGGCCGACCGCTTGGTTCAGCCACGTGGTCCCGCGAAGGGCGTATCGCATGGTTCGGCCACGTGGTCCGGTGAAGGGCGTGGCCGCATGGTTCAGCCACGTGGTCCGGCGAAAAGATCATCGGTCCGGCGAAGCCGATCAGCCGCCGCCGAAGAGCCGCGCGATGAGCCGGAAGGGCGCGGACACCACTGTGGCCACCGCGTGCCCCACCGAGGAGAAAACCTCCGAGATCGTTCGGAACACCGCTCCCACCTCCTGGCAAGGGGGTCCGCCCGGTCCGGACGCCGTGATCCCACGTCCCCCTCAGCATGAAGCGGATACCCCGCCTCCAGCACCGCATGCGCCCCCTGCCGGACCGCGTTCGCGACCCTCTCCGCGACCACGGCACCGCCCGCCCGCTTCGTTCACCCGCTTCGTCCACCCGCCTCGTCCTTCGCTCTCCCCCGCCCCGGACCGCCCCCGCTTCCTCTGCCGCTCCCACGCCCGCTCCCACCCCCGCTCCCGCAATGTGAAGCGTTCCCCCGCGACGTCAGACCTTCCGTCCCCCGCGATCGGCCGCCGCGCCGGCCGTCGCCGTCGGGGTGGAGGCCGTCGTGCTCGGGCTGGGGGACGTGCTGGACGGGGGCGTGGAGGGGCCGGTCGACGCGCTCGACGAGGGGGACGGCGTGCCGGTGGCGGGGGGAGGCGTCTTCGCTGGTGCCGTCGTCGGGTCGTGGGAGGGCCGCGTCGCGGTCCCGGGGCGGCCGGCGGTCGCGGCGGCGGCGGTGGGGCTGGAGAGCGAGCCCTTCGGAACCGACCGGGGCGAGGTGGACGTCCGCCCACCGGCGCCGGCGTCTTCCCCCCGTCCCCGCGGACCGGCGCCCGGCTCCGCGGCCGGAGCGGAGGCGGCCGACCGGGGACCGGTACCGGGCGCGGTGGAGTGCGGGGTGCCATCGGTGCGCGGTGCGGTGAGGACGGCGACCGCGGCCACGAGTACGGCGGCGGTCGCCACGGCGCCGACCACCACCGGGCCCCGGCGCGCGGGGGCGGCTTCCGCACCGGCCGCCCCGGGAGTGCCGACGGTCCTGGCGACGGGTGCCGCGGGCCGGCCCGCGGCGCCCTTCCTCCCCGGGGCCGAACGTTCCCCCGTCACCGGGCGGGCCGCGGCAGCGGCGGTCCGGCCCACGGCGGCGACCTCCCGGCCTGCGGCGGCGCTCGTCCGGCCGCCGGTAGCGCCCGTCCGGCCAGTTGCGGAGCCCGTCCACCCCGCGGCAGCGCCCGTCCGGCCCGTGGCGGCGACCTCGCCGAACCAGGCGGCCACCTCCAGCGCGTCCGGCCGGTCCTCGGGGCGTTTCGCGAGCATCGACAGCACGATGTCGCCGAAGGCGTCCGGCAGGTCCGGGCACCGGCTGCACGGGGAGACCGGGACCGTCTCGACGTGCTGGCACAGGACGGCGACGGGGTGCTCACCGGTGAACGGCGGCTTGCCGGTGAGGAGTTCGTACAGGGCGCAGCCCAGCGCGTACACGTCGGCGGCTGCCCCGGCCGTACCGCCGAGCGCTGCCTCGGGGGCGAGGTAGAGGCTGGTACCGGTGATCAGGCCGGTGCCGGTGGTGTACGTCGTCGTCTCCGCGCCGGGGCAGCGGGCGACCCCGAAGTCGGCGACCTTGACCATGCCGTCCTCGTCCAGCAGGAGGTTGGACGGCTTGACGTCGCGGTGCACGACGCCCAGGCGGTGGGCCTCGGCGAGCCCCTCGGCGGTCTGGGCGGCGAGTGCGGCGACCCGGGAGGGGCCCAGCGGTCCGCGGCGCCGCAGTTCGTGCGCCAGGCTGGAGCCGTTGACCAGCTCCATGGCGAGGAAGCAGCGGCCGTCGGAGACACCGAAGTCGTACACGGTGACGATCCGGGGGTGGTTGAGCCGGGCGGCGGTACGGGCCTCCCGGCGGAACCGGGCGGCGGAGCGGTCGTCACCCATGGCGGATTCCGTCAGCAGTTTGACGGCCACCGGGCGGTTCAGCCGTTCGTCGACGGCCATCCAGACCTCGCCCATGCCGCCGCGTCCGAGCGGCATGTCGAGCCGGTAGCGTTCCCCCAGCATCATGAGACGCCCCTTCCGACGCGTGCGCCCCCGCCTGCGGTCACCGGCCCGCCTTCCCCGGCCCGCGCCTCCCATCCGCCCCGCCCGGCGTCCTCACCGCACGTTCACGGTTCCGCCCCCTGAGCCGCTCCACCGCGCGCTCCCCCTCCCACCGGCCGCGCCCTCACCGCGCGGCGCCCTCACCGTGCGGTGCCGGGAAGGTGCCCGACCGGGCCGGCGGGCGTTTTGTCCGGGTCGCCCAGGGCACCCGCAGGGCATGGTGAACATCGGATACACGATGATGACGGAGCAGGCCGGGCCGCGGCAGCTGGTCGACGACGTGGTGCGTGCCGAGGGCGCCGGTTTCGACTTCTCGGTGATCTCCGACCACTACTCGCCGTGGCTGGCGGAGCAGGGCCACGCGCCGTACGCGTGGAGCGTCCTGGGCGCCGCCGCGCAGGCGACGTCGTGGATCCCGCTGATGACGTACGTGACGTGTCCGACCCTGCGCTACCACCCGGCGGTCGTGGCACAGAAGGCGGCGACGGTGCAGTTGCTGTCACAGGGCAGGTTCCGGCTCGGGCTGGGCGCGGGCGAGAACCTCAACGAGCATGTGGTGGGCGGCGGTTGGCCGCCGGCCGATGTGCGGCACGCGATGCTGGCCGAGGCGATCGGTGTCATCCGCGCACTGTTCGCGGGCGGCCACGTCAACCACCGCGGCGAACACTTCCAGGTGGAGTCCGCCAAGCTGTGGGACCTGCCCGAGGACCCTCCGCCGATCGGCGTCGCCGTCTCCGGTGAGCAGTCGTGCCGGCTGGCCGGCGAACTCGCCGACCTGGTCATCGCCACCGAGCCGAAGGCGGACCTGCTCACCGCGTTCGACCGGCACGGCGGCACCGGAAAGCCCCGGGTTGGCCAGGTCCCGGTCTGCTACGACCCGGATCGCGGGGCGGCCGTGCGCCGCGCCCACCAGCAGTTCCGCTGGTTCGGCGGCGGCTGGAAGGTCAACTCCGAACTCCCCGGCCCCGCCTCCTTCGCCTCCGCCACCTCCTACGTCCGCGAGGAGGACGTCGCCGCCGAGATCGCCTGCGGCGCCGACGTGGACACCTTCGTCGAAGCCGTCCGCCCGTACGCGGAAGCCGGGTTCACCGAGGTCGCGCTCGTCCAGATCGGCGGCGACCACCAGGAGGCGTTCATCGACTGGGCCGGCGACCACCTCCTGCCAGCGCTGCGCAAGCTCTGACCATCTCCTGTCGGCCGGCTGCGCCAGCTCTGGCAACGGGTGCGTGCGGCAACCGTGTCACCGGGCGGTGCGCGCCGTACTCCGCGTTCGCCGCCACGCCCGTCGCGGGCCCGCCGCACGCGTTGTCCCACCGCAAGCGTTCTCCAGGGCTCCGGCCGAAGGTGCGCCGCATGACAGCGCTGGATGACACCGCTGGATGACACCGCTGGCAGCGCGCCATACGACCGGGGCGTGTCACGTAGCCGGCGGAGTCGCCTCATGGCCGGCGGAGCTGACGCATAACCGTCAGAGGGAGAGCGGCGGTCAGGGTTCCGGCTGGCAGTGGGGGCACCAGTACGTGCTGCGGCCGGCGACCGCGCGGTGCCGCAGGGGGGTGGCGCACCGGGGGCAGTCGGGGTGGACGCGGTCGCGGCGGCCGGTCAGCCATGAGCGGCGCGGCGGTACCCGGCCGTCGCGTACGGCGGTTCGCAGCACCCGGCGCGTACCGGCGAGGACCCGGTCGCCTTCGGCGGACGTCAGGTCACTGGCCCGCCGGGCGGGGTGGACGCGGGCCCGCCACAGGATCTCGTCGGCGAGCAGATTGCCGAGCCCGGCGACCGCGGACTGGTCGAGCAGCACCGCCTTGATCCGGGCCCGCCGGTGCTCCAGGACGGCGGTGAGGTCCTGGCGGGTCAGGTCCGCGGCGTCCGGGCCCAGCCGCGCGACGAGCCGCCGCGCCGACGCGCGGTCCTCCAGGCGCAGCCCCTTCAGCTTCCGCTGGTCCCGGTAGCGCAACTCCAGGTCGTCGCCCAGCGCGAGGACCACCCGGTCGTAGGGGTGCGGGGGTTCGTCCGACCGGCTGAGCACGAGCGCGCCCGTCATGCCGAAGTGGAACGCCAGGACCTGCTCACCGTCCGTCGGCGCCAGCAGCCACTTCCCGTGCCGGTACGGCTCCCGGAAACGGCGGCCCCGCAGCCCCCGCTCCAGCCCGGCCGCCGACACCCCGCGAAGCACCCCCGCGTCCCGCACCGTCACGGACCGGATCGTCCGGCCGCGGGCACCCCGCAGGACCCGCCGGTATCCCTCGACGTCCGGGAGTTCGGGCACACGCCTCACCACCAGGTCGGCAACCGTGCGGCGAGCCGCCACCCCCACCGGGCTCGCCCCGTCCGCCTCCCGGGTGTCCCTGCGGGGCCGCTGCGAAACCTCCCGCCCGGCAGCCGGAACCCGGCACCAGCCGCCGCGACGCAGGACGCTCACGGTGAGCGCGTCGTCGGCCAGGTGTCCGGGGGAAACGGGCCGGAGGCGCCTGACTCGAACGAACCGGAGGCGCCTGACTCGAACGGTTCAAGGAGATGACATACGCCAGGGAAGCTGGCGGAGGCCGGCCACGAGTTCCCCTTCGTGATCGCCACCCCGCAGTGCCCCGAATCGAGCCAATGGGTCGCCGAGGTGACCACGCTCGCCCACCGACCGGGCCCGTGCGAGCCGACCACCAGGTGGTACCGGATGTTCAACGTCCTGATCGCGCAGTCGATGCCCGTGGCGGCTCCGCGCGGTTGTGCGGAGCCGCCATCAAGCCGCAGTCCGGCCGCGCGGGCAACACCCGTCGCTGCGAGAGGACCACGGCGGCGGGCGCACACAGACCATGCGCACCCCGCACCCCGTCGCCCTCTCAACCTCCGCCTCCGCCTCAGCTTCCGCCTCCGGCGACAATCACCCGTTGATCTGCCGATCCTCCCCGTGCGTGCCCACGGCGATCCGGCGCGGCTCGGCCCGCTCGGTGATCGGGATGCGTACGGTCAGGACGCCCGCGTCGTAGTCGGCCCTGATGCGCTCGGTGTCGAGGGTGTCGGCCAGCACGAGCCGGCGGGAGAAGACTCCGAGCGGGCGCTCCGACAGCTCCATGCGCAGGGTGTCCGACTGGGCGGCCGGCCGGCGTTCCGCCTTGATCGTCAGCATGTCCCGCTCGACGTCGATCTCGATGGCGGCCGGATCGACGCCGGGCAGATCGAGTGCGATCACGTACTCACCGCCGTCGCGGTAGGCGTCCATCGGCATCGTGGCCGGGCGGGACCAGGTGCCGGTCGCCCCCGTCAACTGCTGGGCGACGCGGTCGAGTTCGCGGAACGGGTCGGTACGCATCAACATCGCGAAACACCTCCGGTGGGTTCAGGCAGTACCTGCCAACGCGCTTCAACCGCCATCCGTTGTAGCATGTCATCCATTCGGTGACAACTTCGACTGTCATCCAAAGGACGACGAAGCGAGAGGAAGCCAATGCCCAAGGGCGATCAGCCGGCTCCGGCCGGCATTCCCGATTCCGACCCCGTCGGGTTCCTCGCCGCCGAGGCGGCGCTGGGCGCCATGGACGAGGCCCTGCGCGGCGCGCGGCTCCGTCCCCCCGGCACCCCTCCCGGCGACGAGGGGACCGGCGCCGAACAGGCGCTGGCCGCGCTGCTGCTGCTGCGCGAGGTACGCGAACGGCTCGCCGCGTGGGAGCCGGACCTCATCGAGGCCGCACGCGAGGCCGGGGCCAGCTGGGCGGACCTCGCCCACCCGCTCGGCGTGGCCAGCCGGCAGGCCGCCGAACGCCGGTACCTGCGGGTCCGCCCCGGCCGGCCGGGCAGCACCGGTGAGGACCGGGTCCGCGCCACCCGGGACAGCCGCGCCGCCGACCGCAGCGTCACCGCCTGGGCCCGCGTCAACTCCGCCGACCTGCGGCGGCTCGCCGGCCAGATCACCGCGCTCACCGACCTCGCCGACGAAGCGGCCGTGTCCCTGGCCCACCTGTCCGGCGCCCTCGCCGACGACGACGCCTCCGCACTGGTCGCACCGCTGGCCGACACCCACACCCACCTGCGCGCCTCCCACCCCGACCTCGCGGCCCGCGTCGACAGCGTCACCCGCCAGGCCGAACACCTGCGGCACGACAGCAGTGAGCAACGGCGCAACGGCTGACCGGAGCCCCGGCCCGGATGCGGCGGGCGCCGGCGGAACGGGTGCGGCGCGGCGCCCTCCGCCGGGCCGGCGACGGGGTCGGCACCACCGCGTCACCACACGCACCGCGACGTAACGCCCGCAGCCTCCGCCCCGCCAACGCTCCACTCCGCCCCCGCCAACGCCCTGCTCCGCAAGCCGCACCTCCGCGAGCCGCGCCTCCGCAAGCCCCGCCGCCCGTCGACGGCCGCCCACCACCCACCGGCGGAGTCCGACTCCGACTCCGACCGCCGAACGTGAACGATCGGCGGCGGTGCCCACGTACCGTTCCGGGGACGGGCACCGCCGCCGATCCATGGTCATCGCACCGGCCGGTCGGCCGGCTGGCGGGTCAGGCCTGACCGCGCCAGGCACCCGTCGCACTGCCACGGGACTCGATGAACTGCTTGAAGTGCTTCAGATCGGTCTTGGCCTGCCGCTGCGCGAAACCCAGCTTGTCGCCGACGGTGTCGGCCAGGCCCTTCGGATCGGTGTCCATCTGGAGCATGATCTTCGTCTTCGCGTCGTCCAGCCGGTGGAAGGTCACCACTCCGGCCTGCCGCACCTCGCCCTCGACCGTCGTCCAGGCCACCCGCTCGTCCGGGATCTGCTCGGTGATCCGCGCGTCGAACTCGCGCCGCTGGCCGCCGACGCTGGTCACCCAGTGCGTCATCCTGTCGGACCGCTGCTCGATCCGTTCCACGCCGGACATGAACCGCGGGAACTCCTCGAACTGCGTCCACTGGTTGTAGACGGTGGTGACCGGGACGTCGACCGTGATGGATTCCTCGACGTGTGACATGTCGCTCCACTCCTGATCTCGGTTCTCGTGCAGAAGGTCACGTACCCACGATTCCGGCGCGAACCCGTCGCAGCGGTTCGCGATTCGCTGTCCGCCCCTCCGACAACGGCAACCGGCGCGCCGGCGCCACGCCCTGACGGCGTAACGGTCGAACGCCCCGGATCGGCACGGGACCGTATGCCCGTCGACCTGCCCGTCGACGGCGCCGGAGCGATTCGGTGAACTGAGGCGCCGGCGCGATTCGACGAATTGACGGATTGACGAATTGACGGAGCGTCGGCGCCCGATCTCCATGGTCTGTTCCGGGGCCGGGCCGCCCCCGGAATCCGCCGACCGCCGAAGCCGTGGTCACGTGACCGTGGCAGGTGACCGATCCCGGCTGGCCGATCCCAACTGGCTGCCCCGTCCGAATGCTCGGCGCCGCACAGTCGGCCGGTGTACAGGGCGCACGGTCCGGGCACTCGACCATCAGGAGAATATTCCGGGCATATCCGACGAACGTCAATGGTGAGCAAAGGAGACATCATGGCCGAGAAAGGAACCGGCGGACGGCGGCACGACGGATTGCGAAAGGGCGACCGGGTGGCTTGGAGCAGTCACGGAAAGGAGACCACGGGCGAGGTGGAGAAGGAGATCACCTCCCGGGAACACACGGCCGGCCGTGACGTGGCGGCGTCGTCCGAGGACCCGCAGTACAAGGTGCGCAGCGACAAGTCCGGGCGCAGCGCCGTGCACCGCCCGGACTCCCTGAAGCGGACCAGGGGAAAGCGGAACGACTGACGCCGACCGCGAAAGGGAAATCCGCCCCGACCAGCGGACCCCGTTTGGCCGCCTCCCCCGACCGGCGGACCCCGTCTCATTCCTCACCGCCGAGGTCGTCACCGCGGAGATCGTCACCGCCGAGGTCGTCACCGCGGAGATCGTCACCGCCACCGGCGACACACCCGCCCGCCCCTGCCGTGGCGGGCGGGCGGGCGGGCGACGCACGGAGTTCCTGGTCCGGTCAGGAATTCGTCGGACCGGTCGCCGTCAGGGGTGCGCCGAACCAGTGGGAGAGTGCCGCTCGCAGCGCGGGCCCGGCGGTGTCGCCGGGTTCGTCGGTGGTCGCGGCCCAGGCGATGTGGGCGTCCGGGCGGATCAGGAGCGCGTCGGCCGGGCGGTCGGCGGCCTCGGCCGTCCGGATGTCGACGCGGTCCCGCCAGTCCCCGGCGATGGCCCGGAGGTCCGGACGGTCGGCGAGATCGAGGAGAACGGGCCGCGCGGTACGCATGAGCCGCGCGACGCCGGTGGTGCCCTGGTCGGTGCGGAGGCCGAGGTCGGGCACCCAGGCCCCCGTCAACGCGTGCCGGTCCGCGCCCGGCATGGGGTAGCGGATGTCGGCGCCGGCGATGAGCGCGCCGAGCCGGCGCGCCGGCTGCTCGTCGACGAGCAGTTCTTGCAGGACCTGCCGGAGGGCTTCGGCCGCCGGGTCCTGTCCGCGTCTGAGCGCCACCTGGGCCTGGGTCTGCATCATCGTCCGCGCGCCGACGTAATGACGCTCGCTGTGATACGTGTCGAGCAGCCCGGCCGGCGCCCAGCCGTGGACGTCGGCGGCCAGTTTCCAGGCGAGGTTGACGGCGTCGAGCATGCCGACGTTCAGGCCCACGCCCGTGGCGGGGAACGCGTGGGCCGCGTCGCCGGCCAGCAGGATGCGGCCGTGGCGGTACCGGTCGGCCTGCCGGGCCTGGAACCCGTAGCGCGACAGCCGGGTCGCGTCCGCGACGGGCAGCGGTGTGCCGAGCACCCGGCGGACGCTGTCCTGGAACTCGGCCAGGGTCATCGGCGCGTCGCTGTCGTCGACCTCGGCCGGCTCGGCTTCCGTGGTCTGCATCATCAGGTCCCCGACGCTGCGACGTCCGAACGCGAACACGCCACGCTCGGTCCTGGTGAAGCCGGCAGCGATCCGGCCCCACCCGGGGACCTCCAGGTCGCCGTCGTCGTGCTGGATCACCGAATCGGCCAGGGTGACGTGGCCGAGCCGGTTGACCTCGGGGTAGGTGGTACCGGGGAACGGGATGCCGGCCAGGTCGCGGACCCGGCTGCGCGGGCCGTCGCAGCCCACGAGGAATCGAGCGGCCACCCGGTAGGACCCCTGCGGCCCGCGGACCTCCGCGCTCACCGCGGCGTCGTCCTGGCGCACCCCGATCACCTCGTGCCCGCGCCGGATCTCGGCACCGAGTTCACGGGCGCGTTCGTCGAGCACGCGCTCCAGTTGCGGCTGCGGGAGCGACATGCCGCGCAGCGGGGGCTCGGGCACGTCGGTGAGGTCCAGATGCACGGTGCCGAACGGGTATCGGGGAGCCGGGGGCCGGCCGGGATGCCCGAGTGCTTCGAGCCGGTCCAGCAGGCCCCGGTGGGCCAGCAGGTCCAGGACGCGGCCGCCGAGACCGTTGGCCTTCGCGATGTCCCGGGACTGCGGGCGGCGTTCGAGCACCAACGGTCGTGCCCCGGCCAACCGCAGCTCGGCGGCCAGCATCAGACCCGTCGGGCCGGCGCCCACGATGATCACGTCGGCATCCATCACGCGCCGCTCTCCCCGACGTTCCTCGTCCCGCCCGCGTTCGCCTCGACCGTCGTCGACAACACCGTTCCGTACTCCCGTTTTCGCAGTTCAGAGCCTCAGCCAGCGATCATGCAGTACGACCCGGGCCTTGCCGCAAGCCCCCCGGTGCGCTATATGTTGTTCACGGGGAAGAGGCGGAAAGCCCTCTCCGTTCCTGGCCACGCGAGCCCGCTCAGGGCGGCGATCCACTCCAGATCCACTGCGGGTCGCGGTCCACTTCAGGCTCCGGTCCACTCCGGCCTGCGATCAGGCCGAGGTCGCCTCGGTGGACGCCGGCGCAGACCTGCGTGACGGGCGTGACGACGAGTGGCCGGATCGCGGCGCCGCTTGAACCGACCGAGGCAGCGGGCGACGACGTCGCGTTTTCCGGCACCGGTGCGGCAGCTGATGACGTCGGGTTCCCGATGCCGACGCGACGACCGGGTCCGGTGCCGACGCAACCACCTGATCCGGTGCCGTACTCAGCGGAACCGCCGCAGAATCGTCACCGCTTTCCCCGACCCGGACCGCCGACGCTCAGTACGGGAAATGTTCACGCTGACGTACGCGCGTTTTCCGGGCCGCGATGGGAGCGTAGGCACCGGTGCGTCATCGCGTCCACGGTGAGAAGAGTGACCGCCGTGACAGATGTGCCGCGGGAGAATTCCTGGAAACGCACGGGTGGCCGGGACGAACGCCTTCCGGCGTTGCCCCGGCCACCCCTCGGCGAGCCTGTGGTCAGGCATTCACCATCGGTACCAACGGCCTCGCGAGCCACCGGAACCGGTGCTGCGGAAGAGGAATCCCAGAAGCCAGACCACCAGAACCACGATCGCCACCCACCACAGGATGTGGACCGCGAATCCAATACCGCCGAGGATCAGCGCCAGCAGAAGAACCAAAAGCAGAGCACCCATGGTCATCGACCTCCTTGAACTCGCATATGCCCCTGGTGACGTCAGGCATGCGCGATATCCGGAGCGAATAGGGCAACCGATCCGGGGAAGAACGAGCGCCGCCGTAACACCGGTCGACCGTGCCACCTCCGGCCCCGCCCGACACACCTCCGGCCACCTCCGCACCACCCCGGCCCCCGGCGCTCCTCCAACCCCCGGCACTCCCCCGACCCCACACCACCCCGGCCGCACACCCCCCGGGGACCGCTTCCCCCAGGCAGACAGTCCTACGAGCACACCCAAATAGGGTTAATCGGAGTAAAAAGGGTAACCGACCCTTACGGGCCGCTGGCGCAGTGGTCTGTCGAGCGAGGAGGAAAACCATGGCGAAGGAACCGCGCAAGTCGCCTCCCGCGCACGGTGAGGGGCCGGGGCCGCACAAGGGCACCGAGCAGCACGGCTGGTCCCCCGACGTGGACAGCACGAAGGGGAGGCACGACAACCCCAGCGCGCACCGGTCGTTCCATCCCGACGAGTACGCTCCCCCGGCCGACCCGCACGCCGAGCCGAGCAAGGAGGACGTCGACGCCTCACTGCGTGACGTGCCCGGTGAGACGGGCAAGAGCATCAGCAGGAGCGGTCAGGACCACGCCGACTCCGGCCAGAAGGGGCATCACGCGCACGGGCGGCGCGGCCACTCGCAGCGACCGAGCGGCGGCAAGGACAGCTCCGCCTACACGGGCGTCGACCCGCAGGACCCGCCTTCGGGCAAGCACTGACACCCACCCCAGCCCAGCCCCAGGTCCAGGTCCAGCCCCGCCCCCGTCGCCGCGCGACCGTGACCCGTACTTCCGCCGGCCGGGCCCGCGCGCCCCACGCCGTCCGCCCGCCGGCTACGGCATGCGCGCCGAAGCGGTGATCACTGCGGAACGGCGCGGACGAGCACCAGGGAGCCGTTGTAGTGGGGCCGGCGGCGCAGTTCGGCGTGGCGGGCGTCCCAGGTGCCGTCGGCGAGGGCCGTGCGGAGGTGGCCGGCGCAGCGGTCGGCGGTGGCGGGGTCGACGAAGCTCCAGGCGGAGCAGGCCTGGCGGGCGCCGGGGTCCAGGAGGAGTTCGGGGCGGCCGTAGTACGCCTCGTTGAAGCCGTCGGTGCAGTCGGCCGGGATCGGCACCGGTTCCACGGTGACCGCACCGCCGAGGGCGTCGGCGATGTCGCGGATCGCCGGGTAGCGCCGGGCCTCGGTGTCCAGGACGAGCGGCGCGTACGCGTAGAGCCAGAAGTCGCGGACCGTCGCGGGGTCGCAGGTCAGCACGACGACCGGGCCGCGGGCCACCCGCCGCATCTCGCGCAGCCCGGCGGCGGGATCGCTCCACTGGTGGACGCTGAACGTCGTCATGGCGGCGTCGAACGTGTCGTCGGGGAACGGCAGGTGCTCGGCCACCGCGTCGACGGCCCGCGGCAGGTGCGCCGGGCGTTGGGCGCGCATCGCGGCCGAGGGCTCCACGGCGGTGACGTCCAGGTGCGCGGCCTCGTACGAACCCGTGCCCGCGCCGACGTTGACGACGGTGCGGGCGGCGCCGAGGGCCGTGCCGATCGCCTCGCCGATGCGCGGGTCGGGGCGGCGGTAACGGGAGTAGCCGCCACCGATCGCGCCGTAGTCCGCGTCGCCGGCACTGCCGTCGATCCTTGGTTTGTTCACGTCGGGAACATATCCTGGACCTCCTGGTCCCCGTCCAGCTCCCTTCTCCGACGGGCCGCGCGGGCCGGCCGGGAACCCGTGCGTGCCACCACCGTCCCGAAGGAGATCCCGTGCCCTCCCCGTACACGCTGACCGGCGATTCCTCCCTGCTCCTGCCGGAGTTCGACGCTCCCCCGGCCGAACCGCTCGGCCTGCTGGACCGGTGGCTCGACGAGGCCGGCCGGCGCGGCGTCAGTGAGCCGCTCGCCGTCACCCTGGCCACCGCCGACAGCACCGGGCGTCCTTCGGCGCGCGTGCTGCTGGTGAAGCAACTCGACGCCCGCGGGCTGGTGTTCACCAGTTTCCGGGGAAGCCGCAAGGGCCACGACCTCGCCGACCGCCCCTACGCGGCGATGACCTTCCACTGGCGCGAGACGCTCCAGCAGATCGTGCTCGCCGGGCCCGTCGAGGTGCTGAGCGACGAGGCATCCGACCGGCTTTTCGCCGAACGCCCGTATGCCGCGCGGGCGACCACCGCCGTCTCCCGGCAGAGCCGCCCGCTGGAGGACGAGGAGGACCTGCGGGAACGGGCCCGGCGGCTCGTCGAGTCCGGCGACCCGGTCCGCCGGCCGGCGGAGTGGACCGGCTACCGGCTCGTCCCGGACAACGTCGAGTTCTGGTACGGGAGTCCGGACCGCCTGCACCGCCGCCTGCGCTACGACCGCACCCGGACCACCGCCGACACCTGGACCCACCGGCGCCTTCAGCCCTGACCGGCGGAGGCGCGGCGCGGCCGGGTGGACGTGGCGTGGCGTGGCGTCCGGGTGGCGCGGTGTCCTACGGTCGGTCGTATGGCGAACGAGGACGAGCGGGCGCGGCGGCTGCTGGAGGCTCAGGCGAAGGCCGTGGCCCTGTTCGAGGAGATCGAGGTCCGCGGCCTGGTCGCGCCGGGCGCGGGTGAACGCGCGGTGAGCGACGGGGTCCGGGACCTGGCGAACGAGATGTTCGGCACGACCCGGCACTGGCACAAGCGCATCATCCGGTCCGGCCCGAACACGATGTTCCCGTACCGGGAGAACCCGCCGGACCGGACCATCGGCGCGGACGACATCGTCTTCGCGGACTTCGGCCCGATCTTCGAGGAGTACGAGGCCGACTTCGGCCGGACGTTCGTGCTGGGCGACGATCCCGCCAAGCACCGCCTGCGCGACGACCTGCCGCGCGTCTTCGCCGCCGGGCAGCGCTACTTCGAGGCCCACCCGGACGTCACCGGCCGGGCCCTGTACGAGGAGGTCGCCCGGCTGGCCGCCGACGCCGGATGGCGACTGGGCGGCTGGCACGCGGGGCACCTGGTGGGCGAGTTCCCGCACGAGGAGATCGACGGCGCGGACACCGAGGGGTACGTCACGCCGGCCAACGACACGCCGCTGCGCCGCACCGACCGCGCCGGGCGACGCTGCCACTGGATCCTCGAGGTCCACCTGGTCGACGCGGCGGGCGGCTTCGGCGGGTTCTACGAGCAGTTGCTCGACCTGCGCCCGTCAGCGGCTGGCCAGCACGCCGCCACACCGGAGAGGGTGTAGAGGGTCGGGACGCCGGAGACCTGGAGCCCGTCGCTGCGGTAGGCGCGGTCCCACGCCTCGACGTGCGGCAGGCTGCGCTGGCAGTTGATGCACGAGTAGGTCCAGAAGTGGATCAGCACCACCTTGCCGTGCAGTGCCTTGATGCCGAGCGGCTTGCCGTCAGGGGTGTTGAGCCGGCTGGATCCTCCTCGGCCACGGAGGTCGTCGTCCCCGGACCGCCGGCCAGGAGGACGACGGGGAGCACCGGCAGGATGCACGGCGAAACCGCTGTGATCAGCCCTCCGAGCAACCCGATGAGAATCAAAGTCAACATGAACGGCCTCTCCGACCGAAGCCCCGGACTCTCCGGCGTCTCCAGCAGTGATTCGGTGGCCGCAGATCCGCGGATTGGCGGCGATAAGCCTCAACACCCCGCAGCCGCGGAATCATCGGGCTCCATGATCCGCAACTGCGGGACGTCGATCAGGTCCGGTCAGGACGACGGCTGGCTCCTTGCGCGGCTGGGGCGGCGGGAGCGGACGGAGGGGACGCCTCAGACGCCGGTGCTGCCGTCGATGCGCTCGCGGAGGAGGTCGGCGTGTCCGGCGTGCCGGGCGTACTCGGCGATCATGTGGGTGTAGATCCACCGCAGGTTCACCTCGCCGCCCATGAACGGCACGGTGTCGTCGAGCGATCGGGCGGCGCAGTTGGCGCGCGACCGGGCGATCTCGTCCTGCCAGGTGGCCCGTGCCGCGTCGAGGGAGACGTCGCCGGAGAGCTCGAATCCCTCGTCGCGGCCGTTCGGATCGGCCTGCGGGGTGTAGATGGGCGGGGCGTGCTCGCCGGTCAACACGCGGCGGAACCAGTTGCGTTCGACCTCGGCCAGGTGCTGGACGAGCCCCAGCAGTGTCAGCGGCGAGGGAGGTACGCGGGCGTCGCGCGACTGCGGATCGGTGAGGTTGTCGCACTTCATGGCCAAGGTGGCCCGGTAGAAGTCGAGCCAGCTCTCCAGGTTCGTGCGCTCGTCGGCGTTCAGGGGCGGCATCGGCCGTTCAACGGAGGTCATGGTCCCCGATCGTGCCAGCGGGGTCCGACATCGCGGGTCCGGCGCGGGGGCCGAGGCGCGGGTACGGGCACGTTGGCGGCGGTCCCGGGCGTCACCGTGCGCGCACGTCCCCGCTTCGCTCCCCGGCCCGGCACCGCACGCCTGAGCCCGCGTCGCCGCCCGCGTCGCGTGGGTCTCCCACACCCTGGACGTCGTGGCTCGCGGCGTGATCCGATGGGGGATGACATCGTTCTGGACAGGCGAGCGCGTACGCCTGCGCGGTATCGAGCCCGACGACTGGACCGCGTTCATGCGCTTCGCCCGGGACGAGGAGCAGTTGGGAGACCTGCTGCACCCGCCGCGTTCCGCCGAGGGGTACCGCGCCTGGGCGAAGGAGCAGGCCGCGGCGCCGAACGACAGTGACTGCTTCCAGCTGGTGATCGAGGCCGTCGACACGGGCGAAGCGGTCGGCGCGGTCGGCTCGCAGCGCGCCGACCCGGTGGGCGGCTGGTTCGAGCACGGCGTCACGATCAGCGCCGAGCATCGCCGCAAGGGGTACGCGGCGGAAGCGGTGACGCTGCTGCTGCGCTTCATGTTCGCCGAGCGGCGCTACCGCCGGTGCGAGGCACGGATCCTGGCCCACAACGAGCCGTCGCTGGCCTTCCACCGCCGGCTCGGATTCGTCGAGGAGGGCCGCCTGCGCGATCGGGTGTTCCTCGACGGCCGGCACGAGGATCTCGTCGTGATGGGCCTGCTCATCGACGAGTTCGCGCCACCGCACGCGCCGGGCGAACGGTGACGGTCACCCGGGGCGGGGTCCGGAGCCGGTTTCGTTGACGGTGGTCCGGCTCCGGGTTCCTTGACGGCCGCCCGGGTCCGGGTACGGGCTCGGTGACGGTCGTCGGGCTTCGTTGAGGGTCCTCCGGGGCGGGTGACGGACACGGTGGCGGTCGTCCGGGCCGGTGCCGAACCCGCCGCGAACAGGCCCGGCGCCGACCCGCCGCGAACAAGGCCGCCGCCTTCGCCGGTCACCGGATCGGCGCGCGGCCTCCGCCCGACGTCCCGCCGTCAGGGCCGGTCCGGAGGCGTGGGCGGTGCCGGCGCCGACCACGGCGGCGGGCCGACGTCGTCCGGGACATCGTCGGCGCCGGCGATCAGGCGGCGGGCCAGCGCGCGCACGTGGTCGCGCAGGGCCTCCGGGTGCTCGATCACGAACGGCCGGTCCAGCCGGGCGAGCAGCGACGGAACCCAGTCCAGCCGCTCGGCCCGCAACCGCACCCGCACCCACGTACCGCCCTCCCGCGCCCCGGCACCGGCCGACGACGACGCACCGCCTGCCTCCGCCTCCGGTGCCGACCCCTCATCGCCTGCCTCCGGGGCCAGGGCCGCACCGGCCGCCTGCGACGACGGGACCGCGCCGGGGGCGTCCGGGAGTTCCTCCACCGTGGCGAGCCCGGCCGGGAGCCGGGCGGTGATCTGCTCGGCCGTGCCCCGGACCCGGAACGACACCTCGTGCGGGTAGGGCAGTTCGGCGAGCCCGGACAGCACCCGGGCGGCGGCGTCGAACCCCGCCGGCACCTCGAACGACCCCGGCAGCACCACCGGGTTCTCGACGCGGTCCAGCCGGAACGTGCGCACCTCGCCGCTCGCCGAGTCCGCCCCGGTCACGTACCAGCGCCCGGAGCGGACGACGATCCCGTACGGGTGCACGGTGCGTTCGCTGCGCCTGCCGTCCCGGGCGGTGTAGCCGACGGCGACCGGCCGGCGGCGGCGCGCGGCCTCCGCCAGCGTCAGCAGCACGCCGGTCTCCCGGGTGGCCGCGGGGCCGGCCGCGGCGGTGAAGTCGACGGTGGCCAGCAGCGCGTCCAGCCGGCGGCCGAGCACCTCGGGCAGCACGCGGCGCATCTTGGCGGCGGCGCTCTCCATCGCCGCGGCGGTCGTCGTCACCAGCCCGGCCCGGCGCCCGGCGACCAGGCCGAGCAGTACCGCCAGCGCCTCGTCGTCGGTGAGCATCAGCGGGGGCATCCGGTAGCCGGGGGCGAGGCGGTAGCCGCCGTACCGGCCGCGCACCGAGCGGACCGGGATGTCGAGGTCGATCAGGTGGGCGACGTAGCGCCGCACGGTGCGCTCGTCCACGTCGAGCCGGCCGGCCAAGTCGGCGACGGTACGGGTGCCGCCGGCCTGGAGGATCTCCAGCAGGGCGAGCACGCGGGCGGTCGGTCGGGTCATACGGAAAAGTGTCCCGCGCATACCGGACCGAAACTGTCCGGTATTGGTCCTAGCGTGCCTGTCATGGCAACTTACGTACTTCTCCCCGGCTTCTGGCTCGGCGCCTGGGCCTGGCGCCCGGTCACGGCCGGGCTGCGCGGCCACGGGCACGACGTCCACCCGCTGAGCCTTACCGGGATGGGCGAACGCGCGCACCTGGCCCGGCCCGACACCGGCCTGGAGACGCACATCACCGACGTGCTCCAGCTGATCCACTACGAGGACCTGCACGACGTGGTGCTGGTCGGGCACAGCTACGCCGGTGCGGTGGTGCTGCCGGGCGTGGCGGACCGGATACCGGAACGGATCGCCCGGTTGGTCTTCGTCGACAGCGGACCGCTGCCGGACGGGATGTCGCACGCGCAGTTCGTCCCGCCGCAGGAGCAGGCCCGCAACGCCGAGCGGGTCCGCACCGCGGGCGACGGCTGGCGGCTGCCGCCCCCGTCGTGGCCGCAGGTCGCCGCGGCGGTCCCCGGGCTGCCCGACGGCACGCTCGACCGGCTGACCCGGCTGTCGGTGCCGCAGCCGTGGGCCACCGCCACCACCCCGGCCCGGCTGACCGGGGCCTGGGAGAAGGTGCCGCGGCTGCACGTGCTGTGCAGCTTCGGGGCCGAGGAGGTCCGGGCCAGGGCCGGCAGCGTTCCCGCCTTCCAGCACATGGCGGCCGAGGGCTGGGCCTACCGGGAACTGCCCGGCTGGCACTGGCCGATGTTCGACCGCCCCGCCGAACTGGCGGCGATCCTGCACGAGGCGGCCTGACGGACGGACCGGCCGGGCCGGCGGGGCTTCACACCCGCGCGTACGACGCCGTGCCCGGACCCGTACGACGCCGTGCCCGCTCCCGGACGACCGACTCCGCGCGGCCGCCCGACCGCCACCGCGCCGGTCCGGTCCGGTCCGCCGCGCGATCCCCCCATCGAATCCAGCACAAGGAGACCTCTCATGACCACGACCGACCTCGCCGGTACGACCGCGCTGGTCACCGGTGCCACCAGCGGTATCGGCCGCGCGGTGGCCCGTTCGCTCGCCGGACGCGGCGCCCACGTGGTGATCACCGGGCGGGACACCGGCCGCGGCGACCAGGTCGTCACCGCGATCCGCGCCTCGGGCGGCAAGGCCGACTTCGTCGCGGGCGACCTCGCCGACGCCGACGCCGTCCGGGAGCTGGCCCGCCGGGCCGTCGAACTCGGCGGCGGCCACGTCGACATCCTCGTCAACAACGCCGGCGTCTTCCCCGTCGGCCCCACGCCCGGGACCACCGACGGCGACTTCGACTCCGTGTACGCGGTCAACGTCCGGGCGCCGTTCCTGCTGGTCGCCGAGCTCGCTCCCGCGATGGCCGCGCGCGGCCGGGGGTGCGTCGTCAACGTGCTGAGCATGGTTGCCCATTTCGGGGTGGCCGGGATGGCGCTGTACGGCTCCAGCAAGGCGGCGCTGACCCTGCTCACCAAGGCGTGGGCCGCCGAGTTCGGCCCCGGCGGCGTGCGGGTCAACGCGGTCAGCCCCGGCCCCACCCGTACCGAGGGCACCGAGCGGTTCGGCGAGCAGGTCGACCGGCTCGCCGCACTCGCCCCCGCGGGCCGGCCGGCGGCACCCGAGGAGATCGCCGCCGCCATCGGCTACCTCGTCAGCGAGGACGCGGCCTTCGTCCACGGCGCCGTCCTCGACGTGGACGGCGGCCGCAACGCGGCGTGAGCGAGGGGCGGGGGCAGGGGGCCGGGGCAGGGGGCGAGGGACGGGTGCGGTCCCGCCGGCCGGCGGGACCGCACCGGTCAGCAGGCGACGGCCGTGCTCAGCCCCTCCCGGTGGGCCCGGGCCGCGTCCATCAGCGTGTCGAGCGTGTCGCGGGTGCGTACGAGGTCGGCGATGTGGGCGGAGAGCCGGTCGCGTTCCTGCGCCATCCGCTCCAGCGCGGCGTCGGAGTTGTCCTCGCTCGGCGTGTCGACGCAGGGCAGCAGTTCGATGATGGTGCGGCTGGACAGGCCGGCGGCGTACAGCCGCTGGATGAACGCGACCCGCTCGACCTCGTCGTCGGTGTAGTGCCGTTGCCCGCTGGGACTGCGGGCGCTGGTGAGCAGCCCCTGCTCCTCGTAGTAACGCACGGAGCGCACGCTGACCCCGGCCCGTGACGCGAGTTGCCCGATCCGCACAAAGTCCTCCCGGCTGTGTGCTGCGTCACAGACCCTTGCCTCTGACATCAGTGTGAGGTTTTAGCGTAGTCGTCGTGCCCGAGTCGCGGGCGCCGCGGACACGAAGGAGTCCTGACGTGACGACCCTCTTCACCGGCTACCGGCTCGGTGACCTGATGCTGCCCAACCGCGTGGTCATGGCACCGATGACCCGCGTCAGGGCCGCCGCCGGCGGTCTGGCGACGCCGTCGATGGCGGCCTACTACGCCCAGCGGGCCACGGCCGGGCTGATCGTCAGCGAGGGCGTGCAGCCGAGCGTGATCGGGCAGTCCAACCCGGGGACGCCGGGCCTGCACACCGACGAACAGGTCGCCGCGTGGCGCCCGGTGACCGCCGCCGTCCACGCCAACGGGGGACGGATCTTCGCCCAGCTCATGCACGGCGGCCGGGTCTCGCACCCCGACACCACCGGGATGCGGCCGGTCGGGCCGTCGGCGGTCGCCGCCGTGGGCGAGGTGTTCACCCCGACCGGACCGCAGCCCGCCCCGGTGCCGCGCGCCCTCGGCACCGCCGAGGTGGCCGAGCACGCCGGTTCCTACGCCCTGGCGGCCCGCCGCGCCGTCGACGCGGGCTTCGACGGCGTGGAGCTGCACGGCGCCAACGGCTACCTGATCTCGCAGTTCCTGTCGTCCAACGCCAACCTGCGCACGGACGGTTACGGCGGTTCGGTCGCGCACCGCATCCGGTTCGCCGTCGAGGCGGCGGCCGCCACCGTGCAGGCCGTCGGCGGGGCCAGGACCGGCATCCGGCTCTCACCGGGCTCGACGTTCTGGGGCGTCGAGGAGAGCGACGTCCCCGAGCTGTACACCGCGCTGCTGACCGAGCTGTCCGGCCTCGGCCTGGCCTACGTGCACCTCGAAGCCACCGCCGGGCAGGAGACGCTGGTCGCCCTGCGCCGGGCGTGGCCGGGCACGCTCATCATGAACCCGGTGCTCCCGATGGGACCGAAGCAGACCGGCCGCGACGACGCCGAGCACTGGCTCGGTCTCGGGGCGGACCTCATCAGTTTCGGCCGCGCCTTCATCGCCAACCCCGACCTCGTCGAGCGGCTGCGCGGCGGACTGCCGATCGCCCCCGTCGACGAGGCCACGTACTACCAGGGCGGCGACGCGGGCTACCTGACCTACGCCGCCCACCAGTACACGGCCTGACGCCCTCCGCGCCGGTTCCGGCCGCCCGCGGTCCGAACCGGCACGGGCGACCGGCCCGGGCGGCACCGCCAGCGGCAACGCAGCAGGGCGGCGACGGGCCAAACGCGACCTCGGTGGCCGGCGCGAGGACGGCTCCGGCCACCCGCGAGGCACCCGGGCTCCCGTGCGCGTCGCGGCCGGGGCCGGGCCGGTACGCGGTGCGGGCCGGACGTTCCGCCGCCCGGCCGTGAACCGGTCACGCCCGTCGGGGTCGCCGGAGCGCTCGTCGTCGGGCAGGACGCGTCAGGTGCTGATCCGGGGGAAACGGCTAGGGCCTGTGTGGAGTTGTGATCTCGTGGGGCGCCGGTCTGGGAGGGTGGAGGTTTTTGGGGTGGAAGGGTGGGGGTGTCTCGATCTCAACTTTCGGATGCCGAGTGGGGGTTCATCTCCCCGTTTCTGCCGGTCGGTGAGTATCGCTGGTCAGCGTGGACTCGACCACGGCGCGGGCCCATCATGATGCCGCCGGGATGATCGTGGAGCCCGAAGCCCGGGATGCGGTGGAGAAGGCTGTTGCGGAATAGGGGGCATTGGCGAAGGACAAGACGGGCAACCGGACCTGCGGCGGGAAGAGCGACGACGTGTGAGGCGTCGGCGCAGGGTCCGGCTCGCCGCCGCCGACGCTGGGGCGTTCCCGCGGTGGACTGACCACCAGGACGTACCTGTCCTGCGGGCCGCAATGTCTGCCGCTCCCGCTGAAGATCACCGCGGGGCAGGTGGGGGACAGCCCGCGGTTCGTCCCCGTCCTGAACGGGATCCGCGTTCCCGGTCCGGTCGGCCGGCCCCGTACCCGGCCCGGCGCAGTCGCCGGCGACAAGGCGTACTCGTCTCGCAAGACGCGTTCCCACCTGCGCGAACGCGGGATTGAAGCGGTCGTTCCCGAGAAGAGGGATCAGGCCGCCCACCGCAAGGAGCGCGGCTCACGCGGCGGACGGCCCGTCACCTTCGACCGGCAGCTGTACAAGCTCCGCAACACTGTCGAACACGCCATCAACAAGATCAAGGACTGGCGCGGCCTCGCCGTCCGCTACGACAAAAAACCTGAAAGCCACCAGGCCGGACTCGAATTATGCGCCGGTCTCCTCTGGATCCGACACCTCGAATCACGACCTTGATCACAACTCCACACAGGCCCTAGCGTGTGGGCGCGTCAGGAATGTTCACGAGAATTGGTTCTGGCTCAAGTTCTGTGATTCCGTGACTGCCAGTCATGCGAGGAGGACGCGCTTCCGTAGAAGCCGGAAGCCAGCGCGACCGAACATCTGCCTCTTGAGCATCTTGATGCGGTTGACGTGTCCTTCGACGAAGCACGAGCTCCAGGGCAGGGTGAGCCCGGCGATGACGGCGTCGCGGTCACAGTCGATGCCGGCGGCGAGGGTGTGGAGGCTGGGCAGGTCGTCCCGCCGGATGGCGTCGAGCCAGTCCGGCAGGCGCTCGCCCTGGCGCTCGGTGAGCATGATCGCGAAGGACCGGACATGGCGGGTGAGGGCGTCGAGTTCGGGGCAGTGCGTGCGGGCGGTCTTGAGCTGGAGCTGCTCGGACTCGGTCAGGGATTCCGGGCGGCGGAGGATCCATCCGGCGACAGCACGGGGCGAAGGCGGACGGGCTGTGACTGGCCGCGGTGAGGTGCGTTTCTGACGCAGGTAGACGCGAACGCGCTGGTAGCTGCCCTTACAGCCGAGCGGCACGATCTCCTCCCACAGTTTCCAGGCGTTGGTGCAGCCCTCGTTCCAGCGGTCGTCGATGTGGGGCTTGTAGTCGTCGAGGATGGAGGGCCTGTTCTGCCACTGACCGGTGAACAGGTCCTCCGGCGTCGCGGCGTCGCCGAGCTGCTTGACGGTGCGGTAGGTCATCCCGAGCTGCCGCTCGACTAAGCGCTGGCTGTGGCCGGCCGCCAGCAGGGCATGGACAGCGGCGTGTCGGGCCCGGGTCCGGTCCGCGAACCGGTGTCCTCGCGGCCAGGGCGAACCGGCAGTGTTCTCGGCCTGGGCGGGCTCAGGATCGGGTTCGGGACCTGTGGGAATCAGAGCGCGGAGGCAGCCGCAGTGCTGGGCGACGCTCCGCTCGGCGGCTTCGCTCAGGTTGTGCCACAGGTCCGCGACTTGGACGGCCTGCGGTGCGCCGACGGTAGCGCCGTCGGCGAAGAACGGTGCACGGTCCCGGCATACGACCTCGACGTTCGGTCGCCGGGAGAGCCACGCGGCCAGGCTCGATGCCTCGCGGTCGGGCAGCAGATCGACGGGACGGCGGGTTTCGACGTCCACGAGGACGGTGCCGTAGTGCCGACCCTTGCGGGTGGCATACTCGTCGACGCCAACCACCCGCGGCGGGGTCACGTCCGGCTCGGGAAGCTCGTCGACCAGGCGCAAGATCGTGCTCCGGCTGACGGAAGTACCGAGGACGGCCGCCAGGCGGGCGCCGGCCCGGCCCGCCAGAGCGAGACCGACCGAGGCCAGTGTGGAGCGCAGCCGCTCGGTGCGCTGGCCATGCCTACGGGTCAGCCCGGCCGCCCCTATGCCTGACCAGCGAAAGCCCCGCCATCAAGTTCGGAACGACAACAGCGCCTAACCGGCCCCATCCACATCCACCCACGCACGCAGAAGGGGCGGAGCCGTCCGAACCGGCTCCGCCCCTTCCCGCATGTGCACCGTACGCGAAGGCGGCCCGGCGGACTGGGGCCAAGGGCATGCGAGCCGCAGCGCAACCGCTCACTGAGGCCTGCCAGCCGCGCCTCCGAGAACTTGCTACTACCCGGCAACGCGGGTCAAGCAGATTCTCCGGCCTCACCACGCCAGGAGGCGAGGTTGTGGCGGGTGGTGAGGGTGTCGGGGTGGTCGGGCCCGAGGACACGCAGGCGGTCAGTGAGGAGTTCGGCGGTGGCGGTGGCGGCGCCAGCCGCATCCCCGGCCTTACCACGCCAGGAGGCGAGGTTACTGCGGGTGGTGAGGGTGCCGGGGTGGTCGGGCCCGAGGACACGCAGGTAGTCGGTGAGGAGTTCGGCGAACGCGGTGGCGGCGCCGACCGCATCCCCGGCCTCACCACGCATGGTGGCGAGGTTGTTGCGGGTGGCGAGGGTGTCGGGGTGGTCGGGCCCGAGGACACGCAGGCAGTCGGTAAGGAGTTCGGCGAACGCGGTGGCAGCGCCGACCGCATCCCCGGCCTCACCACGCCAGTAAGCGAGGTTACTGCGGGTGGCGAGGGTGCCGGAGTGGTCGGGCCCGAGGACACGCAGGCAGTCGGTAAGGAGTTCGGCGAACGCGGTGGCAGCGCCGACCGCATCCCCGGCCTCACCACGCCAGGAGGCGAGGTTACTGCGGGTGGCGAGGGTGCCGGAGTGGTCGGGCCCGAGGACACGCAGGCGGTCGGTGAGAAGTTCGGCGAACGCGGTGGCAGCGCCGACCGCATCCCCGGCCTCACCACGCCTGGTGGCGAGGTTGTTGCGGGTGGTGAGGGTGCCGGGGTGGTCGGGCCCGAGGACACGCAGGTAGTCGGTGAGGAGTTCGGCGAACGCGGTGGCGGCGCCGGCCGCATCCCCGGCCTTACCACGCCAGTAGGCGTGGTTGTTGCGGGTGGTGAGGGTGTGGGGGTGGTCGGGTCCGAGGACGCGCAGGTAGTCGGTGAGGAGTTCGGCGGTGGCGGTGGCGGCGCCGGCTGCATCCCCGGCCTGGCCGCGCAAGCTGGCGAGGTTGTGGCGGGTGGTGAGGGTTTGGGGGTGGTCGGGCCCGAGGACACACAGGCGGTCGGTGAGAAGTTCGGCGAACGCGGTGGCAGCGCCGACCGCATCCCCGGCCTCACCACGCCAGGAGGCGAGGTTGTGGCGGGTGGTGAGGGTTTGGGGGTGGTCGGGCCCGAGGACACGCAGGCGGTCGGTGAGAAGTTCGGCGAACGCGGTGGCAGCGCCGACCGCATCCCCGGCCTCACCACGCCAGTAAGCGAGGTTGTGGCGGGTGGCGAGGGTGTCGGGGTGGTCGGGCCCGAGGACGCGCAGGCGGTCGGTGAGGAGTTCGGCGGTGGCGGTGGCGGCGCCGGCCGCATCCCCGGCCTCACCACGCCAGGAGGCGAGGTTGTGGCGGGTGGTGAGGGTGTCGGGGTGGTCGGGCCCGAGGACACGCAGGCGGTCGGTGAGGAGTTCGGCGAACGCGGTGGCGGCGCCGGCCGCATCCCCGGCCTCACCACGCCAGGAGGCGAGGTTGTGGCGGGTGCCGAGGGTGTCGGGGTGGTCGGGCCCGAGGACGCGGACGAGGTCGGTGTGGAGGGTGTGGAAGTGGTCGCGGGCTGCGGTGACCTGTCCGGCGTTGCCGAGGCTGGTTCCGGTGCGGAAAAGCACGGTGTGGGGGTTGGGTTGCCACAGGGCAGCCCCGCTACAGGTGGCCAGTGCGGTGGTGTTGGTGCGGAGGGTTTGGGCGAGGGTGGTGTCGCGTTCGATGGCGGGCCAGGCGGCGAGGAGGGCGTCAGCAGCGGTGCGGGCGGCGGCATCGTGTTGGTCGGGGGTGAGGGTGTCGCGGGTGGTGCGTTGGATGAGCTGGTGGACACGGACGGTCTTGTGGGGGGCATCTCGGTCGTGGTCGATGAGGCTGAGGCGGTGCAGGGCACTCAGGGCCTGCCGGGCGTCCCGGGCGGAGACGGGAGCCGGGTCCCCGGGCTGCTTCTCGCTGGTGGGGGTGCGGTTCGCGGCGAGGTGGGTGAGAGCAGGGGCGCTGGTCAGGACGTCCTGGGGGATGCCGTTGGGGTCCAGGAGCGCGGTCAGGGCGAGCAGGGGGCGTGCCAGGCCGGCGGGGCGCAGGGTGTCGGCGCGGTCGATGGACAGTGACCATGCGGCGGCCAGGGGCAGGGCCTGGCCGTCGGGCAGGCTGTCGGGGGCGGCGTCGGCGAGGGTGAGGGTGCGGTCGGCCAGCAGTTCCCGGTAGCCGGCCACGCTCTCGCCGGTGTCGATGAGGTAGGCGGCGGCCTGGGCGAGAGCCAGCGGCAGATACCCCAGCTCACCGGCGAGGTCGGCCAGTTCGCCGGCGGATTCCTCGCGGCCGTGGTCGGCCAGGGAATTGGTGAGGTAGGCGAGGGCCTCGGCCTCGGCGAACAGGCCGACTTCGATGTTGCGGCCCATGCCGCAGACGGCGGAGTCGCGGCGGCGGGTGGTGATCAGGGTACGCCCGTGGGGGTTCTCCGGTAGTTGCAGGCCTTGCAGGTCGTTGGAGTCGGCGAGGTCGTCCAGAACAACCAGCCACCGGCACGGCTTCGCGGTGGTCTTGGGGGCGAGCCAGGCCAGGAAGGTACGGGCGGCCTGTTCCGGATCATCCGGGTTGCCACGGCACAGTTCGACGCCGGCCTGGGCGTAGCCGGCCACGATCGCGGAGCGGGTGCTGGCGGTGACCCACACCAGGACGTCCAGGCCGCCACCCGCGCTCTCGTCGTTCCAGGCGGTGAGGGCGTAGTCCGCGGCGAGCTGGGTCTTGCCGACACCGCCCATGCCGGTCAGCAGCTGCGTCAGCACCATGGTGCCGCCGTCCGCCATCGCGCGCAGTCGGACCGTCTCGGCCCGGTGCAGGTAGGAGCGCGCCGGGGGCGGGACGACGCCGACCTGGTGCGGCCAGGCCGCCGGCTCCTGCGGCAGACGCTGATACACGTTCAGCTCGTCGATGTAGCCGCTGTTGGCGATACCGCCGTCGGTGGCCGAGGCATGCCCGGTCTTGTCCACGCTCACCTGGGCGGGTGAAGCATGATCGGCTTCCAGGGCTGGGCCGCGGTAGCCGGTGACCGCTGTGCCGCGGCCAGCGGCTTCGGCGTTGCCGGTGTCCGTCACGGTCACCGAAGGCTCAGGCGTCTCGCCCCGGTCCTTGCCCCACCATTTCCTGGCCATGAGGTGCGTCCCGGTTCTATTCGGAATAGTCGATGCCGGTGTTGGAGCCCTTGCCGCTGGCCTTTCCCGTCCGGTCGGCCCTCGCCGAACCGTCCCCGCGGCCGCCGGGTCGCTTGATGCCGGCGTTGCCGCCGCGGTCGGCCTCACCGGTCCGAGTGGCCTGGTCGACCGGGCCGGCGGAGGCGGGTACCGGCTGCTGGAACAGGGCCCAGATCAAGGCCGCGACACCGACAGCACCCTGAATGGATGCCCCCGTCAGTTCTCCCGCGCCGGGACTGTTCAGCAGCCAGATCAAAGGGGTGGAGACAATCCCCACCCCTCCCAGCACGATGACCATGACCTTCCAGCCCTGCGTCATGCCAACTTCCCCCACATCCCTGACTGGCGATCAGATTTACTGACGATACATCCGCTGTTCCCGCTCCCGGCGTGACGCCGTCCGGAGTGGGAGACGCACCCCGCGCCACCATGGTTCACCGCCTCCCGACCGGCGGGGCGGCAGCGGCGCTCACCAGCCGGTAACCGTACCCGCCGAGCGGCCCGGGGCATGGCCGTAGCCGACGACCACCCACGCCCACCGGGCGTTAGGGCCTGTGTGGAGTTGTGATCAAGGTCGTGATTCGAGGTGTCGGATCCAGAGGAGACCGGCGCATCATTCGAGTCCGGCCTGGTGGCTTTCAGGTTTTTTGTCGTAGCGGACGGTGAGGCCGCGCCAGTCCTTGATCTTGTTGATGGTGCGTTCGACGGTGTTGCGGAGCTTGTACAGCTGCCGGTCGAAGGTGACGGGCCGTCCGCCGCGTGAGCCGCGCTCCTTGCGGTGGGCGGCCTGATCCCTCTTCTCGGGAACGACCGCTTCAATCCCGCGTTCGCGCAGGTGGGAACGCGTCTTGCGGGACGAGTACGCCTTGTGGCCGGCGACTGCGCCGGGCCGGGTACGGGGCCGGCCGACCGGACCGGGAACGCGGATCCCGTTCAGGACGGGGACGAACCGCGGGCTGTCCCCCACCTGCCCCGCGGTGATCTTCAGCGGGAGCGGCAGACATTGCGGCCCGCAGGACAGGTGCGTCCTGGTGGTCAGCCCGCTGCGGGAACGTCCCAGGTCGGCGGCGGCGAGCCGGACCCTGCGCCGACGCCTCACACGTCGTCGCTCTTCCCGCTCCGGGTCCAATTGCCCGTCTTGTTCCCCGCTGGCGTACACGGTGGACCAGTGCCCGAAACGCTCGGGCAACTCCCGCCACTTCGCCCCGTTCCTGAACCGCCACACCACGCCCTCGAAGTGCGCCCGCAGGCTCTCCGGATACGGCCCATACTCACCGACCGGCAGAAACGAGGAGATGAACTCCCACTCGGCATCCGAAAGTTGAGATCAAGACACCCCACCCTTCTACCCCAAAAACCTCGACCCTCCCAGACTGGCGCCCCACGAGATACAACTCCACACAGGCCCTAGCCGCGGTGGGCCGCCACGGCCAGCAGTACGTTGACGAGCAGGTCGGCCGCGTCGGGCCTGCCGTGTTCGCGGGCCCGGTTCGCCATGGCCGTCCGCGCGGCGGGGTCGGACAGCAGCGGGGTCAGTGCCTCGCGCAGGGACGCCGGGGTCGCCTCGCCGGCCAGCGCCACCGCGGCGCCCGCCCGCTCCAAGTGGCGGGCGTTGTGCGCCTGTTCGTTGCCGGCCGAGGAGGCGAGCGGGATGAGGACGGCCGCCTTGCCCAGCGCGGTCAGCTCCGCGATCGTGCCGGCGCCGCTGCGGGAGATCACCACGTCGGCCAGCGCCAGGACATCGGGCAGTTCGGAGCCGACGTAGCCGGTCAGCAGGTAGCGGCCGGCCTGGTCGGCCGGGAGCGCGGTGGTGGCCTGGCGCAGGGCGTCGGCGTTGGCCGGGCCGCACTGGTGGATGACGTTGGCGCAGGTCAGCAGCCACGGCAGGATGTCGCGCACCAGGGTGTTGATCTGCATGGACCCCTGCGCGCCGCCGGTGACGTAGATCGTGGGCAGCCGGCGGTCGAAGCCGTGCAGGCCCAGCGTCTGCACCGCCTTGTCCGCCTGCCCGGTCAGCACCTCGGGGCGTACCGGGTTGCCGGTGACGACCGCGTTGCGGCGTGCCGACTCCGGCAGCAGCGGGAGCGTCGCCTCGGAGGACAGCGCCATGCGGGTCGCGGCGCGGGCGAGGCCGCGGTTGGCCAGGCCCAGCCGGACCGTCTGCTCGTGCACCACGAGCGGCACCCGGCACATCCGGGCCGCCAGCCCGACCGGCACCGCGACGTAGCCGCCGGTGGCCAGCACCACGTCCGGGCGGAAGCCGGCCACGACCGACCGCGCCTGCGCGACGCCGAGCGGCACCCGGCCCATGTCCTTGACGTTGGCGGGCGAGACGAGCTTCAGCGGGTTGCTGGAACGGCGGACCTTGCCGGTCGCCACCGTGGTGAACGGGATGCCCTCGCTCGCGGTGACCCGCGCCTCCAGGCCCTCGGGGGTGCCGACCCACAGCACGTCCAGCGCCCGGCCCTCGGCGGCCAGCCGCGCCTGGAGCGTGCGCACGGCGGTGAGCGCCGGGTAGGTGTGACCGCCGGTGCCGCCACCGGTCACGATCAGGCGGAAGGACTCACTGCTCACGGAGGGACGACCAATCTGGCTGCGCCGGACACGGACCACGCCGGGGTGGGGGAACACCCGGACGATAGCCGATCCCGCGCACCGGCACCGGCCCGGGCACGGGCGGCCGCGGGCCGGCGGCCCTCAGCAGCCGATCCCGGGCACGCGGGTTTCCTCCCGGCCACGCGGGTCATACGTCCAGCACGCTGCGGCATCCCGGCGCCGCACGGACCGGGCGGCGCCTCGCACGTCGTACGAGCGTTCCAGGAGGCACAAGTGACGTCTGCTCAGGCATCGGGCACGGGAGCGTGGCGCCGGGCGCTGCGGCGCACGCCGGGACGGCGGGGATCGCGGGGCACCGCGGTGAGCCCCGGCACGCGCAAGTTCCTGCGGGGGGCCGGACGGGCCGGGTTCGCCGCGCGCGGCGTGGTCTACCTGCTGATCGGCTACCTCGCCGTACGCATCGCTTTCGGCCACAGCGGCGGGGAGGCCGACCGGCAGGGCGCCCTGCGGCACATCGCCGGTGAACCGTTCGGCACCGAGGCGCTGTGGCTGCTCGCCGCCGGGTTCGCCGGCATGACGCTGTGGCGCGGGGCCGCGGCGCTCACCGGCAAGGGGCAGAAGAAGGGCGCGCGGGTGGCGGGCGCGGCGCGAGCGGCCTTCTACGCCTTCGTCTGCTGGGGCACGGCGCTCTACGCCGCCGGCGCGGGCGGCGGCTCCGGCGGGGACAGCTCGTCGCGCGACTGGACCGCCCGCGCGCTGGCCCTGCCCGGCGGCCAGTTCGTCGTGGGTGCGGCGGGGGTCGGCCTGGGATCGGCCGGAGTCGTCATCGTCGTCAAGGCGTTCCGCCGCACGTTCCTCAAGAAACTCGACACCGCGACCATGAGCCCCCGCACCCGGACCGTCGTGACCGCGCTCGGCGTCGGGGGCAACGCGGCCCGCGGCGCGGTCTACGCGGCCGCCGGCTTCTTCGTCCTCGTCGCGGCCATCCGGTTCGACCCGGGACGCGCGAAGGGGATGGACGACACGCTGCGCGCGCTGGCCCGCACACCGGCCGGCCCGTGGCTGCTGGTGACCGTCGCCGTCGGCCTCCTGCTCTTCGGCGGCTTCTCCTTCGCCTCCGCCCGCTATCGCCGCACGTGAACGCGTCCGCCCGGGCTGCGGGGTGCGAACGCGGCGCCCGTCCGGCTTGGGGGGGGAGCGCGTCCGCCGGTCCGACTGATGGCGGAACGCGCCTCCTTGTTGCCGGACTTGGGGTGGCAACGCGTCCGCTCGGTTGACCCGGCGGCGGCACGGGCCCGCGCGCCGGACCCGTGCCGGGAGCGCGTCCACTCGGTCGGCCTGACGGCGGAACGGGCCCGCTCGCCCCGCTCGGGGCGGGAACGCGTCCGACCTCGCGCCTGGACGTATGCGCTCGCCGGCCTGGTGTCTGAGCGGACCCGCCCGCCCGGCTTGGGGCCGGAACGCGTCCGCTCGCCCCGGAACGTCCCCGCTCACCGGCCTCGCGCCTGAACGCCCCCCGCCGCCCGCGCGTCCGAGCGCACCGGCCCGCCGGGACCGCTTGCCGCGGTGCGGGACCTCTCCGACCGCCGGGCCCGCCGACCGCCGCGCGGGCAGTCCGGGGCCGCCCGGGACCGCCTACGGTGCCCGCCTCACCGGCCGGGCCGCGTACCGCCGCCGTGGTCGGCGGGGCGGTGCCACGTCGCCCCGGCAGCGGCCCGCCGGCCGCCCGGTGCCGGGGCTCCGACGCGGCACCGGGCGGGACGGTTCACTCGGCCGCCGCCTCCCCCGGGGCCGGCAGGAAACCGGTGCGGATGAAGTAGGACAGGTAGGTGCGCAGGATGTCGGGGGTGAGGTCGGGGAGGGGGACGCCCGCGCAGCCGGCCGCGCGCAGGGTGCGGGAGGAGTCGAAGGTGCGCCGGACCGGCCGGTGGACGGCGGGTTCGGCCGGGGCGGCCGGCTCGCCGAGCAGGAGCTGGGCGGCGTTGCCGGGCTGGGCCTCGATCCGCTTGCGCCACTGGTCGGCGGGCAACTCCCTTACCGGATAACCGAGTTCGCGTGCCTCCCGGAAGACGTCGGACAGCGCCGGCGGCGCCGGGTGGGTGAGGTGGTGGACGGCCGGGGCGTCGTCGCCGGGGAGGGCGGACAGCGCGACGACGGCGGCGCTGACGTAGTCGACGGGTATCCAGCCGGTGGACTCGTCCGCGTCCTGCGGAATCGCGCCGGCCTGGAGGCAGCCCTTGATCAGGTTCCACAGCAGGTCCTGCTCCTGGCAGGCGCCGCCGCGCGTGTCGCCGGAGATCCGGCCCGGCCGGTAGACGGTCACGGGCACGCCCCTGGCCCGGGCGGCCCGCACGAGTTCCTCGGCCGCCCACTTGCTCTGCGAGTACCCGTCCGGCAGCGCCGTGACCGGGCCGGGCGCGGTCGCCTCGGTGATCGTGCCCGGCGTGTCGGCGGTCGCCGCGAAGACGCCGGTGGTGGAGACGTGGTGCACGGCGCAGCCGGCCGCTGCCGCGAGGCGCAGGATCTCCTCGGTGCCCCCGACGTTCGCGGCGCGCAGGTCGGCGTAGGGGGCGGCGAAGCTGACCTGGGCGCCGTTGTGGACGACGCTCCCCAGGCCGCGGCGCAGGGCGCGCAGGTCGGCGTCGGCCAGGCCCAGGCCGGGGGCCGCCAGGTCGCCGGGGAGCGGGTGGACCAGTCGCGCGTAGTGCTCGCGCCACAGGCCGTACCGCTCCAGGTTGGCGCGTATCCGGCGGGCGCCGTCGGCCGGGTCGGCGGCGCGGACCAGGCAGTCGACCGGCCGGCCGGTGCTCTCCAGCAGGTCGCGCAGCAGATAGGCGCCGAGGAATCCGGTGGCGCCGGTGAGCAGCGTGCGGGTCTGCCCGGCGGGTCCCGGGACGCGGTCGGCGCGGGCCGGGACGATGTCGGGGGCCAGCCGGACGTCCTGGCCCGGTTCGCGGCCGGCGGGGGCCGGCGGTCCTGACGGGTCGTCGTCCGGGTGGCCGAGGGCGCGCAGGACGCCGGCCACCGTGGGCGCGGCGAACAGCGTGCGCAGCGAGGGCCGGACGCCGAGGACGTCCCGGATGCCCTGGGCGAGCCGGACGGCGAGCAGCGAGTGGCCGCCGAGGGCGAAGAAGTCGTCGTCGAGGCCGACGTCGGTGATGCCGAGGGTGTCGGCGAAGACGCCGCACAGGGCGCGTTCGGTGTCGGTGGCGGGGGCGCGGCCGGCGCCGGCGCTGACAGCCGGGTCGGGCGCCGGCAGGGCGGACCGGTCGATCTTGCCGTTCACGGTCAGCGGCAGCGCCTCCAGGGCGACGAACACCGAAGGCACCATGTACTCGGGCAGCACCCGGCCCAGCGCGGTCCGCAGCGCGGCGCCGTCGGCCGCGGGGTGCCCTGGCGCCGCGACCGTGTAGGCGACCAGCCGGCGGTCGCCGGGCCGGTCCTCGCGGACCACCGCGCAGGCCGCGGCGATGTCCGGCAGCGCGGTCAACTCGGCCTCGATCTCGCCGGGTTCGATGCGGAACCCGCGCAGCTTGACCTGGCCGTCGGCGCGGCCGAGGTACTCCAGCTCACCGCCGGCGTTCCACCGTGCCACGTCGCCGGTGCGGTACATCCGGGTGCCGGGCGGGCCGGCCGGGTCGGCCACGAAACGCTCCGCCGTCAGTCCGGGCCGGCCGGCGTAGCCGCGGGCCAGTCCCTCGCCGGCCACGTACAGCTCGCCCGCCACGCCCTGCGGCACCGGGCGCAGCCGGGCGTCCAGCACGTGCACCCGGGCGCCGTCGACCGGGGAGCCGATCGGCACGGTGTGCGGGGTGTCGGCGGGGCCGGTGGCGGGGCGGGCGGTGCCGACGGTCGCGCAGACGGTGGTCTCGGTCGGGCCGTAGGCGTTGAACAGCGGCCGTCCGGCGGCCCATTGGCCCGCCAGCGCGGGTGGGCACGCCTCGCCGGCCAGCACCAGCGTGGTGCCGGGCGGGACGCCGTCGTCGGCGGGCATCACGGCGAGCACGGCGGGCGGGACGGTGAGGTGGGTGACGCCGCGTTCGGCGAGCAGGCGGGCCAGCGGGGCGCCGGGGGCGAGTTCGTCCTGGTCGGCCGTCTCCAGGCAGGCGCCGTTGAGCAGCGCCATGCAGATCTCCCAGAAGGCGGCGTCGAAGCTGATCGACGCCAGCTGGAGCACCCTGCTGTCCGGGGTGACCGCAAGGCGTTCCGCCTGGGTGCGGGCCATCGCGCCGACGCCGCGGTGCGCGACGACGACGCCCTTGGGGCGGCCGGTGGAGCCGGAGGTGTAGATGACGTAGGCGGCCTGGTCCGGCCGGGGCTCGCGCGGCGGGTGGCCGGGTCGCGGGTCGGAGCGCAGGGCGGGGTCGTCGAGGTCGGCGACGGGGACCGGGCCGGCCGGCAGCCGTTCGCGTACGGCGGAGGTGGTCAGGATGAGGGCGGGCCGGGCGTCGTCGAGCAGGTAGGCGATGCGGGACGGCGGGTAGCCGGGGTCGACGGGCAGGTAGGCGGCGCCGGCCTTGAGTACCGCAAGGACGGCCACGACCAGGTCGGCCGACCGGGGGACGGCGAGGGCGACGAGGTCCTCGGCGCCGATGCCGCGGGCGGCCAGGTGGAGGGCGAGCTGGTCGGACCGCTCGTCGAGTCGCGCGTACGTCAGGGTGCCGCGCGCGTCGCGTACGGCGGGCGCGTTCGGTGTGCGGGCGGCCTGGCGGCGGAAGAGCGACGGCACGGTCGATCCCGGTTCGGGTCCGGCCGGCCCGGTGCCCCAGCGTTCGAGACGGGAGCGTTCGCCGGGGACGGCCAACTCGTAGGCGTGGACGGACTGGTCGGGGTCGGCGGTCACCGCTTCCAGCAGGGCGGCCAGCCGTCCGGCGAGGTCGCGGACCGTGGCCTCGTCGAACAGTTCGGTGGCGTACTCCACGTCGGCCCGCAGACCGGCGGTGCCGGCCTCGTCGCGGGTGCGGGTGAAGGCGAAGGTCAGGTCGAACTTGGCGGTCCCGGTCCGCACGGGCAGGCCGGTGACCGTCAGACCGGGCAGGTCGAGCCCGGCGGGCTCCTGGTTCTGGAGCACCAGCATGGTCTGGAAGAGCGGGTGGTGGTCGCGCGAGCGGGCGGGGTTGACCGCCTCCACCAGCCGCTCGAACGGCACGTCCTGGTGCGCGTAGGCGGCGAGGTCGAACTCCCGCACGCGTTCCAGCAGTTGACGGAACGTCGGATCGCCGGACAGGTCGGTGCGCAGCACGAGGGTGTTGACGAAGAAGCCGACCAGGTCGTCGAGCGTCTCGTCGGTGCGGCCGGCCACCGCGGTGCCGAGCGGCACGTCGTCCCCGGCGCCGTGCCGCGACAGCAGGACGGCCACCGCGGCCTGGAGCACCATGAACAGCGTGCAGCCGGACGCCCGCGCCAGACCGGTCAGCGCGCGGTGTGTACGCTCGCCCAGTTCCAGGGTGAACGCATCGCCGGTGTGGCACGCGGTGGCCGGGCGGGGGCGGTCGAGCGGCAGCTCGAGCAGTTCGGGCAGGCCGGTCAACGCCGAACGCCAGAAGGCGAGTTGATCGTTGAGCGGGGATCGCGGGTCGTTCTCGTCGCCCAGCATCCGGTGCTGCCAGAGCGTGTAGTCCGCGTACTGCACCGGCAACGCCTGCCACTGCGGCGCCTGTTGGGCCACCCGGGCGCGGTACGCCTGCCCCAGGTCCCGGCCCAGCGGCGCCATCGACCATCCGTCGCCGGCGATGTGGTGGACGACCAGCACCAGTACGTGCTGGTGGGCGCTGAGCCGCATCAGGCGTGCGCGCACCGGGAGTTGGGTCTCGATGTCGATCGGTTCCGTGGCGGCGCGGGTGACGGCCTCGTCGAGGGCGGCGGGTTCGACGTCGTCCACGGCGAAGTCGAGGTAGGCCGCGGCGGGTTCGAGCACCGACTGCCGCGGCTCGCCGGCCACTTCGGGGAAGACGGTGCGCAGCGACTCGTGGCGGGCGACGACGTCCCCGAGCGCGGCACGCAGCGCGCCGGCGTCCACGCCGCCGTCCATCCGCAGCACGAACGGGATGTTGTAGAGGGCGTTGGGGCCCTCGAAGCGGTGCAGGAACCACAGGCGCCGCTGGGCGGAGGACAGCGGCAGGTCGGCGGGGCGCTCGCCGGCGACCGGGCGGGTGCGGGCCGGGCCCGCGGTGCCGAGGGCGGCGGCCAGCCGGGCGGGGGTGGGGTGTTCGAACAGGGTGCGCACCTCGGTCTCGACGCCGAGCACGGAACGCACCCGGCTGACCAGCCGGGTGGCGAGCAGGGAGTGCCCGCCCATGGCGAAGAATCCGTCGTCGGCCCCGATCCGTTCCACCCCCAGCACGTCGGCGAACAGACCGCACAGGATCTCCTCGCGCGCGCCGCGCGGCCGGCGTGCCCCGTCGGCGTCGGCGGGCCCTTCGGGTGCGGGCAGGGCGCGCCGGTCGACCTTGCCGCTCGGGGTCAGGGGCAGCGCGTCGAGGATGACGAACGCGGACGGCACCATGTAGGCGGGCAGGACGGCGGCCACCGCGTCGGCCAGTTCGGTCCCTCGCGGCGCCGTCCCCCGGGCGGCGACGACGTGGGCGACCAGCCGCCGGTCGCCGGGCAGGTCCTCGCGGACGGTGACGCACGCGGCGGTGACCGCGGGCAGGGCGGTCAGGGTGTTCTCGATCTCGCCGGGTTCGAGCCGGTGGCCGCGCAGCTTGATCTGGTCGTCGGCGCGCGCGACGTGGGCCAGGTTCCCGTCGGCGTTCCAGCGCACCAGGTCGCCGGTGCGGTACATCCGCCCGCCGGCGGCGTCGAACGGGTCGGCGACGAACCGCGCCGAGGTGAGCGCGGGGCGGCCCAGGTAGCCGCGGGTGACGCCGGCGCCGGCGGCGTACAGCTCACCGGTCACGCCCTGCGGCACCGGGCGCAGACCCTCGTCCAGGACGTACAGGCGCATGCCGTCCACGGTGCGGCCGATCGGCGGCGGGCCGTCGGGGCTGTCGGGGACGACCAGGAAGCGGGTGGCGAACGTGGTCGTCTCGGTGGGGCCGTAGACGTTGTGGAACGCGGTCCCCGGGCAGGCGGCCGCGGCGCGGCGCAGCAGGCCGGGCGCGGCGGCCTCGCCGCCGCTGAGCACCAGGCGCAGGTCCTCGAAGGCCCGCGGGTCGGCCTCGGCGACGAGCTGGAACAGGGCCGTGGTCAGGAACAAGGTGGTGGCGCCGGTGCCGGCGGTGACCCGCCGCAGGGCGCGCGGGTCGAGGATGCCCTCGGGGGCGACGGCGATCCGGCCGCCGTTGAGCAGGGTGGCCCAGATCTCGAAGGTGGAGGCGTCGAAGACGTAGGCGGCGTGCATCAGGACGACCGCGGACGCGGCGTCGCGGAAGGCGGAGTCGAGGGCCAGCGCCGCGACGTCCGCGTGGCGGGCCCCGACGGCCTTGGGCGCGCCGGTCGACCCGGAGGTGAACATCACGTACGCGAGCTGCCCGGGGTGGGTGGCCGCCTCACGGGGGCCGGGGGCGGCCGGGGCGCCGGCGGCGAGGTGGCCGGCGGCGTCCACCACCAGGACGGGCAGGCCGGTGCCCGCAGTCCGCGCCCAGGGGTGGCCGGCCAGGTTCTCGCCGACCACCAGTGCGGTCAGTCCCGCGATCCGGGCGACCTGCTCCAGGCGTTCGCGCGGCCAGCCGGGGTCCAGCGGTACGTAGGCGCCGCCGGCCCGGACGATGCCCAGGGAGGCGGTGACCACCGCGGCGGAGCGGTCGAGCAGGACGCCGACGGCGGCCTCGGGGGCCAGGCCGTGGCCGGTCAGGCCGGCGGCGAGTGCCGCGGACAGGTCGTCGAGCCGGGCGTAGGTCAGCTCCGTCGCGCCGGCGCTGACGGCGACCGCGTCCGGGTGGCGGGCCGCGCGGGCGCGGAACAGGTCCGGCAGGGTGCCGGTGCTGCCCGGGGCCGGTTCGGCGCCCCGGCCGGCGGCGAGCAGGTGTTCGCGTTCACCGTCGGCGAGGACGTCCAGGGCGGCGACGGGCCGGTCCAGGTCGCCGGCGAGGGCTTCGAGCACCCGGCGCAGCCGTTCGGCGGTGGACCGCACGGCGTCGGCGGGCAGGACGGCGGGGCGGTGGCCGAAGGTGACGCGCAGGTTGTCGCCGGGGGCGACGGTGAGGGTGAGCGGGTAGTGGGCGGCGTCGGTGCCGCGCAGGCCGGTCACGCGCAGCCCCGGCAGTCCCTCCTGGGCGCGGCGCAGCGCCTCGGCGTCCATCGGGTAGTTCTCGAAGACGGCCAGCGTGTCGAACAGGTCGTCGAGTCCGGTGAGCGCGCGGATGTCGGTGAGGCCGAGGTGCTGGTGGTCCATCAGCCGGGTCTGCGCGGCCTGGAGCCGTTCCAGCAGGCCGCCCAGGGTGTCGGCGGGCCGCACGGTGACGCGGACCGGGATGGTGTTGATGAACAGCCCGACCATGGACTCCACGCCGGGGATCTGCGGCGGCCGGCCGGAGACCGTGGTGCCGAACAGCACGTCGGGCCGGCCGGTGAGCCGGTGCAGCAGGATTCCCCAGGCGCCCTGCACGAGGGTGTTGAGGGTCAGGCCCCGGCCGCGGGCGGTGGCGCGCAGCCGCCCGGTGAGGGATTCGCCCAGGCGCAGGACGTGCTGCTGCGGCAGGTCGCCGCCGGTGCCGCCGGCCGGGGCGGTCCCGGACAGCAGGGTCGCGCCGGTCACCCCGTCGAGGGCGTGGCGCCAGGCGTCGGTGGCCGCCGCGCGGTCCTGGGAGGCGAGCCATTCCAGGTAGGCGCGGTAGGGCGCCACCCGGGGCATCGCCCCGTCGTCGCCGCCACGGGCGTACAGCTCGAACAGTTCCCGTACCAGGAGCGGCATGGACCAGCCGTCGAGCAGGATGTGGTGGTTGGTCATCACCAGGTGGTAGCGGTGGTGGCCGGTGCGGATCAGGGTGAAGCGCATCAGCGGCGGGGTGGTCAGGTCGAAGCGCCGCACCCGGTCGGCGTCGAGGAAGGCGGCCAGCGCGGCGGCCCGTTCGGCCTCGCCGTGGCCGGCCAGGTCGAGTTCGGCGACGTCCGGCGGGACCTCGGCGGCGACGGCCTGGACGGGTTCGTCGAGGTCCTCGCTGAGGAAGCCGACGCGCAGGTTGGCGTGCCGGCGCAGCAGTCCGGCGACGGCGGCGCGCAGCAGCCCGGCGTCGACCGGTCCTTCGATGTCGAAGACGAACTGGGCGGTGTAGACGTCCACGGCACGCGTGTCGTACTGGGCATGGAAGAGCATGCCCGCCTGCAAGGGCGTCAACGGCAGGACGTCCTGGAGCTGGAACCCGGTCACTTGCTTGCTCCCCACTTGATCTGCAGCTTGTCGATCTGGGCCTGGTTCAGGGAGACCAGGGGAAGGTCGGAAGGCGTGTGGCCGCCCGCGTCGGGGGCCTTGGCGTGTTCGGCGATGGCCCGCAGTGCCGCCAGCCATCCGTCGGCCAGCGCGGCGACGTCCTGGCGGGTGAGCAGGTCCCGCGGCCAGGACCAGTGGGCCACCAGGCGCGGTCCGCCCGGCAGGTCCTCGGTGTGCGCGTTGATGTCGAGCACGTGGTGGGCCGGCAGGTCGGGGTCCTCGCTGCGGGGGCCGCCCCCGTCGAGCAGCACCTGCCAGTCGTCGTGGCCGCCGGCCGGTGAACCGGCGTAGCGGCCCAGGTAGTTGAAGCCGATCTGCGGGGTGGGGCCGTCCTTGAGCAGGTCCGCGGCCGCGCCGCCGGCGTGCCGCAGCACCCCGTAGCCGATGCCGTGGTCGGGGACGGCCCGCAGTTGTTCCTTGACCTGTTTCAGCGCCCGGTCGACCAGGCGCGGGTCCCACGCGCGCCCGTCGAGCCGGCCGACCGGGCCGGGGTCGACGGCGACCGGGTACAGGCTGGTGAACCAGCCGACGGTCCGCGACAGGTCGGTGTGCCGGCCGATCTCCTCGCGGCCGTGGCCCTCCAGGTCGAGCAGCACGGCGGAGCCCGGCGTCCCGCGTTCGGCGCGCCACCCGGCGACGGCGAGGGCGAGGCCGGTCAGCAGCACGTCGTCGACGCCGGCGTGGAAGGCGGTCGGCGCGGTGGTCAGCAGCGGCCCGGTCCACTCGGCGGGCAGCGTGACCTTCACCGTCTCCAGGGTCTCGGCGGTGTCGCGTGCCGGGTCGAGCGGGCGGTGGCCCAACTGCGGGTCGGGGGTGCGCAGGATCTCGCGCCACAGCGGCAGTTCGCGGGTGCGCCGTTCGCTGTGCGCCTCGGCCGCCAGCAGTTCCGCCCACCGCCGGTAGGAGGTGAGCACCGGCGGCAGTTGCGGTGCGGCCCCGGCGGCGAGCGCGTGCCAGGCGGTCACCAGGTCGGCGGTGAGCGTCCGCCAGGAGACCGCGTCGACCGCCAGGTGGTGCACGACGATCAGCAGCCGGCCGGGGTCGGCCGGGCCGGCGTCGTACCAGACGGCCTCCAGTACCCGGCCGGCCTGCGGGGCGAGCCGGCGCCGGGCGCTCTCGGCGGCCCGCGCCACGGCCCGGTCGGCGTCGGCGGGGGCGAGCCCGGTGAGGTCGACCCGGGTGAGCCGGTCGTGGGCGGCGACCGCGCCGGGCGGCAGGACCTCCAGGTCGCAGCGGTCCCCGGTGCCCGGCAGGACCCGCATGCGCAGGGTGTCGTGGTGGTCGAGGAGTACCTGGAGGGCGGCGGCCAGCCGGGGTTCGTCCGCGCCGGCCGGGCAGCGCAGGACGGCGGACTGGTTGTAGCCGTCGAGCGTGCCGGGCCGGGCGAGGAACCAGGCGGCGATCGGGGTGGCGGGCAGCCGGCCGACGCCGTTGTCGGCCGTGCGGTCCGGTTCCGCGCCGACCGGCACGGCGACGGCGGCGATCGCCCCCGGGGTGCGGTGGGCGAAGACGTCGCGCGGGGTGACGACGAATCCGGCCCTGCGGGTGAGGCTGACGACCTGGATGGACAGGATGCTGTCGCCGCCGAGGGCGAAGAAGTCGTCGTCGACGCCGACGCCGGTGATGGCGAGGGTCTCGGCGAAGACCGCGCACACGGCCCGCTCGGCCTCGGTGCGCGGGGCCCGGCGCGAGCCGCCGCCGGTGACCGGGCCGGGCGCGGGCAGCGCCCGCCGGTCCGTCTTGCCGTTCGGGGTCAGCGGCAGCGCGTCGAGGCTGACGAAGGCCGACGGCACCATGTGGGCGGGCAGTACGCCCTCCAGCGCCGCGCGCAGTACCGCCGCGTCGTGGGCCGGCGTGCCGCCGGCCGCGACGGTGTAGGCGACGAGCCGCCGGTCGCCGGGGCGGTCCTCGCGCACCACCGCGCAGGCGGCGGCGATCCCCGGCAGCGCGGTCAACTCGGCCTCGATCTCGCCGGGTTCGATGCGGAACCCGCGCAGCTTGACCTGCTCGTCGGCGCGGCCGACGTACTCCAGCGCGCCGTCGGCGTTCCACCGCACGACATCGCCGGTGCGGTACATGCGCTCGCCCGCCGGACCGAACGGGTCGGCCACGAAACGCCCGGCGGTCAGCCCGGCCCGGCCGGCGTACCCGCGCGCCAGCCCCGTGCCCGCCACGTACAGCTCGCCGGCGACACCCGGCGGTGCCAGGCGCAGCCTCGCGTCCAGCACGTACACCCGGGCGTTGTCGACCGGGGCGCCGATCGGCACGGTGCCGCCGGGCGCGTCACCGGTGGGCACCCGGTGGGCGGTGGCGTCGATGGTGGCCTCGGTCGGGCCGTAGAGGTTGTGCACCTCGACGTGCCAGGCGGCGGCGACGCGGGCGGCCAGGGCCGGCGGCAGCGGTTCGCCGCCGGACAGCACCGCGCGCAGGCCGGCCGGCCGGGCGGCGGCGGCGTCGAGGACCGGGGCCAGGAGGGACGGTACGAACTGGGCGAGGGTGACGCCGTGGTCGGACATCCGCCCGGCCAGCAGGCCCGGGTCCCGGTTCGTCGCGGGCGCGACCACGCACACCGACGCGCCGTGCGTCAGGGGCAGCCAGGTCTCCCAGACCGAGGCGTCGAAGCTGGGTGAGGTGCGGGCCAGCACCCGGTCGCCGGTGGTGAGGCCGAGGTGGCCGGCCATCCACACCATGTGGTTGGCCGCCGCCTCGTGGCTGACCACGACGCCCTTGGGCCGGCCGGTGGACCCCGAGGTGTAGATCACGTAGGCCGGGTGCCGCGGGTGCGGGACCGGCAGGGGGGCGCCGGGGTCGCCGGTCCAGGCGGCCTCGTCGTCGAGGTCGACCACCGGCACCGCGGTGTCCGGCAGCCGGTCGCGCGACGCCGCGGTGGTCAGCAGCAGGACGGGGCCGGCGTCGTGCAGCATGTGGGCGACGCGGGCCGGCGGGTAGTCCGGGTCGACCGGCAGGTAGGCGGCGCCGGCCTTCAGCACCGCCAGCATCGCCACCACCGTGGCGGCGGTGCCGCTCACCGCCAGGGCGACCAGCCGTTCCGGGCCGGCGCCGAGCGCGGCCAGGTGGCGGGCGAGGCGGTCGGCCCGCGCGTCGAGCTGACCGTACGTCAAGGTGCCGTCGTCGGCGCGGACGGCGACCGCGTCCGGGGTGCGGGCGGCCGGTACGGCGAACAGCCCCGGAAGGGTGCGCACCGGCAGCGGCCGGGACCGGCCGCGCCCGGCGGCCAGCAGCCGGGCGGTCCCGCCGGCGTCCAGCAGGTCGAACTCGGCGACCCGCAGGCCGGGGTCGGCCGCCGCCGCGCCGAGCAGCCGCACCAGGCGGTCGGCGAGAGCGCGGGCGGTGGCCGGCTCGAACAGCTCCGTGGAGAACTCCAGGGTGCCGTCGAGCCCGCCCGGCGCGGCGTCGTCGAGCCGGCGTTCGGTGAAGGAGAAGGTCAGGTCGAACTTGGCGATGCCGGTGTGGACCGGCACCCCGGTGACGGTCAGGCCCGGCAGGTCGAGCCCGGCCGCCTCCTGGTTCTGCAGGACCAGCATGGTCTGGAAGAGCGGGTGATGGCTCTGCGAGCGCTCCGGGCTCAGCGCGTCGACCAGCCGCTCGAACGGCACGTCCTGGTGCGCGTAGGCGGCGAGGTCGAACTCCCGTATTCGGGCGACGAGTTCACGGAAGGTGGGGTCGCCGGACAGGTCGGTGCGCAGCACGAGGGTGTTGACGAAGAAGCCGACCAGGTCCTCCAGCGCCTCGTCCGTGCGACCCGCGACCGCGGTGCCGAGGGGGACGTCCTCACCGGCGCCGTGCCGCGACAGCAGGACGGCCACCGCGGCCTGGAGCACCATGAACAGCGTGCAGCCGCAGGCCCGCGCCAGCCGGTCCAGGGCGGTGTGCGTCCCGGGGTCCAGTGCGAAGGCCAGCGCGTCGCCCGTGTAGCGCGTCGCGGCGGGCCTGGGCCGGTCGGTGGGCAGCACCGGCGCCTGCGGAAGCCCTGCCAACGCCGAACGCCAGAAGTCGAGTTGACCGCTGACCGCGGACCGCGGATCGCTGTCGTCGCCCAGCATGCGGCGCTGCCAGAGCGTGTAGTCCGCGTACTGCACCGGCAACGCCTGCCACTGCGGCGCCTGTTGGGCCACCCGGGCGCGGTACGCCTGCCCCAGGTCGCGGCCCAGGGGCGCCATCGACCATCCGTCGCCGGCGATGTGGTGGACGACCAGCACCAGCACGTGTTCCTCGGCGCCCAGCCGCAGCAGACTCGCCCGGACGGGCACGTCCACCGCCACGTCGAACGCCTGCGAGACGGCGTCGGCCAGTACCCGGTCCAGGTCGCCCGGCGCGACGTCGCGCGGGCGCAGGTCGGGACGGACGACCGCCGGGTCCAGCACCAGCTGGCGGCCGACCCCATCGACGTCGGGGTGGACGGTGCGCAGGCTCTCGTGCCGCTCCACCAGGTCGGCGAGCGCCGCACGCAGCGCGCCGGTGTCGAGCGGGCCGTCGAGGCGCAGCACCAGCGGGATGTTGTACGTCGCGCTGGGCCCCTCCAGGTGGTTGAGGAACCACAGGCGGCGCTGCGCGAAGGACAGCGGCAGCACCTCGGGGCGTTCCGCGCGGACCACCGGCGGGCGCGCGCGGTCCGCTCCGTCGAGGGCCGCGGCCAGCCCGCCGGGCGTCGGGTGGTCGAACAGGGTGCGCACCTCGGTCTCGACCCCCAGCACCGAGCGCACCCGGCCGGCCAGCCGGGTCGCGAGCAGGGAGTGGCCGCCGATGTCGAAGAACGCCTCGTCCACGCCGACCCGTTCCCGGCCGAGGATCTCGGCGAACAGGCCGCAGAGGATCTCCTCGCGGGCGGTGCGCGGTTCACGCCCGGCCGCGGAGGCGACCACCGCTGGCGCGGGCAGCGCCCGCCGGTCCACCTTGCCGTTCGGCGTCAGCGGCAGCGCGTCCAGGGTGACGAACGCGGACGGCACCATGTACGACGGCAGCTCCCGCCCGATGCCCGCCGCCAGCTCCGACGCCACCGGCCCGGCCCCGGACGCCGGCACCACGTACGCCACCAGCCGCCGGTCGCCCGGCACGTCCTCCCGGATCGTGGTGAAGGCGGCGACGACGCCGGGCAGGGTGCCGAGCACGGTGTCGATCTCACCGGGTTCGATGCGGTAGCCGCGCAGCTTGACCTGGTTGTCCGCCCGCGCGACGTACGCCAGGTCCCCCTCGGCGTTCCACCGCACCAGGTCACCGGTGCGGTACATCCGCCCACCGTCCCCGGCGAACGGATCGGCCACGAAGCACGCCGACGTCAACCCCGCACGCCCCAGATACCCCCGCGCGACACCGGCGCCGCCCAGGTACAGCTCACCCGTGACACCCGGCGGCACCAGCCGCAGGCCCGCGTCGAGGACGTAGGTCCGCATCCCGTCCAGCGGACGGCCGATGGCGGGCAGCCCCGTACCGGAGCGCGGGGTGATGTCGTGGCGGGTGGCGAACGTGGTGGTCTCCGTCGGACCGTAGACGTGCCGGACCCGGACGTCCGGCACGGCCGCCGCGACCCGCTGCATGAGGCCGGGAGCGGCGAGTTCACCGCCGGCGCAGACCGTACGCAGCCCGTCGAGGCAGCCGGGGTCGACGTCGGCGATGACGTTGAACAGCGCGGTCGTCATGAAAACGGCCGTCACCCCTTCGGAGCGCACCGTCTCCCGCAACACATGCGGTTCCAGGGCCTGTTCGGGAGCCACCACCACCCGGCCACCCGCCAGCAACGGCACCCACATCTCGAACGTCGACGCGTCGAAGACATACGCCGAATGCATCAGCACCGCATCCGAGACACCCTCCCCCCACGCCGAATCAGCGGCCAACGCCACCACATCCGCGTGAGAAACGCCCACCCCCTTCGGCACACCCGTCGACCCCGACGTGAACATCACATACGCCAACCGCTCCCCACCCACCACCACCGGCAACACACCCAACTCCCGCGGCACACCCGACACCACCCGGCCCACCGCATCCACCACCACCACCGGCAACCGACCACCCACCTCAACCACCCACGGCAACCCCGCCAGCTCCTCACCCACCACCAACGCCCTCAACCCCGCCACCTCAACCACCTGCCGCAACCGCTCCACCGGCCACCGCCCGTCCAACGGCACATACGCACCACCAGCACGCACCACACCCAACGACGCCGCCACCACCGCCACCGAACGGTCCAACAACACCCCCACCGCACCCTCAACACCCACACCCACACCCACACCAAGACCCACCAACACCCCCGCCAGCACACCCGACAGGTCGTCCAACTCCCCGTACGACAACCGCACCCCGCCACCCGACACCGCCACCGCACCCCGGCACTCCCCCACCCGCGCCGCGAACACCGCGGGCAGCGAACTGGTGTCCGGGGCGGTGGGCAGGGCGTGACCGCTGCCCCAGGCCGCGAGTGCGGCGCTCTCGTCCGGGCCGAGCAGGTCGTAGGAGCGCAGCGGGAGGTCGGGGTCGGCGACGACGCCCTCCAGCAGCCGTACCAGTCGGGCGACCAGGGCTTCGGCGGTCGCGGCGTCGAACAGGGCGGTGGCGTACTCGACGCCGGCCAGCAGCCCGCCCTCGCCGCTCCCCCCGTCCTGGTCGTCCTCGCCGTTCGGGCCGCCCCGACCGCCCTGCTCGGTGAAGGCGAAGGTCAGGTCGAACTTGCTGACGCCGTTGTGGACCAGGCGGCTGCCGACGCTCAGACCCGGCAGGTCGACCTCCGCGACCTCCTGGTTCTGGAGCACCAGCATGGTCTGGAACAGCGGGTGGTGGTCGCGGGCCCGTACCGGATTGACGCTCTCCACCAGCCGTTCGAACGGCAGGTCCTGGTGTGCGTAGGCGGCGAGGTCGAACTCCCGCACGCGTTCCAGCAGTTGACGGAACGTCGGATCGCCGGACAGGTCGGTGCGCAGCACGAGGGTGTTGACGAAGAAGCCGACCAGGTCCTCCAGCGCGGCGTCGGTCCGTCCGGCGACCGGCGTGCCCAGCGGGATGTCGTCGCCCGCTCCGTGCCGGGACAGCACGGTGGCCACCGCCGCCTGGAGCACCATGAACAGGCTGCTGCCGCTGGCGTTGGCCAACTCCCGTACCTGACGGTGCAGTTCGGCGGGCAGAACGCGGGAGTACACGGCGCCGGCCGGGTCGGTCACGATGGGCCGGGGCCGGTCCAGCGGCAGGTCGAGCAGGGTCGGCAGACCCTGCAACGCGTCCCGCCAGAAGGCGAGTTGACCGGCGACGACGCTGCCGGGGTCGGCCTCGTCGCCCAGCATGGCGTGCTGCCAGATCGCGTAGTCGGCGTACTGCACCGGCAGCGGGGACCACGCCGCGGGCCCGCCGGCCAGCCGGCCCCGGTAGGCCTCGGCCAGATCGCGGGCGAGCGGCGCCAGCGACCAGCCGTCGCCGGCGATGTGGTGCAGGACCAGCAGCAGGACGTGGTGCCGCGGGCCGGCGGTGAACAGCCGGCAGCGCAGCGGGAGATCGCGGGTGACGTCGAACGGCCGGGTCGCCGCGTCCCGGACGGCCGCGTCGAGCGCGTCGGCGCCGACCGGTTCCGCCTCCAGCGGTACGGGGACGGCCGCGCGGATCACCTGGGAGGCGGTGCCCTCGTGGTCGGGGAAGACGGTGCGCAGGGTCTCGTGGCGGGCCACGACGTCGCTCAGCGCCGCGCGCAGCGCCGCGACGTCGAGCGGCCCGCGCAGTTCGAGCGCGAGGGGGATGTTGTAGGTGTGGCCGGGGCCGTCCAGGCGGTTGAGGAACCACAACCGCTGCTGGGCCGGCGACAGCGGCACGACCGGCGGGCGTTCGGCGGCGGTCACCGCGGCCCGGGCGCCGGCGGCACCGGTCAGGACGGGCGCCAGCGCGGCGACGGTGGGCCGTTCGAACAGGGTGCGGACCGCGAGTTCGACGCCGAGCACCGTGCGCACCCGGCTGACCAGGCGGGTCGCCAGCAGGGAGTGACCGCCCAGCGCGAAGAAGTCGTCGTCCACCCCGACCGCCGGTACGCCCAGTACGTCGGCGAACAGACCGCACAGCAGGTCCTCGTGCGGGGAGCGCGGGGCGCGTCCCGCGGCGGACCGCGGTGCCGTGGCGGGCGCGGGCAGCGCGCGGCGGTCGACCTTGCCGTTGGGCAGGAGCGGCAGCGCGGGCAGCGTCACGAACGCCGAGGGGACCAGGTGGACGGGCAGCAGGCCGGCCAGGCGTTCGCGCAGCCACCCCGCGGTCGGGGGGACCGGGCCGGCCGGGACGACGTAGGCCACCAGGCGCGGGTCGCCCGGCCGGTCCTCGCGCACCAGGCACACCGCGTCGGCGACCCCGGGCAGCGCGGCCACCACGGCCGCCGCCTCGCCGGGTTCGATACGGAATCCGCGCAGCTTGACCTGGTCGTCGGCGCGGCCGGCGTACTGGAGCGTGCCGTCGGCGTTCCAGCGCGCGAGGTCGCCGGTGCGGTACATCCGGCCGCCGGCCGGGCCGTCCGGGTCGGCGACGAACCGGGCGGCGGTGAGCCCGGGCCGTCCCAGGTAGCCGCGGGCGAGCAGGGCACCGGACAGGTACAGCTCACCGGTGACGCCGGGCGGAACCGGGCGTAACCGGCCGTCGAGCACCCGGGCCCGCGCGTTGTCCACCGGCCGGCCGATCGGGACGCCGCCGTGGCCGGGGGCCGGCGTGGCGACGTGGTGGGCGGTGGCGTCCACGGTGGCCTCGGTCGGGCCGTAGAGGTTGTGCGTCGCGCACCGCCACGTCTCGCTGGTCCTGGCGGCCAGTGCCGCGGTCAGCGCCTCACCGCCGGCCAGGACCGCGCGCAGGCTGCGCGGGGCGTCGAGCGTGGCGTGGTCGAGGACGGTGCCGAGGTGGGAGGGCACGAACTGGGCGAGGGTGACACCGAAGGTGTTCATCCAGCCCAGCAGGGCGTCCGGTTCCCGGTTGGCGTCGGCGGGCATGACGCAGACCGTGCCGCCGAAGGCCAGCGGGAGCCAGATCTCCCAGACCGAGGCGTCGAACCCGGGTGAGGTGCGGGCCAGGACCCGGTCGTCGTCGGTGAGGGCGAGGTGGCCGGCCATCCAGGCCATGTGGTTGGTGACGGAGGCGTGGGTCACCACGGTGCCCTTGGGGCGGCCGGTGGAGCCGGAGGTGTGGATGACGTAGGCGGGGTGCGCGGGGTGCGGCGCGTGCGGCGGGTCGGCGGTGTGGCCGGTGGACCAGGCGGCGGTGTCGTCGAGGTCGAGCAGCGGCGTGCCGGTGGCGGGCAGCCGGCCGGCCAGTGCGGCGGTGGTGATCAGCAGCACGGGCCGGGCGTCGTCGAGCAGGTGGGCGACGCGGGCGGCGGGGTGGTCGGGGTCGGCGAACAGGTAGGCGGCGCCCGCCTTGGCGACGGCGAGCATCGCGGTGACCAGGTCGGCCGAGCGGGGCAGCGCGAGGGCCACGACGTCCTCGGGCCCGACGCCGCGGCCGGTCAGGTGGCGGGCCAGGTCGTTGGCGCGGGCGTTGAGCTGCCCGCGCGTCAGGGTCCGCTCACTGTCGACCAGCGCGACGGCGCCGGGGGTGCGGGCGGCACGCTCCTGGAAGAGTTCGGCCACGGTCGCCGCCGGTACCGGGCGCCGGGCGCCGTGCTCCCAGCGGCGTAGGCGGGCGTGTTCCACGTCGCCGAGCAGGTCGGCGCCGGCGGCGCGCGCGTCGGGGTCGGCGGCCATCGCGTGCGCCAGGCGGGCCAGCCGCTGTCCGAGCGCGGCGGCCGTGCGGCGGTCGAACAGTTCGGTGGAGAACTCCAGGTACCCCTCCAGGCCGGCGGGGCGCCGGTCGTCGGTGTACACCTCGGCCAGCGAGAACGTCAGGTCGAACTTGGAGATCCCGGTGTGCGTGAACTGCGTACCGGCGGTCAGTCCCGGCAGGTCCACCGTGGTGGCCGCCTGCCCCTGGAGGACCAGCATGGTCTGGAAGAGCGGGTGGTGGTTGCGCGAGCGGGCGGGGTTGACCGCCTCGACCAGCCGTTCGAACGGCAGGTCCTGGTGCGCGTAGGCGGCGAGGTCGAACTCCCGCACGCGTTCCAGCAGTTGACGGAACGTCGGGTCGCCGGACAGGTCGGTGCGCAGCACGAGGGTGTTGACGAAGAAGCCGACCAGGTCCTCCAGCGCCTCGTCGTCGCGGCCGGCGACCGCGGTACCGAGGGGCACGTCGTCCCCGGCGCCGTGCCGCGACAGCAGGACGGCCACCGCCGCCTGGAGCACCATGAACAGCGTGCAGCCGCACGCCCGCGCCAGCTCCAGCAGGCCGGCGTGGGTCCGCGGGTCGATCGCCAGGGGCAGGGCGTCGCCCGCGTGCGTCATGACCGCGGGGCGGGGCCGGTCCACCGGCAGGTCGAGCAGTTCGGGGGCGCCGGCCAGCGCGCCGCGCCAGAAGTCGGCCGACGCGGCGCCGGGACCGTCCTGGTCGCCGTCCGCGCCGAGCACGCCGTGCTGCCAGAGGGTGTAGTCCGCGTACTGCACCGGCAGCGGCCGCCAGTGCGGGGAGGCGCCGGCCAGCCGGGCCCGGTAGGCGGTGGCCAGGTCACGGGTGAGGGGTTCCAGGGACCAGCCGTCCCCGGCGATGTGGTGCAGGTTCAGCACCAGCACGTGCGCGTCGGCACCGGTCCGCAGCAGCCGGGCCCGCAACGGCGCGTCGACCGCCACGTCGAACGGCTCGCTCACCAGCGCGGGGAGCCGTTCGTCCGCCCAGCGCCGGGCGGCCGCGCCGGTCGTGCCGGGCGGCGGGTCCTCCACCTCCAGCGGGGTCAGGCCCGCCGCCTTGGCCGCCGGCTCGACGTGCTGGCGGGGTACGCCGTGCTCCTCGCTGAACGTCGTGCGCAGGATCTCGTGCCGTTCCACCAGGTCGGTGACGGCGGCGCGCAGCGCGTCGAGGTCGAGCGGCCCGTCCAGGCGCAGCACCAGCGGGATGTTGTAGGCGGCGTTCGGCCCCTCCAGGCGGTTGAGGAACCACAGGCGGCGCTGCGCGAAGGACAGCGGCAGCACCTCGGGGCGGTCCTGGCGGGTGAGGGGCGGTCGGGCACCCGCCGCCTGTTCGAGCGCGCCGGCGAGGGCGGCGGGGGTGGGGTGGCGGAAGAGCGTGCGGATGTCGGCGTCGGCCCCGAGCACCGAGCGCACCCGGCCGGCCAGCCGGGTCGCGAGCAGGGACTGTCCGCCGAGCCGGAAGAAGTCGTCGTCGGGCCCGACCCGTTCGGCACCGAGGACCTCGGCGAACAGGCCGCAGAGGATCTCCTCGCGCGGGGTGCGCGGCGCACGGCCCGCCCCGGACGCGACCGCCGCGGGGACCGGCAGCGCCCGCCGGTCCACCTTGCCGTTCGGCGTCAGCGGCAGCGTCTCCAGCACCACGAACGCGGACGGCACCATGTACGACGGCAGCTCCCGCCCGACACCCGCCGCCAGCTCCGACGCCACCGGCCCGGCACCGGACGCCGGCACCACGTACCCCACCAGCCGCCGGTCGCCCGGCACGTCCTCCCGGACGGCCACCACGGCGTCGGCGACACCGGGCAGCGCGGCCAGTACGCGTTCGATCTCACCGGGTTCGATGCGGTAACCGCGCAGCTTGACCTGGTTGTCCGCCCGCGCGACGTACGCCAGATCCCCTTCGGCGTTCCACCGCACCAGGTCACCGGTGCGGTACATCCGCCCACCGTCCCCGACGAACGGATCGGCCACGAAGCACGCCGACGTCAACCCCGCACGCCCCAGATACCCCCGCGCAACACCGGCACCGCCCAGGTACAGCTCACCCGTGACACCCGGCGGCACCAGCCGCAGGCCCGCGTCGAGGACGTAGACCCGCATGCCGTCCAGCGGACGGCCGATGGGCGGCACGTCGTCGGCCGACGCCCGGGTGACGTCGTACCGGGTGGCGAACGTGGTGGTCTCCGTCGGACCGTAGACGTGCCGGACCCGGACCCCGGGCAACGCCCGCGCCGTCCGCTGCATCAGCCCGGGAGCGGCGAGTTCACCCCCGGCGCACACCAGGCGCACGCCCTCCAGGACCGTGGGGTCGACGTCGGCGACGACGTTGAACAGCGCGGTCGTCATGAAAACGGCCGTCACTCCCTCGGAGCGCACCGTCTCCCGCAACACATGCGGTTCCAGGGCCTGTTCGGGAGCCACCACCACCCGGCCACCCGCCAGCAACGGCACCCACATCTCGAACGTCGACGCGTCGAAGACATACGCCGAATGCATCAGCACCGCATCCGAGACACCCTCCCCCCACGCCGAATCAGCGGCCAACGCCACCACATCCGCGTGAGAAACACCCACCCCCTTCGGCACACCCGTCGACCCCGACGTGAACATCACATACGCCAACCGCTCCCCACCCACCACCACCGGCAACACACCCAACTCCCACGGCGCACCCGACACCACCCGGCCCACCGCATCCACCACCACCACCGGCAACCGACCACCCACCTCAACCACCCACGGCAACCCCGCCAGCTCCTCACCCACCACCAACGCCCTCAGACCGGCGACCTCAACCACCTGCCGCAACCGCTCCACCGGCCACCGCCCGTCCAACGGCACATACGCACCACCAGCACGCACCACACCCAACGACGCCGCCACCACCGCCACCGAACGGTCCAACAACACCCCCACCGCACCCTCAACACCCACACCAAGACCCACCAACACCCCCGCCAACACACCCGACAGGTCGTCCAACTCCCCGTACGACAACCGCACCCCGCCACCCGACACCGCCACCGCACCCCGGCACTCCCCCACCCGCGCCGCGAACACCGCGGGCAGGGAAGGGACACCGTCGACGGGGAGGGCCGCGCCGCGTCCCTGCGACAGCAGTGCCTCGCGGGTGGAGGCGTCGAGCGCATCCAGGTCGGCCAGCGCGGTGCCGGGGCCGGCGGCGGCGAGGCGGGAGAGCAGCGTGATGATGCCGCGTTCGTGCGGGACGACGTCCTCGGCCCGGTACAGCTCCTCGTTGACGTCGAAGCCGATCAACGGCCCCTGCGCCTCGGAGCGTTCACACACGAAGACGGAGACGTCGTCGACCGGGCCGGTGGACAGCACGCGGGAGACGCCGGGGCTGCCGGCGAAGTCCAGGTCGTACTCGTAGGTCATGATGTTGACGACCACGTCGGAGAGCGCCGCGCCGCCGGTCATGCCGAGGTCGCGGGCGAGCTGCTCGCGGGAGTAGCGGCGGCGGCGCAGTCCGTTGCGCATCTCGGTGGCGACGTGCCGGACGAGATCGCCGACGGTGGCCCGCGGATCGACGTGCACGCGCAGCGGGACGATGCCGGCGGTCATGCCGACCGCGTCGCGCAGGTTGTTGCGGCGGCCGTGGGAGGCCAGTCCGACGCAGACGTCCGCCGAACCGCCGGCCCGGCTGACGTGGACGGCCACCGCCGCCACGAACAGCACGGGCCAGGTGGTCCTGGTCGTCCCGGCCAGCTCCCGCAGGTCCTTCATCACGGCCGGCGCGAGCGTCTCGCCACCGTGCATGCCGACGGCGGACGGGCGGTGTCCGTCCGCCGTGCCCTCCCGGTGTCCACCGGTGGTCGCGTTCCGGGCCGGCCGACGCGGCACGAGGCGACCCCCGCGGTCGCCTCCTGCCGCGAGACTGGCGAACCGGCCGGTCAGGTACGCGCGGTCACTGTCGAAGTCGGCCGACGCCAGGTACTCCTGCTCGCTCGCCACCAGGTCGCCCAGCGGCCCGATCCGGCCGGTGGCCGCACGCCCCTCCACCGCGGCGGTGTACAGCTCGGCGATCCGGCGGGCGAGGACGGAACCGCTGAGGCCGTCCATGACGATGTGGTGGTACCGCGTGTACCACCAGTGCAGCTCCGGCGCGATCCTCAGCAGGGCGTACGTGTGCCGGGGCGCGCCGAGGGTGTCGACGGTCGCCATGTCGCCGGCCATGAACCGCTCGGCGGCCTCGCGCGGATCGGCGGCGCCGCTGAGGTCCACCAGCACCGGTTCGACGGCGGGCCGGCAGGAGATCCGCTGCCGGACCTGGTCGCCCTCGGTGAAGAACTCGGCGTTGAGGCTGTCGCACTCGCGTCCGACCTGGCGCGCGACGCCGAGCAGCGTCTCCGCGTCGAGCGGTCCGCGGATCTCGATGCACTCGCCGATGTTGAACTTCGGGCTTTCCGGGTCCAGTTGCTGTCCGTACCACACGCCTTCCTGAGCCTTCGTCAGAGGAAGGCGTGCGCGGTCGTCCCGCATGACAACTCCACTTTTCTTGGGATGCGATACCGGTCCGCCGGGCGGGAGCGCACCGGACGGGAACACGAAGAAGGCGTGCGGAGGGGGCGTCGCACGTCGTGCCGACCGTGGTCGGCGGGAACTGCGGGCAGGGCGAAGCGCGGTGGGGCGGCGCGGGGGGTGGGGGTCGACGGTCACCCTGCGCCGGAGCGCCTTCCGGCGCGGACCGGCCGGTGGATCCGGCGTACCCGGTGGAACGAGTGGGGCCAACTGCGGTACACGTCAACCGAGTTGGCCGGACGGCACACGCCGGCACCCCGGTCGCGGACCGCGGCCGGGCTGGGTGTGCCGGGGCACTTCGGCGTGCCGGTGCTTCAGGGGGCCGCGAGCGGCTGCTGACCCGGTGATCGTCGCGGCGTCGTCACGGCGGCGTCGTCACGGCGGCGTCGTCCCGGCGTCATCGCGTCCACGGCCCGGGGGCCGTCGGGTCCGCGCCCCGGTGCCGTCGGGGCAGGCGGGCGGCTTCCCGTCAGGACGCGCCGACGGCCGCGCGCGTCACACCGGGGACCGCGTCACCGGGTCCGTCGCGTGGGGTTGAACGCGTTATCCGGTGACCTCGGCGGCCATGGCCTCGACCAGCCCGGCCGGCCGCATGTCGGTCCACACCGTCTCCACGAACTCCAGGCTCTCGGCCCGCGATCCCTCGCCCCGCGCCACCGTCCAGCCGCCCGGGACCGCGAGGGCGGCGGGCCACAGCGAGTACTGCTTCTCGTCGTTGACGAGGACCAGGAACGAAGACGATTCCTCGTCAAAGGGATTTGGCACTTCCACTCCTTCACGATGGCTTCACAAGTCCTCTACAGTAGCCAGAACGCCGGCCGCTGGGAAGACTTGACATGGCACTCCATTCCCCAAGGCCGTGCTACGGACGCGAAGACGCCCCCGCCGAGCGCACGCCCCGCCGATAAAAACGGCCGGGCCGCACGCGCCGCCGAGGCACTCGTCCCGGCCTACCCGGCTTCTTCTGAGCCATACGTCCGCACGGACGGAAATCCATCAGCCGAGGCAGCAGAGTGCCACTCGCCCTGCATTCGAAAAGATTGCCGACGACGCCTCCCAAGACACTGACCTGCCCATTCTGGAAATGCATGGTCCAGGTCACTGTGACAAAGGCATATGCACGGCGGCGCGCGCCGAACGAGCCCCGGCCGTCCCGTGACCGCTACCGGCCAGCCGGCGCACCCGCCTCCCCGTTCGCACACCCGGCCCCCCGACGCCCCCTCCGCCCCGGCCGCCCCACTGCGCCCCGCCCGTGCGCTCGTGCGCCCCCTCTGTCCCAGGTCATGACCGCCGTGACCGGACGACGACGCGAACGAAGGCCCCACCGGTGGCGGCGGAGCCGTTTCGCCCCGCCGCGGGACGGACGCCCGGTGCGGCCCGGCCCCCTCGCCGTCGGGCGCGGCGCCATGGTCGAACAAAGCGTTCGACCGTACGGCGGAACCGAAGAAACGCTCCTTCTGGCCCTGAAGCCGCGCCGAAGCCGCTGCGCGCCCACCGCGATATCCGCCCCGCCTTTCCGCGCGTCCGCCGGACGACAGCACGGCGGACGGAAAATCAAGGCCTCACTTGTGACGACGTTTTCCGGACTGCTAAGGTCGCCGCCATTTCGGCGCCGAGAAGCGCCGCTCACCCAAGAGCGACGAGGTACCCACCGTGCGGACGCAGGACGTTGACGGCGCGATAGCACAGGGAATGCATCCGTGACCGCGGAATCCCGGAAGTCCCGCCTCCCCCGGGATTTCCGGCTCTATTGGCTGGCGGGCGGGGTCGACCGGCTCGGCACCCAGATCTCCGGGCTGGCGCTCCCCCTGCTGCTGCTGGACACCGGCGCGTCGGCCGCGCGGGCCGGACTGGCGGTCACCATCGCCGGGATCGGAGGGCTGCTGGCCGGACCGTTCGCGGCGGTCCTCGCCGACGGACGTTCGCGGCGCCCGGTCATGCTCGGCTCGGCGCTGATCGCCGCCCTCGCGATGGGCGGCGCCACCGCGACGGTGCTCACCCACCACATCTCCCTGCCGCTCCTGGTGCTCGCCATGCTCGTGGAGCGCCTGGCCGCGTCCTGCTACCAGGCGGCGGCCGGCGGCAGCATCGTGCGCCTGGTGCCGGCCGACGCGTATCCGGGTGCGGTGGCCCGGCTCCAGGCGGGCGACCAGGCCGCGCTGGTCACCGGCCCCGGGCTCGCGGGCATCCTGCTCCAGTGCGCCCGCTGGCTGCCGTTCCTCGCCGACGCCGCGTCCTACCTGCTCGCGGCGGTGTGCGTCCGGCTGATCCGCACCGATCTGACGCCACCGGCCGGCGCCGCGGAACACGACGCCGGGGAGACCTTCCTCAGCCGGCTCGCCGCCGGTGTACGCCACGTGCGCGAGGTGCCGTTCCTGCGCTTCGCCCTGGTGTGGATCACCGGCGCCAACCTGCTGCTGATGCTGCTGTCGTACGAGGCGGTCTTCGCCATCCACCGCGCGAGCGGCAACACCCCGGTCGGGCTGATGCTCGCGGTGGCGGGCGCGGCCGGACTGATCGGCTCGCTGGCCGCCCCGGCGCTGGTCACCCGGGTGGGCGGCCGGGCCGTCGTCGTGGCGATCTCCTGGCTGACCGTCCCGGTGGCCGTCGCACTGGCTCCCGGCTCCCCGGTGTGGGTGCACGGCGCGCTGCTCGGCGCCGTCTCGCTGCTGATCCCGGCGGTGGTCGTGGTCGTCCACTCCCGCATGGTGCTCATCGTTCCGCAGCACCTCCAGTCACGGGTCACGTCGGTCTGGGCGACCGCGGCGGCCGTCGTGATGATGGCCGCCCCCGGCGCCGCCGGCACCCTCGCCGACACCATCGGCACCGGCACGACGGACCTGTCCTGCGCCGGCGCGCTGACCCTGCTCGCGCTCTACGCGACGCTGTCCAGGGCGCTGCGCGAGACGTCCCGCACGGCGGTGCCGGGCGCGGTGCCGGGCGCGGTGCCGACGCTGGACGAGGACGCGGTGCCGACGCCGGACGCGGACGCGGTGGTGAACGCGGGCGTCGAGCCGGCGCCGGACTCCGCGCCGGCGTCGGACGCGGACCCGGCGCCGATGCCGAGCGCGGTACCCGCGGCGGACGTTCCGGTGGAGGCCCGGCGGTCCTGATCGGGCCGCGCCCGTTCCCCAACGCCCCTGTGGATCACGGGCGTTGGGGAACGGGCGGTGCCACAGCCGGAGTTCAGACCTGGACGGACGTGTCGCGCTCCTGCGGAGTGGGGCCGGCGGTGGGGGCCGGAGCCGTGATCGCGGGCAGCCGTTCCCCCTCGATGTCGAGGTCGGGCAGGACGCGCCGGAGCCGGCGGGGCAGCCACCAGGCGGCGTCACCGACCAGGGCCAGCAGTGCCGGGACGAAGGTCATGCGGATGACGAAGGCGTCGATGAGCACGCCGAACGCGAGGGAGAAGGCGATCGGCTTGAAGACCGCGTCGGCGCCGGGCACGAATCCGCAGAACACCGCGAACATGATGAGGGCGGCGCCGGTGACCACCCGGGAGGCGTTGCGCATGCCGGCCAGGACGGCGGGGCGGGCCGCGTCGCCGCGCACGTGGGACTCGCGCATCCGGGAGACGAGGAAAACCTCGTAGTCCATGGCGAGGCCGAAGAGCACGGCCATCAGGATGATGGGCAGGAAGCTGACGACCGGGCCGGTGCGCCCGACGCCGATCACCCCGCCGAGCCAGCCCCACTGGAAGACCGCCACCACCGCGCCGAAGGTCGCCGCGACCGACAGCAGGAATCCCAGGCTCGCCTTGAGCGGGACCACGATCGAGCGGAAGACCACCAGGAGCAGCAGCAGCGACAGCCCCACCACGATCAGGGCGAACGGGACCAGGGATCCGGCGAGCCGGTCGGAGACGTCGATGTTGACGGCGGTGGAACCGGTGACGGCGACCTCGGCACCGGTCTGCCGCCGCCACTGCCCCGAGCGGTCGCGGATCGTCTGCACCAGGTGCTTGGTCGCGCCGTCCTCCGGTCCGGAACCGGGGATCACCTGGAAAAGGGTGATGCCGCCGCCAGCCGCGTGGACCGGCGCGGCGACGGCGACCACGTCCGGCAGGGCGCGCAGGTCCTGGTCGAGCCGGACGTCGGTCGCCGAAAGCCCGGCACCGGAAGCACGATCCCCCGCACCGGAGCCCGTACCACTGCTCGAACCCGTACCGCCGCCGGAGCCCGTACCGGAACCCTTACCGCTGTCCGCACCCGCACCCGCACCCGCACCGGAGCCGGAACCCGCACCCGTTCCCGTCGCCAGTACCAGCAGCGGGCCGTTGAAGCCGGGGCCGAAGTGGCGGTCGACGAGGTCGTACGCCTGGCGGGGCGAACTGCCCGCGGCGGCCGATCCGTTGTCGGGCAGGGCGAGCCGCAGGTCGCGGGCCGGGGCGGCGAGGGCCAGCATGCCGATGAGCACGGCGAGCAGGGTGACCAGCGGGCGCCGGGTGACCAGCCGGCCCCAGCGTTCGCCGCGCGAGGCGGCCGTTCCGGCACCGGCCGCGCCGGCCGCCGACGCCCGTTCGCGCCGCTCGGTACGCGAGCCCGGCCGGGGCCGCAGCCGTTCACCGGCGAAGCCCATCACGGCCGGCAGCAGGGTGACCGCCACGGCCACCGCCACCAGCACGGCACCGGCGGCGCCGAGGCCCATGACGGTCAGGAAGGGGATGCCGACGACGGACAGCCCGGCCAGCGCGATGACCACGGTGAGGCCGGCGAAGACCACCGCGCTGCCCGCGGTGCCGGTCGCCCGGGCCGCCGACTCCTCGACCGGCAGGCCGGCCGCCAGCTGGGAGCGGTGCCGGGACAGCACGAAGAGCGCGTAGTCGATGCCCACGGCGAGCCCGAGCATCGCGGCCAGGGTGGGAGCGGTGGAGGAGATGGTGACCACGCTGGTGAGCGCGAGCAGGGCGAGCAGGCTGACGGCCACGCCGGCCACCGCGGTCAGCAGGGGCAGACCGGCCGCGAACAGCGAGCCGAAGGTGACGGTCAGCACCACCAGGGCTATCGCGATACCGATGACCTCGTTGGTGTGACCGCCCTTCTGCGCCTGGTTGCCGTACGCGGCACCGCCGACCTCGACCGTCAGGCCGGCGTGCCGGGCGGCCGCGGTGGTGCCGGTCAGCGCGTCCAGGCTCGCCGGCTTCAGGCTCGTCCGGCTCACCGCGTACTGCACCTCGCCGATGGCCGCCCGCCGGTCCGGCGAGACCACCCGCGCCGCGACCGGGTCGACGACCCCCGCGACCTGCGGTGCCGACTTCGCCGCGGCCATGGTGGCGTCGATCGCGCCGGCGTACGGCCGCTCGGTCACCCGGTGGCCGGGCGGCGCGACGAAGACGATCTGGGCATTGGTGCCGGAGGAGGCCGGGAACGTCCTGGCCATCGAGTCGAGCGCCCGCTGCGACGGCGAACCGGGGATCGTGAACTGGTCGTCGGTGGAACCGCCGAAGGCGAACAGGCAGGCCGCCACCCCCGCCAGTACCGCCAGCCAGGCCGCGAGAACGGCCCTGCGATGCCGGAACGCGCCCCGGCCGAGCCGGAAGAGCAGGGAAGCCATGACGGGCAACTCCTTAGAACATCGACGGGCCGGACCGGGCGGCACCCCCGCCGCACCGGACGGACGGGCGCCGCGGGGACGACGGCCGCCCGCGGGCGGTCCGGCGCCGCCCACAAAAATGTCAGCACTGACACAATAGCAGCAACTGTCATGACTGACAGATTTCACCGGCGTGACAGGATGCGCGGGTGAGCTCAACTGATGTCGGACTGCGTGAGCAGAAGAAGGCGGCCACCCGCCAGGCCCTTCGGCAGGCGGCGCTCCGCCTGTTCACCGAGAACGGCTACGAACGGACCACCGTCCGGGACATCGCGTCGGCCGCGGGCGTGACGGAGCGGACCTTCTTCCGCTACTTCCCCTCGAAGGAGGACCTGGTCTACGGCGAGCTCCTCGACCTGGTGCCGCTGGTGCAGCGGGAGATCGCCGAACGCCCGGCGCACGAGCCCCCGTTGACCGCGGTGCTGGAGGCACTGCTGGCGACGGCCAAGCAGCGCAGCCCGGGGCTGGCGGTCTTCCTGATCTCGCAGCCGGAGCGGTTCGTCGCCAGCCCCTCGCGGCCCGCCCGGCCCGTGCTGTTCGACTTCGAGCACAGCATCGCCGAAGCCCTGCACCACCGGCTGACCGCCCCGGGCGGCACCGGCGCCCCGGACGGCCGGGCCGCCTTCCACGCCGCCGTGTGGGCCAGGGCGTCGGTCGCCGCGATCCGCAGCGCCCTGATCGCCCACACCGACCACGACTTCGACGGCCCCGGCGGCGCGAAACTCACCGGCCTGCTGCGCGAGGCGTTCGCCGTCCTGGAGTCCGGCTGACGGTCCCGCGCGCGTACGGCGGCAGGCGGCGCGGCGGGCGACCGGAAGGCGCGGCGCGGCGTTCGGCGGAGCCTGGGCCGCGTCCGCGCAAAGTGTCAGCTGCGACATCTGTGAGCCGGGACACGTACGACGTCGGTAGGTACGGCGTCGGTAGGTACAGCACCGGCACGTCCGACGCCGGTACGTAGGGCACCGGCGGCATCGAAGCCGGCGGGGAGGCGGGGAGGGGGTCGACGTCGACCGTCACGCGGCGCCGAAGCCCGCCGGGGTCCGCGCGGTCGTGGCGAACGCCGGTGGCGGTGAGGTCCGGGGCCGATGATCCCGCGGAGGCACTGAACGCGGAGGTCTCAAGACCGAAGCCGCCGGGGTCCGCGCACTCGTGGGCGACCGGGCCGGCGGATCAGGCCGCCACGCACCGGCGGAGGCGTCCGTACCCCGCCCGCGATGCCCACGCCGAGGGCGCGGTGGACCCCCGACAGCCCCCATCCCCCGGCGCCCCCAACACCCCCAGCGGCCGTCGAACCGTGCGGGGCCCGCGACTTGCCGCGGACGGGCGGTCCGCGGAGGCGCGGGGCGGGCGGGCGCGGAGCCGGCCACGTGTCGCGACTACCGTGCCCGGGGGCCGTCGGTGACGATAGGACCGACAACCATACGTGGAGGAGCGCGAGATGCCGCACGAACGAGCGGGACAGCCGGCCGGGCCGGAGGATCTGGCCGACGTCGCCCGGCTGGTGACCGCCTACTACGCCCTGCACCCCGACCCGGCCGAACCGTCCCAGCGGGTGGCCTTCGGCACCTCGGGACACCGCGGTTCGTCGCTGGACACGGCGTTCAACGAGGACCACATCATCGCGACCAGCCAGGCGATCTGCGACTACCGGCGGGCCCGGGGCACCGACGGTCCGCTCTTCCTCGGCATCGACACCCACGCGCTGTCGGAGCCGGCCCGGGTCAGCGCCCTGGAGGTCTTCGCCGCCAACGACGTGACCGTGCTGATCGACAGCGCCGACGGCTACACCCCGACGCCGGCCGTCTCGCACGCCATCCTGACCCACAACCGCGGCCGCGACTCGGGCCTGGCGGACGGCGTGGTGGTGACCCCGTCGCACAACCCGCCCACCGACGGCGGCTTCAAGTACAACCCGCCGAACGGCGGCCCGGCGGACTCCACGGTGACCTCCTGGATCCAGGACCGCGCCAACGAGCTGATCGGCGCCGGCCTCAAGGCCGTCCGGCGGGTCACGTACACCCGCGCGCTGGCGGCGGAGACCACCGGCCGGTACGACTTCCTGGGCCGCTACGTCGACGACCTGCCGAACGTGATCGACCTGGAGGCGGTCCGAGCCGCCGGAGTGCGGATCGGCGCCGACCCGATGGGCGGCGCGTCGGTGGCGTACTGGGGGCGGATCGCCGAGGCCCACCGGCTCGACCTGACCGTGGTCAACCCGCTGGCCGACCCCACCTGGCGTTTCATGACGCTGGACTGGGACGGCAAGATCCGGATGGACTGCTCGTCGCCCTACGCGATGGCCTCGCTGATCGCCCGGCGCGACAGCTTCCAGGTCGCCACCGGCAACGACGCCGACTCCGACCGGCACGGCATCGTCACCCCGGACGCCGGTCTGATGAACCCCAACCACTACCTCGCGGTGGCCATCTCCTACCTCTACACGCACCGCGACCGCTGGCCGGGCACCGCCGGGATCGGCAAGACCCTGGTCTCGTCGGGGATGATCGACCGGGTGGCGGCCGGTCTCGGGCGGGAACTCGTCGAGGTGCCGGTCGGCTTCAAGTGGTTCGTCGACGGCCTGGTGACCGGCTCGATCGGGTTCGGCGGCGAGGAGTCGGCGGGCGCGTCGTTCCTGCGCCGGGACGGTTCGGTGTGGACGACCGACAAGGACGGCATCATCCTGGCGCTGCTCGCCTCGGAGATCACCGCGGTGACCGGCCGTTCCCCCTCCGAGCACTACGCGGCGCTCACCGAACGCTTCGGCGAACCGGCCTACGCCCGGATCGACGAGGCCGCCTCCCGGGAGCAGAAGGCCGTGCTGGCCAAGCTCTCCCCCGAGCAGGTCACCGCCGACACCCTGGCCGGCGAGCCGGTCACCGCGGTGCTGACCGAGGCCCCCGCCAACGGCGCCCCGATCGGCGGCATCAAGGTCTCCACCGAACACGCCTGGTTCGCCGCCCGCCCCTCCGGCACCGAGGACGTCTACAAGATCTACGCCGAGTCCTTCCTCGGCCCCGACCACCTCACCCGCGTCCAGGACGAGGCCAGGGAGGTGGTCAACGGCGCGCTGGCCACCGCCGACCACTGACCCGCCGCCCGGCCCCCGGCCGAACCCGCACCGGGACCGCCACCACCGGGACCGCCGCCGTGGGGCATCACCGTCGGGACCGCCGCCGGCTCCGGCACCGCCGGGACCGTCACCGCCGCCGGCTCCGGCACCGCCGCCACCGGTGACGGTGCCGGTCCGGACGCGGTCCCGGCGGCGCCCCGGTGCCGGTCACGGGGACCCACCGGTGCCGTGACCGTGTCGGCGGGAACGGCGGCCGGGGGCCGGATAGCGTGCCGGGCATGGAAGGGCTCGTACTGATCGTGGTCATCGGCGCCACGATCCTCGCCGGCGGTGCGATCGCCGGACGGCTGCGGATCGCCGAGCCGCTCCTGCTGCTGGTGCTGGGCGCCGCTCTCGGGTTCGCCCCGCGGCTGAGCGGCGTCGTGCTGCCGCCGGACGTGGTGCTGCTGCTCTTCCTGCCCGCGCTGCTGTACTGGGAGTCGCTGAACATCTCGCTGCGCGAGATCCGCAGCAATCTGCGGGCCATCAGCTTCCTCGCGGTCGGCCTGGTCTTCGCCACGTCGTTCGTCGTCGCGCTGATCGGCGAGGCGTTCGGGCTGTCGTGGCCGGTGGCCCTCGTGCTCGGCGCCGTCCTCGCGCCGACCGACGCGACCGCCGTCGCCTCGGTCGTGGGACGGCTGCCGCGCAGGACGCTGACGATCCTGCGCACCGAGAGCCTGATCAACGACGGCACGGCGCTGGTGCTGTACTCGATCGCGGTGGCGGACGCGGTCTCCGGCTCCCCGATCCGGCCCGGCAGCGCGGCGCTGCGGTTCGTCCTGTCCTACGGCGTCGGAGCCGCCATCGGTCTCGCGGTCGGCTTCGCGGCGGTCGGGGTGCGCCGTCTGCTGCGCGGGGACCGGCTGCTGAACAGCACCCTCAGCGCGCTGACGCCCTACGTCGCGTACCTGCCGGCCTTCGCGGCCGGCGTCTCGGGCGTGGTCGCGGTCGTCACCTGCGGGGTGACGCTGAGCCAGCTCGGGCCGAAGGTGATCACCGCGAGCATGCGGGCCCAGTCGTTCGGCTTCTGGCAGCTGACCACGTACCTGCTGAACGGGGCGCTGTTCGTGCTGATCGGCCTCGAACTGCACCATGTGGCGGGCGGCCTCGGCTCCGGCTGGGCGCGGACGGTCGGCCTCGGGCTGCTGTGCGCCGCCGCGGTGATCGGGGTCCGGCTGGCGTGGAACAACACGACGCCGTACCTGATCCGGATGCTGGACCGCCGCCCGTCCCAGCGGCTGCGGCGGCAGGGCTTCCGCGAGCGCCTCCCGCTGGGGTGGGCCGGGTTCCGCGGCGCGATCTCGCTGGCGGCCGCCCTCGCGCTGCCGGTGCGGGCGGCCGACGGGCGGATCATCGAGGGCCGCAGCGTCGTCATCGCGGTGACCTTCACCGTCATCCTGGTCACGCTGGTCGTGCAGGGCCTCACGATGCCCGCCGTCGTGCGGTGGGCCGACCTGCCGCGCGACCCGCGGGAGCTGGACGAGGAACTCCTCGCGGAGCAGGCCACCCTGGAGTCGGTCCTGGAGGCCCTGCCCGGCACGGCGGCCCGGATCGGTTCGCCGGACTCCGCGGTCGAGGCCCTGCGGGGGGCCTACGAGCGGATGCTGGGCCGCATCCACCGCGAGGAGGGCAGCCCGCAGCTCGCCCGGCGGGACGAGACCGCGTTCGACCAGGAGTCCGCCCTGCGCCTGGCCCTGCTCCCGGTGAAGCGCGAGGCCCTCTTCGCCCTGCGCGACCAGGGACTCATCGACGACGTCGTCCTGCGCCGCGTCCAGGCCCGCCTCGACCTCGACGAGCTGCGGCTGTCCGACACCGTCGAGCAGGAGTGACGCGGAGGGCCCCGGGGGTTCCGCGGGAGCGCGATGAGGCCGCCAATGGTCCGGACCAAGCCCGCGCACCGGCGCCACCCCGGGGCCGGCCGGGCGAAAAGCCGACCGGTCCGGGAACCGCGCCGCGTCGTGCGGCGACCGGCCCCGGCGCCGGAGGAATCCTCAACTTGTGTGTCTCAAAGGCTAGTTGAGACGCCCCGACCGACGAGAGAATCCGAGCCCGGTGATCCGGGGCCCGCTCGGCGGTGCGGGGCCCGCGCGGAACCCTCCCCGGCATCGCAGGACCGTCCGCCCCAGCCCCTACCCTTGGGGGGATCAGACGGAGGTACGTCGACGCGGATGCCGACGGTGCGCGGTGGGCGGCGCGACGGTTCCCGCGGGTGGGCGGCGCCGGGAGCCGCGCCCGGGGGCGCCGGCCGCACGGAGTCCGCCGGCACCGGAGCCGGCACATCAAAGGGAGAACGAGCATGGCGCAGACCCGCGCCGTCAGGACACGGGCCACCATCGTGAGAGCCGCCGGAGAGCTGTTCGGTGAGCGCGGCTACCACGGTGCCAGCACCACCGACATCCTGGAACGCTGCGGGCTGACCCGGGGGGCGCTCTACTTCCACTTCCCGTCGAAGGAGGCGATCGCGGACGCGGTCGTCGACCACCAGGCGCAGGCGCTGTCGGCCCCGGAACGCGAATCGCCGCTCCAGGCCACCATCGCCCTCACCTTCGCCTACGCCGACAGTCTGCTGCGCGACCCGGTGATGCGCGGCGCGGTGCGGCTCGCCGTCGAGCAGGGCACGTACCGCAAACCGGACGCGGCGCCCTACGAGGGCCCCCAGGAGGCCGTGCTGGGCCTGTTCCTCCAGGCCGAGGCGCGCGGCGAGCTGCTCACCACCGCCGACCCGCACGCCATCGCCCGGCTGATGGTCGCCGCCTTCACCGGCGTCCAGCTGGTCTCCGACGCGCTGACCGGCCGCGGCGACCTGATGGAACGTCTCACCGACCTGTGGCGCTACCTGCTGCCCGGCATCGCCAACCCCGGGCTGCTGCCCCACCTGCGCGTCCCGGACCTCGACAGCTGAACGCCGCCCGCCTCAGCGGGCGCCGGCCCGCTCCCGGGCGCCCTGGCGCACCAGGTCCAGCAGACCGGGGAAGCGGGCGTCCAGCTCCTCCTTACGCAGGACGACCTCGCACCGGTTGCCGTGGTCGCGCTGGATGACCAGCCCCGCGTCGCTCATGACCCGCAGGTGATGGGTGAGGGAGGACCGGCTCAACGGCAGGTTGAAGGACGCGCAGTTCCCGGCCGTCCAGTCGTCCCGCGTCAGCAGGCTCTCCACGATCCGGGCGCGGGCGGGATGGGCGAGGGCACTGAAGACGGCGGCCATCCCGATCGCGTTCAGGTCCGGGTGACGACTACGCGGCTCGGCCATGTCCCACCTCTCACGGTACGTATCACACCTTATCCCAGCCTTATCCCAGGTTGAACGCCGCACATAGGTAAGGACTTCCCCATACCTACGCATTGACTGTGAACTTCGGCCGGCACTACGCTCGCGTGCGAACGTGGACGTAATCGCCCAACCCCGGCCAGGATGGAACCGCCGGGTGTGCCGTGCGCCCCGCCGGCCGCACCGCCGCGACGCGTCCTCCCCGGCCCCGCCGGACCGCGTTTCCTCCCGAGAGAGGCAGCCGCATGAACGCACCAGGACCGCAGACGCTGGGCGTGCCCGCCGAGTCCGCCCCGGGGGAGACCCGGGTGGCCGCGACGCCGGAGACCGTACGGCGGCTGATCGCGCTGGGGTACGAGGTCGTCGTGGAGACCGGGGCGGGCACCGCGTCCGGCTTCACCGACGACGCGTACACCGCCGCCGGCGCCCGGTTGGGCGACGCCTGGACGAGTGACGTCGTGCTGAAGGTCAACGCGCCGGCCGGCCACGAGATCGAGCGGCTGGCCGACGGCGCGACCCTGGTCGGCCTGCTGGCCCCCGCCTTCAACCCGGACCTGGTCGACGCCCTCGCGGCGCGGCCGGTGACCGCGCTGTCGATGGACGCGGTGCCGCGGATCTCGCGGGCGCAGTCGCTGGACGTCCTCAGTTCGATGGCCAACATCGCCGGGTACCGGGCGGTGATCGAGGCGGCGCACGTCTTCGGCCGGTTCTTCGCCGGCCAGGTCACCGCGGCCGGCAAGGTGCCGCCCGCCAAGGTGCTGGTGGCCGGTGCCGGGGTCGCCGGGCTGGCCGCCATCGGTGCGGCCGGCAGCCTGGGCGCGATCGTGCGGGCCACCGACCCGCGCCCGGAGGTGGCCGAGCAGGTGCGGTCGCTGGGCGGGGAGTTCCTGGCCGTCGAGGTGGCCCAGGAGGCGAGCACCGACGGGTACGCCAGGGCGACCTCCGAGGACTACGACCGGCGGGCCGCGCAGATCTACTCCGAGCAGGCCGCCGACGTCGACGTCATCATCACCACCGCGCTGATCCCCGGCCGTCCGGCGCCGCGGCTGATCACCGCCGAGGACGTCGCCGCGATGCGGCCCGGCAGTGTGATCGTCGACATGGCGGCCGCCCAGGGCGGCAACGTGGCGGGCACGGTGGCCGGCAAGGCCGTGGTCACCGGCAACGGCGTCACCATCATCGGGTACACCGACCTGCCGGGCCGGCTGCCCGCCCAGGCCTCCCAGCTGTACGGCACCAACGTGGTCAACCTGATGAAGCTGCTGACGCCGGGCAAGGACGGGCAACTGGTCCTCGATCTCGACGACGTCGTGCAGCGGGCGATGACGGTGGTCCACGACGGCGCGAAGACCTGGCCGCCGCCACCGGTGCAGGTCTCCGCCGCACCGGCGCCGCCCACCGCGCCGGCGGCGGCCCCGGCCGCGCCCGCCGCGGCAAAACGGCTCCCGCCGGGCGCGGCCAAGTACCTGGTGACCGGCTGCGCGGCGGTGGCGCTGTTCGTGCTCACCGCGTTCTCGCCGAGCCAGCTGATCGGCAACTTCACCGTCTTCTTCCTCGCGATCGTCATCGGGTACTACGTCATCGGCAAGGTGCACCACGCGCTGCACACCCCGCTGATGTCGGTCACCAACGCCATCTCCGGCGTGGTCGTGGTGGGCGCGCTGCTCCAGATCGGCCGGGCCGGGGCCGCGGTCACCGTGCTGGCGTTCGCCGCGATCCTGCTGGCGAGCATCAACATCTTCGGCGGATTCGCCGTCACCCGCCGGATGCTCGGCATGTTCTCGTCGAGGGGCTGACCGCCATGACCGCAACCACCGCCTCCCAGGCCGCGTACATCGTCGCCGCCCTGCTGTTCATCCTCAGCCTGGCCGGCCTGTCGAAGCACGAGACGTCCCGGTCGGGCATCGTCTTCGGCATCGCCGGCATGGTCATCGCCCTGGCCGCCACCATCGGGCTGGCCGTGCGGAGCATCACCGCCACCGGCGTCGTACTGCTGGTCGCCGCCATGGTGATCGGCGCGGTGATCGGCCTGCGGCGGGCCCGCCGGGTCGAGATGACCGGCATGCCCGAACTGATCGCGCTGCTGCACAGCTTCGTCGGCCTGGCCGCCGTCCTGGTCGGCTGGAACGGCTACCTCGACGTCGAGGCCAGGGGCGGCGCGCAGACCGCGGTGCTCGGCTCGCTGCTGCGCATCCACCACGCCGAGGTCTTCATCGGGGTGTTCATCGGCGCGGTGACCTTCACCGGTTCGATCATCGCGTACCTGAAGCTGTCGGCGCGCATCCCGTCCAAGCCGCTCACCCTGCCCGGCAAGAACGCCGTCAACCTCGGCGCGCTGGCGGCCTTCGTGGTGCTGACGGCGCTGTTCGTGATCCACCCCGACCTGGGCCTGCTCATCGCGGTCACCGTGGTGGCGCTGGCCCTGGGCCTGCACCTGGTGGCCTCGATCGGCGGCGGCGACATGCCCGTCGTGGTCTCCATGCTCAACAGCTACTCCGGCTGGGCCGCGGCGGCCTCCGGCTTCCTGCTGAACAACACGCTGCTGATCGTCACCGGCGCGCTGGTGGGCTCCTCCGGCGCCTACCTGTCCTACATCATGTGCCAGGCGATGAACCGCTCGTTCCTGTCGGTCATCGCGGGCGGCTTCGGCATCGAGGCGGCGTCCGGCGACACCACGGACTACGGCGAGCACCGCGAGATCAGCGCCGAGGACACCGCCGAACTGCTGGCCGGCGCGGAGTCGGTGGTCATCACGCCCGGGTACGGCATGGCGGTCGCCCAGGCGCAGTACCCGGTCGCCGAACTCACCCGCGCGCTGCGGGCCCGCGGCGTCGACGTACGGTTCGGCATCCACCCGGTGGCCGGCCGACTCCCCGGTCACATGAACGTACTGCTGGCCGAGGCGAAGGTGCCGTACGACATCGTCCTGGAGATGGACGAGATCAACGACGACTTCCCGCGCACCTCGGTCGTGCTGGTCATCGGCGCCAACGACACCGTCAACCCGTCGGCCGCCGAGGACCCGGGCAGCCCGATCGCCGGTATGCCGGTGCTGCGGGTGTGGGACGCGGCCGACGTCGTCGTCTTCAAGCGGTCCATGGCCCCCGGCTACGCCGGCGTGCAGAACCCGCTGTTCTTCCGGGACAACACCCGCATGCTGTTCGGCGACGCGAAACAGCGGGTCGAGGACATCCTGCGGGCCCTGGGACCGGCCGGCGCACCGGGCGACGGCGCCGAACGGCGGTCGCTGCGCGCTCCGGCGGGCTGACCGGCACGGGCGGGAAAAGTGCCCCCCGGCCGGGGACGCCGGGGGCGCTCCCGGCGTAACGTACGGGCGTGTACGGAGGGGTGGAGCGGGGTTTCCGGGAACGCACGCCGACGCGGCGCCGGACGATCCCCCGCGTCGCCCGGCAGCCCAAAAGCACGTTCGTGTGACCATCGCACTTTGTTCGTCGTCGCAGGTCAGAGGCGATATCGGATGGGCATAGATCC
>NZ_JAAGKO020000035.1 GCF_027947535.2 Streptantibioticus silvisoli
GGAGTGCCCGGGGCACCCCCGCGGGCTGGACGGGGGCTGGGTGCCCGGCCCCGGGGCGGAAGATGCCCCGGGGCGGGGCGGAGCAGGTTGCCGGGCGGGCCGGCGTCAGTTCCCCAGGTTGGAGCCGCCGTTGAGTGAGATCACCTGGCCGGTGAGGCAGCTGGTGGCCGGGTCGGTCAGGAAGCCCACCGCGCGGGCCAGGTCCTCGGGCTCGCTGGCCCGGCCCACCGGTATCCGGCCGACCATCTGGTCCCACATCTGCTGGGGGATGCCGGAGGTCGACTCGGTGCGCACCAGGCCGGCGGACAGCACGTTCACCGTGATGTTGTGCGGCGCGCTGTCCTTGGCGACGTACAGGGCGTAGGTGTTCATCGCCGCCTTGGCGGTGGAGTGCGCCAGCATCATGGGCGAGGCCGGGCCGCGGTGGGCGTCGCTGGAGAGGTAGACGATGTGTCCGCGGCCGCGGGCGGTCAGGTGCGGCAGCGCAGCCCGGGTCGGGTGGAAGACCGCGGCCAGCTCGTCGTTGACCTTGGCGGCGAAGTCGGACCACTCCACGGTGGTCACCGAGCCCATGCCGAGGCCGACGTTGGCGTTGCAGACCAGTACGTCCAGGCCGCCGAACTCGCTGACCGCCCGCTCCACCAGGGCGGCGGCGGCGTCCGGGTCGGTGACGTCGGCGGCGTGCGCGACGGCGGTGCCTCCGAGGTCGGCGATCTCCTTGACCAGCGCCTGGGCCGCCTCGTGGCTGGTGCGGTGGTTGACGACCACGTTCAGTCCGCGGCCGGCCAGTTCCTTCGCGATGGCGGCACCGATGCCGCGGGCACTGCCGGTGACGATCGCGGTACGTGGGTTGTCGGGCATGGGAAGGATTCCTCCGTTGCGAGAAAAAAGGGAACGTGGTGCCGTCAGGGTGGCGGCGGGCGTGGTGTCGGCGGGGGTGCTGGCGGTACGGGGTGATGGCGTCGGGGTGATGGCGTCGGGGTGAGGTGGCTTCGGGGTGAGGTGGTGCCGGGGCCGGAGGTCGGCCCCACCGTCGGGACGATAGTGCCGGGGGGCTTCGCTCAGGGGCGTCTTGCCGCGAACAGCCGGAAACCCTGCACCAGTTGCCGTGATTGCTGCGGGATGAGTCCGGCTGTCCGGGTCAGCGCGTCGAGTTCGGCGCCGGTGCGGCTGCGGCCGCCGCTGGTGACGAGCATCATCAACAGGTCGATCGCTGCCGAGACCTCGGTCGGCGCGGCCTGGCTGGTCGGGCGTTCCACCAGCAGGACGACCGCGCCCGGCTTCATCGCGGCGGCGCAGTTGCGCAGCACGGTGGCGGCCCGCTCGTCGTCGTGGTTGATCAGCACCCGGGACAGCAGGTAGGCGTCGGCGCCGGCCGGTACCTCCTGGAACATGTCGCCGGCCACCACCTGGCACCGGTCGGCCAGGTGGTGGCGGGCCAGGTATTCGGTGGCGGTGGCGGTGGTCTCCGGCAGTTCGTGCAGCAGCCCTTCGGTGTTCGGGTGCTCGCGCAGGATCTCGGCGAGCAGTTCGCCGTTGCCACCGCCGATGTCGGCGATCCGGGCGCAGCCGGTGAAGTCCCAGACTTTCGCGACGTGCTGGAAGAGGACCTGGCCGCTGTTCATGGCCGAGTTGAAGCGGTCGCCGGCCTGCGGGTGGTCGGCCATGTACGAGTACAGGTCCTGGCCGTGGACCCGGGCGAAGGAGGGTTCGCCGGTGCGCACGGTGTGGGGCAGGTGGGCCCAGACGGGGTAGAACTCCTCGCCGACCAGGCGGACGTAGTCGCGGACCGAGCCGGGCACGCCGGGTCGTAGCGTCTCGCCGGTCGCGGTCAGCCGGTAACCCTGGGCCGGGCTGCCCGCGCACACCTGGAGTGCGACGAGGTAGTCCAGCAGGCGGCGCAGCGCGTCGGGTTCGGTCTTCGTGGCACCGGCGAGTTCCTGGACGGTGGTGGCACCGGCCGCCAGGTGTTCGGGCAGTTCGAGGGTGACGGCGGTGTGGACCGCCGCGCCGGCCCAGGCCCCGACGACGAGGCCGAGCATGCGCTGGACCGCGGCACCGGGACCGGGGTTGTCGGAGCCGTTGGGGCCTTCGGGGGTCGGTCTGTCAGCGCCGGGACCGTCGGCGGCCGCCCCCTCGGCGGTCGGGGGTGGGGTCGCCGGTCTGTCAGCGGCCGCACCGTTGTTCGCCGGGGGCGGGGTGCCCGGACCGTCGGTGACCGGTGGGGTCGCCGGGCCGGCTGCCGACAGTGGGGTGCGCGGTCCGTCGGCGGTGGCCGGGGGCGGGGTGGTCTCGTTCTCGCTCATCGTGTCTCTCCTGACGGGTCGGTCGCCTCGTCGTGCGGGGCGGGCGGCGGGTTGAGTTTCCAGCCCTGGTCGCGGAGGCGGTCCACCGCGGCCAGGAGGTGACGGCGGTCGTGCCGCGGGCCCAGGGGCCGGGCCGGGAGCAGCGGCACGACCGCGGAGTGCCCGGCGCGTACGCGGGGGTGGCGGCGGGCGAGCGAGGTGAGCCCTTGCCCGGGGCCGGTCTCGATCAGCAGCAGGTCCTCGCCGGTCAGCAACGCGTCCAGCGCCGGCCCGAACAGGACGGGTTCGACGGGATGACCCGCCCAGAACCGGGGGCTGAGCGCGAGGTCGACGGTGAGCGGGGCCGCGGCGAACGCCGACCACAGTGCGACGGCCGGCGGGCGCAGTGTCACCCCCTGGTAGGGCTCGGTGCTGATCGCCGGGCGCAGGGCGGGGCTGTGGAAGGCGGTGGTGGCCTTCACCGGCACCGCGGTCAGCCCGGCTTCCCGGATACGCGGCAGGGCCTCGGCCAGTGGTGCGGCGGGACCGGCCAGCATGGTCTGGCGGGGGCCGTTGACCGCGGCGATCACGACGTCGCCGTGCAGCCAGGGGGTGAGTTCCTCCACGGTCGCGGCCACCGCGAGCATCCCGCCGGGCGGCAGTGCGGCGATCCGGCGGGCCCGGTCCCACATCAGGCGCATGGCGTCCGCCGGATCGAAGACCCCGGCCAGCGCCCCGGCGGCGAGTTCGCCCGCGCTGTGTCCGAGCAGCACGGCGGGCGGTGCGCCCCACGCGCGCAGCGTGGCACCGATCGCGTAGTCGACCGCGTACAGCAGGGGTTGGGCGCGGGTGACGTGGTCGGGTGGGACCGCGGGGTCGTCGGAGAGCCAGTCGGCGCGCAGTGTCCCGCCGTCCGTACCGAGTGCGGCGAAAAGGGTGTCCATGGTGGTGGTGAAGACGTCGTCCCAGCCGTAGAGGCCGGCGGCCATCCGCTGGTGCTGGGCGCCCTGTCCGGGCAGGAGGAACCCGATCCGCCGGGTCGGCCGGGCCTCTCGGGTCCCTCGGGTCTTTGTCGTGCGTGTCACCTGTCCCATCGTCAACTCCCCTTGTGCGGCAGGCGGCGAAGCGACCCACTATGCGCACGGGGGCCTTGAGCGGGGCTAGAGGAGTGCGGGGACGGGATTCCGGGGGCGGGATTCCGGGACGCGGGGGGGGTGGGGGTGAGGGTGGGGTCTGGAGGCAAACGGGCGGGTACGGGGTGGGGCGGGTGGCTGGTTGCGGGGGCCACGGTGGGACGGTGGCGGGGTCGGTGTCGACGGCGGGTATGGGAGACGTCGGCGTCGGGTTGCTGCGGGAGCCCGCCGAACCACCGGGTCGCAAGGGGGGACAGCGGCGGGTCGGGGAAGACAGCGGCGACGAGTCTGCGTCGGGAGCCCGCCGGGCCACGGTGGAGGTGCCGGCGGTGGGTTCGGGAAACGTCAGCGGCAGGTCCGGGGCAGGGCCGACAGGATGCGGTGTGCCAACGGTGGTGGGATCAGCGGTGGGTCGGGAAGACGTGCGCGTCGGGACTGCGGGGGAAGCCTGCCGGCCCCCGCGCCACCGCCTACCAGCCACCGGACCACCGGACCACCGGCGTTCCAGTGGGGTTCCAGGCGGTTTCCAGGTTGCTTCGAGTCGGGGCGCCGACAGTGGGCGGTATGAGGTTCGATGATCTGTATGTGGCCGGTGCTGCCTCGTGGCTGCCGTCGGCGGTGACGGTGGACGAGGCGATCGCGGACGGCAGTTGCGATCCGGCCGCTGCCCGGCGTTGCGGCGCGAAGGCGGTGACGGTGGCCGGTGCCGGTGAGTGCGCTACCGGTATGGCGGCCCGTGCGGCCCGTGTCGCGTTGGAGCGGGCCGCGGTCGCGGCCGGGGACGTGGGGTTGTTGCTGCACGCCACGCTCTATGACCAGGGGCACGATTTGTGGGGGGCGGCCAGCCATGTGCAGGCGTTGGCCTTGGCGGGTGAGCATCCGGCGTGTCCGGCGCTGGAGGTGCGGCAGGTCTCCAACGGTGGGATGGGCGCGGTGGAGTTGGCCGCGGCTTTCCTGCGGGCCGGGACCGGCCGGCCGGCGGCTTTGCTGACGGCCGGTGATGTGTTCTGCCCGCCGGGGTTCGACCGCTGGCGCAGTGATCCGGGCACGGTCTACGCGGACGGTGGTGCGGCTTTGGTGTTGAGCCGGGCCGGGGGGTTCGCGCGGCTGCGGTCGCTGGTGACGGTCTCGGAGCCCCGGCTGGAGGGTATGCACCGCGGTGATCATCCGTTCGCCCCGGCGGTCGACGGGCGGGTCCGGCGGGTCGATCTCGACGAGTGCAAGCGGCAGTTCCTGGCCCGGGCCGGGCGGGCCGCGGCGATCGCCCGGGTCTCCGGGGGCCAGCGGCGGGCGCTGAACGGTGCGTTGGAACAGGCCGGTCTCACGGTGGCCGGGATCGACGCCTTCGTCCTGCCGCATCTGGGCCGGCGCCGTTTGGAAGCGGGGTTCTTCCAGCCGTTCGGTATCGCACCGGAACGCTCCACGTGCGACTGGGGCCGGGGGGTGGGCCATCTCGGTGGCGGTGACCAGTTCGCGGGGCTGGCCCATCTGGTGGAGTCCAAACGGGTGAGCTCGGGTGATCGGGTGTTACTGGCCGGGATCGGCGCGGGGTTCACCTGGTCGGCGGCGGTCCTGGAGATCGTCGAGGTCCCGTCCTGGCCGGAACAGGCATCACGCTGAAGGAGGACGGGGCGGACGGTGGGCGGAGCGAGCGGTAGGTGGGTGGGCGGCGGACGGACGGACGGCGGGGCGGCGGACGGGGCACCGAACCGTCGGCCACGTCCCGGTAGTCCGCGGGGGCGAGGACCCTGTTCCGGCGCGGGAGCGGTACGGGCGGCGCCGGTTCAGCGTGGCGCGGGCCGGAACAGCGCGTCGTCGTGGTCCGGGAAGACCACCGGCATCACGCGGCGGAAGGCGGCGGCCTCCGCGCTCTCCGCCAGCTCCCGGCACAGCGTCTGCGGCCAGTATCAGAAGCCGCGGGAGGCCAGCAGCCGTTCCAGATAGGCACCGAACGAGTACCCCGTGTCGTACAACTCCTCGCCGAAGTAGTGGTAGTGGACGGAGTCGAAGGGGGGAAGGAACGCCACGCAGGCCTCGGGGACGAACATGTCGAAGGGTTTGACGGGCCGGTACTCCTGGTCCTCGGGCGAGTGCCAGGTGACGCCGCGCCAGTCACCGAACACCTCCCGCTGCGGCGGGAGGTTGACGAGGCCCTGGTCCGACAGGCGGCAGCCCGCTGGACGGCCGGACGCGCCGCCCACGCAGCGCCCGAACGGCGTTCGCCTCGGCGGCGCGCTCGAAGGGGTCGCCGGGGTCGCTGACGGACAGTCCGTCGCCGTGGTCGGTACCGGCCACGGGGCCCGTGCGCTGCTGGATGACGTGGGTGAGCTCGTGGGCCAGCGTGTGCTCGTCGGAGCCGCCGCGGCCGAGCACGACGTGCTCGCCGGAGGTGTAGGCGCGGGCACCGATCTCCGCGGCCGAGCGGACCGCGGCGGAGTCGTCGTGGATCCGCACGCCGCCGAAGTCGGCGCCCAGGCGGGCCTCCATGTCCGCCCGCGTGTCGTCGGCCAGCGGACGGCCCGGCGACCGCAGCACCCGGTGGACCGCGTACCGCTGTACGGGGGGGCTCCGACTGCCGCTGCCGCTGGAGGAGTTGGACAACGGCCGCGTTGCCTATGGTGCGCTGCAACGTGCCGACCGCCCCGGAGAGCGGCGGCACGGGCTGCTGCCGTGCGGTTGGTCGGCCCCGGTCACGGTGCTCGGACTTGCCCTGCGACTGCTGGTCGTGCGCGTACACATCCACCCCCTGGACCGGCGGTTCGAGCCGTGGTCGCGGCGCGTCAGAACCGGTTTACGACGACCCCGGGGCGGGGGCAAGAACCGCGAGGGCAGTGTCGGAGGCAGGCGTCGCCGGGCCGGCCGGCCGCTCCGGCGGGAACGGCCGGCAGAACGCGACGGGGGCACCTCCCGGCCGGAGGCCGGAGGAGCAGGGTACCGAAGCGTTCCCGGACAGCCGGTGTCATCGGGACGCTCGGGCAACCCGGCGAAGTGCCGCGCCGAGCGCCGCGAGCCCGCCAGGATCCGCCGGACACGTCGCTAGAAGCGACCGGCCCCCGGCGTGGCCGCGGGGTGCCACTCGCGGCGGAGGAGGCCGAAGACCCAGGAGTCGGAGACGTCGCCGTTGACGACGCAGTCCTCGCGGAGGGTGCCTTCGCGGACGAAGCCGAGCTTCTCCAGCACCCGGGCGGACGCCACGTTGCGGGTGTCGGTCTCGGCCTGGACACGGTTGAGGTCCAGGGTGTCGAACGCCCACCGCAGGACGGCGTGCGCGGTCTCCGTGGCGTAGCCGTGGCCCCACGCGGCGGCGTCGAAGACGTAGCCCAGGGACGCGCTGCGGAAGTCGGGGTTCCAGTTGGTCAGGCCGCACCAGCCGAGAAACGCGCCGTCGCTGACGCGGTCGACGGCCACCCGCGCTCCCGTGCCCTCCTCCTCGATCGTGCGGCAGACCGCGATGAAGCGCTGGGCGCGGGCCGGTTCGCTCCACGGCGGGGAGTCCCAGTACCGCAGCACATGGGCACTGCTGTGCAGCGCGTAGAGCGGCGTCTCGTCGGCATCGGTGAACGGCCGCAGTCGCAGGCGGGCGGTGTGCAGCTCGGGGGTGGGCAATGTCATGCGGAGCATCCTGCCGCGTCACACGCACCCGGGACCAACCGTTTGTCCCCACGGCCCGGAGCTCGTACGTCCCCGGTGACGTCGCCCGGACGTTCCGGGGCGCGTACGTCCCCGGTGACGCCGAACGCGCCGGACGGGCGGTGAGCCCGGAAATTCCAGGCCGGCAGGGCGAACGAACGGCGGCCGTACCGGCGCACTCTCGGGATGCCGACCGGCATCGTCCCGTACCCGTACCCGGCCGCGGACGGATGGAGGCGGGCCGACCAGCACCGGGCCGGCCGGTGTCGCCGGGGGCGCGCTCGCCGGTCTGCGTCCTCGTCCGAGCCGGAGATCACGCAGGCGGCCCCGGTTCACAAAGCGGAGGAACTCACCCACCGCCGACTCGACGTCCATGGACACGCACCCGGTCAACCGGACCGGCATCGTCACCGTCGCAGGGGTCGCTGCCACCTGTCTGAAGACGGCCCGCTGCCGGTCGGCGAGCCCGGGCAGACCCGGCGCAGCGGCGGCTGGACCGGGCCCGCTACCGGACGCTGCGGGGTCGGCCGGTCCGGCTGCGCGGGCCCGAGGCGGCGGCACGGGACTGACGCCGGCGCCGCGTTCCGCCCCACTGAGCCAGACTCCGTTCTCGCGGACAGAGCCGGTGCGGGCATGCGACACCCGCACGAGAACCTCCGGCGTGGCACCCGCACGGGGGTGCCGGTCTCGGCCCCCTTTCGGTGCCCGCAGACCGGTGCGGTACCCGCAGACCGGTGCGGACCCGCGGGTCGGTGCGGGCGGGGTGTCAGGAGACGGCGATCAGTCTGCCGGGGGTGGCTGCTGTGCCGGTGGGTTCGCTGTCGAGGGCGGGGTCGCAGACGAGTAGCGCGAGGTGCAGGTCGCGCAGGCGTGAGGAGGGGTCCAGGCCGAGTTCGTTGATGAGTGCGGCGCGAAGGCGCTGGTAGACGCCGAGGGCCTGTGCTGTGCGGCCCGAGCGGTGCAGGGCGAGCATCAGGTGGGCGTGGAGGTTTTCGTTGAGGGGGAACTCCACGACGAGTGAGGACAGTTCGCCGATGGCCTGGTGGTGGCGGCCCAGGCGCAGGTCTGCTTCGATGCGTTGTTCCAGGGCCACCAGGCGGCTCTCGCGCAGCCGTACCGTTTCGGCCTCCAGCAGTGGGCCGGGGGTGACGTCGACCAGGACGTCGTCGCGCCACAGGGCGAGTGCCTCGCTGAGGGTGTCGGCGGCCTTCTCGTTCTCCCCGCGGGCCAGGGCCTGCCGGCCCTGGACGCACAGCTGGTCGAAGCGGCGCAGGTCCATCGCGTCGCCGGACAGGTGGAGGCGGTATCCGCCGGGCCAGGTCGACAGCACCCGCTTGGCCTCCACCATCCCGCCGGGCAGGACCTTCGCCAGGAGCTTCCGCAGCAGCAGGATGTACGTCTGCAGGGTCGTGGCCGCGCTCGGCGGCGGCTGTTCGCCCCACAGCTCCCTCATCAGCGCCGGGGTGGAGACCACGTGGTTGGCGTGGAGCACCAACAGGGCCAGCACCTTCCGCGGCTTGGGAGCCGTGGGAACGGTCGAGCGGCCGTTGACTTTCACATCGAGCGTCCCAAGAACCCTGGCTATCACTACGCCCCCTGAATCGGATAATCCGTCGGCCACAGTCGCCGAATTCCCAAGTTGAGCACGATCGCGAAATGATTCAGCACGCCCGAGAACGGGACACCAACTCACGAATATATTTACCCCGCACACATATTCGGGGGGAATTTGTTTTCGGCGTTCTGTGTTCACGCCATTTCATACCCCGGAAGCACCGGGCCGAACCCGAAGATAGCACGTTTTTTTGATTTCAAGACCCCCCGAGCACACCTCACGCGACATCACACACGGTAGTCAATTCCCGGCCCCGAACAACACCCCTACGACACCCCAGCACCCGCACACCGACCACCCGACACCAGTACCCGCAGCACCCCGACGACGACTCGGTGGCCCGGCGACAGCCCGACGCGGGCACGCCAGCGAGCGGTCGCCGGCGCGAATGAGGCGAGGCAACGCGTGATCGACCGGTCACCGCCTGCCATGGTCACTCACGACCGCGTACTCGCGTCCCCGAACTCATCGAACACCCAACCGCACTCCCGATCACCACCCCACCCCCTCCCCCGCGATCCGGGCATCCACCAACCGCAACTCCCGACGGCCTCCCGCGCGGCGACCACCGCCATCTGCGCCGCCCCGTCCATCCGCCGCACCTCACGCGGCGACAGCCTGTGATCAACCGGATCAACATCAGCCTCCGCCGCAACACGCGGACTAAACCCACCCCCATCAAAAAGCGTTATTCCCCACACCGCCGACCGACCCGAAGGAGCAAACCCCCAAAACGCTTTCCTGTCACTCTCTCCCGGAGCCACCACACCAGTACCCGTCAGCACAACCCAAGGCACCATCCCACCCCCTCCCCGGGACAATAGAACAATCAACGGCCGCCCCTGCAAATCCGGCACACCCGAGACTCCCCGCACCACCTAGAGAACACCTCGAAAACCACTGGAGACAAACGGAACCCACACCCATCCACCGCCCTAAACCCCCTGACACGAAACCCGACCCACCGCGACGACAACGCGATCAACCGGAACTACGGGTCCCGCCCCCGGACCAGCCTCACCAGCACAACAGCAGCCCCCACCGAACACACCACCAGCCCCGGGCCGCTCAGCCCCCTACTCCGCCGCCCTGCCACCGCAGCCCTCCCGCGCGTCACCGCAGGCCGCCCCGGCAGCGGGCGGCCGAGCGCGCCGCCCTGGAGAACCCCAGCGGCAGAAGAACGCCCGTTGCCCGGCCAGACAGGTACCTCAACCCCCCAGTGGGAACCCACGGCAGCTCCGTCCCGAGGCGGACACACCGCCTGGGCAGCCGGAATGGGCGAACGGGGCACCCGCCGGAGCAGGGACGGCCACAACAGTGGCGTGCGGTACGCCCGCTGGGGCTGAGGGCGTTCGGGACGCACTCCGGAACGGGCCGGGAACACTCCGGAGCGGAGTGCGGGCCGGTTTCCGGGAGGCGGCCGAAAAGCGCCGTCGTCCGGTATGACTAATACCGGGCCGGTTTGCGGAGTGGTTCCGATGAGCAGATCGGGTGCGCCAAGTCGTACGCGCAGCCGAGGAGTTCGTCCATGGACCGCACCGTTCCCGCCGACTCCCCCGTACCGGCCCCGCGCGGACCCGCCCCGGACGCACACGGACCCCGTCCGGACACACCGGGCTCCCCCGGCCGACCGGAACCAGGCCCCGGCGACGTCTCGTTCCGGCGGGCACTGGGCGAATGGCGCATCGGGCTGGTCGCCTGGCGGCTGCTGGTCCTCCAGGCGGCGCATCCGCACGTCTCCGCCGGCATGGAGAAGCAGTCCACCTACCGCGGACACCCCTGGCGGCGGATCGAGCACACCCTCGGCAGCGGGCGACGGCTGTTCCACTCCGACGCCGACACCCTGCGCCGCGAGATCGCCCGGCTGGAGCGCGCGCACCGGCGCATCGAGGGCACCGACGAGCAGGGGCGCGGCTACTCGGCGTTGGATCCGGCCACCCGGGTGTGGGTCATGGTCACCCTCTACGAATGCGTCACCGCCGTCGGGGAGTTGTCGGGCGACCCCTACAGCACGGCCGAACTCGACGCGCTCTACCGGGAGTTCCACGAGGTCGTGCTCGCGTTCGGGCTGCCGGACTCGTTGGTGCCCGCGACCGCCGCCGACGTGCCGGCGTATGTCGAGCGGACGGTGGCGGAAACCCTGGAGCACGGCACGGCGGCCCGCTACCTCCTGCACGGCATCCTGCGCGAGGCGCCGTGCCCGCGCCGGCTGCGCCCGGTCCGCCTGCTGTGGCCACTGCTGCGGCTGGTGGTAGCCCGCATCCTGGCCGACCTCACCCTCGCCGACCTGCCCGCCTCCTACCGCACTCGCTTCGCACTGCGCCGCACCCGCCGCGCCGCACTGCTGTCCTGGGTCATGCACCACGGCGCCCGCGCGCTGGTGACCCGGCTGCCGGACCGTATGCGCTACCGCGCGCACACCGCCCCGGGCGACCCGGCCACCGCCACGGAAGCGGCAACGGCACCGGCCACAGTGATCCCGGGCCAGCAACGGACCGCAGGGCGACGCCGGCAGCGGGACGCGCGGCGGCCCAGGCTCGACACGTTCTTCCGCCAGGTGCTGGACCAGACCGGCGACGGCTTCGTCGACGCCGAGGACCTGCGGGCGATGGCACACAACGTCTGCTGGCAACTCGAACTCGACGACGCCGGGGAAGCGTCGGTCCACGCCGCGTTCTCCGCCTGGTGGGAGCAGATCCGCACCACCATGGACACCGACGGCGACGGACGGGTCGACCGCACGGAGTTCATCACCGCCACGATGGCCGGCTGCGACCACGACCCCGACTATCTGAACCGCGGCCCACGGCTGGCCGCGCAAGCCGTCTTCGACGCCGCGGACACCGACGGGGACGGCCACCTCGACGCCGCCGAGTACACCGTCATGTTCGGCACCCGGGTCCACCCGGCGGAACTCGCCCACGGATTCCGCCAACTGGACGGCGACGGAGACGGCCGCATCACTCGCGAGGAATTCCTGAACGGCTTCACCGACTTCTTCACCGCCCGCTCCAACTCGGCAGCCGGCCACCAACTCCTCGGCCGCGCCTGAGCGGGAAGCACCCGGGCACGGAGCACGCACCGACAGAACAGCCGCGAACGGAGCACTCACGCTCGGAACACTCCCGCACGGAGCACTCACGCACAGAACACTCCCGCACGGAACACTCCCGCACGGAGCGCGAATACGCGGAAAGCACCGAGCCGACTGAAACGGGGAGGCCGAGGGCCGCAAGGGAGTGGGCGGCATTCCGCTTGGTCTGGTTCTCTTGACGGCGCAACAGGCGGACGCTTTGGTATGTACCAACTCGGCCCGCGCGGCACCAACACCCACCACTCCAGGCCCGAGGCATCCCCAGAAGGGGTACTCAGTCATGAATCTCACGCGGTTTGCGGCTTCCGTCTGCGCCCTCGCCCTCGCCGCCACCGGTGCCGCCGTCGCTCTGGCGCCGGCCGGCAGCGCCGCGACGGCGAGCAGCGTCTACTCCGTGGCTCCCTATGTCGACATGTCCAACAGCCAGGAAGGACTGCTCGACACAGCTGTCACCGGACACAAGCTCAAGGCATACACGGCGGCTTTCGTGCTCGGCGAAGGGTGCACCCAGATCTGGGGTGACACCCTCCCGATCGGCAACGACTCCTTCACCGACCCCGAGATCGCCAAGGCCAAGTCCGAGGGTGCCTCCGTCATCATCTCCTCCGGCGGGGCCAGCGGCGAAGCGCTCGCCTGGACGTGCTCCACGCAGAGCAGCATCGACGCCGGGTACCAGGCCCTCATCAACGACTACGGCGTCACCCAGCTCGACTTCGACATCGAAGGCGCCGCCATCGCGGACACCGGCGCCGCGGCCCGCCAGATGCAGGCGATGAAGGACCTCAAGGCGTCCAACCCCGGCCTGCAGTTCTCCATGACCCTGCCGGTGCTGACCAGCGGCCTGACCAGCGACGGCGTCAACATCCTCAAGGCCGCCAAGAGCGCGGGCATCAAGATCGACGTCGTCAACATCATGGCGATGGACTACTACGCGGGCACGGGCACCGAGATGGGCCAGGGCGCGGTCAGCGCGGCCAAGGCGACGCTGGCGCAGATGCAGTCCGTCGACCCCGGTTACACCTACGCCAACCTCGGGATCACCCCGATGATCGGCAAGAACGACGACGGTTCGACGTTCACCCTGGCCGACGCCCAGACCGTGGAGAACTTCGCCGCGCAGAACGGCGTCGGACGGCTCGCGTTCTGGGCCGCGACCCGGGACCAGGCCTGCGGCGGAAGCGCCAACTCGCTGCCCACGTGCAGTGAGATCAGCCAGAACAGCCTCGCGTTCACGGACGCGTTCGTGCCGTACGAGGGCAGCGGAGGCGGTGGCGGCGGGGGCACCACCAGTGACTTCTCCCTGTCCCTGTCACCGGGCTCCGCCTCGGTCGCCCAGGGCGGTTCCGCGACCGCGACCGTCGGCACCGCCGTCACCACGGGCAGCGCCGAATCCGTCAGCCTCTCCGCGTCCGGTGCGCCTGCCGGAGTCAGCGTCTCCTTCAGCCCTGCCTCCGTAACGTCGGGCGGCAGCTCGACGCTGAAAGCGACGGTCGGAGCCTCCGTCGCCGCGGGCAGCTACCCCATCACCGTCACCGGCAGCGCCACGAGCGGCAGCCACAGCGCGACCTACACCCTCACCGTCACCTCCACCGGCGGTGGAGGAGGCGGCGGCGGCTCCCTGACCAACGCCGGCTTCGAGACCGGCAGCCTGAGCCCGTGGACCTGCACCGGTGGCGCAGCGGTGGTCTCCAGCCCGGTCCACAGCGGCAGCCACGCACTCCAGGTCACCCCGAGCGCCAGCAGCACTGCGGAATGCGACCAGACCGTCACCCTCTCCCCCAACCACACCTACACGCTCACCGGTTGGGTCCAGGGCCCCTACGCCTACCTCGGAGTCAGCGGCGGCGCCACCGCCAGCGCCTGGTCCGACCTCACCAGCTGGAACCAGCTGACGGTCGGCTTCACCACGGGCAGCAGCGGAACCGTCACCGTCTACGTCCACGGCTGGTACGGCCAATCCAGCGTGACCGCCGACGACTTCACCCTCGGCTAGGCCGTTTCTCACCGATCACCGTGCGGTCCGGAGGCGGACGGCGGCGACGTGGCGTGCGGCGAGGCAGCCACTTGACGCCTTGTCGTTTCGGATGGCGATGCCGTGCCATGGCGTCAAGCGGTTGATGCGGAGTCCGACGGTGTCGCGTCGGCGGTGGGCGGCCCGGTCGAAGTCGGCCGGGCCGCCGTCGGCGTGGCCCGCGCCGGCCCGCGCTGCGGCCGGCTTTCGGAAGCCGGGCCCGTCGACGGCCGTCCCTCCGGTCGAGGCTCGCCCGGGATCACACCACCGCCGCGTCCGCGACGGAGCGGTAGTCGCTCGGCGAGGCGCCATAGGCGGCGCGAAAGGCCCGGGTGAAGGTGGGGTGGTCCTTGAAGCCCCAGCGTGCCGCGATCTGGTGGACGGGCACGTCGCGCAGCGCCTGATCGGCGAGGTCCCGGCGCGCGCGTTCGAGGCGCTGGTGGCGGATCCAGGCCGCGACGGTGGTGTCGCGCGCCGCGAAGAGGCGGTGCAGGTAGCTCAGCGAGATGTGGTGAGCGGCGGCAACGGTTCCCGGCGTCAGGCGGGGGTCGGGCAGTTGCTGCTGGATGAAGGTCTCGATCCGCATCAGCAGCGTGCGCCGGCGTGAGTCGTCCGGCACCGTGCCCTCGGCGTCGAGGTGATGGGCCACCACGGCGGTCATCAGGTCGCGGGCCACGGTACCGACCCGGGGAAGATCGGTCGGGCGGTAGTCGGCCGAGCACGTGGTCGTACTGGTGAGGAACTGCCTCAGCAGTCCGCCGACACCCGTGGCCCCGGGCAGGGACCTCCCCAGCAGCCGCTCGATCCTGCCGACCGGCACTCCCAGGAACTCGCGGGGTAGGTGTGCGCGCACCATCGTCACCGGCCCGGCACCCGTGCCGAATCCCAGCCGGAAGGGCGTCGAGCTGTCGTACATCGCGAATTCCTGGCCGGTCAGCACGGTCTCCCGCCCCGCCTGACTGACCATGATGTCTCCGCTGAGGGCCGTGATGACGCAGAGCAGCTCCGGATCGTGCTGCCGGATCAGCCTGGGTGTCCGCACGACCTCGGAGGGAGAGCACGTCAGCTCCACCACGTCGACCTCGGCGAGATCCAGCATCCGCGCCGTCGCCAGGAACTCGTCGGGCTCCGCGCTGACGACCCGCATCGGGTGCTCGCTGTTGACGAAGATCTCGTTCAACGAACTCAGCCGATCCTGCGCCGGCAGATCCTCGGCGCGGAATACCACCTGCATCATGCACCCCCCTGTCTTCAGCGTAACTGTTGTGATGGCTCCGGACTTCGTGCCTTCGCCCCATGGGCCCGCCCCGGACCGCAGCCGCGCACCGTGGCAGGCAGGGGTGGCGCCTCGCCTGCGCGCACCGGGCCACCGCGGCGCGAACCGGACGTCGGCCCGGCCGCCAGGGCACCGTCGGAACCCGGTACGCAACCGGGTTCTGTCCAGCGGACACCCGCCGACCGAGCCCGGCGGTCCTCCCCACCGGCGGCCGGCGCAACGACGTCACCCGGGTGATGCGGCAGGCACGACGGGTGCGGGGTGCGGGCGGTCGGAGGACAAGGGGGAGGAGTCCCAAGCGGCGGCCCCGCACTGCCTCCGCCGACCGGTACGGGCAGCACGGGCCGTGCTCCCCCCACCCCGGTGAACGTGTTCGCCCGCGTGGGCGACGCCGGGTATCCGGCGGCGGTCGACGGGCGAGGATCACCGCATGATCACTTCTTCCGTATACCGGCGCGTTGCCGCCGCTGTCGGGGCCGGCCTGCTGTCGACCATGGGGCTGGCCGTCTCCGCCGCGCCCGCGCACGCCACGCCCGCCGCCGCGCGCCCGGCCGCCGCGCCGGCCGGTCAAAACCTGTGCTGTCTGTCCACGGAGAGCCAGGACAAGCTCGACCCCGCCACCGCCGCCCTGCTGAAGGTCGAAGGCGTGTCGGCCTCGGCCTATCCGGGCAGTGTCGGCCTCGGTTGCCGTCCCCTCAGCCTGGTACCGATCGCGGATGGCAGCAGCTGCGGCAGCCAGCCGGTGGTGTGCGGCCGGTTCGACGGACTCGTGGCCCTGGGCTGTACCCCGGCGAGCCTCTCCCCGACGGCGGCGGAGAGCCGCCCCAGCTGAAGAACGGCCGTGCCCGGTGGGCAGCGACGAAGGCCGGCGCCTCCGTGGAGGCGTCGGCCTTCGAGCGTGCGGCAGGTGGCTCAGTCCCCGACGTCCTCGATGCCCTCGATGCCCTCGACGAGCAGCCACCGGCCCACTCGGGCGCTGACGCGGTCCGCCTTCACGCCCAACGGCGCGTCAACCGGCCGGCACGACACGAGGGATCGACCGGTCGCTCCGGCAGCGCGCCGCACCCACGACGCCGCACGCCCAAGTGCCGCCGCTCCCACGCCCGTTCGCCGCCGGCGCGTTCCCGGCCACCCCCGCCCCGGCCTCCCCGAGCGCCGCGCCGCGCACGGCGCTACCGCGTGGCCCCACCCTCCATCGTCAGTCCGTCTCGCCCGGGCTGCGCAGCATCTCCTTGACCTTGGCGATGGCGAAGCCCCAGCCCTGCTCGACCGTGGGCTTCGCGGGGACGGCGATCTCCTCGGGGTTGGTCAGTACGTCCAGCAGAACCGGGCCCGGCGTGGAGAAAGCCCTGTTCACACCATCGATCAGCTCGCCGGAATGGGTGACCCGGATACCCGTGATGCCCAGGGCCGTGGCGACGGCGGCGAAGTCCGGGTTGTCGAGTTCGGTGCCGAACTCGGGCAGTCCGACCTGCTCCTGCTCCAGCTTCACCATGCCCAGGCGCCGGTTGTCGAAGACGATGATCTTCACCGGCAGCCGGTGGGTGCGGATGGTGATCAGATCGCCGAGCAGCATGCTCAGACCGCCGTCGCCGCAGAACGCCACCACCTGCCGGTCCCGGTCGAGGAACTGCGCACCGAGCGCCTGCGGCATGGCGTTGGCCATCGATCCCAGGTTGTAGGAACCCATCAGCCGGCGTTTCCCGTGCATCCGCACGAACCGGGAGAGCCACACCGTCGCCATCCCGGTGTCCGAGGTGAACACCGCGTCGTCGGCCGCCACTTCGTTGATCGCCAGAGCGAGTGCCTCGGGGCGTACCAGGTGTTCACGGTTGTCCAGTGCCGAGCGCACCTTGCCGACCAGCCCCCGGTCGTGGTCCGGGGCGGCCAGCCTGTGCTGCGCCTTCTGCCAGGTGGCGAAGCGTTCGCGGGCGCCGTCGAGGTGGGAGCGGTCCTCGCTCGGCTCGACCCGGTCCATCAGGGCGCGCAACGTGGGGCCGACGTCCGCGGTGAGCGCCACGTCGACCGGTACCCGGCGGCCGATGTGCTCGGCGACGGTGTCGACCTGCACCACCTTCTTGCCGTCCGGATACCAGTCCCGGTAGGGGAAGTCGGTCCCCAGCAGTACCAGCGCGTCCGCGTGGTCCATCGCCCAGGCGGCGGCCGGATTGCCGATCAGACCGGTCTGGCCCACCTCGAACGGGTTGTCGCCCTCGAAGCCCTCCTTGGCCTTCAGCGTCAGCACCATCGGCGCCCCGAGCCGTTCCGCCAGCGCCAGGGTCTCCGTACGCGCTCCCCGCGCGCCCCTGCCGACCAGCAGGGTGACCCGGTCGGCGGAGTTGATCAGCTCGGCGGCCTCGTCCAGGGCCGGGTCGTCGGGCCGGCTGCTGGGCCGGGTCAGCGACAGCCGGGCCGGGCGGTCGTCGGGCACCTCCTGGTCGCCGACGTCGCCCGGCACGGTCAGCACGGCCACCCCGCCGCGCCCGATCGCGCTGCGTACGGCGATCTCCAGGAGGCCGGGCAGCTGCGCCGGTGAGGTGATGGTGGCGCGGAAGACGGCGACGTCGCGGAAGAGCAGGTCGTTGTCGACCTCCTGGAAGTAGTCGGTGCCGACGTCGGCGAGCGGTACCTGCCCGGCGATCGCCAGGACCGGGGTCCCGCTCTTGGCGGCGTCGTAGAGGCCGTTCAGCAGGTGGATCGAACCGGGGCCGACGGTGCCCATGCAGACCCCGATCGTGCCGCTGAGCTGCGACTGCGCACCGGCGGCGAAAGCTGCCGCCTCCTCGTGCCGGCAGCCCACCCACTCGACCGTCTCCGCCCGGCGGATGGCGTCGGTGAAGGGGTTGAGCGCGTCGCCGACCACGCCGAAGACATGCTTCACCTGAAGCTCTTCCAGCGCGTCGACGATCACTTGGGCGACGGTACGGGCCATCAACTGCCTCCGATACTTGAACGGTCGAGCGGCCTGTCCGGTACGGCAGCCGGGCGACTCCCGCGCTGACCTCCACCGGATCACCACCGGTACGCGCCTGCCCGGGTTTGCCGGCTTGATGTGGCTCCCGTCCTGATCGGGTTCCCGGACACCGGCGTGAGCGCTGCGCACTCCTACCATGCCGGTGGTGCGGCGGTGGCGCAGCGTCGTCACGGGCCGGGGAGAGCGACGGCCCGCCGTCGCGGTCGGGACCGGGTCACGCGCCGCCGGACGGGGCCGAGGCGGTGGCGACCGGGAGCAGGGTGAGGCGGCTCATGCGGCGCAGCGGGGAGAGGGTGAGCAGGACGCCGGGCAGCAGGGCGGCGCCGGCCACCCACCACAGCGCCGCGCGGGGGCCGATCAGGGAGCCCAGCGACCCCCCGGCCAGCGCGCCCAGCGGGATCACGCCGAACATCAGGAACCGCATGGTCGCCGAGATGCGCCCCAGCATGCCGCGCGGGACGTGCTGCTGGCGGAAGCTGCTGACCACCACGTTGTAGACGATCATCCCGGCCACCGGTACCGCGGCCCCCACGACGAACAGGGCCAGCGCGGGGCCGCGGGCCGTGAGCGGGACCAGGAGTCCGAAGGGGGCGGTGGCGGCCAGGCTGAGCCGGGCCACCCGGGCCTCGCCGAGCCGGCCGGCCAGCGGGACGGCGGCGAGGGCGCCGAGTACCCCGCCGGTGCCGCCGACCGCCATCAGCACGCCGACCGTGCCGGCCGGCAGGTGGACCGTGCGGACGAGGAAGATCACGAGCAGCGTCTCGGTGGCGGTCGCCGTCAGGTTCGTCAACGCGGCCACCAGGGTGAACCGCCGCAGCAGCCGGTCGCCCAGCACGAACCGCAGCCCCTCGCGCACCGCCCGGCGCACGGGTTCTGGGCGGCCGCCGCGGAGCCGGGCGGCGCCGGCCGGGGCCGGGGAGGCCAGCAGGCAGGCGGCGGAGACGGCGAAGGAGACGGCGTCCACCAGCAGCCCCGCCGCCGCGCCGAACACCTGCGTCAGCAGGCCGCCCAGGCTCGGCCCGGCGATCTGCGCGCCGGACTCGCTGCCCTGAAGGCGCGCGTTGGCACCGACCAGGCGGTCCTCCGCGACGACCAGCGGCAGGTACACCTGGTAGGCGGTGGAGAAGAAGACGCCGGCCAGGCCCAGCACGAAGGCGGCCACCAGCACCTGGCCGAAGGTCAGCACGCCCGCCGCCGCCGCGACCGGCACCCCGACCACGGCGAGCGCCGAGAGCAGGTCGCACCACAGCATCACCCGCCGCGGATCCCACCGGTCCACCCACGCGCCGGCCGGCAGGCCGACCAGCAGCCACGGCAACCACTGCGCGGCGGCGATCAGCCCGATCTGGAAGGCGCTGGAGCGCAGGGTCAGCGTGGCCAGCAGCGGCAGCGCGACCGACGTGACGGCGGTGCCGACCTTGCTGGTCGTCTCCCCCGCCCACAGCAACCGGAATCCGCGTCCGGGCGGCGTCCCGCCCGGGGCCCGCGGCTCGTGCGACTCCATCTCGGTCCTCCTCCTTCGGCGCCGGGGCACTCCCGGCACCACGGGTACGCCGGGCATCCCGCCCGCCGGTCACCACACCGTCGTTCGGACTGCGCACCGGTCGTACGATCACCCCATCGGCCGTACGGTCACGGCCTCGTCGTGCGGTCACACCTGCGGTCAGGTCCTACGGTCGCGCCTTCGGTCATACGATCAGCCGACCGCCATCCGGTCACACCTCCGCCGTCAGCACAGCGTCATCCGTACGGTCGGCACGGCGCCGTCCGCGCTGTAAAGCCCACCGCCGTCCGGTCCCGGCCGCGCCACGCCTCACCGTTGGGCCGCCGCCGCCAGGACGCCCGCGGTGAAGAAGGCCCGGGCCTCGACAGGGCGTCCGGTGCTGTCGCAGGTGGCGGGCTCGCCGGGGCGGGCGGCCGGCGGGCGGTCGCGAGGTCCGGCCGGGAGACCCGTCACCGCCGACCGGTCGGGGCGGCCGGGGCCGCGGCCGAGCAGCAGCCCGCCCCACTCCATGTCTAGGTGGCGGGCGGTCCTGCGCAGCATCCCGGCGAGCGGATCGGCGTCCGCGGGGTCCGGCGACGCGCAGGAGCTGACCGCCCACATCGTCTTGCCGCGCATCCGCTCGCGGTAGGCCAGGTCGGCCCGGTCCATCCAGCGCGACCAGTGGTCGAGGTAGAGCTTGGTGGCCGCCGAGACCGTGTACCAGTACAGCGGGGAGACGATCACCAGGTCGGTCGCCTCCAACGTCGCCTCCAGCAGGACCCGTTCGTGGCGGTCCCCGGCGCCGGCGGTACCGGCCGGCGTGCCGCGGGCGTCCTCGAACGCGGGCAGCGGGTGGTCGGCCAGCCGCAGCCAGCGGCGGGCGGCGCGGTCCGGCAGACCGTCCGCGGCCCGGCGGGCCAGGGCCTCCGTGGAGCCGCCGGGACGGCCGCCGCCCAGGACGAACAGGAAGCGCGCGCCGGGGCCGGGCGGAACGGAGTGTGTCGGTGGTGGCATGGTGCTCTCCTCGCTGGAAGCCGAAGCAAGCCGGGAAAGACCGGGAGTGGTGGAGCCGTGCGCGAAGCAGGAAGGTCCGGCTGGGACGCGCGGGCGTACCGCGCGGTGCGCACCGGGGCGGTCGGGCGGCGGCGTGCGCGGTCAGGCGACGGCGCCGGCCGGGACCCGCTGCTCGACGGTGCGGCGCAGCGTGTCGAGGTGCTCCAGGCCGGCCAGCACCGCGTCGTCCGGCAGGCCGAAGTCGATGAGGCAGGCGATCTCGTCCACCCCGGCGGCGCGCACCGCGTCCACCAGGTCCATCGCCTTGTCGACGGTGCCGAGCAGTCCGCTGTGCCGGTAATACCGTTCGAAGGACTGGGCGACCAGGAAGTCCACGTCCTCCCGGCGCAGTTTCGACGGGTCCATCCGGCGGCGCGAACCGGTGCGGGAGCGCTGCGAGGTGAGGGTGAGTTCGACCGAGCTGCGCAGGTAGTCCGACAGCGGGGCGCGGACCGCCTCGCGGACGGTGTCGTCGTCCTCGCCGAGGTAGGTGTGCACCATGAGCGCCACGTGGCCGGGCCGGCCGTCGGCGTCGGGGCGGTCGGCCACGGCCTGCCGGTAGGCGGCGATCTTCTCGGCGAGCTGGTCGAGGTCCTGGCCCAGCAGGTGGGTCAGCACGCCGGAGCCGGCCCGCCCGGCGTCCCGGAAGGTCTCGGTGTTGCCGGCGCTGGTGACCCAGACGGGCAGTTCGCGGCGGACCGGCGGCGGGAAGGTGCTGATGCTGCGTTCGGTGCCGGCGCCGTCGACGACGTCCATCGGGCGGCCGCGCCACAGTTCGCGTACCTGCTGGGCGGTCTCCAGGGTGATGCGGCGGCGGTCCTGGTACGCCTCGGGGCGCAGCGCGAAGTCCGTGCTGTGCCAGCCGGAGGCGAACGACAGCCCGACCCGGCCGCCGGACAGGTTGTCCACCACGGCCCACTCCTCGGCGATGCGGGCCGGGTGGTGCAGCGGGGCCACGACGCTGCCGGCCCGGATCTGGACGCGTTCGGTCGCCACCGCGAGGGCCGCCCCCAGGACGGACGGGTTGGGGTAGAGGCCGCCGAAGGCGTGGAAGTGCCGTTCGGGCGTCCACACCGCGCTGAAGCCGTGGGTGTCGGCGAACCGGGCGCCCTCCAGCAGTAAGCGGTAGCGGTCGCCGGAGTTGTCGTTGGCGCTGTCGTTGGCGAAGTAGAACAGGCTGAAGTCCATGGTGGCTCCTTGGTGGCGGGGGGACGTTTCGGAGCGGGTGCGGTGCGGTGCGGTCAGCCGACCGGGAGCAGGCGGGTCGGCGCGGCGGCGGGTGCCGGTGCGGGCGTGGGGGTCGGGTCGGCCGTCAGGTCGCGTCGCAGCGCGGGGCGGTCGATCTTGCCGTTGGGGTTGAGCGGCAGGCGCTCCAGGTGCACGAGGCGGCGCGGGACCATGTGCGGCGGGACGTGGGCGCGCAGCCAGCCGCGGGCCGCGGCGCGCTCCAGCGGCTCGCCGGTGTAACAGGCCACCGCCTCCAGGCCGTTGGTGCCGGGCAGCGCGAGGACGACGGCCTCCTCGACGGCGGGGTGGCGGCGCAGCGCCGTCTCGATCTCGCCCAGTTCGACGCGGTAGCCGCGCAGCTTGACCTGGTTGTCGAGCCGGCCCAGGTGCAGCAGCGTGCCCTGCTCCCGGCGCACCCGGTCCCCGGTGCGGTAGTAGTGCGCGTCGGTGAGCGGGCCGCCGCGGTGGATCTCGGTGCGGCCGTCCTCGTGGGTGAGGAAGCGCTCGTTGTCGTCGTCCGGGTCGAGGTAGCCGTCGAAGCGCTGGACGCCGCGCACGCACAGTTCGCCCTCGTCGGCCGGGTGGCCGTCCTCGTCGAGCACGAGGTGGTCGAGCGTGTCGTAGACGGGTCCGATGGGCACGGTGTCGTTGCTGGTGGCCGGCCACTGCTGCGGGTCGCGGGGCAGCCGGTAGGCGGTGCAGGCGACGGTCAGCTCGGTGGGGCCGTAGACGTTGTCGATGACCGCGCCGGGGGCGACGTCGTGCCACGCCCTGGCCTGACGGTACGTCAACTGCTCGCCGATGAAGACCCCGTGGCGCAGCGCCGGGGCCTGGCCGGCCGGCAGGTTGCCCAGTGCGGCGCTGACCGAGACCAGGGAGGGCACCGAGAACCAGTGGGTGATGGCCTGGCGGGTGAGGTATTCGACCGGGGTCAGCAGGTCCGTGCGCTGCGGGACCACCAGCGTGGCTCCGGCGCCCCAGGTGACGAACAGGTCGTGCACCGAGGGGTCGAAGGTCAGGTCGAAGGTGTGCGAGGTGCGGTCGCCGGGGCCGACGCGGAACCGCTCGATGTTGCGGGCGACGTACGCCGAGGCGTTGCGGTGCCGGACGGGCACGCCCTTGGGCCGGCCGGTGGAGCCGGAGGTGAACAGCACGTACGCCACGTCGTCGGCGGCCGCCCGGGCCGGCGGCGGCACCGGCAGGTCCGCCGGGGCGGGCGCGGTGACCTCCTCGTCGGTGAGCACCAGTTCCACCGGCACGGTGCCGTCGGCGGCGTACCCCTCGGGCGGCAGCGCGGACCGCTCGGCCACCAGGACATCGGTCCGGGCGAGTCGGCACACCGTGCGGTTGCGGGCGGCCGGGTAGCCGGGGTTGAGCGGGGTGACGGTGGCGCCCAGGCGCTGCGCCGCGAGGTAGCCGGCGAACGCGGTGAGGCTGCGGGAGGCCAGCAGCGCGACCCGGGCCGGGGGCGCGCCGCCGTGCGCCCGCACGATCCGGCCGGACAGCACTTCGGCGTACCGCTCCAACTGCCGGTAGGAGTACGCCGTACCGTCCAGCTCCAGGGCCGGCGCGTCCGGGTGGGCGGCGGCCGAGCGCGCGAACCAGTCGTACAGGGCGGTGGTGGTCGGGCCGGTCACGGGCACACCTCGATCGGTCGGGCGGTCAGCTGCCGCAGCCGGTCGGCCACGGGTGCGACGCGGGTGAACAGGAAGTCGTGCGAGCCGTCGAACTCCTCGCGGTGCACCGGGCCGGTGGTGTACCGGCCCCAGTCCGCGATGCCTTCGCCGTACGGCGCGGACGGGTCGCCGGTGGCCGTCCACACGTGGACCGGCGCGTCGGTCAGCGCGGCGGGTTCGGGCTTGTAGGCGTCGATGGCCCGGTAGTCGGTGCGCCACTGGTCGATCAGGACGCCCAGCAGCGCCGGGTCGCCGGCCAGCCCGTCGGGGGCCGTGCCGCCGGTGACCTTGCGCAGCACCGTCGCGTCGTCGAAGCCGTCGTCAGCGTGCAACGGCAGGCGGTGTGGGGGCAGTTGGGCGGCCACGACCAGGGTGCAGGCGGTTTCGGGGGCCGAGAGCGCCAGCAGGCGCACCAGTTCGAGGGCGATGTAGGCGCCCAGGCTGTGGCCGGCGACGATCAGGCGGGCGGGCAGCGGGCCGGCGGTCAGGCGGGCGGCGAGTTCCTCGGCCCGTCGCGGGATCGGCAGGCTCCCGCCGCGGCCGGCCGGGCTGGGCCGGCGCACGGCGACCGACACCGGTACGGGGGCGAGCGCCGCGGTCAGCGGGCGTACCGCCCGTGCGGTGCCGGCGATGCCGGGTACCACCACCACGGCGGTGTCGCAGGGCGGCAGCGCCGGGTGCAGCCCGATCACGCCTCCTCCCGGGGTCCGGCGGCGATCGACTCCAGCGCCGCGGCGTAGGCGTCGGCGAGCTCCTGCGCGCGCTGCCCGTCGGGGGCGGCGCCGTCGCAGGTCAGCACGGTGACCAGGTGGGCGCCGTTGACGGCGGCGTGCACCTCCACGGGGTGGGTGAGGTGGTTGTCGGGGTGGCGGTCGTCGGCGAAGGTCTCCTCGGCCTCCGCGAACATCTCCTGCGGCCGTTCGGTGAACCGGCCCAGGTAGTTGACCAGCGCCGCGGGCACGGTCCGGGTCGCGACGCCGCCGTCCGGGTCGTGCAGGGCGTGGTCGGCGGACTTCACCAGCCGCTCCGCCGGGCCGCCGGGGGCCAGCCGCACGGTGCGCAGGTCGGTGAACCATCCGGTGGTCCGGCTGATGTCGGTGCCGGCGCCGGCCTGGTCGCGGCCGTGCCGCTCGATGTCGCAGGCGACCAGGTCGGTGCCGTACACCTGGGCGACGGCGGTGGTCACCGCGGCCAGCACCACCGAGTCCATCCCGGTGCCCAGGTCGCGGCGGGCCAGCTCCAGCAGGGTGGCGGTCAGGTCCGCCGGGGTCCGCACGCGCGCCGTGGTGGCGCGGGAGAAGGGCTCGCCGCCGTTGTCCAGCCGTCCCCAGGGCGCCCAGGGCAGGCCGCCGCCCGCGGTCGGCGGGCCGGGCACCGGCCGGGTGGCGCCGATCCGCTGGGCCCACACACCGTAGGGCGTGGTCGCCTGCTGCCCGGGCTGTTCGCGGGCGGGACGGCGGCAGGCGGCGGCCAGTTCGCCGCGCAGGATCCGCCAGGAGGCGCTGTCGACGGCGAGGTGGTGGGCGGTCAGGAACAGCCGGCGGCCGGCCGGCCCCAGGTCGAGCAGCGCGCCGCGGACCGTGGGTCCGCCGACCGGGTCGAGGGAGCGCTGCAACCGCGTCGTCTCCCGCAGGACCGCCTCGGCGCGCTCCCGTTCGGTGCCGCCGGACAGGTCGAGCCGCTCCAGGGTGAAGCCCGCGTCGGCGGCCAGCCGCAGCCGGGAGCCGTCCAGCCGCAGCCGGAAGGAGTCGTGCGGGTCCAGCACGGCCGGCAGCGCCTGCGCCAGCACCTCGGCGTCCAGGTCGTCCTCCACCCGCCACAGCACCGCCTGCGTGACGTACCGCGGGTGCGGCTGGCGGGTGCACAGCTGCTGCTGGGCGAACGTCAGCGGGATGCCGTCGGTGACCTCGGCCTCGACGAGCGGGGCGGTCGCCGCGGTCACCCGGGCGGCCAGTTCGGCGACCGTCTGGTTCTCGATGAGGTCCAGCGGCGTGTAGTCCAGTCCCTCCTCACGGGCCAGCGCGATCGTCTCCAGGATGAGCAGCGAGTCGCCGCCCAGGTCGAAGAAGTTGTCCGCGGGGCCGACCGGTGTCCCGTCGAGCACCTCCGACCACACGGCGGCCAGCAGTTCCTCGATCGCGTCCGTCTGCGGCCGCACGTCCGTTGCCATGTCCATGGGTTCCCCTCCAGCTTCGTGTTCCCGCGTCGTGGTGAGGTCGCGCACGCCGTCAGCGGGCGACGAGCCGTACCGGCAGGTCGTCGAGCCCGAAATTGATGATCGAGGTGTTGTGCCGGGGCGTTCCGGCCGGTTCGATCGCGCGTGCCCGGGCGCGCAGCGTGGTGAAGATCGCCGACAGCTCGGCCTTGGCGAGGGCGGCGCCCACGCAGTAGTGCGGTCCGAAGCCGAGCCCGAGGTGGCGGTTGGGGCTGCGGTCGAGCAGCAGTTCCGCCGGGCGGTCGAAGCGCTCCGGGTCGTGGTTGGCCGCCCAGGTCCACACCACGACCTTCTCGCCGGCCCGGACGCGGATGCCGCCCAGTTCGGTCTCGCACGCCGCGGTGCGCAGTACGTGCAGTCCGGAGGAGGTCCAGCGCAGCAGTTCGTCGACCGCGTCGTCCATCTCCACCGTGCCGTCCCACAGCGCGGCGAACTGGTCGGGGTGGCGCAGCAGGGCGAGCATGCCCATCGCGGCGGTGTGCCGGACGGTCTGCACGCCGCCGACCAGGATGTTGTCGAGGTTGAGCACGACCTCCTCCAGCGGCAGCCGCGCGCCGTCCACGGTGTGCGTCGCCAGCGTCCCGGCCAGCCCGCCGCCCGGCCGGGCCCGGTGCCGTACCGCGTGGCCGAACAGGTAGCGGATCAACTCCTGGTGGCCCGCCTGCCGTTCGTGCGCCGTGGTGCCGAGGAACGCCGCGTCGCTGAGGGCCACCACGCGGCCGCGGTCGGCGACCGGGATGTCGAGCAGGTCGCACATGACGGCCACCGGCACCGGCGAGATGAGGTCCACGAAGTTGACCTCACCGCCGTCGAGCCCGCGGCGTACCGCGTCCTCGGTGAGCTGGGCCAGGCGTGGCGCGTACCCGGCGGTACTGCGGGTGTTGAAGAACGGTGCGACGGGGTGGCGGAACGTGCGGTGCGCCGGGCCGTCGCACATCGCCATCATCCGTCCGGCGCCGGCCGGTGCCGCGCCGCCCGGCGAGGAGCCCAGCAGCGAACCGCCGGTCGAGCTGAAGGTGGCGCCGTCGCCGAGGACCTGCATCGCCAGTTCGTAGGACAGCACGGACCACACCGGTCCGTCGCCGGGGACGACGGTCCGGCACACCGGGGACGCCGAGCGCAGCGCGTCCACCCGGGCGGCCACGTCCGGGCCCTGCCAGAACAGGGTGTCGGACAGGTCGGGTGAGGTCGCCGGCGCCGCGGGCGCGGGGGCCGGGGCCGCGGCGGCCAGGGCGCGCAGCGGCTCCAGCGGGCCGGCGGTGGCGGGCGATGCCAGTACGTGGCCGCCCTCGACCAGGGCGACGGCCGGGGTTCCGCCCGCCACCTCGGCCCAGGCGGCCAGGTCGTCGGCGTCCACCAGCGGGTCGCCGGTCCCGGCGACCGCCAGCACCGCGACGGCCGGCAGCGGTCCGGGGCGGTGCCGGTAGGTGCGGCACAGCTCCAGGTCGGCGCCGATGACCTCCAGGGTCATGGCGGCCAGTTCCGGGTCCTGGCCGAGGACCGTGTCGAACCCGGTGGCAGCCAGCAGCCCGGCCGCGTCGAGCCGCTCGGGCAGCTGCTCGGCCCACACCTGCGGCGCCTTGACCGAGGCGGGCACGAGGAACCGCGGCAGGTGGCCGGCCGGCAGCGCGCGGGCGACCTCGTAGGCCAGCAGGCCGCCGAAGCTCTGCCCGTAGATGCCGAAGTCCACCCCCGCGGTGTGCGGCAGCAGGGCCGCGGTGACCTGGGCGACCAGCGTGTCGAAGTCGGCCGGCAGCGGCTCGTGCAGCCGCGCGCCGCGGCCGGGCAGCCGCAGCGCCCACACCTCGGTGTCCCGCGGCAGGGCCCCGGCCAGGGTGGCGAACGCCGAGACGTCGCCGCCGGCGTGCGGGAAGCAGAACAGCCGGGTCCGGGCGCCGGGCCGCGGGCGCAGGACCATGAACCAGTCGTCGACCACGTGCGGGCGGTCCGTCCGCTGTGGGGTGCGGATGTGCGTGGTCATCGTCGACCGTCCTGTTCCGGTGCGTCGTCGGGGCCCGCGCCGGCGGGCAGGAAAGCGGCCAGCGGTGCGTCCGGCTGCCGGCACAGCGCGGCCAGCACCCGGGCGTACGCGTCACGGAACCCGTCGGCCGCCGCCGCGGAGTACCGCGCGGCGTCCACCGTCAAGCTGCCGCGCAGGGTGCCGTCGGTGTCGTGCAGCAGGTCGAGTTCGAGGTCGAACCGGGGGCTGTCGTCGTTGCCGATCGGGCACTCGTCCACCCGCAGGCCGTGCCAGCGCGCGGCCGATCCGCCCACGTCGTGCGCGGACACCAGCTGGAACATCACCTGCGCCAGCGGGCGCTGCCCGGCGCGGCGGGGGACGCCGAGGGCCTTGACGATCCGGTCGAAGGGAAGCAGGTCGTGGTCGAGGCCGTCGGCCACCGCGGCGCGCACCGCGCGGGCGGCGCCGGCGAACGACCAGCGCGGGTCGAGGTCCATCCGCAGCGGCATCAGGTTCACGAAGTAGCCGACCACGTCGTCGAGTTGGGGGAAGGCCCGGCCGCTGCTGGGCACCCCGGCGACGACGTCGCGCGACCCGCCGGCCGCCGCGAGCCAGACCAGGAAGGCGGTGAAGGTCACCGCGAACGGGGTGAGGTCGTACCGCACAGCGACCGATGCGACGGCGGCGGTGGTCGGCCCGGGCAGGTCGAAGTGCAGGGAGCGGCCGCCCTGCTGCCCGGTGGCCGCGTCCGGCGGCGGGGCCGACCGTTCGGGGGCGCCGTGCAGGGTGCGGCACCAGTGCTCCACGGCCCGTTCGTGGCGCCGGGTGCGCGTCATCAGCGTCGTCTGCCACAGCGCGAAGTCGCCGTAGCCGTGCGGCAGCACGGGCAGGTCGGCGGTCGGACCGCCGGCCGCCTGCGAGTACAGCGCGGCCAGGTCGCGCAGCGCGATGCGCATGGACCAGCCGTCGACGACCAGGTGGTGCCAGACCAGCAGCAGCACGTGGTCATCAGCGGCCAGCCGCAGCAGCCGGGCGCGCAGCAGCGGTTCGACGGCCAGGTCGAACGGGACGGCCATCTCCTCGCGGGCCACCCGCTGGATCTCCGCGTCGGCCGGCGCGGTCCCCGGGCCGCCGACCGGGCGCAGTTCCACCGGGGTGCCCGCGGGACGGATCACGGCGTGCGGGCGACCGCGGCGGGCGACCACGTTGGTCCGCAGCACCGTGTGCCGGTCGGCCAGCGCGGTCAGCGCCGTGCCGAGGGCCGCGGTGTCCAACGGGCCGTGCGTCCGCAGGCCGACGCACACGTTGTAGGTGGTGGAGTCCGGGTGCAGCTGCTGGAGGAACCACAGCTGGCGCTGGCCCTCGGACAGCGGCATCTCGCCGTCGGCGTCCGAGCCGGTGGGCAGCACGTCGTGCGCGGCGACCTGCGGTTCGCCCAGCGCGGCGAGCAGGTCGCGGACCGCCTCGTCGGCGTCCACCTGCGGGTGCGCGCTCACCGCGACAGCCTCTCCAGCAGGCCGGGCAGGTCGGGCTCGGCACCTTCGGCGGCGATCGTGGCGCGTACCGCGGTGGTGAAGTGGTCCAGGTCGCGCGATCCCACCAGCGAGGCGAGGGTGACGTTGACCCCGAGCGCGGCCCGCAGTACGTGCACCAGGCGCACGGCCAGCAGCGAATGGCCGCCCAGCGCCGCGAAGTTGTCGGCGCCGCGCACCTGCTCGACGCCCAGCAGTTTCGCCCAGGTCAGGCCGATCAGGTCGCGCAGCGGGTCGGCCGGCTCCGGCGGCAGGTCCTCGGCGGCGGTCGGGGCGTCGTCGTGCGGGACGGGCAGCGCCGCGCGGTCGAGCTTGCCGTTGGCGGTCAGCGGCAGCGCCGGCAAGGTGGTGAAGGTGGCGGGGACGAGGTAGGCGGGCAGCCGGTCGGCCAGGAAGGCGCGCAGGGCGGCCGGGTCGGCCGGGGTACCGTCCCGGGTGGCCAGGTGGGCCGCGAGGCGCTTGTCGCCGGCGGCCGGTTCCCACACCGTCACCGCGCACGCGGTGACGTCCGGGTGCGCAGCGAGCGTCACCTCGATCTCACCGGGTTCGACGCGCCGGCCGCGGATCTTGGCCTGGTTGTCCCGCCGGCCGATGAACTCATAGGCGCCGTCGGGCAGTTGCCGTACCAGGTCGCCGGTGCGGTACATCCGGGCGCCGGGCAGCGGGCTGAACGGGTCGGGGACGAAGGCGCGCGCGGTCAGGCCGGGGCGGTGGTGGTAGCCGTGGGCGAGGGCGGGGCCGCTGACGTACAGCTCCCCGGTCACGCCGCTCGGGCAGGGCCGCAGGTTCTCGTCGAGCACCCGCACGGTGCGGTCGCCGACCGGGGTGCCGATGGGGATGCGCCCGTCGGCCAGGTCGGCCTCGCGCACCGGCCGGACCGTGCTGAAGACGGTGGTCTCCGACGGCCCGTAGCAGTTCACCAGCCGGGTGCCCGGGTGGCGGCGGGCGACCTGCCGGGTGTGTTGCGGTGAGACCGCCTCGCCGCCGAAGAGCAGGTGGCGCGGGGCGGTGACGTCGCCGGTGTCGCCGTGCGCCAGCAGGTTGAAGGCCGCCGTGGTCAAGAACATCACGGTGACTCCGTGCTCGGCCGCGCAGCGCACCGTGGCCAGCGGGTCACCGGTGTCGTGCGCCGGGACGACGACCCGTCCGCCGGTCAGCAGCGCCGGGTACAGGTCGATCAGGTGGCCGTCCCAGGCCAGCGCGCAGTGCAGCAGGGAGATGGAGTCCGGCCCCCACATGGCGTAGTCGGTGCCCGCGAAGAACCCCGGGACGGCCCGGTGCGGGACGAGGGTGCCCTTCGGCGTGCCGGTCGAGCCGGAGGTGTAGGTGACGTAGACGGTGTCGTCCGCCCGCACCACCAGGTCCGGCGCGGTGGCCGGCTGCCGGTCCACGCTGCCGTCGGCCACGTCCAGGACGCGGACCCCGAAGTTGGCTGCGGTGGCCGGGTCGGCGCTGACCACGACGGCCGCGCCGGCGTCCTGCACGCAGTGCACGAGGCGGGCGTGGTGGACGTGCGGCTCCAACGGCAGGTAGGCCGCCGCCGCCTTCAGCACGCCGAGCATGGCCGCCACGCACTCGGTGGAGCGCGACAGGTGCAGGCCGACGGTGTCGCCCGGCCGCACCCCGGCGGCCCGCAGCCAGTGCGCGAACCGGTTGGCGCGTGCGTCCAGTTCGGCGTAGGTCAGCAGGCCGCCGCCGACCTGGGTGAGGGCCACCGCGTCGGGGCTGCGGCGTACCTGCTCCTCGAACCAGGCGGGGATGGTGCCCTCCCGCCCCGGGGTGGCGGGCAGGGCGTTGGCGGCTGCCGGGTTCGCGGCCGCCGCCACGGCCGGCGGTGCCGGGGTCTCGACGCTCATCGCACGCCCTCCTCGGCACGCCGGCGCTCCACGGACTCCCGCAGGCTGCGGGGGCGGATGTCCGGCCAGATGGCCTCGATCCGCTCCAGGCACCGCTCCTCGGACCCGGTGGTCCCCTCGGCCGTCCAGCCGTTCGGCAGCGGGACCCCGGCGGGCCACAGGGAGTACTGCTCCTCGTCGTTGACGACCACGTCGAAGGTGGTGAAGGCGTCCATGTCGGTCACTCCTTGTCTCGGGGGGTGCGGTCCACGTGGTCCGTCATGGCCTCGACGGCCGCCAGGAAAGCGGTGCGGTAGGCGTCCACGGCCCGGTCGGGGACCAGGGCCACGGTGTGGTCGACGGCCAGCAGGCCGTCGTCGGAGGTGGGGTCCATCACCATCGCCGCGCTGAGCGCGAAGTTGGTGGGTTCGTGCCGCATCGTGGGTTCGAAGCGCAGCCCGTCGCTGACGATGCGTCCGCCGTCCTCGGCGACCTGGCCCAGCGCGTGGAAGCGCAGGAAGCCGAAGTTGCTGCCCAGCGCGGTGGATTGCATCATCCGGGCCAGCAGCGCGAACGGGACCCGGCGGTGCGGGATCATCGCCGTCTCCTCCTCGTGCAGCACCCGGGCCAGGGCGAGGGGTTCGACGGTGGTGTCGGCGGTGACCGGCACGGTGTTGAGGAACAGCCCCAGCGCCTCGGTGCCGCCCTCACGGGCCAGCCGGCCGTTCACCGACAGGCCGGTCACCGGCCGGTGCGACCCGGTGATCGCGCCGAGCGCCACCAGGTGGGCGGCGAACGCCACACTCTTGGGCGTGGTGCCGCCGGCCGCCGCCGCCAGCCGGAACCGGGCGCCGACGCCGGGCAGGAACCGCTCGGTGGTGCGCACCCCGCTCACGCCGGGCTCGACGCCCTCCTCCGGCCGCGGCGCCAGGTCGGGGCGCAGCCGCAGCCGGCCGTCCGCACCGGCGAGTTTGTCGCGCCAGTAGCGCAGCGACGCCTCGTCGCGGGCCGCGGTCCGCTCGGCCGCGGCGAAGTCGCGGAAGCCCGAGCGCGGCGGCGCGGCCGGCGCGAGCGTCGGGTCGTCGATCAACTCGGCGTGCCGGCGCAGCAGTTCCGACAGCAGCGAGGTGAAGCTCCAGCCGTCCAGGATGGCGTGGTGCTCGGCGACGGTCAGCTGGAAGGTCTCGTCCGTCAGCCGGTGCGCCCGTACCGCGAACAGCGGCGGGGTGGCGAGGTCGAAGCCGGTGGTGCGCAGCCGGTGGAACTCCTCGCGCACCGCGGCGTCCCGGTCGGCCTCGGCCAGGTGGCGTACGTCGGTCACCACCAGCGGCGGTTGCAGGTGACGGTGCGTCAGTTGCAGTGGTTCGCCGTACGTCATCAGGTCGATGGAGGTGCGCAGCACCGGGTGGCGCTCCATGGCCTCGACGACCGCCCGGCGCAGCAGGCCGGCGTCGAACGCGCCGCTGACCAGGTAGCTGTTGACGTTGTGGTAGCTGTCGGTGCCGCCCGACAGTTCCATGTGGTAGGCCATGGCCAGCTGCATGGCGACCGTCGGTCCGGCGTCCACCACCTCCGCCGGCATCACCGCGCGGTCGGCCGGGTCCAGCAGGGCGAACGGCACGGTGTCCAGGGCCGGTTCGTCGCCGCCGGCGGCCGGCACGGCACCGCGCGACAGCGCCGCCACGGTGGGGTGGCGGAAGAAGTCCTGGAGTTCGACGTCCCAGCCCTCGGTCCGCAGGGCGTTGGCCACCCGCACCGCGCGCAGCGAGTCGCCGCCGAGCCGGAAGAAGTCGTCGTGCGCGCCGACCTCGGCGACGTCGAGCACCTGCGACCACACCCGGGCCACCAGTTCCTGGAGTTCGCCCTTCGGCGGCGCCGACCGCGCACCGGTGGGCACCGCGGTGACCGGCTCCGGCAGGGCCTTGCGGTCGACCTTGCCGTTGGTGGTCAGCGGCAGTTCGGCCAGCACCGTGAAGGTGGCGGGCACCATGTAGGCCGGCAGGCCGGTCAGCAGGTGCTCGCGCAGTTCGCCGGGGTCCGGTTCGCCGGGGCCGGCGGCGGTGACGTAGGCGGCCAGCCGCTTGTCGCCCGGGGCCGGTTCGCGCACGGTCACCACGCAGGTGGCCACCGCCGGATGGGCGGCCAGGACGTTCTCGATCTCGCCCAGTTCGATGCGGTACCCACGGATCTTGACCTGCCCGTCGCGCCGGCCGAGGTACTCCAGGCCGCCGTCCGCCAGCCGCCGCACCAGGTCGCCGGTGCGGTACATCCGCGCCCCGCCACCGCTGAACGGGTCGGGCAGGAACCGCTGCGCCGTGAGGTCCGAGCGCCCCAGGTAGCCGTGCGCCAGCGACAGTCCGCCGACGTACAGCTCCCCGGTGACGCCGACCGGCACCGGCCGCAGCCGGTCGTCGAGCACCACCTGGGTCAGGTGCGGCATGACCGAGCCGACCCGGCTGCGCTCGAACCCGTCCGGGTCGCGCACGTCGAACGCCGTGGCGTGCACCGTGGTCTCGGTCGTGCCGTACAGGTTGCACAGCGCCGCGGGCGGCGCCGGGTCCAGGGCGAACCAGCGGCGCACGGCCGCCGGGTCCAGCGCCTCGCCGGCCAGCAGCACCCACCGCAGGTGCGGCAGCTCGCGCGGCCGGTCCCGCAACGCCGTCGTCAACTGCCCGAAGGCGGACGGGGTCTGCGACAGCAGGGTGACCCGTTCGGCGGCCAGCAGCGCGGCGAACTCCTGCGGCGAGCGGCACAGCAGGTACGGCACGACGACCAGCCGCCCGCCGTGCAGCAGCGCGCTCCACAGCTCCCACACCGACACGTCGAAGGCGTAGGAGTGGAACATCGCCGCCACGTCGCCGGCGCCGATCCCCAGGTGCCGGCCGCCGGACGCCATCAGCTCGCGCACGTGCCGGTGGGCGATCTGCACGCCCTTGGGGCGGCCGGTCGAGCCGGAGGTGAAGATGACGTAGGCGGTGTCGTCGGCGTGCACCTCGACCGGCGGGCGGGTCGCCGGGCAGCCGGCCACCGCCGCCGCGTCGTCGCGCAGCCGCACCGTCTTCCACGGCCCGTCGGCGGCGCCGTCCGGCTGGTCGGTGACCACCACCGAGACCTGCGCCTGCCCGAAGGCGTAGGCCATCCGGTCGTGCGGCGCGGTCAGGTCGACCGGCACGTAGGCCGCGCCGGCCTTCAGCACCGCCAGCACCGAGACCACGGCCTCCACGGTGCGGTCCAGCAGCAGGCCCACCCGGTCGCCGGGCAGCACCCCGCGGTCGCGCAGGTGGTGGGCCAGCCGGTTGGCCCGCCCGTCCAGCTCGGCGTAGGTCAGCGAGCGGGTGCCGTCGCCCAGCGCCACGGCCGCCGGGGTGCGCACGGCGTGCTCCTCGACCCCGGTGTGCAGCGGCAGCGTCGCGCCCGCCGACCGGGCCGGCCGGGGCAGCGCGGCCGAGCGGCCGGCCGGGTCGAGCACGTCGAGGTCGGCCAGCGCGGTGTCCGGGCGGGCCAGGGCGTGGTCGAGCAGCGCCAGCCAGGAGTCCGCCGCCCGCGCCATGGTGTCGCGGTCGAACAGGTCGGTGGCGTACTCGATCTCGCCGTGCAGTTCGCCGTCGTCGTAGACCGACCAGATCAGGTCGAGCTTGGCGGTGCCGTTGGGCCGCACCCGGCGCCGGCCGGTGGCCCCGCCCAGCCGCATCTGCCGCGCGTCGCGGGCGTGCAGGCCGAAGAGCATCTGCACCAGCGGCGGGTGGCCGCCCTGCCGTTCGCGCACGATGTCGTTGACGATCGTGTCCAGCGGGGTGTCCTGGTGGCCGTAGGCGTCGAAGCAGACGTCGCGCGACTGCTCGGCCAGCTCCCGGAAGCTGCCGCCCGCGGTGATCCGGGTGCGCAGCGGCATGACGTTGACGAAGTAGCCGATGAGGTGGTCGAGTTCGGGCCGGTCGCGGGTGGTGACCGGGGTGCCGATCACCAGGTCGTCGGCGCCGGTCCAGCGGTGCGCCAGCGCGGAGAACGCGGCGAGCAGCACGGTGAACGGCGTCGCCCCGCAGTCCATGGCGAGCTTGCGCACCCGCTCGGCGGTGCCGGACGGCAGGTCGAAGACGTAGGTGTCGCCGCCGGCCGTGGGGCGGTCGGGGCGCGGCCGGTCGGCGGGCAGCGTGGTGAGGGTCGGCGCGCCGGCCAACTGCTCGCGCCAGTAGGCCAGATCGTGCTCGTGGGAGCGGGCGGCGGCCGCGGCGGCGTGGTCGGCGTAGCTCAAGGTGAGCTCCGGCAGCCGGGGCCGCCGGCCGGCCAGGGCCGCCGCGTACGCCTCCGACAGCTCCCGTTCGAAGATCTCCAGCGACCACTCGTCCCACACGATGTGGTGGACCACCACGACGAGGGTGTGGCGCTGCTGCCCGTGCCGGATCAGCCGGGCCCGCAGCAGCGGCCCGTCCCGCAGGTCCAGCGGACCGCGGGAGTCCTGCTCGACGGCGGCCTCCACCGCCGCCTCCCACCGCTGCCGCGGCAGGGACCTGACGTCGGTCACCGCGAGCGGGACCGGCCGCGCCGGGTGGATCACCTGGAACGGTTCGCCGTCGGCGACGTCGAAGGTGGTCCGCAGCACCTCGTGCCGGGCGACGACCGCCTCCAGCGCCGTGCGCAGCGCCGGCTCCTCGAGCGGGCCGTCGAGTTCCAGGACCCACGGGATGTTGTACGCGGCGGTTCCGGGCGAGAGGCGGTCGAGGAACCACAGCCCGCGTTGCAGGCCGGACAGTGGCGCCACCCTGGTGCCCGGCCGTGCCGGGGCATGCTGGACGTCCATGATCACTCCAATCGGACGGTGGGGGGTCTCAGGCCAGCCGGGCGGCGAGGGCGGAGACGGTCTTGCAGGCGAAGATCAGCCGCGGCGGTACCTCGGTGCCGAGCTCGCGGGCCAGCACCAGGGCCAGCCGCACCGCGCGCAGCGAGTCGCCGCCGAGCCCGAAGAAGTTGTCCTGCGTGCCGAAGTCGTCGATGCCCAGCACCTGGGACCAGGCCCGGAAGATCGTGCGTTCCAGCTCCGTGTCGCCCTTGGCCGGCGGGGCCGCCACACCGGTGGTGGGCGCGGTGGCGGCCGCCGGTGCGGACAGCGCCTTGCGGTCGACCTTGCCGTTGGCGGTCAGCGGCAGCGCGGCCAGCACCGTGAAGGTGGCCGGCAGCATGTGGTCGGGCAGCAGCGCGGCCAAGTGGGCGCGCAGTTCCGCCGTCCCCGGCGCCGCCCCGGCGTCCTTGGCCGTCAGGTGGGCGGCGAGGCGCTTGTCGCCCGGCGCCGGTTCGTGGACGACGACCACGCAGGAGCCGACCGCGGGGTGCGTCGCCAGGGCGTTCTCGATCTCGCCCAGCTCGACGCGGTAGCCCCTGATCTTGATCTGGTTGTCCCGGCGCCCCGCGAACTCGTAGGCGCCGCGGGGCAGTTGACGTACCAGATCGCCGGTGCGGTACATCCGGGCGCCGGGCATCGGGCTGAACGGGTCGGGGACGAAGGCGCGCGCGGTCAGGCCCGGCCGGTCGTGGTAGCCGTGGCCGACGGCCGGGCCGCCGATGTAGAGCTCCCCGGTGCCGCCGGGCGGGCAGGGCCGCAGTGACCCGTCCAGTACCCGGGTGACGCGGTCGCCGACGTCCCGGCCGACCGGGACCTGGCCGCCGGCCAGGTCCGCCGGCCGCAGGACGTCGACGGTGGCGAACACCGTGGTCTCCGACGGGCCGTAGCCGTAGGCGATCCGCAGCCCCGGTGCCGCCTCCAGCACGCGCCGGAAGTGGTCGGCCGGTACCGCGTCGCCGCCGACCACCAGGCAGCGCAGTCCGGCCAGCAGGCCGGGTTCCGCGACGGCCACCGCGCCGAGCGCCGCCGGGCTCAGGAACAGGTCGGTCGCGCCGTGGTCCGCGGCGGTGCGGGCGACCGCGAGCGGGTCGTCGTCACCGGGCCCGCAGACGACGGTCCGCCCGCCGGTCATCAGCGCCGGGTACAGGTCCAGCACGTGGCCGTCCCAGGACAGCGCCGAGTGCAGGACCGAGGTCGAACCCGGGCCCCAGCCGGCGTACTCGGCGTCGCGGAAGAAGCCGGGGATCGCGCGGTGCGGCACCAGCGTGCCCTTCGGCGTGCCCGTCGAGCCCGAGGTGTACGGCAGGTAGACCCCGTCCTCGGCGGTCACCGCCACCCCCACCGGATCGGCCGGGCAGCGCTCCGGCGTGCCGTCGAGCACGTCGAGCACCCGGGCGCCCAGGCCGGCCGCCACCGCCGGATCGGTGCTGACCACCACGGCGGGGCCGGTGTCGCGCACGCACAGCGCGAGCCGGTCGCGGTGGAGGTGCGGCTCCAGCGGCAGGTAGGCGGCGCCGGCCTTCAGCACCCCCAGCATCACCGCCACCCAGCGCGCCGACCGCGGCAGGTGCAGGCCGACGGTGTCCCCCACCCGCACGCCGGCGTCCCGCAGCCAGTGGGCGAACCGGTTGGCCCGCGCGTCCAGTTCGGCGTACGACCACGCCCGGCCGCTGTCCGCCTCCAGCAGCGCCGGGGCGCCGGGGGTACGCCGCGCCCAGTCCTCGAAGACGGCCACCACCGTGTCGGCGACCACCGTGTCGGCCTCGGGCTCGCCGTCGCCGCCGATGGCGGTGTCGGGGCTCTCGGTCAGCCGGGCCAGCAGGTCGAGCCACTCCTGCCGCAGCCGCTCGACGCGCTCCCGGTCGTACAGGCCGGTGTCGTACTCGATCCAGCCCTGGAACCCGTCGCCGGACTCCTCGATCATCCAGGCCAGTTCGAACTTGGCCTCGGCGTGCGCGTGCAGCCGCCGGGTGCCGCTCGCCGGTCCGAGCCGCACCGGGCGGTCCGCGCCGGGGTGCAGTTCGAAGATCGTCTGGAACAGCGGGTCGGCGTCCGCGCGGCGATCGTCCAGGACCGCGCCGACGATGGCGTCCAGCGGGGTGTCCTGGTGGGCGAACGCGTCGAAGGAGGCGTCCTTGACCTGTTCGACCAGCGCGCCGAACCCGCTGTCCGCCGCGAACCGCAACCGCAGCGGCACGAGGTTGACGAAGTAGCCGATCAGCCCTTCGAGTTCGGGCCGGCTGCGGGTGGTGACCGGGGTGCCGACCACCAGGTCCCGCGCGCCGGTCACCCGGTGCAGCAGCGCCGCGTACCCGGCCAGCAGCACGGTGTACGGGGTCGAACGGGTCGAGCGGGCCAGCTCGCGCACCCGCCGGGCGGTACGCGGCGGCACGGTGAACCGCAGGCTGGCCGCGACCCGCTCCCCGCCGGCCGTGCGCGGGCGGTCGGTGGGCGGCGTGCTGATCCGCGGCGCCCCCGCCAGCCGCTGCCGCCAGTGGTCGAGGTGCTCGCGCTGCGGGAGCGACTGCTGCCAGATGCTGTAGTCGGGATATCCGACCGGCAGTTCGGGCAACCGGGGCGCCCGGCCGGCCGCCGCGGCCTGGTACAGCTCCCCCAGGTCGCGTTCCAGCACCCCGAGCGAGGACTCGTCCCACACCAGGTGGTGGAAGACCGCCACCAGCGTGCTGCGGGCCTGCCCGTGCCGGATGAGCCGCATCCGCAGCAGCGGGCCGTCGGTGAGACGGAAGGGCTCGGCGGCGTCCGCGGCGACCAGGGCCTCGACGGCCGCGCCGTCGGCGTCCTCGGCCAGCTCGCTGACGGCCAGCGGCACCGCCGCGTACGGGCGCACGATCTGGCACGGTTCGCCGTCCTCGTCGCCGAAGACGGTGCGCAGCGCCTCGTGCCGGTCGATCAGCCCGCCCAGCGCCGCCCGCAGCGCCGCCGGGTCCACGGGCCCGTCCAGCTCGAAGACCCAGGGGATGTTGTACGCCGTGGTGTCCGGGTCCAGCTGGGTCAGCAGCCACAGGCCGCGTTGCAGGCCGGACAGCGGGGCGCGGGTCGCCCCGGTCCTGACCGGACCGGCCGCGCCGTCCGCCGCCCGCGAGCCGGCCGGGACCGCCGCGGCCATCGCCGCCGCCAGCCCGCGCAGCGTCGGCTCCTCGAAGACGGTGACCGTCGCCTCGGCCCAGGGGGTCTCCAGGATCCGCCCGGCCACCCGCAGCGCGGTCAGCGAGTCGCCGCCCAGCAGGAAGAAGTTGTCGGTCGGCCCGATGTCGGTGATGCCGAGGACCTCGGACCAGATCTCCCGCAGCAGGCTCTCCAGCGCGTCGTCCGGCGGCTCCGCGGCGCCGGCCGTCCGGGGCGCGTCGGGTGCGGTGACGGACGGCGTCCCCGGCGCGTCGTCGCTCGGTACCCCGGCGGACGCGGCCTCCGGCGGGGCGCAGTGCTCCGCGCCGGCCGGCGGTGCGGCGTCGGCGACGGCCGCCGGTGCCTCACCCGGGACCGGGGCGCCCAGCGCGGCCCGGTCGACCTTGCCGCCCGCCGTCAGCGGCAGCGCCGGGACGACGGTGAAGGAGGCCGGGACCATGTAGGCGGGCAGCAGCGCGGCCAGGTGCTCGCGCAGTTCCGCGGCGGTCGGCTCGGCGCCCCGCGGCGCGGTGACGTAGGCGGCCAGCCGCCGGTCGCCGGGCACCGGTTCGCGTACCCCGACGGCGCAGGTGAGCACCCGGGGGTGCCGGGCCAGGACGTTCTCCACCTCGCCCGGTTCGATCCGGTAGCCGCGGATCTTGACCTGGTCGTCCCGCCGGCCCGCGAACTCCACGGTGCCGTCCGGCAGCCGGCGCACCAGGTCGCCGGTGCGGTACATCCGGGCGCCGGGCGCGGCACTGAACGGGTCGGGCAGGAACCGTTCGGCCGTCAGCCCCGGCCGGGCGACGTAGCCGGTCGCCAACGCCTCGCCGCCGATGTAGAGTTCGCCGACATCGCCCGCTTCGGCCGGGCACAGCGCCGCGTCGAGCACGTGGGCGGTGCGCGGTCCGAGGGCCCGTCCGATCGGCACCGGCAGGTCGGCGCCCTGGCCGCGCACCTCGTGCACCAGGCTGGTGATCACCGTCTCGGTGGGACCGTAGGCGTTGAGCAGCCGCACCCCGGTCTCGCGCTCCCAGCGTTCGGCGGAGGCGGCAGGCATGGTGTCGCTGCCGCAGACCATCAGCCGCAACGAGGCGAGGTCGGCGCGGACGTGGGGCAGGACGGCGGTGAACTCCTGCCAGTAGCCGGCGGGCAGGTTCATGACGGTGACCTGCTCCCGGCGCACCAGCGCGGCCAGGTCGCGCGGCGCCGGGGTGCGGTGCTCCCCGATCACCAGCCGTGCCCCCGCGGTCAGTGCTCCCAGGACCTGCTCGACCCACACGTCGACATAGGGGGCGCTGAACTGCAGCACGACGTCGTCCGGGGTGAGGGCGAAGGTCTCGCGCACCGCTGCCAGGTGCCGTTCCAGGGCGCCGCGTCCGACGGCCACCCCCTTGGGCTCCCCGGTCGTACCGGAGGTGTGCACGATGTACGCCAGCGCCTGCTCGGGCGGCGCGGCCCAGGTGTCCGGCCGCCCGGCGCCCGGCCGGTGCGGCTCGGTCTCGCGCACCGGCGGCAGCAGCACGGCGTCGCAGCGCTCGGCGATCCGCTCATTGCGCGCGGCGGGCGCGGCGGGATCGAGCGCCAGCCAGGGGATTCCGGCGCGTAACGCGGCGACCAGGGCGATCACGTGGTCGACCCGGTCCGCCGACCGCACGGCGACCGTTCCGCCCGGTGGTGCCGCCGCGGCCATCCGGCCTGCGAGGATCGCGCTGAGCCGGTCGAGTGTTCCGTAGGTCACCGTACGACCGGGGGAACAGATCGCGGTTCGCTCGGGGGCACCCCGGGCGAAACCGGATAACAGATCGGGACAGGAAGACGAACGCGTCATCTCAGCCATGCCGAAAAGCTATGCGCGTCCCGCCGTGAAACAGGCAGTCCGTCCGGCAGTCGTGCGGCAGTTGGGACTGCCGTCGCCCACCGGGGCGACGAAAGCGCCGCCGGCCGGCCCGCCGCGCCGCCGGTTTGCAGTGTGCCGGTATGAACCACCAACAGCGTCCCGTCGGGTCCGGATTCACCGCGTCCTGCACGGTCGAGGAGGTCGTCGCGGGAATCGGCCTGAGCGGCAAGAACGTCGTGATCACCGGTGGACCTGCCGGCATCGGCCTGGAAGTCACCCGTGCCCTGGCCCGGGCCGGCGGGCCGCGACCATCGTGTTCGCGGCCACCAGCCCCCTGCTCGCCGACATCGGCGGGGTCCGCCTCAGGAGCAGCGGCATCCCGGAACTGGACGACGAGCGGCGGCCTTTCGACCCGCGGCATTCCGACTCGGCCGTCACCTCGCATTCCATCGACCCGGCGTCCGCCCGGCAGCTGTGGGAGCTGAGCGAAGCCCTGGTCACCGCGTAATCCGCGTGCCGTCACGGGTCCGGCCGGCGGGCCGGCGCAACGCCGCCCGTGCCCGCGCCCGGCGCGACGGTCTCCGCCGGCCGAGGCTTCGCCGGTGGGGTACGGCTCCTGGGCGCCGGGCTCCGACGACGTGCCAGGAGCCCGCCGGCGGGCAGGGCGGCGTGACGGGGTGTCGGCTTCGGCGCCTCCCCGCCCACCGGCGAACTCGCCCTTCCCGGGTCCGGCGAGGCCGGCGGCGGGCCGCACCGCCCGGCGTGCCGCCAATTCCGTCCGCGACGTTGTGATCAAGTAACTGCGGTGAGTAATATCTTAGAGCTTGGCTTTACTACTCCGGAGGGGTAGGAGAATTTACCCTTTCGCGACAACGGGGGTAAATGAAATGACCGAGCCTTTGGGCATTGCGGGAACCGTCTTAGGCCTGCTGGGAAAAGTCAAAGGCCTGTTCGAGGGTTCCGACAAAAAGACACTCGTCACCTCCATGCTCACGGCGGTGCTGACCGTCGCCGTGATCGCCGCCGGCTATCTGGTGGTCGGCCACCACGCCACCCCCGGCTCCCAGGAAGTGAAGCTGGGCGGGCTGGATCTCGGCGGCTACTGCGCGTCGTACTCCTACGACGACAACGACGAGGACTTCTGCTCCTCGGCGATCGATCTCGACAAAGCCTGCTCCTGGCAGTGGTCCATCCCGCTGCGCGCGAAGGGCACCGGCATCGACAGCACCCAGTGCTACTCGTCCTCGGGAAAACGCCGCGGCGGAATAAAGGACATGACGGGATACTGCGAGGCCACCTTCAAAGGAAGCGCCGACGTCGAGGCGAGCTCGGCGGGGAACAAGTGGGTGTGCCGGACGAAGATCGACAAAGCAGCGGCCTGCGATTGGCAATACCAGAAGAATGATCCGCTGGCCCGCGAAGAGGGCGGCCTCTGGTACTGCTACGCGCGGGCGAAGGTGTAGCGCCCCGGCAGATCGAGGCGTCCCCCGCGCCGCCGTGAGCGGACCCTCCGCGGTCGGACCCCTTGCCGCCGGCGTTGCCCGGCCGGCCGGATCGGAGCACGGCGGCCTGAGCCGCCGCGAGCGCGGCAACGCCCGCGTTCCTGCGGCAGCCGGAGCTCGGCACCGACGCGCGGGCACACGGCAAGGGCCGCGCCGCGACCGGCGCCGAACCGGCGGATGCCCGGCCGGCCGGGGTCGGCGGGGGCGTGGTCACGCGGTCCGCCCCCGGGTTCGGCCGCCGCGGCGGTGGGACGGAAGCGCAGGCCGCAGAAGGGACCTTGCGCCGGGTCGGGTGCCCGCCGGAGGATCTCGGCCGGGGACAGCCCCGGCGCCGCGTCGAGCGCTTCCGCCACCGCGGCCCGTACGGTCTGCCGGACGAAGGCGTACACCCGCTCGGGCGCCGCGGTGCGGAACGCCTCCGGCGCGGTGCGCCGCGGCGTCGGTCCGGACCGTCACCCCGGTGCCGTCCGGCTCCACGGACCGCACCCGCCCGCCCCGGCGCACGCGTACACCCGCCCGTTCGCACCGTCGCGCCAGGGCGTCGGGGGTTCCCCTGACGTCGATCACGCCGCCGTCGCGCTGGGCGCCGCGGGCCGGGGACGCGACGGCTCCGGGCGTGCGGAGGCACACGGGTACGTGCCCGGGCCCCGCACGCCCATCCGGCGCCGGCCGGTGCGCCCGGCCGCTCCCCGGCGGCGTTTCGGACCGCGCCGGGCCCTGTGAAGGGTCCTCCACGGTCCATTCACGCGGACCGGACGGGCCCGCGCGCCCGGCGGGAAACCGGTCCCCACCGGCGCTTTCCCGACAATGATCGCGGCCTTCCGGCCACCGGGGGCCGCGTGACGGGCCGCTCCCAGGAAACTCCCAGCTTTCTCCCGGGGCTCGTCCAGACGCGGCAACCATAGTGAGTCGACGCCCGGTTCAGGGAGCCGTGCGCCACCGCTGTCCCCTCTCCGCGAAGGAAGCCATGACGCCCAGTCCCGAGACCGCCGTACCACCGGACGTCCATCCCGACCGGGCACCCGGCCCCGAGGGGGACCCGGCGGGCCGCGGCCGCCCGCAGTGGCAGGTGTGGCGCTCGCCGCAGGACCAGCCGCGGTGGGCGCGACCCGCGCTCCTGGTGATCGCCGCCTTCGCCGCGGCGCTGTTCTCCTGGAACATCGCCACCGCCGGCTACTCCATGTTCTACAGCGACAGCGTCAAGAGCATGTCGGTGAGCTGGAAGGCGTGGCTGTTCGGCGCGATGGACCCGGGTGCCACGATCACCCTGGACAAGATCTCCGGATCGTTCGCGATCCAGGCGCTGTTCGCGCGGGTGCTCGGCTTCCACCAGTGGTCGGTGGCGCTTCCGCAGTGCGTCGAGGGCGTGATCGCCGTACTGGTGATCTACCGCCTCGTGCGCCGCTGGTCCGGCGAGGCCGCGGGCCTGACGGCCGCCGCGCTGCTGGCCCTGACGCCGGTGTGCGCCTCGATGTTCGGGCACCCGATGGAGGACGGCGCGCTGGTCTGCTGCCTGGTGCTGGCCGCCGACCGCTTCCAGGCGGCGGTCGTGCAGGGCCGGCTGCGGTCACTGGTTTGGGCCGGGGTCTGGGTGGGCGTCGGCTTCCAGATGAAGATGATGCAGGCCTGGATGGTGCTGCCCGCCTTCGCGCTGGCCTACCTGCTGGTCGCCCCCGGACGCCTGCGCCGCCGCACCTGGCACGTGCTGGTGGCCGGCGCGGTGTGCTTCGCGGTGTCGGTGAGCTGGGTGCTCATGATGACCGTCGTCCCCGCCAAGGACCGCCCGTACGTCGACGGCTCCACCGACAACAGCGCGATCGCCATGGTCTTCGGCTACAACGGCCTGGACCGCTTCGGCGTCCACATCAAGGGTGCGATCAACGGCATGGGGCCGGGCGCCGCCGGCGGCGGGCACGGCGGGCGGTCCCCCTTCGGCGCCCCCGGTGCCGCGGGCTCGGGCACCGGTGCGCCGGGCGGCGCGGCCGGCGGTACGGGCCGCACGGGTGCCTTCGGCACGCCGGGCGGGGCGGGCGCGTTCGGCGGTTCGGGAGCGCCCGGCGGCTCCGGTGCGCCCGGCGGCTCCGGTGCCGCGCAGGGCGGCTTCACCGGCGGCGCGTGGGCACGGGGCGGCTTCACCGGGGGCGACGCCTCCGCGCGGGGCGGCTTCACCGGGATGCCGGGCGGCCGCGGCGGCGCGGGCGGCATGTTCGGGGGCGGCGACAAGTGGACCAAGCTGTTCGAGGGCAGGTTCGCCGCGCAGATCGGCTGGACGCTGCCGTTCGCGCTGATGGTGACGGCGCTGGGCCTGTGGTGGCGCCGCCGGGCCGGGCGCACGGACGTGCTGCGCGGCGGGTTCGTCACCTACGGCGCCTGGCTGGTCGTGGTCGGCGCGGTCTTCAGCGACATGGACTCGATCCCGCACACCGCGTACATGGCCACACTGGCCCCGGCGCTGGCCGCGCTGTGCGGCGCCGGCTCGGTGCTGCTGTGGCGCACCTACCGGGCCGGCCGGCGCGCCGCCTGGGCGCTTCCGGCCGTCGTCGCCGTGCAGGCCGGGTGGACCTGGCACCTGTGGAGCGCCTCGGCCTCCTTCGCGTCGTGGCTGCGCTGGCTGTCGCTGGTCCTGTCGGTGGCGGGCGTCGTCGCGCTGGTCGCCGGCCGGCTGACCGGCCGCACCCGCACCCGGTTGACCGCCGTCGCCCTGCTGGCCGCCCTGGCCACGGCCTTCACCGGCAGCGTCGCCTGGTCCGCCTCGGCGTTCGACCCGGCGGACGGCGGCAGCGCGTTCGACGCCGAGGCCGGGCCGAGCGCCGCCGGCGGGTTCGGCGGGTTCGGCGGCGCGGGCGGGTTCCCGGGCGCCGGGTCCGCGGCCGGCCGGCCGGGCGCGACGGGCGGGCGGGGCGCGGCCGGGGCGCCGGGCGCCTCGGGGATGCCGGGCGCTTCGGGGGCCCATGGCGTGCCCGCCTTCCCCGGGGCTTCGGCGGCCGGCGGCGGCAAGGGAGCGGGGGCCCGCGGCTTCAGCGGGATGACCGCGCCCACCTCGATGACGTCGGACGAGAAGAAGCTGTGGTCCTACGTCTCGGCGCGCCGGGACGGCGCCGAGTATCCGCTGACCACCGTCGGCTGGCGGCAGGCCGAGCCGTACATCCTGTTCACCGGGCAGAAGGTGCTGCCGATCGGCGGCTTCTCCGGCGGCGTCGCCCAGCCGACGCTCGCCGCGTTCGAGCAACTGGTGCGCCAGGGCAAGGTGCGCTACGTCCTCACCCAGAGCGGGGGCGGCGGCATGGGCATGATGGGCGGCGGCAGCGGCGGCTCGTCCCAGGCGATCAGCTCCTGGGCGCAGCAGCACTGCACCGAGGTGCCGTCCACCGCGTACGGGGTCGCGCAGTCCTCCGGCGCCTCCGCGCAGGCCGGCGGGTTCGCCGCGATGATGGGCGGCGGCTCCGGCACCCTGCGTCGCTGCACCGCCTCCTCCTGACCCGCGGGGGCGGGCCGCGCACCGGCCCGCCCCCGACCGGCCGCGGCGCCCCCTTCGGCCCGGGACACCGCTCCCGGCGACGTCCGAGGTCAGGGGGTGCGCCGACCGCGCGGCCCAGCGGTGCCGCGGTCCGCGTCACGGCCCCCTCGGGCCGGGCGTGCAGAGGAACGGAACCGCGCGACCGTACGGCGAGCGTGCGGTCGTGCGGCTCTTGTCGGCGCGGCGGGTGGCGTGCCGGACGCCGGACTGGTGGACGGCGGCACACCCACCGGTCGGGCCGGGCCGGGAGAACCGCTCAACCCACGGCGAGCGTGCGGTCGCACGGAGGCACTGGGGCACAGGGGCACAGGGGCACCTCAACCCGTCACCACGGCACGACCCCGTTGTCGTCGAACAGCTGGCCGGTGGGGCCGTCGTCGGGCAGCGTCGCCAGCCGGATGGCGATCGCCGCGCCCTGTGCGGGGGTCTGCGTCCCGCTGAACCCGTTGAGGTCGGTGGCCACGTAGCCGGGGCAGGCGTTGTTGATCAGGATGCCGGTGCCGCTCAGCTCCTTGGCGTACTGGACGGTGACGGCGTTGAGGTAGGTCTTGGTCGGCGCGTATCCCCCGCTGATCCCTCCGAGGTCGGCACCGGGCGCGGTCTGAAGGGCCAGGGAACCGACATGGCTGGACTGGTTGACGATCCGCGGGTGCGCGGAGGCGCGCAGCAGCGGCAGCATCGCGTTGGTGACCCGGATGACGCCGATGACGTTGGTCTCCACCAGCCGCCGCACGGTCGCGAGGTCGAGGCCCGACGGCTCTTCCGGCCAGCCGCCGGCGACACCGGCGTTGTTGACCAGCACGTCGAGCCGGCCCACCCGCTCCCCGATCAGCCGCACCGCGGCGGTCACGCTCTCGTCGTCGGTCACGTCCAGGGGCACGCCGAACGCGTCGGCACCGGCCGCGCGCAGTTTCGCCACGGCGTCCGCCCCGCGCCGCCCGTCCCGGGCGCCGACACCGACGCTCCAGCCCAACGCGCCCAGCCCGGCCGCGATCTCGAAGCCGATTCCCTTGTTCGCGCCGGTGACCAGCGCGATCGTCTTGTCACTCATGACGTCGAGCATGTCCGCACACCGGCCGGGGACCAACACCGTCCCGGTAACGCAGCGATACCCGGGCGGCATCGATCGGCCGGCCGCCGCGGATACCGTGGCGGCATGGAGATACGCGAGCTGCGGTACTTCGTCGCCATCGCCGAGGAACTGCACTTCGGCAGGGCCGCCCAGCGTCTGGAGATCGCCCAGCCGCCGCTGTCCCGCGCGATCACCCGGCTCGAACGGCGGCTCGGGGTCACGTTGCTGGAGCGCACCAGCCGCAAGGTCACGCTCACCGAGGCCGGGGCGGTGCTGCTGGGCGAGGGCCGCGCGATCCTCGGCGCGGTGGCCGCGGCCGAACGGCGTACCCAGCAGGCCGCGGCACGGCGCCCCCGCCTCGCCCTCGCCGTCAAATCCGGCACCGGCGGCGAACTGCTGGCGGAACTGCTCGACGCCTACCGCGCGGAGCCCGGCGCGGCCACCGTCGACCTGCTGCTCTGCGAGGCGCACCAGCAACAGGAACTGCTGCGGGACGGGCGGGCCGACGTGGCCCTGCTGCACCTGCCGTTCGATGCGACGACCGGGCTCGACACCGAGACCCTGTACACCGAGGGGCAGGTGGCGATCGTGCCGGCCTCCCACCCGCTCGCCGGCCGCTCCCAGGTCCGCATGGCCGAGGTCGCCGCGTTGCCGGAGCTGCCGATGGCCCGCTGGCCCGGCCCCGGCGGCGGCTACCCGGAGGGGCCGGGGGCAGAGGTACGCAACCTGACCCAGCTCTTCCAGCTCATCGCGCTCGGCCGGACCACCGCGATCATGCCCGAGTCCGCCGCCACCGACCTGCGCCGGGACCTCACCACCGTGCCGGTGCTGGACGCCCCGCCGGTGGCCACGGTGATCGCCTGGCCGTCGCAGAGCCGGCTTCGCATGGTCGCCGACCTGGTCCGCGTGGCGACACGTCTTCGACCGGCTGCTCCCCCTCCGCCCGCAGCGGCGCGGGAAGTGCTTCCGGGCTGCGACGACGGGACGTACTGACGGTCCGGCACGCGGCAGCGGGGAGGCACTTCCCGGGCGGGGCAGCCACGGGCCCGGCGAAGGACACCGACGAGCCGGGTCCCGGGGGTACGCGTCGCAGGCGGTGACCGGGGACCGGGCGAAGGACACGCGGGCCCCGCGGTACGCCTTACGGGCGGCGGCCGGGGACCCGGCGAAGGACACGCACGGACCGGGTCCACGGGTACGCCGAGCAGGTGGCGGCCGGGGGAGGCCGACACCCGCTCGGCGTTGTTCGGCCGGGGGCTACCGCTGGGGCTTCCCGCTGCGGCCGGTCACGGCAGGATCTCGATGTATCCGTCGGTTCCGTGCACGCGGATCCGCTGCCCGTCGCGGATCAGCCGGGTGGCCCGCTCCACGCCCACGACGGCCGGCAGGCCGTACTCCCGGGCGATCACCGCGCCATGCGTCATCAGGCCGCCGACCTCCGTCACCAGACCCGCGATTCCGACGAACAGCGGCGACCAGCTGGGGTCCGTGAACGTCGTGACCAGGATGTCGCCCGCTTCGAGATCGGCCTGGGCCATGTCGAGGACGACCCGGGCCCTTCCCTCGATGGTCCCGGCGGAGACCGGCAGGCCGACCAGGGCGCCGGCCGGCACGTCGTCGCGCCGGTAGGCCCCGGTGAGGGCCTCACCGTCCGAGGTGAGCACCCGCGGCGGGGTGAGCGCGTGGTACGACCGGAACGCGTCCTTGCGCTGTCGGACGAGCCGGTCGTCCACCCGGTTGGAGCGCACGACGTCGTGGAATTCCTGGAACGTGAGGTAGAAGACGTCCTCCCTCGCAGCGAGCACGCCGGCCCGCACGAGGCGCTCGGCCTCCTCCAGCAGGGCCTGCTTGTAGACGAAGTAGCGGCTGATGATGTTGTACTTCGGGTACTCCCGGTACCCGATGAAGGTACGGACCCGGTCGATCATCCGCTTGGCCTCCTCGGCCTTGCGCTCCCCGTCCGGCAGGGCCCGCAGCCGGGCCAGCACGTCCTGTTCCTTCTTCTCCGCCTTGCGCCGCCCCTGCTCGAAGCGCTCCTCGGCGGCGCCCGGCCCGAAGTTCCTGACGTTGTCGAGGATCACGGGCACGAGCGTGGTGGGGCGCTCACGCCACCGCGGCCTCGTGATGTCGATCTCGCCGACGCAGCGCATGCCGTACCGGTCGAGGTAGGCCACGATGGCGTCCCGCGCCGCGCTCCCGCCCGCGAGCGTCGCCAGCTCGTCCAGGAAGCCCTCGTCCTCGACGCCCGCCAGGAACGCCACCACCTGCGGCCACGGGCGGATCACGTCGGCGACGTCGAGCAGCGCCAGTCCCATCTCGGACGTGACGTTGCCGGGGGCGGACAGTGTGAGCGTGTCGGCAACGTTCTTCTCGCCCAGCCACTCCCCCAGCTTGTCGTTGAGCCACCACGTGGCCTCCATCCCCGCCATGATCGCCTGAAGGCTCAGCGGATCGGTCAGGACCCGCTTGTGCTCCTCGAAGGCCTCCAGCAGGAAGTCGAACAGCGCCGGGCCGGTCTTCGCCCGGATGCCCCGCTCCAGGGCGGCGACGGACGCCCGGCTGCGCTCGATCAGCCCGGTGACGACGGCCGGATCGGTCTCGATCGGGGCGGGCGCACCGCCGGCCGGCGGCCCCCCGGGGCCCGCGTCCGGGAGCGACGGGACGAAGTCGTCGCGGTCCAGGACGGTCTCCAGCGCGTCCCTGACCAGCGGATCGCCCCTTCCCATGAGCTCCAGCAGGCCGGCGCGGCTGGCGGGTGAGGCCAGGCGCCGGGTGACGTCGACGAACAGCCGCCCGCCGGCCGTGTGCATCGGCGCCATGGCCGTCAGCTGCCACACGGAGAGCCCCAGGGGCCTCATCGGGTCGGTCATCATCTGGGCGTGGCCGACGGAGACGTAGACGTGCGGGTCCTGGTCGCCGGCCTCGGGGATGGGGAACAGCGTGGTGATCGGCCGGCTCTGAACGATGTGGAAACCCTCATCGACCAGGCACCACTCGATGTCCTGCGGGCGGCCGAAGTGCGCCTCGATCCGCCGCCCGAGCTGCACGAGCCGCACCACCTGCGCGTCCGTCAGCGCCGGCTGCTCCTGCCGCCGCGCGTCGACCGCCACGTCCTGCGTACCGCCGGCCGGCAGGGCGTGAACGGCACGCTGTTTGACGGCGATCGCCCTGGTGACGACTTCGCCGTGCCGCACCGTGAAGACGTCCGGGTTCACCAGTCCGGAGACCAGGGCCTCGCCGAGACCGAGGCCGGCGTCCACGGTGGCGGTCTTCCGGTGGCCCGTGACGGGGTCGGCCGTGAACAGGACGCCGGCCGCGTGCGGGAAGACCATCCGCTGCACGACGACGGCCATGTGGACCGTACGGTGGTCGATGCCGTTGCGCTGGCGGTAGGCCACCGCCCGCTCGGTGAACAGCGAGGCCCAGCACCGGCTGACGTGCCGGAGGACCTCCGCCGGCCCCATGACGTTCAGGTACGTGTCCTGCTGGCCGGCGAACGAGGCCGTCGGCAGGTCCTCCGCCGTGGCGCTGGACCGGACGGCGTAAGCGGCCTGCTCGCCGAACCGGGCGAGCGCGCCGGTGATCGCCGCCGCGAGATCGCCCGGGACGGCGACCTCTTCGACGGTCCGGCGAATCCGCTCGCTGAGCGTGCGGATCGCCTCCCGGTCGTCCGGGTCCAGGCGCGACAACTGATCGATCCGGTCGCCGATCGACGGCTCCTGCGCCATGATCCGCCGGAAGGCGTTCGTCGTCACGCAGAAGCCGTCCGGCACGCGGACGCCGTCGATCCGCGACAGCCCGCCCAGGTGGGCGCCCTTGCCGCCGACGACCGCGACCTGCGTCTCGTCCACCTCGTGAAGATCCCGCACGTACTGCTCGGTCATCGCGACACCCCCGGGGCAGCCGTGTCCCGTCGCACCGCACCGGCCGATCGCTGCACCGGCGCCGCCGGCTGCGTCGAACCTCCTGTCAGACCCGCCCTGGTCTCCGGCCGCCCTCCCGTCGACCGGTCGGCCGACCGCTCCAGCCTCCCGGACCGCGCACACCCCCGCACCGCCCCGAACGTCCGCATCCCCATCCGCACCTGCGCTTCCGATCCCCTCGCTGGTTCGACGTCACCGCGTCCCCCGTACGTCGACAACAACACCCGCACGTCGTGCCCTCATTTCCGCAGGTTGTAGCCTCGGCCGCCGATTCTGCGCCACCACCGGGGCCTTGCCGCAAGCCCCCCTACGCGCTATAACTTAGGAGTGGCGAGGAGAGAGATCTCCTCGCCGTTGTGTTTTGCCACTCCTCTTTGGCCGTTCCCCCCTTCGGCGTCTTGTCTTTTCACGCTGTGACTTCTGCCGCCCGCCGGAACGGCGAGCTTCACGCGAAGCGGGACGCGGCGCTGGCCCGGGCGAATGTCCTGTCGGCCCTACGGATGCAACGGCCGCGGGCCCAGGCGTTCCCCGGCCCACGGATGTACCAGCCGCAGGTAGTGCCGGGCCCGGAGCCGTGGGGCACGCCACGTCGCATGATGGCGGGTTCGATCCCGCGTTGCCGCGGCAGGCGACGACGGTACGTGTCGAGGCGTAACCGCGGTCGGCCAACAGCTGACATGGCCGGTGGCGAGGACGGCCGGCCCTGCCCCGGACGTGCGGTGCCGCGTCGAGCAACGGCAGCGGCTACGTGACGTCGTCCCGGTTGCCGGCGGTGAGCACGGTGGCGGGCGGGGCGGTCAACCCCCGGGGCAGCCGGTACCGCACCCCGTCCACCAGCCGGCGCCAGCACGTCACCCGCGACCCGCGCCCACAGGTCGTCCGATACCAGCCAAGTCGGCTCCTTCTCCTCCCCCATGACCCGACCAACGAGCCAACCGGGCCCCGGACATGGGCAAACAGGCGCCTTGTCGGTCGCTCCGCCGACGCCCACGACGTCTCAATCCGGATAGCGCCGGGATCCGACCTTCGGCCGCCTTCAACTCGGCTTGCTGTCAATGGAGTTGATGGAAACCAGTCGCACTCAAGAAGCGGGTCGGCGTAGGTTTCCGCCCGGACCGACGAGAAGGGGAAACCATGCGCAAGGCAGTAGCAGCATTCGCGGTGGCCGCCACGGTCGTCGCGACCGGTGTGTTGTTCGCGCCGGCCGCAAGCGCCGCGACCTATGGCTGCCGCGGTTCGCAGATCGACACCTACCCGGTGAAGACCGAGGGAGGAACCCAGTACGGTGTCCCGGTGCAGCGAGTCGACCTACGAGGAGTCGCAGACATGGTCGGTCGTCCGAGCACGCGTTGACGTTGCGGGCCGTTGTCGGCCCGTCATCGCGTGCTGCCTTCGGTTCGGCGACACAGCGACCGTTCCCTGCCTGAATCACCCGGCACACCTGGTGTGCGCCGGGGACGGGCCTCGCCGCCGGCAATCCGAAGGGCCTCCGTGCCGTCCACTCCCTCTTCCTCCTCCCCTGCAACTGCTCCCGGTTCCGGTCGATCCGTTGCGCCGAGCCTGTGGCGCGATCGCGACTTCCGCAGACTCTGGGCGGGTCAGACGGCCTCCCAACTCGGCGAACAGACCACGCTGATCGTTCTCCCGCTCTACGCCGTCCTGGCGCTCAACGCCGGCGCCGGCGAGTTGGGCGTGCTGCGCGCGGTGGGACAGGTGCCGGTCCTGTTGCTCTCGCTCCTCGCCGGCGCCTGGGTGGACCGGTGGCGGACCCGCACGGTCATGGTGATGACGGACGCCGGCCGGTCCCTGGTACTGGGCGCCGCCGCCGTGGCCGGTCTGCTCGGCCGGCTCGGTCTGCCCGCGCTGCTGGTGGTCGCCCTCGCCGCCGGGGCGCTGTCCGTGTTCTTCGACGTGGCGTACCAGGCGTCTCTCGTACGGCTGGTGGAACGCGGCCAGTTGCTCCGGGGCAACAGCGCGCTCGAGGGCAGCCGGTCCGCAGCGCAGATCGGCGGGCCCGCCCTCGGCGGCGCGTTGGTGTCACTGCTGTCGGCGCCGATCGCCGCGGTCTGCGGCGCGGTGTTCTTCGCGCTGTCGTTCCTGTCGCTCCGGCGGATGCGCCGGACCGAGTCGGTTCCGGAACGCCCGGACCGTTCCCGTCGGGTGGGGCGGCGGATTCATGAGGGCCTCCGCTTCGTCGTCGGCGACACCTCGTTGCGGACCGTGTGCCTCGCCTCGGCCGCCTTCCAGTTCTCCTTCGCGGCCATGATGACCGTCTATCTGCTCTTCCTGCCGCGGCAACTGCACCTGCCGGGCGCCGCGGTCGGGCTGGCGCTCGCGGTGACGGGGCCGGGCGCGCTGCTGGGTTCGATGCTGGCCGCGCGGTTGCCGGGCCGGTTCGGTCATGGCGCGGTGCTCGTGTTCGCGGCGGCACTCGGCGACGGCGTGTTCCTGGCGGTGCCCGCGCTGCACGGCTCCTCGGCGGTGACGGTCTGCGCGCTCCTGGCGATCGCCTTCGTGTTCGGGACCGCCGGGCAGTTGGTGAACGTCACGGTCATGGCGATACGGCAGACCGTCACTCCGGACGGGATGCAGGCCCGCGTGGCCGCGACCATATCGTTCGTCGGCATGGGGATGGCGCCACCCGGCTCCCTGCTCGGCGGGTTCCTCCCGATGGAGTGGGGGTTGCGCACCAGCCTGCTGGTGACGGCCGTGGGCATGCTGTCGTCACCGGTGCTGATGGCTCTGTCCCCGCTCGCCCGCCTGGGCCGGACGCTTCCGGCCGCGCGGAACGCGCCTCCGCCGGCCGGCCGCACCGAGCTGCCGGAGTCCGGCGGCCACCCATCCCCCTACGCCCGCCTGCGCCTGATCCGGCTGCGCGGGGGCTTCAGGGCCGGCGGCCGCGGAAGGTGCGGCGCAGGTCGCTCACCCAGGCGGCGGGGTTCTCCCAGGGGATGAAGTGGCCGCCGTGGTCATGGGCGTTGACGTTGACGTGGTTGAACCAAGCGGCCTGCGGGCCGGACGTGAACGCCTGGACGCGCTCGTCGGCGGTGTGGATGCCGGGCGGGTTCTCGTACGTGACGAAGGTGAGGCCGACCGGGGCCTGCACGACCGGGGTGCGGTCGTGGGACGGGGACCAGGGGTAGCGGTTGGCGTTGGCGTAGTAACGCATCGACGTGGCGATGGAGTTGTTCACCCAGTAGATCGTGGCGTGGGTGAGCAGGTCGTCCTTGCTGAAGACGGACTCGATGTCGCCGCCGTTGTCGCTCCAGGCGTTCCACCGCTCCAGCAGCCAGGCGAGCAGTCCGGCGGGTGAGTCGCTCAGCCCGTGGGCCAGGGTGGCGCCGTCGAGCATGTGCACGGCGAGGTGGGATGCCGAGCGGTGGTCCATCTCGATGATGCGGGCCCGGACGTCGGCGGGCTGGTCGTCGGTGAGGGGCCGGCTCTGGGCGAGGTCCCACGCGCGCGGGCCGGTGAAGAAGTCGAGGCGCAGTCCGGAGCCGATGTGGATTCCGTACAGCTCGTCGGCGTACTTGTGGCCGAGCTGGCTGGAGATGAGCCCGCCGATGTCGCAACCCCCCGCGGCGTACTTCTCGTAGCCCAGGGTCTCGGTCATCAGCGAGTGCCAGAGGTCGGAGACCTTCCAGAAGTTGACGTCCGGAAAGCCGGTGAGCGGGCCGGGGAAACCGAAGCCGGGCAGGGACGGCACGATGACGTCGAACGCGTCGGCGGGGTCACCGCCGAACGCGGCCGGGTCGGCGAGCGGGTCGATCACCTTCGACCAGTGCCAGAACGTCCACGGCCAGCCGTGGGTGAGGATCAACGGGATCGGGCGCGGGCCGCGGCCGGGCTTGCGCATGAAGTGCACCGGGACGCCGGCGACGCTCACCCGGTAGTGCTCGTAGGCGTTGATGGCGGCCTCGGCCTTGCGCCAGTCGTAGCCGTCCCGCCAGTGGGCGACCAGCTCACGAAGACAGCTGTCCGGGACGCCGTAGGACCAGTCCTCGTTCCCCTCGTCCAGCGGCGGACGGGTCAGCGTGAGCCGGGCGCGCAAGTCGTCGAGGACGTCGTCGGACACATGGATCGGGGTGGGTTCCAGGGGAAATCCCTGCGGGGCGGTCATGTCGTGGCTCCTCACTGCGAGCGGGGAATGCGAAAGGAATTTACTGTCGAACGCCTCCTCCCCGGCGCCGGACGCGGAAACAGGCCGAAAAGGTGGGTCCCCGAAACCCCTCGCGCACGCGACGCCCGCGCCCGCACGCACGCGCCCGTACGCGCCGCACGTTCGTGAACGCCCCCGCAGGCCCGACCGCACCCGTACACGCCCGCGTGCCCATGCCCGCACGCCTGTGCACGCCCTCGCGCCGCCCGGACCGCCACCGCCAGGACCGCCCGCCGCCTCCCCCGTCACAGGAGCGTCAGGTGTTCCAGGGCGAGGTAGGCCGCGGCGGTGTCGGTCATTCCGCCGGTGCGGAGCACGCCGGTGCGGAACTCGTCCAGGGTGAGGGTGACGACCTCGATGAACTCCGTGCCCTGCGGGGTCGGTTCGGTGACCTTGACGCAGTCGGTGGCGAGGAAGGCGAAGCGGCGGGCGCTGGAGTAGGCGTCGTGCCAGTACTGTCCGACCGGTCGGACTTCGCCCTGGTAACCGGTCTCTTCCAGCAGTTCCCTGGCGACGGCCCGGGCCGGCTGCTCGCCGGGTTCGATGAAGCCGCCCGGCAGTTCGGACATCACGCGGTCGGGCCCTGGCCGGTACTGGCGGGCCAGGATGACGCGCCGGTCCGGGGTGAGGGCGAGCACCGCGCCGGCCGGGCCCTCGCGCTTGAGGTAGAACTCCTCCCGCCTGCCGTCGGGCAGCTCGAACGCGACGCGGTCCACGGAGCGGCCGAACTCGCTGAAGACGGTGCTGCGTTCGATCTCGCGCCATGACGCCGCGGTGTTGATCGTCATGGACAGGACTGTACGTCCCCTGGCCGGCCCGGAATGCCCACCGGTGCCCCGCCGAGACAGCCACCGGAGACGTCGGTGGACGGCTCGTTCCGGACGACCTGGACGACCTAGCCGACCGTCAGCACGATCTTGCCCCGGATGTGTCCTCGGGCGGCGCGTTCGTGGGCTGCCCGGGCGTCCGCCAGCGCGAACGTGCTGTCGATCGCGACGCGGACCGTGCCCGCGTCGAGCAGGCGTCCCAGTTCGGCGAGTTGCGCGCCGTTCGAGCGGACCTGGGCCATGGAGACGGTGACGCCGAGCTTCGCGATCTCCTCCTCGTCGAAGTCGCCGTAGAACACGGGGAAGTGGGCGCCGCCGCGCTTGAGCGTGTGCAGGAGGCGCTTGCTGTCGGGGCCGCCGACGGTGTCGAGGACGAGGTCGACGTCGCGCACGAGTTCCTCGGGACGGCTCTTGGTGTAGTCGATGAACCGGTCGGCGCCGAGTCCGTTCAGGAACGACGCGTGCGCGCCCGACGCCACCGCGATGACCGACGCGCCCTTCCACTTCGCCAGTTGCAGCGCGAAGTGCCCCACGCCACCCGCCGCGCCGTTGACGAGCACCGTCGTGCCGGCGTCGAGTGCCGTCGGGCGGTGCGGGCCCGGCTGGAAGGGCGAGGGGTGGTCGTGTCCGGCCTCGATCAGGAACTGCCACGCCGTCAGCCCGGCCATCGGCGCCCCGGCGGCGTGCACGTGGTCGATGCCGGCCGGCTTGCGGGCGAGGTCCGACGCGGGCGCGGCCACGTACTCGGCGTACGCGCCGCCGTGGAAGCCGGGGAAACGCAGCAGGCCGAAGACCTCATCACCCACGGCCAGGCCGTCCACGTCCGCGGCGACGGCCTCGACAACGCCCGACACGTCCGTCCCGGGTATCACCGGCAGGCCGACCGTCGACTCCGGCCGCCCGGGCATCCTGGTCAGCCCGCCCCGCAGGTACCAGTCCGGCGGATTGACGCCGACCGCGTGAACGCGGACCAGCACCTCCCCCGGCCCCGGCTCCGGCATCGGCGCCTCGTCGTAACGCAGCACTTCAGGGCCGCCGTGCTCATGGAGCCGGACCGCCCTCATCGTGTTTTTCGGCATCGTTTTCTCCTGCCCGTGCTGCGGGATAGGCTTATCCGGATCAGCGCTCCACATAAGTGGACCACTGATCCGAATATATGGACCACCGATCCGGATAGTCAAGCCGGATAGTCACGAGGGACAGATGCGGGCCGACGCCAGGAAGAACCGGGACCACCTGCTCGCGGTAGCGGGCACCGCCATCAGCGAGCAGGGCGTCGACGTATCGCTGCGCGACATCGCGCGCCGGGCCGACGTCGGGCTCGCGACGCTGCTGCGCCACTTCCCGACGCGCGAGGAGCTGCTCGTCGCCCTGCTCCGCACGAGCTTCGACGAACTGACGGCCAGGGCGGGCGAGTTCGAGACGTCGAGCTCGCCCGAGGACGCTCTCGTCTCGTGGCTGCGCGACTGCCTCGCGTGGACGACGGAGTTTCGGGGCGTGACCGTGTTGATGGCAGCCGCCATCGAGGACACCGAGTCCGCACTCCACGCCTCGTGCGTCACCATGCGCGCGGCCGGCGCGCGGCTGCTCACCCGTGCCCAGGCCGCGGGCACGGCGCGGACCGACGTCGACGGCACCGATCTGTTCGCGCTGGTCGCCGCGCTCGCGTGGCTCAGCGACCAGCCCCCGCTCACCCCACGCGTCGACCACCTGTTCGACGTGGTCGCGAACGCGATCCTGACGAATCCGGCGGGCACCGACACCGGGAGGACGCCGCCCCCGGGGCCGTAGCCGAACTCGTCCGCCCACCCGGACCGGCACCTCTCCGCGGCGCTCAGGTAACGGAGCGGCGCGGGGCCGGCAGGCGTACGCGGTCGCGGGAACAGTCCGGGCCCGGTCGGCATCCGCCGGTCCGCCGTCATGACGTCCGGCCGGGCGGAAACCGCCTGGCCGGACGAAGGCACCGGATCACCGTTCCCCCTGCCGTGCGGGTGCCGTTCCGGCGGTCGGGGACGGATGAGGAGCGTCAGGGACGGATGAGGACCTTCAGCGCCTCCCGGTCGGCCATGGCCCGGTAGCCGTCGGGCACCCCGTCCAGGTCCACGGTGCGGTCGAAGACCCGGCCGGGCTCGACCGTGCCGTCGAGGACGTCGGGGAGCAGTTCCTCGATGTAGGCGCGGGCCGGGGCCACACCGCCGGTCAGGGTGACGTTGCGCATGAAGAGGGAGGAGTCCATGGGGACGTCGGAGTATTGCGGGGCGCCGACGCGGCTGACCGTGCCGCCGGAGCGCACCACGCCGAAGGCGGTGTCGACCGCCGCCTTGAGGCCGACGCACTCCAGGACGGTGTGGGTACCGTCACCGCCGGTCAGCTCCCGGACCTTCTCGACGCCTTCCTCACCCCGCTCGGCGACGACATCGGTAGCGCCGAAGTCCAGGCCGAGGTCGGTACGGTCCTTGTGCCGGCCCATGAGGATGATCCGCTCGGCACCGAGCCGCTTGGCGGCCAGCACCGCGGACAGGCCCACCGCGCCGTCCCCGATCACCGTGACCGTCGTGCGCGGGCCGACCCCGGCGGCCACCGCGCAGTGGTGACCGGTGGAGAACACGTCCGACAGCGTCAGCAGCGACGGCAGCAGCGCGGAGTCCTCGCCGACCGGCAGCTTCACCAGCGTGCCCTGGGCCTGCGGCACGCGTACCGCCTCACCCTGACCGCCGTCGACACCGTCCGCGCCCCAGCCGCCACCGTGCCGGCAGGACGTCTGGAGCCCTTCCTGGCAGAAGTCGCAGGTGTTGTCGGACCATACGAACGGCGCCACCACGATGTCGCCGCGCCCGAGCCCGGAGACCTCCTTGCCGGTCTCCTCCACCACGCCCAGGAACTCGTGCCCTATCCGGGCACCCTGCTCCGAGGCCGGTTTGGAGCCGTAGGGCCACAGGTCGCTGCCGCATACGCAGGAACGCAGCACGCGCACCACCGCGTCCGTGGGCTGCCGGATCGCCGGGTCGGGAACGTCCTCCACCCGCACGTCACCGGCACCGTAGATGAGGGTTGCTCGCATCAGCTGTCCTTCGTCCTTGCTCGATCGGTTCACTGTCAGTGATCGGTCCCCTCGGCGCAACGGCCGATGGGCACCGGGTGCCCCGTCGCGGGCGGGGGCACTCGTTGTCGTCGACACGATCGTCCTACCCGGTCCTGGTCCCGGGACCAGGACCGGGACCGGGTCAGGTGCTCGCGGCTCCGTCCGCACGCGGAGGCAGCGTCCCCGGCGCGGGAGCAGCGTTACCGGCGCGGAGGCGCGGGACACTCGGAGGTGAGCCGGCCGTCGCGCGGGCCCGGTCATCGCGGGCATACCGGTCCGCCCGGCAGGACGAGAGACCGGTGCAGGAGGGCGGGGTCGTCGGCCACGATCGCGCAGATCTCGCCGACCGCCGTGCCGGGGTCGGGCAGTGCGACGTTCCACAGCTGTATCGGGTCGTTGCCGTCCTTGGTCACCAGGGTGCGGCCGTCCGGGGCGAACTCCATCCACCGCACGTCGGCGCTGTCCACCAGGGCGGTCCGCAGATGCCCGGTGGCCACGTCCCACAGCCGCACTCCGGAGCCGGTGGTGGCGGTGGCCAGTGTGCCGCCGTCCGGGCTGAAGGCCGCGAGGTCGGTACTGCCGGTGACCGGGGCGGTGAGCGCCTCGTCGGTGTCGGTGTTCCACAGGGCGACACCGCCCTCGCCGGCCACCGCCAGGGTTCCGCCGGCCGGGGCGAACACCGCCGTGCGGACGGCCCCCACCCCGCCGAGGTCGTGCGATCGCCACCCGCTGGTATTCCACAACACCACCGCGTCGCCGACGTCGATCAGGGCCTGCCCGTCCGGGCTGAAGTGCAGTGATCCACCCTGCCCTTGCGGGTGGAGGACCCGCGGGTCCGGCGGGTTCAGGGAGGTGGTGTCCCACACCGACACCGGGCAGTCGCCCGGACCGCCGGCCGCCAGGAACGTCCCTTCGGGCGAGAAGACGACCGAGTCGACGGCGCACGGGGTCCGCAGGCTTTGCACCAGGTCGCCGTTGGAGGCGTCGAACACCTTGACGGAGTCGGACGCACCCGGACCCCGCAGCGCGACGGCCAGCAGGTCGTCGCCGCCGAACACCGGCACTCCCGCCTGCCCGCCGCTGGTGATGACGCGTATCGCCCGTCCGGTGTCCCGGTTCCACAGCTCCACCCGGGTGCTGCCGCCCGTGGTGCAGCGGACGGCGAGGGTGTGGCCCCGCGGCGCGAAGACCAGGGCCGACACCCGGCCGGTCGCGGTCAGGTCCCGCAGCCGACGGCTGTCGCGCACGTCCCACAGTCCGACGGTGGGACCGTCGGCCGTGGCCAGGGTCCGTCCGTCCGGGGCGAACGCCATGGGCGCCGCCGGCGGCAGAACCCGCACGGCCCGGTGCCACCGCTGCTCCCAGTCCGCGGGGCTGCCGCCGCAGGCCGCGGCGTAGGCGAGCAGGACCGGCAGGCTCGGCAGCCGCTCCCCGCCCGCCGCCTGCGACAGGGTGCTGGCGGCGTAACCGGATTCCCGGGCCATCCGCTGGTAGGTGGGGCTGCCCGCCGTGACCCGCAACTCGCGCAGCTCCTGGGCCAGCCGCCGCACCGGCCCGTCATCGGGGCCAGGGGTTTCTCCGGACGTCCTGCCATGGGGGCGGCCCCTTTCTCTCGACTTCTCCCGTCGCGCGGCTCGTCCCCCGACGGCGGCCGACCACCCGTCGGAAACGGACTCCCACCCGCGGCCGCCACGGTCCGGGGTCGCGCCGACCCCGTCATGGTCCGGGGCCACGACAGCGGTACGGCGCACCAGTCTCGCGGCGCGGGCGGCGGAGGACGGCCGGCGGGATCGACATTCGGCCGCGGGGGATCGCGAAGGCGGTCGGGCGGCGGGGGCGTCGGTTCCGGGGCGCCGCATCCCGCCGGGGACCGGTGCCTGGCCGCCCCCTGCCGTCTCGCGGACGCGGTGGTGGCTGGCCCGGCCGGCGCCGGAAGAGCGCACGGGCGAAGGCAGCGGTGGGGTCCGGTGCGGTCAGGGCCGCGTCGGAGAAACGCACAGCGGCCCGGGCAACGCCGGGGGAACGCACGGGCGAAGGCACCGGAGGCCCACCGGACGCCCCCGGAGGCTCACCGGACGACGCCGGCCCGCGGCACCGGCGGGGTTGGCGCGAAGCGGCCGACGTCACCGTTCCCGACCGACCGCGAGCGCGAACGTTGGAGCCCCGCCCCGGATGCGATCAGGACGATCCCAGCAGTACGTCCCGGCGCCCACTCATCGGCCGAGGACCGGCTGGTCGGGTCAGCCGATCGCGGCGAGGTGGTCCGTCACCGCCCGGGCGTCGCCGGCGTCGGAGATCAGCCCGATGTGGCCGTCGGGGCGGATCAGCACGAGGGTGCGGTCGGACGCGTGGTAGGCGGTCGCGAGGTGGCCTGCGGTGTCGGCGATCTCGTCGGGCCCGGTCGGCCGCTCGACGACGTGGAGGGTCCTCAGGGCGGGCCGGAGCGGGTCGGCCGCGTTCACGGGCCCGAACGCCAGCAGGGTGAACCGTCCGCCGCGGGTCAGCTCGAACAGGCGGCGTTCACCGTCGATCGTGGCCAGCTTCGTCGCGTCCGGGGCGCGGTCGCCGGCCCGGAGCGCCGCCGCGTCGTCACGGTCGTCGCGCGCCAGGGCGGAGCCGCGGTATCCCACGTCGAGCTGGATCGTGCTCGCGTCGCGGCGGGTGGGGATGGCGTTGTCCTCGAGCGCCTGTCTGAGGCGTGTGTTGGAGAGTTCGAGGACGTGGGCCGCGACCGGTCGGCGCTCGGCTTCGTAGCTGTCGAGCAGGTCGGGTGAAGCACCGTCGTGCGCGACCGCGGCGAGTTTCCACCCGAGGTTGTGCGCGTCCTGGATGCCGGTGTTCATGCCCTGCCCGCCGGCTGGCGAGTGGATGTGCGCCGCGTCGCCGGCGAGGAAGACGTTTCCGTCGCGGTAGCGGTCGGCGAGACGGATGTTGGCACGCCACAGCGACGACCACTGCGGTTCGTGGAGGCGGATGTCGGTGCGGCCGGTGCGCCGCTCCAGGATCGCCCGCAGGTGCGTGAGGCCAAGCCCGGGGTGCTCACCGGGTGCGATGCCGGCCGCGTACTGGAACAGGTCGGTCGACGGCAGCGGGCAGAGGCTGAGGATGCCCTCGTGATGCTGCCATGCGTGCCAGCGGTCGCGGTCGAGGCCGTCGACCGCGAGGTCGGCGATGATCATACGGACCTCGTCGCGCGTCTCGCCGGTGAACGGGATTCCGGCCTGTTTGCGGACGGTGCTGTGGCCGCCGTCGCAGCCGACCAGCCACCGTGCCGTGACGGTCTCGGCCTCGCCGCCCGCGACGACCTGCGCGGTCACGCCGTCCTCCGACTGTTCGAAGCCGGCCAGAGCCGTACCGAACTCGACCGCGCCGCCGAACTCCGCCAACCGCGACCGGAGCGCTTCCTCGACCCGCCATTCGGGCGTGATCAGGCTCGCCGCCCACGGGATGTCGGGACGGTTCGCCAGCTCCTCGGGTACGGCGCCGCCCCGCGTGACCCGTCCGTCGGGCGCGGTCGAGTGCATGGGCATCGCCAGCCAGCCGTTGGCGAGCACGCGGTCGACGATCCCGAGGTCGTCGAACACTTCGAGGGAGCGCGGCTGGACGCCCTTGCCGCGCGAACCCGGCTGCGGGCCGGCAGCCGCCTCGATCAGCCGGAAGGAGACGCCACGACGGGCGAACTCGCAGGCCAGCGTCAGGCCGGTCGGGCCGGCGCCCACGATCAGGACGGTCGGGCCGTTCCGCGCCTGCGGACTCGTCGTCGTCATGCCGGGCATCGCGTCTCCACTACAAGAAAGGAATGACTGTCTTCGACAGTACGTGGAGTTGCGGAAGAAAGGCAAGTCTTTCTATCGTCGGACGGTGACCACCAAGGTGTCCGAGCCGGCGCGGCGTCGCCGGCACGGCGAGCAACTCGAGTCCGCGATCCTCGCCGCCGGCTGGGAGGAGCTGATCGACGCCGGGTACGCCCGTCTGACCATGGCCTCCATCGCGGCGCGGGCCCGCACGAGCGAGCCGGTGCTGTACCGCCGCTGGGCGAACAAGGACCAGCTCGTGCTCGCCGCGCTCGATCGCCACCGGGACGCCCACCCGGTCGCCGTGCCCGACACCGGCACCCTGCGCGGCGACCTGCTCGCGGGGCTGACGGCCGTGAGCGAGGCCCTCGCCGGCTTCTTCGCCATCGCCGCGGGCGCCGCGTTCTCGGGGCTGCTGGCCGACACCGGGATGAGCCCCGCGCAGATCCGCGAGCAGGTCATGGGCGACCAACTGCTCCCGCAGCGACGGCCCGTCTACCAGCGCGCGCACGCCCGGGGCGAGATTGATCTCGAACGCGTTCCGCCGACCGTGCTCGCCATGCCGTTCGACCTGGTCCGCCACGATCTGCTGATGGACCTCAAGCCACTGGCCCCCGAACGCATCCGGTCGATCGTCGACGACCTCTTCCTGCCCCTCGCCGGGCTCGGCGGTCCGCACAGGCGGTCGTGAATGGTCGGGTGAGTCCGCGGGCGGCGGGCGATGACGGGCAGAATCTCGCGCCTTCGCGGTTCACGGGTGGTTGGTGTGGGGGTGGTGGCCGTTGTCGCCGAACAGGGCGCCGGGTCGTCTGCGCGGGGTGGCCACGGCGGCCGGCAACGGCCGGGATGCCGTCGATCGGGGCCGGAGTCCGGGTGATGTCGTTGAGGGTGGCCGCGGTTGAGGGTGACCTTGAGCGGGGTGCCGCGTCCGTCGCGCAGGTGGTGTTCGCCCCCGTCTTCCTGGCGGCCGACCGGTGGCGGGCCGGACCGTCCGGCAAGTCCTCCGCCTGCTCGCCGACGTCCCACGTCGTGCGGTTCGGGAGCGACAAGTCGAGCACCGGAGCCTCGGCGTCGTGGTGACCCAGGCGAGGGTAGAGGCGTGAGGCGGCGCCCGGCGGGAGCGCCGGGCTCAGCCGAAATCGCCGATTTGTGCCCTGCTTCCTCCCTGGTGGCCGACCAGCACACCACCCACCCCGGCTCGTTCCACCGGTCCACCCGATGACGGTGACCATGCCCACCAGCGCCTGGGCAACCCCACCGTGGGCCGGCACCGGCACGGCGTCGGCATGCTCCTCACCGGAGTGGCCTCGGCCGTCCCCCTGGTTGAGCCGAACCGGTGATGGTCGCGCGACGCGTCCCCTGCCGCCGGGAAACAGCGGTGGTCGCTGCTAGCTTCGCTGGCCCGAGGGGGCCGAAACGCCTGCGGGCCAGGGCGCGGCCCACCGGGACAAGCGGAGGCGTCAGTGACAGGTACGACAGGCGATCGGGACCAGCCCGTGGTTTCTCCGTTCAACCGCAGGAATTTCCTTGCGTCGGCCGCAGCGGTGACGACCGTGTCGGTCGGGGCGGCAAGGCCTGCCCCGGCCGCGCGGGCGTGCGAGCCGCCGGACGGCTTGGCCGGTGGTTCCGTGGCGCGCATAATGGCCGTTCCCTCAGCCGGACGGGACGTCGGGTGGCTGCGTCAGGCCCTTCAGATCGCCGTGGAACTCGAACTCGCCACCCTGCCGCCGTATTTGTGCGGCTGGTGGTCGATCAGGGATCGCGGCTGCGAGGCCGCGCGGCTGATCCGGCGGATCATCGGCGACGAGATGTACCACCTGGGTACGGTCTGCAATCTGCTGGTGGCCGTCGGTGGGCGGCCGCGGATCAGCGCGGCCGCCCTGGCCTACCCCGGCCCGCTGCCCGGCGGCGTACGCGCCGGGGTGAACGTCTATTTGTCGGGCCTGACCAGGGACCTCGTGCACGACGTGATGATGGCGATCGAGGCACCCGACGACGCGCCCGGGCAGGATGTGAGGACCTCGCCGAGCATCGGCGACTTCTACAGTGCCCTCCAGCAGGCGTTCCGCGAGGCGGCGCCGGACCTGTCGCTGCACGGGCAGTTGTCCGCGCACATCGGCTCCGACGTGCTGAAGCCGGTCGACAACCTCGACGGCGCCGAACGCTCCCTCGAAATCATCAAGGAGCAGGGCGAGGGCACTACCGCTTCCCCCGACGTGTCCTTCGACAACGACCGCCCGGCGCACTACTACGCCTTCGCCGAGATCTACCACGGTCGGCGACTGCGCGAGGTCGGCGGGGTCTGGCGATACACCGGCGCGCCGGTTCCCTTTCCCGACGCCCGGCCCATGGCCAGGCTCCCGGCCGGCGGCTGGCCCCACCCCTCCCCGCGGGTCGGACGGCTCCTCGATCGCTTCGACGCCACCTACCGCGACATGCTCAGCGCCCTCGACCGGGCCTGGGACGGCGACGGGAACCCCCGCGTCCTGCACGCGGCCATCCACGCCATGCACGGCCTGGAACTCCCGGCCGTCGAGCTGATGGAGTCCGCAAGGCCGGATGCCCCGGGCAACTACGGCCCCCAGTTCCGTCCGCCCTTCGCTACCTGCCCCTCCTGACGGCGGGCCGGCGTCGCCGTCGGCGGTCGCCGGCGTCGACTGGGCCGGGTTGTTCGACGCGACGGTCGCGACCGGGCGGGCGGCCGTGCCGGTGAAGCTGCCCTCGCCGGTCTTCGGCACCGCCGGACAGCCCACCCCGGACGGCTTGGTCGGCCGGCATCACCTGTGACGGGGGCGCGGTCGGGGTGGAAGCCGTCGGCGGTCCCGACGCGGGCGGAAGCGTCGCCCTACGCGTCCGCGTCGGACCGGCGGGCGGACGCGGTGACCACCGGGGGCGCGGTAGCGGCCATGGTGAGCGTGACGCGCCTCGTCCGGCGGTTGTCGCGGGAGACCTTCACGGCGTCAGCACCGGGCACCTTCGCGCATCGGTGAGGTCACCGTTCCGTCGGGGCACGGGCGCCGCCGGAAGGGTACGGGCTTCCGGCGCTGGCGGGCTGGCACGGCCGGTGCGGGCGAGTGGCCCGTTCGCGGCCGGCGCCGAGCGCTCCCGCCGTGATCGTCGAACGCGCCACCGTCCGCCACAGCTGTCCGCTCCGAGGCACCCGGAGGCGGGACATCCGTTCACGCCGTCCTTGCCCGGTGGGACGCCGACGGCCCCCGGTCGTGCGCCCATCGCCTGGTCCGCGCCAGTGCGGAACCCCGGCAGCGCGTCGTCCCGCCCGAACCGTTCCTCCCTGGCGACGAGGGCGGGCCCGCTGGACCGGGCGGGCTCTGTCGGCCGGGGTCGCCGGCCGGGAACTGCGTGCTTCGAAGACCCGGTGCGGAGTCCTTACCATGGGTGTGTCCCCGCGCGGACGACGGTCGAGGACGCGTTCATCCCGGCGGTGATCATGAGACGCATGATCTGGGCACCGGGTCCCCGGCCCGCGCGGCGAAGAAGGGGTAGCGCGATGACGACGGACTCAGTGGAACAGATGGTGTTCGCCCCGCCGGCGATCGGCGACGACCGGGCCGCCGAGAGCGACGAGGAACGGGACCTGCGGGCGCTGTTCGGGCAGTCCGTGGCCGTGTTCGCCTCGCTGGCCGGACCGGATCATGTGCTGGAGAGCGCCAACAGCGCGTTCTTCTCGGCCATCGGTGGCGGGGAGCAGTCCCGTACCGGCGTGCCGCTGGAACAGTTGATACCGGAGCTGGCCGGGCAGGGGTTCCTCGCGCCGCTGGACCAGGTGTTCCGCAGCGGCGAGCGCCACGTCGGCCGCGACGCCCGCATGCGGCTCGGCGCCGGGCCGACGGCCCGGGAGGCGATCTTCGACTTCGCCTGCGAACCGCGCACCGACAGGGCCGGCAACGTCATCGGGGTGCGGGTCATCGGTGTGGAGACCACCCAGGTCAAGCACGCCCAGTGGCTCATGGCCGAACACCGGGCCCTGCTGGAGCAGATCGCCCGGCAGGCGCCGCTGGAGCAGGTGCTCGACGGGATGGCCCGCACCATCGAGGAACTCGCCCCCGAGGAAGTCCTTGTCTCCGTCCTGCTCGCCGACCCCGACGGCAAGCACCTGCGCCATGGAGCGGCCCCGAGCCTGCCCGACTTCTACAACCGGGCCATCGACGGCATCACCGCAGGCGAGGGTGTCGGCTCCTGCGGCACCGCCGCCCACCGCCGGCAGGCGGTGGTCGTGACCGACATCGCCACCGACCCGTACTGGGACGACTTCCGCGACCTGGCCGACCGGGCCCGGCTCGCGGCCTGCTGGTCCACCCCGATCCTGGCCCGGGACGGCTCGCTGCTGGGCACGTTCGCGATGTACCACCGCACCCCCCGCGCACCCCAGGAGGCCGACCGTGCCCTGGCCCGGCTCTTCGCCGACACCGCCGCCCTCGCCATCGAACGCCACCAGGCCGAACAGGCCCGGCTCGCCGCCGAAGCCAGGGAGAAGGCGGCCCGCGACGACCTCGCCTTCCTGCTGAACACCAGCGCCGTCCTCACCAGCGACCTGGACCACGTGCAGACGTTGCAGCGCCTGGCCGATGCCTGCGTCCCCACCCTCGCCCCGCTGTGCGCGGTCGACATCGTCGAAGGCGGCCGTCTCCGCCGCGTCGCCGCTGCCGCTCCCACGCCCGGCCAGCAGCGACTGCTCGCCTCCCACGCGTGCGCCCACGAGTCGGTCCCCCGGGTCCTGGCCGACGGCATCACCGAGATGGCGCAGCACGCTCCCGCCGGCCCCGGCCCGTGGAACGAGCTGAACGTCACCGGCTACCTCACCGTGCCCCTCACGGACCGGGGTCGCGTTTTCGGCACGTTGACCCTGCTCAGTACCGGCGGGGGCGTGCTCGGCGAACGCACCCCCGCGCTGGCCGGGGAACTCGCCCGCCGCACCGCGTCCGCCGCGCTCAACGCCCGTCAGTACACCCAGCGTGTCGCCCTCGCCCACGACTTGCAGGCGGGGCTGCTGCTGTCGCGGACCCCCGCGGTGCCCGGCACGGAGATCGCCACCTTCTACCACCCGGCCGGCGAAGGGCTCGATGTCGGCGGCGACTTCTACGACGTCTTCCCCCTCAAGGACGGGCGCTGGGCCTTCCTCCTCGGCGACGTCTGCGGACGCGGAGCCATCGCCGCCACCACCACCGCCCTGGTCCGCCACACCGCCCGCGCGGTGGCCCCGCTGCTCCCCGGCCCGGACGCCGTCGTCCAGGCGATCAACACCGCGCTCCTCGACCGCCCCGACAACCATGGCACCGGCTTCGTCACCCTCGTCCACGGCCACCTCACCCCCGGCGCCGACGGCCTCGACATCGAGCTCGTGCGGGCCGGGCACAACCTCCCCCTGCGCATCGCGGACGGCATCGCCCGCCCGGTGGAGAGCACCGGCTCCCTGCTGGGCGTCTCCCACGACCCGGACGTGGCCGTCCGGCGACTGCACCTGGCACCGGGCGAGAGCCTGCTGCTCTACACCGACGGCATCACCGAGGCCCGCGACCACGACGGCGAGCAGTTCGGCGAGGAACGGCTGTCCGAAGCCCTGGCCCTGCGCCGGCCCACCGCGGCCGAAGTCATCGAGACCCTCACCGCGGCCGTCCGTGCCTTCACCGGCCCCGGCGTCGTCGACGACGACCAGGCCGCCCTCGTCCTCACCGCCACGCCGGCCGCCACCGGCGAGTGACCGCTGCGCGATCCGGCGCCCGGAGCGTCGGAGCACCGCATCCGTCAGGGCCGCGGAGCAATCCGCAGGGCGAGCAGGGCACGGGGAAGGCGTCACGCAGGGGACCGGGGCGCAGGGGCTCGGGGCAGCAACCCTGTTGCGGGAAGGGGCGAGGTCGGCCGCGGGGAGGCGCGCTGCCGCAGGCGGCCCCCCTGCGGAGAGACCAGCACGAACGCCCCCGGCCCTGCACCTGCCGAGCCGCTGCCCTGCCATGTGCGCCGGCATCCCGGTTCCCCTGCCGTGTGCGCCGGCACCACGTTCCCCTGCCCGGCGCGGCCTCGCATCGTTGACCGGCTCGTGGTCAGCCTTCCACGTCGATGGAGTCCGACAGCGGTCGCCAGGCGGCGATCTCCGCGAACTCCCGTGCCGCGGCGGCCAGGGCGAGGGCGGTGGCGGCGCGGCCCAGCGGGAGCCGCAGCGGGGGGTCGGGCAGGTCGGCGACGTGGAGGATCGCCCGGGCCGCCTTCAGCGGGTCGCCGGGCGGCGGTACCCGCGCCGCCCGGAATCCGAGTACCGGCCCGATGACGGGCCGGTAGGGTTCGCTCGGCTCGATCACCTCCGGCGAGGTCGTGTCCCATGCGGTGCGCAGCCCGCCGGGTTCGACGACGGTGACCCGCACGCCGAAGGGGCGCATCTCGTTCGCCAGGGCGGCGGAGAATCCCGCCACGCCGTACGCGGCGGCGTGGAGGGCGGCCAGGCCGACGCCCGCTGTGGTGCGGCCGGCGATGCCGGTGATCTGGATGACGTGCCCGTGCCGCTGCCCACGCAGGACGGGCAGGGCGGCCCGGGTGACGTTGACGACGCCGGTCAGGGTGGTGTCGAGCTGGGCGGCGAACCGGTCCGGCGGGGTGTCCTCGACGGCGCCGAGCAATCGGTGGCCGGCGTTGTTGACGACGACGTCCAGCCGTCCGAAGCGCCGTACGGCCGTGTCCACGGCGGCGCGGGCGGCGTCGGCGTCGGTGACGTCGAGCGGCAGGACGAGCAGGCGGCCGGCCGGTTCGGGCGGCAGGCCGTCGGCCAGGTCGTCCAGGGCGCGCGGGTCGCGGGCGGTGGCCGCGACGAGGTCGCCGCGGTCGAGCGCGGTCTCCACGAGGCGGCGGCCGAGCCCGCGCGAGGCGCCGGTGACGAACCAGACCTTGGGCGGCCCGCTCCGCTGCCCGCCGAGCCGGACCGCTGAGGGTATGACGGGTATGACGGACGTCGCGGGGACGACGGCCTGCGGGAAGTCCAGCGTGCGGTGCGGGTCGTAGGCGGCCTTGACGCGTTGCAGGCGCGGGTGGTTGGCGCCGTAGTAGGCCCGCTCCCAGTCGGCGAGGCCGGGGTCGGTGTCGTTGACGTACGCGCCGGTGCCGAGGTGCTGCTGGAGGACGGCGTGGGTGCCGCGCAGCCACAGCGTGCGGGCCTCGGCGGTGCCGGACGGGGTGTTCGGCGGCCAGGTGGCGAAGTACTGGAGCACGGCGAGCGCCCGGCGGTGCGGGAAGGCGGTGGCGTCCGCCGCCAGGTCGTCCGCGGCGCCGCCGAGGGCGTCGAGGTAGACGCCGCCGCTCCCGCCGAGGCGGTGCAGCGCGGCGACGCCGTCACCCAGCGCGCCGATCGCCGCGTCCGTCATGGGCTCGCGGACGATGTGCGACCCACCGGCCCACCCGAACCGGTCCTCGGCGCCGGCCGGGCGGCCGGGGCGTGCCCCCGGTACGGCCGGTCCGCCCGGCGGGGACCAGCCCTCGCCGGAACCGCCGGCGGCCAGCGGGTTGTGCGTCACCGTCGCGGCCTCGGCGTAGCCGCAGGGAACGACGAAGGTGGTGGCGGGCGGGCGGCCCACCGCGTCGGCCAGCTCCCGCAGCACGCCGCGCAGCCGCTCGGTCCCGCCGATCCAGGTGCCGAGCACGACCGGCCGCGCGAGCCCGTCCCCGTCGAGCAGGAGCCGCACGTCGCAGCAGACCTGCCGGGGCGTCGCCGGATCGGCCAGCCACAGCTGCCAGCCGCGCAGCACGTCGGGCGTGTCCTGGGGCCGCCAGGCGAGCCGGAAGCGCGCGAACGGTGTGCCGCCGATGGGGACGGGGGTGAAGTCCAGCGAGGTGACGACGCCGAAGTTCCCTCCGCCGCCGCCCCGCAGGGCCCAGAACAGTTCGCCGTCCGGGTCGCCCGGCGCGCCGGTGACGTGGCGGACGGCGCCGTCGGGGGTGACGATCGTGGCGCCCGTCATCCGGTCGCAGGTCAGGCCCCAGGCACGGGTGAACGCGGACTTGCCGCCGCCGAGCGCGAGCCCGGCCACCCCGACCGTGCCCCAGCGGCCCAGCGGCAGGGCGAGGCCGTGCCGTTCGAGCTCCCGCGCGGCGGTCCCGCTGCTCACCCCGGCCCCGATCCGCACCCGGTCGGCGGTGACGCGTACGCCGTCCAGCTCCCGTACGTCGATGACGAGTCCGGGCGAGGTCGAGTAGCCGGCGTAGCTGTGGCCGCCCGAGCGGATGGCCACCGGTGTCCCGGTCGCGGCGGCGAACGCCAGGCACGCGGCGGCGTCCTCCTCGTCCGCGATCCGGGCGACGGCCTGCGGAACGACGGTGTCGTAGTGGCTGTTGCGCGGCAGCCGGGCCGGGCCGAACGCGGGGTCGCCGGGGCGCAGCAGTGGCCCCCGCAACCGGGCGGCGAGTGCGGTGTACGGGTCGTCGGGGGCCGGTGGCCGAATGGCGGGGGCAGCCGGCGCGGTCGGCCCGGCGGGTTCCGGGGTGATGGACTGCGGGAACGTGAACAGACCGCCGGGGTCGGCCTGTGCCTTGACCCGGCGCAGGCGGGGGAGGTTGGCGCCGTGGTAGGCCACGGCCCAGTCGGCGAGTTCGGGGTCCATGCCGTTGACGTAGCCGCCGGTGCCCAGGTACGGGTGCATCGCCGCGTGGGTCTCGCGCAGCCAGCGCAGCCGGCGTTCGGTGTGCTGTGGTGGGGTGGAGGCGTGCCAGTAGGAGTGGTACTGGACGACGCCCACGGCCGTGCGGTGCGGGAAGGCGGTCGCGTCCGGCGCGACGTCCGCGACGGCGCCGCCGAGGCAGTCGATGAGCAGCCCGCTCGCGCCGGTGATCCCGGTCATCGCCGGCAACCGTTCGACTGCGGCCGTCAGGACGTTCGCCGCTTCCGCCGTCATGGGTTCGCGGACGATCTGCGACTTCGCGGCGAAGGCGACGCGCGGTCCGGTCGTCCCGCCGCCCCAGCGTTCCGGTTCGGCGGCCGCCTGGACGTACGTGCACCGCTGCACGAACCGGCCGGTGTCCGGCCGGCCCACGGTGCGCGCCAACCCGTCGAGCAGCGGGGCGAGTTCGCCCGGGGTGCCGATGAACGTCCCGGTGACGACCGGGTCGCAGGGGCCGCCGCCGTCGCTCAGCAGCTCGACGGCGGTGCGCAGTTCGCGCGGTGTCGCCTCGTCGGCGTTCCACTCGCTCCAGCCGCGCAGCAGTGCCGGGAGGTCGCGGTGGGGCCAGGCCATGGCGAACGTGGTGAACGCCAGGTCCTTGATGTCGAGCGTGGCGAACTCCAGGGCTGTGACGACACCGAAGTTGCCGCCTCCGCCGCCGAGCATCGCCCAGAACAGGTCGGCATCCGCACCGGTCGAACGCCGGCCGATCTCGCGCACGGTTCCGTCGGCGGTGACGATCTCCACGCCCGTCAGCCGGTCGGCCGCCAGTCCCCACGCGCGGGTGAACGCGCTGAGTCCGCCGCCGAGCGTCGCGCCGGACACGCCGATGGACGGGCAGCGGCCGAGCGGCAGCCCGGCCCCGGCGGCGGCCAGCACGGTGTGCGCCCGCAGGCCCATCGTCCCGGCGCCGATCCGCGCCCGGCCTCCGTCGGCCGCCACCGCGTTGAGCTCCGCGAGGTGGACGACGAGCCCCGGGCCGGTGGAGTACCCGGCGTAGCTGTGGCCCCCGGAACGGACGGTGAGCGGCACGCCCTGCTCGCGCGCGAACGCCAGACAGGCCGCCACGTCCGCCGTGTCGGCCGGGTAGGCCACCGCCTGCGGCCGGGCGGCGTCGAACCGCTGGTTCACCGGCAGCCGCCCGTGCTCGTAGCCCGCGTCACCGGGCCGCAGCAGCCGTCCCCGCAGGGTCGTCTCCAGGGCCGCCCAGTTCGCGGTGCCGTGCGCGGTACGTCGTGTGTGGTGCCGGGTGGCCGCGGCTTCGGCGGCCCGCAGCGCGGTCAGGGCGTGGACGTTCGCCAGAACGGGGAAGTCGAACGGCAGCGGACGCGGGCCGACCTGGTCGGGCACGGAGGTGAAGCCGCCGTCGGCCTGCTGCCGGGCCAGCAGGTGGTCGACCGCGCGGCGCACGGTGTCGTGGGCACCGGCGCGGACGAGGACCGGCACGGCCTGCGCGGTGGACAGCACGTCGCTGTCGTCGCCGGGCCGCTGTCCCCAGCCGCCGTCCGGGTTCTGCGTATCGGCGAGGCGGCCGACGGCGCGGTCGACCGCCGTGTCCAGGGCGGCGGTCGACGGCATGAGGTCACGCGCCGCGTGCAGGGCGTCGAGGACGCGGGCCATCCCGCTGGACTCGCTCACCGTCCAGCTGCGCTCGAACGTCCCGTCGGGCCGCTGCGCGTCCAGCAGCAGGCCGACCGAACGGCGCAGCAGATCTGCCGGGCCCGGGCGCGCGGCACGGTCCGGCGCCAGCGCGATGACCGCGCCGGCCGTCATGTCCACGTCCGGCGCTTCGCCGCGTACCCAGGTGGGGAAGCCGCCGTCGGTACCGGCCATGCGCGTCAGATAGCCCGCGCCGCGTCGCACCTGTGCCGCGTACCGCACCGGGTCGGCCGCCCGCAGGAACTCCACGCACCGGGTGGCGGTGTCCACGTCGGTCTGCGCGATGCCCGAGGCGAACGGCCAGCCGCCGTCGTCCGCTTGCCAGGCGGTCACGAACCGCGCCATCCGGCCGGTGAGGTGCCGCAGCCGCCGGTCGGCGAGGAACGCCAGGCCGGCGACCGCCGACAGCCATACGTCCTGGCTGTCGAGGAACGGCACCCCGCCGTCCGCATTGCGCGCCAGCGACATCCGCAACAGCCCGTCGGCCACCACCGGCTCGCGCGGCCGGAACGTGCGCACGGCGTGCAGCCCCAGCAGGTGCGTGGCGGCGCTGCCCTCCCACAGCACCCGGTCACGGCCGGTGCGCAGCAGGGCGATCAGCCGGTCCCGCTCGGCGGATGCCACGGCGTGCGGCCGGCCCGACGCGTGGGCCCGCACGACGCGGACGGCCAGGAGGTTGACGTCGGTGAACGTGGTGATCCGGTCGGGCGCCACCGCGTCCGGCACCGGCGTACCGGACAGCGGCGCCCCGCACAGCAGATGCAGGACCGTCTCCAGCATGACGGCTTTGAACTGCCCCCGGCCGGCCGTCCCGGAGTCGAGACCGGGCGACAGTTCCCGTACCGCCCGGCCCGCGTGCGGCGCGGTGGCCCGCGGGTCCAGGCAGGCGTCGATCAGCAGGGCGTCGGCGGCGTCCGCGTCCGGGCGCCGGGCGGTGAGGTAGCGGGTGAGTCCGTCGCGTTCGGCCTCGTGGCCGCCACTCGCCCGTAACAGCGCGAGCAGCAGCGCCGACTCCAGCACTCGGCTGCCGCAGCGGTCCGGCACCGCGCCGCCCGCCGCCACGGCCGGCGCCAGCCGCCGCGCGGTCCGGTCGGCCGCCGACCGTATCCGCTCCCCGGGCGCGGCGGCGGCACGCGGGACGGCGAGGGTGGTCAACGACGGTACGAACGGCGGGAGTTCGGGCGCTTCCGCGGCGGTCGCGGCGGGCCGGTTGCGGCGGGTCTCCGCCTGCCAGGCGAGCGCGCCGTCACGGAACGCGCGGATCGCCGCCGCGCGCCCGGCATCCGCACCGGACGGCAACGCTGCCTGCGCGGCGTCGAAAACGTCCATCCGGCCGGCGATCATCGTCCGGACGCGGGCCGCCGCCTCGTACGGGTCGCAGTCCTCCTCCGCCGCCACCACGGACAGCAGGGTGTGCCGGCCCTCACCCGCCTCGCGGCCCCCCGACGCCAGATCGTTGGCCCAGGCCACGATGTCGGCCGTCGCGTCACGCAGCACGGCGAGTTCCGGTGCCGCGCCGGGCCGGCGGCGTTCCAGCACGTCGAGCAGCGGCAGCACGGTGATGGTGTGCCGCCGCATCTCCAGGTACTCCGCTCGCCCGGGCACCCGGCCGTCGGCGCGCAGCTGCGCCTCCTGGCGGGTCGCGGCGGCGAACCGCGCGTACCGGGCGGCGAACCGCTCCTGCCACGCCGGCCCGTCGGCGGCGGCCTCGGCGGTCCGCCGCCACAGGTCCGTCAGCGCCCGCACGGCCGGCCCGCTCCGGTCCGCCGCGGCGAACGGCGGGTGGTCGTCGGGCAGTCCGGGTCGCAGCGGCACGGCCGGCGGGAACGCCGGGCGGCCCGGTGCCGGGTCCGCGGGCCGGCCGGTCAGGACCGCGAGCAGGTCGCGGGTCACCTCCCGCACCCGCTCGGGGCTCCCGCCCTCCTCACCTTCCGCGTCGAACCCGTCGTCGACGGCGGCGATGAACGCGCCCCACTGTGCCAGCAGCGCCAGCTCCGCGCGGTCGGCGAGCGGAGCGACCAGCCCCGCCATGCGCCCGTGCCCGGCCGTCGCGAGACGCCGCCTCTCCCGCGCGCCCGGGACCAGCCCGGCCCGCGCGGCCCAGCGGCGAGCCGCGCGCTCCGCCTCGACCCACTCCGCGGCGCACCCCGGCTGCCGGTCCATCGCCCGTCCCCCTCGGTCCCCGTCTCCCCGCTTCCCCGGCGTCCGGACACGGCGGGCGGCACCGGAGCGGCGACGCTCCCCAGCGGTCCGCCTGGAGGTTAGCGCCGCACCGCTTCCACGGGCCCGTCGCGCCTCATGAGTCACCCGATCGAGTGAAGGCACGGCATGGAGGCGGCCGGCGGCGAGGCGGAGGGGCTGCTCCGCGGGGTCCGGTGACGGGAGCGCCACGGCACCGGGATGACCAGCGCCCCGGGCCGTTCTCGACGTCGACGGCCGGGGCCGCGTCTTCCGCGCAACGGCAGCGGCGCCCGGCCGCCGGCAGCGCACCCCGCGTCCTGCTGGCGTTGACCGACACCTGGGGTCCCCGCGTCACCCTCACCGCCCCGGTCATCCCATCGGGTCCGACAGGCATGGCGGCGGCACCCTGAGCGGCACCTTTATGGCGGCACCCCACGTCACGGGGAACGTGGTCGGCGCCCTTCGCGGACGTTCGCCCAGCAGACGTTCGCCCAGGAGCAGGTGCGGCCGTTCGGAAGCGGGTACGGCCGGGTCAGGAGCGGGTGCGGCCGTTGGGGAGGTAGCCGATCGCCAGCAGTCCCGAGAAGTTCCTCTCGGCGCAGAAGTTCACCTGGGGTGCGCCGTCGGGCGCGGGCGAGCAGGTGAGGCCTGCCGGGGTGTTCGCGCCCTCCAGGGCGATCCCCAGCAGCCCGGCCAGAGGGGCGACGCCTGGGTCCCCGGTGGTGGTCACCTTCTCGCAGTGGAGCGGTTCGCCGCCGGCGGCACGGGCGGGGGAAGCGGCGACGGTGGCGATGCCGAGCCCGAGGAGGGCGACAGCGGTCGGGCCGGCGAGCAGGCGGGCGATGCTCCGCTTCGTCATGGGGCTTCCTCCTGACGCAGTGGTCCGGGTCGGGCAAAGGTGTTCCGCCCGGCCACTGACCCTTGCTCCCGCGCCCCGAAGTCGATGCCCCCGGACCAGAGCGGGTGCGTCAGGAACGCGCCGGTCCCCTGGTGGAGAATTTCTAACACATGGTAAGTATTTCGTGGACGCCTACCGCGGGGCCGCACGGCCGGCCCGGCATCGGGGGTCCCGCACCCGCGACGTCACCGACACGCCAACGACGAAGGGAACGAGCGTGGAGAGCATCACCAAGAACAGGCAGTCTCCCGATGTGCTGCGGGCCATGATCGAGCGTGCCTACGGAGCCGGGCAGGTCCCGGCCGGGGACGGATGGGCGAGCGAGCTGGGGCACGGCTGGTTCAACGTCGCCTACCGCATCCGCCTGCGCGACGGCGCCGAGGTCGTCCTGAAGATCGCCCCGCCGCCCGGTGTCGAGGTGATGACCTACGAGCACGGCGCCATGTCGATCGAACTGACCACGTTGGACCTGCTGAGGACACGGACCGCCGTTCCCGTCCCCGCCGTCGACTTCGCCGACCGGAGCCGCGAGCTGTGCGACGCCGACTACTTCTTCATGCCGTACATCGACGCCGACAACCTCGGCATCGTCGCCGAGTCGCTTCCCGCGGCCGAGCGCGACGCTTTGGCGGAGCAACTGGGCGCGGTCAACCGGGAGATCAACTCCGTCCGCGGTGAGCACTTCGGCCCGCTGGCCGGGCCCGGCCACGCCACCTGGCGGCAGGCGTTCACCACGATGATCGAGAACGTACTTCTCGACGGCGAGCGCCGCGGCGTCGACATCGGCTGGGAATACGACACCGTGCGCACGGTGGTGGCCGCACACGCCGACAGCCTCGACGAGGTCACCGAACCCCGCCTGGTGGAGTGGGATCTGTGGGCCAGCAACGTCATGGTCCGCGACGGCAGGATCGTCTGCGTCATCGACCACGAACGCGCCTTCTACGGCGACCCCTTGATCGAGGCCGGCTTCACCGGCACCCAACTGCCCGCCTTCGGCGACCCGGCACCCTTCATGCGCGGCTACGGTCACGGCGAGCTGACCGGAACCGAGCAGACACGCCGCCGCCTGTACTGCCTCCACCTGCTGCTGATCATGGTCATCGAAACCGTGTACCGCGGGCACACCGACACCGACCAGTACGACCGGGCCCGCCCCCGCCTCGACGACTCCATGGCTCTGCTCGGCCGCGTTCGCCGGTGACCGCCGCACAGGCGCCGGCCGTCACGGACCACACGACCCGGCTCGCCACCGTCCCGGTGGGCCGGCTGCTGTGGCGTGCCTGCACCCAGACCACCGCCGCGGTCGGGGTGTACGGCGTCTACGCCCTCACCAACGCCTGGTTCGTCGGCCGCGGCGTGGGCGACACCGCCGTGGCCGCGGTCAACCTGGTCGCCCCGGTCCTGCTGCTCCTCGGCGCGGTGTCCACCACCGTCGGCGCGGGCGGCGCCTCCCTGGTCTCCCGCGCCCTGGGCACAGGGGACCACCGGGCCGCCGCCCGCGCGGCCGGCAACTCCTTCGTCCTGTTCTGGGCCTGCGCCGCAGCCACCACCGTGCTCGGTCTGGCCTTCCTCGACCCGCTGCTCCCCCTGCTCGGCGCCACCGGCGAGCTGGGCACGACCGCCCGCCCCTACGCCGTGGTGCTGCTGTGCGGGGCCCTGGTATCCACCGGGTTCTCCAGCCTGGTGCGGGCCGAAGGCCGCATGGGCTTCTCAACCCTGCTGTGGCTCGTGCCCGTCGCGGTACAGATCTCCCTGGACCCGCTGCTCATCTTCGGATGCGACATGGGTGTCCGCGGCGCCGCGCTCGGCACCGTCGGCGGCCAGGGCGTGTCCGCGGCGATGAGCCTGTGGTTCTTCTTCGGCCAGTCACGCCGCCCCTACCGCATCCGCCCACGGGACCTGCTGCCCCACGGCCCGACACTGCGAGCACTGCTGGGCGTCGGCCTGCCCTCGTTCCTGGCCGGCACCGGCGTCACACTCCTGGCCGTTCTCGTCAACGCCACCCTCGCGGCCACCGGGTCGGCCGCCGCGCTCACCGCCTACGCCGTCTGCGCCCGCCTGCAGACCTTCGTGATGATGCCGCACACCGGCATCAGCCAGGGACTTCAGCCCATCGTCGGCTACAACACCGGCCGCGGCCTGACCGGCCGTGCGCTCAAGGCCCGCAACTACTCCCTCGTCGCCTCCGTGCTGTACGGCCTGATCACCGCCGCCGCCCTCGCCGCGCTGGCCAGACCGCTGGCCGGCCTGTTCCTGAACGATGCCGACACCATCACCGCCGCCGGACAGGCACTGCCGGTCATCGCGATCGGACTCGCCGTCGCCGGAATCGGCCCCCTGGCAGCGGCATATTCCCAGTCGCTGGGCCGCCCGGCACCCGCGTACGTCATCTCCATCGGTACCCTGCTCCTGATCAAGGTTCCCCTGATCGCCGTGCTCGGCCGACTGGGTACCACGGGTGTCTGGACCGCTCTGGCCGTCGGCGAAGTGGGCACCGCGACCGTCGCCCTCCTGGTGCTGCGACGCCTGAACGCAGCTACGCCGACGGCTCCTTGAGGAGCTGCTCCAGGTGGGAACGCAGCACCCCGGCCATGTCGACCTCGTCCGGGCTGGTCAGCCACTGCACCTGCAACCCGTCCATCAGCGCCACGAACCCGGCCGCCGCCACCCGCGGATCGACGCCGTCCCGCAACGCCCCCTGCTCCGCCAGCTCCCGCAACGCACGGTGCACATACTCCCGCGTGGTCCGGTAGTGATCCGTGAAGTACTGATGCGCGGGATGGTCCTCGGAGAACGCCTCCGCCGCGAGACGCGCGTACAACTCCACCATCCCCGGATGCCGGGCATTGTGATCGGCCAGGTCGACCAGATGCCGCACCGCCGCCGTGGGGGAATACTCCTTCGGTCCGAGTCGCGCGGTGTCGTCCTCGTCGCGGCGCTCCAGCACCGCCGCCAACAGCGCTTCACGGCTGGGGAAGTAGTAGTGGAGGCCCACGTGGCTGATGCCGGCACGCTTGGCGATCTCCCGCAGCGAGGCGCCGTGATAGCCCACGTCCGCGTACACCTCGGCAGCCGTCGTCACGATCTGCTCACGGCGCGCCCGCCCCTTCGCGTACCCCCGCGAAGACGCAGGCACCTCCAGTTCCGCATCAGACATGTCTCCATCATCGCAGCGGCGGCGATCGCAACGCCGTGCACCAGGTGCCTCAGCGCGCCACCGGTCGACGTGATCCGCCGCCCTCGGCACATCCGCCCACACCACCGTCTTCGCCTACGGCACCTTCGCCGCGACGCCGGCCACGGGTCGGCTGCCGGCCGGCCGCCTCTCCGCACGGTTCGGCTCACGGCGATGCCACGCGACTGCGCGGCCGTGGGCATCTGCCGCGGGTACGGCGGGACGGCGGTGAGTACGCGCCTGTTTTCCCCGCTGCCGGGGCCCGGCTCCTCCGTCCTGCTCACCGACGGACACCTGGGCATCGGCGGCACCCCGGACCGGCTGCTGCGGCGCCGCCGGCGGACCACCGCACCGCACGGGCGCGGTGGGCCCGGCCTCTTCCCCCTTCGGCAGATGCGCCGCAGCTCGTCCGCCGAAGGCACCGTTGCCGATGAGCGGGGCGACCACCGCACCGCTGGAAGCCGGGCCCGCGTACAGCCGTTCACCGCAACGGCGTCTCGGCGCGATCGCCTTCCTCCTTCGCCTCGACATCGGCGTCCCCGGTTCGGGCCGGGCCGATGCGGGGCGCGGCCGGGCCGGCCTGCGGGGACGAGTAGAACCGCCGGGCCCAGTGCCGGTACGGGCCGATGGGGCCGTCGCCCTGGACGAGCCGGGGCGGGGACTGGTAGCGCTTGGTGTCCCAGATCGGGAAGTCCGCGGCGAGGAACGCGTGGCCCGCGTGGAGCGTCGGCCCGCTCAGCAGGCGCGCCGCGATCCGGCTCAGCCATCGGGCCGACGGGCCCGGCAGCCAGCCCGGTTCGGACAGGGCGATCCGGCTGACATGCCGCAGCTGGAGGCGGTTCGGCGTGATCATCGTGGGGCACAGGAGGGTGCAGGTGCGAAGGCCCAGCCGGGGGATGGCGGTGCAGATGTGCAGCCGGCTGAGGCCGCAGGCTTCCACCTCCACCTCCAAAGTGGTTTCGCCGAGCAGCGGGAACCGTTCGGCGTGCCGCATCGACACCTGGAAGGTCCGCTCCCTGAAGACGAGCGGCGTGGACACCTCGAACGCGCCCCAGCCGTGCAGTTCGGAGAAGTGCCCGAGGTCCACGACGTTCTCGATCACGTCCTGGCTGTGGCCCGACATCTCCCAGGTGACGGTGCGAGGAGGCGTGTCCCCGAGCGCGTGCCAGGCCGGAGGCTCCCACAGCGGCGGCCGGCCGCCCTGATGCCGCCACACCAGGACCATGTCGTTGGCCTCCCGGACGTGCACTCGCGTGAGGGCGGCCGACCGGGGCGGCGTGCCGTAGGCCGTCCGGACGCAGGAGCCGTCCGGGCCGAAGGCGAAGCGGTGGAAGGCGCAGACCAGGTCGTCGCCCTCCAGCCCGGCCAGGCCCAGGTGGGCTCCCAGGTGCGGGCAGTACGGGCGGACGGCCCGGACGCCGCCGTCGCGGAGCCGGTACAGCACCACGTCCTCGCCCTGGAGCGGCCGGGTGAGCACCGTGCCCGCTGTCAGCTCGGCGGCGAAGGCCACCGCGAACCACCCGTCGGGGTACGGCAGTTCCGGTGGCCGCTGGTCGGCCGGGGTCGGGCCTTCGGTGATCCGGCGCGCGTACCGGCGGCTCGGCCGCATCCTCGCCTCCGCGGGCGCGGTGCGCCGCTTCACAGCTCCACCAGCACCTTGCCGCGGGAGCCGGCCCGGTCGGTGTACAGGCTGCGGTAGGCGGCGGGGATGCCGTCGAAGCCGCTGTGCACGGTCTGCCGGTAGGCGATCTCGCCCCGGCGGATCGCACCGCCGAGGTCGGCGTGCAGGGCCGCCCAGTTGTCCTCGGTGAACCACTCGGGGGCGAAGATGCCGCGGATGGTGGTGCGGGGGAACATGATGTGGTTCAGCAGGCGGGGGCCGTACCACTCCTGGCCCACCTGGCTGGACCACTGCCAGCTGACGGCGACCCGGCTGCCGACGTTGAGCATGCCGAAGACGGTGTCGGTGAAGTCGCCGCCGAGGTTGTCGAAGTACGTGTCGACCCCGTCCGGTGCCGCCTTGGCCAGCATCTCGCGCACGGCGTCCGGATCGTCGCCGTGCCGGTACTCCAGCACCTCGTCGAAGCCGAGCTGCGCCAGGTGGGCAGCCTTCTCCGGGGTACCGGTGGTGCCGACCACCCGTGCTCCGGCCCGCTTGGCCAACTGGCCGACCAGCGAGCCGACCTGCCCGGAGGCTCCGCTGACGACCACCGTGTCGCCGGGACGGACGGTGAGGAACTTCGTCATGGTGCCCCAGGCGGTCATGCCGGAGCCGCCGAGGACGCCGAGGGCCGTGGACAGCGGCAGCACGTCGTCGTAGTCGGCCGGGTCGAGCCGGCGGTACGCCGGGAAGACCATGGGGAACGTTCCGGTCCACGTCTGCGGCGCGCCGGTGCTGACGAGGTGGCTGCGCCAGCCGCCGAAGCCCTGGACCAGGTCGCCCACGGCGAACCTGGCACGCGGGCCGGCCTCGACGACCTCCATCACCGAGTCGGCGCCCATGTGGTCGCCGAGCGGTGTGTCGAGTGCGATGCCGTGCAGGTACGGGTCGACGGAGACGTAGCGGGTGCGCAGCAGCATCTCGTCGTCGGCGAGGTCGACGGCGACCTCCTCGGTCACCTTGCGGTACATCCGTTCGACGTCCGGCACGCCGTCGAGGTGCTCGTGGACGACCCATGTGTCGATCTTCACGGGGTGTCTCCTTCAAGGATCTGGGTGGGGGGTGGTGCGGTGTCGTCCAGGGGGGCGCTGAAGGGCCGGCCGTCGTCGCGGCAGACGTACTGCATGACGTGCCGGCCGGCCGCCGCCGCCCGGATGAGGCCGCCCGTGGTGGCCCAGACACCGGAGAGGTAGAAGTCCGACAGCCCGGGCAGGCCGGGCCCGTGCTTGCGGATCTGCGCCTCCACGGCCTCGCCGCTGTCGAGGAACGGTTGCCAGCCCAGGACGGTGCCGTCGTGGTTGCCGGTGTAGCGAACCTGGGTGAGCGGGGTGGAGACGTCCCGTACGGCGACGGCCCGCCCGATGCCCGGGTGATGCTGTTCGAGCAGTTCCACCACGGTGTCCCGGACACGGCGCTTGGCCTGCTGGTACGCGCGCCCGCGCCCGACCGCGAGGGTGTGCGTCTCGACGCCGCGGCGCGACCGGCTGGACTGCTCGGGACCGTTGCTGAGTTCGCGCCACGGGGCGATGTCGCAGAAGTAGCTCGCGTAGACCACCGCGGTTCCGGGGGGCGACAGTTCGGGGTAGTGGCGGCTGCGGAACTGCACGTGCAGGCTCGGGTGGCGGATGCCGGTCAGCCGGGCGGCCTGGTCGCCGGTGAGCAGGTACGTGGTGCACGGGTCGCCCTGCGGGAAGGGGCGGCGCAGGCCGAGGAAGACGGTGACGTAGCCGGGGAAGACCATCTGCGGATCGTTGACGGTGTCGGTGTAGAGCCGGCGGTAGCCCTCGTCGAGGTAGCGGCCCTTGAGCAGGTCCATGACGGTGCTGCGGCCGTCGCAGGCGGACACCACGATGTCCGAGCGCCGTTCGCTGCCGTCGCTGAGCCGTACGCCCACCGCGTGGTCGTCCTCGACCAGGATCTCCACGACCTTGGCGTTGCAGACCAGTTCGCCGCCCAGCCGCCGGTACCGCTGCTCGACGGAACGCGCCAGGCCGAGCGATCCGCCTTCCGGCACCCCGGCCGACCGGTTGGCGTGGCTGGCCAGTTGGAACCAGAACGGCAGCAGCGGGAAGCTGGGGTGCTTCTCGAACAGGATGTGGTTGAACGCGTCGCGCAGCAGCGGCTCCTTGAACCGCGCGGAGAAGTCCGTCATCAGCACGGACATCGCGCGGCGCATCAGGTTGGCGTGCGGCAGGAAGCCGGCGAGCATCCGCAGGCGTTCCAGGCGGCCCATCATCGGTACCGGTTTGAGGAACGGGTACTTCGCCAGGCAGGTGCGGAAGGCGCGCAGGCCGGCGCAGAACTCGCCGATCAACGGGGCGTCCGCCGGGGACAGTTCCAGCAGGTGGGCCTGGAGCCGGTCGGGGTCGGAGTAGAAGCGCACCGCGCGGCCGTCAAGGCCCCGGAAGGTGTTGAACGCCTCGAACGTGCGGACCTGCTTGCCCTGGAGCGCGCCGAGTTCGAGCCAGATTTGGTGCATCTCGTTGCCGGGGCCGGAGCCGAGCAGCCAGCTGACGCAGCTGTCGAAGGTGAACTCGCCGCGGTCCCAGGCGGTGCAGCAGCCGCCCGGGAGTTCGTGCATCTCCAGCACCGTGCTGCGGTAGCCGTTCAGCTGCGCGTAGCAGCCGGTGGACAGGCCGCCGAGGCCGCCCCCGATGATGATCATGCGCTGTCTCATGCCGGTGCCGCCCCGAGGTAGGTCGCCCGTGAGCCCAGTTGCGGCAGCTCGCCCCAGCGGTCGGGGTGCCAGGGCGTGTCGTTGTCGCTGGGCCAGGCCCGGAAGGGCATCCCGAGTTCGTCGCACAGGTAGCGGATGGCGAACCGGCCGGCGGAGGCGGTGCGGATCAGGCCGCCGCCGGTGACCCACTGGCCGGTCATGGAGAAGCCGGCCAGGCCGGGCAGCCGCATGCGCTCCTTGGCGACGAGCCGTTCGGTCAGCCGTTCGGCCTCGGTGAAGGACTTCCAGGCCAGGATGCTGCCCTCGTGATTGCCGGTGAAGCGGCGCAGCGTGACCGGGGTCGCCACGTCGACCACCTCGGCGCGCTGCGAGGTGCCGGGGTAGTGCCGCTCCAGGAAGCCGCGTACGAAGTCGGCGACCTCGCGCTTGCGTGCCCGGTACGCCGTGCGGTCGCGGCTGCGCAACGCCTGCCAGTAGCCGAAGTCGCTGAAGTACGTGCAGTGCAGGACCGATCGGCCGGGCGGCGCGAACCCGTCGGCGTACCGGGAGCGCAGCTGCACCACCAGGCTGTCCTGCCGCACGGCCGGGAGCCGGGCGCTGTCCTGGGGTGACAGCAGGTAGGTGGTGCTGTGCGGGGTGCCGGGCGGGAGGTCGCCGGTCAGGCCGATGAAGGCGGAGACCACGCCGGGGTAGAGGGATTCGGGCTTGTGCAGCGCCTCGTCGTACAGCGCGCGGGTGACCGGGCTGGAGTACCGGCCGCCCAGCAGCCGGCCCAGCACGGTGGGTCCGTCGCAGGCGGCCACCACGTGGTCGGCGAACTCCCTTCTGCCGTCCTTGAGTTCGACGCCGATCGCCCGGTCGCGTTCGACCAGGATCCGGGCCACCGGCGCCCGGTAGTCGATCCGCCCGCCGAGGCCGGTGTACCGCGCCTCGACGGACCGTGCCAGTCCGAGCGAACCCCCTTGGGGGAAACCGCAGTTGCCCCGGTGGGCGGCGGCCATGTTGAACAGGTAGGGCAGCAGCGGGAAGACCTCGTGGTCCTGGAAGAAGACGAACGGGAACGCCCTGCGCAGCAACGGGTCCTTCAGCCGAGCGCAGAACGCGTCCATCGAGGTCGCGCCGGTCCGCCAGAACAGCCGGAACGACGGCAGTACGGTCCGCAGCAGCTCCAGCCGCTCGCGGGCGGTGCGCAGCGGAGGCGGGGTCAGGAACGGGTACAGGTCGAGGGCGGTGAACCGGCGCAGGTCCCGGCAGAAGTCCCGGACGGGTCCGGCGTCGCCGGGTGCGAGCTCCAGCAGGTGCCGTTCCAGGCGGTCCGGGTCGTTGTAGAAGCTGACCTCGCGACCCCGCTCGTCGACGACGCGGTTGAACACCTCGAAGTTCGTGACGGACTTGCCGTCCAGCGCGCCGAGTTCGCGCCAGATGCGATGTGCGTCGTTGCCGGGTGCGGTGCCGATGAGCCAGTCGATGCAGTAGTCGAACAGGTAGCCCTGGCGGGCCCAGGCGGTGCAGCAGCCGCCGGGCAGTACGTGTTTTTCGACGATTCGGCTGTCCAGCCCGCTCATCTGCGCGTAGCAGCCGGCCGCCAGTCCGGCGATGCCCGCGCCGATGACGATGACCCGGGGGCGGCTCTCAGGCGTCGGCACCGGGATCACCGTCCCGTGCCAGGAGGGAGCGGGCCAGGTCGGCGTTGCGCCGCACGTGCTCCCCGTCCAGCATCTCCGCGTGCTGCCCCGATCCCTGGAGCACCTCGGTGCGGGTGGCCGAGCTGCCGTGCCAGGAGCCGCGCCGTCCGGGGGCGTGGTCCGGCAGGGCGTCCTGGTCGGTGATGACGATGACCGGCGCGCCGACCGTTCCCACGTTCGGTGTGCGGGCGCAGAACTCCAGGTAGTCCCTGGCCTGTTCCATGGTCTCGCGGGCCACGATCGCCGAGCCGGTGTGCCGGTGGAGGTGGTCGGCGAGTTCGTGTTCGAACGCGGCGAGGTGCTCGGGCCCGACGGTGTACGGCTCGGGGACGCGGTGGGAGTCGAGGATCACCACGGCCGACACCGCCCGGCCGCGGCGCTCCAGCTCCTTGGCCGTCTCGAAGGCCAGATTGCCGCCGAGCGAGTAGCCGATCAGCGTGACCGGGCGCCCGTCGGCCTGCCGGCCGACCAGGTCGGCGTAGCGCGCGGTCTTGTCGTCACCGGTGAGGTAGTCGAACGCGACGATCCGGTATTCCGGCAACGCGTCGGCGAACTGGCGGTATACCAGGCCGTGTCCGCCCGCCGGCGGGAAGCAGAAGACGGCTTCGCCACGCGCCGCGCCCTCGTTGAAGCACAGGAACGGCCGCGTGCCGGCGATCCGCCCGGTGACGACGTGCTCGACGGTACGGGCCATGCCGTGCAGGGTGCTGCCGCGGAACAGCAGGCCCACCGGGACGCTCACCGCGAACTCGGTGCGCAGGTGGTGGATCAGCTCGATGAGCTTGATGGAGCTTCCGCCCAGCTCGAAGAAGTCCGCCTCCAACCCGACCTGTTCGACGCCGAGCACGGTCTTCCAGTGTTCGGCGGTGCTCACCTCGTAACGGCTGGCCGGCGGTTCGTGCCGGTCGGGGCCGTGCTGCGGGCCGGGGGCAGGCAGCGCGGCGGTGTCGACCTTGCCGTTGGCGGTCAGCGGCAGGGACGGGAGCATGACGAAGTGGGACGGCACCAGGTGGGTCGGCAGCCGCTCGGCCAGGTGGCGGCGCAGCGTGCGGTGGTCCGGCACCGCGTCGGAGGCCGGGACGCAGTAGGCGCACAGCACGTCGTCCCCGGCCGGGTCCCGGCGCACGGCGACGCACGCCTGGGCCAGCTCGGGCACCGCGGCCAGGTGTGCCTCGATCTCGCCGGGTTCGATGCGGTGGCCGCGGAGCTTGACCTGGCTGTCCGCGCGGCCGCGCAGGTGGATTCGGCCGTCCGTGTCCCAGTGACCGAGGTCGCCGGTGCGGTACAGCCGCTGCGGGACTCCGTCCGGCGAGCGGGTGGTGAACCGCTCGGCGGTCAACCGCGGGTCGCCGGGGTAGCCGTCCGCGACACCGGCGCCGCCGATCCACAGCTCGCCGGGGACGCCGGGCGGTACGGGTTCGCCGTGCCGGTCCAGGATGTAGACCTCGCTGCCGGGGAAGGGGCGTCCGACCGGCAGCGTGTGGCCCGGTTCCAGGCCGTCGTCCGGACCGTCGAAGAACGTGCTGTCGATGGTGGCCTCGGTCAGGCCGTAGGAGTTGACCAGGCGGGTGTCCGGTCCGCACAGCGCGCGCAGCCGCCGGTGGTCGGCGACCTTCCAGGTGTCCGAGCCGACGATCAGCAGCCGCATGAAGTCCAGCCGCAGGCCCTCGCGTTCGCAGTACGCCAGCAGGCCGCGGGCCAGTGCGGGGACGAACTCGGCGCAGTCGACCCGCTCCTCGCGCATGGCCTCGTACAGCCGCGCGGTGTCGAACAGCAGCTCCCGGTCCGCGAGGACCAGGGTGGCTCCGGAGCACAGTGCCCGGACCAGGTCGCCGGTGAACACGTCGAACGACACCCCGGCCAGCTGGAGGTGGACGCGGACGTCGTCGTCCAGCCGGTACTCCTCGCGCCACCCGGCGTACGCGGACGCGAGGTTGCGGTGGCTGACCCGGACGGCCTTGGGGCGGCCGGTGGACCCGGAGGTGTGGATCACGTACGCGGGCAGGTCCGGGTCGACCGCCGGCCCCGGCGCCTGCGCCACGGCCGCCGCGAGGTCCGCCGGGGTCACCACCGGGGTGCCGAACCGGCCCGGCCGGTCGGCGATCACCAGCACCGCCCGGGCGTCGGCGGCGAGTTGGGCGAGGCGTTCGGCGGGGTGGTCCGGATCGAGCGGCAGGTAGGCGGCGCCGGCCCGGAGCACCGCGAGCAGGCTCGCCACCAGCTCGGGCGACTTGTCGAGGCACACCGCCACCACCGTGCCGGCGCCGGCACCCAGTTCACGCAGCCGTCCGGCCATCCGGCCGGAGAGCTGGTCGAGTTCGCCGTAGGTCAGCCGCCGGGGCGGCCCGTGCCCGCCGGGCACCGAGATCGCGAGCGCTTCGGGCCGCACGGCGGCGGCCTTGGCGAACAACTCGGTGACCGGCGGCTCGGGCCGGGCCGGCCGGGCCGCGCCGCTCCACTCGGTGAGGATGCGCGCGCGTTCCGCCTCGCCGAGCATCGGGATGCGGCTGACCGGACGGTCCGCGGCGCCGCTGGTCAGTCCGGCCAGCAGGGTGCGGTAGTGCCGGGCGAGGCGCCGGACGGCCTGCGCGTCGAACAGGTCGGTGTTGTACTTCAGCACGCAGTGGAAGGAGTGGTCCGCCTGGTCCTCGTACGCGGACAGCGTGACGTCGAACTGGCCCTCCTCCTCCGGCAGTTCGATGTACTCCAGCCGGTACCCCCGGCGTTCGGTGGCCACCTTGTGGGTGAGCAGGATGAACATCGCCTGGAACACCGCCGAGCGGCTCGGGTCGTGCTGGAGGCCGAGTTCCTCGACGAGGAGCACGAACGGGTACTCCTGGTTGTCCAGCCCGCCCAGCACGGTGTCGCGGACCCGGGCCAGCAGCTCGGCGACCGTCGGCTCGCCCTCCAGGCTGACGTACAGCGGAAGGGGGTTGACGTAGTAGCCGTACACCGAGGCGTCCTCCTCCCGGGTGCGGCCGGAGACCGGGCTGCCGACGATCAGGTCGTCCTGGCCCGACCAGCGGTGCAGCAGCAGGTAGTACGCGCTGAGCAGCACCATGAACGGCGTGGCGTTGTGCTCCCGGGCCACCGTGTGGACGGCGGCGGTGAGTTCGGGGTCGAGCCGGAAGAACTCCGAGGCGCCGTTGTGGGTCAGTACCGGCGGCCGGGGCCGGTCGGTGGGCAGCGCGAGCACCGGGATCGGATCGGGCAGCCGGTCACGCCAGTGGTCGAGCATGCGGCGGGCGTCCGGTCCGGCCAGGAACCGGTTCTGGTGGTTGACGAAGTCCAGGTAGGTCGCGGCCGGTGGCGGCAGCAGGACGGGCCGGCCGTGCCGCAGCGCGTCGTAGGCCGCGAACAGCTCCTCGATGAAGGTGAACGTGGAGATCGCGTCGGAGACGATGTGGTGCACCGCCTTCATGATCACCCAGCGGTCCGGCGCGCGCCGGAACAGCCGGAACCGGATCAGCGGGTCGTGCTCCAGGTCGTACGGCTTGCGGTACTCACCGACGATCATCCGGTGGATGTCGTCCCACTCCCGGCCCGCGACGTCGAACAGGGCGGTGTCGGGGCGTGCCTGGGCGGAGATCACCTGCACCGGCCGGCCGTCGTCCAGGGTGAAGGTGGCCCGCAGGCTCGGATGCCGCTCCAGCAGGACGGCGAAGGCCCTGAACATCAGCTCGGGGTCGAGTTCGGCGCGCACCTCGACCGCACCGCCGATGTTGTAGGCGAAGGCGTCCGGGTTGAGCTGCTTGAGGAACCACAGGGCCTTCTGGTTGTACGTCAGCGGATAGCGGCCGGCGTCGCTGACGAGTTCCACCGTCGTCTCCGGCGTGGACCCGTCGCACACCGCCAGCTCCAGCAGGCCCGTGTGGAGCTGCTCGATCAGCTCGCCGACCGGGTTCCCGCCGAGCAGCGCCACGACCGGTGGCGCTACGCCCAGTTCGGCGCGGGCGCGGGCGCGCAGTTCCATCGCCAGCAGCGAGTCCAGGCCCAGGACGGTCAGGCCCGTCGCCGGGTCCACCCGCTCCGGCTTCACCCGGAGCACCTCGCAGACGAGCCCGGTGAAGCGCTCGGCCACCAGCGTGCGGCGCTCTTCCGCGCCGGCCGCGCGGAAGGCGGCCGGGAAGCCGCCCTCCGGTGCCGCGGGGGCTTCGGCGGTGGCGGCGGCGACCAGGCCGGCCACCAGCGGCGGGGGTGAGGCGTACCACGCCTGGAAGGTCGGCCAGTCGACCACGGTGGCCACCAGCAACTGCGGCCGGTCCTGCCCGATGACCCGCTCCAGCACGGCCATGCCGGCGGCCGGCGGCAGGGAGCTCATCCCGCGTGCGTGGCGGTAGTGGTCGACCAGGCCGAGTTCCTCGATCATCCCCGTCGCCCACGGGCCCCAGTCGATGCTCAGCGCCGGCAGGCCCCGGGCGTGGCGGTGGTGCGCCAGGGCGTCGAGGAACGCGTTGCCCGCCGCGTAGTTGGCCTGGCCCGCGGTGGTCAGCAGCGAGGCGATGGAGGCGAACAGCACGAAGTGGTCCAGCGGTTCGTCGCGCAGGTGCCGGTGCAGGAGGTACGCGCCGACCACTTTGGGGTCGTACGCCGCGTCGAAGACCGCCCGGTCCAGCTCGCCGACCAATGCGTCGCTGACCTGCCCGGCGAGGTGGAAGACGCCGCGGACGGGCGGGAGCCGGCGGCGCCGGTGGTCCGCCAGCCAGCCGGTCAGGGCGTCCTCGTCGGTGACGTCGAGACACGCCTGGACGGGGTGGGCGCCCAGCGCCTCCAGCTCCTGGAGGAAGGCGACGCGCCGGCCGGCCGGGGTGTCCGGATCGGTTCCCTCCCACTGGTCCCGCTCGGGCAGCGGGGTGCGTCCGACCAGGATCAGCCGCCGTGCGCCCCGCTTGGCCAGGGTCCGGCAGAGCACCTGGCCGAGTGCGCCGAACGCGCCGGTCACCAGGTAACTGCCGTCCGGACGCAGCCGCAGCGGCAGCGGCCGGGTCAGCCCGCCGGGCCGGCTCAGACGGCTGGTGCTGCGCAGACCGCCGCGCAGCGCGACCTCGTCGGCGTCGTCGCTCGCCAACTCCCGCAGCAACGCCGCCGCTTCGGCACCGAGGTCGGCCGGCAGGCCCAGGTCGATCAACTTGCCCTTGTGCGCGACGAGTTCCTGCTGCCCCAGGACGCGTCCGATGCCCCAGGCGGGCGCGCCGAGCGGCTCCACGGGATCGCCGGCGACGACCGCCTGGGTGCCCCGGGTGACGATGTGCAGTCGGCCCTCCGGCCGCGCGGAGGGCAGGACCTGGGCCAGGGCGATCAGCGAGTAGCCGCCGTGGGTGCCGCAGCGGGCCAGTGCTTGCCGGTCGGCCGAGTCGACCGTCGGCAGGTCCAGGTTCCACAGGTGGACGACGGTGCCGAAGGTGTCGTCGAGGTCGCCGAACAGCCGGCGCAGATCGGCCGCGGAGCCCGGCCGGACCGTGGAGCCGTCCGGCCCGTGCCGGTAGGTGTCGCCCGGCCGGACCAGGTGGCAGCTTCCACCGCCGGCGCGCACCCGCTCGGCCAGCTGCTCGGCGAGTCCCTGCGAGTCGGCGAGGACCAGCAGCCGGTCCGGCGGCTCGCCGACCGCCTCCAGGGGCTCTTCGGCCCAGGTCGGTTCGGCCAGCCAGCCGTCGATGGAGGCCAGGCTCACCGAGGCCGCGGCGTGCTCGACGTCTGCCGCGCGGAAGCCGGTGATCCGCCCGAGGGCGGTGCCGTCGTCGGCGTAGAGGGCGAGGTCGCCGGTGAGTTCGCCCCCGTTCCGCCCGGTGATCGTCGCGTGCGCCCAGAAGGGCTGGTCGCCGACCGGGCCGAGGCTCACCGCCTGGACGGACAGCGGGAGACGGATGCCGCCCGCCGGGTGCTCGGCGAGGAGCTGCGGCACCAGCAGGGCGTGGAAGCAGGCGTCGAGCAGGGTCGGATGGACATGGCTGCCGGTCGCGTCCACCGGAGGGTGCTGCGCGGGGTGGATGCGTGCGAGTGCCTCCTCGGGGCCGATCCAGACCTCCTCGACGCGCTGGAACGCCGGACCGTAGTGGTAGCCCAGTGCGGCGAGTTCCCGGTAGCAGTCGGTCCGGTCCAGCCGCCGCCGCGCGCGGGAGCGGATCGTCGAGAGGTCCGGCGCGGTGCCGGGCGGACGGAGCGGGGCGCTGCGGACGGTGCCGGTGGCGTGGACCGTCCGCTCGGCGGAGGCGTCGGCGCCGGCCGAGGCGATGGTGAAAGCCGCGGTGTCGGGGTCGAAGTGCAACTGGACCCGTGACGGCCGGGACTGCGACAGGAAGAGCGCCTTGGGCAGTTCGACGTCGGCCAGCACGGCCTGCGGGGTGCCGGTCAGTACCCGTACCGCCTGCGAGGCCATCTCCAGGTATCCGGCGGCGGGGAAGACCGTGCTGTCCTGGATGCGGTGGTCGGCGAGGTACGGCAGTCGTTCGAGGTCGAGCTGGACCTCCCAGCTGGGCTGCGCGCTCGTGGTCCGCCGCCCCAGCAGCGGGTGGTCGAGCCGGCCGAGCCGGATCTGCGCGACCGGCGCCGGCTCCGTCCAGTACCGGTCCCGCCGCCAGGGGTAGCCCGGCAGAGGCACCGGACGCCCGCCGGGGTGCAGGGCCTGCCAGTCGACCTCGGCACCGTGGTTGTGGAGTTCGGCCAGCGACCGGGCGACCGACTCCGGCTCGTCCTGGCGGCGGCGGATCGAGGGCAGCGCCGTGCCGTCGAGCCCCCGGCCGTCGAGGCAGTCGCGGATCGCGTGGCCGAGGACGGGGTGCGGGCCGATCTCCAGGAACAACCGGTGGCCGTCGTCGACCAGTTGCTCCACCGCGGCCTGGAACCGCACCGGCTCGCGGACGTTCTGCCACCAGTAGCCCGCGTCCAGCTCCGCGCCGTGGGCCCGGCCTTCGCGGGCGGTCAGGTACAGCGGCACCTCGGCCGCGACAGGCTTGATACCGGCGAGCCCGGCCAGCAGCTCGTCCCTGATCGGGTCCATCCGCACGCTGTGGTACGGCACTTCCACCGGCAGGAACCTGGCGAAGACCTGCTCCTGGCCGAGTTGGGCCGCAAGCCGCTCCAACGTGTCCCGGTCGCCGGAAAGCGTGACGTCGGACGGGCCGTTGACGGCAGCCACCGACACCCGGTCGCGGCAGTCCCGGATCCGTCGGACGGCCGCCGGTTCGGTGAGGCCGACGGCGAGCATCGTGCCGGTGCCGGCCAGCCGCTGCTGCAAACGGCTGCGGTGCAGCACCACGGCGACCGCGTCGGCCAGGCCGTAGACCCCGGCCTCGTGGAAGGCGGCGACCTCGCCGGTGGAATGTCCGACGACGGCGTCCGGCCGCACCCCGTAGCTGCGCCAGAGCGCGGCCAGGCCGACCTGCACGGCGAAGTTGGCGGGTTGCGCGAGCCAGGTGCCGGACATCCGCGAGTCGGCTTCACCGCGGGCCAGTTCGTTCAGCAGCGACCAGCCGGCCTGCCGTCGGATCTCGGCGTCGCAGCGTTCGACGGCCTCGCGGTACACCGGTTCGGTCCCGAACAGCCCGCGGCCCATCCCCCACCACTGTGGTCCCATCCCGGTGAACACCCACGCCAGCCGGCGCTGCGCGCGCTCCCGCCGCCGGCCGCTCAGTACCCGTGGATGCGGTTCGCCGCGCTGGTGAGCGGCCAGGGCCTGGTCCAGCGATTCCGGGGACGCCGGGGAGTACACGATGGACAGGCGGTGCTCGTGGTGCTCGCGGCGCCGCGCGAGGGTGTGGCCGAGGTCGGACAGCGTGGCCGGGCGGCTGTCTGCTCCGCCGGAGCCGCGGGGTCCGTTCGGTCCGTTCGGTCCGTTCGGTCCGTGGAGTCCACCGGGCCCACCGAGCCCGGCCAGCTCCTGCCGGATGCCCGCGACGAGTTCGGGCAGCGCCTCCGGGGAGCGTGCGCTCAGCGGCAGCACGGTCCAGGCCGGCAGGCGCGCAGGGACGTCGGCCGGCCGGGGTGCCGGGGCCTCCTCCAGGAGCACGTGGGCGTTGGTGCCCCCGAAGCCGAAGGAGTTGACGCCCGCGCGGGCCGGGCCCTCGTGCTCGGGCCAGTCCACCGCCCGGGTGGGGACCTCGAAGGGCAGCGCGTCCCAGTCGATCGCGGTGCTGGGCCGTTCCAGGTGCAGGTGCGGCGGAATCCTGCGGTGCTTCAGGGCGAGCACCGTCTTGATCAGCCCGGCGACGCCGGCGGCGGCCTCGGTGTGCCCGATGTTGGTCTTCACCGATCCGACGTAGGTCCGGGCGCCCGGCGGCCTGCCGATGGCCAGGACCCGGCCCAGGGCGTCCGCCTCGATCGGGTCGCCGACCGGGGTGGACGTGCCGTGTGCCTCCACGTACTGCAATGCCCCCGGTGCGACACCCGCTTGCGAGCAGACCCGTCGGATGAGGGCGGTCTGGGCGTCCGCGCTGGGCACGGTGATGCCGTCGGTGCGGCCGTCCTGGTTCACCCCGCTGCCGAGCACCACCGCGTGGACGGGGTCGCCGTCCCGCAGCGCGTCCGCCAGCCGCTTGAGCGCCACCACGCCGACGCCCTCGGCGCGGACGTAGCCGTCGGCCGCCGCGTCGAAGGCACGCGACCTGCCGGAACCGGACAGGAAGCCGCCCTTGGTCTCGGCGATGGTGTACTGCGGCGCCAGGTGGAGCAGGGCGCCGCCGGCCAGGGCGAGGTCGGTCTCGCCGCGCAGCAGGCTCTGCCGGGCCAGGTGCAGCGCGACCAGCGAGGAACTGCACGCGGTGTCGATCGAAATGCTGGGGCCCCGGAAGTCGAAGCAGTGCGAGACGCGGTTCGACACCATCGTCATCATGGTGCCGGTCGCGGTGTGGGCGGACAGGCCCTCGAAACCCAGGTCCGCGAACTGGAGGATCTTGTAGTCCAGCGTGAACGCGCCCATGTAGACGCCGACTTCGCACCCGGCCAGCCGGCCCGGCAGCTGACCGCCGTCCTCCAGGGCCTCCCAGGCCACCTCCAGCAGCTTGCGCTGCTGCGGGTCCATGTGGGCGGCCTCACGGGGGCTGATGCCGAAGAACTCCGGGTCGAACTCGGCGACACCGTCGATGTAGCCGCCGCGCCCGCCGACCAGCCGCCCCGGCTTGGCCGGGTCCCGGCTGGCCAGCGTGGCGACGTCGTAGCGGTCCGCGGGCGTCGGCGTGACGCAGTCCCGGCCCTCGATGAGGTTGCGCCAGAAACTCCGGTGGTCGCGGGCACCGCCCGGGAACCGGCAGCCGATGCCGATGATCGCGATCCGGTCCTGGCAGCCGTCGGTGGGCGAGCTCGTCATGGTCCAATCCGTGAGGTGGTGCGCCTCGGCGCGAAGCGGGGC
>NZ_JAAGKO020000036.1 GCF_027947535.2 Streptantibioticus silvisoli
GTGGGTTGGTGTCGATGGATATGGGGTTGGCGGTGGGTGCGTTGGGGCGTGCGGTGGATGGGGGTGAGGTGTGTGTGACGGTGGCTGATGTGGAGTGGGATCGTTTTGGTGCGACGTTCACGTCGGGTCGCCGGAGTCCGTTGCTTGAGGGTTTGTTGGTGTCGTCGGCCGACGCCTTGGTGACCAGCGGTGTTGCTGGTGGCGTTGTTGGCGGTGTGGTGGGTCGGTTGTCGGGGTTGTCGGGTGTGGAGCGGTTGCGTGAGGTGTTGGGGTTGGTGCGGGCTGAGGCTGCGGGGGTGTTGGGGCATGGGGATGTGGGTGCGGTGGATGGGGGAAGGCCGTTCAAAGATCTGGGGTTCGATTCGTTGACGGCGGTGGAGTTCCGTGACCGGTTGGCGTCCGCTCTGGGTGTTCGGCTGGCGGCGAGCCTGGTCTATGACTACCCGAACGCGGACGTGCTGGCCGAGCACCTTCTCGAAGCGTTGAACCTTGGTGACGCCGGCGATGCGGTGGGTGTGGGTGCGGGTGCCGTGGTGCGGGCGTCGGTCGCGGTGGACGAGCCGATCGCGATCATCGGTATGAGCTGCCGTTTCCCCGGTGGTGTGAGTTCCCCGGAGGACCTGTGGCGGCTCGTCGTGTCCGGTGGCGACGCGATCAGTGAGTTCCCCGGCGACCGGGGCTGGGACACCGACGCGCTCTACGACCCGGACCCGGACCATCAGGGGACCTCGTACGTCCGCGTGGGCGGGTTCCTGGCGGACGCGGCGGAGTTCGACGCGGGGCTGTTCGGGATCTCGCCGCGTGAGGCCGTGGCGATGGACCCGCAGCAACGACTGCTGTTGGAGACGAGCTGGGAGGCGTTCGAGCGGGCCGGTATCGATCCGCGGTCGCTGCGGGGGAGCCAGACGGGTGTCTTCGCGGGCACCAACGGCCAGGACTACGCACGGCTGACCATCGCCGCGGCCCAGGCGCGGGACGGACAGGCCGCCGAGGGACACGTCGCCACCGGCGGCGCGGCCAGCGTGATGTCCGGTCGCGTCGCCTACTCGCTCGGCCTCGAAGGCCCCGCGGTGACGGTGGATACGGCGTGTTCGTCGTCGTTGGTGGCGTTGCACTTGGCGGCGCAGGCGTTGCGGAACGGTGAGTGCTCGATGGCGCTGGCCGGCGGCGTGACGGTGATGGCCACCCCCGGTACGTTCATCGAGTTCAGCCGTCAGCGCGGCCTCGCGGCAGACGGCCGGTGCAAGGCGTTCGCCGCGTCGGCGGACGGTACGGCGTGGGGCGAGGGCGTCGGCGTCCTGCTGGTGGAGCGGTTGTCGGACGCGCGGCGCAATGGTCACCGGGTGTTGGCGGTGGTGCGTGGGTCGGCGGTGAACCAGGACGGTGCGTCGAACGGTCTGACGGCGCCGAACGGTCCGTCGCAACAGCGGGTGATCCGGGCGGCGTTGGCCAGTGCGGGTCTGTCGGCGTCGGACGTGGACGTGGTGGAGGCGCACGGCACCGGCACGGCGCTCGGCGACCCGATCGAGGCCCAGGCGCTGCTGGCCACCTACGGTCAGGACCGATCGGCGGACCAGCCGCTGTGGCTGGGGTCGGTGAAGTCCAACCTCGGGCACACGCAGGCCGCCGCCGGCGTCGCCGGTGTGATCAAGATGGTGATGGCGCTGCGGCACGGCGTGTTGCCGCCGACGCTGCATGTCGACGAGCCGTCGCCACACGTGGACTGGTCGGTCGGTGCGGTGGAGCTGCTGACCGAGGCGAGGGCGTGGCCCGAGCTGGCGGGGCCGCGTCGTGCTGCGGTGTCGTCGTTCGGGATCAGTGGGACGAACGCGCACACGATCTTGGAGGCGGCGGAGGGCGACGCGGGGGCCGCGTCGCTGAGTGTGGCGGAGGACCGTGGCCCGTCGGTGGTGCCGTGGGTGGTGTCGGCGCAGTCGGCTGCGGGGTTGGGTGCGCAGGCGGGCCGGTTGGGTTCGTTCGTGGGTGCGTTGGCCGGTGTGCGGTCGGTGGATGTGGGTGTGTCGTTGGCGGTGACGCGGGCGGCCCTTGAACATCGTGCGGTGGTGTTGGGTGCGGATCGGGCTGAGTTGTTGGCCGGTCTGGGCCGGTTGGCCGAGGGCGGCGACGGCGTCGGTGTTGTTCGTGGGGTCACGGTTTCTGGTCGTACGGCGTTCTTGTTCACGGGTCAGGGTGCGCAGCGGGTCCGTATGGGCCGGGAGTTGTACGACGGGTTCCCGGTGTTCGCGGACGCGTTGGACGCGGTGTGTGCGCGGATGGACGGTGAACTCGATCGCCCGTTGCTCGACGTCATGTTCGGCGACGCGGAGTTGCTGAACCAAACCGCTTATACGCAGGCGGCGTTGTTCGCGTTGGAGGTGTCGCTGTTCCGGCTGTTGGAGTCATGGGGTGTGCGGCCGGACTTCTTGCAGGGTCATTCGATCGGTGAGGTGGCAGCGGCGCATGTGGCTGGGGTGTTGTCGCTGGATGACGCGTGCGTGCTGGTCGGTGCTCGTGGTCGGTTGATGCAGGCGTTGCCGGTAGGTGGGGCGATGCTGGCGGTGGAGGCTGCTGAGGTTGAGATCGCGGCGGAGGTGGCGGAGCGGCCCGAGGTGAGTGTCGCGGCGGTGAATGGGCCGTCGTCGGTAGTGGTTTCCGGTGATGAGGATGTAATCGCTGAGCTGGAATCGGCGTGGCGGGATGCCGGCCGCCGGGTGAAGCGGTTGACCGTTTCGCACGCGTTCCATTCGCCGCGCATGGAGGCGATGCTCGACGAATTCGAAGCCGCCATCGGTGAGTTGGTGTTCGAGGCGCCGCGGTTGCCGATCGTGTCCAACCTGTCCGGTCGTCTGGTGGACCCGGCGGAGATTCGTACGCCTGGGTATTGGGTGCGACACGTCCGCGAGGCGGTGCGGTTCTCGGACGGTGTGGCGGCGTTGCATGCGGAGGGTGTGACGCGGTTTGTGGAGTTGGGGCCGGACGGTGTGTTGACGGCGATGGTCGAGGGGTGTGTTGAGCCGGTGGTGGCGGTGCCGGTGTTGCGTGGTGGTCGGGATGAGACCGGGGCTGTGTTGGCGGCGGTGGCGTCGGTGTTCGTGCGGGGTGCGGCTGTCGACTGGGCTGCTGTTTTCGCCACCTGGCAGGCGCAGGTCACGGATCTGCCGACGTACGCCTTCCAGCGCGAGCGGTACTGGGTGAGCGGGCGACTGGGCCTTGGGGACGTCTCCGGCGCCGGACTGGGGGTGTCGCGGCACCCGTTGCTGGCGGCCGAGGTGTCGTTGGCGTCGGGCGGGGGGCTGGTGCTGACCGGGCGGGTGTCGGTGGTGACCCAGCCGTGGTTGGCGGAGCACCGGGTGCACGGTTCCGTGGTGGTGCCGGGGACGGCGCTGGTGGAGATGGCGTTGCGTGCGGGGGAGCAGGTCGGGTGCGTGCGGCTGGGTGACCTGACGTTGGAGGCGCCCTTGGTGCTGCCTGAACGCGGGGCCGTCCAGGTGCAGGTCAGCGTGTCCGGTGCCGAGGACGACCGCACGGTGGAGATCCACTCGCGGCCCGACAGCGACGGTGCGTCCTGGACGCGGCATGCCGAGGGGCGGCTGGTCGAGGACGTCCAGGGCGTTGTGCCGGGGACCGACCTCTCGACGTGGCCGCCGGTGGGTGCCGAGCCGGTGGGTATCGAGGGTTTGTATGAGGGGTTGGCCGGGGCGGGGTTGGGTTATGGGCCGTTGTTCCGTGGTTTGCGGTCGGTGTGGCGTGGGGTTGATGGGGTGGTGTTCGCTGAGGTGGGGTTGCCGGAGGGGGTTGATGCGGGGGCGTTCGGTGTGCATCCGGCGTTGTTGGATGCGGGGTTGCATGCGTTGGCGGTTGGTGGGTTGTTGGGGGACGGGGGTGGTGTGCGGTTGCCGTTCGGTTGGTCGGGTGTGTCGCTGTTCGCGTCCGGTGCGTCGGGGTTGCGGGTGCGGTTGTCCCGTGTGGGGGTGGACGCGGTGCGGGTGGAGGCGTTCGACGCCGCTGGTGGTGCGGTGGTGATGATCGAGTCGCTGGTCCTGCGTGCGGTGGATGCGGGTAGTGCTGTTGGTGCCGGGGTTGGTGTAGCGGACGGCCTGTTCGGGGTGGAGTGGTCCCGGCTGTTGCTGGATGCCTCCGGGGCTCGGCCCGTCACGGTGTGCGCGTGGGACGAGGTCGTCCGGGCGGGTACGGATGGCGATGTGGCGGCGTGGCTTCCGTCGGATGACGTGGTCGATGTCGTCAACGTCGTCAACCAGGCCCTGGAGACCGTGCGTTGGTGGCTGGCGCAGGAGAGCTCTGCTCGTCTGGTGGTGGTGTCGCGGGGTGCGGTGGTGGTGGGTGACGGTGGTGTGGTGGCTGATGTGGCGGCGGCCGGTGTGTGGGGTTTGGTGCGGTCGGCGCAGTCGGAGCATCCGGACCGGTTGGTGTTGCTGGACGTGGACACCGAGGAGCCGGATGCGGAGCTCCTGAGCGGTGTGGTGGCGTTGGGTGAGCCGCAGGTGGCGGTGCGCGGTGGTGTGGTGTGGGTGCCGCGGTTGGCGCGGGTGTCGTCGTTGCCGGTGGTGTCGGTTCCGGCGGAGGGCGTGTGGCGTCTGGAGCCGTCGGAGCGTGGTGTGTTGGAGGAGGTCTCGGCGGTTGTACGGCCCGTGGAGGAGCTTGCGGCTGGTGAGGTGCGGGTGGAGGTGCGGGCGGCCGGGCTGAATTTCCGGGATGTGCTGTTGGGTCTTGGTACGTATCCGGAGCCGGGATTGATGGGTTCCGAGGGCGCGGGTGTGGTGTTGGAGGTGGGTGCCGGCGTCACGGATCTGGTGGTGGGTGATCGGGTGTTCGGGTTGTTCGCGGGTGGGTTCGGTCCGGTGGCGGTGACGGACGCGCGTCTGCTGGCGCGGATGCCCGCGGGGTGGTCGTTCGTGGATGCGGCGTCGGTGCCGATGGTGTTCATGACGGCGTTCTACGGGTTGTTCGATCTGGGTGGTCTGGGGTCGGGTGAGTCGGTGTTGGTGCATGCGGCTGCTGGTGGGGTGGGGATGGCGGCGGTGCAGTTGGCGCGGTGGGCGGGTGCGGAGGTTTTCGCGACGGCGAGTGAGTCGAAGTGGCCGGTGGTGCGGGGTCTCGGTGTCGGTGAGGGCCGGATTGCGTCGTCGCGTGATCTGGGGTTCGAGGAGGTGTTCCGGGCGGCGTCGGGTGGCCGTGGGGTGGATGTGGTGTTGAACTCGCTGGCGGGTGAGTTCGTTGACGCGTCGGCGCGGTTGCTGGCCGAGGGTGGCCGGTTTGTGGAGATGGGTAAGGCGGATGTTCGTCGGCCGGAGGATTTTGTCGGGCGTTCGTATCGGTCGTTCGATCTTCTGGACGCGGGCCCGGAGCGGTTGCGGGAGATCCTTGAGCGGCTGGTGGGGTTGTTCGAGGACGGTGTCCTGGAGTTCCTGCCGGTGCGTGCGTGGGACGTGCGGGAGGTGGCGGGTGCGTTCCGGTTGATGAGTTCGGGCCGGCACGTGGGCAAGAACGTGTTGACGATGCCCCGCCGGCTGGATCCGCAGGGCACCGTGCTGGTCACCGGTGGTACGGGCGCGCTCGGTGCCCTCGTGGCTCGGCACCTCGTATCGGCTTACGGGGTGCGGCACTTGGTGCTGCTGTCACGGCGGGGCGGGGATGCGCCCGGCGCCGCCGAACTGGTCGCGGATCTGGCCGAACTCGGCGCCGGTGCAAGCGTCGTGGCGTGCGACGTGGCCGATCGGGCCGCGTTGGCCGGGGTGTTGGCGGCGATACCGGTGGAGCATCCGTTGACCGGTGTCGTGCACGCCGCGGGTGTGGTGGACGACGGCGTCGTGGAATCCATGACGCCGGAGCGGATAGTCACGGTGTTCGGGCCGAAGGCGGAGGCCGCGCTGCATCTGCACGAGCTGACGAAGCAGGACGACGTGGCGATGTTCGCCATGTACTCCTCCGCGTCGGCGACGTTCGGCACTCCGGGGCAGGCGAACTACGCGGCTGCGAACGCGGTGTTGGACGCGTTGGCGCAGCGGCGGCGGGCGGACGGCCTTGCCGGTGTGTCGCTCGGCTGGGGCATGTGGGAGCAGGCCAGTGCGCTGAGTGCGAGCCTGGGCGGCGCCGACCGGGCCCGACTGGAATCCACCGGTACCGCCCTGTCCGCCGAGGACGGCCTGGCGTTGTTCGATGGGGCGTTGGGGTGTGGGTTGGCGCATGTGGTGGTGATGCGGTTGGACGTGGGGAGGTTGCGTTCGCGGCTTGGTGGGGAGCCGGTGCCTGCGTTGTTGCGGGGGGTGGTGCGGGGTGTGGTGCGTCGTCGTGCGGTGGGTGCGGTGGGTGGTGCGGGTTCGCTGGCGGAGCGGTTGGCGCTGTTGTCGTCGGGTGAGCGGGAGCGGTTGTTGACGGGGTTGGTGCTGGGTGAGGTGGCCGCGGTGCTGGGGCATGCGTCGGGGGAGTCGATCGAGGCGGGGCGGGCGTTCAAGGATCTGGGGTTCGATTCGCTGACCGCTGTGGAGTTGCGGAACCGGTTGAACACGGTGACGGGTCTGCGGTTGCCGGCGACGCTGGTCTTCGATCACCCGAGTCCGCGGGCGCTGGTGGAGCGGTTGCGGGCTGATCTGGTCGGTGGGCAGGCGGCTGCGGTACGGGTGGTTCCCGCCCGACTGGAGGTGGCGGACGATCCGGTGGTGATCGTGGGGATGGGGTGCCGGTTCCCGGGTGGGGTGGCGTCGCCGGAGGATTTGTGGCGTCTGGTGGTGTCGGGGACGGATGCGATCGGGGAGTTCCCGACGGATCGGGGTTGGGATCTGGACGCCTTGTTCGATCCGGATGTGGAGCGTCCGGGGACGTCCGCTACCCGGGTGGGTGGGTTCGTTCATGACGCGGACGAGTTCGACGCGTCGTTGTTCGGGATCTCGCCGCGTGAGGCGTTGGCGATGGATCCGCAGCAGCGGTTGCTGTTGGAGAGTGCGTGGGAGGCGTTGGAGCGGGCGGGCATCGCGCCGTTGTCGTTGCGCGGTGAGCAGGTCGGCGTCTTCGTGGGTGCGGCCAGCTCGCTGTACGGGCTCGGTGGTGGTCCGCTTCCCGCGGAGGTGGAGGGGCTTTCGCTGACCGGCACGTCGACGAGCGTGGCGTCCGGGCGTATCGCGTACTCGTTCGGCCTGGAGGGGCCGGCGGTGACCGTGGACACCGCGTGTTCGTCATCGCTGGTCGCGTTGCACCTGGCCATGCAGTCGTTGCGCGGCGGTGAGTGCGATATGGCGTTGGTGGGCGGTGCGACGGTGATCGCGACGCCGGGGATCTTCACGGAGTTCAGCCGGCAGAAGGGTGTGGCGGCGGACGGGCGGTGCAAGTCCTTCGCCGCCGGGGCCGACGGGACCGGCTGGGCCGAGGGTACCGGGGTGCTGGTGGTCGAGCGGTTGTCGGAGGCGCGGCGCCGTGGCCACGAGGTATTGGCGGTGGTGCGGGGCAGCGCGGTCAACCAGGACGGCGCGTCGAACGGCCTGACCGCGCCGAACGGTCCCTCCCAGCAGCGGGTCATTCGGCAGGCGTTGGCCAGTGCCGGGCTGTCCGCGTCCGAGGTGGACGCGGTCGAGGCGCACGGCACGGGCACCGCGCTGGGTGACCCGATCGAGGCGCAGGCGTTGCTCGCCACCTACGGCCAGGACCGGTCGGCGGACGAGCCACTGTGGCTGGGGTCCATCAAGTCGAACATCGGGCACGCACAGCCCGCCGCGGGCGTGGCGAGCGTCATCAAGATGGTCATGGCGCTGCGGCACGGCGTCCTGCCGAAGACCCTGCACGTGGACGAGCCGTCGCCGCACATCGACTGGTCGTCCGGTGCGGTGGAGTTGCTGACGGAGAACCGTTCGTGGCCGCGGACCGGAGCACCGCGCCGGGCGGCGGTGTCGTCGTTCGGGGTGAGCGGCACCAACGTGCACACCATCCTGGAGCAGGCGGCGCCGGAACCGCGGGCAGTGGAGGAACCGCCCGCCGAGGCTCCCCCCGCCGTCGTCCCGTGGGTGATCTCCGCACGGACCCAGGACGCGCTTCGGGCGCAGGCGGCACGTCTGTCGGCGTTCGTCGGCGGCACCGTGGAAGGCACACCCGTGGACATCGGCGCGTCCCTGGTGGCCTCACGAACTCCGCTGGAGCACCGGGCGGTCGTGCTCGGAGGTGACCGCGACGCGTTGCTCGCCGCGCTGGCCGACATCGAGCACGGACGGCAGGGCGCTCACGCGGTGCGCGGGTTCGCCGGACATGGCCGGCTGGCGTTCCTGTTCACCGGGCAGGGCGCTCAGCGGGTGGGGATGGGCCGTGAACTGCACGCCGCCTTCCCGGTGTTCGCGGACGCGTTGGACGCGGTGTGCGCGCGGATGGACGCGGAGTTGGAGCGTCCGTTGCGTGAGGTGATGTTCGGCGATCCGGACGCGTTGGATCAAACGGTGTACACGCAGGCGGCGTTGTTCGCGCTGGAGGTGGCGCTCTTCCGTCTCATGGAGGCGTGGGGTGTGCGGCCGGACTTCCTGCTGGGGCACTCCATCGGCGAGTTGGCCGCCGCACACGTCGCGGACGTGCTCTCGCTGGACGACGCGTGCACGCTGGTGGCCGCTCGTGGTCGGTTGATGCAGGCGTTGCCGACCGGTGGGGCGATGCTGGCGGTGGAGGCGAGCGAGGCCGACGTCGCCGCCGAGATCGCCGACCGGCCGCAGGTCGGCATCGCGGCGGTCAACGGACCCACCTCGATCGTGGTCTCCGGCGACGCGGAGGTGGTGGCGGAGCTGGAGGCGGCGTGGCGTGCGGCGGGCCGGCGGGTCAAGCCGCTGACGGTCTCGCACGCGTTCCACTCCGCGCGGATGGACGCGATGCTGGACGAATTCGGCGCTGTCGCGGCCGAGTTGGCGTTCGAGACGCCCCGGCTGCCGATCGTCTCCGACCTCACCGGCCGGCTGGTGGACCCGGACGAGATCCGCACCCCCGCCTACTGGGTGCGGCAGGTGCGGCAGGCGGTGCGGTTCGCCGACGGTGTCGCGACACTGCGGGCGGAGGGCGTGACCCGTTTCGTGGAGCTGGGACCGGACGGCGTGCTGACCGCCATGGTCGGCGACTGCGTCGACGGTGCGGGCGCCGCCGACGACATCGACACGACGCTGTCCCTCGCGGTGCTGCGCGCCGACCGTGACGAACCGGCGACGCTGCTGACCGCGCTGGCCACCGCGTACGCGCACGGCGTGGAGGTGGACTGGCCCGCCCTGTACGCACGTTGGGGCGGCCGGAAGGTCGGGTTGCCCACCTACGCGTTCCAGCGCGAGCGCTACTGGCTGACCCTCGGCCGGCCCGGGACCGGCGCGGCGGACCCGGCCGAGGCGAGGTTCTGGTCGGCGGTGGAGAGCGGGGACCTGGCGGAACTCGCCGGGACGCTGGCGTTGGAGCCGGACGACGGACTGGTCTCCGTCCTGCCGGCGCTGTCCGCGTGGCGCAGGCGGCGGCAGTCGCACTCCGCGGTCAACGGCTGGCGCCACCAGGTGATGTGGCGCCCGCTGGCCGAGTCGTCGGCGACGCTGACCGGCAGGTGGCTGCTGGTCGCGCCGGGTGCGGCCGACACCGCCCTGGCACGGGCCCTGCGGGACGGCGGCGCCGACGTCGTCGACCTCGACCTTCCGGACGACACGGCGCACGATCGCGGCGAACTCGTCCAACGGCTGCGCGCGGTCGGTGAGTTGTCCGGCGTGGTCCTGCTGGGCACCGTCGACGGTGCCCGCCGCGCCGCCGAGTTGCTGCCCGCACTGGCCGAGGCGGAACTCGACGCACCGGTGTGGTGCCTCACCCGTGGCGCGGTCCGGGTGGGCCGGGCGGACCGGGGGGCCGATCCGGCGCAGGCGCAGCTGTGGGGGCTGGGCCGGGTCGCCGCGCTCGAACTCCCGCGTGGATGGGGCGGTTTGATCGACCTGCCCGAGGTACTGGACGAGCGGGCGGCGAAGCGGCTGGTCGCCGTGCTGGCCGGCGGGTCCGGCGAGGACCAGGTGGCCGTACGCGGCTCCGGCACGTTCGGACGCCGGCTGCGCACGGCGTCGCCCGCCGCCTCCTCGGCGCCCCGATGGGTGCCGTCCGGCCCGGTGCTGATCACCGGCGGCACCGGCGCGCTGGGGGCACGGGTGGCCGGGTGGCTGGCCGAACGGGGTGCCGGGCGGCTCGTGCTGCTCAGCCGCCGCGGTCCCGACGCGCCCGGCGCGGCCGAACTCGTCGAGCGACTCGCCGGGCTCGGCACCGAGGCGACCGTGGTGGCCTGCGACGTCGGCGACCGCGACGCGCTGGCCGCCGTACTGGAACGGCATCCGGTCACCGCTGTCGTGCACACGGCGGGAACCGACCGTGGGGCCCGCCTCGGCGAGCTCGACGCGGCCGGGCTGGCAGACGTGCTGCGCGCGAAGGCGGCGGGGGCGACCCACCTCGACGAACTGCTGGCGGAGACCCCGCTGGAGCGGTTCGTGCTGTTCTCCTCCATCGCCGGCACGTGGGGTGGCGCGGGACAGGCCGCGTACGCCGCGGCCAACGCCCACCTGGACGCCCTGGCCGACAACCGCAGGGCCCGCGGCCTGACCGCGACCTCGGTGGCGTGGGGGCCGTGGGCCGACGCCGGAATGGCGGCCGACGCCGACACCGACGCGTACCTGAGCCGCCGGGGGCTGCGCGCCCTCGCCCCGGACCTCGCGCTGACCGCGCTCGGTCAGGCCGTCGACGGCGACGAGAGCGCCGTGACGGTCGTGGACGTCGACTGGGCGCGGTTCGCCGCCGCGTTCACCGCGAACCGGCCGAGCCCGCTGCTCGGCGACCTGCCCGCGGTGCGGGCGGCCGCCGCCACGGACGCCCCCGGTTCCGCGCCCGGCACCGGTTCCCCGTGGGCCGGGCGGCTGGCCGAGCTGCCCGACGCCGAACGGCTGCGGACCGTGCTCGACCTGGTACGTACCCACGTCGCCGCCGTCCTGGGCCACCCGGACGCGGCGGCGGTGGAGACCGGCCGGCCGTTCACCGACCTCGGGTTCGACTCGCTGACCGCCGTCGAACTGCGCACCCGGCTGGCCGCGGAGACCGGCCTGCGGCTGCCGTCGAGCCTGGTGTTCGACTACCCGACGGCCGCCGCGCTGGGCCGCCACCTGCTGACGCTGCTGGTCGGCACGCCGGCGGCCGGGTCCGGCGGCCCGGCCGCCGCGGCCGTCACCGACGACCCGATCGTGGTCGTCGGCATGAGCTGCCGCTTCCCCGGCGGCGTGTCGTCGCCCGAGGAGCTGTGGGACCTGGTGGTTGCCGGCGGCGACGGGATCTCCGGGTTCCCCGCCGACCGCGGCTGGGACCTGGCCCGCCCGGAGGTGACGTACGCGCGGGCGGGCGGGTTCGTGCGCGGCGCGACGGACTTCGACGCCGAGCTGTTCGGGATCTCACCGCGTGAGGCGCTGGGCATGGACCCCCAGCAGCGGTTGCTGCTGGAGGCGTCCTGGGAACTGCTGGAGCGGGCCGGCCTGAGCCCGTGGTCGCTGCGCGGCAGCGCGACCGGGGTGTTCGTGGGCGCGTCCAACTCCGGCTACGGCGTGGGCGCCGACTCCCTCGACGAGGTCGCCGGCCACTACCTGACCGGCACCGCGAACAGCGTCATGTCGGGCCGCATCGCCTACACCCTCGGCCTCGAAGGCCCGGCCGTGACCGTGGACACCGCGTGCTCGTCCTCCCTGGTGGCCCTGCACTGGGCGGCCCAGGCGCTGCGGGGCGGCGAGTGCGCCATGGCGCTGGTCGGCGGCGTGACCGTCATCCCCTCGCCCGCCGTGTTCGACGAGTTCAGCCGGCAGGGCGGTCTCGCGGGCGACGGCCGGTGCAAGCCGTTCGCCGCGGCGGCCGACGGCACCGGCTGGTCCGAGGGTGTCGGCATGCTGCTGGTGGAGCGGCTGTCGGACGCGCGGCGCAACGGCCACCAGGTGCTCGCGGTGGTCCGTGGCTCGGCCGTCAACCAGGACGGCGCGTCCAACGGCCTCACCGCGCCGAACGGCCCCTCCCAGCAGCGGGTCATCCGGCAGGCCCTGGCCGGCGCCGGCCTGTCGGCCCGCGACATCGACGTGGTCGAGGGACACGGCACCGGCACCACCCTCGGCGACCCGATCGAGGCCCAGGCGCTGCTGGCGACCTACGGCCAGGACCGGGAGGCCGACCGGCCGGTGCGGCTCGGCTCGGTGAAGTCGAACATCGGGCACACCCAGGCGGCGTCCGGCATGGCCGGCGTCATCAAGATGATCATGGCCATGCGGCACGGCGTCCTGCCGAAGACCCTGCACGTGGACGAGCCCTCGCCGCACGTCGACTGGTCCGCCGGCGCCGTCGAGCTGCTGACCGAGGCCATGCCCTGGCCGCAGACCGGCGCGCCGCGCCGCGCCGCGGTCTCCTCCTTCGGCGTGAGCGGCACCAACGCGCACGTCCTCATCGAAGCGGCTCCGTCGTCCGGTGACCAGCCGCAGCCCGCCGTCGCCGGTATCCGGCAGACGTTCGGTGACCAGCCGCAGCCCGCGGTCACCGCCACCCCCGTGGTGCTGCCGTGGACGCTCTCCGCCCGCGGTGCGGACGCGCTGCGCGCCCAGGCGGAACGGCTGCGGTCCTTCCTGGCGGCGCCCGGTGCTCCGGCGGGCGCCGACGTCGCCTGGTCGCTGGCCACCACGCGGGCCGGCCTCGATCACCGGGCCGTCCTGCTCGGCCGGGACGACGAGGCGGTGCTGCGTGCTCTGCCCGCCCTGATCGAGGACCGCCCGGCGCCCGGCGCCGTCCTGGGAACGGCCCACGACGGGCGCACCGCGTTCCTGTTCACCGGCCAGGGGGCCCAACGGGCCGGAATGGGCCGTGAGTTGTACGACGCCTTCCCGGTGTTCGCCGACGCGCTGGACGCGGTGTGCGCGCGGATGGACGCGGAGTTGGAGCGTCCGTTGCGTGAGGTGATGTTCGGCGATCCGGACGCGTTGAACCAAACGGCGTACACCCAGGCGGCGTTGTTCGCGCTGGAGGTGGCGCTGTTCCGGTTGCTGGAGGCGTGGGGTGTCACGCCGGACTTCCTGCTGGGGCATTCCATCGGTGAGGTGGCCGCCGCGCATGTCGCGGGCGTGTTCTCGCTGGACGACGCGTGCACGCTGGTCGCCGCCCGCGGCCGGTTGATGCAGGCGTTGCCCGCCGGCGGGGCGATGCTGGCCGTGGAGGCGACGCGGGCCGAGATCGCGCCGGAGATCGCCGACCGGCCGTCGGTCGACATCGCCGCGGTCAACGGGCCGTCGGCGGTCGTGGTTTCGGGTGACGAGGACGCCGTCGCCGAGCTGGAGGCGGCGTGGCGTGCGGCGGGCCGCCGGGTCAGGCGCCTGACCGTCTCGCACGCGTTCCACTCGCCGCGGATGGAGGCGATGCTCGACGAGTTCGCCACCGTCGCCGCCGAGTTGGCGTTCGAGGCACCCCGGTTGCCGATCGTCTCCGACCTGACCGGCCGGCTGGCGGACCCGGCGCGGCTGCGCACCCCCGCCTACTGGGTGCGGCAGGTGCGCGAGGCGGTGCTGTTCGCCGACGGTGTCGCGACGCTGCGCGAGCAAGGGGTCACCCGCTTCCTGGAGTTGGGCCCTGACGGTGTGCTGACCGCCATGACCCGCGGCTGCGTGACCGCCGACACCGTCCTCGCCGTCCCCGCGACGCGCGGCGATCGTCCCGAACCGGACGCCCTGCTCGACGCGTTGGCCCGCCTCCACGTCCACGGCGCCGACGTCGACTGGGCCGCCGTCCTCGGCGGGGGGCAGCGGGTCGACCTGCCCACCTACCCCTTCCAGCGCAAGCGCTACTGGCTGGCACCGGCCGGGCACGAGCGGCGTACCGACGTCGATACCTGGCGCTACGCGGTCGGCTGGCAGCCGCTGTCGTTGCCGACCGGCGCCGAACTCACCGGCACCTGGCTGGTGTTGGCCGCCGCGGAGGCGGACGGCGACAGTCTGGTACCGGTGCTGCGATCCGCCGGCGCCCACGTCGACACGCTCCGCGTGACCGGCCCGGACCGGGCGGCGCTGGCCGAACGGTTGCGGGAGGCGGGCGGGCTCGCGGGCGTCGTCGTGCTGCCGGCGGTGGCCGGGAACGCCGACCACGCCGGTGTGTCCTTCACCGTGACGGCGCTCCAGGCCCTGACCGACGCCGAGGTCGACGCGCCCGTGTGGTGCGTGACCCGGGGCGCGGTCTCGGCGCACCCCGCGGACCCGGCCGCCGATCCCGGGCAGGCCGCGATCTGGGGGCTCGGCCGGGTCGCCGCGCTGGAACTGCCGGCCCGCTGGGGCGGGTTGGTCGACCTCCCGCCGGAACTGGACGCCCACGCCGGACGCCGGCTGGCCGCGGTCCTGGCCGGCGACCGCGGCGAGGACCAGGTGGCGATCCGCGACCTGGGCGCGTTCGGACGCAGGCTGCGCCCGGTGCCGCCGACCCCCGGCACCGCAGCGCGGCAGTGGGACACCGGCGGGACGATCCTCGTCACCGGCGGCACCGGTGCCCTCGGCTCGCAGGTCGCCCGCCGGCTCGCCGAACGCGGCGCACGGCGGCTGGTGTTGGCCAGCCGCAGCGGCACGCTGGCACCGGGCGCCGCCGAACTCGTCGCGGACCTGGCCTCGTCGGGCACCGAGGCGCTCGTCGTGGCCTGCGACACCGCCGACCGGGAGGCGCTGGCCGAACTGCTGGCCGCCCACCCGGTGACCGGCGTCGTGCACGCGGCGGGCGTCCTCGACGACGGCGTCCTCGACTCGCTGACCCCCGGTCGGCTGGACGCGGTGTGGCGGTCCAAGGTCGTCGCGGCCGCCCATCTGGACGAGCTGACCCGGGAGATGGACCTGTCCTTCTTCCTCACCTTCTCCTCGGTGGCCGGCACCCTCGGCAGCCCCGGGCAGGCGAACTACGCGGCGGCGAACGCCTGCCTCGACGCCCTCGTCGAGCGGCGGCGGGCCCGCGGCCTGGCCGGCACCTCGATCGCCTGGGGCGTGTGGGCGAGCTCCGGGATGGCCGCGGACGCCCCCGTCGCGGCCCGCATGCGCCGCGGCGGTGTCCTGGCCATGGCCCCGGACCTGGCGCTCGACGCGCTGACCCGGGCACTGGACGGCGACGACGGCTGCGTCATGGTGGCCGACCTGGACTGGCCGCGGTTCGCCGCCGGATTCACCGCGGCCCGACCGAGCCCCCTGCTGTCCGAACTCCCCGGCGTCGTGACGGCCCCGGGCGCTGAGGACCCGAGCGCCGCCGGCGACCGGGCCGCCGGGCTGCGACAGCGGCTCGCGGGCGCCTCGGCGCATGAACGGGAGCGCGTGCTGCGGGAGTTGGTCGGCGAGCAGGCCGCGCTGGTCCTGGGCCACGACACGGCCCGCGGCATCGATCCGGACCGCGCCTTCCGCGATCTCGGCTTCGACTCGCTGACCGCCCTCGAACTGCGGAACCTGCTGGGCACCGCGACCGGCCTGACGCTCTCCGCCGGACTGGTCTTCGACCACCCGACCCCGGCCGCGCTCGCCGACCACCTGCTGACCGCGCTGGGCGGCCCGGACGACAGCACCGCCCGGGTCGCGACCGCCGCCGCGGCACACGACGAACCCGTGGCGATCGTCGGCATGGGCTGCCGCTTCCCCGGCGGCGCCGACTCACCGGAGCAGCTGTGGGACCTGGTCGTCTCCGGCACCGACGCGATCACCGCGTTCCCCACCGACCGCGGCTGGGACCTGGACGCCCTCTACAGCGCCGACTTCGAGCACACCGGCACCACGTACACCCGCGAAGGCGGCTTCCTGCGCGACGCGGGGGACTTCGACGCCGCCCTGTTCGGCATCTCCCCGCGCGAGGCGCTGGCGATGGACCCGCAGCAGCGGCTGCTGCTCCAGACCTCCTGGGAGGCCTTCGAACGCGCCGGGATCGACCCGCTGTCGCTGCGCGGCAGCAGCACCGGGGTCTTCGCCGGGACCAACGGCCAGGACTACCTGGCCCTGCTGCTCGAAGGGGAACCGGAGCTCGAAGGACACCTGGGCACCGGCAGCGCGGCCAGCGTCCTGTCCGGCCGACTGGCCTACACCTTCGGCCTCGAGGGCCCCGCCGTCACCGTGGACACCGCGTGCTCGTCCTCCCTGGTGGCCCTGCACCTGGCGGTACAGGCGCTGCGCAACGGGGAGTGCACGCTGGCCCTGGCGGGCGGCGCGACCGTGATGGCGACGCCGGGCGCGTTCATCGAGTTCAGCAGGCAGCGCGGCCTGGCCGAGGACGGCCGCTGCAAGGCGTTCTCCGCCGGGGCGGACGGCACCGGCTGGGGCGAGGGCGTCGGCGTCCTGCTGGTGGAGCGCCTGTCGGACGCCATCCGCAACGGACACCAGGTCCTCGCGGTCGTCAAGGGCTCCGCGGTCAACCAGGACGGCGCCTCCAACGGCCTGACGGCGCCGAACGGCCCCGCGCAGCAACGGGTCATCCGCCGCGCGCTGGCCACCGCGGGGCTGACCGCCGCCGACGTGGACGTCGTCGAGGCGCACGGCACCGGAACGACGCTCGGCGACCCCATCGAGGTGCAGGCGCTCCAGGACTCCTACGGTCAGGACCGCCCCGCCGACCGCCCGTTGTGGCTGGGATCGGTGAAGTCCAACATCGGCCACACCCAGGCGGCGGCCGGCGTGGCCGGCGTGATCAAGATGGTCATGGCGATGCGCAACGGCGTACTGCCGATGACCCTGCACGCCGACGAACCCGCCCCGCACGTGGACTGGTCGGCCGGCACCATCGGCCTGCTGACCGGGAACCGGCCGTGGCAGACCGGCGGACGCCCGCGCCGCGCCGGGATCTCCTCGTTCGGGGTGAGCGGCACGAACGCGCACACCCTCATCGAGGAGTACCGGCCCGCCGCCGCCGAAAGCGGTGCGCCGCGCACCGGCGAACCGGTGGCGACACGCCCGTTCCTGCTGTCGGCCAACTCCGACGAGGCGCTGAAGCAGCAGGCCAAGCGCCTGCACGCCTGGCTGGGCGACGACGACACCGCGGCGAGCGACGCCGACGTGGCGAGCGCGCTGGTCACCGCCAGGGCCACGCTGAACCAGCGGGCCGTCGTGCTGGCGGCCGACCGCGCCGGACTGCGGGAGCGACTGGCCGCACTCGCGGCCGGCGACCGGGCGGCGGACGTGGTGCGCGGCCGGCGCGGTCGCGGCGGGCTGGCGTTCCTGTTCACCGGCCAGGGCGCGCAACGGGCCGGCATGGGACGCGAACTCTACGAAGCCCACCCGGTGTTCGCCGAAGCGCTGGACGCGGTGTGCGTCCGGGTGGACGAGGCGCTCGAACGGCCGCTGCGCGAGGTGATGTTCGGCGACGAGGAAGCGTTGAACCGCACGGCGTACGCGCAGGCGGGACTGTTCGCGCTGGAGGTCGCGCTCTTCCGGCTGCTGGAGTCGTGGGGCGTCACGCCCGACTACCTGCTCGGGCACTCCATCGGTGAACTGGCCGCCGCGCACGTCGCGGGAGTGCTGTCGCTCGACGACGCGTGCACGCTGGTCGGCGCCCGCGGCCGGCTGATGCAGGCGCTGCCCCCGGGCGGCGCGATGCTCGCGGTCGAGGCCACGGAGGCGGAGGTCACCGCCGAACTCGTCGGCCGCGAGGCGGCGGTGGCCGTCGCCGCGGTCAACGGGCCGTCGGCGGTCGTGGTTTCGGGTGACGAGGACGCCGTCGCCGAGCTGGAGGCGGCGTGGCGTGCGGCGGGCCGCCGGGTCAGGCGCCTGACGGTCTCGCACGCGTTCCATTCGCCGCGCATGGAGGCGATGCTCGACGAATTCGCCGCCGTGGCAACGGCGTTGACCTTCCGGGCGCCCCGGCTGCCGATCATCTCCAACCTGTCGGGGAAGCCGGCCGACCCGCAGCTGATCACCACACCCGAGTACTGGGTGCGGCACGTGCGCGAGGCGGTCCGCTTCGGCGACGGCCTGGAGACCCTGCGCGAACTCGGCGCCACCGTCGCGCTGGAACTCGGCCCGGACGGTGTGCTCACCGCCATGGCGCAGCGGCCGGACGCGGAGGGCACCAGCGCGATCGCCGCACTGCGGGCCGGCCGCGACGAGGCCGACACGCTGTTGCGCGCGGTGTCGCAGCTGCACGTACGCGGCGTGGCCGTGGACTGGCGGGCCGTGCTGGGCGGCGGCGACCGGGTACCGGTGGCGCTGCCCACCTACGCCTTCGACCGCGTCCGGTTCTGGCCGCGTACCGCACTCGGCAGGCGCGGCGCACCGGAAACCGACGCCTGGCGCTACCGCGTGTCCTGGACACCCGTGCGGGAGACCCGGGACGCCTTCGACGGCACCTGGATCGCCGTCGTACCGGACGACCGCACGGCCCACGGGACGGTCGACGCGACGCTCCGGGTGCTGCGCGCCCACGGTGCGGAGGTGGTCGAGGTGACGCCCACCGCCGCCGACGGACAACCGCTGGCCGAACGGCTCACCGAGGCCGGCCCGGTGGACGGCGTCGTGTCCCTGCTCGGGCTCGACGAGCGCCCCGAGCAGGGCCATCCCCACCTGACCAGGGGAATCGCCGCGACCCTCACCCTGCTGCGGGCACTGGGCGAGGCCCCGGTGCGGGCGCCGCTGTGGTGCCTGACCCGCGCGGCCGTCTCCACCGCGGCCACGGACGCCCCGGCCGGTCAAGCCCAGGCTCAGCTGTGGGGACTCGGCCGGGTGGCGGCCCTGGAGCACCCGCAGATCTGGGGCGGCCTGATCGACCTGCCCGACAGCCTCGACGAAGACACCGGCCGCAGCCTGGTGACCGCGCTGTCCGGCGCCGGGGGAGAGGACCAGCTCGCCGTGCGCGGCGCCGGCCTGTTCGCCCGCCGGCTGGTGGACGCGCCGCTCGGCCGGGTACCCGAGCAGCGGTGGGAACCGTCCGGCACGGTCCTGATCACCGGCGGCACCGGAGCCCTGGGAGCACACGTCGCCCGCTGGCTCGCCGGCCGCGGCGCCCAGCACCTGCTGCTCACCGGCCGGCGCGGACCCGACACCCCCGGCGTGGACGAACTCGTCGCCGAACTCGCCCAGTTGGGCACCGCCGCCACGGTGGTCGCGTGCGACGTCGCCGACCGGGCGTCCCTTGCCGCGCTCGTGGAGTCCGTACCCGCCGACCGGCCGTTGACCGCGGTGGTCCACGCGGCCGGTGTGTCGGTGCCGGCCGCCCTGGAGGAGACGGACACCGCCGCGTTCGCCGAGGCGACCCGGGCCAAGGTGCTCGGCGCCGCCCACCTGGACGACCTGCTGGGCGACGCGCCGCTGGACGCCTTCGTGCTGTTCTCCTCGATCGCCGGGGTGTGGGGCAGCGGCGGCCAGTCGGCCTACGCGGCCGGCAACGCCTACCTGGACGCGCTCGCCGAACAGCGCCGGGCCCGGGGCCGCACCGCGACCTCGGTCGCCTGGGGACCGTGGGCCGGGGCCGGCATGGTGGGCGACGGGCAGAGCGAGGAGTACCTGCGCCGCCGGGGCCTGCACGCCCTGTCGCCGCAGCGCGCGCTCACCGCGCTCGGGCACGCCGTGGACGGCGGGGAGACCTGCCTGACCGTGGCCGACGTGCGGTGGGAGACCTTCACCGAGGCGTTCACCGTGGCCCGGCCGAGCCCGCTGCTCGACGGCCTCGTCCCCGCGGGCCCGGCCGCCACCGCACCCTCCCCGGAGCGGGAGCAGCGCGGGGAGCAACTGCGCGAACGGCTGCGCGCGCTGGCGCAGCCCGAGCAGGAGGCGGTCGTGGTGGCCGTGGTGACCGGCGCGGTCGCCGAGGTGCTGTTGCACGCCTCCGCCGACGCGGTCTCGCCGGAGCAGGCGTTCAAGGAACTGGGCTTCGACTCGCTGACCGCGGTGGAACTGCGCAACAGGCTGGCCGCCGAGACCGGACTGGACCTGCCCTCGACGCTGGTGTTCGACTACCCGACCCCGCTCGACGTCTCCCGGTACCTGCGCCAGGAGCTGGCCGTCGGTCCCGCCTCCGGGATCACCGGTCTGCTCGACCAACTGGAGGCGGTGGAGCAGGCGTTCAGCCAGTCCGAGCCCGACGGGCTGACCAGGGTCAAGGTGGCCGTCCGGCTTCAGGCGTTCCTGTCGAAGTGGGCGGCCGGCGGATCGGCGGCGCCCGAGTCGCCGGCCGGCGGCGACGATCTCGATGATCTCGACGACGCGTCGGACGAGGAGATGATCAAAATGGTGCAGCGGGAACTCGGCCTGTCCTGACCGCGGACACCGGCTGAGAACACGACTGCGAGCACGACTGCGGGGCCCGGCGCGTGCTGCCGGGCCCCGCGGTCGTCACGGTGGCTTCCGCGACGGTCAGGTGCGTGTGGCGTGCACCATGTACGTGACGTTTCGCGCCTCGGTCAGCGGTGCCTGCGTCACGGCCGTCGTGAAACCGGCATCGTGCAGGATGCCGTTGACCTTCTCCAACTGGCCGTCCAGGTCCGCCACTTCCAGGACCGCCTGGTGGATGCGCGGCCACTGGTCCGCGGCGATGCCGAGCAGGACGTCCGCCTCCGCGCCCTCGACGTCGACCTTGAGCAGGTCGACGTCCCGGTCCTCGGGCAGGAACGACGCCAGCCGCTCCACGGTCGCGTTCACCTCCTGGACCTTGTACATCTGGTCGACGGTCTTCTGCGGCACGGCCTCGGCCATCTGGACCATGGGCAGCACCTTGGTCTCCGGGTACCGGGTCGAGTTGCCCGGCAGCATCGGATAGAAGGCGAACATGACGTTGCCCTCCGTCTCGCTGCCCAGCGCGACCTCGTTCAGCGTGATGCCCTCGAGCCGGTGCAGGGCGACGTTCTGACGGAAGACCGCGGCCGACTGGGGCATCGGCTCGAAGGAGATGATCTCCGCGTCCGGGTATTTGCTCTTGATATAGAGGACGAACATCCCGATGTTTCCGCCGACATCCACAATGAAGGGGCGATCGGGGAGATCGACGTCGTAACACCCCTCATTGAATATCTCATCGTGCATGAAGCGGGTTTCCATGATGCTCTGGGCATAGACGTGCAAGCCGCCACCCAGATCGAGGAGTTTGGACATAGGCACTCTTTCGCTGTTCTCCGGCGTACCCCTGGGGGAGCTGCAAAGAGACGGGCCAGCACCGGAATGTGGGGGGTTCGAATCGTAGCCGCTCACCTGTGGCTTTCCAACCTTTGTGACGGATGCCCCTTGTTGTACGGCCCTCGGGGGGCGCGCGCCGCGCCGCCGGGCCGACGACGGGCCGGGAATCCACCGCGTGACCGGCCCGGAAGGCGCCGACGGGCATCCCATAGGGGTGGTTAGGGGGTTGTGTGCGACGCGCGCGGGTTCGTAGGGTCGGAGACGATCTTACTCTTCAACGATTGTGTATGTATTCATTCCTGGAATGGTGACGGTGACCGGCCGCCGTTTCCCCTGAATGGATGGCGCGCGTCAGGTGTCGGGCCTGGCGGTCCGGAGAAGGTGGCATCGAGTGGCGGACGACCAGAAATACCTCGACTACCTCAAGCGGCTGACCGTTGATCTGCGGCAGGCCCGTCGCCGGCTGTCGGCCGCTGAGGCGCGCGAGCACGAGCCGATCGCGATCGTCGGCATGAGCTGCCGTTATCCGGGCGGCGTGCGCACCCCCGAGGAACTCTGGCAACTCGTCACCTCGGGCAATGACGGAATCACCGAGTTCCCCGCCGATCGCGGTTGGGAACTCGACGCGTTGTTCGACCCCGATCCCGACCGCCAGGGAACCTCGTACGTGCGCGAGGGCGGTTTCGTACACGAGGCGTCGGGATTCGACGCCGGCCTGTTCGGGATCTCGCCGCGTGAGGCGCTGGCGATGGACCCGCAGCAGCGGCTGATGCTGGAAACGTGCTGGGAGGTCTTCGAACGCGCCGGGATCGACGCGACATCGCTGCGCGGCACCGAGACCGGGGTCTTCATCGGCTCGTCGTCGTCCGCCTACGGCGCGGGCGTGCGCAAGCTCCCCCAGGGGATCGAGGGCCACCTCCTCACCGGCAACGCCCCCAGCGTGGTGTCCGGCCGGGTGTCGTACACCTTCGGCCTCGAAGGCCCCGCGGTCACCGTGGACACCGCGTGCTCCTCGTCGCTGGTGGCGTTGCACCTCGCCGTGCAGGCGCTGCGCAGCGGTGAGTGCTCTTTGGCGTTGGCCGGCGGTGTGACCGTGATGGCGACGCCGGGGATCTTCACGGAGTTCAGCGCCCAGCGCGGACTGGCCGCCGACGGCCGCTGCAAGTCGTTCGCCGCGGGGGCGGACGGCACCGGCTGGGGCGAGGGCGCGGGCATCCTGCTCGTGGAGCGGTTGACGGACGCCCGGCGCAACGGCCATCAGGTGCTCGCGGTGGTGCGAGGCAGCGCGGTGAATCAGGATGGCGCCTCGAACGGGTTGACGGCGCCGAACGGTCCGTCGCAGGAGCGGGTGATCCGCCGGGCCCTGGTGAACTCGCGGGTCGAGGCGTCCGACGTGGACGTGGTGGAGGCGCACGGCACCGGAACCGTGCTGGGCGACCCGATCGAGGCCCAGGCGCTGCTGGCCACCTACGGCCAGGAACGGCCTGCGGAGCGGCCGCTGTGGCTCGGATCGATCAAGTCGAACATCGGTCACACCCAGTCCGCGGCCGGCGTGGCCGGTGTCATCAAGATGGTGATGGCGTTGCGGCACGGGGTGTTGCCGCGATCGCTCCACGTGGACGAGCCGTCGCCGCACGTCGACTGGGCCTCCGGTGCGGTGGAGTTGCTCACCGAGGCGCGGGAGTGGCCGGCGGTGGAGGGGCGTCCGCGCCGGGCGGCCGTCTCGTCGTTCGGGGTGAGCGGGACGAACGCGCACGTGATCATCGAGGCGCCGGTCGACCGGGTGGAGGAAGCGCCGTCCGAGGACGAGGCGCCTTCGGTCGAGGTGGCGGCTGAGATGGCTGCTGTGGTGGTGCCGGTGGAGGCCGGTGTGGTGCCGTGGGTGGTGTCGGCGGGTTCGGCGGAGGCGTTGGGGCGGCAGGCGGAGCGGTTGGGTTCGCATCTGGCCGGGGTGTCGGATGTCCGTGTGGTGGATGTGGCGTGGTCGTTGGTGTCGTCGCGTGCTGGGTTGGAGCATCGTGCGGTGGTGCTGGGTTCCGATGTCGAGGTGTTGCGGGGTGGGTTGGAGCGGTTGGCGTCGGGTGGCGATGCGCCGGGTGTGGTGCGTCGGGTGGGTGAGGTGGGTTCCGGGGGGGCGGTGTTCGTCTTCCCGGGTCAGGGTTCGCAGTGGGTGGGGATGGCGCGGGAGTTGCTTGACGCCTCGCCGGTGTTCCGGGAGCGGATCGAGGAGTGCGAGCGGGCGCTGAGCGCTTTCGTGGACTGGTCGTTGCTGGAGGTGTTGCGCGCCGAGGGTGATGAGGGCGCGGCGTGGTTCGATCGCGTTGACGTCGTTCAGCCGGTGTTGTGGGCGGTGATGGTGTCGTTGGCGGGGTTGTGGCGTTCCGCCGGTGTGGTGCCGTCCGCTGTGGTGGGGCATTCGCAGGGTGAGATTGCTGCTGCGGTGGTGGCGGGTGGGTTGAGTGTGGAGGATGGCGCGCGGGTGGTGGCGTTGCGGAGTCGGGCTATTGGTGAGGTGTTGTCGGGGTTGGGTGGGATGGTGTCGGTGGCTCAACCGCGTGCCCTGGTGGAGGAGTTGATCGGTGGGTGGGGTGCGGCGGTCTCGGTGGCGGCGGTGAATGGTCCGTCGTCGACGGTGGTGTCGGGTGACGCGGCGGCGTTGGACGAGTTGTTGGAGTTGTGTGAGGAGCGGGGGGTCAGGGCGCGTCGGGTTCCGGTGGACTACGCGTCGCATTCGGTGCATGTGGAGCGGATCCGGGAGCGTTTGCTGGCCGAACTCACCGTTTCCCCGCGGCAGTCGGGTGTTCCGTACTACTCCGGGGTGACCGGTGGGTTGGTGGACACCGCAGGTTTGGATGCGGAGTACTGGTATCGGAATTTGCGGGAGACGGTGGAGTTCGAGGGGGTGACGCGGAGTCTGCTGGAGGCGGGCCGGTCGTTGTTCGTGGAGGTCAGCGCGCATCCGGTGCTGACGGTGGGTGTGGAGGAGACGGTCGCGGAGGCGGGTGCGGCGGCTGCGGTGCTGGGGACGTTGCGGCGTGGTGAGGGCGGCACGCAGCGGTGGTTGACGGCGTTGGCCGAGGGTTATGTGCATGGGTTGCCGGTGGACTGGCGTGCGGTGCTGGAGCCGTTCGGTGGCCGCACGGTCGACCTGCCCACGTACGCCTTCCAGCACCAGCACTACTGGCTGGTGTCGGAGGAGACCGACGCGCCGCTCGCGGTGGACCCGGCCGAGGCCGAGTTCTGGGCGGCCATCGAGCGCGGCGACGTCGACGAGATCGCCGGCACGCTGCGGCTGGAGACCGGCGACGAACTCGCGGCCGTGCTGCCCGCGTTGTCCTCCTGGCGCCGCGCCCGGCGGGACCGGTCGACGGTGGACTCCTACCGTTACCAGGTCTCGTGGAAGCCGGTCGGCGACCCGGCGTCCTGCGCGCTGTCCGGGACGTGGCTCGTCGTCACGCCGCGCGGCCTGGCGGAGAGCGAACCGGCCGCCCAGTGCCTGCTGGCGTTGCGGGAACACGGCGCCGAGGTGCTGGAACTCGTCGTCGAGGACGACGGGATGGACCGCTGGGCGCTGGCGGAACAGCTCGACGACCTGGTGTCGATGGGCGACATGCCCACCCACCTGCTGTCGCTCCTCGGCCTCGACGAGAGCGAGCACCCGGACGAGGCGGGAGTGGGCGTCGGCGTCACCGCCACGGCGTGCCTGGTCCAGGCCCTGATCGACATCGGTCTGGAGATCCCGCTGTGGTGCGTCACCACGGGCGCGGTCTCGACCGGCAGGTCCGACGGCCTGCGCAACCCCGTCCAGGCGCAGGTGTGGGGCCTCGGCCGGGTGGTGGCGCTCGAACAGAGCGCGCGGTGGGGCGGTCTGGTGGACCTGCCCGACGCACTGGACGAGCGCGGCCGGGCCCGGCTCGCCGCCGTCCTTGGCAGCCGCGCCGCCGGTGAGGACCAGCTCGCCGTGCGGTCCTCCGGCGTGTTCGCGCGACGGCTGGGCCGGGCGCCGATGCCCCAGGGTGCCGTCGCGGAGTGGGTGCCGTCCGGCCCGGTGCTGGTCACCGGCGGCACCGGCGCGCTCGGCGCACAGGTCGCGACGTGGCTGGCCGGCCGGGGCGCGCGGCGACTGGTCCTCACCAGCCGCAGCGGTCCCGACGCGCCGGGAGCGGCCGAACTGGTGGCCCGACTGGCCGAACTCGGCGCGACCGCGACCGTCGCCGCCTGCGACGTCGGCGACCGCGCGGCGCTGGCGGCGCTGCTGGCCGAGCACCCGGTGACCGCGGTGGTCCACGCTGCGGGCATCGACGTGTCCATGCCGCTGACCGACATCGAGCCCGGGGACCTCGCCGACCTGTTCCGCGCGAAGGTGACGGGCGCGGTCAACCTGCACGAACTGCTCGCCGACCGGCCGTTGGACGCCTTCGTGACGTTCTCCTCGATCGCCGGGATCTGGGGCAGCGGGAGCCAGGCCGGCTACGCGGCGGCCAACGCGTTCCTCGACGCGCTGGCCGAGCGGCGGCGGGCCGACGGCCTGCCGGCCACCTCGGTGGCCTGGGGCGCGTGGGCGGACGCCGGCATGGCGACCCGCGGAGGCGCGGGGGAGTACCTGCGCAGCCGGGGGATCGACCCGATGCCGCCGCAGCTGTGCGTCGCGGCGCTCGCCGCAGCCGTCGATCGCGGCGAGAGCGGTGTGACGGTCGCCAACGTGGACTGGGAGCGGTTCGCCCCGGCGTTCACCTCCGGCCGCCCCAGCCCGCTGATCGGCGATCTGCCGGAAGTACGGGCCGTGTTGGGCGCCGACGCCGGCCGGACGGCGGACGACGGCGACGTGCTGTCGGCCCTTCAGCGGGAGATCGCGCGGGCCGGCACCGACGAGCGGGCCCGGGTCGTGCTGGAGGTCGTCAGGTCGGCGACCGCCTCCGTGCTGGGCTACCAGGACCTCGCAGCCGTCGAGCCCGACCGGCCCTTCAAGGAGATCGGGCTGGACTCGCTGACCGCGGTCGAGACCTGCAAGCGGCTCAGGACGGCGACCGGCCTGCGGCTGCCGGCCACCCTGCTCTTCGACTACCCGACCCCCCGGGCGCTCAGCCGGTTCCTGGTGGACGAACTCACCGGTGCCGACGCCGGTGCCGCCGACGTGGCGCCGTCCACCGTCGTCGACGCCGACGAGCCGATCGTCATCGTGGGGATGAGCTGCCGCTACCCGGGCGGCGTCGCTTCGCCCGAGGAGCTGTGGGACCTGGTCGCCGCCGGCGCCGACGGCGTGTCGGGCTTCCCGACCGACCGCGGCTGGGACCTGGCGACCCCCGAGGGCGGCTACACCCCCGAGGGCGGCTTCGTCTACGACGCCACCACCTTCGACGCGGGCCTGTTCGGCATCTCGCCGCGGGAAGCCGTGGCCATGGACCCGCAGCAGCGCGTGCTGCTGGAGGCGTCCTGGGAGGCGCTGGAACGGGCCGGGCTGGACCCGCAGTCGCTGCGCGGCAGCCGGACCGGTGTCTTCGTCGGCGCCTCCACCTCCGGCTACGGCGTGGGTATGCGGCTGACGGCCGGACTGAGCGGCCACTACATCACCGGTACGTCGGCCAGCGTCATGTCCGGCCGCATCGCCTACTCCTTCGGCCTCGAAGGTCCGGCGCTCACGGTGGACACCGCGTGCTCGTCGTCCCTGGTCGCGCTGCACCTGGCCGGCCAGGCGCTGCACGGCGGGGAGTGCTCGATGGCCCTGGTGGCCGGCGTCGCGCTGATGACCAGCCCCGACATCTTCGCCGAGTTCAACACCCAGAGCGGCCTGTCCACCGACGGCCGCTGCAAGTCGTTCGCCACCGCAGCCGACGGCACCGGCTGGGGCGAGGGCGTCGGCGTCCTGCTGCTGGAACGGCTGTCCGACGCGCGGCGCAACGGGCACCAGGTGCTGGCGGTCGTACGCGGCAGCGCCGTCAACCAGGACGGCGCGTCCAACGGCCTGACCGCGCCCAACGGCCCCGCGCAGCAACGCGTCATCCGGCAGGCGCTCGCCAACGCCCGGCTCACGTCGTCCGCCGTGGACGTCGTCGAGGGACACGGCACCGCCACCACCCTCGGCGACCCGATCGAGGTGCAGGCGCTGCTGGCCACCTACGGCAAGGAGCGCCCGGCCGACCAGCCGCTGTGGCTCGGATCGCTGAAGTCGAACATCGGCCACACCCAGGCCGCGTCCGGCGTGGCCGGCGTCATCAAGATGGTGATGGCCATCCAGCAGGGCGTCCTGCCCAGGACGCTCAACGTCGACGAGCCGACGGCGCACGTGGACTGGTCGGCCGGCGCGGTGGAACTGCTCACCGACGCCCGGCCGTGGCCGCGGACCGGCGAACCCCGCAGGGCGGCCGTCTCCTCCTTCGGCGTCAGCGGCACCAACGCGCACGTCATCATCGAGCAGGCGCCCGCGCCGCAGGAGGAAGCCCCCGCCGCGCCCGCCGCGACGCCCCCGCGCACGCTGCCCTGGCTCGTGTCGGCCAGGACCGCCGCCGGACTGCGGTCCCAGTGCGCCGCCCTCGCCGCCCACACGCAGGACCGCCCCGACGCGGCCGTGCTGGACGTGGCACGCTCCCTGGCGACCTCGCGGGCCGGCCTGGAACACCGGGCCGTGGTGTTCGCCGCCGACCCCGCCGGCTTCCGGGAGGCGCTGACCGCGCTGGCCGACGGCGACCTGCCGCCCGGCGCCGTACGGGGAACCGTCCGCGAGGGCCGCCTCGCCTTCCTGTTCACCGGTCAGGGTGCGCAACGTGCCGGTATGGGTGCCGGGTTGTACGCCGGGTTCCCGGTGTTCGCGGAGGCGTTGGACGCGGTGTGTGCGGGGTTGGACGGGGAGTTGGACCGTCCGTTGCGTGAAGTGATGTTCGCCGATGGTGCGTTGCTGGATCGGACGGCTTATACGCAGGCGGGGTTGTTCGCGCTTGAGGTGGCGTTGTTCCGGTTGGTGGAGTCGTGGGGTGTGACGCCGGACTTCTTGCTGGGGCATTCGATCGGTGAGGTGGCGGCGGCGCATGTCGCCGGTGTGTTGTCGTTGGATGACGCGTGTGTGCTGGTGGGTGCGCGGGGTCGGTTGATGCAGGCGTTGCCGGCGGGTGGGGCGATGCTGGCGGTGGAGGCTGCTGAGGCGGATGTTGTCGCGGAGATCGAGGACCGTCCCGAGGTGAGTGTGGCGGCGGTGAACGGGCCGTCGTCGGTGGTGGTTTCCGGTGATGAGGATGTGATCGCGGAGCTGGAGTCGGCGTGGCGGGATGCTGGTCGGCGGGTGAAGCGGTTGGCCGTTTCGCACGCGTTCCACTCGCCCCGCATGGAGGCGATGCTCGATGAATTCGCCGCCGTCGCCAGCGGATTGACCCTGAACGCACCACGTATCCCGATCATCTCCAACCTGACCGGTGCCCCCGCCGACCCCGAGCTGATCCGGACCCCCGCGTACTGGGTGCGGCACGCACGGGAGGCGGTCCGGTTCGCCGACGGTGTCCGGTGGCTGCACGACGAAGGGGTCACCCGCTTCCTCGAACTCGGCCCCGACGGCGTCCTGACCGCCATGGCCGGGGAGTGCCTGCCCGCCGGCGACGCCACCGTGCTCGCCCCCGCCCTGCGCGCCGAACGCGACGAGGCCGAGACCGCCCTGCGGATGATCGCCGCCGCGCACGCGCACGGCGTCCGGATCGACTGGTCCGCCGTCTTCGCCGGCTGGGGCGGCCGGAAGGTGGAACTGCCCACCTACGCCTTCCAGCGCGAGCGGTACTGGCTGGACACCTTCGTCGAGCCCGCGGCGTTCGGCGGCGGTGCCGCCGAGGCCGAGTTCTGGGCGGCGGTGGAGGGCGAGGACCTCACCGCCGTCGCCGACGCGCTGCGCCTGGACCCCGACACCGTGGGGGCCGTACTCCCCGCGCTGTCCTCCTGGCGCCGCAAGCGCCAGGAGCAGTCGACGGTCGACGGCTGGCGCTACCGCGCCGCCTGGCGGGCGCTGACCGACCTGCCGGCCGGTACCCTCTCCGGCACCTGGCTGGTCGTCGCACCCGCCGGGTCCCCCGCGGCCGACGATGTCGCCGCCGTCGTACGTGCCCTGGGCGACGGCGGAGCGACGGTCGCCGACCTCGTGCTCGACGTCGAACGGGACGACGCCGCCGCCGTGGCCGACCGGCTGCGGGAGGCGGCCGACGCCGCGGGCGGCCTGGCCGGGGTGCTGTCCCTGACCGGACTCGACGAGGACGGCCACCCCGGCCACCCGGGGCTGACCCGCGGTCTCGCCGCGACGGTCGTGCTGCTCCAGGCCCTGGTGGCGGCCGGCATCGACGCGCCGTTGTGGGCGGCCACCCGTGGCGCCGTGGCGGTCAACCGCTCCGACCGGCCCGCCGCCGCGACCCAGGCCCAGGTCTGGGGGCTGGGCCGCACGGCCGCCCTGGAGTTCCCGCAGCAGTGGGGCGGGCTGCTCGACCTGCCGGAGTCGCTGGACCGGCGCGCCGGCACCCGCCTGGTGGCGGTGCTCGCCCACGGCACGCAGGACCAGGTCGCCGTGCGCGGTTCCGGGGTCTACGCCCGGCGGCTGGCCCGCGCCCCCCTCGCGGCCGGCGCCGAACGGCGTGAGTGGCGGCCGAACGGCACCGTGCTGATCACCGGCGGCACCGGCGCCCTCGGCGCGCGGGTCGCCCGGGTACTCGCCGAACGCGGTGCCCGCAAGCTCGTGCTGACCAGCCGCCGGGGCATCGACGCCCCCGGGGCGCCGGAACTCGTCGCGGAACTGTCCCGCTCGGGCACCGAAGCGGTAGTGGTCGCCTGCGACATCGCCGACCGCGCCGCGCTGGCCGCCCTGCTCGCCGCGCATCCGGTGACCGGCGTGGTCCACACCGCCGGGGTCATCGACTCCGTGCCGCTGGCCGACGCCGGGCCGGCCGACCTGGCCGAGGTGCTGCGTGCGAAGGTGTCGGGCGCGGCCCACCTCGACGTGTTGCTGGCCGGCGTCCCGCTGGAGGCGTTCGTGACGTTCTCCTCGATCGCCGGGGTGTGGGGCAGCGGGGGACAGGCCGCGTACGCGGCGGCGAACGCCTTCGTCGACGCCCTCGTCGAGAACCGCCGCGCCCGCGGGCTCACCGGCACCTCGGTGGCGTGGGGACCGTGGGGCGGGGGCGGCATGCTCGCGGCCGAGGGCGGCGAGGAGTACCTGCACCGCCGCGGCCTGGCCGCCATGGACCCCGAACTGGCGCTGCGCGCGCTCGCCGACGCCGTCGACCACGACCTCGGCTGCGTCACCGTCGCCGACGTCGACTGGGCGCCGTTCGCCGCCGCGTTCACCTCCCGCCGGCCCAGCCCGCTGCTCGCCGAACTGCCGGAGGCCGCCCCCGCGCGCGCCGCCGAGGACGAGCAGGCCGGATCCGCCGAACTGCGCGGGCGCCTCGCCGCGATCGGCCCCGACGACCGGCTGCGCGTCCTGGTGGAACTGGTCAGGTCCGGCGCCGCCGAGGTGCTCGGCCATGCCTCCGCCGAGGTCATCGAGGCGGAACGGCCGTTCAAGGACCTCGGCTTCGACTCGCTGACCGCCGTGGAACTGCGCGAGCGGCTGTCGCAGGTCACCGGCCTCGTCCTGCCCACCACGCTGGTCTTCGACCACCCGAACGCCACGGCCCTGGCCCGGCGGCTGTCCGACGAGCTGGGCATCACCGCCGCGGAACAGAGTCTGCCGCGGACCGGTGGCACCGCCGTCCCCGGTACGGATGAGCCCATCGCGATCGTGGCGATGAGCTGCCGCTACCCCGGCGGCGTCCGCTCCCCGGAGGACCTGTGGCAGCTGGTCGCCTCCGGCACGGACGGCATCGGCGCCTTCCCCACGGACCGCGGCTGGCTGGTCGGCGACGACGACGCCGACCAGGACGACGCGATGACCCGCGAGGGCGGTTTCGTCCACGAGGCGCCGGGTTTCGACGCCGGCCTGTTCGGGATCTCGCCGCGTGAGGCGCTGGCGATGGATCCGCAGCAGCGGCTGATGCTGGAGGCCTGCTGGGAGGTCTTCGAACGCGCCGGGATGGACCCGACCTCGCTGCGCGGCAGCCAGATCGGTGTCTTCGCCGGCATGAACAGCCACGACTACCTCGCCCTGATCTCCGGCGTCGCCGGGGTCGAGGGCTACGTCGCCACCGGCAGCTCCGCCAGCGTGGTGTCGGGCCGGGTGTCGTACACGTTCGGTCTCGAAGGCCCCGCGGTCACGGTGGATACGGCGTGTTCGTCGTCGTTGGTGGCGTTGCATCTTGCGGTGCAGGCGTTGCGGGGTGGTGAGTGTTCGTTGGCGTTGGCGGGTGGTGTGACGGTGATGGCGACGCCGGGGATTTTTGCGGAGTTCAGTGCGCAGCGTGGGTTGGCGGCTGATGGGCGGTGCAAGTCGTTCGCGGCGGGTGCGGATGGTACGGGGTGGGGTGAGGGTGTGGGTGTGTTGCTGGTGGAGCGGTTGTCGGATGCGCGGCGCAATGGTCATCGGGTGTTGGCGGTGGTGCGGGGTAGTGCGGTGAATCAGGATGGTGCGTCGAACGGGTTGACGGCGCCGAACGGTCCGTCGCAGGAGCGGGTGATCCGGCAGGCGCTGGTGAACTCGCGGGTCGAGGCGTCGGACGTGGACGTGGTGGAGGCGCACGGTACCGGCACGGTGCTGGGTGACCCGATCGAGGCGCAGGCGCTGTTGGCGACGTATGGGCAGGGTCGGGCTGCGGGGCGGCCGTTGTGGTTGGGTTCGGTGAAGTCGAACATCGGTCATACGCAGGCTGCTTCGGGTGTGGCGGGTGTGATCAAGATGGTGATGGCGATGCGTCGGGGTGTGTTGCCCGCGACGTTGCATGTGGACGCGCCGTCGCCGCACGTGAACTGGGCTTCGGGTGCGGTGGAGTTGCTCACCGAGGCGCGCGAGTGGCCGCAGGTGGAGGGGCGTCCGCGCCGGGCGGGTGTTTCGTCGTTCGGGGTGAGCGGGACGAACGCGCATGTGATCGTGGAGGCGCCTTCGGTCGAGGTGGCGGACCGTGCCCCGTCGGACGACCTGGCCCCTTCAGAGGACCTGGCTCCCTCGGACGTCCTTGCCGCGTCGGATGTCCTGGCTCCTGCGGCGGCTGCGGCTGTGGCTGGGGCTGTTGTGGTGCCGTGGGTGTTGTCCGGTGGTTCGGCGGGTGCGTTGGCCGGTCAGGCGGAGCGGTTGCTCGGGCTGTTGGAGGGTGTGTCGGAGGCGGCGGTCGTGCCGGGTGTGGTGGATGTGGCGTGGTCGTTGGTGTCGTCGCGTGCGGTGTTGGAGCATCGTGCGGTGGTACTGGGTTCTGATGTTGAGGTGTTGCGGGGTGGGTTGGAGCGGTTGGCGTCGGGTGCGGATGCTCCGGGTGTGGTGCGTCGGGTGGGTGAGGTGGGTTCCGGGGGTGCGGTGTTCGTCTTCCCCGGGCAGGGTTCGCAGTGGGTCGGCATGGCCCGGGAGTTGCTTGACGCCTCACCGGTGTTCCGGGAGCGGATCGAGGAGTGCGAGCGGGCGCTGAGCGCGTTCGTGGACTGGTCGTTGCTGGAGGTGTTGCGCGCCGAGGGTGATGAGGGTGTTGCGTGGTTCGATCGCGTTGACGTCGTTCAGCCGGTGTTGTGGGCGGTGATGGTGTCGTTGGCGGGGTTGTGGCGTTCGGTGGGTGTGGTGCCGTCGGCGGTGGTGGGTCATTCGCAGGGTGAGATTGCTGCTGCGGTGGTGGCGGGTGGGTTGAGTGTGGAGGATGGTGCGCGGGTGGTGGCGTTGCGGAGTCGGGCTATTGGTGAGGTGTTGTCGGGGTTGGGTGGGATGGTGTCGGTGGCTCAACCGCGTGCCCTGGTGGAGGAGTTGATCGGTGGGTGGGGTGCGGGGATCTCGGTGGCGGCGGTGAATGGTCCGTCATCGACGGTGGTGTCGGGTGATGCTGCCGCGTTGGACGAGTTGTTGGAGTTGTGCGGGGAGCGGGGGGTCAGGGCGCGTCGTGTTCCGGTGGATTACGCGTCGCATTCGGTGCATGTGGAGCGGATCCGGGAGCGTTTGCTGGGTGAACTCACGGTGTCTCCGCGGCAGTCGGGTGTTCCGTATTACTCCGGGGTGACCGGTGGGTTGATGGACACCGTGGGGCTGGATGCGGAGTACTGGTACCGGAATCTGCGGGAGACGGTGGAGTTCGAGGGGGCGACGCGGAGTCTGCTGGAGGCGGGCCGGTCGTTGTTCGTGGAGGTCAGCGCGCATCCGGTGCTGACGGTGGGCGTGGAGGAGACCGTTGCGGAGGCGGGTGCGGCGGCTGCGGTGCTGGGGACGTTGCGGCGCGACGAGGGCGGCACGCAGCGGTGGCTGACCGCGCTGGCGCACGGTTACGTGCACGGGTTGCCGGTGGACTGGCGTGCGGTGTTGGAGCCGTTCGGTGGCCGCCGGGTCGACCTGCCCACGTACGCCTTCCAGCACCAGCACTTCTGGCCGGAGACGTCGCAGCTCCCGACGAACGTGGCGTCGGCCGGACTGACGGCCGTGGGGCACCCGTTGATCGGTGCGGCGGTCCAACCGGCCGACAGCGAGGGCACGTTGTGGACGGGACGGCTGTCGCTGGCCACGCACTCCTGGCTCGCCGACCACGCGGTGATGGACACCGTCCTGCTGCCCGGCACCGCGTTCGTGGAACTGGCGTTGCAGGCGGGCGACCAGCTCGGCTGCCCCGTGGTCGACGAGCTGACCTTCGAGGTGCCGCTGACGTTGCCGGAGCGGGCCGGGGTCCAGCTCCAGGTCGTCGCCGGCGCGCCGGACGGTGACGGACGGCGGACGGTCACCGTCCACTCGCGGCCGGAGCGGTCCGGCGCCGACCAGCGGTGGACCCGGCACGCCACCGGCACGCTGGCACCCGGCACCGCCGCTCCCGGCTTCGACCTGGTCGCCTGGCCGCCGCCGGGCGCCGAACCGCTCCCGGTCGACGGCTTCTACGAGGCGCTGGCCGACGGCGGTTACGGCTACGGCCCGGCCTTCCGGGGGCTGACGGCGGCGTGGCGCTGCGGCGAGGAGGTCTTCGCCGAGGTCGCCCTCCCCGACCACATACGCAAGGACGCCGCGTCGTTCGGCCTGCACCCGGCCCTGCTGGACGCGGCCCTGCACGCGGCCGGACTCGGCGGACTGCTCGGCGCGGACGGCCCGGCGAAGCTGCCGTTCGCCTGGAGCGGGGTGTCACTGCACGCCACGGGCTCACCGGCGCTGCGGGTGCGCCTGACGCCGCTGGGCACGGACACCCTCGCGGTCGCGGTCGCCGACGCGACCGGCGCCCCGGTCGCCCGGGCCGAGTCGCTCACCCTGCGCCCGGTCTCCGCCGCCCAACTGCGCGCCAACCGCGGTGGCGGCGCGTCGGACGCGCTGTTCCAGGTGGAGTGGACCCCGGTGACCGCGGACGAGCCGTCGGCGGCCTTCCGCCTGACGGTGGTCGGGCAGAGCGAACCCGTCGAACTCATCGAGTCCGGCAGGCAGGTCTCCTGGTACCAGGACATGGCCGCGCTGATGGCCGCCGTGGACGCCGGACTGTCCGTACCCGAACACGTCGTGTGGTCCCCGGCGGCGGCCGGCACCGTGCGGGAGGCCACCGACGAGGCGCTGGCGACCGCGCAGGAGTGGCTGCGCGACGAGCGCCTCGCCGACGCCCGCCTGGTCGTGGTGAGCCACGGCGCGGTGGCGGTGAACGCCGGGGAGGACGTGCCCGACCTGCCGGCGGCGGCGGCCCGGGGCCTGCTGCGTTCCGCCCAGTCGGAGAACCCCGACCGGATCGTGCTCGTCGACCTCGACGCCCGTCCCGGCTCTTGGCAGGCGCTGCCCGCGGCACTGACCGCGGACGAGCCGCAGGTGGCCGTACGCGCCGGACAGCTGCTGGCGCCCCGGCTGGTCAGGGCCGGCGAGAGCGCGCTGATCCCGCCCGCGGCGGGCGAGCCGTGGCGGCTGGACACCACCGGCCACGGCGCGCTGGACGGGCTGGCGCTGCTGCCCGCGCCCGCCGCGTCCGCGCCGCTCGCCCCCGGCGAGGTCCGCGTCGCGGTACGCGCCGCGGGGGTCAACTTCCGTGACGTGGCGATCGCCCTGGGCATCGTGCCGGACCAGGCCGTGATGGGCACCGAGGGCGCCGGAGTGGTGCTCGAAGTGGGCTCCGCGGTCACGGACCTCGCCGTCGGCGACCGCGTCTTCGGACTCCTCGCGGGCTGCTTCGCACCGGTGACCGTGGCCGAGCGCCGCGCCCTGGTGCGGATGCGGCCCGGCTGGACGTTCGCCGAGGCCGCCTCGCTGGCGACGGTCTTCCTGACCGCCTACTACGGGGTGGTCGACCTCGCCGGCGCCAAGGCCGGGGAAACGCTGCTGGTGCACTCGGCGGCCGGCGGCGTCGGCATGGCCGCCGTACAGCTCGGCCGCCACCTCGGGCTGGAGGTCTTCGGCACCGCGAGCGCCGGCAAGGAGGACGTGCTGCGCTCGTGGGGGCTGGACGACGACCACATCGCGTCGTCGAGGACGCTGGACTTCGCACCGCACTTCCGGGTCACCACCGACGGGCGGGGCGTCGACATCGTCCTGAACTCGCTGGCCGGGGAGTTCGTCGACGCCTCCATCGAACTGCTGGCGCCCGGTGGCCGATTCATCGAGATGGGCAAGACCGACATCCGCGACGCCGCCGAGCTGGACGAGGAGTACCCCGGCCTGTCCTACCGGGCGTTCGACCTCGCCGAGGCCGGCGCGGAACGCCTCTTCGCGATGCTGGCCGAGATCCTGGACCTGCTCGACCGGGGCGCGCTGCGGATGCTGCCCATCACCGCGTGGGACCTGCGGCAGGCGGTGGACGCCTTCCGGTTCATCAGCCAGGCCCGGCACATCGGCAAGAACGTGCTGACCCTGCCCGCCGCCCTGGACCCGCGGGGCACGGTGCTGATCACCGGCGGCACCGGCGTACTGGCCGGGGCGCTGGCCCGGCACCTGGTGCACGAGCACGGCGTACGCCACCTGCTGCTCGCCGGCCGGCAGGGCCCCGCCGCCCCCGGCGCCCGGGAGCTGGCCGCCGAACTGGCGGAAGCCGGGGCACGGGTCGAACTGGCCGCGTGCGACGTGGCGGACCGGGAGGCGCTGGCCGCGCTGCTGGCCGCCGTACCGGCCGAACACCCGCTGACCGGTGTGGTGCACGCGGCCGGCACGCTGGACGACGGGGTCTTCGACACGATGAGCCCGGAGCGGCTGGACGCGGTCCTGCGGCCGAAGGCCGACGCGGCGCTCCACCTGCACGAGCTGACCCGTGACGCGGACCTGGCGATGTTCGTGCTGTACTCGTCGGCGTCGGCCACGTTCGGCTCGCCGGGCCAGGCGAACTACGCGGCGGCCAACGCCTTCCTCGACGCCCTCGCGCAGCACCGCAGGCACCAGGGGCTGCCCGCGGTGTCGCTGGGCTGGGGGCTGTGGGAACAGGCCAGCGCCATGACCGGACACCTGTCGGGCACCGAACTGGCCCGGGCGACACACGCGGGCGGTCCGCTGAGCACGGCCCAGGGCCTGGAACTGTTCGACACCGCCGTCGGACTGGGCCGGGCGCACCTGGTGCCGGTCAACCTCGACCCGGCAGCGCTGCGCGGCCGGCCCGAGGACGCCGCCGGGGTCCCGGCGCTGTTCCGCGCCCTGGTACGCGCCCCGCGCCGCCGGGCGGCCGACGCCGTGCGGACCGCGCCGGCCTCGCTCGCCGACCAGCTCACCCGGCTGCCGGTGGCCGAGCGGCGCCGGACGCTGGTGGAGCTGGTCAGGACGCACGCCGCCACGGTGCTCGGGCACCCCACGCCGGAGGCGATCGGCGCCGACCGGCCGTTCCGGGAGGTCGGGTTCGACTCGCTGACCGCGGTCGAACTGCGCAACCGGCTGGGCACCGCGACCGGGCTGCGGCTGCCGGCGACCGCGGTCTTCGACTACCCCACGCCCGGCGAGCTGGCGGCCCACCTGGTCACCCGGCTCGTGGCCGCACCGCCCCCCGGGCCGGCGCCGGCCGGCGACGTGGTCGACGAGGTCGAACGGCTCACCGCCCGGCTGGAGTCGATGACGGACGACGCGCTGGACCGGGCCCGCCTCGGCGACAGCCTCCAGGCGCTGGTGCGCAAGCTGGCCGCGCTGACCGGCGCCGCGGACGGCCAGGTGGCCGACAAGCTCCAGGACGCGTCGGCCGACGACGTCTTCGCCTTCATAGACAACGACCTCGGCGTCTCGTGAGCGCGCTCGCGCCAGGTGCAATGACCGACGAATAGGACAGGGTCGGATGGCCAACGAAGAGAAGCTGCTGCAGTACCTCAAGCGAGTGACGGCCGACCTGTCCGCGACCAGGCAGCGGCTGCTCGAAGCCGAGGGACGGGCGCCGGACAGCGTCGCGATCATCGGCATGAGCTGCCGCTTCCCCGGCGGTGTCGACACTCCCGAGGACCTGTGGGCGCTCGTCGACGAGGGCCGGGACGCCATCACCGGACTGCCCGAGGGCCGCGGCTGGGACACCGCGGCCGGCGACGCGATGGGCCTGAAGGGCGGGTTCGTCACCGACGCCGACCGGTTCGACGCGGCGATGTTCAAGATCAGCCCCCGCGAGGCGCTGACGATGGACCCGCAGCAGCGCCTCGTCCTCGAGGCGTCGTGGGAGGCCGTCGAACGCGCCGGGCTCGACCCGCTGTCCCTGCGCGGCACCGACACCGGTGTGTACATCGGTGCCGGCGCCTCCAACTACGCGCTGACCGCCGAACTGCCGGAGGAGGCCGAGGGGCACCTGCTCACCGGCAGCGCGAGCAGCGTGCTGTCCGGGCGCGCCGCCTACACCCTGGGCCTGAAGGGCCCGGCCATCACCACCGACACCGCGTGCTCGTCCTCGCTGGTGGCCCTGCACCTGGCGGCGCAGGCGCTGCGGCACGGCGAATGCGGCATGGCGCTGGCCGGCGGTGTCACCGTGATGACCGGCCTGGCCCTGTTCAGCGAGTTCGGCCGGCAGGGCGGCCTGGCCGCCGACGGCCGCTGCAAGGCGTTCGCCTCCTCGGCCGACGGCACCGGCTGGAGCGAGGGCGTCGGCATCCTGCTGCTGGAACGCCTGTCGGACGCCCAGCGCAACGGCCACCCGGTCCTCGCCGTCCTTCGCGGCTCCGCGGTCAACTCCGACGGCGCCTCCAACGGCCTGACCGCGCCCAACGGCCCCTCGCAGGAACGCGTCATCCGCCAGGCGCTGGCCGGCGCCCGGCTCACGCCGTCCGACGTGGACGCCGTCGAGGCGCACGGCACCGGGACCACGCTGGGCGACCCGATCGAGGCCCAGGCCCTGCTGGCCACCTACGGCCAGGAGCGCGAGGCGGACCGCCCGCTGTGGCTCGGCTCGGTCAAGTCCAACATCGGCCACGCCCAGGCGGCGTCCGGGGTGGCGGGCGTCATCAAGATGGTGATGGCGATGCGCGAAGGCGTGCTGCCGGCGACGTTGCACGTGGACGAGCCGACGCCGCACGTGGACTGGTCGGCCGGTGCGGTCTCACTGCTGACCGAGGCACGGCAGTGGCCGGACACCGGGCGTCCGCGCCGGGCCGGGATCTCCTCGTTCGGGATGAGCGGCACCAACGTCCACGTCGTCCTGGAGCAGGCCCCGCAATCCGAGCCCGCCACCGCCGAACCGGTGCCGGACGCGCCGCGCCCGGTGCCCGTCCTGGTGTCGGCCAGGACGGCGGACGCGCTGCGCGCGCAGGCCCAGCGGCTGCTGTCCCGCGTCGAGGGGCCGCACGCGCCGGACCTGGTCGACATCGCGCGCTCGTCGGCCACGACCCGCGCCGCGCTGGAGCACCGCGGCGTCGTGCTGGCCGCCGACCGCGATGCCCTGGCCGCCGGACTGCGCGACCTGGCCGCCGGGCGCACCAACGCCGCCGTGGTGCGCGGCGAGACGGGCGAGGGCGGACTGGCGTTCCTGTTCTCCGGCCAGGGCGCGCAGCGCGCCGGCACCGGACGCGAGCTGTACGACGGTTTCCCGGTCTTCGCGGCCGCGCTGGACGAGGTGTGCGCACGCTTCGCACTCGAACGGCCGCTCAAGGACGTCCTGTTCGACCCGGCCGGCGCCGAGACGCTGAACCGCACCGTCTACACCCAGGCCGCGCTGTTCGCGCTCGAGGTGGCGCTCTTCCGCCTGTGGGAGTCGTGGGGCGTCACGCCGGACTTCCTGCTCGGCCACTCCATCGGTGAACTGGCGGCGGCCCACGTGGCGGGCGTGCTGTCGCTGGACGACGCCTGCACGCTGGTGTCGGCCCGCGGCCGGCTGATGCAGGCCCTGCCGCCGGGCGGGGCGATGCTCGCGGTCGAGGCGACCGAGGCCGAGGCCGTCGAGGCGCTGGCCGCCCACGGCGGCCGGGCCGGCGTCGCGGCGGTCAACGGCCCGACGTCGGTGGTGGTCTCCGGTGACGAGGACGTCGTCGACGAGCAGGAGGGGGAGTGGCGCCGCCGGGGCCGCAAGGTCAAGCGGCTGACGGTCTCGCACGCCTTCCACTCACCGCGCATGGAGGCGATGCTCGACGACTTCGCCGCCGTGGCCGGGAACCTGACGTTCCACCCGCCGCAGCTGCCGATCGTCTCCAACGTCTCCGGTGAGCTGGCCGACTTCGACCTGATCCAGACCCCCGGCTACTGGGTGCGGCACGTACGCGAGGCCGTCCGGTTCGCCGACGGCGTCGCCACCCTGCTGGGCCAGGGCGTCACCACGTTCGTCGAACTGGGCCCCGGCGGCGAGCTGACCGCCGCGGCCAAGCAGTGCGCCGGCGACCGGCGGCTGACGGCGGTGCCCTCGCTGCGCGGGGACCGGGCCGAGCCGAAGGCGCTGCTCGACGCGCTGGCCCGCACGCACGTCGCCGGGCGGCGGTTCGACTGGCAGGCGGTGTTCACCCCGTGGGGCGGCCGCCGGGTGGACCTGCCCACCTACGCCTTCCAGCGCGAGCCGTACTGGCTCGCCGACGCCTCCGGGGCCGGCCGCGGCGGATCGCCGGAGGGCCGCGCCGAGCAGGCGTTCTGGACGGCGGTGGAGTCGCAGGACCTCGACGCGGTGGCCGGCACCTTGGACCTGGCCCCCGGCAGCGGTCTGGAAGCCGTACTGCCCGCGCTGTCCGCCTGGCGCAAGGGCCGTCAGGAGCAGTCCACGGTGGACGGCTGGCGGTACCGGGTGACCTGGAAGCCGCTGACCACGCCGGTGCCGGCCGAACCGCTGGGCACCTGGCTGCTGGCGGTCCCGGCCGGCGGCGCGTTCCGGGAGACCGCCGACGGCGTCGCCGGGGCGTTGCGCGCGCACGGTGCGACCGTGCTGGAACTGCCCGTCGAAACCGGCGAGACCGACCGCTGGACGATCGCCGGCGAGCTGTTCGACAAGGCCGCCGAGGCCGAGGGGTTCGACGGTGTGCTGTCGCTGCTGGCGCTGGCGGAGGAACCGCACCCCGAGTACCCGGCGGTCGCCACCGGACTGTCCCTGACGCTGCTGCTCACCCAGGCGCTGGGCGACGCCGGCATCGAGGCCCCGCTGTGGTGCGCCACGCAGGGCGCGGTGCTCACCGGGCGGGACGACTCGCTGGTGCGCCCCACGCAGGCCCAGGTCTGGGGCTTCGGCCGGGTCGCGGCCCTCGACCACCCCGGGCGCTGGGGCGGCCTGCTCGACCTCCCCGAGACGGTGGACGAGCAGGCCGGCGTGCTGCTGGCGTCCGTGATCACCGGCGCCGACGGCGAGGACCAGGTGGCGCTGCGCGCCTCCGGCGCGGTCGGCCGGCGGCTGGTGCGCGCCCCGCTGACCACCGCGGTCGCGCACACCTGGCGCCCCACCGGCACCGTGCTGATCACCGGCGGCACCGGCGCGCTCGGCGGGCACGTCGCCCACTGGCTCATCGACCGCGGCGCCCGCGATCTGCTGCTCACCAGCCGCCGCGGCGGTACGGCCGACGGCGCCGCCGCACTGGTCGCCGCCCTGGAGGCCCGCGGTGCCCGGGTGACCGTCGCCGCCTGCGACGTGGCCGACCGCGAGGCGCTGGCCGAACTGCTGGCCGCGCATCCGGTCACCGCCGTGATGCACGCGGCCGGCGTCGCGGTGGCCGGTTCCGTCGCCGAGACCAGCGTCTCCGACCTCGAAGAGGTCGTGCGCACCAAGGTGCACGGTGCGCGGAACCTCGACGAACTGCTGGCCGGCACCCCGCTGGAGGCGTTCGTCCTGTTCTCCTCCATCGCCGGGGTGTGGGGCGACGGGGGCGCCGCCGGGTACTCGGCGGCCAACGCCTACCTCGACGCGCTCGCCGAACGCCGCCGGGCCGGCGGACTGGCCGCCACCGCGGTGTCCTGGGGGCCCTGGGGCGGCGGCGGCATGGCGGCCGACAGCGAACTGCAGGAACACCTGGCCCGGTTCGGCCTGGGTCCGATGGCCCCGGCGCTGGCGATCACCGCGCTCGGCCAGGCGGTCGACAGCCCGGAATCCTGCCTGACCGTCACCGACGTCAACTGGGCGCGGTTCGCCCCGGTCTTCTGCTCGGCACGCCGTTCCCCGCTGCTGGCCGAGATCCCCGAGGCCGCCGCCGAACTGGAAGCGGCAGCGCCGGCCGACTCCGAGGGCGGCCGGGTGCGCGCCGACTGGGTCGAGCGGATCACGGCCATGCCCGAACACCGCCGCCCCACCGCCCTGTTGGACCTGGTGTGCGGCGAGGCCGCCGCGGTGCTGGGCTACCACACGCAGGACGCGATCGACCCGCAGCGGCCGCTGAAGGACTTCGGCATCGACTCGCTGACCGCCATCGAGGTGCGCGAGCGGCTGGCCGCCGGCACCGGCCTGCGCCTGCCCACCGGGCTGCTGTTCGACTACCCGACCGCCGAGGCGCTCAGCCGGCACCTGGTCGAACAACTGATCGGCGCGAGCGGTGAGATGGCCGCGCAGTCCGACGTCGTCGCCTCCGACGACCCGATCGCCATCATCGCGATGACCTGCCGGCTGCCCGGCGGGGTGCGCAGCCCCGAGGACCTGTGGACACTGGTGGCATCCGGCACCGACGGCATCGGCGCCTTCCCCACCGACCGCGGCTGGGACCCGGAGGGCTCCGGCGTCTCCTACGCGCGCGAAGGCGGCTTCGTCTACGACGCCACCGCCTTCGACGCCGAGTTCTTCGGCATCTCCCCGCGCGAGGCGGTGGCGATGGACCCCCAGCAGCGCCTGCTGCTGGAGGCGTGCTGGGAGGTGCTGGAACGCAACGGCACGCCCCCGTCCGCCGTGCGCGGCAGCCAGGTCGGCGTCTTCGTCGGCGCCTCCAACTCCGCCTACGGCGCCGCCGTCGAGCTGCCGGCCGACTCGCTCAGCCACGCCCTGACCGGCAACGCCAACAGCGTGATCTCCGGCCGGGTCTCCTACGTCCTCGGGCTGGAGGGACCGGCCGTCACGGTCGACACCGCGTGCTCGTCGTCGCTGGTGGCCCTGCACCTGGCGGCCCAGGCACTGCGCAACGGCGAGTGCTCCCTGGCGATGGCCGGCGGCGTGACGGTGATCCCCTCACCCGCGGTGTTCGCCGACTTCCACCAGCAGAACGGCCTGGCCGCCGACGGCCGTTGCAAGTCCTTCGCGGCCTCGGCGGACGGCACCAGCTGGGGTGAGGGCGTCGCCGTCCTGCTCGTGGAGCGGCTGTCGGACGCCGAGCGCAACGGGCACGACGTGCTCGCGGTGCTGCGCGGCTCCGCCGTCAACCAGGACGGCGCCTCCCAGGGCCTGACCGCGCCCAACGGCCCCTCGCAGGAACGGGTCATCCGCCAGGCGCTGGCCAGTGCCCGGCTGGCCCCGGCGGACGTCGACGCGGTCGAGGGCCACGGCACCGGGACCACGCTGGGCGACCCGATCGAGGCCCAGGCCCTGCTGGCCACCTACGGCCGCGAACGCGACGCCGCGAGCCCGCTGTGGCTCGGCTCGCTGAAGTCCAACATCGGCCACATCCAGGCGGCGTCCGGGGTGGCGGGTGTCATCAAGATGGTGATGGCGATGCGCGAAGGCGTGCTGCCGGCGACGTTGCACGTGGACGAGCCGACGCCGCACGTGGACTGGTCGTCCGGTGAGGTCTCGCTGCTGACCGCCGCGCGGGAGTGGCCGGACACCGGGCGTCCGCGCCGGGCCGGGATCTCCTCGTTCGGGATGAGCGGCACCAACGCGCACATCATCCTGGAGCAGGCCCCGCAGCCGCAGGACAGCGCCGAGGAACCGGCCAGGACCGCACCGCAGTTGGTGCCGTGGGTACTGACCGCCAAGAGCGAACACGCCCTGCGCGCCCAGGCGCTGGAGCTGCACCGGTACCTCGGCGCCCACCCGGAGGCCGAACTCACCGACATCGGCTACTCGTTGGTGACCACCCGCTCCCGGCTCGACCACCGCGCCGTGGTGCTCGACGCGGACCGCACCGGGCTGCTGGCCGGCCTGGAGGCACTCGCCCAGGGACAGCCCGCGCCGAACCTGGTGACCGGCAGCGGCTCGGCCGGCAAGGTGGTCTTCGTCTTCCCCGGCCAGGGCTCGCAGTGGGCGGGCATGGCCCTGGAACTGGTCGACACCTCTGCGGTGTTCCGCCAGCAGTTCGCCATGTGCTCCCACACCCTCGCCGAACACCTCGACTTCAGCCTGCTCGACGTGCTGCGCGGCAGGCCCGGCGCCCCCGACTTCGAACGCGTCGACGTGGTGCAGCCGCTGCTGTTCGCCGTGATGGTCTCGCTCGCGGCCACCTGGCGCTCCTACGGCGTCGAACCGGCCGCGGTGGTCGGGCACTCGCAGGGCGAACTCGCCGCCGCCGTGGTGGCCGGCGCGCTCACCCTGAAGGACGCCGCCCGGATCGTGGCGCTGCGCAGCCGGGCCATCGTGGAGCTGTCGGGCCACGGCGGAATGATCTCCGTACCGCTGCCGGCCGCCCAGGCGCAGGAGCGGATCGAGCCCTACGGCGACCAGCTGGCCGTCGCCGCGGTCAACGGACCCGGCTCGGTCGTGGTCTCCGGCGCCTCGGCACCGCTGGAGGACCTGCTGGAGAAGCTGGTCGGCGAAGGGGTACGGGCCAAGCGCATCCCGGTCGACTACGGCTCGCACTCCGGCCAGGTCGACGCGATCCGCGACCGCCTCGCCGAAGCGCTGGCCGGCATCACCCCGCAGCCCGGTGACGTGCCGTGCTACTCCACGGTCACCGGCGACCTGCTCGACACCGACCGGATGGACGCCGGCTACTGGTTCACCAACCTGCGCCGGACCGTCCGCTTCCAGGACGCCACCGACGCCCTGCTGCGCGACGGCCACCGGCTGTTCATCGAGGTCAGCCCGCACCCGGTGCTGACCACCGCGATCCAGGAGACCATCGAGGCCCGCGGCAGCGCGCTGACGTCCGCCCAGGTCATCGGCTCGGTACGCCGTGACGACGCCGGACGGCGCCGGCTGCTGACGAGCGTCGCCGAGGCGTACGTGCGCGGCGCCGACCCGCAGTGGACCGGGATCTTCGATGGCACCGGCGCCCAGCAGGTCACCCTGCCCACCTACGCCTTCCAGCGCACCCGCTACTGGGCGTCGGCGCCGCCGGCCGCCCCCGTCGCGGCCGCCGCGGCGCCGACCCCCGCCCAGCAGCGGTTCTGGACCGCGGTCGAGGAGGGCGACACCCGCGCCCTCGCCGAGACCCTGCACTTCGACAGCGCCCGGACCGCCTCCCTGCAACAGGTGCTGCCGGCGCTGTCGGGCTGGCACCGCGACGTGCGGGAGCGTTCCGAGGTCGACCGGTGGCGCTACCGGGTCGACTGGAAGGCGGTCGGCCGGCCGCAGTCCGCGGTGCTGTCCGGCCGCTGGCTGCTCGTGGCGTCCACCGCCCAGGCCGACGGCGAACTGGCGCGGGCCTGCGCCACCGCGCTGCGCGAGAACCTCGCCGAGGTCGAACTGCTGTCCGTCGACCCGGCCACCGCCGGCGAGGAGGACTTCACCGCCCGGCTGCGCGCACTGCGGGACGACGGGTCACCGGTCACCGGTGTCCTGTCCCTGCTCGCGCTCGACGAGAGCGCCCACCCCGACCACCCCACCCTGGCCGCCGGCCTGGCCGGCACCCTGTCGCTGCTGCACGCGGTGGTGACGGCCGACTGCGGCGCCCCGCTGTGGTGCGTCACGACCGGAGCGGTGTCCGCCGCGGACGGCGAACCGGTGGCCAACCCGCTCCAGGCGCAGGTGTGGGGCCTGGGCCGGGTCGCCGCGCTGGAGCACCCGCGCCAGTGGGGCGGACTGGTCGACCTGCCGGCCGCCTCCGCCACCGCCGCGGCCGGCGCGCTCGCCGGCGCGCTCGCCCGCGACGACGGGGAGGACCAGCTCGCGATCCGCACCGCCGGCCTGTTCGGCCGCCGCCTGGTACGGGCCGCGACCCAGGACGCGCCCGCCGCGCGGACCTGGCGGCCGGCCGGCACGGTCCTGGTCACCGGCGGCACCGGAGCCATCGGCGGCCACGTCTCCCGCTGGCTGGCCGGCAACGGCGCCGAACACCTCGTCCTGGTCAGCAGGCGCGCCGGGCTCGCCCCCTACGCCGAGGAGCTGGTGGACGAACTGACCGGCCTGGGTGCGAAGGTCACCCTCGCCGCCTGCGACCTGACCGACCGCGCCGACGTACAGCGGCTGCTGGCCGAACTGGCGGCCGACGGCGTCAGCGTCCGCACGGTCATGCACACCGCCGGCACCGGCATCCTCACCCCCCTGGAGGACACCGGCGTCGCCGACCTGGCCCACGCCACCGCCGCCAAGGTGGCCGGCGCCCGGCACCTCGGCGAACTGCTCGACCCCGCCCGGCTGGACGCCGTCGTCCACTTCTCCTCCATCGCCGGCGTGTGGGGCGTCGGCCGGCACGGCGCCTACGCCGCGGGCAACGCCTACCTCGACGCCCTCGCCCAAAGCCGCAGCGCGGACGGCGTCGACGTGCTGTCCGTGGCGTGGGGACCGTGGGACGGCGGCGGCATGGTGCCCGCCGCCGAGGTCGAGCCGATGCTGCGGCGCGGTGTGCCGCTCATCACCCCCCGCCCGGCCATGCTCGCCCTGCAACAGGCCCTCGACCACGACGACACCTTCGTCGCGGCGGCCGAGGTCGACTGGGAGCAGTTCGTCCCGTCCTTCACCTCCCTGCGCCCGAGCCCGCTCATCAGCGAACTGCCCGAGGCCCGGGCACTGCTGACCCGGGCGGCACCGCCCGACGACCCGGCCGGCTCGGGGGCCGCGGCCGAGCTGCGGCAGCGCCTCGCCGCCCTGCCGCAGGCCGAGCGGGAACGCGGCATGCTGGACCTGCTGCGCAACCACGCCGCCGCGGTACTCGGCCACGGCGACGTGAAGACCATCGCCGTCGACAAGCCGTTCCGCGGACTCGGCTTCGACTCGCTGACCGCCGTCGAACTGCGCAACCGGCTCAGCGCGGCGACCGGGCTGAAACTGCCCGCCACCCTGGTCTTCGACCAGCCGACGCCCGCGGCGCTGGTGCGCCACCTGCTGGCGCGCATCACGCCCGAAACGGCCGGGACGCCACTGCCCACCATGGCGTCCCTCGACCAGCTGGACACCGCGCTGGCCGCGCTCGCCGACGACGACATCGCCAAGGTACGCGTCATCATGCGGCTCGAAGCGCTGCTGACCAAGCAGCGCAAGGAGTCCTCCGGCGCCGAGCGGAGCGACACCGGTGGACTGCTCGACCAGCTCGGCTCAGCCACGAACGACGAGCTGTTCGATCTTGTGGACCGCGATCTGGGAGTCAACTGATGGCCGACGAGGCAAAGCTCCGGGACTATCTCGGCAGGGTGATCGCCGAGCTGCACCAGACCCGGCAGCGCCTGCGCGACGCCGAGTCGGGCGAGTCGGAGTCCATCGCCATCGTGTCGATGAGCTGCCACCTGCCCGGCGGCGTGCACAGCCCCGACGACCTGTGGCGGCTGCTGCTCGACGGGGGCGACGCCATCACCTCGTTCCCGGCCGACCGCGGCTGGAGCGCCGACCTGCCCAGCGGCGCGGAAGAGGGCCGCGACTCCGCGGCCCGCGGCGGGTTCCTGCACGACGCCGCCTGGTTCGACCCCGGCTTCTTCGGGATCAACCCCCGCGAGGCACTGGCCATGGACCCGCAGCAGCGGCTCGCGCTGGAGACCGCCTGGGAGGCCGTCGAACGGGCCGGCATCCACCCCAAGTCCCTGCGCGGCAGCCGCACCGGCACCTTCATCGGCGCCAACGGCCAGGGCTACGACGCCGCCATGCAGGCGGCCGGCGCCAGCTCCTCCGAGGGCTACCTGCTGACCGGCGGCGCCACCTCCGTCGTCTCCGGCCGGATCGCCTACACCCTCGGCCTGGAGGGCCCCGCCGTCACGGTCGACTCCGCCTGCTCCTCCTCCCTGACCGCCCTGCACCTGGCCGGCCAGGCACTGCGCGACGGCGACTGCACCATGGCCCTGGTCGGCGGCGTCACCGTGATGCCGCACGCCATCGGCTTCTACGAGTTCGACCGGCAGCGCGGCCTGTCCTCCGACGGCCGGTGCAAGGCGTTCTCCGCCGCGGCCGACGGCATGGGCATGGCCGAGGGCGCCGCGATGCTCCTGGTCACGACGTACACGAACGCGCTGCGCAACGGCTACCCGGTCCTGGCGGTGCTGCGCGGCAGCGCGGTCAACCAGGACGGCGCCTCCAACGGGCTCACCGCGCCCAACGGCCCCTCCCAGGAACGCGTGATCCGCCAGGCGCTCGCCAACGCGCGACTGTCGCCCGAGCAGGTCGACGCCGTCGAGGCGCACGGCACCGGCACCGCGCTCGGCGACCCGATCGAGGCCCAGGCCCTGATCGCGACCTACGGCCAGGACCGCCCCGCCGACCGGCCGCTGTGGCTCGGATCGCTGAAGTCCAACATCGGCCACACCCAGGCCGCGGCCGGCGCCGCCGGGGTGATCAAGGCCGTCCTCGCGCTGCGCCACGCGACGCTGCCGCGCACCCTGCACGCCGACGAGCCCACCCCGCACGTCGACTGGTCGGCCGGTTCGGTGGAACTGCTCACCGAGTCCCGGCCGTGGCCGCGGTCCGAGGAACCGCGCCGCATCGGGGTGTCCTCGTTCGGCATCAGCGGAACGAACGCGCACCTCATCCTCGAACAGGCCCCGGTCACCGAGCCGGCCGCGCCCGACGGCCCGCGTGCCGCGCCGCCGGTGATCCCCCTGCCGGTCTCCGGCCGGACCGCCGACGCGCTGCGTGAGCACGCCGGCCGGCTCGCCGCCCTCGTGCGCGCCGAACCGGGCCTGGACGTGCTCGACCTCGGCTGGTCGCTCGCGACGGGCCGTGCCTCCTTCGACCACCGCGCCGTGGTGCTCGCCGCGGACCGCGAGGCGTTCCTGACCGGCCTGGACGCGCTGGCCGACGGGGGCGCGACCGCGCCCGGTGTGGTGCGCGGCGTCGCGGCCCAGGAGCTGACCGCGTTCCTGTTCACCGGCCAGGGCGCCCAGCGCGTCGGCATGGGCCAGGAGCTGTACGCGGCGTTCCCGGTGTTCGCGCGGGCCCTGGACGAGGTGTGCGCGCACTTGGACACCGCGCTGGGCGGCTCGCTGCGCGAGGTGATGTTCGGCGACGAGGAGTCGCTGAACCGGACCGACGGCACCCAGGCCGCGCTGTTCGCCCTGGAGGTGGCGCTCTTCCGGCTGCTGGAGTCGTGGGGGGTGCGCCCCGACTTCCTGCTGGGCCACTCGATCGGCGAGATCGCCGCCGCGCACGTCGCCGGGGTGTTCTCGATCGAGGACGCCTGCACGCTGGTGGCCGCCCGCGGCCGGCTGATGCGGGCGCTGCCCCCGGGCGGCGCCATGCTGGCGGTGGAGATCACCGAGGCCGAGGCCGTCGAGGCGCTCACCGCCTACGAGGCCTCGGTCGGCGTCGCGGCGGTCAACGGACCCACCTCGGTGGTGGTCTCCGGCGACGAGGAGGCCGTCGCCGGCCTGGAGGCGACCTGGCGGCAGGCCGGCCGCAAGGTCAAGCGCCTCACCGTCTCGCACGCCTTCCACTCCCCGCGCATGGACGCGATGCTCGACGAGTTCGCCGCCGTCGTCGCCGGCCTGACCCCGCACGCCCCCAGCCTGCCGATCATCTCCGACCTCACCGGGCAGCCGGCCGACCCCGACCTGATCCGCACCCCCGGCTACTGGGTGCGGCACGTGCGCCAGGCGGTCCGTTTCGCCGACGGGGTGCGGACGCTGTACGCGGCGGGGGTGCGCACCTTCCTCGAACTCGGCCCCGACGGCGTGCTCACCGCCATGGCCCAGCACTGCCTGACCGAGGACGACGACGCCTGCCTCACCGCCACGCTGCGCGCCGGACGCGACGAGAGCGGCCAACTGCTGCGCGCTCTCGCCACGCTGCACACCGCCGGCGCCGACCCCGACTGGCGGGCCGTCTACGCCGGCTGGGGCGGCACCCGCGTCGACCTGCCCACCTACCCGTTCCAGCGCCAGCGCTACTGGCCGGCGATCAGCGGCGCCACCAACATCGCCGCGGCCGGCCTGGGCAGCGCCGACCACCCGCTGCTCGGCGCCGCGGTGTCGCTGGCCGACGGCGACGGCGCCCTGCTGACCGGGCGGCTGTCCACCGTCACGCACCCGTGGCTGTCCGAACACGTCGTCCTGGGCAGCACGCTGGTGCCCGGCACCGCCCTGGTGGAACTGGCCCTGCGCGCCGGTGACCAGGTCGGCTGCCGCCGGCTGGAGGAACTGACGCTGCGCACCCCGCTCGTGCTGCCCGAGCACGGCGGCGTCCAGCTGCAACTGCGCGTCGGCCCCCCGCAACCGGACGGCCGCCGCACGGTCACCGTGCACTCGCGGCCGGACGGTGCGGGCGACGAATGGACCTGGCACGCCGAAGCCACCGTCGCCCAGGGCGAGCCCGCCGCCCCCGAGAGCCTCACCGCCTGGCCCCCGGCGGACGCCGAACCGCTCGGCGTCGACGGCTGGTACGAGGGCGCGGCCGGCGCCGGACTGCGCTACGGGCCCACCTTCCAGGGGCTGCGCGCGGTGTGGCGGTCCGGTGACGCGGTGTACGCCGAGGTGGAACTGCCCGAACCCGGCCGCGCCGAGGCCGCCGGGTTCGGACTGCACCCCGCCCTGCTGGACGCCGCGCTGCACGCCGTCGGCGTCAGCGGACTGCTGTCCGGCTCCGACGGCATCCGACTGCCGTTCGCCTGGAGCGGCGTCAGCCTCCACGCCATCGGCGCCTCCGCGCTGCGGGTACGGCTGACCCCGGCCGGCGCCGACGCGGTGTCGCTGACCGTCGCCGACGGTACGGGCGAACCCGTCGCGTCCGTCGACCGGTTGGTCCTGCGGCCGACGACCTCCGCCCAACTGCCCTCCGGCGTCCCGCGCGACACCCTTTTCCAGGTGCAGTGGGTGCCCGCCGCACCGCCCGGCACGGCCGCCGACGCCAGCGACGCCGCCGACGGTGCCGACACCGACCGGGCCGCCGCCGACAGCGCCGTCCTCCTGCCGGTCGGGGCCACCGCGGACCCCTCGGCGGAGGCCGTCCGCACCGCCCTGCGCGAGACCCTGGCGGCGCTGCACGACTGGCTCGCCGCCGACCGGCCCGCCGACGCCCGCCTGGTCGTCCGCACCCGCGGCGCCGTGCCCGCGGACGGCACCCCCGTCGCACCGGTGGCCGCCGCCGTCTGGGGCCTGGTGCGCGCCGCCCAGTCCGAACACCCCGGCCGCTTCGTCCTGCTCGACGCGTTCGACGCCGAGGAGGGCGCCGCCGCCGACGAACCCGGACAGCTCGCCGCCGTCCTGGCCACCGGCGAACCGCAGGTGGCGCTGCGCGGCGGCCGGACGCTGGTGCCGCGGCTGGCACCGGCCGCCACCCGGCCGGCCGCCGAACACCGCGCACCCGACCCGGCGGGCACCGTGCTGATCACCGGCGGCACCGGCGTGCTCGGCGCGATCGTCGCCCGGCACCTCGTCGTCCGGCACGGCGTGCGGCACCTGACGCTGCTCAGCAGGCGCGGCGCCGACGCGCCGGGCGCCGCCGAACTCGTCGCGGAACTCGCCGCCCACGGCGCCACGGCCGACGTGGTCGCGTGCGACGCCGCCGACCGCGAAGCCCTCGCCGCCGTCCTGGCCGCCCTGTCGGCGGACCGCCCGCTGACCGGGGTCGTCCACGCGGCGGGCGTCGTCGCCGACGCGACGATCGAGTCCCTGACGCCCGAGGGGATCGACACCGTCCTGCGGCCCAAGGCCGACGCGGCGGTCAACCTGCACGAGCTGACCGCCCACCTCGACCTGGGCCTGTTCGTGCTGTTCTCCTCCGCGTCCGCCACCTTCGGCACACCGGGACAGGGCAACTACGCCGCCGCCAACGCCTTCCTGGACGGCCTCGCCCAGCACCGCACCGCCCGGGGGCTGGCCTCGGTCTCCGTCGGCTGGGGCCTGTGGGCCGAGGCCAGCGGCATCACCGGCCACCTGGGCGAGACCGACCGGGCCCGCATCACCCGGGCCGGAGACGCGCTGTCGACCGAGGAGGGACTCGCGCTCCTCGACGCCGCCCTGGCGGCCGGCGCCCCGCACCTCGTCGCGCTCCGCCTCGACCTGCGGGCCGCCCGCGCGCAAGCCGGCACCGGCCACCCGCTGCTGCGCGACCCCTCCCGCCCCCGGGCCCGCCGCACGGCCGGAGCGGCCGGGCACCCGGCGACCGCCCGGTCCCACCTGGCGGCGCGGCTGTCGGCGCTGGAGGAGGCCGACCAGCTGCGGGAGCTGACCGACCTGGTCCGCGCCGCCGCCGCCACCGTCCTGGGCCACGCCTCGGTCGAACTCATCGAGCCGCGAAGGTCGTTCGCCGAACTCGGCTTCGACTCGCTGACCGCGGTGGAACTGCGCAACCACCTCGCCGACCGCACCGGGCTGCGCCTGCCGGCCACCCTGGTCTTCGACCACCCCTCGTCGGCCGTCCTGGCGGCGCACCTGCGGCCCCGGCTGCTCGGCATCGCCACCGCCGGCCCGGTGGCTCCCCAGGGCACCGCGGACGCGGACGAGCCGATCGCCATCGTGGGCATGAGCTGCCGCTTCCCCGGCGGGGCCGACAGCCCCGAAGCGCTGTGGCGGCTGGTCGAGACCGGCACCGACGCCATCTCACCGTTCCCCGACAACCGCGGCTGGGCCAGCGAGGCGATCTTCGACCCCGAACCGGGCACCAGCGGCAAGTCGTACGTGCGCACCGGCGGCTTCGTCCACGACGCCGACACCTTCGACCCGGAGCCGTTCGGGATCTCCCCGCGCGAGGCGCTGGCGATGGACCCCCAGCAGCGGCTGATGCTGGAGGGCTCCTGGGAGGCGTTCGAACGCGCCGGCATCGACCCGTTGTCGCTGCGCGGCAGCCGCACCGGTGTCTTCGCCGGCCTGATGTACCACGACTACGCGGGCACCATGAGCTCGCTGCCCGAAGGCGTCGAGGCGTTCCTCACCACCGGCACCTCCGGCAGCGTGCTGGCCGGCCGGGTGTCCTACACCTTCGGACTCGAAGGCCCGGCCATGACCGTGGACACCGCCTGCTCCTCCTCACTGGTGGCGCTGCACCTGGCCGCACAGGCCCTGCGCGGCGGCGAATGCGACCTGGCGCTGGCCGGCGGGGTCACCGTGCTGTCCACCCCGGCCGTCTTCGTCGACTTCAGCCAGCAGCGCGGCCTGGCCCCCGACGGGCGGGCGAAGTCGTTCGCCGCGGCGGCCGACGGCACGAGCTGGTCGGAGGGCATCGGCGTGCTGCTGGTCGAGCGGCTGTCGGACGCGCGGCGCAACGGCCACCAGGTGCTCGCGGTCGTGCGCGGCACGGCGGTGAACCAGGACGGCGCCTCGAACGGGCTGACCGCGCCGAACGGCCCCTCGCAGGAACGGGTGATCCGTCAGGCGCTGGCCAACGCCCGGCTCACCACGTCGGACGTGGACGTGGTCGAGGCGCACGCCACCGGCACCAAGCTCGGCGACCCCATCGAGGCGCAGGCGGTCCTGGCCACCTACGGCCAGGACCGGCCCGCCGACCGGCCGCTGTGGCTCGGGTCGCTGAAGTCCAACCTCGGACACGCCCAGGCCGCCGCGGGCGCCGGCGGCGTCATCAAGATGGTCATGGCGATGCGCCACGGGGTGCTGCCGAAGACCCTGCACGTCGACGCCCCCAACCCCGAGGTCGACTGGTCGGCCGGCGCGGTGGAACTGCTCACCGAGTCCCGGCCGTGGCCGCAGACCGGCCGCCCGCGCCGGGCCGCCGTCTCCTCGTTCGGCGTGAGCGGCACCAACGCCCACGTCATCCTCGAAGAGCCGGCCGACCGGCCCGAACCCGGCGCCGCACCGGCACTGCGGGAGGACGGCGGCGCGACGCTGCCCTTCGTGCTGTCGGCCAAGAACGACGAGGCGCTGCGCGAGCAGGCCGCCCGGCTGCTCGCCGCGGTCGGGACCGAGCGGCCGCAGCCGGCGGACGTGGCCAGGTCGCTGGTGGAGACCCGCGCCTCGCTGGAGCACCGCGCCGTGGTGCTGGCCGCGACGGCGGACGAACTGACCGCCGCACTGGCCGCGATCGCCGCCGGCGGTGCCGCCCCCGGCGCGGTGACCCGTACCGGGGACGCCGGTCGCGGCGGAGTGGTCTTCGTCTTCCCCGGCCAGGGCTCGCAGTGGGTCGGCATGGCCGTCGAACTGCTGGACGCCTCCGAGGTGTTCCGCCGGCGGATCGAGGAGTGCGACCTGGCGCTGCGGGAGTTCGTCGACTGGTCGCTGCTGGAGGTGCTGCGCGCCGTGGGCGACGAGGGCGCCAAGTGGCTGGACCAGGTCGACGTCCTCCAGCCGGTGCTGTGGGCGGTGATGGTCTCGCTGGCGCAGATGTGGCGCGCGGCCGGCGTCGTGCCGTCCGCGGTGGTGGGCAACTCGCAGGGCGAGATCGCGGCGGCCGTGGTGTCCGGGGCGCTGACCCTGCGCGACGGCGCCCGGGTGGTGGCGCTGCGCAGCCGGCTGGCCATCGAACTGCTCGCCGGGCGCGGCGGCATGGTCGCCGTGGCGCTGCCGCGCGCGAAGGCCGCGGAACTGCTGGAGCCGTGGCAGGGCCGCGTGTCGGTCGGCGCGGTCAACAGCCCGTTCTCCACGGTGGTGTCCGGCCAGGCCGCCGCGCTGGAGGAGCTGCTGGCGGTCTGCGAGGAGCGCGGGATCCGGGCGAAGGCCATCCCGGCCGCGTTCGCCTCGCACTCGCCCGAGGCCGACGTCATGGAGGAACGGCTGCTGGAACTGCTGCGCCCGGTGGCGCCGCGCGAGCCGAAGGTGCCGTTCTACTCCACGGTGCTGGGCCGCCGGCTCGACACCGCCTGCCTCGACACCGAGTACTGGTTCGACAACATGCGCCGCGAGGTGCTGTTCGAGGAGACCACCCGCGTCCTGCTGGCCGAGGGGCGGTCGCTGTTCATCGAGATGAGCCCGCACCCGGTGATGGCCGCCGCGCTGTCGGAGACCGTGGAGGACGCCGGGGCGCGCGCCGCGGTCCTCGGCACGCTGCGGCGCGGCGAGGGCGGCGCGCAGCGCTGGACGAGGGCGCTGGCCGAGGCGTACGTCCACGGTGTGGACGTCGACTGGTCGGCGGCGCTGCGGGGCCGCGGCGGGCGGCGGATCGGGCTGCCCACCTACGCCTTCCAGCGCAAGCGCTACTGGCCGGAGTCCGGTCCCGCGATCGCCGCCGTCAGCGCGGCCGGCGTCATCGCCGCCGACCACCCGCTGCTCGTGGTGGCCGTCCCGGTGGCCGGCGGCGACGGCGTGCTCTACACCGGACGGCTGTCGGTGGCCACCCACCCGTGGCTGGCCGAGCACGCGGTGCTGGGCACCGTGCTGCTGCCCGGCACCGCGTTCGTCGACCTGGCGCTGCGCGCGGGGGAGCAGGCCGGGTGCCCCCGGCTGGAGGAGCTGATCCTCCAGGCGCCGCTCACCCTGCCCGAGACCGGCGGGGTGCGCTTCCAGGTCGCCGTCGGCGTCCCCGGCGACGACGCGGGCCGCACCTTCACCGTCCACTCCCAGCCGGAGTCGGCGGACCCGTCCGCGCCGTGGACCACGCACGCCACCGCAACCCTGCTGCCCGCCGGCCCCGCCGAGCCGTTCGACTTCGCCCAGTGGCCGCCCGCCGGGGCCGAGGCGGTCACCGTCGAGGGCTGGTACGACGGCGCCGCCGCGGCCGGCTACGGCTACGGCGCCACCTTCCGCGGGCTGCGCTCGGTGTGGCGCCGCGGTGACGAGGTGTTCGCCGAGGTGGCGCTCCCGGAGCAGGCGCACACCGGCGCCGAGCGGTTCGGCGTCCACCCCGCCCTGCTGGACGCCGCGCTGCACGCGCTGGGCCCCTCCGGACTGCTGCCGGACACCGGCCAGATCCGCCTGCCGTTCTCCTGGAGCGGCGTCAGCCTGTACGCCACCGGCGCGCTCGGGCTGCGGGTACGGCTCGTGGCGGACGGCACCGACAGCGTCCGGCTCCAGGCCGCCGACGCCACCGGCCGGCCGGTGCTCGCCGCCGAGTCGCTGGCGACCAGGACCGTGACGCCCGGCGAGCTGCGCACCGCCGGCGACGCCACCCGCGAATGCCTCTTCCAGCTCGACTGGACGGCGCCCGGGTCGCTGCCCGCCGCCGACGTCCCCGCGGTGTGGGCCGTGGTCGGCGACGACACCGCGGACGTCGCCGAGGGCCTGCTCCCCCACGTCCCCCGGCTGGAGTGGCACCCCGACCTCGGCACGCTCGCCGAGGCCCTCGACGCCGGCCGCGACATCCCGGACGTCGTGGTCTGGTCCGGCTCCCCGGGCCCGGACGACGGGCCCCTCGCGGCCGGGGTCCGCGACGAGACCACCGCGACGCTGGAGCGGTTGCGGGCCTTCCTCGGCGACGACCGGCTGGCCGGCGCGACGCTGCTCTTCCTGACCCGCGGCGCCGTCGCCACGTCCGCCACCGAGGACGTACCCGATGCCGCCGCCGCCGCGGCACGCGGCCTGGTGCTGTCCGCGCAGAGCGAGAACCCCGGCCGCGTCGTGCTGGCGGACCTGGACGCCGACGCGGCCTCGCTGGCCCGGCTGCCGCAGCTGGCGACGGCCGGCGAACCCCAGCTCGCCCTGCGGGCCGGGACGGTGCTGGTGCCCCGGCTGGTCCGTACGGCACCCGACGACACCGCGCCGCCCGCCGTCCGGGCCGACGCGCGGGTGCTGATCACCGGCGGCACCGGAGTCCTCGGCGCGATCGTGGCCCGCCACCTGGCCACTGAATACGCCGTCCGCGACCTGCTGCTGCTCAGCCGCAGCGGCGACCAGGCGCCCGGAGCGGCCGAACTGGTCGCCGAACTCGCCGAGTTGGGCGCCCGCGCGGAGATCGTCGGCTGCGACGCGGCCGACCGCGAACAACTCGCCGCGGTGCTCGCCGACCGCCCGGTCACCGGAGTCGTGCACGCCGCCGGCGTCCTCGACGACGGCGTGATCGGCACGCTCACCGCCGGCCACGTCGAGCGCGTCCTGCGCCCCAAGGTGGACGCCGCGGTGAACCTCGACGAACTCACCGCCGACAGCGACCTCGACATGTTCGTGCTGTTCTCCTCGGCGGCGGCCACCATGGGCACCGCGGGACAGGGCAACTACGCGGCGGCCAACGCCTTCCTCGACGCCCTGGCCCACCGCCGGCGGCTGCGCGGCCGGCCCGCGGTGTCCGTCGGCTGGGGGATGTGGGCCGAGGCCAGCGGCATGACCCGGCACCTGGACGCCCGCGACCTGGCCAAGGCGGCGGGCGGCGGCTCCGCGCTCACCGCGCAGGAGGGCATGGCCCTGTTCGACGCCGCGCACGCGGCGGCCACCGCCCCCGCGCACCTGGTGGCGGCCCGCTTCGACCTCGCCGCCCTGCGCGCGAGCGCCGGCTCCGTCCCCGTACCGGCGGTACTGCGCACCCTGGTGCCGCCCCCCGTGCGGCGGGCGGCCGACGGCGGCGCCGACAACGCGCCGGCCCTGCACCGCAAGCTCGCCGGACTGTCGGAGGCGGAACGGCGCCGCACCCTGGTCGAACTCGTGCGCGGCGAGGTGGCCTCGGTGCTCGGGCACGCCACGGCCGACGGGATCGACCCCGAACGCGGCTTCAGCGAGCTGGGGTTCAGCTCGCTGACCGCGATCGAGATCCGCAACCGGCTGGCCGTGGCCACCGGGCTGCGGCTTCCCACCACGCTGATCTTCGACTACCCGACGGTGACCAGGCTCGCCAACCACCTCTACACCCACCTGGTGGTCGACGGCCCCGCCGACGCGCTCCCGCTGCTGGAGCGGATCACCGAGTTCGAGGCGGGCCTGGCCGACACCGACGACGAGGAACTGCGCGACCGGGTGGTGCAGCGCCTACAGGCCCTGCTGGCCAAGTACGACCCGGACGCCGATCCGGACGCCGGCGCGGTCAACCTGGACTCCGCCACCGACGAGCAGATGTTCCTGCTGATCGACAACGAGCTGGGGGCGCCGTGACCGCGACGCCGACCCGCTCACCCGCACCGCTGACCGCAGGAGGCCCCCGTGGCGAATGAAGACAAGCTCCGGGAGTACCTCAAGCGGGCGACCACCGAGCTGACCCAGGTCCGCCAGCGGCTGCGCGCGGTGGAGGCCGCCGACCACGAGCCCATCGCGATCGTCGGCATGGCCTGCCGCTACCCCGGCGGTGTCGACAGCCCCGAGGCCCTGTGGCAGCTGGTGTCCGACGGCACCGACGCGATCGCCGGCTTCCCCGGCGACCGCGGCTGGGACATGCGGTTCTTCGACGCGGCCGACGCCGACGGTGCCTCCTTCACCCGCGAGGGCGGATTCCTCTACGACGTCGCGGACTTCGACCCGTCGCTGTTCGGCATCTCCCCGCGCGAGGCCCTCGCGATGGACCCCCAGCAGCGGCTGATGCTGGAGACCTCCTGGGAGGCGCTGGAGCGCGCCGGCATCGACCCGCTGTCGCTGCGCGGCAGCCGCACCGGGGTGTTCGCCGGCGTGATGTACAACGAGTACGCCTCCCGGGTGCTCGACATCCCCGAGGGCGTGGCGAACTACCTCGGCACCGGAAGCGCCCCCAGCGTCGTGACCGGCCGGATCTCCTACACCCTCGGCCTGGAGGGCCCCGCCGTCACCATCGACACCGCGTGCTCCTCGTCGCTGGTGGCGGTGCACCTGGCCGGCCAGGCGCTGCGCAGCGGCGAGTGCAGCCTCGCGCTGGCCGGCGGTGTCGCGGTGATGATCACCCCGAACACCTTCGTCGACTTCGGCATGTCCGGCGGCCTGTCGCCCGCCGGCCGCTGCAAGGCGTTCGGCGCGGACGCCGACGGCAGCGGCTGGGGCGAGGGCGTCGGCATGCTGCTGCTGGAGCGGCTGTCGGACGCCCGGCGCAACGGGCACCCGGTGCTCGCGGTGGTCCGCGGTTCCGCCGTCAACCAGGACGGCGCCTCCAGCGGGCTGACCGCGCCGAACGGCCCCTCCCAGCAGCGGGTGATCCGGCAGGCGCTGGCCAGCGCCCGGCTGTCCGCGGCGGACGTCGACGTGGTCGAGGCGCACGGCACCGGAACCGTACTGGGCGACCCGATCGAGGCCCAGGCACTGCTGGCGACGTACGGCCGGGAACGCCCGGCGGACCGGCCGCTGTGGCTGGGATCGCTGAAGTCCAACATCGGCCACACCCAGGCCGCGGCCGGGGTCGGCGGCGTCATCAAGATGGTCATGGCGATGCGGCACGGCGTGCTGCCCAAGACCCTGCACGCCGACGAGCCGTCCCCGCACGTGGACTGGTCGGCCGGCGAGGTCGAACTGCTGACCCGGGCCCGCCCGTGGCCGCGCACCGGCGAACCGCGCCGGGCCGGCGTCTCCTCGTTCGGCGTGAGCGGCACCAACGCCCACCTGATCATCGAACAGCCCCCCGAGACCGCCGCGCCCGCGGACGACGAGCCCGCGCCCGGACGGTCCGCCGGCGGACCGGTCCCGTGGGTGGTGTCCGGCAAGACGGCGGGCGCGCTGCGCGGCCAGGCGGCACGACTGCTGCGCCGGGTCGAGGAACTGTCCGGCGCGGACGGCGCCGACCCGGCCGACGTGGGGCTGTCGCTGGTCGCCACCCGGGCGGCGCTGGAGCACCGCGCGGTCGTCCTGGGCACCGACACCGAGGAGCTCGCCCGCGGCCTGGCGGCACTGGCCGACGGCCAGGAGGGCCCCGGTGTGGTGTGCCGCACCGGCGACATGGGCCGCGGCGAGGCGGTGTTCGTCTTCCCCGGCCAGGGCTCGCAGTGGGTGGGCATGGCGGTGGGACTGCTGGAGACCTCACCGGTCTTCCGCGAAAGCGTCGAGGAGTGCGAGCGCGCGCTGAACGCGTTCGTGGACTGGTCGCTGGTGGAGGTGCTGCGGGCCGAGGGCGACGAGGGCGCCGCCTGGCTGGACCGGGTCGACGTCGTCCAGCCGGTCCTGTGGGCCGTGATGGTGTCGCTGGCGCAGCTGTGGCGCTCGGTCGGGGTGGCCCCGGCCGCCGTGGTGGGCCATTCGCAGGGCGAGATCGCCGCGGCCGTGGTCGCGGGCGCGCTCAGCGTCGACGACGGCGCGCGCGTGGTGGCGCTGCGCAGCCGCCTGATCGGCGAGGTGCTCTCCGGCCCCGGCGGCATGGTGTCGGTCGCCCTGCCGCGCGCCGACGTGGTGCAACTGCTGGGCCCGTGGGGCGAGGACATCTCGGTCGCCGCGGTCAACGGGCGCACCTCCACGGTGGTCTCCGGCGACGCGGGCGCGCTCGGCGAACTGCTCGCCGCGTGCGCGGAACGGCAGATCCGGGCCCGCCGCATCCCGGTGGACTACGCCTCGCACTCCGCCCAGGTCGAACGCATCCACGACCGGCTGCTGCGGGACCTGGCCCCGGTCGCCCCGCGGGCGGCGACGGTGCCGTTCTACTCCGCGGTCACCGGCGGACGCGCCGACACGGCGTCCCTCGACGCGGCGTACTGGTTCGACAACCTGCGCCGCGAGGTGCTGTTCGAGGAGACCACACGGGTCCTGCTGGGGGAGGGGCGCTCACTGTTCATCGAGATGAGCGCCCACCCGGTGCTCACCGGCGGACTGTCGGAGACCGTCGAGGACGCCGGGGCGCGCGCCGCAGTGCTCGGCACCCTGCGGCGCGGCGAGGGCGGCCGGGAACGCTGGCTCAAGGCCCTGGCCGAGGCGTACGTGCACGGCGTCAACGTCAACTGGCAGGCGCTGTACGAGGGTTCGGGCGCCCGGCGGATCGACCTGCCCACCTACGCGTTCCAGCGCAGACGCTACTGGCTCGAAACGCTGTCCCTCGGGCTCGCGCCGCTGGACCCGAACGCCTCAGCGCCCTCCTCGTGGCGCTACGAGATCTTCTGGAAGCCCTCACCGGTCGCGCCGGCCACCCTGGCCGGCGACTGGCTGCTGCCCATCGCGGCCGGCACCGCAGACGACCCGTCGGTGGCCTCCTGCCGTGCCGCCCTGCAAGCCGCCGGCGCCACCGTCATCGCCTGCGAACTGCCCGCGGCCGGCAGCGACCGCCACACGCTCGCCACCCGGCTGCGCGAGCTGACCGGCGACCGGCAACCGGCCGGCGTGCTGTCACTGCTCGCCCTCAACGAGGCACCCCACCCCGGTCAGCAGGACGTCCCGGCCGGACTGGCCGACACCCTGACCCTGCTCCAGGCCCTGCACGACGCGCGCATCGACGCACCGCTGTGGTGCGCCACCCGCGGAGCCGTCTCGACCGGCCCCGGCGACCGGCTCACCGACCCCGTCCAGGCACTGGTGTGGGGCTTCGGGCGGATCGCCGCCAACGAGTACCCCCGCTGGGGCGGCCTGATCGACCTGGCCGACGCGGCCGGCGACCGTGCCGCCTCCTGGCTGCCCGGCGTGCTGGCCGGCCGGGCGGGCGAGGACCAGGTCGCGCTGCGCGCCGACGGCGTCCTCGTGCCGCGCCTGACCCGGGCCCTGGTCACCGGCACCTCTGCGCGCCGCGCGTGGAAGCCCTCCGGCACCGTGCTGGTCACCGGCGCCACCGGCGGCATCGGCACCCACGTGGCCCGCTGGCTCGCCCGCGAGGGCGCCGAGCACCTGCTGCTCATCAGCCGCCGCGGCGCCGCCGCCCCCGGCGCCGGCGAACTCGTCGCCGAACTCACCGCTCTCGGCACCCGGGTGACCCTCGCGGCGGCGGACCCGGCCGACCGCGACGTCCTCGCCGGCCTGCTCGCCGACCTCCCCGCCGAAGCCCCGCTCACCGCCGTCTTCCACGCCGCCGGCGTCGTCGACTCCAGCATCCTCGACTCCCTCACCGTCGAGCGGATGGGCAACGCCCTGCGCGCGAAGCGCCGCATCGCGATCAACCTGCACGAACTGACCCGCGACCACGACCTGACCGCGTTCGTGCTCTTCTCCTCCATGGCCGGCATCTTCGGCGCGGCCGGCGAGGGCAACTACGGCCCCGGCAACGCCTACCTGGACGCCCTCGCCCAGTACCGCAGGGCCGCGGGGCTGCCCGCCACCTCCATCGCCTGGGGCTCGTGGGACGGCGCCGGCATGGCCGAGGGCGACATCGGCGACGCCATGGCCCGGCACGGCATCCCGCGGATGGCACCGGAACTCGCGATCGCCGGACTCCAGCAGGCCCTCGACCACGACGACACCGCTGTCGTCGTCGCCGACATCCGCTGGGAGACGTTCTCCTACTTCTTCGGCGCCACCAACCCCACCCACCTCATCGACGACGTGCCCGACCTGCGGCAGCAGGCACCGAAAAGCACGGACACCCCCGCCCAGGAGGAGTCCGCGGCCGACGTCCCGCCGCTGGTGCGCACGCTGCGCGAGGCCACCGAGGCCGAACGCAACCGGGCCCTGCTGGGCCTGGTACGCGACCAGGTCCGGCTCGTACTCGGCTACGACTCCGTCGACGAGGTCGAACCCGGCCAGCCGTTCCAGAACCTCGGCCTGTCCTCCGCCGGCTCCGTCGAACTGCGCAACCGGCTCACCCTGACCACCGGCCTTCGGGTGCCCGCGACCGTCGTGTTCGACTACCCGAACTGCACCGAGCTGTCCCGCTACCTCGGCACGCGGCTCCTGGAGCCGGCCGCGCGGACCGCGGCACCCCAGCAGCGCGCCGCCGTCGCCGCGGACACCGACGAGACCATCGCCATCGTCGGCATGAGCTGCCGCTACCCGGGCGGAGTACGCTCCCCCGAGGACCTGTGGGACCTGGTGCGCAACGGTACCGACGCGATGACCGGCCTGCCGCACGACCGCGGCTGGGACCTCGACGCGCTCTACCACCCCGACCCCGACCACCCCGGCACCAGCTACGCGCGCGACGGCGGCTTCGTGCCCGACGCCACGCAGTTCGACGCCGCGCTGTTCGGCATCTCGCCGCGCGAGGCCCTGGCCATGGACCCCCAGCAGCGGCTGCTGCTGGAGACGTCCTGGGAGGTCTTCGAACGCGCCGGGATGGACCCGCGGTCACTGCGCGGCAGCCAGACCGCGGTCTTCGCCGGCACCGGCGGCCAGGACTACATCAGCCTGCTGTCCGCCTCCGGCGAGTCCACCGACGGCTACCTGGCCACCGGCGGCTCGCCCAGCGTGGTCTCCGGCCGGGTGGCCTACGTCTTCGGCCTGGAAGGCCCGGCCGTCACCGTCGACACCGCCTGCTCCTCGTCGCTGGTCGCACTGCACCTCGCGGTGCAGGCGCTGCGCCGCGGCGAGTGCGACCTCGCGCTGGCCGGCGGCGTGTCCGTGCTGTCCAGCCCCAGCATCTTCATCGAGTTCAGCAGCCAGCGCGGCATGTCCTCCGACGGCCGCTGCAAGTCCTTCGCCGCCGCCGCCGACGGCACCGGCTGGGGCGAGGGCGTCGGCATGCTGCTGGTCGAGCGGCTGTCGGACGCCCGGCGCAACGGCCACCAGGTGCTGGCGACGGTCCGCGGCTCCGCCATCAACTCCGACGGCACCTCCAACGGCCTGACCGCGCCCAACGGCCTGGCCCAGCAACGGGTGATCCGCCAGGCACTCGCCGGCGCCGGACTCGCCCCCGGTGACGTGGACGCCGTGGAGGCGCACGGCACCGGCACCACGCTCGGCGACCCCATCGAGGCGCAGGCACTGCTGGCCACCTACGGCCAGGACCGCCCCGGTGACCGGCCGCTGTGGCTGGGATCGGTGAAGTCCAACATCGGCCACACCCAGGCCGCGGCAGGCGTCGCGGGGCTGATCAAGATGGTCATGGCCATCCGGCACGGCGAACTGCCCATGACGCTGCACGTGGACGAGCCGTCCCCGCACGTGGACTGGACGGCCGGCGCCGTCGAACTGCTCACCGAGACCCGCCCCTGGCCGCGCACCGACGGACCGCGCAGGGCGGGCATCTCCTCGTTCGGGATCAGCGGCACCAACGCGCACACCATCATCGAGCAGGCCCCCGAGCAGGAACCGCTCCCGGCGCCGGCCGGTGAACTCCCGGCCGGACAACAGGAGTTCACCCCCGGCCTGGTGCCGTGGCTGGTCTCCGCCGACACCGCGGAGGTCCTCGCCGGACAGGGCGAACGGCTCGCGGCGCTGGTCGCCGCCCACCCCGAACTGCGCCCGCAGGACATCGGACTCTCCCTGGTCGCCGCCCGCGCCGACCTCGACCACCGCGCCGTCGTACTCGCCTCGGACCGCGAGGAGTTCCTCGCCGGCCTGGCGGCACTGGCACAGGACCGTCCCGCGCCCGGCGTCGTACGCGGCACCGCGGGACCGGGCCTGACCGCCTTCCTGTTCACCGGTCAGGGTGCGCAACATGCCGGTATGGGTGCCGGGTTGTACGACGCGTTCCCGGTGTTCGCGGAGGCGTTGGACGCGGTGTGTGCGGGGTTGGACGGGGAGTTGGACCGTCCGTTGCGTGAGGTGATGTTCGGCGATGGTGCGTTGTTGGATCGGACGGCTTATACGCAGGCGGGGTTGTTCGCGCTTGAGGTGGCGTTGTTCCGGTTGGTGGAGTCGTGGGGTGTGACGCCGGACTTCTTGCTGGGTCATTCGATCGGTGAGGTGGCGGCGGCGCATGTGGCGGGTGTGTTGTCGTTGGATGATGCGTGTGTGTTGGTGGGTGCTCGGGGCCGGTTGATGCAGGCGTTGCCGGCGGGTGGGGCGATGTTGGCGGTGGAGGCTGCCGAGGCGGACGTCGTCGCGGAGATCGAGGACCGTCCCGAGGTGAGTGTGGCGGCGGTGAACGGGCCGTCGTCGGTGGTGGTTTCCGGTGATGAGGATGTGATAGCGGAGCTGGAGTCGGTGTGGCGTGCGGCGGGGCGTCGGGTGAAGCGGTTGGCCGTTTCGCACGCGTTCCACTCGCCCCGCATGGAGGCGATGCTCGACGAGTTCGCGGTTGCTATCGGTGAGTTGGCGTTCGAGGCGCCGCGGTTGCCGATCGTGTCCGACCTGACCGGCCAGGTGGTCGACGCCGAGCTGATCCGTACGCCGGGATACTGGGTACGGCACGTGCGCGAGACCGTGCGATTCGCCGACGGCGTAAGGGCGTTGCACGACGAGGGCGTCCGCACCTACCTGGAACTCGGCCCCGACGGCGTGCTCAGCGCGATGGCGCGGATCTGCCTGGCGGACACCGAGGCGGCCGTGGCACCCGTGCTGCGCCTCGACCGGGACGAGACGCGGACCCTGTTCACCGCGCTGTCGGTCGCGCACGTCAACGGTGTCCCCGTCGACTGGCCGCTGGTCTTCGCACCCTGGAACGGCCGCCAAGTGCCGCTGCCCACCTACGCCTTCCACCGCCAGCGGTACTGGCCCACCTTCACCGCCGCCGCCCCGGACCGCGCAGTCCTGACCGGCGACGCGGTCGAGGAACGGTTCTGGGAGGCGGTCGAACGCGAGGACCTGGAGTCCCTCACCGGCGCACTGGGCCTCGACGGGCAGGCCGGGCTCGACGCCGTGCTGCCCGCGCTGTCCGCCTGGCGCCGCAAGCACCGCGAACAGTCCACCGCGGACGCCTGGCGCTACCGCGTCGACTGGCAGGCGCTCCCGGAGACCACCGGCGCACTGACCGGCACCTGGCTGGTCCTCGTAGGGCAGGAGACCGCGCCCACCGGCGCCGACGTGGCGGCGGCGCTGCGGCGCTCGGGCGCCTCGGCCGTCATGGAGACCGTCACCGGCGACGATTCAACGGAACTCACCCGGCGCCTCACCGCCCTGACCGACCAACACGGCGATGTCACCGGCGTGTTGTCGCTGCTCGCGCCGGACGACCGCCCCGGATGGCACGCACTGGCGTCCACCGTCGCCCTGCTGCGGGCCCTCGGCGCGGCGGGCGTCGCCGCACCCTTGTGGTGCGCGACCCGCGGCGCGGTCGCGGCGGTCCGCTCCGACCGGCCGGCCGACCCCGGACAGGCCGCCCTGTGGGGGCTGGGCCGGGTGGCGGCGCTGGAGTCCCCGCACCGCTGGGGCGGACTGGTGGACCTGCCCGAGCAGCTCGACGAACGCGCCGGTGACCGGCTCGCGCAGCTGCTGGCCGCGGACACCGGCGAGGACCAGGTCGCCGTGCGCGGCGCCGGCGCGTTCGGCCGCCGCCTGCACCACGCCCCGCTCGGGGCCGACCAGGAGCCGGCCGAGTCCTGGACCGCCCCGCGATCCGCACTGGTCACCGGAGGGACCGGCGCACTGGGCTCACGGGTCGCCCGCTGGCTCGCCGACCGCGGCACCGGCCGCCTGGTGCTGATCAGCCGCCGCGGCGACACCGCCCCCGGCGCCGCCGGACTCGTCGCGGAACTGGCCGCCACCGGCGCCGAGGCGACCGTCCTGGCCTGCGACGCCGCCGACCGCGACGCGCTGGCCGAAGTCCTGGCGGCGCACCCGGTGGACGCCGTCTTCCACACCGCCGGCGTACTGGACGACGGCGTACTGGAATCCGTCCGGCCGGAGCAACTGCGGTCCGTGCTGGACGCCAAGGCCCTCGCCGCGTCCCACCTGGACGAACTGACCCGGGACATGGGCCTGGGCGACTTCGTGGTCTTCTCCTCCCTGGCCGGCACGCTCGGCAACGCCGGACAGGGCGCCTACGCCGCCGCCAACGCCTACCTCGACGCACTCGTGGCCCGCCGCCGCCAGGACGGCCTCGCGGGCACCGCCCTCGCGTGGGGGGCCTGGGCCGGCACCGGCATGGCCGCCGACGAGGCGGACGCCGACCGCATGCGCCGGGCCGGCGTCCCGGCCATGGCACCCGAGGCGGCGCTCGCCGCGATGGGCCGGGCCCTGGGCCACCGGGACGAGTGCGTCGTCGTGGCGGACGTTGACTGGCCGCTGTTCGCCCCCCGCTTCACCGCCACCCGGCCCAGCCCGCTCCTGAGCGCGCTGCCCGAACTCCAGCGGGCCGCGGGTGCCTCCGCCGAACCCGCGGGCGACGGCCGGGCCGCGGCCCTGGCGGCCCGCCTCGCGGGCGGTTCGGCCGACGAACGCCGACAGGCGCTGCTGGACCTGGTGCTCGAACACGTCGCGCTCGTGCTGGGCCACGGCTCGGCCGGCGCGATAGCGACCGGGCGCCCGTTCCGCGACCTCGGCTTCGACTCGCTGACCGCGCTGGAACTGCGCAACCTGCTCGGCGCGGCCACCGGGCTCGCGCTGCCCGCCGGCCTGATCTTCGACCACCCCACGCCCACCGCGCTCGCCGAACACCTCAACTCCCGGCTCACCGGCGTCCAGGGCCGCGCCGACGCACCCGTCGTGGTGGCGGCGGCCCACGACGAGCCGATCGCCATCGTCGGCATGAGCTGCCGGTTCCCGGGCGGGGTCGCCTCGCCGGAGGACCTGTGGCACCTGGTGGCCGAAGGCACGGACGCCATGTCCGGCTTCCCGGTCAACCGCGGCTGGGACCTGGAGTCCCTCTACCACCCGGACCCCGACAACCCCGGAACCTCGTACACCAAGGAGGGCGGCTTCCTGCACGACGCGGGGCGGTTCGACGCCCGGCTGTTCGGGATCTCGCCGCGTGAGGCGCTGGCGATGGACCCGCAGCAGCGCCTGCTGCTGGAAGCCTGCTGGGAGGCCTTCGAACGCGCCGGGATGGACCCGACCTCACTGCGCGGCAGCCGCACCGGGGTGTTCGCCGGTACCAACGGCCAGACCTACAGCTCGCTGCTGATCGGCGCCTCGCAGGACCTGGAAGGCCACCTGGGCACCGGCAACGCCGCGAGCGTGCTCTCCGGCCGGGTGTCGTACACGTTCGGTCTCGAAGGCCCCGCGATGACGGTGGATACGGCGTGTTCGTCGTCGTTGGTGGCGTTGCATCTTGCGGTGCAGGCGTTGCGGGGTGGTGAGTGTTCGTTGGCGTTGGCGGGTGGTGTGACGGTGATGGCGACGCCGGGGATTTTTGCGGAGTTCAGTGCGCAGCGTGGGTTGGCGGCTGATGGGCGGTGCAAGTCGTTCGCGGCGGGTGCGGATGGTACGGGGTGGGGTGAGGGTGTGGGTGTGTTGCTGGTGGAGCGGTTGTCGGATGCGCGGCGTAATGGTCATCGGGTGTTGGCGGTGGTGCGGGGCAGTGCGGTGAATCAGGATGGTGCGTCGAACGGGTTGACGGCGCCGAACGGTCCGTCGCAGGAGCGGGTGATCCGGCAGGCGCTGGTGAACTCGCGGCTGTCCGCGGGCGACGTCGACGCGGTGGAGGCGCACGGCACGGGGACGACCCTCGGCGACCCGATCGAGGCGCACGCGCTGTTGGCGACCTATGGGCAGGAGCGGCCTGCGGAGCGGCCGTTGTGGTTGGGTTCGGTGAAGTCGAACATCGGTCATACGCAGGCTGCTTCGGGTGTGGCCGGTGTGATCAAGATGGTGATGGCGATGCGGCAGGGTGTGCTGCCCGCGACGTTGCATGTGGACGCGCCGTCGCCGCACGTGAACTGGGCGTCCGGTGCGGTGGAGTTGCTCACCGAGGCGCGGGAGTGGCCGGCGGTGGAGGGGCGTCCGCGCCGGGCGGGTGTTTCGTCGTTCGGGGTGAGCGGCACGAACGCGCACGTGATCGTGGAGGCGGCTTCGGTCGAGGTGGCGGACGAGGCCCCGTCGGAGGTCCTTGCCCCTTCGGAGGACCTGGCTCCGTCGGACGACCTTGCCGCGTCGGATGTCCTGGCTCCTGCGGCGGCTGCGGCTGTGGCTGGGGCTGTTGTGGTGCCGTGGGTGTTGTCCGGTGGTTCGGCGGGTGCGTTGGCTGGTCAGGCGGAGCGGTTGCTCGGGCTGTTGGAGGGTGTGTCGGAGGCGGCGGTCGTGCCGGGTGTGGTGGATGTGGCGTGGTCGTTGGTGTCGTCGCGTGCGGTGTTGGAGCATCGTGCGGTGGTGCTGGGTTCTGATGTTGAGGTGTTGCGGGGTGGGTTGGAGCGGTTGGTGTCGGGTGGGGAGGCGCCGGGTGTGGTGCGTCGGGTGGGTGAGGTGGGTTCCGGTGGTGCGGTGTTCGTCTTCCCGGGGCAGGGTTCGCAGTGGGTGGGGATGGCGCGGGAGTTGCTTGACGCCTCACCGGTGTTCCGGGAGCGGGTGGAGGAGTGCGAGCGGGCGCTGAGTGTGTTCGTGGATTGGTCGTTGCTGGAGGTGTTGCGCGCCGGGGGTGATGAGGGTGCGGCGTGGTTCGATCGCGTTGATGTGGTGCAGCCGGTGTTGTGGGCGGTGATGGTGTCGTTGGCGGGGTTGTGGCGTTCCGCCGGTGTGGTGCCGTCCGCTGTCGTCGGTCATTCGCAGGGTGAGATTGCGGCTGCGGTGGTGGCGGGTGGGTTGAGTGTGGAGGATGGCGCGCGGGTGGTGGCGTTGCGGAGTCGGGCTATTGGTGAGGTGTTGTCGGGGTTGGGTGGGATGGTGTCGGTGGCCCAATCGCGCGCGGACGTTGTGGAGTTGATTGGCCGGTGGGGTGCGGGGATCTCGGTGGCGGCGGTGAATGGTCCGTCGTCGACGGTGGTGTCGGGTGATGCTGCCGCGCTGGACGAGTTGCTCCGGTTGTGTGAGGAGCGGGGGGTCAGGGCGCGTCGGGTTCCGGTGGATTACGCGTCGCATTCGGTGCATGTGGAGCGGATTCGGGAGCGTTTGCTGGTGGAGTTGGCGGTTACGCCGCAGTCGTCGCGGGTGCCGTACTACTCCGGGGTGACCGGTGGGTTGATGGATACCGTGGGTCTGGATGCGGAGTACTGGTATCGGAATTTGCGGGAGACGGTGGAGTTCGAGGGGGTGACGCGGAGTCTGCTGGAGGCGGGCCGGTCGTTGTTCGTGGAGGTCAGCGCGCATCCGGTGCTGACGGTGGGCGTGGAGGAGACCGTTGCGGAGGTGGGTGCGGCGGCTGCGGTGCTGGGGACGTTGCGGCGTGGTGAGGGCGGCACGCAGCGGTGGTTGATGGCGTTGGCCGAGGGTTATGTGCACGGGTTGCCGGTGGACTGGCGTGCGGTGTTGAAGCCGTTCGGTGGCCGCCGGGTCGACCTGCCCACGTACGCCTTCCAGCACCAGCAGTACTGGCCGGAGCGTGCCCTCGCCGTGCCGCCGGTGGCGGCCGAGCTGTCGGCCGTCGACTCCCTGCGGTATCAGGTGAGTTGGCGGCCGGCCACCGCACTGGGCAGCGGCCGGCTGTCCGGGACCTGGCTCGTCGCGGTGCCGGCCGGGCACGCCGGTCATCCGGTGCTCGACGTGCTGACCCGGCACGGAGCCCGGGTCGCCGAGGTCGTGATGGCGGACGCGGACCCGGACCGCTGGGAGTTCGCCGACCGCCTGCACCGGGCGGCGACCGGGACCGAGGTCGGCGGAGTGCTGTCGCTGCTCGGGCTGGACGAGCGGACCACGGACTGCGGGCTGTCGGCCGGACTCGCCGGGAACACGGCCCTGGCCCAGGCGCTCGGCGACATCCGGGTCGCCGCGCCGCTGTGGTGCGCCACCCGGGGTGCCGTCTCGACCGGCCGCTCCGATCCGCCGACCGGGTTCGCGCAGGCCCAGACCTGGGGGTTCGGCCGGTCGGCGGCGCTGGAGTTCCCGAGCCGCTGGGGTGGCCTGGTCGACCTGCCGGAGAGCTTGGACCCCCGCGCCGGGGACCGGCTCGCCCAGGTCCTCGCGGGCACCGGCGAGGACCAGGTGGCGGTACGGGCCGCGGGCGTCCTCGTCCGGCGGCTGCTGCGCGCGCCGCGGTCCGGCGCCCGCCGCGCGCCGCGCCCGCTCACCGGTCCGGTGCTGATCACCGGCGGAACCGGCGCGCTGGGCGCCGAGGTCGCCAGGTGGCTGGCCGGGCAGGGCGCCGGGCACCTGGTGCTGACCAGCCGCGGCGGCCCGGACGCGCCGGGCGCCGCCGCGCTCGTGGCGGAACTGGCCGGCCTGGGGGCCACGGCCACCGTCGCCGCCTGCGACGTCGCCGACCGCGCGGCGCTGTCCGCGCTGCTGGCCGAGCACCCGGTCACCGGTGTGGTGCACGCCGCCGGTGTGGCCCGCACGGTGGCGCTGTCCGACATCGAGCCGGCGGACCTCGCCGACGAGCTGCGGGCCAAGGTGACCGGCGCGGCCAACCTGCACGACCTCCTCGGCGACACGCCGCTGGAGATGTTCGTCCTGTTCTCCTCCGTCGCCGGAGTGTGGGGCGGCGCGAACCAGGCCGGATACGCCGCGGCGAACGCCGCCCTGGACGCGCTCGCCGAGTGGCGCCGCTCCCGCGGCCTGGTCGCGACGGCGGTGTCGTGGGGTGCGTGGGCGCAGGCGGGCATGGCGACCCGCGACGGGGCGGGGGAGTACCTGGCCGACCGCGGCATCCGCCAGATGCCGCCGCAGGTGTGCCTGGCCGCCCTCGCGGAGGCGATCGACGACGGCGAGCCCTGCGTGACCGTCGCCGACGTGGCGTGGGACCGGTTCGCGCCCGCCTTCGCCTCCGTACGGCCCAGCCCGCTGCTCGGCGAGCTGCCCGAGGTCCGCGCGGCGCTGGCCGTCGGCGACGCGGGAGCGCCGGCCGGCGACGCGGCACCGGCGGCGGCCCTGATCGGCCGGCTGGCCGGGCTGCCCGCCAACGAGCGGTTGCACGCGGTGCTCGAACTCGTGCGCAAGGAGACGGCCGCCGTCCTCGGCTACCCCGACACCGAGGCGGTCGAGGCCAACCGTGCCTTCCGCGACTTCGGCATCGACTCGCTCACCGCGGTGCAGGCCCGCAACCGGATCGCCGCCGCGACCGGACTGCGGCTGCCGACCACGTTGCTGTTCGACTTCCCGACCCCGCTGGCGCTGAGCCGTCAGCTGCTCGACGACCTCGCGACGGACGGCGGCCTCACCGCCCATCCGGCCGCCGCCCCGGCGCCGGCCGTCGCCGCGACCCCGCTCGACGAGCCGATCGCGATCGTCGCGATGAGCTGCCGCTACCCGGGCGGTGCGCATTCCCCCGAACGGCTGTGGGACCTCGTCGCGGCCGAGGCCGACGGCATCTCCGCCTTCCCGGCGGACCGCGGCTGGGAGGGCGTGCTGGGCGGCGACCACACGATGGAGGGCGGCTTCGTCCACGACGTGGCGGACTTCGACGCCGCGCTGTTCGGGATCTCGCCGCGCGAGGCACTGGCGATGGACCCGCAGCAGCGCCTGCTGCTGGAGGCGTCCTGGGAGCTGCTGGAACGCGCCGGTATGGACCCGCACTCGCTGCACGGCACGCCCACCGGCGTGTTCGTCGGGGCGTCGGCGTCCGGCTACGGCTCGGTCACGCCGCTGCCCGCCGAGGCGGCCGGGCACGCGCTCACCGGCAGTTCCAACAGCGTCATCTCCGGCCGCGTCGCCTACACCTTCGGCCTGGAGGGCCCCGCGGTCACCGCGGACACGGCGTGCTCGTCTTCCCTGGTGGCGCTGCACCTCGCCGCGCAGGCGCTGCGCAGCGGCGAGTGCTCGCTCGCGCTGGTCGGCGGTGTGACGGTGATGGCGGTGCCCGCCGCGTTCGTGGAGTTCAGCCGGCAGAACGGCCTGGCGGCCGACGGCCGGTGCAAGTCGTTCGCCGGCGCGGCGGACGGCACCGGCTGGGGTGAGGGCGTCGGCATGCTGCTGGTGGAGCGGCTGTCGGACGCCCGGCGCAACGGCCACCAGGTGCTGGCGGTGGTCCGCGGGTCCGCGGTGAACTCCGACGGCGCCTCCAACGGCCTGACCGCCCCCAACGGCGCCGCGCAGCAGCGGGTGATCCGGCAGGCCCTCGCCAACGCCGGGCTCACCACCGCCGACGTGGACGCCGTCGAGGGGCACGGCACCGGCACCACGCTGGGCGACCCGATCGAGGCCCGGGCCCTGATGGCCACCTACGGGCAACAGCGGCCGGCCGAACGACCGCTGTGGCTGGGGTCGTTGAAGTCCAACATCGGGCACACCCAGGCGGCGTCCGGGGTGGCCGGCGTCATCAAGATGGTGGAGGCCCTCCGCAACGAGGTCCTGCCCCGCACGCTGCACGTGGACGTACCGACGCCGCACGTCGACTGGGCCGACGGTGGCGTCGAGCTGCTGGACCGGGCCCGCCCGTGGCCGCGGACCGGCGCACCGCGCAGGGCGGCCGTCTCCTCGTTCGGCATCAGCGGCACCAACGCGCACGTCATCATCGAACAGGCCCCGGAGCCGGAGCCGGCGCCGCAGGCCCCGGCCGCCGAGGCCGCCCCGTCCCTGGTGCCGTGGGTGCTGTCCGCCCGCTCCGCGTCCGGACTGCGCGACCAGGCCGTCCGGCTGCGCGACCACGTGGCGGCCGCGGCCGAGGTGGACGTGGTGGGCGTCGGCAGGTCGCTGGCCACCTCCCGGGCCGTCCTGGGCCACCGGGCCGCCGTCCTGGCCGCCGACCGCGAGGGGTTCCTGCGCGCGCTCACCGACCTGGCGGCCGAGAAGCCGTCCGCGAACGTCCTGCGCGACCGCGGTGACGGCCGGCTGGCCTTCCTCTTCAGCGGTCAAGGAGCGCAACGGGCCGGGGCGGGCCGTGCGTTGTACCGCGCCTTCCCCGTCTTCGCCGACGCGCTCGACGCGGTGTGCGCGCGGCTGGACCCCGCACTCGAACGGCCCCTGCGCGACGTGCTGTTCGCCGACCCCGGTGCGCCCGACGCCGAACTGCTGGACCGCACGGTGTTCACCCAGGCCGGGCTGTTCGCGTTCGAGGTGGCGCTCTTCCGCCTGTACGAGGCGTGGGGGATCACCCCCGACCTGCTGTTCGGCCACTCCGTCGGTGAGCTGGCCGCCGCCCACGTCGCCGGGGTGCTGTCCCTCGACGACGCCTGCGCCCTGGTCGCCGCCCGCGGCCGGCTGATGCAGGAACTGCCGGCCGGCGCCATGCTCGCCGTGCAGATCGCGGAGGAGCGGGCGGCCGGCCTGATCGGCGACCTGTCGCACCGGGTCGGTGTCGCCGCCGTCAACGGACCGTCCGCGGTGGTGCTGTCCGGCGACCTCGACGCCGTCGAGGAACTGCACACCCGGGCGCGGGCGGCGGGTCACCGCGCCAAGCGGCTCACCGTCTCGCACGCCTTCCACTCGCCGCTGATGGACGCCGTGCTCGACGACTTCGCGACGGTCGCGCGGACCGTCGACCTCCACGCCCCCCTGCTGCCGATCGTCTCCGACGTCACCGGGGAGCCGGTCGACGCCGCACTGATCCGCACCCCCGAGTACTGGGTGCGCCACGTGCGCGAGACCGTCCGGTTCGCCGACGGGGTGGAGTCCCTGCGGGCCGCCGGCGTCACCACCTTCCTGGAGATCGGCCCGGCCGGTGTCCTGACCGCCATGGCGCGCGACTGCCTGGAGGCGACCGGGGACACGGCCGTCGCGGTGGCCTCGCTGCCGGCCGGCCACGACGAGAGCGAAGCGGTACTGCGCGCCGTCAGCCGGCTGCACGTGCGCGGTGTGCGGCCCGACTGGCGGGCGGTCTTCGCCGGCTGGCGGGCCGGGCACGCCGAACTGCCCACCTACGCCTTCCAGCGCGAGCGGTACTGGCCCGAGGCGGTCGATGCGGCCCCCGCCGCGCCGAACGCCGCGGCCGAGGCGGACTTCTGGAACGCGGTCGACGCGCACGACACGACCACCGTGGCCGACGCCCTGCGGCTGGAGTCCACCGACGCCCTCGACGCGGTGCTGCCCGCCCTGTCGGCGTGGCGCTCCGAGCGCCGGGACCGCTCGGCCGTCGACTCCTGGTGCTACCGGACCGCCTGGCGGCCGTTCACCGACCCCTCCCGCGGCAGCGTGCTCACCGGCCGCTGGCTGGTGGCCCACACCGGGGGCGCCGAGGCGGAACGGGTGCTCGCGCTGCTGCGCGAACGCGCGGCGGACCTGGTGGACGTTCCGCTGGACGAGGGCGACCACCGCGACAGCTGCGCCAAGTCGCTGCTGGCCGGCCTCGACGGCGACCGGCCGGTCACCGGCGTGATCTCGCTGCTGGGGCTGACCGGGCAGCCGTCCGGCGCCGGCCCGGACTCGCCGGCCCTGGACCTCACCCTCGCCCTCTTCCAGGCACTGCACGACACCGGGATCGAGGCCCCGCTGTGGTGCCTCACCCGAGGAGCGGTCTCCGTCAGCGCCACCGACCCGCTCGCCGGGGCGCGGCAGGCCCAGATCTGGGGCCTGGGCCGGGTCATCGCGCTGGAGGCGCCGCACCGCTGGGGCGGCCTGGTGGACCTGCCCGCCACGGTCGACGCCCGGGCCGTCGACCGCGTCACGGCGCTGGTGTCGGGCGGCGCCGGGGCCGAGGACCAGCTCGCCGTCCGCAGCTCCGGCATCCTCACCCGCCGCCTGGTGCCCGCCGGGCCCGGCACCGCCCGCCGCGCATGGCGCCCGGACGGCACCGTGCTGATCACCGGCGGCACCGGCGCTCTCGGCGCCAGGACCGCCCGCTGGCTCGTCGGCCGGGGCGCCCGGCACCTGCTGCTGGTCAGCCGACGCGGCCCCGCGGCACCCGGCGCGGCCGACCTGGTACGGGAGTTGGAGGCGGCCGGCGCCGAGGTCACCGTCAGCGCGTGCGACGTGACGGACCGCGCCGCACTCGCCGAGGTGATCGCGTCCGTCCCCCCGCGGGCACCGCTGAGTGCCGTCGTGCACGCCGCCGGAGTCGTCGACGCCACCGAGGCGGCCGTCCTGACGCCCGAGCGGCTGGCCGAGGTGCTGCGCCCGAAGGCGTACGCGGCCTGGCACCTGCACGAACTCACCCGCGACCTGGAGCTGTCGGCCTTCGTGCTGTTCTCCTCCGCGGCCGGGGTCTGGGGCGGCGGCCTGCAGAGCGCGCACGCGGCGGCGAACGCCTCCCTCGACGCGCTCGCCGCCCACCGCTCGGCGCAGGGCCTGCCCGCCACCTCCCTCGCCTGGGGACCGTGGGCCGACGACAAGGGGATCTCCGGGCGCGACGGGGTGGCCGGCCGGCTCGCCGCCCACGGGGTCCTCGCCATGGACCCCGAAGGCGCCGTGCTGGCGCTGGACCGGGCCGTGGACCGGCGCGAGCACTGCCTCACGGTGGCCGACGTGGACTGGGCGCTGTTCATGCCCGCCTTCACCATCGCCCGCCCCAGCGCCCTGTTCGACGAACTGCCCGAGGTCGAACGCTCCCGCCGCCGGGAGAGCGAACGGCCGGCCCAACCGGCCGACGGCACCGAGGAGTTCCGGCGCACCCTGGCCGCCATGGCCGAACCCGAACGCCTCCGGACGCTGCTGCACCTGGTGCGCGAGACGGCCGCCCGGGTCCTGGGCCACCCCGGCAGCGAACCGGTCGAGGCCGAACGCCGGTTCCTGGAACTCGGCTTCGACTCGCTCACCGCGCTCGAACTGCGCAACGACCTGCGGACCGCCACCGGCCTGTCCCTGCCCGGCACTCTCACCTTCGACCACCCCACCCCGCTGGAACTGGCCCGGCACCTGCACGGCCAACTGCCCGCGGCGGGCGGCCCCGGGCCGGCGGGCACCGCCGCGGCCGGACCCGCGCTCGGCATCTCACCGACCGACAAGAACCCCATCGGCCTGCTGAACTCGCTCTACCGGCAGGCCGCCCAGGACCGCAAGATCCCCGAATTCCTCGAACTGCTCGGCAAGGCCGCCGAGTTCCGGCCCACCGCCGCCTCCCTCACCGAGCTGTCACCGGCTCCACTGGTGCGGCTGAGCAGCGGTGGCGACGGTCCCGCGCTGATGTGCTGCAGCGGTACGAGCGCGGCCGGCGGCCCGCACGAGTTCGCCCGGATCGCCTCCGTACTGCGGGGCCGCCGGGAGGTCTGCGGCCTGTCCCAACTCGGGTACGGCCGCGGCGAACTGCTCCCCGCCACCTTGGACGTGGCCATGGGCTGGCAGGCCGAGGCGATCCTGCGGCACACCGACGGCGCCGGATTCGTGCTGTACGGGCACTCCGGCGGCGCGGTCCTCGCCCACGCGCTGGCCCGGCACCTCGAAGCCATGGGCGCCGGCCCGTCCGCACTGGTCCTCGCCGACATCTATCCGTTCGACCACGACATGATGACCGCGTGGGACGTCGAACTGTCCGAGGGCGTGTTCGAAAAGGAACGCGCCTACGTCCCGATGGACGACATCCGGCTCACCGCGATGGCCTGGTACGGCGCCATCTGCACGAGTTGGGAACGGGCGCCGGTCGCGGCGCCGACGCTGCTGCTGCGGGCCACCGAGCCGCTGGGCGCCGTTCCCGACGACGACAGCTGGCGCAGTTCGTGGGAGTTCGCCAACACCGTCCTCGACGTGCCGGGCAACCACTTCACGATGACGATAGAACACGCGGAGACGACCGCCGCGGCGATCGACCGCTGGATCACGGAGGTGCTGTGAGACGACCGCCGAAGTCCTGGACCGCGCCACCGGTGCGGCCCGCGGCCCGGCCGGAGCCGCCCGGGACGGCGTTTCCACTGAACGGCCCGGCGCACGCGTGGGGCGGACCGGCACCTTCCGACGGATGAGGACCATGAGTCACCACATCGCCTTTCTCAACAACACCGGGTTCGGGCACGTGATGCCGACCATCGAGGTGGTCGCCGAACTGGTGCGCCGCGGCCACGAGGTCACCTACGTGACGGGCCACGCCCACGTGGACAAGGTCGAGCCCACCGGCGCCACCGTCCTGGGCTACGAATCGGTCCTGGACGGGGTGGACCTCACCGAGATGGTCACCGCGCAGGCCACCGCCCGGATGCCGTCGGTCTACCTGCGCGAGGGCCGCGAAGCGGTACGCACCCTCGAAGCCCACCTCGGCGACCGCCGCCCCGACCTGGTCATGTACGACCTGACCCTGTACCACGTGGGGCGCATCCTGGCCCGCAAGTGGGATGTGCCGGCCGTCGAGAGCTTCCCCGCCCTGGCGTCCAACAAGAGCTTCTCCCTGCTGGACAAGCTGATCGAGAAGATGGGCCCCGGCGACCCCGACAACCCCGCCCTGCTGGCCTTCCTGCGGGAACTGACGGCGCTGCTCGCGGAGAACGGCCAGAGCGACACCACGATCGAGGACCTCATGGGCCGCGAGGAAGCGCTCAACATCGTCTACTACACCCGCTCCTACCAGCCCGCGGGAGCCACCTTCGGCGACCACTACGTCTTCGTCGGGCCGTGCCTGGACACCGCCGCCGCCACCGAGCGGTGGACGCCGCCGGGCGACGGACGGCCGGTCATGCTGATCTCACTGGGCACCAGCGTCCACCGCCGCCCGGAGTTCTTCCGCAGGTGCGTCGAGACGTTCAAGGACCTGCCCTGGCACGTCGTCATGGCGGTCCACAAGGGCATCGACCCGGCGGAACTCGAACCGCTGCCGCCGAACATCGAAGTGCGCGCCTGGGTACCGCAGATGGCCGTACTGCGCGAGGCCGACGTCTTCATCTCCCACGCGGGCCTCGGCAGCATCATGAGCGCCCTGGCCACCGGCACCCCCATGGTGCTCCTGCCGGGCACCCCCGAGCACGAGATCAACGCCCAGCGAGTGGCCGAACTCGGACTCGGCCGGGTCATCCGCGACACCGCCCCCGGCCCGGAGCGGCTGCGCGCCGCGGTCCAGGACGTCACGGCCGACCTGATGACCCGCAAGCGGGCCGCCCGGATGCGCCGCGACATCGACGACGCCGGGGGAGGGGCGAGGGCGGCCGACGCGATCGAACGCCATCTGGCCGCCCACCCGGGACGGCGCACCGCACCCTGACGCGGCCACCCCTGTCCGGGAGCCTAGGGGTTGACCCCGCAGCGGGCGTCCACCACAGTTTCTGGAGAATGCAATTTCTTTTCGGCCCGGTCCGCTGAGGGCCTGACGGGTCCGGTCAGGACCCGAAATCTTGTGTCGCCCATAGCTGATCGCGACGGACGGATCGCATGACGGAGTATTTCGATTTCACCAGTCCCCTGCTGGAGACCCATCGGGTCGAATATTATGGGAACTTCCAGAAGAACGATCCGATCCACTGGACGCCCTACGGCTACTGGGTGCTGTTCCGCTACGACGACGCGCACACGCTGCTGCGCACCCCCGGCGTCTCCAGCAACTTCCCGGCCAACCCCAACTGGGCCGCCGCCCGCGGGGGTCCGAGCAGCCCGGCGGTGAAGTCCGCCCACCAGTGGATGCTGATGCAGGACGGCGCCGCCCACCGGCGGCTGCGCGGCAGCGTCGGCAAGCTGTTCTCGCCCCGCATGCTCGAACTGATGCGGACCCGTATCCCGCAGATCGTCTCCGGGCTGCTCGACGAGATCGGCGACGCCGGCGAGATCGACCTGATGAGCAGCATCGCGCTGCCGCTGCCGACCACGGTGGTCAGCGAACTGCTCGGGGTCCCCGAACAGGACCGCGAGATGTTCCGCAGCGTGACCGAGCCGATCGGCCAGCTCATCGACCGCGTCGTGTCACCGGAACGCCTCATCGCCATGAACAAGGCCGAGCCCAAGGCCCGCGCCTACGTCTACCGGCTGATCGAGAAGGCCCGGCAGGGCGAACCGGACAACACCCTGGCCTCGGTGATGGTCCGCGCGGACGACGACTTCACCGACGACGAGATCGCCGCCAACACCGCGCTGCTCTACAACGCCGGCTACGAGACGACGTCGAACCTGATCGGCAACGGGATGCTGGCGCTGCTCCAGCAGCCGGACGCCATGCGGGCCCTGCGCGACGACCCGTCCCTGATACCCACCGGCGTGGAGGAGCTGTCCCGCTTCTACCCCTCGGCCCGCTTCGTCGCCCGCATCCTCACCGAGGACCTGAAGATCCGCGAGACCGTGATCCCGGCCGGCGAGTGCGTGTTCGTGGCGTTCGACGCGGTGGGCCGCGACCCGGAACGCTATCCCGATCCGCACCGGCTGGACATGGCCCGTACCGGGGTGAAGTCACTCGCCTTCAGCGCCGGCCCGCACCACTGCATGGGCAAGGCGCTCGGACTGCTGGAGGTCAGCAGCCTGCTCACCGAGCTGTTCCGCCGCTACCGCAGCATCGAACTGGCCGGCCCCCCGAAGTACCACGGCCACTTCAACCTGCGCGCCCTGACCGAACTGCCGTTGCGGCTGCGCAAGTAGCCCGACGGGCGCCCTGCGCACCGCCGGACGCCCCGGCCCCCGGTCGGGGGAGGGGCGGGGCGTTCGCCGGGCCTCAGGCGTGCCGGCGGGCCAGCGGTATCCGGCCCGCGCCGTACTGCTCGGACTCGCGGGTGGCGATCCTGGGCCGCAGACCGGCGGGCAGGTCCTGCCGGCGCTGGATGTTCAGCTTGCGGTAGACCCGGGTCAGATGCTGCTCCACCGTGCTGATCGTGATGCACAGACTGCTGGAGATCTCCCGGTTGGTGCGGCCGAGCGCCGCCAGCTCGCTCACCCGGCGCTCGGCGTCCGACAGGTGGGCGAGCTTGTCGTCCATCCCGTCGTGCCGCTGCACCGCCGAGTCCCGCGAGACGTCCAGCAGTGCCACGCAGTGCGCGCCCTTGGCCTGGCACTCCTGCGTCAGATGCCGGGCCCGGCGCACCGCGACCCGCTGCTGCTCGCTGTCGCCCAGCGCCTGGTAGGCCTCCCCCAGATCGGCCTGCACCTCGGCGAGTTCCAGCTTCCTGCCGAGCCGCTGGAACATCTCGGCCGCCTTGTTGAGCAGCACGACCCGTTCCTGGGGCCGGCGGGTCAGCCCCAGCAGGCGCAGCGACGCGCCCCGGACGGTCGAATCGTGCGGGGTCAGCAGCGCGAGCTGCTCCTCGACCAGTCGGCCCGCCTTGTTGGTGTGGCCCAGGTGCAGCCACACCTCGGCGGCGCTGGACCGCCACGGGACCAGGGCCGGCCGGTCCAGCCGCCAGCTCGCCATCAGCTCCCCGCAGGCGACGAAGTCGTTCAGCGCCGCCTGGTACTGCCGGCGGGCCAGGCAGCAGCGGCCGCGGGCGTGCAGGTAGACCAGTCCGAAGGGCGTGCCGAACATCGCCTCCGGCACCGGCCGGTTGAGAATCCCGGTGGCGTCGGCGTGCTTGCCCATCCCGGTGACCGTGTGCAGCAGCGTCGCGTACGGTCCGCCGACCCGCACACCCCAGGCGTCCAGCGGCAGGTGGCCGATCGCCGCCTGCGCGTGGCGTTCCGCCGACGGCAGGTTGCCCTGCCGCAGCGCCACGGACGCGCGGGTCCAGGCGAAGGACGCCAGCCAGCCGGCCGTCCCGCGCGACTCCGCCTCGCCCAGCAGCCGGTCCGACCACACCTCGGCCTCCGACAGCCGGTCGGCGTGCACCAGCGTCCACAGCGCCATCGTGATGGGCGGGAAGGTGGCCTCCGACAGCGCACTGCCGTTGAGTATCTGCTTGGCGTCCGCCACCGCGCCCGGGTCGGCGCCGCGGGCCAGCGCGGTGTCGTACGCCGCCAGCGCCTTCAGCCGGTTGTTGGTGGCCAGCGCCGAGGTGGTCAGCGGCTGCCGCGCGGGTCGGCCCAGCACGTCGGACACCTTCTCGGCGAGCTGCGGGAACGTGCTGGACAGCAGACGCCGGATGACCTCGGCCTCGGTGTCGAGGTCCGGCTCGGCGACGGCCATGAGCTTGCCGAGCAGGTCCGGCAGTTCGTCGAACGCGTCCACCTGGCCGTTCCACAGCAGTGATTCGCACAGCCGCAGGGCCTTGCGGCCGGGGACGAGCCCGGCCCGCAGCGCCGCCAGGAGCTGCGGCACCCGGCGGCTGACCGCTTGCGGGCTGATGCGGCACTCGATCTCGGCGAGCGCGATGCCGATCGACGCGCGCTGCCGGTCGTCGGTGCTGAACCGGTGGCCCAGTTCGAGGTAGGTGCGGGCGGTCACGCTGCGGCCCTGCTGGAAGAGGGTGTCGGCGGCGCTGATCAGCGACTCGATCATCCACGGCTCGTCGGCCGACCCGGTGCTGAGCAGGTGCGCGGCCACCGCGGGGGCGGGCGCGTTCATCTCGTACAGCACCCGTGCTGCCCTGCGGTGCAGTGCGTCGCGCTCGCCGAGCGGCATGTCGCCCAGCACGGCCGCCGCGGTGGCCGGGTGCCGGAACCGGGTGCCGTCCAGAATGCCGGTCACCGTGAGTGCGTGCAGCGCCCGCGCGACCGTCTCGCGCGGCAGCCGCAGCAGCAGGGCGAGCACCTCCTGCGTCGCGCAGTCGCCCAGCAGCGCCAGACCGCGCGCGGTGCCGCGCAGCACCGGCTCCTCCGACGCGAGGCAGCGCACCACACTTTGTTCGAACGCCGAGCCCGGTACGGGCCCGTCGGTCCGCCCCGCCGGGTCCTCCCCCGCGCGGTCGCGCAGAAGTGCCTGAACGAGGGAGCAATTTCCCCCGGTCAATGCGTGGTATTCGGTTCCCAGTTCCTGGGCGAATGCGTGACCCGCCGTCACGGACACCATTTCTGCTACGCCTTGGAGGGACAGCGGGGGCAACCAGAGGGGATGCACGTTCGGTTGGCGCAGCAACTCGGTCTGGAGCGGGGAGTGCGGTCCGTTGTGACAGGCGCGTTCGGTCAGGATCGCCAGCACGCGCGACGCGTGGACACGGCGCAGGATGTGCTGGAGGTACTGAAGCGATTCCGGATCCGAGTGGTGAACATCGTCCACGCTCAACACGACCGTCTTGGTGCGGGAGAGGTCGAGAATGATGCGGACCAGTTCCAGCATCACCTGCGCGCGCGGTCGTTCGGCCGCGGAACCACCCGCCGGCCGGTGCCACTCGCTCAGCAGCTCCGCCGCCCGCTGCGCGTCCTTGGCCTCCAGGGAGGGGCTGTCGAACAGCTGGGTGAGGGCGGCGAGCGGCACCTTCTGCTCGGCGCCGGCACAGCTGGCGTTGAGGGTCACGCATCCTTCGCGTCTGACGACCTCGCCGAACTTCCGCAGCAAAGCGGTCTTCCCGTTGCCGACCGCGGCTGTGATAAGCGCGATTTGGCCGTTCCCGTTATGAGTATGTGCAAGGAGATCATTCAACGTGGAAAATTCACGGTCACGTTCGAAAAGCTCCATGTGTTTTACCCCCGTGTATACGCACGCCTGGCATGGTAAAACTCGTTTGGTATTTTCACTCGGCCGTGCACGTATTTATTAAAAGCCTGTTGTTTTCTTGTCGACTGCGGCACCGGGAGCCAGTCCGGCCACGTCGTCAACGTATCAGATCTGTCACAAGTTGTCTGCGGACGTTTTGGCTCGGGGGATCATTCGGTGTGACACGTGCAAACCTCGTGTTCACCCCGAATGCGGCAGTGATCGGACCGCGCTGACTGGGGGTCAGTATTAGACACAAGGAGCGGGAGCTGCGGAGGAAATGTGCAGGCCGCCGGTCGGAGGGCGTGCGGCGGGCGGTTCGCAATGGGGTGGGAATATCCGGCGCCGAACGCCTCGCGCGTGTTGCCGTGATTACATTGCGTGTGCGCCCGCGGCCGGTGCCGGCGGAGGTGAACTCCGTTGTGGGGTGCGTTTTGCGCTGCCGGCCGGGGAAGCGCCACCGGTGGTGACCGTCGGCGGGCGGGTCGCCAGGCCCTCTTTAGGGGGTGCTAGGGGTTTGCTTTTCGGACCCCGTTCCTGATGATATTGTCATAATTTCGGCTCGTCGTTGAGGTCAGGTGGATGCGCTTCGCCGCAGGCTCGAATTGCCGGACTTGACGGTTTCCCCGCTCCCGCTCCGCACATCGGCCCGAAGATGTCCCGGCGGAATGCGGTGCACTGTCCCGTCCGGCCCCGGAAACAGTCGATGTCCCGTATATTCGCATATCGACGAAATTGCCGGATTGCGGAATTCGACGCCGTACCGAGGGAGGAGCCTGCCATATGGGCCGATGGGCGGTTTCGCCCCGCGGTCTCATATGCCGAAGCACCCGTCGCCGTCCACCAGTAGAGGAGCACCAGCACCATGGCGAAGCCAGTCGAGGACGACAGCCTGTGGATTCGTCGGTTCCACCCTCGTCCGGACAGCGAGGTGCGGCTGGTGTGTCTGCCGCACGCCGGCGGATCCGCCAGTTTCTACTTTCCGATGTCGGACATGATGGGAACCTCGGTGGAGGTTCTTTCCGTCCAGTACCCGGGACGGCAGGACCGCCGCGCGGAGCCGTGCATATCCAGCATCCCCGAGCTGGCCGACCTGGTGGCCGCGGCTCTGGTGCCCTGGGCGGACCGGCCCCTGGTGTTCTTCGGGCACAGCATGGGCGCCACGCTCGGCTTCGAGGTCGCCCGGCGCCTGGAGCGCGACCACGGCATCGTCCTCGTCGGCCTGTTCGCCTCGGCCCGCCGCGCCCCCTCCCGCAAGCGCCACGAAACGGTCCACCAGCGCGACGACCGGGGCATCATCACCGAGTTGCAGCGGCTCAGCGGCACCAACTCGCAGATCATGGGTGATGAGGAACTGCTGCGCATGGTGCTGCCGGCGATCCGGGCCGACTACCGCGCCGCCGAGACCTACGAGTACGACCCGGGACCGAAGCTGCGGTGCCCGATCGTGAGCCTGGTGGGCGACGACGACCCCAAGGTGACGATGGACGAGGCGCGCGCGTGGGGCGAGCACACCGAGAGCAGCTTCGACTTCCAGGTCTTCCCCGGCGGCCACTTCTACCTGGCATCGCACCAGTCCGAGATCGTCAACGCGATATCCGATCATGTACTCACGCAACTGCGTCTGAAGCCCTCCCAGTGAGCGCTGGGGGGCGCGCGGCGGTTCAGGAGGGAAGTACGGGAATGCAGAACACCGGGAAGATCCTGCGGTTCGACGAGACCCGCGGTTACGGCTTCATCGCCCCGGAGAACGGTGACGAGGACGTTTTCGTCCACGCGAACGACCTGCTGGAAGAGAAGTATCTGTACCGGGCGGGACGTGCGGTCGAATTCTTCGTCGAATCGGGTGAGAAGGGGCCGAAGGCGTCCGAGGTGCGACTGATACGGACGTCCACCGCTTCGTCCCCCTTCTCCACCCCGGTCGCCTCGATCGGGTCGGCCGTCCCGGCGCCGGAGCCGGCGGAGCGGTCCGAACCGGTCGACGGCGCGCTGTGCGACGTGTTGTCGGCCGCCGAGCTGAGCGCCGAACTCACCGAGGTGCTGCTCGCGGCGGACGAGACGCTCACCGCGCGGCAGATCAAGCAAGTGCGCTCGTGCTTCCTGGCGTTGGCCCGGTCGCACAGCTGGACGGACGTCTGAGCCCTTCCGCCACCCGAGCCGCGGTCAGCCCTGCGCTGGCCGCGGCTTTCGCTTCCCCCACGCGTTCGGCCCTCGTTCTGCCCGGCGTCCTCGCCGGTCGCGGCCGCCGGGGGTAGGGGTGGGGAACCGCTGCGAAGCCGTCGTCCACTCCGCGGGCGCGGGCGTGTGCCGGTGCGGCGTTGACCAGGCGCGGCACCCGGAACGCGGTCCCGGCTTACCGGAGATCCGCCGGGACCTTCGTCGTACCATAGCCGCCCACTCCGCCCGAAATCCGAAATAATTAGTTATGCCGACAAGGCGTTTCGGTGAAATCGACTCATTTATCAAGAAGGCGTACGGATGGTTTTAGGGGGAGGCTATTCCGCCTTAGGGGTGGTCAATGTCCTGCCGCTCTGTGAACATTCTCGGGCACGAAGTCCCATCAATTCAGCGCAGAATTGGGAGAAGAAATATGAAGCGTGTTACCCGCGGAGTGCTGGCCGGCGCGGGCGTGGCTGTGGCCGTCGCCGTCGCCGTCGTCTCTGGCCCGGGCGCGGCCTTCGCCGCCACTCCCGCGACCTCCGTCGTCCCTGCGGACACCTGCACCTCCACCACGTCGGGCAACTCCGTCTCCGGTGGCTGCACCATCTCCACCGCGCTGGGTACCTTCGGCAGCACCTTCAGCGGCACCTTCGGCTCCAACGGCATGGGCTCGGGGACCATCGTTCTCCAGGGCGGCATCATCGGGAACATGAACGGCACCTGGAGCGGCGGCCCCTTCACCGGCGGCCCGGCGACCATCAACTACACCGTTCAGACCCCGGCCGGCCCGGTCAGCGGTTCGTTCCCCGTCACCGTCAACTGACCCGACGGACACCGCAGTCCGCACAGACGGCGGCCGGCCTCCCCGATCGGGGGGCCGGCCGCCGGCATGCGGTGCGACGGGTGCCGCTACCCCGCGCTGTAGGTGAGCAGGTCGCCGGGCTGGCAGCTGAGCACGCGGCAGACGGCGCTGAGGGTGCTGAACCGGATCGCCTTGGCCCGGTCGTTCTTGAGCACGGACAGGTTGACGACGGTGACGCCGACGCGTTCGGCGAGTTCGGCCAGCGTCATGTCGCGTTCGGCCAGCAGGCGGTCCAGCTGGACCTCGATCCGGTGCGGCTCCTCCGGCGGCATCAGACCAGCCCGTCGGTGTCGTCCCGCAGTCGGGTCCCGCTGCGGAAGGCCGCGGCCGCCGCGGCGATGAGGATCGCCAGGACCACCGGAAGCATGCTCAAGTGGTAGGAGGACTGGACGGCCGACGCCACCGGCGTCCCCTTGACCAGGAACTTCGTGGTGATCACGTCCAGCGCCGGGGTGAGGACGCCGATCAGCAGCACGAGGGCGGCGACCAGGCCGAGGCGCCGCGCGTTGCGGGGCACGAAGAAGTCGCCGTCCCGGAAGGTGCGGGCCGTCCTCAGCAGGATCTCGAAGACCTGGAGCAGCAGCAGGCCGCCGACCAGGGCGGGCAGTACGAGCAGCAGGCGGTCGCCGACGCCGGGGTGGGCGAAGGTCAGCGCCGCGGTCGAGGTGCCGTGCAGCGTCACGGCTCCGTGGGCCACCGCGTCGGGCACCCGCGTGGTGGCGTCGATGCGGACCGTGCGGGTCGTGTCCATCGCCGGCAGGGGACCGGTCACGCCCAGGATGGGGAACAGGACGCGGAAGAGCCCCACCAGCAGCAGGGCCAGTCCCAGGGTCATCTCCAGGACGGGATTGCCGACCCGGGACCATGTTGTGGTGGTCATGCCTCCACCTTCCGTTGGCATATCGTTTCTCGATGGTATCGCAAAACGATATGGCCCGCCACCGTGTCCCGCCGCCGGGCCGCCGCGGCCCCGGGGGAGGGCGGGTCGCCCGGGGCCGCGGCTGAGGGGGTGTCAGTGCCAGGTGTCGTTCCGGGTCATCGCGCTCGTCCCGGTCGTCAGGGCGTTGTTGTCGCCGCTCTCCCAGGTCACCGAGCCGTCGGGGTTCTTCATGATGTACTTGTACTGCACCGCGGTGTCGGCCGGCAGTTGCACGGTGGCGTCCCACACCGGGTAGGCGGCGGACGACAGCGGGATCGCCTTGCCGGTGTCCCAGCCGCCCAGCGCGGCCACCGAACCGGTCACGTAGACGTTCTGGCCGAAGGTCGTCGTGGCGTTCACCTTGAAGTCGACGTTCACCGCGGAGGGCGGCGGAGGCGTGGTGCCGCCGCCGGACACCAGGGAGTCGGCGTCGATCGCGACGGCGCTCATGCCCGGTACGTCGGCGGTCGTGTCGCCCGCGGAGTCGACGGTGACCGTGGGGCCGTCACACGTTCCGCCGGTGACCGTGCCGTGGACGACGTCGCAGTAGGTGCCGGCGGGCAGCCCGGTGGCGAAGGTGCGGCTGAAGTCGCCGCTCTCCTTGTTGATCGCCACGAAGCCGGCCGAACCGCGGCTGAACGCGATCCGGTTGCTGCCGTCGCTCCACCAGTTGCCCACGGCCGCGCTGCCGACCGCGTTGTGCCAGCCGACCATGCCGACCATCGCCGGATCGCGGTCGAAGCAGGTCCACCCGTTGCCGCACGAGGTGTCGGTGACGTGGCCGGCGGAGTCGGCGGGCGGTGAGTCGTCGCTGTTGTTGAACGTGAACCCGGAGTAGACCTGCGGCGTGCCGTAGTTCCAGGCCAGCATGAAGACGTTGGCCAGTGTGTAGTCGGCGCCGTCCTTGTAGCTGAGGGAGTTGCCGTTGCGTTCGGTGTCGTGGTTGGTGACGAACGCCAGCGCCTTGTCACTGGGGTTCATCCCGCTCCAGCTGTCGCCGAAGTTCTCCAGGGCGGAGATGTTCCCGGAACCGAACTCCTGCTTGAGGTAGATCCCGAACTGGAAGTCGAGCACGTCGCCGTCGCCGTAGTACTGGCTCGGCTGCACCACGTCGTCGGCCCCGTAGATCACCTCCTGGTACATCTGCGGCGAACCGGTCAGCCGGGACTCGATCGCGGCGAGGTCGGCCGGGTCGATCTGCTTGGCCGAGTCCACCCGGAAGCCGTCGACGCCCATCGCCGTGAGGCTGTTGAGGTAGCCGGCCAGCTCACCCTGGACGTAGGAGGAACCGGTGTTGAGGTCGGCCAGACCCACCAGTTCGCAGTTCCAGACGTTGCGCGTGCTGCTCGTCCAGTCGCTGTCGTGGATCGTGCCGTCGGAGTTGCCGCAGTCGTTCGGGTAGTGGTGGAAGTCCTGGCTCTGGTAGATCCCGGGGTAGTCGTACTTGGTGAAGCTCGCCCCGCCGTAACTGGCACTGCCCTGGCCGGTCATGTGGTTGATCACCGCGTCCACGATCACCTTCACCCCGGCGTTGTGGCAGGCGGTGACCATCGACTGGAACTGTGCGGCGTCGCCCATCCGGCTGGTGAGGTTGTAGTCGGTCGGCTGGTAGACCTCCCACCACGGGTGTCCGGAGACGGATATCGAGTCCTGCGGCGGAGCCACCTCGACGCTGCCGTATCCGTCAGGGCCCAGCACATCGGCGCACTCCGAGGCCACCGAGGGCCAGTTCCACTCGAAGAGGTTCGCGCTGACGTCGTGGCTCCCGTCGTGCGGCCCGGTCACCGCCGGTGCCGGTGCCGCGACGGCCGTCGCACCGGGCACCGCGGCCAGCGCGGCGAAGGCGAGCGAGACCGCGGCGCAACCGGCCATGACCGTGCGCCGCACCGGGCGTCTGCGTGATCTGTTCCCGAGCATGCGTCAACTCCCTTGCCGGGGCCCGCCGTCACACGTTGCCGACGTCCTGCGGCGAGCCGGCGTCACCGCGCCCGGACCGGACGCGGCGGCCGGCGGCCCACGCGCCGGACCGCCGGGGGAGGCCCCGGAGCCGCACGGCGGCCGGGTTCCCGAACAGGAGCGTCCAGCGGGCCCGGAGCCGCGTCAAGAAGCCGTGCGGAAGCGTCCGAAAGACGCCGACCGGGACCCGGGGAAGGGGCCGGGCGGCGGGCCGCGCCACGAC
>NZ_JAAGKO020000037.1 GCF_027947535.2 Streptantibioticus silvisoli
CCACCCCTCCGCCGCCTCCCTCACCCGCCTCACCAATCCCGCCAACCCCCTAGTTCGTACGCCCCGTTGACGGCCCCCCTCCCGGGCCCTACCGTCGCGGCAGCACGTTCTCCCCCCCTTTTTCCCCGCGCGGACCGCACCGGCGGCCGCCTGGCCCTGGGAGTCCGGAATGAGACCTTTGCGCGCACTGGCGGCAGTACTGGCCGCCATCGTTTTGACAACGTTGTCCATCTCATCGGCCGGGGCGGCGCAGCCGTCGGCCGTGCGGCCGGCGACGGCGGTGTGCAACACGTACTGCGACGGGCGCGACCCCGCGCTGGCCGCGGCCGACCGCTCCCCGGTGAGCGTCACGCTGTTCTCCCGTGCGATCACCCTGCACCTGGACGACACGGACGCGATGGGCTGGGCGTCGATCACCAACGGCAGCCCGGCCGACGAGGTGTGGGTGGACCGGTCGTTCGACGGCGGCCGCACGTGGAGCTCGGGCAGCAAGCTGGGCGACACCACGATCCCGACCGGCCAGACCGGCTGGCGCACGCTGATGTACAACAACGACGACTGGGCGAACCACGGCATCGGCGCGCTGCGGGCCTGCGGCAAGGCCAGTGACCGGAGCGACATCGCCTGCACAGCGTGGGCGCGCACCACGTGGAACGCCGGGAACGACCGGACCGCCGCCGCGACGGCCGAGATGGAGTTCTACGACTACGGCACCGGGCTGTTCGACACCACCGGCTGGTGGAACTCCGCCAACGCCCTCAACTCGGTCATCGACGACATCTCCGTGACCGGCATGAGCAGTTACTCCTACGCGATCGCCCGCACGTACAGCCTCCAGGTGAACTCCGGCGACGGGCAGTTCCGCAACGACTACCTGGACGACACCGGCTGGTGGGGTCTGACCTGGCTGGCGGCCTACGACCTGACCGGTGACACCGACTACCTCAACACCGCGCGCACCGACGACGACTACATGGCGTCGTACTGGGACAGCACCTGCGGCGGCGGGGTGTGGTGGAGCACGGCGAAGACCGGCAAGAACGCCATCGAGAACTCCCTGTACATCGAGCTGAGCGCGGAGCTGCACAACCGGATCTCCGGTGACACGACCTACCTGCAACGGGCGCAGGCGGACTGGAGCTGGTTCCAGGGCACCGGGATGGTCAACAGCTCGCACCTGGTCAACGACGGTGTGAACGGCTCGACGTGCAAGAACAACGGCGCGACGGAGTGGTCCTACAACCAGGGCGTGCTGGTGGGCGGCCTGACCGAGCTGTACCGCGCGACGAACGACGCGTCGGTGCTGACCGCGGCGGAGCAGGTGGCCGACGCCAACACCACCTCCTCCGCGCTCAACTCGTCCGCCGGGATACTGACCGACCCGTGCGAGCCGGGCAACTGCGGTGCGGACGGGCCGTCGTTCAAGGGCGCCGACCTGCGCGGCCTGTCCAAGCTCAACTCGTTGGAGTCCTCGCACCCGTACACCGCCTACCTGCAACGGCAGGCGAGCACGGCCCACGCCAACGACCGCGACGCGCTCGACCAGTACGGTCTGGACTTCGCCGGGCCGCTGGACTCCACCGACGCCGCCCGCCAGCAGAGCGCGCTGGACGCGCTGAACGCCGGGGGCTGACCGGTGCGCCGGCCCCGGAGCGCGCGTCCGCCGGCACCGGCGGCCGGCTACGGGGGCGGCCCGGTGGGCGGGTGGGGACGCCGCGGCGCCGCCACCCGCCCACCGGCGGTTCAGGACGGCTGCGGCGCGTCCGCGTCCAGGAACGCGGTGCCGGGGTCGAGTTCGCCGAGCGCGATGTCGTTGACGCAGCGCAGCACCGGGCGGGCGGTCAGCGCGGCCGGGTCCAGGTCGGCGCCGGCGGTGACGGTGAACGCCGCCCTCTCGCCCGGCAGCAGGGTGGACACCGTGCCCTCGGCGGCGGCGGAGGCGTGCAGCCGGTCGGGGAAGAGCCACAGGTCGCGCAGCAGGGTGCCGGCCACCACCTCGACCCGCCAGCCGTCGCCCAGGCGTTCGGCGGTGGCGGTGAACTCGGCCCGGGGGTAAGCCAGTTCGCGGTCGGTGCGGAAATACCACTCGGTGTCGGCGGCACCGCAGGCCCGCACGAGTTCGCAGCTCGGGTGCCGGGCGGTGCCGACCTCGGCGTCCACCGCGATCCGGACCGTGCCGCGCGCCGGGCAGTCGAAACCGGTGGACGACCCGGCCAGCCGCTCGCCGTCGAAGGCGTGGCGGGCCAGCTCGATCCGGCCGCGCCACGGCTCGTCGGTGTCGTTGACCACGACGAGTTCCAGGCCGCCGTCGACCGGCTGGAAGGTGGCCAGCCGCGGGCGGTAGGCGGCGCGCAGCGCGTACCAGGCGGGCTTGCGGTGGCCGTCGCCGTCGATCACCGCCCACGAGGCGCCGGGCCAGCAGTCGTTGAGCTGCCACCAGATGGTGCCCATGCAGTGCGGCTGGAGCGAGCGGAAGTGCTCGACGCCGGTGCGCACGGCGCGCGCCTGGTTGACCTGGGTGAGGAAGTGCCAGTCGTCGAAGTCGGCCGGCACGCCGAAGTGGGCGGCCAGGCCCCGCTGGAGCTTGGCGTGGCCGTCGGCGGCCTTCTGGTGGTGCTGGAACGCCGCCGATTCCACGGTGAGTTCCCGGTCGCTGACGCTGCGGCGGACGGTGGACCAGGCGGGCGGGCCCTGGTAGCCGAACTCGGCGGCGAACCGCGGGGTGTGCTCGCGGTAGTCCAGGTAGTCCCGCTGGTTCCACACGTCCCACACGTGGCTGACGCCGTACCGGTCGTCGTTGGGGTGCCGGTCCATGCCGCCCGACCAGGGGCTGGCGGCCCAGTACGGGCGGGTCGGGTCGAGTTCGGCCAGCAGCCGGGGCAGCAGGTCGAGGTAGTACGTCAGGCCCCAGCCGCGGCCGTCGAGCTCCTGCTGCCAGCCCCAGTCGAACCAGCCCCAGATGTTCTCGTTGTTGCCGTTCCACAGCACAAGGCTGGGGTGCGGCATGAGGCGGACGATGTTCTCCCGGGCCTCGGCCTCGAACTCGGCGGCGAGGAACTCCTCCTCCGGGTAGGCGGAGCAGGCGAACAGGAAGTCCTGCCAGACCAGCAGGCCGAGTTCGTCGCACAGGTCGTAGAAGTCCTCCGACTCGTACAGCCCGCCGCCCCACACCCGCACGAGGTTGGCGTTGGCCCCGGTGGCACCGGTCAGCGAGGCGCGCAGCCGGTCGCGGTCGAGGCGGGTGACGAAGGTGTCGTCGGGGATCCAGTTGACGCCGCGGGCGAAGACGTCCCGGCCGTTGACGCGGATCACGAACTTCGAACCGGCCTCATCGGCACCGGTGTCGAGGCCGACCTCGCGGAAGCCGATCCGGCGCCGCCAGCCGTCGAGTTCGGCGCCGTCGTGCGCGACGGTGACGGTCAGCTCGTGCAGCGGCTGGTCGCCGTGACCGCGCGGCCACCACACGGCCGGGTCGTCAACGGCGACCTCGACGGTGGCGGACGTGCCGCCGGTGGTGACGGCGGCACGGACGCCGGCCACCTCGGCGGTGACCTCCACCGGCACGGCCCCGCCGGCCCTGGCCAGTTCGACGTGCACGGTGACGGTCCAGCGGCGGTCGCCGGCGCGGCGCACCAGCGGGCGGACCGTGTCGAGCCGGGCGGTACGCCAGTAGTGCAGCCCGATGTCCTGCCAGATGCCGGCGGTGGGCAGGTCCGGACCCCAGTCCCAGCCGAAGTTGCAGGCCATCTTGCGCAGCGCGGCGTAGGGACGGCCGTACGGGTTCGGCCACTGCCCGCCGGCCGCCTCGACCCGGTCGGCGGCCAGCCGCTCCGGCGCGGTGAACTCCACGGCCAGCTCACCGCGCCCGGTGCCCAGCAGGTGTCCGACCGGGAAGCGGTACGAACGGTGCTGGTTCTCGGTGCGGCCCAGTTCGGTGCCGTTCAGCTCGACGCGCGCCACGGTGTCCAGGCCGCGGCAGACCAGGTCGACCTGCTCACCGTCGGCCGGGGCGGCGGCGTCGAACGCGGTGGCGTACCGCCAGTCGCTCCAGCCGATCCACCGGGTGCCGGTCTCGTTGGCGTCGAGGTGCGGGTCGGCCAGCAGACCGGCGGCCATCAGGTCGGTGTGGACGCAGCCGGGCACGGTGGCGTCCACCGTGCGGCCGGTCACCTCCTGCGGAGTCTCGGACGGTCCCGACAGATGGGCCAGGCTCCAGCCGGAGCGGAGGAGTTGATGACGCACGGGGAGGTGTTCCTTCCTGATCGGCACGCGCGACGCACCGCGGTGTCCGCACCGGCCCCCGACGGCGCCGGTGCGGACACCCCCGGTGGCGTCGCGCCGGACGAAGGGGCGGACGACGGGGGCCGGGCCGGCCCGGCCGGCCCCCGACCGGTCACTCGCGCACGGCCCGCCCGACACCCTCGGCGTCGCGGCCACGATACGTTCCGGGGGCTGCGGGCGGGCGGGGTGCGCGCGATCCGGGCGGGGTCGGTATGCGGTCCGGGCCGGTGGGGAGCGCGATCCGGGCCGGTGGTGAGCACGCGATCCGGGCCGGCGGGGAAGGCGGCCCGGCGGGCCTCCGGCGCAGAGCGGCCCGCCCCGGCCGGCGGGAGCGGTCCGTGCGCCGGGCGGACCGGCAGGCCGTTGCCGATGCGGGCGGGTGTCGTGTGCCGTCCGGTGCCGTATGCCGTGTGCCGGGCGGCCAGCAGGCCGTCACCGTGTGCGGCCGGGTGCCGTTCCGCGCCGTCCCGCGAACGGGGTTTGACCGGTCCGCCGGCCGCCCGCATGCTGTGCGGTATGTCTGAGGAGCGGCGCCGGCGGGTCCGGCTGGGTGTCATCGGTCTGGGTGTCATGGGGTCCAGGACCCTCGACTGCGCGCTCAGCCATCCCGATTACGTCGTGCCGCTGGCCGCGGACCTCGGCGCCGGCGCGGTGGAGCGGACCCGGGCGAGCCACCCGGACCTCACGTTCACCACCCCCGCCGAACTGGTCGCCTCCGGCGAACTCGACGCGGTCTACATCGCCACGCCGCCCGCCTCGCACGCGCGGCTCGCGGTGGACGCCCTGCGGTCCGGCAAGGCGGTCTTCTGCGAGAAGCCGCTGGCCGTCAGCCCGGCCGACGGGCGCCTGATGCTCGACGCGGCCACCGCCACCGGGCTCGCCAACGCCGTCAACTTCCCGCTGGCGGACACCCCGGCGACCCTGCACGTCGAACGCGCGCTGGCGGCGGGCGAGGCCGGCGAGGTGCGCGGCGTCGACATCAGGCTGACGTTCCCGCTGTGGCCGCGCCCCTTCCAGGCCACCGCCGTCTGGGTCGGCGAACGGGCCGAGGGCGGCTTCGTCCGCGAGGTCTTCTCGCACTTCGCCTACCTCACCGACCGGCTGGCCGGCCCGCTGCGGCCGGTCCGCACCGGCCTGCGCTTCCCCGGCGACCCGGCCGCCAGCGAGAGCGACGCGCACGGCCTGCTGTACGCCGGCGAGGTGCCGGTGCACGTCACCGGCCGGGCCGGCGTCGCGGGGCCCGAGACCTACGAGTGGGTGCTGTGGGGCACCCGGCGCTCGTACCTGCTGCGCGACTGGCGCGACCTGTTCGTCTCGGACGGCGGCGCGTGGACCCCGGTGGACCCCGGCGGCCTCCCGGAGCGCGGCGAGGGCAGCCGCCTGACCTCCTTCGCCCGCGCGGTACGCGGTGAACCCTTCGGCGACCTGGCCGACTTCGCCGCCGCACTGCGCGTCCAGGAGGCGGTCGAGGCGTTCCACGGCACGGACGGGGGCGGCGTGAACGCGTGAACGGGGTTGCCGCGGTGGGTGGTTGACGGAGGCGGGGCTTGCGGTGGGCGGTTGACGCGGGAGCCGTAGACCCGGGAGCGACCCCGCAGCCGGGCCGTTGACCGCAGCCGGGCGGCATCCGCGACGGCGGGGGGCGGCTCCGGCGTGCGGTGATGGCGGGGCTTGCGGCAGCGCGGAAATCGCTCGGCGGCGGGCGGGGCGCGGCCTTAGGATCCGGACGATCCCGGACGGGCCGGCGCCGTCCCGTCCCCGCGTACCGAGCTGCCCCCGGGAGTCCGGCATGGCGTCATCACAGGAACCGCTCGACCACCGGTATCAGGGCGAGCGCCCCGTCCGCACCCTCGCGTACCTCTTCCGCCAGGACCGGGCGGTGCTGCTCGGCTCGGCCGGCGCCTTCCTCATCAAGCACTCGCCGACCTGGATGATCCCGCCGATCACCGCCTACGTCATCGACATCATCGTCAAGCACCGCTCGGCCACCGGCATGTGGTACGGCGGCGGGCTGCTGCTCGTCCTGCTGGTGCTCAACTATCCGTTCCACCTGCTGTACATGCGCGGCTGGTACGGCAGCGCCCGCCGCACCGGGGTACGCCTGCGGTCCGCGCTGTGCCGGCGGATGCAGCAGCTGTCCATCGGCTACCACTCCAAAGTGAGTTCCGGCGTCCTGCAGGCCAAGGTCATCCGGGACGTCGAAGCGGTGGAGCAGGCCATCCAGCAGACCGGCGACATGGGTCTTGCCGCGATATCCACGCTGTTCGGGGCACTGCTGGTGACCGCGCTCCAGGCTCCGGCGTTCCTGCCGGTGTTCGTCGTCGTGGTGCCGGTCGCCTCGCTGCTGGTGATGCGGCTGCGCGGCCGGCTGCGGTCGCAGAACGAGTCGTTCCGCCACGAGGTCGAACGGCTGTCCTCCCGGGTGATCGAGATGACGGCCCTGATCCCGATCACCCGCGCCCACGGCCTGGAGTCGACCGCGCTGCGCCGCGTCGACGGCACGCTCGACCAGGTGCTGTCGGCCGGCCTGCGCCTGGACCGGATCAACGGCCGCTTCGGCTCGCTGGCGTGGATCGTGCTCAACGCGCTGGGCGTCGGCTGCCTGGTGACGGCCGGCCTGGCCGCGTACTACGGCTGGCTGGGCGTCAGCCCCGGTGACGTCGTCATGCTCAGCACGTACTTCTCCTCGCTGACCGGCGCGGTCACCACCTTGGTGAGCCTCGCTCCGGTGCTCAGCAAGGGCCTGGAGTCGGTGCGTTCGGTCGGCGAGGTGCTCCAGGCGCCGGACCTGGAGCAGAACGCCGGCAAGCGGGCGGTGTCCTCGGTGGGCGGCCGGCTGGACTTCGAGTCCGTCAGCTACGGCTACGACGGCGCCGACCGGCCCTCGGTGCGCGACTTCACGCTCTCGGTGCGCCCCGGGGAGACCATCGCCCTGGTCGGCCCGTCCGGCGCCGGCAAGTCGACCATGCTCAACCTGGTCATCGGCTTCCTGCGGCCGACCGGCGGGCGCATCCTGCTGGACGGCGTCGACATGGAGGACCTGGACCTGCGCACCTACCGGCGCTTCCTGTCCGTCGTGCCGCAGGACTCCATCCTGTTCGAGGGGACCATCAGCGACAACGTCGCCTACGGCATGCCCGGCGCCTCCGAGGAGCAGGTGCGCCGCGCGCTGACCGACGCCAACGCGATGGAGTTCATCGACCGCCTGCCGGCCGGCGTCGACACCGTCGTCGGCGAACGCGGCGCGCGGCTGTCCGGCGGCCAGCGCCAACGCCTGGCCATCGCCCGCGCGTTGATCCGCGACCCGCGCCTGCTCGTCCTCGACGAGGCCACCTCCGCGCTCGACTCGCACTCCGAGTCGCTGGTCCAGCAGGCGCTGGAACGCCTCGTGCGCGACCGCACGGTCTTCGTCGTCGCCCACCGGCTCTCCACGGTCCGCAAGGCCGACCGCATCGTGGTCCTCCAGGACGGCCGCATCGCGGAGGTCGGCACGCACGAGGAGCTGTCGCGGCGCCACGGGGCGTACGCGGCACTGGGCGCCGCGGGCTGAAGGTCCGAGGCGGGTCCCGGTGGGCCGACATATTTACGGACCCCGCCTCCCCTGAAGATCCTCACCGCAGGACACGGGGTCCACGCATATGCGACAGCGCCCACCTCCGGCCCCACCCCGCCCGGCCCCGCCCCCGGAACACACCCGACGCGCAGGACGACGACCCCCGACCACCCCCACCCGCAGAAGCCCCGCGCGCCGGTTCGGGGGAACCCGGCGGAGCGCCCGGCTCGGCGCGGGGCATGATGGCCCCGGGGGATGATGGCCGGCGAAGCGGATCACCGCGGCAGGGAGTCGAACCGATGGCAGCAAGGACCTCCGGCGCGGCGGAGCCGCTGACGACGGTGCGGCTGATCGACAGGGTCGCGGCGGCGCACGACGCCAGCCACTACCTGCGCGTCCCGGAGGCCGTCGCGCGGCCGAAGGACGCGGCCGGCGTGTCGCAGCTGTTCCGGTACGGCCGGGAGCGGCGGCTGCCGCTGACGTTCCGGTCGGGCGGCACGAGCCTGAGCGGCCAGGGCGTCACGGGCGGCCTGCTGGTCGACACCCGGCGGCACTTCCGCCGGGTCACCGTGCTGGACGACGGCCGGCGGGTGCGCACCCAGCCCGGCGCGACCGTCCGGCAGGTCAACGCGCACCTGGCCCGGCACCGGCGCAAACTCGGCCCGGACCCGGCCAGCGAGATCGCCTGCACGATCGGCGGGGTGGTGGCCAACAACTCCAGCGGGATGGCCTGCGGCACCGAACGCAACACGTACCGCACGCTGGAGTCGGCGGTGTTCGTCCTGCCGTCCGGCACGATCGTCGACACCGGCTGCGAGGACGCCGACGCGCGGCTGCGGGCCGACGAACCGGTGCTGTGGCAGGGGCTGGCCGGGCTGCGGGACCGGGTGCGCGGCGACGCGGAGTCGGTGGCGACCGTGCGGCGGCTGTTCGCCATGAAGAACACCATGGGCTACGGCGTCAACGCGCTGCTGGACTTCGACCGCCCGGTCGACATCCTCGCCCACCTGATGGTCGGCAGCGAGGGCACGCTCGGCTTCGTCGCCGAGGCGACGTTCCGCACCGTGGAGATCCTGCCGTACGCGGCCACCGGCCTGGCCGTGCTGCCGGACCTGCGGGCCGCGACCGCCGTGCTGCCCGACCTGGTGGCGCTGGGCCCCGCGACCGTGGAGCTGATGGACGCCACGTCGCTGCGGGTGGCCCGGGCGCTGGACGACCCGCCGGCCGTACTGGCCGCGCTGGACGTGCGCGAGCACGCCGCGCTGCTGATCGAGTTCCACGGCGCCGACCAGGAAGCCCTGGACGCGCGGGTGGCCGCCTGCGAGAAGCTGCTCGGGCCGCTGTGCCCGGACGGCCCGCCGGTCCTCAGCGCCGACCCGGCGACCCGGGCCGGCCTGTGGCACGTACGCAAGGGGCTGTACACGGCGGTGGCCGGCGCCCGCCCGTCCGGCACGACCGCGCTGCTGGAGGACGTGGCGGTGCCGGTGCCGGCGCTGCTGGAGACCTGCGAGGAGCTGACCGCGCTGTTCGAGCGGCACGGCTACCAGGACACCGTCATCTTCGGCCACGCGAAGGACGGCAACATCCACTTCATGCTCAACGAGCGGTTCGACGACCCCGCCTGCCTGGACCGCTACCGCGCCTTCACCGAGGACATGGTCGAGCTGGTCCTGCGGCACGGCGGCACGCTCAAGGCGGAGCACGGCACCGGGCGCATCATGGCGCCGTTCGTCCGCCACCAGTACGGCGCCGAGCTGCACGGCGTCATGCGGGAGATCAAGCGGCTGTGCGACCCGCACGGGCTGCTCAACCCCGGTGTGCTGCTCAGCGACGACCCGGACTCCTACCTCGCCGACCTCAAGACCACCCCCGCGGTCGAGGAGGAGGTCGACCGCTGCGTCGAGTGCGGTTACTGCGAGCCCGCCTGCCCGTCGAAGGACCTGACCCTCACCCCGCGCCAGCGCATCGTCGTACGCCGGGAGATGCGCGGCGCGCAGGAGGCCGGCGACACCGGGCGGCTGGCGGAGCTGGCGGCGGACTACGCGTACGAGGGCGTCGACACCTGCGCGGTCGACGGCATGTGCCAGCCGGCCTGCCCGGTCGGCATCAACACCGGCGACCTGGTCCGGCGGCTGCGGGCGCAGAACGCGGCGGGCACCGCGGAACAGGCGGTGTGGACCGCGCTGTCGAAGCACTGGGACCCGGTCACCCGCGGCGCCGGGGCCGCGCTGACCGCCGCCCGGCTGCTGCCGGCGCCGCTGACCACCGCGGTGACCCGGGCCGGCCGCGCGCTGGCCGGCGCCGACACCCTCCCGCTGTACGGCGCGGGGCTGCCGCGCGGCGGCGCGACCCGCCGCCCGGTGGCCGTACCGGACGCCGTCGCGGTGCACTTCCCGGCCTGCATCGGCACGATGTTCGGCCCGGCGCCCGGCGGCGAGGGCGCCTCGCACGCGCTGCGCACCCTGTGCGACCGCGCCGGGGTACGGCTGTCCGTCCCCGAGGGCATCGGCGGCCTCTGCTGTGGCACGCCGTGGAAGTCCAAGGGCCACACGCCGGGCTACGAGCACATGGCCGGCGTGGTGCTGCCCGCGCTGCTGGCGGCCAGCGACGGCGGCCGGCTGCCGGTGGTCTGCGACGCGGCCAGCTGCACCGAGGGCCTGGAGACCATGCGGGCGCAGGCGGGCGAGGAGTTCGCCGCGCTGCGGTTCGCCGACGCGGTCGCCTTCGCGCACGAGCACCTGCTGGACCGGCTCACCGTCCGCCACCCCGTCGACTCGGTGGCCCTCCACCTGACCTGCTCCTCGACCCGGCTCGGCGTCAACGACCAGGCCCGCGCCATCGCCCGCGCCGTCTCCCCGCAGGTCCACGAACCGGTGGACTGGAGCTGCTGCGCCTTCGCCGGCGACCGCGGCCTGCTGCGTCCGGAGCTGACCGCGTCGGCCACGAAGGCGGAGTCCGCCGAGGTCAACAAGCGGAACTACGCCGCCTACGCCTCCGTCAACCGCACCTGCGAGCTGGGCATGACCCGGGCCACCGGCCACGAGTACCGGCACGTCCTCGAACTGCTGGAGGAGGCGACGAGGCCCTGATCCGGGGCGGGGCGGCCAGGGGCGGAGGCGGCCGGGGTGGGCGGCGCCCCGGGAACCGCCGCCCGGCGACCGTTCCCCCCCGCTCGGGGTCCCCCCGCTCAGGGCTGGAGGACCGTCAGGCTGAAGCGGCCGCCGTGGGCCGCGGCGTGGGCGACGGCCGCCTCGACGTCGGCCAGGCCGAAGGCGGTGACGTCGAAGCCGCCGAGGTCCAGCAGGCCGGACCGCACCAGCTTGATCAGCCCGGCGTTGGCCTCGCGGGGGCACATCCACTGGCCGCGGATCGTGATGTTGTTCCGCATGATCCACGGATAGGGCAGTGCCAGGTCGTCGCCGCCCAGCATGCCGACGCCGCCCATCAGCACGACCGTGCCGGAGTCGCGGACCGTCATCGCCGCCGCCCGTACCGGGGCCGTGCTCGCCGAGGGCGGCAGCATGTCGAGCACCACGTCGATCGGGCCGGGTGCCGCCCGCCGCATCCGCTCCCGGTCCTCGTCCTCGTCCCCCGACAGCCGCACCGTGCGCACCCGTGACCCGAAGCGGCGCTCCAGGTCCTCAAGGGCTGCCTCGTTGCGGCCCGGCGCGACGACGCAGCCGGCGCCCATGGCCAGCGCGACCGCGACGCCGGCGCCGCCGAAGTTCCCGGTGGCCCCGCTGATCAGGACGGTGTCGCCGGCCCCCAGCCCGGCGGCCAGCAGGCCGCCGTACGGCACGAGCAGGACGTGGGCGGCGCACCAGGCCCCGGCGTCGGCGGGGTCGATGTCGCCGAGGGGGAAGACGTTCTCGGTGGGCACCAGCAGCTGCTCCGCGAAGGAGCCCTGGCCGAAGTACCGCTGGAGCATCAGGCCGCCGTCGCCGCGGGCGCTCCAGCCCTGGAGGGTGATGTCGGGGGTCGGCACACCGTCCCGCGAGCGGATCGTCGGGTCGCACAGGACCCATTCGCCGACCCGCAGCGCGGTCGCGTCGGGGCCGGTGGCGCGCACCCGGCCGACCGCGCCGAGCCCCGGTGTCACCGGCAGGGTGAGCGGGTATCGGCGTTCGCCGCTGAAGACCTCGGCGGTGTAGGGCAGCACCCCGGTCGCGGCGACGTCGACGACGACCTCGCCGGTGCCGATGACGGGATCGGGGACCGTCTCCAGGCTCAGCGGGGATCCGAACTCTTTCAGGACTGCGGCTCGCATCGTGACTCGCTCCTTCCGGGAACGCCGTTCGGCGTGGCGTTTCCTCATCATGGAACGGGTACGCGGACGGTGTGCAGGACCGCCGCCGTCCTGGGATCGCGCGGTACCACCCTCCTGGACGCGGGAGAATCGCCCCGGTCCGCCCCGCACAGCGGTCCCCGCACAGCAGTACGAGACCGTTCCACCCTCCCGGATCGGCTCCGCCTTCACGAAGCAGGTGACCATGCCGGAACCGGCCCAGGACGCACTCGGCGCCTTCCTCCGCTCGCGCCGGGAGCAGCTGACCCCGCAGGCGGCCGGGGTGCCCGACCGGCGGCGGCGGCGCACGCCGGGGCTGCGGCGCGAAGAGGTGGCCGAACTCGCGGGCATCGGCGTCGACTGGTACGTCCGGCTCGAACAGGGTCGGGCCGTCAGTCCGTCGCCCGCCACCATCGACTCGCTGGCCCGCGCGCTGCGCCTGGACAGCACCGAGCTGGCGCACCTGCGGACCCTGGCGCACGGTGCCCGGCCCCGGCCGTTCGTCCCGGAGAGCGTGCCGGAGGCCGTCCGGCACCTGGTCACGACGCTGGACCGGCCGGCCTACGTCACCGGCCGGCGGTGGGACGTCCTGGTCTGGAACGAGGCGGCGGCCGAGCTGCTCATCGACTTCGACCGGCTGCCCGAGCAGGACCGCAACATCCTCGTCCACCTGTTCCTCGATCCCCGGGCCCGCCAGCGGTTCGGCCCGGGCTGGGCCGAGGAGGCCCACCGCGCGCTGGCCCGGTTCCGGGCCGCGCACGACCTGTCGATGCCGGACCCGGCCTTCACCGAACTGTCGGCCCGGCTGTGCCGGGAGTCCCCGGAATTCGCCGCCTGGTGGGCGCAGCACCGGATCGCCGACAACGGCAACGGCCGCAAGACGCTGTACCACCCCGACCGGGGCGTCCTGCGTTTCAGCTACGCCACCTTCCAGGCCAACGACCACCCGGCCCTGAAGCTCACCGTCTACTCCCCCCTCTGACGTACTCGCTCCGACAAGCCCCACTCCGGCGTCGCCCGGCACCGACCGCCCCCGCTCCGACGCTGCCCGCTCCGGCGTCCCCGCTCCCCGGCCGTCCGTGCTCCGGCGTCCCGCTCCCACCGTCCCCACTCCGGCGTCCCCCGGCGGGCCCGAGCGGTCCGCCGCCAGGGAAGACCGGGCCGGGTTCGCGCGTTACTGTTTGCGTGCGCCCACATTTACGGCGCCCCGGCGCACCCCCGGCGCCGGACGTCGATCCGCCGGCACGGCGGGTCGCGAGTACAGGCGGGTACGGCGATGACGGCAGTGGAATTCCCCGGCGGAGCAGGGAGCGACGGGCTGCCGGCGGCGCTGTGGGATTCGCGGCGGCTGGCCGCCGTCCGGGCCACAGGGCTGCTGGACAGCGATCCCGAACAGGCGTTCGACGACCTGGGGGAGCTGGCCGCCAGCGTGACGGGGTGCGGGCGGGCCTTCATCACCCTCGTCGACGACCGGCGCTCCTTCTGGATGTCGTGCGTCGGCGTCGACGTCGCGACGGTGGCCGAGCGGCAGTGCCCGGTGGAGGACAGCTTCTGCTATTACCTGGTCGGCCTGGAGGGCGAGCCGTTCGTGGTGGAGGACGCGGCGGCCGATCCGCGGACCCGCGACCATCCGGCGGTCGTCCCGATGAAGATCGGCGCGTGGGCCGGTTACCCGATCATCGCCCAGGGCGGCGAGGTGCTGGGCAGCATGTGCGTGATCGACGAGAACCCCCGCGTCTGGAGCCCCGCCGAGCTGGCCACCCTCAGCACGCTGGCCCGCGCGGTCAGCAACGAGATCAACCTGCGCGAGTCCCTGGAGGCCACCCGGCGGGCGCTGCGCACCTCCACCGACCTGGCCCGCAGCCTCCAGGACAGCCTGCTGCCGCCGGCGCTGCGGCCGGTCCCCGGCCTGGAGGCGGCCGCCTCCTACCTGCCGGCCGCCGGCGGCACCACGGTGGTCGGCGACTTCTACGACCTGTTCCGCACCAAGGGCCCGTGGTGGAGCACGGTGATGGGTGACGTGTGCGGCAAGGGCACCGAGGCGGCGAAGGTCACCGCGCTGGCCCGCTACACCCTGCGGGCCGAGGCCAACCAGCACCTGTCGCCCGCCGCCGTCCTGCACCACCTGAACGCGGCCCTGCTGGACCAGCGCCAGGGCGAGCGGTTCGTGACGGCCGCCTACGCCACCTTCCGGACCACGCCGACCGGCATAGCGGGCCGCCTGTGCACGGCCGGACATCCGCCGGCGCTGATCCGCCGGGCCGACGGCCGCGTCCAGGAGGTCGGCCTGCGCGGCAGCCTGCTCGGGGTCTTCCCCGACATACTCCTCGCCGACACGCGGTTCCGGCTCGGGGCGGGCGACACGCTGCTGCTGTACACCGACGGCGCCACCGAGGCCCGCGCGCCGCGCACCGACGGCTCCGCCGACCGTCCGCAGTTCGGCGCCGAGGGGCTGGCCGCCGCCCTGTCCGGCTGCCACGGCCTGACGGCGGCCGGCGTCATCGATCGCCTCGGCGACGTGCTGGCCGGCTACAGCCAGGGCTGGGCCAGCGACGACACCGCCCTGCTCGCCCTGCGGGTACCGCCCGGCACCCCCACCTGACGGTCCCGGGAACGTCGCCCGACGCGCCGTCATGGCTGCTTTCCCGCCACCGCTGAAGCCACCCTGACGCACCGTCACCACCACGTCCCACCACCGCAGTTGGCCCAGTCCGACCTGACGCACCGTCATGCCCGCGCAGTTTCAGCGGCGTTCACCCGGCCGCCGGCCCGTACGGCCCTCTGTCGGGCGGGCCCGGTGCCGCTGTACAGTGCGACGGCTCCGCAGTACGCGCAAGGGATCGCTTCCGACGTCCACGCCTGCCTGCGAGGTCCACCGTGCGCCTGTCCCGCGTTCGCCGCCCCCAGCGCCCGACGGCCGTCTCGGCGGTGCTGGCCCTGCTGCTGGCCGCCGTGGTCACCGTCCTGACCCCGGCCGGCACCGCGCAGGCCGCCACCAGCACCGTGATCGACGGCAACGCCCGCTTCGAAGTGCTCACGCCGACGCTGGTGCGGCTGGAGTACGCCGGCGACGGGGCGTTCCAGGACGCCGGGACGTTCAACGCCGTCAACCGGTCCTTCCCGGTGCCGTCCTACACGACCGACGTGACGGCGGACGGCTACCGGGAGATCCGCACCAGCGGTCTGACGCTGCGCTACCGGCAGGGCAGCGGGCCGTTCACCGCGGCCAACCTGTCGGTCACCCTGGCCGGCACCGGGGTGAGCGCGGCGCCCGAATTCCCGTCGTACTGCGCCGAAGGCAGCGCGTGCGAGGCGGAGAACGGGCTGCTGGGCGGCTCGGCGACCACCGCCTACGACCACACCGGGTTCAACGGCAGCGGATTCGTCGCCGGGTTCGAGGGCACCGGGTCCGCCTGGACGCAGGACGTCTCCGCGGTGCCGTCGGCGGGCACGTACCGGCTGCTGGTGCGGTACGCCAACGCGACCGGCGGCGATGGGCAGGCGACGACCCGGACGCTGTCCACCACGGTCGGCGGCGCCGCCGGGCCCGCGCTGAGCTTCCCGGTCACCGCCTCCTGGGACACCTGGTCCACGGTGTCGGCCGACGTCACCCTGACCGCCGGGGTCAACACGTTGCGCATCCTCCAGGGCGCCGGCGACTCGGGGAAGGTCAACATCGACTCCGTGGCGATCGTCCCGGCGGGCACGACCGGCTTTCCGGCGCCGCGGACCACGCTGAAGGAGACGGCCTACGGCGCCGGCCCCGCCGACACCCTCGGCGGCTGGTCGCGGTCGCTGGACAACCCCGAGACCCTGCCGGTTCCCGAACACCCCGGCGTCCTCGACCGCGACGGCTGGTACCTGCTCGACGACACCCGCACCGCGCTGCTGAGCGCCTCCCACACCGTCACCGACCGCCCGTCGCACGGCACGCAGCCGTACCAGGACGGCTACCTGTTCGGCTACGGCCAGGACTACCGGCAGGCGCTGACCGACCTCAACGCGCTGACCGGCGCCACCGACCTGCTGCCGGAGTCCGCGTACGGCGTGTGGTACTCGCGCTACTACGCCTACAGCACCTCCGACTACGAGAACACCCTGCTGCCGCAGTTCCGGTCCAACGAGACACCCATCGACTGGCTGGTGGTCGACACCGACTGGAAGTCGCCCAGCCAGTGGAACGGCTGGAACTGGAACCCGGCGCTCTTCCCCGACCCGCAGGCGTTCCTGGACTGGACGAAACAGCAGGGCCTGTCGGTCGCGATGAACATCCACCCCACCATCGCCGGCAACGACCCGCGGTTCGCCGCCGCCGACAGCCAGGCCGGCGGCGCCCTGACCCCGCAGGGCGACGGCAACTACGACTTCGACTGGTCCGACCCGGCCCAGCTGTCCGCCTACCTCGCCCTGCACCAGCCGTTCGAGCAGCAGGGGGTGCGCGCCTGGTGGCTGGACTACTGCTCCGGCTGCGGCGCCTCGACCGCCTCCGACCCGCACGTGGCGCCGGACAACCTGATCAACCAGGCCTACGCCGACGAGGCGGCCGCCCGCGGGCTGCGCGGCTTCTCCTTCGCCCGGATCGGCGGCTCGGAGCAGGGCGGCGACGACAGCAGTTACGCGCTCGGCCCCTGGTCGGAGCGGCGCGACACCCTCCAGTTCACCGGCGACACCCCGGCCGACTGGGACATGCTGGCGCAGGAGGTGCGCTTCACCGCCGACGAGGCCGCCGCCGGGCTCTCCGCCGTCAGCGACGACATCGGCAGCTTCCACGGCGACCACCTCGCCGACGACATGTACGACCGCTGGGTGCAGTTCGGCACCTTCCAGCCCGTCGACCGGCTGCACTCCGACCACGGCGACCGCCTGCCGTGGAACTACACCGGCACCGCCGAGACCAGCGCCGAGACCTTCCTGCGGCTGCGCGAGGCCCTCGTGCCGTACACCTACACCCTGGCCCAGCAGGCCCACGCCACCGGCGTGCCGATCGTGCGGCCGCTGTACCTGGACTACCCGGCCGACGACGCCGCCTACACCGCCACCGGCGAATACCTCTACGGCGACGACGTGCTGGTCGCGCCCATCACCACACCGGACGACGCCGACGGCAACGGGTCGGCGTCGGTGTGGGTGCCGCCGGGCACCTGGACCGACTACTTCACCGGCCAGGCGTACACCGGCCCGCAGACCGTCACCATCACCGACCCGCTGTCGCGGATGCCGGTGCTCATCAAGGCCGGCGGCATCATGCCGACCCGCACCGACTACACCGACAACGCGAACGCCGCACCGCTGACCCGGCTCACCGTCAACGTCACCGCCGGCGCCGACGGCACGTTCAGCCTCTACCAGGACGCCGGCGAGGGCACCGGCTACACCGCGGGGCAGTCCAGCACCGCGCCGCTGACCTGGAACGACGCCTCCCGCACCCTCACCGTCGGGGCGCAGAGCGGCGGTTGGAGCGGCGCCCCGACCGCCCGCGCCTACACGCTGCGGCTGTCCAACGCGGCGGCGCCCACCGCGGTGTCGGTCGACGGCGTCCAGCTGCCGGAGACCGCCTGGTCGTGGAACGCCGACCGGCGCACGGTGACCGTGACCACCGCCCAGCTGCCGCTCGACGCCGCGCACACCGTCACGCTGACCGGCAGCGCCCAGGCCAACCCCGTCTCCGGCGAGGTCATCGGGGCCGGCGGGCTGTGCCTGGCCGTGCGCGGCGGCGCCACCGCCGACGGCACCCCGGCCCAGCTCGCCACCTGCGACCACGGCGCCGCCCAGCAGGTGACCTACGCCGGGCAGACCGCGCGCATCCTCGGCAGCTGCCTGACCGCCACCGGCACCGCCGACCACTCCCCGGTGGGCATCGCGAGCTGCTCCGGCGCCGCCGGCCAGACCTGGACCCACCAGTCGGACGGCACCCTCGTCAACCCCGCCTCCGGCCGCTGCCTCGACGTGCCGGACGACGACACCACGCCGGGCGCGGTCCAGCTCCAGCTCTACGACTGCGACGGCACCGCCGCCCAGCTGTGGAAACCGCCGCCCGGACCGGTGGGCGGACCCGGCGGGCTGTGCGTCGACGTGGCGGACGCCGACCCGGCCTCCGGCACCCCCGTGCAGCTCTACACCTGCAACGCCTCCGACGCGCAACGCTGGTCGGAACCCGGCGACGGCACCCTGCGCGCGTTCGGCAAGTGCCTGGACCTGCCCAACGCGGCCACCGCCGACGGCACCGCGCTCCAGCTGTGGGACTGCAACGGCACCGGCGCGCAGACCTGGGCCACCCATGCCGACGGCACCCTCGTCAACCCCGCCTCCGGCCGCTGCCTCGACGACCCCGACGACAACCAGCGCTCCGGCGACGCCCTCCAGCTCTACGACTGCGACGGCACCGCCGCCCAGCACTTCACCCTCGGCTGAGCCCCGCGCCCGGCGGGGGCGGTACCGGTGACGGCCAGCCGTGCGGGACGCGTTCCAGCACGCCGCCGGCGAACACGTCGTACAGCGGCAGGGACTCGAGGTGGACGTAGCCGATGTGGCAGTCGCAGACATCGAGCGGGCACGGGCGCGGCCGCAGCGCCGCGCGGTAGGAGCCGTCGTAGAGGTTCCCGATCGGGGCGGGCACGAAGTGGCAGCGGCGCACCGTGCCGTCGCCGTCCACCGACACGACGGACTCGCCGGTGCGGCAGGGCCGGCCGGCGCTGGCGTGCGGCAGCCGGCTGTAGCCGAACAGCGGGTCCAGCGCGGCCCATTCGGCCGCCTCCGCGTCCGAGTACCGCCGGTCCTCCTGCGCGTTGACCCACAGGTAGACGTGGCCGGGCAGTGCCGCGCGCATCCGGCGGGCCGCCGCCAGGTGCGCCGGGTCGCCGACCACCCCGACGCTGTAGCGGGTGCCGCGTTCGTCCAGCTCACGGCACTTGGCGGCGAACCGCTCGTGCGTCACCTGGCCCGGGTGGTACGTCGTCCACAGCGCCAGCGTCGCGGGATCGGCCTCCGCCACCCAGCGCACCCGGTGGCTGAGGTTGGTCTGCACCGCGACCCGCGCGACGTGCGGCAGCCGGCTCAGCCCGGCGAGCGTTTCGCGGTACCACGACCGGGTCAGCGCCTCGCCCCACGGGGTGAACAGCAGCGACAGCCGGTCCTCGCCCGCCCGGCCGGCGGCCCACCCGGCGAACCGCGCCAGCGCCGCCCGGTCGGCGGCCAGCTGGGCACCGGTGTCGCGGCGCTTGGCGAACGGGCAGTACGGGCAGTCGTAGTCGCACGACGCGAGCGGGCCCCGGTAGAGAACGGTCAGGTCCACCGGCGCCTCACCGCGCCCGGTAGCCGGCCATCGCGGCCCGCGCCCGGCCGGAGAAGAACGCCGGGCCGATCGCGTCGGAGTGCGCCAGCCCCTCCGGGGTCAGCCGCAGCGTGCCGGGGGTGTCCGCCAGCCAGCCGCGCGCGCCCAGCGCCGCCAGCTCCGCGGCGAAGTCCCCCGCCGCGTCCGTGCCGAACCGCTCGCGGTACCCGGCCTCCGCCAGCCCCTCGCACTGGAGCAACGACTGCACCAGGTGCCGGCGGCGCGCCTCCTGCGCGTCCATCCACCAGCCGACCTCCGCCCGGTCGAAGTCGCCGGCCGGCCGGGCCACGTAGTCGTCGACGATGCCGCGGATCTCCGTCATCGAGACCGCGTAGTCGAACGAGTAGTGCAGCGCCCGGGTGTACGAACGCGCCCCGCAGCCCAGGCCCACCATCGCGTCCGTCTGGCAGCAGTACTCCGTGCCGCCGGCCGCCGGGGCGCTCGCGCGGCGGAACATCCGCATCGACACCTGCTCGTAGCCCGCCGCCAGCAGGTGGTCGCGGCCCGCCCGGTACAGCGCGAGCCGCCGCCCGTCCCACACCGGGTCGGCCGCGTCCGGGTCCTCGCGCCGGCCCAGACCGGTCAACGGGCGTACGTAGAGCGGGTAGAGGTAGAGCTCCTCCGGCTGCCAGGCCAGGGCCGCGTCCAGCGAGGTACGCCAACTCGCCGCCGTCTGGCCGTCGATGCCGTAGATGAGGTCCAGGTTGAGCACCGGGATGCGGGCCTCGCGGACCCGGGCGATCGCCGCCTCCACGTCGGCCCGGCGCTGCGGACGCACCGCCGCGCGCGCCTCCTGCGGCACGAAGCTCTGCACGCCCAGGCTCAGCCGGGTCGCGCCGCGGGCCGCCAGCAGCGCGAGCCGGTCCGCCGTCGCGGTGGACGGCGACGCCTCCACCGACAGCGGTACCGCCCGCAGGTCGGCACCGGTGCGCCGCTCCACGATGTCGCACAGCCGCTCCAGCTCGCCCGCGGTCAGGAACGTGGGCGTGCCGCCGCCGAACGCCGCCTGCGCGTACCGGGCGTCCGGCCCCAGCGCGTCGGCGACCCGGGCCGCCTGCCGGTCCAGCGCGTCGAGGTACGCCCCCGTCAGCCCGTCGGGCGCGCCGATGCGGGTGAACAGGTTGCAGAAACCGCACCGCACCTCGCAGAACGGGATGTGCGCGTAGAGCGACAACGCGTCCTTCGGCTCCCCCGCCCACAACTCCGCGAGCACAGGCCGCTCCGCCAGCGGACGGTACGCGGTCTTGTGCGGGTACGCGTAGACGTAGCTCTGGTAGGGGGAGGCGTCGAGGGGGGTGTCTCCGAGGGGGGTGGTGCTGGCGGGGTCGTTGGAGAGGCGGAGGCCGTCGATCGGGTCACCGTCGGCCGGGGGGCGCGGGGTGGCCGGCTTCGGGGCGGAGGGGGTCGGGGCGGTGGTCATGCTCGGGGCTCCTCGGCGGTGCGTGCCGCGGCCGGCAGCGTGAAGTGGGCGTAGGGCACGGTCCACACGACCTCGTGGCCGAGGCGGTGGCCGGTGTGGCCGTCCTCGCCGTAGGCCGTGCCGTGGTCGGAGCAGACGATCGCGAAGCACGGCCGGCGCCGGGTCATCGCCGCCAGCAGCCGGGGGACGTGCCGGTCGACGTATTCGAGCGCGGCGGCGTGCGAGGCACGGGTGTCGCCGTCGGCGCTCGTCGCGCCGGGCAAGTGGTGCCAGTTGGGCTGGTGCAGCGCGGAGACGTTGACGAACAGGAACAGCGGGCGGTCGTCGCCGTCCGCCGTGATCCGTTCGGCGAGCGCCACCTGCGACTCGAACGACGTCGGGGACGTGACGCCCAGCTCCGGCGACCAGTGGCTCTCCTGGAACATCCCCGGCAGCACCGAGCCCAGCGCCGCCCGCTTGTTGAAGAACCCGACGCCGCCCACGCACACCGTGCGGTACCCCACCTCCGCCAGGCCGGACACCAGGTCGGGCGTGTCGTAGACGAAGGACGTGCCGGCCGTCGACTCGCTGCCGGCGAACCGGGCCGCGAACAACCGCGGATGCGGCCCCGGCCGGTCCGCCGGTGTCGGCAGGAACCCGGCGAACATCGCCTGGTGCGCGGCGTAGGTGAAGCTGCCGGGGCTGTGCCGCCGCTCCCACCGCCCACCGGGCAGCAGCGCGGCCAGCCGCGGCGTCCGCCCGGCGACGGCGAGTTCGTCCGCCACGTCGAACCGCAGGGTGTCCAGCGTGACCATGAGGATGTCGTGACTACCGACGATCTCGCGCATGTCGGGGGGCTGGGAGGAAGGGTTGCGCGTCTGATCGGGTGGGGTTGGCGTCCGGTCCGGTGAGGTGGGCGTCCCGTCGGGTGGGGTGAGCGTCCCGTCGGGTGGGGTGAGCGTCCCGTTGGACGGGGTGGGCGTCCCGTTGGACGGGGTGGGCGGCTGATCGGCGGACGCAGGCGTTCGACCGCGCGGAGCCGGCGGCTGGTCCGGCGGCTGGTCCGGGGGCTCGAACATCTGCTGGCTCGGGGCGGCCGTCTGGTCGTTCACGGGTGGATTCCTGTCGGGGGTGTCGCAGCGTGGGCCGCCGGTAGAGGTGCCGCGCCCGGCGGGGAAACGGTCGAGGGGGACGTGGTGGCCGTTCCCCTGAGGGGCGTCCCCGCGAGGGCCGTCCCCGTGCGGGCCGTCGCCGAGACGGAGGTGCCGGCGGCCGGGGCGTGGCGGGCGGCGGCGATGAAGGCGCCGTAGGTGTCCAGGCCCTCGGCGCCGGAGCCGGGCAGGCCGGTCAGCCGGGGCAGCAGATCGCCGAAGGCGTTGACCTCGCCGACCGCGTACCGCCGCCAGCCGGTCGCCGGCAGCAGGTCGACGCCGATGCTCAGCGACCGCGGGAACAGCGCGGCCACCCGTTCGCACATCTCCAGCGCGTCGCGCCAGGCGGGGCCCGCGAGCGCGCGCACCGCGTCCAGGTCGCCGCGGGCGCCGCCCAGATGGAGGTTGGTCATCGGATGGCGGCTGGTGCGCACGACCGCGTGCGTGGGCCGGCCCGCGGTGACCACCACCCGCAGGTCGGCCGCGCGCCCGGCCTGCGCGGCCTTCGGCAGCCAGCGTTCGACGTGCGACGGATCACGGGCCAGGGCGCCGAACAACGCGCGCAGGTCGACCTCCTCGGTGTAGCGGCGCACCTTCAGCGAGTTGAACAGCACCGGCGAGCCGTCCGGCCCGGCCGCCAGCTCCGCCGACGTGGTCGCCCGGGCCCGGCCGCGCGGACCGATCTCCACCGCCGTCACCCCGGAGGCGGACGACCCGTGCGCCGGCTTGACGAAGGCCCGCGTCATCCCGGCCGCCGCCAGCCGCTCGCGCAGGTCCTCCCACCCCTCGATCGGCCGGCCCCCCTGGTCCAGGGCCGGCGGTACCGGCACTCCGGCCGCCGACAGCACGGCGTGGGTACGCCGTTTGTCGAACATGACGGCGATCTCCGCCGCGTCCGCCAGCACCGGGCACCCCCGCTCCGCCGCCCGCGCGGTCACCTGCCGCAGGGCTGCGGTGAACCGCGCGAACCACGCCGCGCCGCCCTCCACCCGGGCCGGCGCGAACCCCTCGCCCAGCGCGTCGCCGCGCAGCAACCGGTCCACCTCGGCGTCCTCACCGGGCGAGTCGATCCGCACCAGCGTCCCCGGCGCCGGCCCCGCACCGTCCGTCCCCCGCACCACGTCCCGCCACGCCACCACCTCCGGTACCGGCGACCCCGCCGCCACGACCGCCGCCCGGAACAACTCGACCCGCCGGCTGCCGGGATTGCCGACAACGGCGAACCGAACGGCACTGGTTGAGGAGGCAGGACGGACGGGGAAGGGGTGTGCGGGGACCGTCGAGCCCCCCGCGCCCTCACCCGCCACCACACCCACCTGATTCACCGTCAATTTCCCGTCTCCCACGCCACGTTCGCCTCCTTCCGGTTCCGCGGGCCTTCGGCTGCTCCGGCCTGCTGCTTACTCCGCGACCGCGATGTAGTGGTAGACCTGACCGTCGTACTCGTCCGGCTTCATCCGGTCGTCGAGGTCGACCTCGACCCCGGCGGGTTCCAGTGCCTCGCGCACCCGCTGGGTCATCGCGTCGGACAGGTAGTGGTGGTGCAGGTCGAGCCGGGCCAGGTGGGTCAGCGGCTGGCCGGACAGCAGGGCTTCGGCGCCGGCGTCGGTCAGCACGCCGAGGGCGAGGCTCAGCGTCTCCAGCATCGGCACCACCGGCGCCTGCGCGACGGCCTCGGCTATCGCGTCCTGCACCTCGCTGTCCATCAGGCCGAGGTGGCGCAGCGCCGGGAACCGGGTGCCGGACAGCAGCGGGGCCAGGTCCTCGACGGTGGTGTCGCCGCCGTAGTTCTCCGAGCCGAGCATCAGCTCCAGCCGTTCCAGCGCGGGCAGTTCGCTCTCCGCGATCGACCGGACGACCGCGCCGGACATGCCGCCGGACTCCAGCCGCAGCGTTCGCAGCTCCTGGTGCCGGACCGGCCCGAACTCGCGGTGGCCGCCGCGCGCGCCCAGCTCCCGCAGTCGCGGGAAGGCGTTGAGCAGCGGGGCGAGGTCGGTCTGCTCGATCCAGGAGATCTCGTTCTCCTCCGAGACGACGTCGGCGAGGAAGAAGCCGGTGAGCGCGGGCAGGCGGTCCGCCGCCTCGATGACCCGGTTCAGCTCGGCGCCGAGGTCGGACTCGTACATCTCGTCACTCCACGCGCCGATGATGACGGCGGTGACGCGGGTGGTGTCGACGGTGTCGAGGAAGCGCGCCCAGATCGCTTCGAGGTCCTCCTCGGCGTTCCAGTCGTAGGCCAGCCGCCAGGCGACGGCGTCCGGCTCGGGCAGCGGGTCCGCCGACCCCGCGGCGGGCAGGTCGAAGACCCGCAGGCCGTGGAACTGGGTCAGGTGCTGGCTGAACATGGGTCGTTCTCCTCCGGAGCCGCTCGGACAGTGGCCAACTCCTATCAGGTGGCTCGGACAACCGTTCCCACCGGGCGGCCGGGGACCGGTTGTCGGACCCCCGCTCTACCGTCGGTGGTGTCGAAGCAAAAGGGGCCCGGTCCGGGGTCCGGGGAGGGGTGTGTCCATGTACCGGCAAGGAGATCTGCTGATCGTCCCGGTGGCGCCGGAGGCCGTACCGGTGAGCGGGCGGACGCCGCCGGGCGAACCGCGCGACCACCGCGGCCGGCTCGTGCTGGCACTCGGTGAGGCGACCGGCCACACGCACGCGGTCGTCGGCCCCGGCACGCTGGCCCGCGAACCCGGTCCGCTCGCCCCCGCCTGGCTCCACCTCCCCGAGGGCGGCCGCGTCGTCCACGAGGAACACGCCGCGATACCGCTGCCGCGCGGCTGGTACCGCGTGGTCCGCCAGCGCGAGTACGTCCCCGGCAGCGTCCGGCTGGTCGTCGACTGAGGCACCGCCGGAGCCCGGACGGCGCCCCCGGGCGGCGGACGGGAACGGTGAACGCGGCCGGTGAACGCCGCCGATGCCCCGGCCGTTGCCCCGGGCGCTGGACGGCGACGACCCGGCACACCGAACGGCGCCGGCGGCGACGGACGGCGCGGAACGGACAGCGCGGAACGCGCGACGGACGACGCGGGACCCAGGACGCGGGACGCGGCACAGAAGGCGAGGACGCATGACGGAGGAGGGCGCATGTCGGAGGACGCACGGGTGAACGGGACTGTGGACGCGGGGATACGTGACAGCGGGCCGGAGACGGCCGGTGGCCCGGCGCCGGACACCGGGCCGGCGCCGGACAACCGGCCGGCGTGGGACGGTGGCCGGAGCCAGGACGCGCCGCGCGCCGCGGCCGGTGCCGGTGCCGCTGACTGGCGGGCCGTGGCGTGGCGGACCGGTGCGGCGGACCGCGCGGCCGCCGAGGCGGGGATGCGGGAGGCGTACCGGACGGCCGGGCTCGCGGAGCCGGGGGCGGTCGTGTGGTTCGACTCACCGCTGACCGCGACGGCCGCCGTGCTGCTGCTGTCGGGCGCCGCGGACCCCGTTCGCGCGGCGGGTGCACCGGGGGCGGAGGCGGTCCTCGCCGAGGCCGCCGCGGTGCTGGCCGCGCACGGTGTGAGCGGCGCGGGCCCCTCCGTGCGCGAGGCGGTGCGCACCGCGCCGTGGGAGGCGGCCCGGCGTGCCGCGCAGGAGGAGCTGGGACCGCTGGGCTGGGCCGGCCACTGGGGACTCACCGGCCGCGAACTGTGGGAGCCCGTCCAGCGGTTGACCCTGCGGATACGCGACGCGGTCACCGACCGTCTCGCGGGACCCGACGAGCCGGGGGCCCCGTCGGGTGCGGCGCGCACCGCGGTGCGGCTGGCGCTGCTCGACGCCCTGCTCGGGCAGCACGACGCCCCGTGGCTCGCCGCGCTGGCGGACCGTTCCGCCGCGCTCGCCGGGCAGGCCGGCGTCGCCGGTGCGGCCGGCTGGTGGTGGCCGCGCGGTGACTGCGTCCTGGCCTGCGAGCGCCCGGTGGCCCTGCACCGTGACGAGGCGGGCCGTCCGCACCGCGCCGACGGTCCCTGCGTGGAGTTCCCGGACGGTTTCGCGCTGCACGCGTGGCGCGGCATGCCGGTGCCGGCCGGCTTCTCCGAGCGGCTGGCCGCGCTGACCGCCGGTGACGTCCGCGACGAGCCCAACGCGGAACTGCGCCGCGTCATGCTGGAGCACTACGGCTACGACCGCTACCTCGCCGAGACCGGTGCCAGGCCGCTACACCGCGACGAGACCGGTGTCCTGTGGCGGGTGGAGATGGAGCGCGACGAGCCGGTCGTCATGGTCGAGGTGGTCAACTCCACCCCCGAACCCGACGGCACCCACCGCGTCTACTGGCTCCGTGTGCCGCCCCACACCCGTACCGCCAAGGCCGGCGTCGCCTGGACCTTCGGGGTCACCGAGGAGGACTACGCGCCCCAGCGCCAGACGTGACCCCGGCGGGGGCGGTGCCGGCCGGGTCGGGGATGCCGCCCGGCGGGGTCAGCCGGTGAGTTCGCGGACAAGTGCGGCGACCTGGTCGGTCTCGATGAGGAAGCCGTCGTGTCCGTGCGGGGAGCCGATCACCCGCAGCCGGTCGGCGGTGGGGATGCCGGCTGCCAGCTCGGCCTGCTGGGCGAGCGGGTAGAGGCGGTCGGAGTCGACGCCGGCGACCAGGGTGCGGGCGGTGACCCTGCGCAGCGCGGCCGCGGTGCCGCCCCGGGCGCGGCCGGCGTCATGGCTGTTCATGGCCTGCGTCAGCACCACGTAGGTGCCGGCGTCGAAGCGGCGTACCAGCTTGGCGGCGTGATGGTCGAGGTAGGACGCCACCTGGTGGCGCCCGCCGGCCCACGGGTCCTCGGTGCCTTGCGGGGCCCGGCCGAAGCGGGCCTGGAGTTCCGGTTCGCTGCGGTAGGTGACGTGGGCGAGCCGCCGGGCGAGGCCGAGGCCGTTGTGCGGGCCCTGCCCGGGACCGGCGTCGTGGTAGTCGCCGCCGCGCCAGTGCGGGTCGGAGCGGATGGCGTGCACCTGGATGCCGGCCCAGGCGATCTGCTCGGCACCGGCGGCCGCCGGGCAGGCGAGCAGCAGCAGCGCCTCGGCGCGCTCGGGGTGGGACACCGCCCATTCCAGGGCCCGCATGCCGCCCATCGAACCGCCGGCCACCAGCGCCCACCGGTCGATGCCCAGCGAGTCGGCCAGGCCGGCCTCCGCCGCGACCTGGTCGCGTTGCGTCAGGAACGGGAACGAGCTGCCCCAGCGCCGCCCGTCCGGCCGGAGCGAGGACGGGCCGGTGCTGCCCTGGCAGCCGCCCAGCACATTGGGGGCGACGACGAACCAGCGGTCGGTGTCCAGCGCGCGGCCCGGTCCGATCAGCCCGTCCCACCAGCCGGGGGTGGGGTGGCCGGGGCCGGCCGGTCCGGTGACGTGGCTGTCGCCGGTGAGCGCGTGCAGCACGAGCACCGCGTTGGAACGGTCGGGGGCCAGCCGTCCCCAGGTTTCGAACGCCAGGCGCAGCGACGGGAGTTCGCCGCCGGCCTCCAGGGGCAGCGGCCGGTCGCGCACGTACCACTGGCGGCGGCCGGCGGGGTCCCCCTCCCGCCAGGCCCCGGAGGCCGGCGGGAGGGGGACCGGGGGGTGGGGCACGGTGTTCAGAACGCGCCCTTGGCCGCGCGGAAGCCCGCCTCCAGGTCCGCCTTGAGGTCGGCGAGGTTCTCGATGCCGACCGACAGCCGCACCAGGCCCGGCGTGGTGCCGGTGGCCGCCAGTTGCGCCTCGTCCAGCTGGCTGTGGGTGGTGGACGCCGGATGGATGATGAGGCTGCGGACGTCGCCGATGTTGGCGAGGTGGCTGAAGAGTTCGACGGCGTCGACGAAGCGCTTGCCCGCCTCGACGCCGTCGCGCAGTTCGAAGGCCAGGACGGCTCCGGCGCCGCGCGGCAGGTAGCGCTGCCCGGCCTCGTACCACCGGTTGGACGGTAGTCCCGGGTAGTGGACGGCGGCGACCTCGTCGCGCTGCTCCAGCCACTCGGCCAGCGCCTGGGTGTTCGCCGAGTGCCGTTCGATGCGCAGCGACAGCGTCTCCACGCCCTGGAGCAGCAGGAAGGCGGAGTGCGGCGCGATGGCCGGGCCGAGGTCGCGCAGCAGTTGCACCCGCAGCTTGACGGCGTAGGCGCTCGGGCCGAGGGCGGGCCAGTAGCGCAGGCCGTGGTAGCTGGGGTCGGGCTCGGTGAAGTCGGGGAAGCGCTCGGCGTGCGCGCCGAAGTCGAAGGTGCCGCCGTCGACCACGACGCCGCCGATGGTGGTGCCGTGTCCGCCGAGGAACTTCGTGGCCGAGTGGACGACGACGTCGGCGCCGTGCTCGATCGGCCGCAGCAGGTACGGGGTCGGCACGGTGTTGTCCACGATCAGCGGCACACCCGCCGCGTGGGCGACGTCGGCGACCGCGCGGATGTCCAGGACGTTGCCGCGCGGGTTGCCGAGGGTCTCGGCGAACAGCGCCTTGGTGTTGGGCCGCACCGCCGCCCGCCAGGCGTCGGCGTCGTCCGGGTCGTCGACGAACGACACCTCGATGCCGAACCGGGGCAGGGTGTGCCGGAATAGGTTGTAGGTGCCGCCGTACAGGGAGGTGCTGGAGACGACGTGGTCCCCGGCGGAGGCCACCGTCAGGATGGCCAGGGTCTCGGCGGCCTGCCCCGACGACAGCGCCACGGCGGCGACTCCGCCCTCCAGCGCGGCGATCCGCTGCTCGAAGACGTCCTGGGTGGGGTTGTGGATCCGGGTGTAGATGTTGCCCGGTTCGGCCAGCGAGAACAGGTCGGCGGCGTGCTGGGTGTCGCGGAAGACGAACGAGGTGGTCTGGTAGATCGGCACCGCCCGGGCCCCGGTGACCGGGTCCGGCACGGCACCGGCGTGCACCTGCTTGGTCTCGAACGACCACGCGGACGGGTCGGGCCCGGCGGGCGCCTCCTGCGCGGCGTGGTCCGGGGTGGCGGCGGAATCGGCGGGCGGGGTCATGACTCTCCCTGGGTGCGGGGTGCGGGGTGCCCGGTGCTCGGGCGGGTGCTCGGTGCGGGGTGCGGGTGGGACGGGGGGTGCGGCGGGGCCGGTGGCCGGTGCTCCTCCGGCTTCGGTGGGACGACCGGTGGCGACGTCGAGGACGAATCCGCGGACGGCGTCGGTGTTCGGCAGGAAAGGGCCGGCGGTGACGCGGCGGATCGATTGCCGGATGTCCTGTTCGGCGTCGGGAAGCGCCTCCGCCGATTACGAGAGGCGGATTCCGGTCCCGGCCGGAATCCGCTGTGCGACATCGTCGTCGGTGTACGTGGCCATTCCGCAGTCGGTGGGGTCGATCAGCACGATCTCGCGGGTGCCCGGCAGTCGCCGGCTGATGACCGGGGAGCGGATCGTTTCGTTGGTGACCACCCCGCCGGCGTTGCGGATGACCTGCGCCTCCCCCTCGTTGAGGCCGAGGAGGGCGTGGACGTCGATCCGCGCGTCCCCGCACGCCAGGACGGCGCCCCGCCTGGACGGCGACAGCGGAAGCGGCCCGATGATCCGGCGGTGTACGTCCGGTTGTCGGCCGGGTATTCGTCGGTTACGGACATCCGCCCCGCCTTCCGTGGTCGATATCGGCAACGTAACGGCACGAAACTCCGCGGCGGAAGCGATACGCGGACCTGGCCACGCGTTTGCAACGCCCGTGCAACACTCACGGATATGCCTGGCGCCCCGGACCGTTCGGGTGACCACCGCTGTCGCGAAATCGTGCGCATCGCGGAACCGAATTCGGTCGGTGGTTCGCGGCACCGTTCCCCAGCCGTTCCGGCCCGGTGGAAGACGTTCCGGCCTGACGCAAGGCACTCCGGCCTGACGCAAGCCGTTCCGGCCCGGCGGAAGGCGCAACGTCACGGCGCAAGGCGTCACGGCACAGCGTCAAGCGTGACGTCACGGCGGACAGCTCGGCGGATCGGCGCGTGCACCGCGGCGGCGGGCACCACGGCCCGTTCCGCCCGACGGGCGCGCCGGCCCGCGTCCGTGCGGGGGCATTCGGGCCGGGTGGCGGAGCGGCGGACCGGGCGGCGGCCAGCGGGGTGCTTACGGTGACGCCACCGTGCCGCTCGGCGGGGCTCGCGTTCACGGCCGAAGGGTGGCGGCGCTCTTTCCGTTGACGGCCGAAGGGGACCGCGCGATGCCCACCCGCGCCCGCACACATTCCGGCGCCGCAGGTGCGGCCCGGGACCGGATCCGCGGCTGGCTGCTGGAGGGCCTGGCGGAGACGGCCCCGCGGCAGCAGGGGCCGCACGCCGCGCCGGAGGGGCCGCAGCAGGGCCGGCGGTGGTGGCGGGTGATGTGCCTGACCGGCGTGGACTACTTCTCCACCCTGGGCTACCAGCCGGGCATCGCCGCGCTGGCCGCCGGGCTGCTGTCGCCGCTGGCCACGGTGGTCCTGGTGCTGGTGACCCTGGCCGGCGCGCTGCCGGTCTACCGCCGGGTGGCCGAGGAGAGCCCGCACGGGGCGGGGTCGATCGCGATGCTGGAGCGGCTGCTGTCGTTCTGGCAGGGCAAGCTGTTCGTCCTGGTGCTGCTGGGGTTCGCCGCCACCGACTTCCTCATCACCATCACCTTGTCGGCGGCCGACGCCTCGACCCACCTGATCGAGAACCCGAACTTCAACGGGTGGCTGCACGGTGACCAGATGGCGGTGACCCTGGTGCTGGTGGCGCTGCTCGGCGCGGTGTTCCTCAAGGGCTTCCTGGAGGCGGTCGGCGTCGCGGTGGTCCTGGTGGCCGCGTATCTGGCGCTGAACGTCGTGGTGGTCGCCGCCGGCCTGTGGCACGTCCTGCGGGCCGCCTCGGTGGTGGCCGACTGGTCGCACGCGCTGTCCGCCCAGCACGGCGGCGTGCTGCCCATGATCGGGCTGGCGCTGGTGTACTTCCCGAAGCTGGCGCTGGGGCTGTCGGGGTTCGAGACCGGCGTGGCGGTGATGCCGCACGTGGCGGGCGGGCCCGGTGACACCGAGGAGCGGCCGGCCGGACGCGTCGCGGGCACCAAGAAGCTGCTGACCACCTCCGCGGTGATCATGAGCGTCTTCCTGATCCTCACCAGTTTCATCACGACGCTGCTCATCCCGCAGAAGGAGTTCGCGGCCGGCGGCGCCGCCAACGGCCGGGCGCTGGCGTTCCTGGCGCACCACTACCTGGGCTCGGGCTTCGGCACGGTCTACGACCTGTCGACCATCGCCATCCTGTGGTTCGCCGGCGCGTCGGCCATGGCCGGGCTGCTCAACCTGATGCCCCGCTACCTGCCGCGGTACGGCATGGCACCGCGGTGGGCGCGGGCGGTACGCCCGATGGTGCTGGCCTTCATCGCCATCGCCTTCCTGGTGACCTGGCTGTTCGACGCCGACGTCGACTCCCAGGCCGGCGCCTACGCCACCGGGGTGCTCGTGCTCATCTCCTCCGCCGCCGTGGCCGTCACCATCGCCGCCCGCAAGGCCCGGCAGCGCTACCGAACGGTCGCGTTCGCCGTCGTCGCGGTGGTCTTCGTCTACACCACGGCCGCCAACGTCGTGGAACGCCCCGACGGTGTGAGGATCGGCGCCTGCTTCATCGCCGGCATCATCGTGCTGTCGCTGGCCTCACGGCTCGCCCGGTCCTTCGAACTGCGGGTCACCGGGCTCGAACTGGACGCGATGACCGAGCGGTTCGTGCGCGACGCGGCGCACCGCACGATCCGGTTCATCGCCAACGAGCCGGACCGCCGGGACGCCGCCGAGTACCGCGACAAGCTCGCGCAGGTCCGCGAGGACAACGACGTGCCGCCCGAGCAGGACTTCATCTTCGTCGAGGTCTCGGTGCGCGACGCCTCCGACTTCGAGACGCTGCTGCGGGTGCGCGGCGAGGTGGCGCACCACCGCTACCGCGTCCTGACGGTGACCGGCTCCGTCGTCCCCAACGCGCTCGCCGCGTTCCTGCTGCACGTCCGCGACACCACCGGCCGCCGCCCGCACATCTACTTCGAGTGGACGGAGGGCAACCCCTTCAGCCACTTCCTGCGGTTCTTCCTGTTCGGCCAGGGCGAGGTCGCCCCCGTCACCCGCGAGGTGCTCCGCGAGGCCGAACCCGACCGCGCCCGCCGCCCCCACGTGCACGTCGGCTAGGACGGCCGCCCCGCTCCCCCGCGTGCACGTCGGCCAGGACCCGCCCACCGCTCCCCCGCGGGCCCCGACGCACCCGCCCCGACGCACCCGCCCCGGCGCCGCGGACCCGGCCGCCCGTGACGGTGCCGTACCTCCGCGACCGGCGATTGTCCGAGGTCACCAGTAAGTTCAGCGGTGTTCCGCCGTGACGGCGTGAGAAGTCCCCCCGGGTGCATTGGAGATGCTGCGTTGTCGGATTGGGAGAGGTCGAGCACGGCACGGGTGATACCGCCCGCACGGCCGCGCAAGCTGGCCAAGGTGCCGTTCGTCGAACTGGCCGACGGACGCCTCCAGGGCGTGGTGTCCAGCGGCTCGGACATCGAACGGGTCTACGTCTCGTCGATCGCGGCGGGCAGTTGGACGTTCGCGTGCAGTACCAACAACAACCGGCCCTGCGGCGGCGCCCGGGGAGGGTTCTGCAACCACATCCGGGCCCTGGTCAACGAGGCGGTGCTCCAGTACGGCGCCGAGCGCGTCGCCCGTTACCTCAGGGTGGAGACCGCCGACGGGGAGCCGGACGCGCAGGGCGTCACCGACGCGATGAGCGCCGCGCGGCCGCCGCAGGGCGACACCGCGGCCGCCGCCCCCGTCTTCAGCCGCTTCCTGCGCCACCTGGCCTACCTGGAACTGGCGCCGACCACCGCGCCGCTGCCGGAGATGCAGTGGTTCCCGCCGACCAGGGCGGTGGCGTGATGCGCGCCGACCTGCTCGCCGAACCGACGGCCGGACTGGACGAGGCCCTGGCCGCCGTCGACGCCTTCGACCGGGCCCTCACCGGCGGCCTGCTGCGCCCGCAGCCCGCGCAGGCCGCCGGCCTGGCGGAGCTGGCCGGCGCCGTCGCGGGGACGCCGCTGGCCGCCAGGGTCGCCGAGGCGGCCGACCGGGCGGCGGCCGGCGCCGCGGGCGAGGACCACCTCGTCGCCCTCGCCGCCGCCCGCACCGCGCTGCTGGGCTCCGTGCACGACGCCCTGATGACCCGGGTCGTGGAGGCCACCGGCCGGCCGCACGACGAGGAGCCCGCCCCCGCGCCCGGCGAGCAGCCGGCCGTGAACCTGCTGGCCGCCGCCCGCTCGTGGCTGTGCGACCTGGCGCGTTGCGGCTGGCGGGGCATCGACCACGAGGTGGTCTCCGGGGCGGCGCAGGTCGTCTCCGCGATGCTGCCCGACCCCGCCCTGCGCCGGCTGGCGACGCTCCTGGACGGCTTCGCCGCCGAACTCGCCGCCTGCTGCCCCGGCGCCACCCTGGACCGCGTCCCGGAGCGCCGCTGGGCCGACCTGTGGTCCCGCGCGACGCTGCTGACGGTGCCCGGCGCGGCCGGGACACCGGTGACCTCCACGGTCACCGGCCGGCTGCTGCCGCTCGGCGTAGACGTGCAGGAACACGCGACGGCCGTGCAGGCCCAGGTCCACGCGGTGTTCGAGCCCGCGGACGGCGGCACGCCCCGCCTGGTGCGGGCCGGGGTGTCGGTGCCCAAGCCCGACACGGTCGTCGGCGCCGGCCTGTGGCAGCTGCTGCGCCCGCACCTGTCGCTGCTGGCGGCCGTCAGCGAAGGCCGCTCGATGGACCTGGCCGACATGCCGGTCACCGCCGAGGGCGACCTGGTCTGGGCCGACGGACACGCCCGGCCGGGTGAGCCCGCCGACGCCTTCGCCACCGCCCGCGTCGCCCTGCCGACCGCCACCGGCACGGCGACCGCGGCGCTGGACCGGCACCCGGCGCGCATCGCCGTACCGGTGTTCCTGGAGGGCTACACCGCCGGGCAGGACGACGGCACGCTGACGTTCACCGTCGCCGGACACGCCCTCGCCGTCGACACCGACCGCGTGCCGGCCGCCGGCCCGCTCACCCCGGAGGCCGTCGCGGCCTCCGGCGCGTGCATCGGGCTGCTGCGCTGGGACAACGGGGCGTACCGCGTCCAGCCGCTGGCCGTCGAGACGACGGTGCGGAAGAAGGCGGTCGCGATCCACGCCGGCGGCTGGGCCGGCGGCACCACCGACAAGGCCGGGGTGAAGGCCGAGAAGGCCGCCACCGACGCCGTGGCCGTGCTGCGGGAGCGGGCCGGGAAGCTGTTGCGGAAATGACCGAGCACACCGACCGGCCGGCGGCCGGAAACCCCACCGCCCCCGACCCCGCGCCCGACCCCTTCGAGACCCGCCGTCAGGTGCAGTACTGGCGGCTGCTCGCCCGGCTGTTCGACCACGAGGAGCAGCCCACCCTGGAGTCGGCGAGCCTCGCCGTCGTCGAGGACATCGGGCTGCCGTCCGCGCTGCTGGACCCGCAGACCTCCGTCGACTCCATCGTGCAGCGGCACCCGGAGCTGGCCGCCGAACTCGACGGCCTGATGGTCCCCGCCCCCGCCCCCGAAGACGCCGCTGACGCCGCTGACACCGAAGACACCGCCGAAGGCACCGACACCGACAGCACGCGCGACCGGGCCGCCGAGGTCCGCCGTGCGGCCCTGGTGTCGAAGGTGCTGCTCAACGTCTTCGCCTCCGGCACCGGCACGGTCACCGCCGGACAGCTGGCGCGCTGGCAGTCCGACGCGGGCTGGCTGGAGCGGGCGCTCGGCTGCGAACCCGGCGGCCTGCGCGGCGGCCGGGCCGGCGCGGCGGGAACGGGTACCGGGGCGGCCGGCCGCGGCCCGGCGCCCGGCCCGGACCGGCTGATCCCGGCGATCGGCCCCGAACTCGGCGCGATCGAGGCCGGCCTGGTCCGGCGGATGCAGCTGCGCGAGGTGCTGGCCGACCCCCGGCTCGCCGCCCGGCTGACCCCCAGCATGTCGCTGATCGAGCAGTTGCTGCGGGACAAGAACAACCTCTCCGGTGTGGCGCTGGCCAACGCCAAGGACCTGATCCGGCGGTTCGTCGACGAGGTCGCCGCCGTGCTGCGCACCCAGGTGGAGAAGGCCACGGTCGGCGCCCTGGACCGCTCCGTCCCGCCCAAGCGGGTCTTCCGCAACCTCGACCTGGACCGCACGATCTGGAAGAACCTCACCAACTGGAGCCCGCAGGAGGAGCGGCTGTACGTCGACCGCCTCTACTACCGGCACACCGCCCGCAAGACGATGCCCCAGCGGCTGATCGTCGTCGTGGACCAGTCCGGTTCCATGGTCGACTCGATGGTCAACTGCACCATCCTGGCGTCGATCTTCGCCGGGCTGCCGAAGGTGGACGTCCACCTGATCGCGTACGACACGCAGGCGCTCGACCTCACGCCGTGGGTGCACGACCCGTTCGAGACCCTGCTGCGCACCCAGTTGGGCGGCGGCACCGACGGCACGGTCGCCATGGCGCTGGCCCAGCCGAAGATCGCCGAGCCGCGCAACACCGTGGTGGTGTGGATCTCCGACTTCTACGAATGGCGCACCGAGGAGCTGTTCGCGAGCATGACCGCCATACACCGCTCCGGAGCGAAGTTCATCCCGGTCGGCTCGGTGACCAGCGCCGGCCGCGGCAGCGTCAACCCGTGGTTCCGCGAACGCTTCAAGGACCTCGGCACGCCGGTGCTGTCCGGCCACATCCGCAAGCTCGTGCAGGAACTCAAGACGTTCCTCGCCTAGCCGTTCCTCGCCCGGGACCTGCCCGGAGGCGTTCCCCACCGCACGACGTTCCCCGTTCAGAAAGGCCCTGTTGTGTCCGACCTGTTGCGCGCTCCCGCCGAGATCAAGTACGCCGAGGAACTGGACTGGCTGGAGTCCGTCGACGACAACCCCAAGCCCTTCTCCTGGCGGCTGTCGCCGAAGATGGTCCGCCTGTTCGTCCTGGGCTCCGAGCGGTCCGACGGGCTGGAGCGGGAGATATCGCAGAAGTGGTACGGCGACCGCAGCTTCGTCGAGCGGTCCATCGTCACGCTCGCCTCCGACCGCGGCCTGCTGCTCATCGGTGACCCCGGCACCGGCAAGAGCTGGCTGGCCGAACTGCTGTCCGCCGCGATCTGCCGCAACTCCACGCTGGTCGTGCAGGGCACCGCCGGCACCACCGAGGACCACATCAAGTACTCCTGGAACGTGTCCATGGTCATCGCCAAGGGCCAGTCGCGGGAGTCGATGATCCCCTCGCCGATCATGACCGCGATGGAGACCGGCGCCATCGGCCGTTTCGAGGAACTCACCCGCTCCACCAGCGACGTGCAGGACGCGCTGATCTCGATCCTGTCCGAGAAGTACGTCTCGGTGCCGGAGCTGGACAGCGACGGCATCGTCTTCGCCAAGCCCGGCTTCTCGATCATCGCCACCGCCAACAGCCGCGACCGGGGCGTCAACGACCTGTCCTCCGCGCTCAAGCGCCGCTTCAACTTCGTGCGCATCCCGGTGGTGACGAACAAGAAGAGCGAGGCGCAGATCGTCCGCTTCCGCACCGAGGAGCTGCTGCGCCGCCACCGGATCGAGCTGGACGTGCCGCCGACGCTGCTGGAGGTGCTGCTCCAGAGCTTCGCCGACCTGCGCGCCTCGGCCGCCGCGGCCGGCAGCGACGACGAGAAGCTGGAGTCCGCGCTGTCGACCGCCGAACAGATCGGCGTGCTGGAGGACGCGATCCTGCACGGCGACTTCTTCGGCGACCGCACCCTGACCGCCCGCACGCTGGCCGCCTCGCTCGTCGGATCGCTGGCCCGGCGCGAGCCGGAGGACCTGGCCATCCTCAACAAGTACCTGCACGGCGTGGTCGAGCCGCGCAGCAAGGAGGAGGGCGGGTCCTGGCCGGAGTTCCTGGAGGGCGGCCGCGACGCGATCGCCACCCTGTCATGAGCGGCACCCACGAGGGGACCTTCGAGGGGCTGCGCGGGCAGTTGCACCAGGCCGCCGCGACGTTCGCCGACGGGCCCGACGCGCTGGAGGGCATCCTGCTCGGCATCGTCGACGACGTCGACCGCGCGGTGCGCGAGCCGTTGGAGATCTTCCCCGTCTGCCACCACTCCCCCGCCTCGGCGATCGCGATGGCGCGCCGCCTGCGGGACAAGCAGCCGAAGGTCGTGTACCTGGAGCTGTGCGAGGACATGGCGCCGCTGCTGACCGAACTGCGCAACTGCACGCTGCCGGTGGCGGTGCAGGCGTTCGCGACCGACGTCGACGGCTTCCCGGCCGAGTGGTCCCCGCTGTCGGTGGTCGCCCCGATCACCGAGGCGTCGGCGGAGTACCAGGCGATCGCCTACGCGCTGGACACCCCCGGCGTCGAACTCGTCCTGGTCGACCGCTCCTCCGACCACGTCTTCCAGTGGGACGCGCGCGCGGAGCGGGACGCCGATCCGGGCGCCGGGGCGGCGGTGCCGGACGTGCCGGTGGCCGAGGAGGCCGCGCTGCACGGTGACGCGGTCGGCGTGGAGATCGGCGACCTGCGGCCGCGCTTCGCCGAACTGGAGGAGCACCTGCTGCGGCACGGCCGGGTGCGGCACTGGTCGGAGTGGTGGCACCAGTACGTCGAACTGCCGCTCGGCGACAGCGACCACGACACCTACCGCCAGGTCATGCTGCTGATCGGCAGCCTGCTGCGGCGCCTGTCGCCCGGCGATCCGCACCGGGTGCGGGTCGACGAGGACCGCGAGCGGTTCATGTGGACCAGGATGCGCGAGCACCTGACGGCGACCGGCACCGATCCGGCGGACTGCCTCTACGTCTGCGGCGCCTTCCACGCGGCCAGCCGGGTCGCGGAGTTCGGCGTCCACGGCACCGACACCTTCACCATCTCCCCGCGCAGCGCCACCACCTGGCAGCACGGCCTGATCCCGTCCAGCCACGCGGCGATCGAGGCGCAGTTCGGCCTGGCCGCCGGCTCGGTGTCGATCGCCGCGACGGTCTGGGCGAAGAACCTCCGGCGCACCCGGGTCGAGCCGTACCGGCTGCTGGGCCAGGCGGGCGGCAAACGGCCGAAGGCCCGCCAGGCGACGGCCGCGCCACCTCCCGCACCGCAGCCGGCACCGTCCGACAAGCTGACCGGCTTCCTGGGGCGGCCGCCCGTCCTGGACCGGCTGGACGAGGCCGAACTGCTGGGCTGGTCGGTGGAGGTGGTGCGCGCCGCACGCCGCAACGGCTACCTGGCCTCCACCGCCGACGCCATCGCGGTGTTCGAGACGTCGATCCTGCTGGCCGGGATGCGCGACCGGGCCCGGCCCACGCCGTACGACTTCCAGGACGCGGCCGTCACCTGCCTGGAGAAGGACACCGTGCCCGGCCGGCGCGACGTGCGCCGGATCGTGGAGATCATGATGGGCGGCGACCGGATCGGCCAGGTCGGCTACGACGCGCTGCCGCCGCTGGCCCGCGACGTGCACGACCGGCTCGCGCCGCTGAACCTGAAGCTCCAGCAGCGCGGTGTGCAGCGGGCGCTGCTCGACATCGCCGCCCGGCCGGAGCTGGGGCGCTGCTCCGACGTGCTGTGGATGCTGCGCCGCCTGATGCCGCAGGGCGCCGCGCGGCCGATCATGGGTGAGCGGAGCCTGGGCGAACGGTCGATCCAGGAGTCGTGGGACCTGGCGCTGGGCACCCACCAGCGCGCGCTGATCGAGCTGGGCTACGAGGGCGTCAGCATCGAGCAGGTCCTCGAACAGCGCCTGCGCCGCACCGCGTACGCCCCGCAGGCCACCACGGCGACGGTCCTGGAAGCCGTCGAGGACGCGACGCTGTACCTGCGCGGCCGCCGCCTGCCCGACGAGCTGGGCACCCGCGCGCTGGAGGTGCTGTCGGCCGAACGCGGCGTGGACGGCGCCCCGGAGGTGCTGCGCCGGGTGCGGCGGCTGCTGGCGTACTACCGCACCGCGGAACCGGTGCTGCCGTCGTGGATCGAGTCCTTCGTCAAGGCCGGCTACGCGCACTACTGCACGCTGCTGCCGACCGCGTTCACCGACGACGACGCCACGGTCCGGCAGGTGGCGGCGATGCTGGGGTTCCTGTTCAGCATGGAGGGCCTGGCGCTGTCGCTGGGCTGCGACCGCACCCAGCTGGAGCTGGCGGTCGCCCAGTCGCACCCCGGCGAACCGTCGAAGACGGCCCTGCTGTGGGCGGCGCGCACGCAGCTGGGGCAGCTGTCCCGCGCGGACCTTCGGGCCCGGTGCGACGAGCTGCTCGCCAACCCCTTGGTGGTGCCGGCCTACCCGCGCTACCTCAGCGGCTTCGTCCACGCCCTGGAACCGGTCCCGGGCCTGACCGACTTCGTCGTCGAGGCGGTGTCGAACGCCTTCGGGCGGCTGCCGGACCCGGTGCTGCTGCCGTGGCTGCCGACCCTCATCACCACGTTGCGCTCCGGCGGCGCCGAGCTGGCCCCGCTGCTGATCCGGGAGGCCGGGCGGATCTTCCCCGGCCGGCTCGCGGCGGTCGACGCGTGGGTGCCGCCGTGGCGGGCGGCGCAGGCGGCGCCGGCGGTGCGGCCGGCGCCGGGCGCGGACGGCGGCCGCGGTGGGGTGCTGCTCGCCGCCCACCGTGCGACGTGCGACGCGGTGGCGGCCCTGCTGGGCTGCGACGGGACGTGGCAGGCGGCGGACGCCGCACCGTCGGGCGTGGCGCTGGCCGGTCGGCACCCGGACACGGCGGTGGCGTTGGAGGCGCTGTTGGGCGGCCCCTGACGGCGGCGGGGAGCGGCGGGCGGGCGGCGCCGGCCCGGTCCCGGACGCGGCCGGGCGGTGGGGCGCGGTCGCGGGCGTGCCGTCAGCCGGGCCGGGTCAGGCCGAGGTCGTAGGCGAGGATCACGGCCTGTACGCGGTCGCGGGCGCCGACCTTGGACAGCACCCGGCCGACGTGCGTCTTGACGGTGGATTCCGACAGCACGAGGCGTTCGGCGATCTCCCCGTTGGTCCAGCCCCTGCCGATGGCGACCAGGATCTGGTGCTCGCGCTCGGTCAGCGTCCGGGTGCGCGGGTCGTCGGCGGGCGTGCCGGTGCGCGGGCCGTTCGGCGGCAGCCGGTGGGCGTAGACGTCCAGCAGGCGGCGGGTCACCCCGGGGGCGATGACCGCGTCGCCGGAGGCCACCGCCCGGATGCCGGCCAGCAGCTCCTCGGGCAGCGCGTCCTTCAGCAGGAAGCCGGAGGCCCCGGCGCGCAGCGCGGCGTGCGCGTACTCGTCCAGGTCGAAGGTCGTCAGGATCAGCACCCGCGAGCGGCCCCCGGTGGCGACGATGCGGCGGGTGGCCTCGATGCCGTCCATGCCGGGCATCCGCACGTCCATGAGCACCACGTCCGGCCGCAGTTCCGCGACCAGGCGCACGGCCTCGGCGCCGTGGCCGGCCTCACCGACGACCGCGGTGCCGGGACCGCTTTCCAGCAGCATGCGGAAGCCCAGCCGCTGGAGCGGCTGGTCGTCCACGATCAGCACGGTCGTCACGACGGGCCTCCGGTGTCCGGCAGCGGTACGGGGTCGAGTACGGCGTCGACGGTCCACCCGCCCCCGGGACGCGGCCCGGCGGTCACCGTACCGCCGTACAGGGCGGCGCGTTCGCGCATCCCGGCCAGGCCGTGCCCCTCGCCCACCGGGCCGGGCGGGCGCGGGGTCGCGGGGCCGGTGTCCTCGACGCGGACCCGGGCGTGCGTCCGGTCGACGGTCAGGGTCAGCCGGGCCCGGGTGTGGGGTCCGGCGTGCTTGAGGGTGTTGGTCAGCGACTCCTGGGCGATGCGGTAGAGCGTGAGCTGCACCCCGCGGTCCAGTGTGCCCGGGTCGCCCGCGGTGCTGAACCGGACCTCGGGCCCGGCGGCCCGCACCCCCTCGCACAGCGCGTCGAGGTCGGCGATGCCGGGCTGCGGTCTCAGCCGCGGTCCCTCGCCGGGGTCGTCGCCGTCCGGCCGGGTCTTCAGCACGCCCAGCATCCGGCGCAGTTCGTCGAGGGCCTGGCGGCCGGTGGCGGCGATGTGCTCCAAGGCCTGGCGGCTGCGCTCCGGCGCGGTCCGGCCGGCGTAGGAGCCGCCGTCGGCCAGTCCGATGATCACCGAGAGGTTGTGGCCGATGATGTCGTGCATCTCCCGTGCCACCCGGGCCCGTTCGGCCGCCGCCGCCAGCTGGACGCGCTGGTCGCGCTCGACCTCCAGCCGGGCGGCGTGCTCGCGCAGCGCCTCCAGGTGGGCGAGCCCGATCCGTACGGCCAGGCCCAGGGCCGCGGCGGCGGTGGCCGCGCTGTAGAGGAAGAACACCACGACCACCCAGGAGACCGGGGTCGGTACGCGCAGCGCGGGCAGCAGCAGCATCGCGGCCACCGCACCGTAGGCCCAGGGCAGGTACCGGGGCTTGCCGTGCCGGGCGACGCTGTACAGCGCGAGGAACAGCGCGACGTCGAGGTGCAGCCACACGTTCACCGACCACTGCACGACGAACACCGCGCCCACCACCGCGAGCACGGTGGCGGGCGCGCGGCGCCGGATCAGCAGCGGCAGGGCCAGGGCCAGTTGCAGGACGGCGATCTCGGGCAGCGGGGCCTGCCGGTCGCGGATGTCGTGCAGCAGGTCGGGCACCGCGCACAGCAGGAGCAGGACCGCGACCAGCGCGATGTCGAGCACCCACGGCCGGTCGCGGTCGGCCCGCCTGACGCGTTGGGCCGCACCGGCCAGCCGGGCGATCTGCGAGTGCCCCCACAGCGGATCCGGTGCGGTGCCCACGTGCTACCCCTGTCTGCCTGCCTCGGTGCCAGTCTCTCAGGCGTCCGTGTTGCGCAGCCGGTAGGCGGCCCCGGCCAGGGCCAGCACGGTCCAGCCGGCGAAGACGGCCAGGCCGGCACCGGGGCTGAGGGTCTGCGCGGCGTGGTGGACGGTGTACATCGACCCGCCCGCGTTGCTGGGCAGGTACCGGTTGATGTCGTTCTGCCAGGAGGTGGGCAGCAGCTCGGCCAGTCCGGGGACCAGCATGAGCGTGGCGACCAGCACCGAGATGCCGCCGGCCACCGAGCGCAGCAGGGCGCCCAGCGCGACGCCGATCACGCCGACCAGCGCCAGGTAGAGCCCGCCGCCCAGCAGGCTGCGCGCCACGCCGGCGCCGGACAGCGAGATCGCGGCCGGGGTGCCGGCGACGATGCCGTGGCCGAACAGGAAGGCGGCGAAGACGCCCACCGTGGCGACGACGAACGCGATCAGGCCGTAGACCGCGGTCTTGGCCCACAGCACCGGCAGCCGGGTGGGGACCGCGACCAGGGTCGAGCGGATCATGCCGGTGGAGTACTCCCCGGCGGTGACCAGCACGCCCAGCACCCCGAGGGCCAGCTGGCCGAAGTTGGTGCCGAACAGCGCCAGGTCGGCGGCGGTCGCGGTGACCATGTCGGGGTCCATGCGGTGGCCGGAGTGCAGGGCCGACTTGTAGTGCCACAGGCTGATCAGGCCGAAGGCCACCACGAACAGCAGGGCCAGGCCCAGCGTGATCCAGGTGGAGCGCAGCGACCAGAGCTTGGCCCACTCCGAGCGCAGCACGCGCGCGGCGGTGACCTTGTGCACCGGACGGGGTTCGTTCGCCGCGCTCTCGGCCGGCGCCTGCACTGCGGTGACGGTGCTCATGCCGCGCTCCCGGTCTTCTCGGCGGTGCCGTGGTCCTCCACGGCCGTGCGGTCGTCGGCCGCGGTGCTGCCGTGGTACTCGACGGCGTCCCGGGTCAGCTCCATGAACGCCTGCTCCAGCGACACGCTGCGCGGGGTCAGTTCGTAGACGGCGATGCCGGCCGCGGCGGCCTTGGTGCCGATCGCCCGCGCGGACAGCCCGGTGACCTCAAGGGTCTCCGAACCGGCGCGCCCGCTGATCTCCACGCCCGCCCCGGACAGCAGCTCGCGCAGCTTCGCCGGGTCGGCGCTGACCACCTTCACGGTGTCGCCGCCGGCCTGCCGGACCAGGTCGTCGACGGTGGTGTCGGCCAGCAGCCGGCCGCGCCCGACGACGATGAGGTGGTCGGCGACCAGCGCCATCTCGCTCATCAGGTGCGACGAGACGAAGACGGTACGGCCCTCGTCGGCCAGGGCGGTGAGCAGGTTGCGGATCCACAGCACGCCCTCGGGGTCGAGCCCGTTGACCGGCTCGTCGAGCATGATGGTCGCCGGGTCGCCCAGCAGCGCCGCGGCGATGCCCAGCCGCTGGCCCATGCCCAGCGAGAACGCGCCGGCCCGCTTGCGCGCCACGCTCTGCAGGCCGGTCATCGCGATGACCTCCTCGACCCGGCGGCGCGGGATGCCGTGGGTGTAGGCCTGCGCCATCAGGTGGTTGAAGGCCGACCGGCCCGGGTGGATCGCCTTGGCCTCCAGCAGCGCGCCGACCTCCTGCAGCGGGGCGCTGTGCCCGGCGTAGCGGCGGCCGTTGACGGTCACCGAACCGCCGGTCGGCGCGTCCAGGCCGACGATCATCCGCATGGTGGTCGACTTGCCGGCGCCGTTCGGTCCCAGGAACCCGGTCACGGTGCCCGGCCGGACGGTGAAGTCCAGCCGGTCCACCGCCGTCTTCTCCCCGTACCGCTTCGTCAGCTGATGTGCCTCGATCATCGGTTCTTCCCTCGGCCGGAGCGGCCCGGCGCACCCGGGCCGTGTCACGTCCTACGCTAGGACGCCGAGCGGGGACACCCGTGATACCCAGGGGTGATCACCGGCAAACCCGTGGTACCCCGGTACCACGGCCCGGTCACCGGCGGCCTCGCAGCCGTCGCCGGCGGCGGCGCGGCAGCCCGCGGGCCGCCGGGCGGGGGTAACGCACGCCACACCGGCGCACCGCCTGGCGGCGCGCGGAACCCGCCCGGTAGGTTACGGTTCCGTAACCTACGTTGCCGTAGGTCCGCGCCACTCGAGTCAGGAGCTTTCGTGACCACTGCCCTTTCCCGCCCCCGGGCCGCCCGGCCATGGACGGACGTCCAACTGCTGCACGCGCTGGACGAGGTGGTGGAGGTCGAGCTCAACCGGCATCTGAAGGCGGCGAAGGAGTGGATGCCGCACGAGTACGTGCCGTGGAGCGCCGCCCGGGACTTCGACGGCGTGATGGGCGGGCAGGCGTGGAGCCCGGAGCAGTCCCAGGTCTCGGACGTGTCGCGAATAGCGCTGGTGGTCAATCTGCTGACCGAGGACAACCTGCCCAGCTACCACCACGAGATCGCGACGGTCTTCGGCCGGGACGGCGCCTGGGGCACCTGGGTGCACCGCTGGACCGCCGAGGAGGGCCGGCACGCCATCGCGATGCGCGACTACCTCCTCGCCACCCGGGCGGTCGACCCCGTGGAGCTGGAACGGTTCCGGATGACGCACATGTCGGAGGGGTTCGAGGCGGACAACAGCCACAGCGCGCTGCACTCGATCGCCTACGTCGCCTTCCAGGAACTCGCCACCCGCGTCTCGCACCGCAACACCGGCCATCACTCCGGCGATCCGGCCTGCGACCGGATGCTGGCCCGGATTGCCACCGACGAGAACCTGCACATGGTCTTCTACCGCAACCTGCTGGCCGCCGCCCTGTCGATCGCCCCCGACCAGGCGATGCGCGCGGTCGCGGACGTGGTCACCGGCTTCCGCATGCCCGGCCACGGCATCCCGGGCTTCGAGCGGTCCGCGGCGCGGATGGCCATCGGCGGCATCTACAACCTCAGGATCCACCACGACGACGTGCTCCAGCCGGTGCTGCGCCACCTGCGGATACTGGAGGTCTCCGGACTGACCGGCGACGGCCTGCGGGCGCAGGAGGAGATCGGGCTGTTCATGAACGGGCTGAGCGACCAGGCGGTCAAGTTCGAGGAGCGCCGGGAGGCCATGCTGGCCCGCCGCCGCAAGGACTGAGCACCGCACCGAACACGGCGTCGGGCAGGGCATCGGCAAGAGCTCCGGGCACGGCGTCGGGCGGGACCTCGGTCAGAGCCCCGGGCAACGCGTCGGGCACGGCGTCCGCCGCCGCGGGGTCGCCGGCGGTCGCTCCGGCCCGCCGGACCTGACGCCGCGGGGTACGGCGGGGCGGCTCGGGGTGCGGCCGGACGCCCCGGAGTGCGGCCGGACGGCTCGGGGTGCGGCCGGACGGCTCGGGGCGGGTGGCCTGTCCGTTCGCCTGCCCGTCAGCCCCACCGGACAGGGGTCCCCGCGCCCCTCCGCGTCCCGGCCACCCCGCCCCCCGGTGCGGTGCGGGAGGACCGGCCGGGGCGGTCGCAGGCGCTCTCCGGCGTCATCGGCAGGCGTCCTCGACTCGCCGCGGTCGCACATGCCAGGGGGCCCTGGCGCCGATCGGCACCAGGGCCCCGGAGGGACGACATCATCCGCCGGCCCAACTACGCCGGCTCTTCGTTTCCGCACGGCCGCCCGGGGGTTGGCGGGTTGTGCGGGGATCGCGGATGCGTGACCGGGGACCACCTTCCGTTCCGGGGTCTGCGGTACCCGGGCGGAGCTGTGTCCTCACCCGGGCGATCCTGATGACGTCCGCCTCCTCGCCCTCTTCGACGCGACCTGTCGTACTGCGGTGACACTCGCGGCCCCTGGAGCCGCCCGGCCCGGCGGTCGGTGGCGGGGCCACCGTGTCCCGGCCCCGCCACTCCACCACCGTGCCGTCTGCTTGACCTGCCTGCGGGCAGTTCGTCCTCTGCCCGCCGTACTCGACGTCCTGCTCGACACCAGAAACGTAACCCCCGGCGCAGCATGATGTCTACCTCCGCCACGACAGATTTACGCCATGCGCGGGAACCGGCAGTCCGGCGCCACCGAGGCGGCCCAACGCGGTCGGCCGACCCGGTGAACGCGAGAGGGCCACGACCGGCTGCCGGTCGTGGCCCTCGTCGTCAGGTGCTCCGGCCGGGGCCGGAACGGGTTACACGGCTGCCGGGGTGCCCAGCAGAGCCTCCGCCGTCTGGAGCGCGGTGGGCAGCGGGCCGGCGGTCGGGGCGGTGCCGAGCCCGGGGGTCGAGCGGCAGGTGAAGCCCAGCCGGCTCATCGCCCGGGTGACCTCGCCGGCGGAGAAGTCCCGGCGGTCCTGCTTGGTGATCAGCTCGCCGACCTGCTTGACGGGGTAGGTACGGCGGCCGATGATCACCGACTCACCGGTCACCGGTTCGGGCCTGACGCCCTTCATCAGTTCCAGCACCTCGCTCTTGACGAGGTCGAAGGAGAAACGGGCGATGACACAGCGCATGATGCCTCACAGGTTGACGGAAGCCTTGACCGCACGGGTGACCGATCGGAACGTGTCCGGCGGGCCGGCCCCTCAGGCGGCCGTGCCGAAGAAGGACGACCGGCCGGAGGAGCCGGAGCCCGTACGGGCCGCGGCGGACCCGCGGGACTGGCCGGGACGGCCGCGGCGGCCGCGGGAGGAGGAACCGCCGCGCCCGGCGCGCGGAGCGGCCGGCGCGCTGATCGTGACCGGCACGCCCGACGGCGCCTGGGCACCGGTGATGCGGCTCAGTTCGGCCTCGCCGGAGTGCACCCGGGTGGTGGTCGGGGTGATGCCGGCGTCGGCCATCAGCCGGGTCATCTCGCGTCGCTGGCTGGGCAGCACCAGGGTGACGACGCTGCCGGACTCGCCGGCCCGCGCGGTGCGGCCGCCGCGGTGCAGGTAGTCCTTGTGGTCGGTCGGCGGGTCGACGTTGACGACCAGGTCGAGGTTGTCGACGTGGATGCCGCGGGCGGCCACGTTGGTGGCCACCAGTACCGTGACGTGCCCGGACTTGAACTGCTCCAGGGTGCGGGTGCGCTGCGGCTGGGACTTCCCGCCGTGCAGCGCCGCAGCCCGCACACCGCTGCGCAGCAGGTCCTTGGTCAGCCGGTCGACCGCGTGCTTGGTGTCCAGGAACATGATCACCCGGCCCTCCCGCGCGCCGATCTCGATCGTGGTCGCGGCCTTGTCGGCGTCGTGGACGTGCAGCACGTGGTGGTCCATCGTGGTGACCGCGCCCGCGGAGGGATCGACCGAGTGGACCACCGGGTCGGTGAGGTAGCGGCGTACCAGCAGGTCGACGTTGCGGTCCAGGGTGGCGGAGAACAGCATGCGCTGGCCGCCGGGAAGCACCTGGTCGAGGAGTTCGGTGACCTGGGGCATGAAGCCCATGTCGGCCATCTGGTCGGCCTCGTCCAGCACCGTGATGGCGACCTGGTCGAGCTGGCAGTCACCGCGTTCGATGAGGTCCTTCAGCCGTCCGGGGGTCGCGACGACGACCTCCGCGCCGGAGCGCAGGGCGCCGGCCTGGCGGCCGATCGACATGCCGCCGACGACGGTGGCCATCCGCAGGCGCATCGGCCGGGCGTAGGGGGTGAGGGCGTCGGTGACCTGCTGGGCCAGCTCCCGCGTGGGGACCAGCACCAGCGCCAGCGGCTTGCGGGCCTCGGCACGCCGACCGGCGGTGCGGGCCAGCAGCGCCAGGCCGAAGGCCAGCGTCTTGCCCGACCCGGTGCGACCGCGGCCCAGCACGTCCCGGCCGGCCAGCGAGTTCGGCAGGGTCGCCGCCTGGATCGGGAACGGCACGGCCACGCCCTCGGCACCGAGCGCCGCCAGCAGCGGAGCGGGCATGTCGAGGTCGGCGAACGCCTCGACGGCGGGCAGCGCGGGAGTGGTGGTCACCGGCAGGGCGAACTCACCCTGCGGCCCGGGGCGACGCCGGGGGCCGGCGCCGCGGCCGGCGGCCTCGGGACGGCCGCCGCCCGAGCGGCGCGAGGGCTGCGAGCGGAACCCGCCGCTCCGGGCGGAACCGGATGATCCGCCGGTGCGGGAGTAGCGGTCGTTCGTACGGGCTGTTCGGTTCACAGAGAACCTTCCTCGATGCGGCACGTATCGAGGAATTCCCGGCGACGAAGAGCCGCGTGAAAAATCGCAAGTACGAGCCGAAGAAATAGCGACGGAAGAGGGAAGAATGCGTCTCCCCATACGTCGGCAGGTGCGGAAATCCGCGAAAATCCAAGGGGCGGCCGGGTCAGGTTTTCGGATGGTCCGGGTCCTGATCGCCGCCGCCGGTGGCCCCGGGCGCCGGGGCGGGCGGCCACACCGGCGGGGGAACCCCGTCCGGCGCGGGCGGTGGAGGCTGCCTCCACAACGGGACGAGCCAGGGCCCGCACCCCTTCAGGTGCGGGCCCTGGCTCGTCGTACGCGTCAGCGTCAGGCGGGAACGATGTTCTCGGCCTGCGGGCCCTTCTGGCCCTGGGTGACGTCGAACTTCACCTTCTGGCCTTCCTGGAGCTCACGGAAGCCCTGGGCGGCGATGTTCGAGTAGTGGGCGAACACGTCAGCGCCGCCACCGTCCTGCTCGATGAAGCCGAAGCCCTTTTCCGCGTTGAACCACTTCACGGTGCCAGTAGCCATGTCATATCTCCTTCGGGGCGCTGCCCTGGGGTCACACTGTGCGACCCCGGAGTCGCCGTGATGATTGCCCCATCCGGAAAGCACCGGAACACAAAAGTGATCCCGCCGGTACAGAAAACCAGCAGGGCCACTCGAAGCTCTTGGGAACCACAACTGCAACTGAGTTCAGAATAGCACGGCGGCGGCCGCCGGGTGGGGAACCAGCTTTTCATTTCCCGCCGGGTCCTGAAATCCCTTCCGAGGCGACCGCAATTTCTCCCCCCGTCGTACCAGATATTCGTCACCGCCCGGGCCCGTCCGGGGCGCGGCACATTTGCCCCCGCTCCCCCGCCGTGCCGCCGACACGCCGCCGGCACGCGGCAACGGCACACCCGGACCGGACCGCCCAGGTCACCGGCGCCTTCGTCGCCCGGCGCGCACCGAAGGGCGGCGAAGGCGTCCGGGGCGGCTTCGGAGCGGGCGGTCAACTCGTCTGCGGCGGGCGGAACATGATCCTTTGTCAGATGCGTTGACGGGCGTGGCGGCGGAGAGTACACAACAGGAGCCGCCTCGTGAGAGCGCTCTCACGACCGGCGCGGTATGAGGCACCCCCAAGTCCCCGTCATGCTCCGCAGGACCCGCACGGTTCAGGAGACGCCATGTCGAGCCCCGCCCCCGTGTCAGTGCACCGGCCGCCCGCGCGGCGCCGGTCCTTCCCCCTGCTCCTCGCGCTGACGGTCGCCATGCTGGCGGCCTTCGTCGTCGCGATCAGCCCCTCCCCCGCCCACGCGGCCGGCACCCTGCTCTCGCAGGGCGCGCCGGCCACCGCCTCGTCCACCGAGAACGGGTCCTTCCCGGCCTCCGCCGCGGTCGACGGCAACACCGGCACCCGCTGGTCCAGCGCGTTCAGCGACCCGCAGTGGCTGGAGGTGGACCTCGGCTCCACCGCCACGATCAGCCAGGTGGTGCTCAACTGGGAGGCGGCGTACGCGACCGGCTTCCAGATCCAGACCTCCGCCGACGGCACGAACTGGACCTCGATCTACTCCACCACCACCGGCGCCGGCGGCACGCAGACCCTCAACGTCAGCGGCAGCGGCCGCTACGTGCGGATGTACGGCACCAAGCGCGCCACCGCCTACGGCTACTCGCTGTGGGAGTTCCAGGTCTACGGCACCGGTGGCAGCACGCCGCCGACCGGTCCCGGCAACCCGACCGGTGACGCGTTCTGGGGCGACACCACCACCATCCCGGTCGCGCAGAACGCGATCGAGGTGAAGATCCTCAACCGCACCAACGGCGCGTACCCCGACAGCCAGGTGTACTGGAGCTTCAACGGCCAGACGCACTCCATCGCCGACCAGCCGTACCTGGACATGCCGGCCAACTCCTCCGGCCGGATGTACTTCTACATCGGCTCGCCGACCAGCCCGTACTACGACTTCATCGAGTTCACCGTCGGCAACGGCGTGTTCAACGGCAACACGACCCGGGTGGACGCCTGGGGCCTGCCGCTGGCGATGCGGCTGCACGCGACCGACGGCTACGACGTCCAGGTCGGCGACGCGCAGAAGCTGTTCGACGAGTCGCGCACCCAGGTCTTCACCGACTTCACCAACGCGGTCCCGCAGCCGTTCCAGGTGCTGGCGCAGACCCAGGCGCCGTACCGGATCATCGCGCCGGGCAGCGACCCGAGCTTCCAGCCGGGCGGCGTGAATGCCAACTACTACACCGCGTACGCCCAGTCGGCCGGGGTCAACGAGACCACCCAGAACATCTTCGGATGCGCGGGCTCCATGGCGAGCAACCCGACCATGTGCGCGGCGCTCAACCGCCACGTGGCCACCCTGCCGGCCGCGCAGCAGTCGGACCCGTCCCAGTACTACACGGCCGGGCCGGCCAACTACTACGCGAAGTTCTGGCACGACAACGCCCTCGGCAACCTCGCCTACGGCTTCCCCTACGACGACGTGGACGGCCAGTCCTCCTTCGTCTCCCACAGCAACCCGCAGTGGCTGGAGGTGGCGGTCGGCTACTGATCCGACCCCCGCGTACCTCCCGTACCCCCTGCATCCCCTCGTACCGGTGAACGGCCGGCCCGCCGAAGCCTTCGGCGGGCCGGCCGCTGCCGTCTCCGCGGTCGCGGGAGGCGGCGGACGGCGGCGCGAACCCACGGCGGACCGCGGCGGGCAGCCGTGGGCGGCGCGCGCCCCACATCACTTAAGCAGTTACTTGACTATGCGCCTCACGGTGCAATACTTAACCACATGCTTAACCATGAGGAGCGGCTGGATCTGGTGTTCCGCGCTCTGGGAGACCGGACCCGGCGTGCGCTGGTCGAGCGGCTCGTGCGCGGGCCCGCCTCGGTGAGCGAGCTGGCCGCACCGCTGACGATGTCGCTCGCGGCCGTCGTCCAGCACCTCCAGGTACTGGAGACCGCCGGGATCGTCCGTTCGGAGAAGGTCGGCCGGGTCCGCACCTGCCGGATCACGCCGGAGGCCCTGCGGGCCGGCGAGGCGTGGCTCGGGCAGCGGCGCACCTCATGGGAGAGCAGGCTCGACCGGCTCGGCGACGTCCTCGCGGAGTCCGGCCCGTCCGAAGGGAGCACATCATGACCGTCACACACGCCACGTTCAGCCTGGAACGCACCTACGACGCGGCGCCGTCGCGCGTGTTCGCCGCCTGGTCCGATCCGGTCGCGAAAGCCCGCTGGTTCGGCTCCGGGGGCAACCACGAACTCGACTTCCGCGTCGGCGGCCGGGAAGTGACCCGCGGCAGCGCGCCGGACGGCAAGGCGATGGCGTTCGCCTCCGTGTACCACGACATCGTCCCTGACCAGCGGATCGTCTACACCTCGACCCTGGCGGGCGACGACGTCCTCGCCACCGTGTCGACGACCACCGTCGAACTCACCGCGGACGGCGACGGCACCCGGCTCACCCTCACCGAGCAGGGCACCTACCTCGACGGCAGCGAGGAACCGGCCTGGCGGGAACAGGGCACCGGCGACTGGCTGCTCCGGCTGGGCGAGGAACTCCGGGCGTGAGGGACCGGCCGGCGCGACGCGGACGGGGGCGCGCGCCGGGGCGGAGGCGGCACCACCGCACCGCCGCGCCCGCCCCCGTACCGCCGCACTCCCGTACCGCCGCAGCGCCTCGCCCCCTCAGCGGTCCCCCGTCCGTCGGGAGCCCCCGTCACGCGCCGACGTAGGCCGCCAGGTGCTCGCCGGTGAGGGTGGAGCGGGCGGCGACGAGGTCGGCCGGCGGGCCCTCGAAGACGATCCGGCCGCCGTCGTGGCCGGCGCCGGGGCCGAGGTCGATGATCCAGTCGGCGTGCGCCATGACCGCCTGGTGGTGCTCGACGACGATGACCGACTTGCCGGAGTCGACGAGCCGGTCGAGCAGGCCCAGCAGGTGCTCGACGTCGGCGAGGTGGAGGCCGGTGGTCGGCTCGTCGAGGACGTAGACGCCGCCCTTCTCCGCCATGTGCGTGGCCAGCTTGAGCCGCTGCCGCTCGCCGCCGGACAGCGTGGTGAGTGGCTGGCCGAGGCTGAGGTAGCCGAGTCCGACGTCGGCGAGCCGGCGCAGGACGGTGTGCGCGGCCGGTGTGCGCGCCTCGCCGGCGCCGAAGAACTCCTCGGCCTCGTCCACCGACATCGCCAGCACCTCGCTGATGTCGCGGCCGCCGAGGTGGTGGTCGAGCACCGCGGCCTGGAACCGCTTGCCCTCGCACTCCTCGCAGGTGGCGGCGACGCCGGCCATCATCGCCAGGTCGGTGTAGATGACGCCGGCACCGTTGCAGTTGGGGCAGGCGCCCTCGGAGTTGGCGCTGAACAGCGCCGGCTTCACACCGTTGGCCTTCGCGAACGCCTTGCGGATCGGGTCGAGCAGTCCGGTGTACGTCGCCGGGTTGCTGCGTCGCGAGCCGCGGATCGCGCGCTGGTCGATCGACACCACACCCGCGCCGGCCGGGATCGACCCGTGCACGAGCGAACTCTTGCCGGAGCCGGCGACACCGGTGACGACCGCGAGCACGCCGAGCGGGATGTCGACGTCGACGTCGCGCAGGTTGTGCGTCGCGGCGCCGCGGATCTCCAGCGTGCCGGTGGGCGTCCGCACCGTCTTCTTCAGGGCGGCCCGGTCGTCGAAGTGACGGCCGGTGAGGGTGCCGCCGGCCCGCAGACCCTCGACGGTGCCCTCGAAGCAGACGGTGCCGCCGGCCGGACCGGCGCCGGGGCCGAGGTCGACGACGTGGTCGGCGATCGCGATCGTCTCCGGCTTGTGCTCCACCACGAGCACCGTGTTGCCCTTGTCCCGCAGCCGCAGCAGCAGGCCGTTCATCCGCTGGATGTCGTGCGGGTGCAGTCCGATCGTCGGCTCGTCGAACACGTAGGTCACGTCGGTGAGCGGTGAGCCGAGGTGGCGGATCATCTTCACGCGCTGCGCCTCACCGCCCGACAGCGTGCCCGACGGCCGGTCGAGCGAGAGGTAGCCGAGACCGATCTCGACGAACGAGTCCAGCGTGTGGGCGAGCGTCGCGAGCAGGGGCGCCACCGACGGCGCGTCGAGGCCGCCGACCCACGCGGCCAGGTCGCTGATCTGCATCGCGCAGGCGGCGTCGATGCCGATCCCGTCGATCTTGGAGGACCGGGCCGCCTCACTGAGCCGGGTGCCGTCGCAGTCCGGGCAGGCGGTGAACGTCACCGCCCGCTCCACGAAGGCACGAATGTGCGGCTGGAGGGAGTCGACGTCCTTCGACAGGAACGACTTCTGGATCCGCGGGATCAGGCCCTCGTACGTCAGGTTGACGTTGTCGACCTTGATCCTGGTCGCCTCCTTGTGGAGCAGGGCGTCGAGCTCGGCCGGGGTGTAGTCGCGGATCGGCTTGTCCGGGTCGAGGAAGCCGGAGCCGCTGTAGATGCGGCCGTACCAGCCGTCGACGCTGTAGCCGGGGATCGTGAGCGCGCCCTCGTTGATCGACTTGCTGTCGTCGTACAGCTGCGACAGGTCGAGATCGGTGACCGACCCGCGGCCCTCGCAGCGCGGACACATGCCGCCGGTGCGGGTGAAGGTCTGCCGCACGGTCTTGCCGGCCCCGCGTTCGACCGTGATCGCACCGCTCGCCCGGACCGAGGCGACGTTGAAGGAGAACGCGTTGGGCGAGCCGATGTGCGGCTGCCCGAGCCGGCTGAAGACGATCCGCAGCATCGCGTTGGCGTCGGTCGCGGTGCCGACCGTCGAGCGCGCGTCGCTGCCCATCCGCTGCTGGTCGACGATGATCGCGGTCGTCAGCCCTTCGAGCACGTCGACCTCGGGCCGCGCCAGCGTCGGCATGAAGCCCTGCACGAAGGCGCTGTAGGTCTCGTTGATCATCCGCTGCGACTCCGCGGCGATCGTGCCGAACACCAGCGAGCTCTTGCCCGAGCCGGACACGCCGGTGAACACCGTCAGCCGGCGCTTCGGGATCTCGATCCCGATGTCCTTGAGGTTGTTCACGCGCGCGCCGAGCACCCGGATCAGATCGTGGCGGTCGGCGACGTGCGGCGCGGACGGCCCCGTGTTCGTCCCCGTGTCCGTTCTCGCGGCCATGCTTATCGTGTCTCCATCTGTCGGGGGGCCGCGGTCGCGGTCCCCGTGGGGGTCGATCGGCTCGATGCGGGCGATGGGCCGGCGGCGTCGGGCGAGGTGGTGTGCCCGGCGCCAGAGCCCGGGCGGTGCCCGCGGACCCCGGCCGGGCGAGGGCGCCGGCCGAGGCGCCGGGGCCACCAGCGGCCGTCGCGCGCCGGCCCGCGGTCGGGCGTCTCGTGCACCTCGCGCCCGGGCCGGCTACGGCGTGGGATTCGCCGCCAGGGTAACGCCCGCTTCCCGGGGCCGGCGCCCACCCCGGGCGGGGGACGCGCCGACGGTCATTCGGCGCATCGGCCCGGCCCCGGCGGCGGCGGCGCGACCGGGCCGGGAACGTGCCGACGGTACGCAAACGCCTGGCCGGGGTCGGCCACGGCGACGGCGACGGCGCACGGGGGACGCTCGATGTGCATGCGTTTCACGCTACGGGCGGGGGCCGCGCAACGCTTCTCCATTCCTGACCGGTCGCGCGGGGACCGCGGGGAGCGGGACGGGCTCGGGGCGGAGAAGGGACGCAAGGGGATGGGGTGCGACGGAAGAGGGTAGGGAGAATTCACTCGTCGGAGTGCTGGCCCGCACGGCTTGCCCCGGCGGGAATTCCTCGCGCCGAACCGCTGTCAGTGCTGGTCAGGGCGGTCGGCGCTGGTCAGCGCAGTCACCTCACCGACGTCAACAGGCGGATCCCAACCGGTCCGCGCCCGGAGTCCGCAACCGACCGGAGTCCGCAACCGACCGGCCCACGGCTGGCAGGACCACCGCCAACAAATCGACATCACGACCGGCCCACCACCGACAAGTCCAGCACCGACAAGTCCACATGGCGACCGGTCCACCGCCAAGAAGGTCGCCCGCCAAGAAGATCACCCGGTGACCGGTCCGCAGCCGGCACGTCCGTAAAACGACCGGCGCCCACCTCGCACCCGCGCGGCTCGCCGCGTACCCCCGCGCCTACTCCGAAGGATGGCCATGCCGACGTCGACCACGCCCGGAACCGGTTGGGGCGAGTGGAGCAACCTCGAAGGACAGCTGTTCTGCGCTCCCGTCCCGCGCCACCAGGCCGACGGCCGCCTCGCCCTGGTCGCGGTCGGTCCGCGGGCCGGGATCATCACGCGCGAGATCCTGCGCGACGGGACGTGGGACGGCGGGTGGACGCGGATCTCCGACACCTCCGACGCCCTCAGCCGCCCCGCGACCCTGCGGGACGACGACGGGCTGGGCCATGTCTTCTTCAACACCGGCGGCGGCACCCTGTACGGCGTCCGGCAGACCGCGGTCAACGGTGGCTGGAGCGGCCAGTTCGCCACCCCGGCCACCGGTGTCAAGGGGCCGCCGTTCGCGGTGCGCGCCGCGAACGGCGGTGTCCACGTCTTCTACCGCGGCACCGACGGCGACGCGTACGTGATCCGTCAACTCCCGGACAGCGGCGGCGGCTACAGCGACCCCGTCGGCCTGGGGCCGTCCGCCACCTTCCCCAGTGCCGCGCTCGACGGCTCCGGCAGGCTGGTCGTGGTCCTCCACCACGCCGACGGCCGGCTGTGCGTGCGCCAGGAGGTGGCGCCCGGCACCGGCGACTACGGCGGGCACGTCACCGTGGGCACCGCCGCCGAGACCGTCGAGGCGTTCGCGGTGACCGACGCCCGGGGCCAGGTCCACGTCTTCTACCGTTCCACCGGCGGCGAACTGTGGGGCGTGGCGCAGGACCCGGCGTACCGGGGCTGGGACGAGCCGCGCCGGCTGGCCGGTGCCATCGTGGCCAGGCCGACCGCGTGCCTCGGTCAGGACGGCCGGCTCAACGTCGTCGTGCAGGGCGACGACGACTCCGCCCGGATCGGCGTGCAGACCGCGCCGGGCAGTCATGACTACGGCGCCTGGTCCGGCTTCGGCGGCAGCATCGGCAGTCCGGCCCCGGTCGTCACCATCGCCGCCCACCAGGACGGCCGCCTCGTCGCCGCCCACCAGGCCGCCCGTACCCGTAACGCCTGGATCCGCGAACAGACCTGGACCTGACGGGCAGGAGGGAAACACCGGTGAACGGCCCCGGGCGGGCATGGCCGATCCGGGCCGGTGCCGTTGAGGCGGCTGGCAGGATGGTGGCGATCGGAGATCCGCGGCAAGGATCACGTCCGCGGCGGACGCCCGCCGACCACGCGGGCCACGGCCGCGGGCGCGGCCCGGCCGCTTACCAGGGGGAGTACGTTTCCATGCCCAACGAGCAGGGCTTCGGGCCGCCGCCGCAGAACGACGGGCAAGGTCATCCGCCGCCACCGCAGAACCCGCCGGGGTACGGGTACCCGGGACAGCAGCCCGCGCCGGGGTACGGGTATCCGGGACAGCCGGCCGCGCCCGGTTACGGCTACCCGCAACCGGGCGGGCCGCAGTACGGGTATCCGCAGCAGGGCGTACCCGAGTACGGCTACCCGCAGCCGGGCGGATATCCGGCGGCCCCGCCCGGCCAGGGGAACATGCTGGTGTCGATCGGGGACATCGCGGTGACGAGCGAGGTGATCATGACGCCGGCCGGGGCGCTGCCGCTCAAAGGCGCGATCTGGACGGTCACCGACATGTCCCGTACCGAGGAGCGGATGCCCGCCTACGCGGTGGTGCTGGCGATCGTCTTCTTCCTCGCCTGCCTGCTCGGGCTGCTCTTCCTGCTCATCAAGGAGAGGAGGACCACCGGCCACGTCCAGGTCACGGTGAACAGCGGCGGGCGCCATCACGCCACGATGATCCCGGTGAACAACCCGCAGACCGTCATGCACGTCATGGGGCAGGTCAACTACGCCCGCTCGCTGTGCGCGTAGGCGCGGTCGCCGGCGCGGCGCCCCGGGCCGGTGCCGGCCGGCGCGCCCACCCGGCCGTCTCCCGCCTGGCGGTGCTCGCGGCCGGGGCGGCGGCGTCCGCGTACCTGTACCGGACCGACCCGCACCAGCCGGGGCACTGGCTGCCGTTCTGCCCGTTCCACCGGCTCACCGGCCTGTTGTGCCCGCTGTGCGGCACCACCCGTATGGGGTACGACCTGATGCACCGGCGCCTCGGCGCCGCGTGGCACGACAACACGCTGGCGCTGCTCGCCTCGCCCGTCGCCGTGCTGGTCCTCGCACGCTGGACCGCCGAAGGGCTGCGCGGCACCCGCTGGCGGCCGGTGCTGCGCCGCCGGGGAACGATCCTGGTGGTAGCCGCGGCGGTTGCGTGGACGGTTGTGCGGAACGTCTTTTGAGTGGACGGCGCGGCGGCGGCGTTCCGGTGGGGTGGGGGCGCTGCGGAGGGGCGGAGCAGCGGGCCGCGTCGGGCGCGGGCCGTCGGTCCGGACGTGCGTCGCCGGTCCTGCACTCCCCCGCCGGGGCCGTCGGCCGGACGGGGTCGTCGTCCCCAAGGGGAAAGGTGCGGAAGGCCGGTGGGATTCAGCCGATGACCACGGGCTCGCCGGAGAGTTCGACCCCGGCCTGGCGGAGGTCCTTCATGGCCTGCCGGGTGGTGTCCGCCGCGACGCCGGCCGTGTAGTCGAGCAGGACGCGGGTGCGGAACCCCGCCCGCACGGCGTCCAGGGCGGTCGCACGAACGCAGTGGTCGGTGGCGATGCCGACCACGTCCACCTCACCGACGCCACGGGCGCGAAGCCAGCGCGCGAGCGGCGTGCCGTGCTCGTCGGCGCCCTCGAAGCCGCTCTTGGAGGCGGAGTGCGCCCCCTTGAAGAAGACGGCCCCGACCGCGCCGGAGGTCGTCGCGGGCTCGAAGGCCGGGTGGAACGAGCCCCCTTCGGTGCCGACCACGCAGTGCACGGGGAAGGAGTCCTTGAAGTCGGGATGGTCGGAGAAGTGGCCGCCCGGGTCGACGTGGTGGTCCCTGGTGGCCACGACGTGCGCGTACCGGCTGCCGGCGGTTTTCCCGACCAGTTCCGCGATGGCGGCGGCCCGGTCGGCGCCGCCCTTCACCGGGACGCTGCCGCCCTCGCAGAAGTCCTTCTGCACGTCGACGACGATCAACGCCCGGCCGTTCGCCGGCTTCGCGGGTTGCGCGGCCTTCGATCCACTGTTGCTCATGCCGGAGCACTGCCCCGCCGCGCCCGCCGCCTCACCGAAGGGTTCCGTGATTCACCCGACCGCGTGGCTCTTGCCTCGGAGCGTTGCCCACCCCCCGACGCACGATAGGGCCGACAAGGGACTGTTCGTACATATGTGCTCGTGGATGCGGTCTTGTACCCCGACCTATAGTCATATGGTGTCCGCCACGTCGTGGAGCGGACGGTGGCGGGGTGCACGGCTGGGGTTCGCAACGAGGGAGACCGCTCATGGCCAGCGCGTTCCAGGAACGCAAGCTCACGGGGATGTTCGCCGCGTTCGACGCGGACGGCGACGGCTGTTTGCGCGAGGAGGACTTCAGGGCCCTCGTCGCCCGCTGGAGCCGGCTGCCGGGCGTGGGCCCCGGAACGGAGTTGCGCGCGCGGGTGGAGGCGCTGCTGATGGGCTGGTGGGCGGCGCTGCGGGAAGCCGGGGACGCCAACGGGGACGGCGCGGTCGGTATGGGCGAACTGCTGTCGCTCGTGGACCGGTTGCCCGCCATGGCCGCGGACGTCACCGCGACCGCCGAGACGATCTTCGACGCCGTGGACGCCAACGGCGACGGCCGCATCTCCCCGCAGGAGCACCGCAGGCTGGTCGAGACCTGGAACGGCCGGCCCGTGGACACGACAGGGGTCTTCGAACTGCTCGACCTGAACGGCGACGGCCACCTGAGCCGCGAGGAGTTCGCCGTGCTGTGGCACCAGTTCTGGACCAGCGACGACCCGTCGGACCCCGGCAACTGGCTCTGCGGCCGCTTCGCCGCCTGACGCTGCGCCCGCGGACGAAGGAGCGGGCGAACCGCGCGGCGCGTGCCGATGTCACCGTCGAGGGGCGGACGATCCTCGCGGACGTTCCGGTCACCTGGCTACTCTTCCTGGAGAAGCGGCTCACCGATCTGCGTACGTTCGTGAAGAAGCCTCCGGTGCTCGATGCCGCCGGGTCCTGGTCACCCGACCCGTCGACGGACCGGACGCGTGCCGACGGGTGCGAGTTCGGCTCTCGCCCGCACCTCTGCCACGGTGCGGCGGTTCGCAGGAGGAAGACGACGGCTTCGTACTGATCCGCCCTCTTGAATGCCGCCGGCGTGCGCGATGGGTGGTGCCCACAGGGGCCCGGGAGCTGGATACGACTCCCGGGTCCCGCCACGCCGTGCCACGCCGCGGCGGCCACGGCGAAGGCCTTCTCCCCGGCATTCCCCCAGCGCCTCTCCTTCCGGAAAAGGATCAGCGGGGCTGCGTGATGGGGTAGGGGAAGAAGGGCGCGCTCTCCTCGTCCAGGTGGTCGGTGAGGATCTCCGACTCGAAGTCCCGGGCGAAGAGGCCGGCCAGGAATTCGGTGCAGGTCATGGGGTAGATCTCGCAGTCCCCGAGATCGCAGTGCAGGACCACGACGGGCCAGGTCTCGGGCGGTTCGCCCGGCCGTACCAGCCAGTTGAGGCTGTCCGAGTCGGGGGTGTCGGCCCAGACGACGAGCAGCAGGTCGTCCATCGCCAGTTCGGCGGGGCGGTTGCCGTGCACCGACCACAGGTTCTTCAGGTCCCACATGTGTGACGTGTTGCGGGTGACCACGTCGCCGTCGAGAACCGTGGGCGGCGGCGCGAGCAGTTCGACGTGGTCGTAGAACCCGCCGACACCGTAGGCCTCCACCAGTTCCTTGTAGTCCTGGGGCAGCGCCCGCCCCAGGACTTCCTCCGCGGCGGCCCAGTCGCGCGGTCCGCCGCCGCCTGCCGACGGAGGCGGTGCCAAGGTCCGCAGCCGGTTCAGTGCACTGGTCATCAGGCTTCCTCTCTGCCGGGCTCACCGGCCGGCGTGGGGTGAACGGGATCGTAGTGCCGTCACGCCCCGCACCCGGGAACGTTGAGGATGGTGACCGCGTTCAGGTTGCCGTGTTCGTCGTAGTGGAGGATCTGCCGCACCGTTGTGTCGCTCTGCGGGTACGGCGTGAACTGGAACTTGCCGTCGGGGCTGGTCGCGCGGACGGTCATGCCGATGGGTCTGAGGTCCTCCGGGCGCAGCGTTTCGGGCAGCACCTGGTGATAGTGCGCGGTGACCTCGTAGTCGATGGAGCCGTGGACCCCGACGCCGTTCGCCGCCTGTCCCTCGTAGTGGTACATGATCGGGTGGTTGGCCCACCGGTGCATCGCGACGAAGTTCTGCGGGATCTTGTTGGAGCCGCCCAGGGACGCGGCCAGCAGGTGGGTGCGGTTGAACTTCATCCCGTTCTGCCAGCCGGGGACGGCACCGTTGCGGATGTGCGGGTCGGTGCTCTGCCCGAGCATGGCCGAGGTGATGTGTGCCGTCACCTTGGTGGGACGTCCGTGCTCGTCGAGGGGACTGTAGGTGACGTTGCCGCCCCACGTGGTGTCCTGCGGCTCCCACTTGTCCCAGCCCGGCAGGTTCGGCTTGTACTTCAGCCCGAGCGGGTCGGACCACGCCGTCGGGTTGGGGACGTAGCCGACGGGATCGGGGGCCGGGGACAGGCCGAGGGGATCGGGGGCGGTGTAGCGGGCGGTCTCGGGGTCGTAGTGGCGGAAGTGGTTGTGGTTCCAGCCGGTCTCGGGGTCGGCGTACTGGCCGGGGAAGCGCAGCGGGCAGTCGACGGTGGCGTCCCGGCCGGCGGTGGGCAGGCCCCACAGGGTGGTGCGGGGCTGCCAGGCGATGTCGCCCTCGGGGGTGAGCAGTTCGGTGGGGGTGCCGACGAGGTCGGTGACGATGGCGTGGAACCGGGCGTCGGTCCCCAGCGGGTCCGCGGCGTGGTCGACCTGGGCCAGTGGCAGGCCGCCGGGGCTGTACTCCCACGTGGTGGTGGCGCCCCGGTCGGTGCTCTGCTCGGCCAGGGTGACGACGTCCCAGGTGAAGTGGACCTCCTCGGCGACCGCCGCGGCATCGGTGAAGCGCTGTTTGCCGATGCGGCGGCCGGCCGCGTCGTAGCGGTAGCGCCAGTGGTGGCCGGCGGGCGTGACGGTGGCGATCAGCTGGTCGTAGCCGTTCCAGGTGAAGGTACGAACCTGCCGCTGCCCGTTCAGCAGGCGTTTGGTGCTGCGCACGACCCGGCCCTGCGCGTCGTGTTCGTAGGACGTGCGGCCGGCCCGCCGCAGCCGGGTGCCGTCGAACTCGCGCGGCGCGTCGTCCGGCGCGGTGACCGGGGTGGCCGCGTGGGTGAGGTTGCCGACGGCGTCGTAGGCGTAGCTCTCCGTCCAGCCCTCGGCGGTCACCGAGGTCACCCGTCCCGACGGGTCGAGCGCGAACCGGTGGACACCGGTGGTCAGGTCGCGGATCTCGGTGAGCAGGTCGTCGGCACCGTAGGCGTAGTGGCGTTCCAGCAGCGGGGCCGGGTCGTCCGGCGTGCCGCGGGTGATGCTCCGCCGGGTCAGCCGGCCGGTGCCGTCCCAGTCGTGGCTCAGGGTCAGCCGGTCGTCGACCCGGCGGGCCGACTCGCGCCCGAGGGGGTCGAACGCGAAGGTGGTGCGGTGCCCGGCCATCACCAGTGTCCCGGGCAGGTCGCGGGAGTCGTAGCTCCAGGTGGAGACCACCCCGGACGGTGTACGGCGCTCGGTGCGGCGCCCCAGCAGGTCGTAGGCGTAAGTGATGGTGCGGCCGTTGACGCTTTCGGCGGTGACCCGGCCCATCACGTCGTACTCGCGCAGCACCTCGGCGTCGGCGTTGCGGGTGCGCCACAGGTTGCCGGCGGCGTCGTAGTCGTGCGTGGTGCGGTCGTCACCGCAGGCGTGGGCGGTGACGCGGCCCAGGACGTCGCGTTCGAAGGTGACGGTCTCGCCGGCGCCGTTGGAGCGGGAGGCGAGCTGTCCGGCCGCGTCGTAGGTGTACCGCAGCACGCGGCCGTCGAAGTCGGTCTCCTGGACCAGCCGGCCGGTCGGGTCGTAGGCGTACTCCCACACCCGGCCGAGCGGATCGGTGACCGCCGTCAGGTGCTTCTCGGTGTCGTAGGAGAACGCGTAGGTGCTGCCGTCGGCCGTCGTGCTGCTCGCCACCAGGTCGAAGTGCGTGGGGGCCAGGGTGTGGACGACACCTGCCGCGTCGGTGTGGGAGACGACCTTGCCGTCCGCGTCGAACGCCCATGACTCGCGCCGGCCGTCGGACCGCTCCACCCGTTCGACCTGGCCGTCCGTGGTCCAGCCGACCCGGACGGTGTTGCCCATCGGGTCGGTGGCCTCCACGATCCTGCCGAAGGCGTCGCGCCGCGCGGACGTCACCCCGCCGCGCTCGTCGGTGACCGAGACCGGCAGCCCGGCCGCGTCGGACACCATCAGCGTGCGTGCGCCCAGCGCGTCGGTGACGCCGGTGAGGTCACCGGTGTCCTCGTCGTACGCGTACGCGGTAAGGGCGCCGAGCGGATCGACGGTGGCGAGCCGGTTGCCCCACGCGTCGTACTCGGTCCGCCAGACCCGGCCGGCCGGGTCGGTGAGGGTGACCGGCAGGCCCTCGACGTCGTAGGTGAACGCGGTGCGTGTGCCGTCCGGACCGACCACGGCGGAGACGTTCTCCGACGCGTCGTGCTCGTAGCGGGTGGTGCGCCCCAGCGGGTCGGTGAAGGACTTCAGCAGCCGGTTGTCCTCGCTCCACTCCTGCACGCGGACCTGGCCGAGCGGGTCGGTGCTGCGGATGGTCCGGTACGCCGCGTTGAACTCGTGCGTCGTGGTGTGGCCGAGGGAGTTGGTGTACCGGGTGGTGCGGGCCGCGTCGTCGTAGGCGAACGCTCCGGACAGGAAGCCGTCCGATCCGGTGGTGCGCACGACCCTGCCGGCGGCGTCGTACGCGTAGCCGTAGGCGGTGCCCGTGCGGTCGGTCCACGAGGTGATCCGGTGGTGGTCGTCGTAGGTCAGCCGCAGCGGCACGCCGGAGGAGTTGAAGACCTCCGTCAGATCGCCCGCGTCGTCGTACCCGTACCGGGCGAGTGTCGTCCCGGTGCCCGGGCCGTCGGTGTCCAGCAGCCGGAAACCGGTGATCCGCCGCAGCTCGGGGTGGACGTCGACCGCCACGCGGTAACCGCCGTGGTGCGACAGGAGCCGCGGGGTGTCGTCCTGGGACCACTCGATGTCGATGCGGCGGCCGTTGCGGTCCTGGAGCGACGTCAGCCGGAGCGTCACCGCACCGGGCACGCCGGGTGCGGGGCGCGGGTGGTCGAACACCATCGCCTGGCCGGACCGGGGGTCCAGCACCGTCATCGGCTCGTTCGGCCGGCCGCTCCAGCCCAACGGCAGGCGCGGCCCCTTGAACGGTACGACGGGGGCCCCTTCGCGGGGCGCCGGGTACTCAAGACGCGTCCCGTCCGGCCCCACCAGCACGATGCCGTCCGCGTCGAGTTGCAGGCGCTGATCGAGCGTGGATGCCCAACTGGTCCCGAACCAGCCGCCGTTGCGGTAGGAGGAGAGGTGGGTTCTCCGGATGGCCAGCGGCAGCGCGCCGGGCAGCCGCACGTCGACAACGGACATGACCAGCTCACCGCTGGCGACGTCGACGGGATCGCCCTCGCAGTGCCGGCTCTCGGGCGGACGGGAATCCCGGTCGCCGTCATCGGGACGGGCGTCGGGCGCCCCGGAATCATCGTCGCCGCCACCGTGTGCGCCGTCGGCCGTACGCCCCCCGTTTCCGCCGCCGCCCCGACCCCCGCCTGCGGTGTTGACCCCGTCGGCGTCGGCGGGATCGGCCGGGTCGTGGTGCCCGGTGCCGGCGTCGCCGGGGTGGTGCTTCGCGGCGGCGGTGACGTCGTCCTCGGCCTTGTCGAACTCGTCGGCGGCCTTGTGGACGGAGGTGCCGATGCGGTGGTGGCCCTTGCCGAAGGCGGAGGGGAGTTTGCGGGCGAGGTCTTCGAGGAACTCCGCCGTGGGTTTGACGATCTTGCCGACGATGTCGCTCACGGTGTGGTTCAGCCCCCGGTGGTGAACGTGAGTGCGGTGACGCGGTTGCCGAACGCCTTGCCGCCGGACAGGTTCTGCTCGGCCTGCGTGAGGATCGTGTCGCCGTGCCCGCGCATGGCGGCGGTGTCGATCTTCAGCCCCGGCGGGGCACCCCCGACGGCGACGTGCGCCACCTCGGCGAACAGCAGCTTCTCCACCGCCGCGTCCATCTGCTCCTTCAACGGCCCCGTCACCTTGGACACCAGAACGCCGATGACCTCCTGCTCGAAACGCTGGAGGATGCCGTTCATCAGCCGGTTCTGCACCTCGATCTCCGCGGCCGCGGCAGCCTCCGACAACCCCAGCGTCGCGACCGCGGCGACCTGGTCGCCGATCAACTCCGCCGAGGCGATGGCCAGTTGGGTCAGGCAGGCGCCCTTCATCACGGTCACCCCGTCACCGGCGACGTCCAACGCCTCGGCCAGATCACGGCAGACGGTGATCAGCGTCTTCATGTGCCCCGACGTCTGCCCCGCCCACGCCTGCGCCAGCGCGGTGTAGGACTGCGCCGCGTAGACCTGCGGCAGATCACCGGTCACCACCCGGTGCGTGGTGTTGTGCGAGTCCTCGCACTGCTGCGCGTACGACCGCAACTCCCGTGCGGCGTCGTGCAGTTGATCCTCGTCGATCTCGGGCCAGTTGAACCCGAGCAGGTTCACGACCTCCGCCAGCCAGTGCGGCAGGTTGATGGACATGACGTCGCCACCCCCCGTTTCCCCCGTGGGCAACCTCACCATTCATCATATAAGCGACCGTTCACCAGGGTTGGCGAGTTCGACTCCGGGCCGTGGAGGCGCACCAACTCTTCACAGCTTTCGCCGGGGATAGGGGCCGGCGCCTTGGGGAGGGGGTGCGGGGGGTGCGGGGGGTGCGGGGCGCGGGGGCGGGGTGCGGCGATGGCGGTGGCGGTGCGGGGTGCGGCGATGGCGGTGCGGGGGCGCGGAGGTACGGGGGCGCGGCGGTGCGGGGGCGCGGCCGTACGGCCCGGTCAGGCGGGAAGGCCCGGCGCCTCGACCGCGACGAGATTCCGGCCGACCGTGGACCGTGGCCCCGGGCGCGTCGATCGCGGCTCCGAGCCGACCGCCTGCGGGTTCGACACCGTGCGGTCCGGACCGGTCCGGACCCGGCTGCGGAGTGCGGCTCCGGTGCGGCTCATACCGGTTCGGGCTCGGCCCGGCTCGGGGGTTCAGACCGGTTCGGGGCTCAGACCGGCTCGGGGCTCAGACCGGTTCGGGGCTCAGACCGGTTCGGGGTTCAGACCGGTTCGGGGCTCAGTTCCGGCGCCATCACGACCGCGAACTCCCAGCGTTCCGTGGTCCGCACGTAGCCGATGATCACCGTCGCCAGCACCAGGATGAGCAGCGGGCCGAACAGCCGCGGGTAGCGGGCCATCTCCACCGGCAGCCAGCGGTAGGCGACCAGGAGCGCGGCGAAGACCGTCGAGCCGTAGGCGACCAGCAGGCTCGCCGAGCGGTCCCAACCCCGGGCGAGCGAGCGCATCGCCGCCTCGATGGTCAGCGCGAACACGGCGCCGGCCACGAGGTCGGCGCCGTAGTGGTAGCCGAACCCCAGGGTGGCCACCAGCGTGGCGACGAGCCAGAACGCGCCCGCCCAGCGCACCGCCCGCGGGCCCTTGCGGGAGTGGATGAACAAGGTGGTCGCCCAGGCCGTGTGCAGGCTGGGCATGCAGTTACGCGGGGTGATCGCGTCGAACGGGATGCCGTGCGGCGAGCCGATCGGCGGCACCGTGTGGGGCCACACGTCGGCCACCGCCCAGTGCCCGCCGCCGGCGCCGAAAGCGAAGACCGGCCCGACGGTCGGGAAGAGCATGTACACCGCCGGCCCGACCAGCCCTATCACCAGGAAGGTGCGCACCAGGTGGTGGGCGGGGAAGCGGCGTTCGGTCACAACGTTGCGCAACTGGTACAGCGCGACGACCGCGGCGGCCAGGGGGAGCTGCCCGTAGACCAGGCCGAGCAGGTGGGAGCCGACCGGGCCGCTGTCCGTGACGAGCCGCCCGACCAGCCACGACGGATTGCCCAGCGCGTGGTCGACGGTCGCCACGTACGGGTCGAGCACCGTCGGGCGGCTGCGGGCGGTGATGAGCAGCCAGGTGTCACCGGTCTTGTGGCCGGCCACCAGCAGCAGCCCCAGCCCGACACCCTTGAGCAGCAGAGTCCGCTCCGTGCCGGTGCGGCGGGTGACCGCGATCACCGCACAGCCCAGGATCACCCACAGCGCTCCGTTGCCGAAGTTCTCCGGGGCGTCGAACAGCAGACGCACCAGCCAGAAGACCAGGTCGATGCCGATCGCGGCGCCGAGCGCGAGGAACCGCTGCCGCCAGGTGAGGACCACCATCGTCAGCGCCAGCCCCGCGTACAGCAGCGGTCCGGAGTCCGGGGCGAACACCAGCTCGCGCGACTGCCGGGTGAGCGGACCGGACACGCCGTAGTGGCGGGCGGCCACCTCCAGCGCCACGAGGAACCCGAGGACCGCCACACCCGCCAGGGGCCACAGCAGGACCCGCGGCCGGTGCCGTACGGCGAGCGCGGTCCGGCGGCCTGTGCGGGCCAGTACGTGTGAAGCGTGAGATATCAATGTCCGGTCGATCGGTCAGCTGTGCATGGATAGGTGGCATTTCAGGACGAACGGCGTCTTTTCCGATCGAGAGCGGGCGGCATCGAGAACGGGCGGCGAGGGCGATCTCCGCGCGATCGAACATGTTAACGGAAGGCCAACGGCAGGCGTCAGCGAATAACGAAGGCGGTGATTCTGCCGGTCCGGCGCGGGGCGGGGCGACGAGGCGTGGGGCAGGGCCTGGCCCCGCCACCCCGTCCCGCGCGGGCCTTCCGACCAGCGCATCCGCGCCTGGCCGCCCGGTCCTGGGGCGCCGGGGGTTCCCGGAGCGCCAGGCGGTCCCCGGGCGCGCGGTTGTGCGGCCGCCGCTCCATGCGAGTCGCGGGGCGTTCGGTCAAGGGTTGCCGATCCCCGGCGGGCGGTGCGGGGACAACGGAGGCGTGCCGCCCCCGACCAGCCCCGCCCGACCGCCCGCAGCGCCACATCGACCGGCCGCACCCTGCGCACCCGGCACGCCTACGCCTTCAAGAGCCGGTTGCTGCACGCTCAGTGCGGACGCCGGATGCAGAGCAACCGGAACAACGGCCGCGCCCACTACCGCTACCGCTTCCCCAACGAGTACGCCATCGCCAACAAGCTCGACCACCCCGTCACCGGGCGGCTCTGGAAGCAGGCGCCGGCCCGGTCCTGGTCGAGCGGTGGAGCCGAGAGGTCCAGGCCGAGCGCGCTGTCGCCGAGGCCCACCTCACCATGATCGGAAGTCGGCAGCCGACGGGCGGACGGATGGGGCGCGAGCAGATCCGCGGCATCGTGGCAGCGCTCGGCGGACTGCTGAACGTCCTGCGGAAGGCCGCGCCCGAGGGCGAGGCCGAGGTCTACCACGAACTCGGTCCGATCCTGATCTATGACCATGAAACGTGATAGGTGCTGGCCGAAGTTCAGCCAGCACCTATGTGCACAGTGGTCGGGTCCCAGGGGGGACTTGAACGCTACGCCCACGCGCTCGGGCGGCGGACGGCGCTGGCCTTGGCAGAGTTCGCTCCCTGCGCCGGACAAGTGCAGGATCATGGGTCCGTCCTGCTCAGGTTGGCGGTCTGCCGGTGACTGCTATGCGCCAGGCGTCCGGGTTGCCAGGCGGTGAACGGCGCGAGTTCCGCCACTGCCGGGCCGACCGCGGCCAGCCACGCGGCGAAGTCGTGCGCCGGCCGATCGCACATCGCCAGCAGTTCGGCGTGCGGCACGTGCTCGACGGTCGGATTCGGCGTCCACCGGTACGGGGGACGCAGCCGACCCACGCGGTCACTCCGTCCCTCCGGAACGTCAGCGTCCGCTCGACTCCCTCCGAGTACAGGTCGATCTCCGCCCCGGAACCGGAGCGCAAGCCGTCCAGCAGGTCCGGCAACTGCTCAGCGAGGGCGGAGAAGTCGTAGGACACGTCGACCCCCGGTCGGGCTTGCCGAATCCGCCGATGCGGAACGATGCGTCCGTCTGTGCGGGGTCGGCGCAGCCGTGCACAGCCTCTCCACCCCGGACTGGAGCGCCGGTACCAACTCCGTATCGCTCCTGTCCCTGTCTCACCACAACATCGTCGGCGGTGCCCAGCAGAGCCGGACGACGTACCCGTGAATTGCCGGGCGCCCCGGCGGACCTGTTCTGCTGGGGCGCCCGGCGTCCTCGTCAGTCAGCTCATCGGCAGGTATCCGCCGTGGATGTCGGCGAATACGTCGATGGCGGTCGAGGTCGGGTTGTACAGATCGATGAAGCCGTCGCCGCCCACCTTGATCACGGCCTGGCCGGCGATGGTGTGGCTCTTGGTGTAGTTGATGGCGCCGGCGGTGGGGCGGGTGGTGCCGTCGGGGTAGGCGACGAGCCAGCCGGAGGCGGTGGGGGCGGAGACGGTGAGGTTGAGGTCGGCCGCGGTCAGAACGGCGGCGGGCAGTCCGGCGGTGTCGGCGACCTTGACCTTGAGGGTGGCGTGGGGGGCGAGCTTGAGCGGCTTGCCGCCGGTTTCGCCCAGGCCCGTCTGCGTGTTGAGCACCCGCGTCGGCGTGACCGGCCAGGCGCCGGAACCGGTGGCGTCGGAGCTGTACCAGCCGTCCAGCGCCGCGATCAGGTTGGCGGAGCCGCTGCTGTTGTCGGTCAGCGTGACCTTGCCGTCGGTCAGTGGGACGGTGACCAGGTTCGTCACGGATTCACCGGCCGCCCAGTACGAGGCGGTGACGCCCCACTCGCTTCTGCCGTCCGGGGCCACCGTGAGCGAACCGGACGCCTTCGTGGTGTTTTCCGCGACATCGAGGGTGACGGCGTCGGCGTTCGCGGGGACTCCGTTCTTCCCGGCGATCTGCACGGTGACCGATTTTCCGGCGCCGACCGGGCCGGTGATGCCGCCGGTGCCGTTTCGGGTGTCGAGCAGGGTGACGGGACTGGTGGGGTGGTAGGAGCCGCTGTTGTCGTCCGGCTCGAAGTCGCCGATCTTCTCCATGCTGACAGTGACGGTCGAGTCGGCGCCGTTGTAGACGGCGATGTCGCCGTCGAGGGAGGGGGTGACCGTCTCCTGGTTGGAGGCGCTGTGCCCGGCGGGGAAGTTCAGCGTGGAGGCGGACGGTCGGGTGCCGGAGCCCGAGTACGCGGTCAGCCAGCCGCCGTCCGTGGCTCCGGTGGCGTTGACCCGCACTTCGACCGGGTTCTCGCCCCTGTCTCCCAGGTATGACCCCCCGAAGTATCCGGTGCCGTGGGCGCGGATCGTGGCGGTGACCCGCTGCGCGCCGCCTACCGGCGCGACGCTGTCGGTCACGGTGACCACGGTCGCGGCGGTGGTGACGCGGCCGAGCACATCGGTGCTGGTCAACGTGGCGGTGTAGACGCCGGGCGCGGTGTAAGGGTGTGCTACCTGGCCGGCGGAGAAGGTCCCGGTGGTCCCGTCGCCGAAGTCGATGGTCTGCGAGGCCATTTCGAAGTCCGCGGTGGTCGCGGCGGTGAAGATCGTCTGGGTGTCGATGGTCCCGGGCACCCGCCCGGTGTGCGCCGCCAGGGCCGGGGACGCCGGCACGTCCGTCGCGGCCACGACTGGCGTGGAACGCGTCTGCGTCACCCCGTCCGCATCCGTGACGGTGACGGTTTCCGTGAACGCCCCGGACGTGGTGTACGTGTGCTGCGCCGGGCTGTTGGCGTCACCGGTGACGGGGGTGCTGCCGTCGCCGAAGTCCACGGAGTACGTGAGAGGTTCGCCCCAGGTACTGGTGGCGTCGCCGAGGGGCACGGTGGCGGTGAACGGGACGGTGTGCTGTGCCGGGGAGGCTGCCTCCGCAGCCGGGACGGTGATGGCGTCGTGGTTCTCGAAGGCGCCGCGGTCGGCGTAACTCACGCTCCCGGCGCCGGTGTTGGCGACGATGGGGTCGTCGGCGTGCCGGTATCCGTTGATGTCGGTGGGCAGTTCGCCGGGCGCGTCGGCGTTGGCGGCGTCGATGCCGACGGGGTCGGTGATCCCGGTCGGCAGGACGAAGGAGGCAGCGTAGCCGTCGTGGGTGCCGTCGCCGGTGGCCGCGGCGCGGTCGGCGGGAGTGGTGTAGGCGGTGCCTGCCCAGGAGTAGGCGGCGCGGTTGGCGGCGTTGGCAGCGTCGAAATCGTTGTAGTCGGCGGTCACGCCGGGAGCGGACGAGGCGTCCACGGACACGACGGGGGTGTCCGGGCAGGCCGGGCTCTCGGTGTTCTTGGCGGACGCGAGCAAGTTGTTCTCGACGGTGCCGGTGGTGCCGCCGGTCAGTGCGATCTCGGTGTGGCAGTTGTCGTCCATGGAGTTGCTGGTGATGGAGGCGCCGGTCGTGCCGTCCAGCGCCACGGAACTCAGTTGCGTGCCGGGAATGACGTTGGTCGTGACGGTGATGTCGCGAGCGCCGGCCGAGACCTGCACCGCGTGACTCTGCTCGGCGGTGTAGCCCAGCGTGCTGCGCGAGACCGTCACGCCGGAGGACGCGCCGTCGATCCGGACGTCGTCGCCCTCGCCGTACCCGGCGAGGTCGGTGATGTCCAGTCGGTCGAGCGTGACGTCCTGCGAGCCGGTGACGTCCACGGCGTCGGCCAAGCGGCCGATCGAGAGGCCCCGCACCGTCACGTCGTGGACGTCCTGGAGCGTCAACGGGACGGTGCCCTGCGGCGAGACGAGCTCGATGCGACCGTTGCCCGACCGCGGGTCGGCCTCGAACGTGACGGGCTGTGCCGGCGTTCCCGACCTGGTCAGGGTGACGGCAGCGAACGGCTTGACTGTGGTGAAAACGTTGTCGATCAGTACCGTCTGACCCGGAACGACGACGTCAGCGGCGGCCTGGACCGAGCAGAACGGCTCCGCCTGCGTGCCGGGACCGGTGTCGTCGCACGCGGCGGCGTTGCTGACGTACAGGTCGCCCGACCCGGTGTCCGCGACCGCGAACGGTCCGGCGCCGAAGCCGGTGACGGCCGCGGTCACGGTGAACGCGGCGAGGGCCGCCCCGGTCAGGGGGCGTGGTCTGCGCATGTCTACTCCAGCGTGAGGAGGGGAGCGCGGCGTCACGGTGGGGGCCGTCGCAGGACGGCGCGTGCGGCGCAGGTGCCGTGGGGGCGGTGGCGCGGGGTGCGGCCCGGCGCACGGTGATGACGGTCACCGCTGATGGGCCAGCGGGCATTCTGGCAGATCCGTGCCAAAGGACGGCACCATGCCGTTCCGTCCCGCGCAGGACGGCGCTCCGCAGGGCGGGTGGCCGGACCGGCGATCACCGCAACGGCGGCCAGCACCGCGCCGCCCTCGAAGCCGGGGCCGACCCGATGCTGGTCGCACAGTGGAGCCGGGAGGTCCAGGAGAAGCGGGCGATCGCGGAAGCCCGCATGGCCACGACCGGAATCGGCCAGGAAACCCGGAGGCGAATGGGCAAGGAACAGAACCGCGGCATCGTGGACGCTCTCGGCGGGGGCACTTCAAGCGCTTCGGTGTGCGGAACCCGAGGACAATGCCGGGGCCTACCGTCAGTTCGGGCTCACGCTCACGTACGACCAGGCGACGCAACAGTGCCGATCGAAAGTCGACCGGCACTGGCACGGAAGGTCTCCGAGGGGGACTTGACCAGTTCGCACACGCACTGGCGCGGCGCACAGCGTGCTCCCTGGAGTAGCTGGCCCGGACCGTGAGTGGTGACGGCCCGTCGGCCGGCGGTGCCGCATCTCACCCCGCCCCACCCCCCTGCAGGTACCGCATGAGCCCCTGCAAGGTGTCGTAGCCGACGGCGGCCGACGGTACGCCGGAGGACGGGACGAGGTCGAAGTACAGGCCGGGGCCGTCCGGTGCGGAGAGGGTGCGGGGGTGGATGGGGGCGCCGCGGGCGTGGTCCGGGCCGACTTCCGCGACGGCTGACGGGCCGAGGGCGAAGGCCAGCGGGACCGGTACGGGTTCGAAATGCGACGGAACGGTGAGGTCGGCACGGGCGGCGCGGCACTGGGCGACGAGCGAGACCAGGCCGTGGTGCGCGGTCAGTTCGGCGGCGAGGGAGTGGAAGCCGGCGCGGGGGATCTCGTCCTGCGCGGTGTGGCCCACGGCGAGGACGGCCTCCTCGTCGACGCCGTCGGGAGTGCGGGCCACCCGCAGCGTGGCGATCGCCGCACGGTCGGGGCCGCCCACGACGGTGAACCAGCTGCCGTCCGGCATCCGGGAGCGGGCGAGCCGGGTGAGCCGGTCCCGCGACCACGGGAGGGCGGCGGGTTCCGACGTGCCCCAGCCGGCCGGCGGCTCGCCGGTGAGGATGCGGAAGGCCTCCTCCAAGGCGCCGCCGAGCAGCATCTCCTCGTCGGCCGGGCGCGAGGTGCGGAAGGACAGCAGTACCTGGCCGGCACCCTCCGCCTCCGGGCCGGTGAAGGCCGCAGCCATCGGGTTGCCGCCGGACTCCGGATCGCCCGGGGGCCGGAAGTGGCCGTCCTGCCAGCGCAGTACCGCGCCGGTGAGGCCGTCGTAGTAGCCGCAGGCCTCGTCGCGGACGACCCAGCGGTTCGGCGGCCCGGACAGCACGGTGCGCAGGGGCATGGTGAGCCGGGAGCCGGGCGGGGTGACGATCTGCAGGGCCCGGTGGGTCGCGGCGCAGCCGGCGTAGGCGTCGGCGAGCCAGCTGGTCAGGGCGATGACCGGCCGGTCCTGGATGGCGACGGCCGCGCGTTCGGTGAGGACGTCGACGGCGGGCTGCGCCGCGACCGGTTCCGGGGCGGACGGCGGCACGGCGGTCTCCGGCAGGGCGGCGGAGACCGGTACCCGGCGGTCGGGGGGCCGGACCTGGCCGTCGAGGGCGCCGGCGAGGTGGCTGACGAACGTGGCGGCGAGCGCCTCGGCGGCCGGGACGCCGGTGGCGGCCCGTGCCTCGGTCCACCACACCGGCCCGTCGGACGAGGCGTCCGCGCCGAGCAGCCGGGCGGTCTCGCCCGGCACCCGCACGTCGATCGGTGCCTCCACCGAGAGCAGCGGGCGGCCCTGTTCGTCGCAGAGCTGCAGGACCGAGCCGTCGCCCAGGGAGCGCAGGCGCAGGTCCGGTCCGGTCGCGGCCAGCGCGGCGGCGAGAGTGCGGGGATCGGGCATCCGCCGGGTGAGGGCGATGAGGTCGGTCGTCACGTGCGGTCCCGGGGGTACGAGGCGACGGCTGAAGGGGCGGGGGCGATCGGTCCGGGGCGGTTCATCCCGTCTCCCCGACCATGAGCGCCGTCTGCACCAGGCGCGGCGATTCACCGCGCCGCACGAGCGTTCCGCGACCCGGTGGCTGCGTGCTCGCGGTGATCCCGGAGAGCAGTTGGCCCTCGGTACGGTCGCCGGACAGGATCAGTCCCGACGTCCCGCTTTCCCGCAGTGCCTGGAGGAACGGGTCGTAGAGCCCCCGCGAGGCGCCGGCCACCCGGCGGCACACGACGAAGTGCAGTCCGATGTCGGGCGCTGAGGGGACGAACGGCAGGAACGGGGTGAGGGGTTGCTGACCGGCCGTGGTGAGCATGTCGTAGTCGTCGACGAGCACGACGACGCGCGGTCCGGAGAAGGCGGCCGGCTCCGCCTGCTGGTCGGCGGGGTCGAGGTCGTCCGGCAGGCGCTTGGCCAGTTCGCCGGCGACACCTGTCGCCAGCGCGGCGGCCACCCGGGAGTTGTGGGCGTAGCCGCCCCGATACGGCTCGGGCGCCACCTCGCGCAGTCCGCGGCGCGGGTCCATCACGGCGAACACCAACTGCTCGTCGGTGTACCGCTCGGTCAGGCCGCGGGCGATCAGCCGCAGGAGGTTGGTCTTGCCGCACTCGTCGTCGCCGAACACCAGCAGGTGCTGGTCGCGGCCGAACAGGTCGAGGAGCACCGGTGCCAGCGCGTTCTGGTCCAGGCCGATCGGGACCCGCCCGGGCTCGCGGGCCGCTCCCGGCAGCGCCGACAACGCCAGCAGCGGCGGCAGCACCCTTACCGCGCGCACTCGTTCACCGGTCCAAGCCATCGCGACGCCCTCGGCGGTCGACTCCACCGCCGTGCCGAGGTCGTCGGTATCGGCGCGGCCGTCCACCCGGGGCAGCGCCACCTGCGCGACGAGCTTGTCGTCGGTGAGCACCCGGCCGGGCGGTGCCTTGCGCAGCGAGGTGGCGAGCGTGCGGTCGACGCAGGAGTCTCCTGGGTCGTTGAGCCGCAGCTCGTACCGGGTGCCGAACGCCGCCTGGTCGGCTATTCGTACGTCGTTCCAGCGGCCCATGGCCGCGACCACGTGGATGCCGTAGCCTCCGCCGCGCAACAGCAGCGCCTCGATCATCTCCTGGACCTCTTCGAAGTCCTTGCGCAGCGAGCCGAAGCCGTCGATCAGCAACACCACATCGGTGCACGGCAGTTCGGACAGCCGACCGGTCGCACGCGCGGTGCGCAGCTGAGTGACGGAGTCGATCCCGTGTGCCCGGAACGCCTCCTCGCGTTCCAGCAGCATCCCGTGCGCCTCCTCGACGGTGCGCCGCACCCGTTCCCGGTCCGAGCGCCCGGCCACACCGCCGGTGTGCGGCAGGCCGGCCAGCGCCTGGAGGCCGCCACCGGCCAGGTCCACGGCGTAGAAGCCCACCTCGCGCGGGGTGTGGGTGAGGGCCAGGGACAGCACGAGGGAGCGCAGCAGCGTGGTTTTGCCGGACTGCGGTCCGCCGATGACCGCGAGGTGGCCGCCGGCCCGGTTCAGGTCGGCGGTCCAGGTGCCCTGCCACTGCCGGGCCGGGTCGTCCAGCAGGCCCAGCGGCGCCCGCAGCGCGCCCGGCCGCTGGTCCGTCAGCCGCATACCGTCCTCGGTGACATCGAGCGTGCCGGCGACCGCGTCGAGGGCGATCGCGGAAGGCAGCGGCGGCAGCCAGATCCGCTCCACCGGTTCGGCCGCATCGCGCAACTGCGCCGCCATGACGGCGAGTTCGGTCGCCCCCACGGTTCGCCGCGGCACCGCCGGCTCGTCCCCGGCCGCGTCCGGCGCCGGGCCGCCGAGCGTGTTGAACGCCGGGTAGGGCAGGACTGCGGGCCCGTCGTCCCGCGCCGCCGGCGCCACCGAACCGCGGTAGGGGCCGGAGACGTAACCGGCCTTGAAGCGCTCGTAGGAGGAGGTGTCGACCTTGAGGTAGCCGAAGCCGGGCAGCGGCGGGAGGTTGGTGAACGCGTCCGCCGTGTCCAGTACGGTGCGTGACTCCTCGGCAGAGAAGGTGCGCAGCCCCAGCCGGTACGACAGGTAGGTGTCCAGGCCCTTGAGCTTGCCGGACTCGATCCGCTGGCTCGACAGCAGCAGGTGCACGCCGATGCTGCGGCCGATGCGTCCGATCGACAGGAACAGCTCGATGAACTCCGGCTTGGCGGTGAGCAGTTCACCGAACTCGTCGATGACCACCAGCAGGTGCGGCAGCGGCGGCAGGGACGGGCGTTCGCGGCGTTCGGCCGCGTACTGCGAGATGTCGGCGACGTCGCCCGCGTCCTTGAGGACCTGCTGGCGGCGCAGCACCTCCCCGGCGAGACTGGCGTGGGCCCGCTCCACCAGCCCGGCGTCGTCCACGAGGTTCGTGATCAGCCCGGTGACGTGCGGGAGTCCGGCGAACGGTGCGAAGGTGGCGCCGCCCTTGAAGTCCACGAGCATCATCGCCAGGTCGTCCGGGCGGTGGGTCAGCGCCAGGGCCAGCACCAGGGTGCGCAGCAGTTCGCTCTTGCCGGAGCCGGTCGCCCCGACGCACAGGCCGTGCGGGCCCATGCCCAGTTCCGCCGCCTCCTTCAGGTCGAGCAGCAGCGGCCGCCGGTCGTCGGTGAGCCCGATCGGCACCCGCAGGAACGACCGCTCCCCGCGCGGCGCCCACAACCGCGGCAGGTCCAGGGCCCCTGGATCGTCGATGCCCAGCAGCTGCGGGAACGGCAGCGCAGGGCCGGCCGGACCGTCGTCCGCCACGGAGTCCGCCGACAGCCGCACCGACGCCAGCATCCGCGCCAGGCCCTCCGCCATCGCCTCCGGCACCGCGTCCACTCGCGCGTGCGCGACGACTCGCTCCGGGCCGCGCAGATCCTCCACGACCGCCTCGCCGTCCGAGACCGTCACCCGGGCGGCCACCTGCCCCGGCTCGTCGGTCCGCTCCGCCAGCAGGTGCACCACCGTCACGCCCATCTCGGGCAGGCCCACCGCCTCGTCCGGCAGCGGCAGTCGCCCCGCAACCGCACCATGGCCGTCGCTGATCACCAGCAGCCGCGAGCCCTGCACGGAGGCGTCGCCGCCCGGCAGCCCGCGCCGTATCTCCGCCGCGTGCGTCGCCCGCTCCCGCAGGTCGTCGGCGAGCAGCGCACCGAGCGCCGGCAGGTCCGGCGCGATCCGCCGCACGGCAACCGGGCCGTCCGCCCGGCGGCCGTCCAGAGCATGCGGCAGCCACTTCACCCACTCCCACTCCGGTAGCCGCTCCACCGGACACGCCACCGCAACCGCCACGTCGTCCGGCGCGTGCAGCGCCGCCGTCTGCGTCAGCAGCGCCCGCACCACCGTCATCGCCTCCTCGCGCGGGCCGACCACGGCGACCTCGCCGGCCCGGTCCAGCGGCACCGGGACCGGCACTCCGGTGCCCTGGTTGTAGCGGTGCAGCAGCGCGTTCGCCTCGTTGAGCATGAAGGGGTCCGGCGGCGTCAGCACGCTCCCCGACGACCTGGCCAACGTCAGCCGCACCAAGGGCAGTTCACCGGTCCCCACGCGGACCCGCAGGAAGTCCGCGTCGGTGCGGCGCCGCTCCCACAGCCGCGCCGGATCGCGCACCACGTCGTACAACGCCTCCGGCTGCGGGTTCAGCACCTGCCCGGCGGCGCGCCGCTTGCGCTCCTGCCCGCCCAGCTCCTCGCGCAGCCCCTCCAGGTACTCCAGGTACCGCTCGCGCTGCTGGCGCCGGGTGCGCTGGGCCTTGCCGCGCTGCGACAGCAGCATGCCCCCGCTGGTCGCCAGCGTGACCAGCAGGACCACCGGGCCGATGGCCGCGTACGCGCCGCCGCGCATCACCGTCATCATGACCATGCTGCTCATGACGCCGGTGATCGGCACCAGCACTTGGGTCAGCCCGCCGGTCTTGCCCTCCGGAAGGTTGGGCGGCGCCTCGACGACACGCGGCGTCCCGTCCGCCGACTGCCGTGTCCCGCGCGCCGGCCGGTGGACCAGTCGGGTCGTCATCCCTGCTTCCTCCCGCGTCCGCGTGTCCCGCGAGCCGATCCACTGCTCCGTGTCCTGCCCGGTCCGGCCGGGGCGCCGGCGTTCACCGCCGGGTCGCGAGGTCGAGCAGGTCCGCGCCCAGCAAGGTGACCGCCTCGTGGGTCGCCCGGCCCAGCAGCCCGGTGCTGATCCTGCCGCCGCGGGCCAGGTGCCGGTCGTACGGCATCGGCACCACCCGCACGTCACCGCCCCCCAGCAGTTCCGCAGCCCGCTCGGCGTTCAGCGCCGGCCGCGGACCGGGCTGCGTGAGCGCCACGACGGTGCCGCGCAGCATCGGACGCGGCAGCCCCGCCATCCAGTCGAGCACCGCTCGCGTCGCGGCCACGCCCTCCGGGGTGGCCGGGGTGGCCAGCACCCGTGCCTGTGCCCCGGCCATCGCACTGCGGGCGAGTTCACCCGGCAGAGTCTGGCAGTCGACCACCGTGATCGCGAAGAACCGCCGCACGGCCACCGCCACCCGCTGGTAGTCGGCCAGCGACAACTGGGCCCCGATCTGCCCCTTGCTGCCGGGCAGCAGCCAGCCGCCGTCCGGCAGCCCGACGAGGTAACCGATCAGCTGGTCGAACCGCATGTGCGGGGTGACCACCTTCGCGAACTCGTCCGCCGACCAGCGCAACACCGGTGCCCCCAGGCGCACCGGCAGCGTGCCGAGCGTGGGGTTGGCCTCCACCACCAGCACCGGGTCCGGCCGGTGATGCGCGTAGACGGTCCCCAGCAGCGCCGCGAGCGTCGTCTTGCCGGCCCCGCCGTGCACACTGGTCACCACGATCTGCCGCCCGGTGGTCACCGGCTTCTGCAACACGGCGGCGACCCGCTTGGCCCGCTCCACGTCGGCGGCGGACGAGGAGGCGAACAGGGAGCGCAACGCCCGCAGGGCCCGCGCCGCGGCGGCGTCACCGCGGACCGGCCTGCCGGTCGCGAGAGCCGCCACCTCGGGAGCCAGCGGCGGGACCGGCTGCGGCGAGCGGTCCGGTGCGACGACGGGCACGGCAGGCGCCTTGGCCAGCGACGGCCCGGCGCCGTACTGCATGGTCTCAGCCGCAGTCCCCGGTCGTACGGCGGACGGGTCGCCGCCCCGCGGGCCGCCGCCGGATATCTCGCGCAGCACAGCACGCTGCCAGTCGTCTGCGGACACCCGCGTCATCCCCTCACCACGCGCCGGTCGCCCGGCCCGTCCCGTTCCGTCAGAACGCGCCGAGCAACCGCGCGTACAAGCCGAACACCCCGATCAGCAGGGGGAACAGCACGACCACGCCGACCGCCTCCGCCAGGTCCGCCGCCCGCCGCAACCGCACCCGGACGTGGTCCGGCGGCTGGAGGGCGAGCACGGCCAGCAGCGCGAGCGCCACCCCGCACAGCAGCAGTACCGGCCACACCGTGCCGCTCCTACCGCCGAGCCACACGGCGACCAGCCGCACCAGCACCACGGCTGCCGCCAGGTGCAGCGCGATCGCCTCGACCGTCAGCGGGAACGCCCGTGCCCGCGACGACAGCACCACCGCGACCACCAGGCACAGAGCCGCCGACCACCATCCGGGCGTACCGGCGGCCAACCAACCGGCGGCAGCCGCCGAGCCGGCCGTCACCACGGTGGCCATCGCCAGCCCTCGGTGCGCCGCGGCCAGCGCCGTCTCCACTTGGTACCGGCCAACCGTCACACCGCCGGCCCGCCGGTCGTCCAGGCTCGTCAACCCCGCGGTCAGCAGGGCGAACCTGGGCAGCAGACCGAGCGCCACCAGTGAGACCACGGCGACGACCGCACCGACCCGCGCTTCCCGGAACACCGCCATGTCCCCGCCCACCGCCAGGGTCACCGCCTCCCAGGCCACGCCCGCCGCCAGCAACGCCCCGGCACCCATCAGTCCGCCGCGCCCGACCGGTGTCAGCGCGCCGAGCAGCGCCAGAGCCAGCACCGCGACCGCGACCGCTCCCGCGCCGCCGGCGGCGACCGGCCATCCGTGCGCCGCCGCGAGCGCCGCCACGGCCAGCAGCCCCAACACCCCGCCGATCGCCAGCAGGGCCGCGCCCAGACCGCGGTTGCCCGCGCCGCGGTGGCCGAGCCTGGTGGCCGCCGCTCCCGCGGTGACCGCCGTGGCGGCGACCGCCGCCGACCAGGGTCCGACCGTCGCCGGTCCCGCACTGCGCCAGGCCAGCACCGCCGCCGTCAGGGCCAGCAGCACCGACAGGGCCGCGGCGGTCCAGCGCCGGGCGGACGGCGACCAGGTCCACGACCGCAGTGCGGCGTCCTCGGCGACCTCGTCCGTCACGTCGTGCACCACGGGCGCGGCCGGTGCGTACTGGGCGCGCACCACACGCAGCACGGCTCCGTCGCTCACTCCGGCGGAGGCCAGCGAGCCGTCCTGCGGCAGCACCGTCCCCGCCGCCGTCACCAGGTGGCGCGACACCGGCGGATCCTCGGGCCGATCGTCGAGCAACTCCAGTACGTCCGGCAGGAAACGCCCCACCGGTTCGTCCGAGGGGAGGACCAGGTCCACCCGGCGCCGGCGCCCCACCAGCGTCACCCGGCTGAGCCGGGATCCCCGCCCGGCATCCATGATCACCATTTCCCCGAACCTGTCATCGGCCCGCGGACGCGCCCGCGGGTGCGGCGGGGGCGGACGCGGCCGAACCGGCGGACGGATGGTGCAGAAGCCGGTGCGAGACGAACGACCAGCCCACGCACCCCGCGCACAGCACGGCGGTCAACGCGATCCCCCCGAACACCTTGCCCAGATTCTCGTCCACCGACCGGCGCGACCGGGCGCCTCCGAACACCAGCGCGTCCCGCATCCGCCGCCGCCGCACCGCGACGGACTCCAGCAGCTGACTGTCGAACTCCCGCGCCATGGCACCCCCTTTCTCCATCCAGCACCATGTTCCTCCGGGGGTACGACACCCCGCGAACAGGTGCACGGAACGTCTACGTTCGAGACGCGTTCGTGCCGCGCTGTTCCCCCGGTCAGGTGGGGAACTCCCCGAGCCACTCGCGGTTGAGGAAGTACTTGGGGAGATAGGGGGATTCGACCTCGATGGGAAAGCCGGCGTCGTAGGCGAGGCAGGTGATGGCGAGGGGGCCGAGGGCGAGGAGACCGGACACGGACCGCTCACGATCCTCCTCTGCGGTCCAGTACGCCTTGTGCAGTTCGAGGGCCTCCAGCAACGCCTCATTGAAACCGTCGTGATCGCCCCGGACGAACCGGTGAAAGAGGTTGATCGGCGGATACAGTTGCTGGTCCAGCAGATCCCTGGGGGCGACGCCCGCGATGTCGGGATGCGATCCCCCTAGCGTCGCCGTCAGCTTCTCCACCAGGCCCGGACGTTCCGTCCAGTACGTCTGGAGGGTGTCCACCCAGGAGTACTGGAACTCGTCGATCGTCGCCCCCGACGCGCGAAGCTCGTCGAGACCGAAGCCGCACAGCTGGTTCATCCGTTGCTGATCACGGCAGACGACCGCGTACCAGAAGGCGGTGATCCATGTGCCCGGATGGGTGTAGTACTGGGGGCCGGTGGCCGGGATCGCCCGGATCCGGTCGGCGATCCTGCACTCCACGACCCCTGTGGTCTCGCCCGCGGCGGCGAACATCGCCGAACTGATCTGCATCGCCGTGACCATCGCCTCCCACGACTCGATCTTCGAGCCCGAGGGGTTCAGCGACAACCGGGCCTGAAGGTGGAGTGAGGCCGTGTCCAGTTCGTTCTGGAACATCCGGGGCGACTGTTCGAGCCGGTCGACGCCCTCGGCGACGGACTCCCGAAGGGTGTTGGCGTAGGTGTCATCGGTCCGTTCCCTGCCGTGACGGGAAACGTGCGCGGTCATCGGTGGCTCCCACTCGGTCGATGAGGTGCTTCGGTCAGCGTAAGGCCGCCCCGGCGCTGCGGGCCGCCCACGGGCCCCGCCCCGCCCGGGCCGGTGTCCCGCCCGGGCTCCAGGGGCCCTACGGCCCTCCGCGGGCTGGCGAGTTCATGGGGGTGGTGGTCCTACCGGAGCCGGTTCAGTCGATGTCGAACTTCCACATGCTGTAGCCGGCGTATCTGCCGGCGTTCTCGTTGCCCTTGACGAGGATGTATTCGACCTTGCCCTGTGCCAGGGCGGCCTTGAGGTTCTTCGCGAGGGCCGCCTCCGACGGATGGTCTTCACCGCGGTCCTGCATCTGCTTGAGGATGTCGTCGAAATACGGCCGCGTGCCCTGGGAGACCCGGACGCCGTCGGCCAGATTCCGGGCCCCGAGCTTCGTCGTCAGGCTGCTCTTGGCCTCAACCACCACGTAGTGGCCGTCCTTCGTCCGCCACACCTGGTCGAACTGGTCGTTGCCGTTGGCCGGACCGTGCAGCGTCTCCTGGACGGCGCCCTCGTAGTGCCCGGGGATGACGTGGTGTTTGGCGATGGCTTCGCCGTAGTTCTCGCTGAGCTTCGCCATGTCCCGGTGCAGCGGGGTGTGCTCGGTCTTGGCGTCCTGGAACGCCTGGTGATGCGCCGGGGTGGGATGTGCTTCATAGGCCTTCTTCGCATCGCCCAGCTTCGTCTCGGCGGCCTTGTCCTTGACGATGGCCTCGTGGCGGCTGTGCGCCGCTCTGTCGAGCGTGTGCGCCGCGTGGCCGGACAGGTCGTCGCGGAACCCGACGACGGGTCTGTCGTCGTGGAACTTCGGCGGCAGCGGTTCAGGGGCGTCGTGTACGGAGATCCAGGTGCGCCCGCCACCTGGTTTCATGAGCTGCGGAGGAGTCGTTCCCGTCTCCGGATCGGTGTGCTCCAGGTCCTTGCGGTTGCCGTTGGACTTGTAGTGTTCCCTGAAGTACTTCGGGTCCGTGTTCGCCCGGTGGACCTGATGGTCCATGACCACCTTGCGTTCCTCGGCGGTCCGGGCTTCGGGGCCCTTGCCCAGAGCGTGGTGTAGGTCGTCGTCACCGGAGCGGTGAGTACCGTCCGCGCCCTCGTGCGGTGGCGGGGTGTCGTCACCGCCTCCTCCACCGTGACCACCCATGCCTCCTGTGCCGCCGTGTCCGGGACCACCGTCGCCGATATGAGTGACGGAAGCACCACCCCGGTCGCCGGTGGCGGAGGCGTGACCCGAGGGGTGGGTACCGAGTTCGCCCCGGGACGTGTGGTCGTCGGCTCCGCCGGCGGTGTGCGTCAGGCCGCCCGGCCCGGCGTGCGCGCCGACCAGTTCGTGGGCGGGGTCGCTGGTCGGGAGGTGGATGCCGTGGGCGAGTTCGTCCGACGGCACGGTGGCCGTCGTCCCGTCGGGCAGGTGGTAGTGGCCGTCGGGGGTGAGGCGGGAGCCGTCGGGCAGGTGGATCGTGCCGTCGGGTCCGGCGACGAGGGTGCCGGAGGGTTCGCCCGCCGGGAGGTGCGGATCGCCGCCGGACAGATGGGTGCGGAGGTTGGTGAGGTGGTCGCCGAGCCTGGTGACCGTGACCGCCTTGGCCTTGGACAGGCCGTCGAGAGCAATGGAGACCTTGGGGATCTTCGCGAGGTTGCCGAACGCGAAGCCGGCGCCCTTGCCGACGTACGTCATGGGGTCGACGAAGCGGCCGGCCTTGCTCAAGGCGCCCATCGCGCGGGCGGCTGCGGACGCCTTGCCCGCGTCGCCCGCGGCTTCGACGCCGTCGGCCTCGCCGCCGCCGGCCACGACCGTCAGGACGTTGAAGACGACACCTCCGGCCGCGCGGGCCGGGTCCTTCGACCACTCGTCCCAGCCGATCATGGCCTTGCCGGCCGCGACCGTCGTCCGCCGGCTGTCGCGCAGCCAGCCCGGCAGGTCCTTCTCACCGGGGCCGAGCGGGGGCAGGAACTGGTAGGAGGCCAGTCCGATGCCGAGTTCGCCCAGGCCCTTCCAGGAGTTGACGAGGGTGTTCCAGCCCTCGAAGCCGACCAGGCCACCGATCCCCTTGATCGTGCCCCACAGGCCGTCGACCACGAACCCCTTGATGAACGACCAGGTCCAGTGCCCGATGTCGTACCAGTGGTACTTCTGCTCCACCGGGTCGCCCCACGGCAGCCCCTTCGCACCGTCCAACTGCTTGGCGGTGTAGCCGTACATCGTGGATTTGTTGCTGCCGTCGTTGGCGGTGAACCGCGTGCCCCCGAAGACCGCCTCGATGGCGTTGGCGCAGCGGCGCTCGGCGTCCCAGAACGCGGCAACGGCGGCATCGACCTCGGTACGCAGCTGGTTGTCCCGGTCGACCTTGCCGCCGTCGTACTGCCAGTCCTTGTCACCGGAGACGCTCTTGACGAAGGTGTGGGCCTGGTCCTTGAGGTCGGCGAGTTTCGCCGCGATGGGGCGGATCTCGGTGGCGTAGGACGACAGGGCGCCGGTGACCCGGGTCAGGTCGCTCCGGAAGGTGGTGCCGGCGGTGGCGACGGGCTTGGTCGTGGCGAACAGCTGCTCGGCCTCGGGCGCCTGGTAGTAGGCGGACAGGCCCTGAAAGGCCGCGTTCGTGTCGGTGCCGGTCTTCTCGACGGCCGTGCCGTCGCCCTTGAGGTCGGCGATGTCGGCTTCGAGCTGGTCGACGTTGCCGGTGAACTGGGGTATCGCGTCCGGATCGATCACTGCGCGCCCCTGGGCCGCGGACCGGCGGACGAGGGGGCGGGCGCTCCGGCCGCCGACTGCGGCGGCAGCTTCACCGGTGGCGGTGCGGTGTCACCGAGGGCCTTGTGCTGGGCGTCGGCGGCCATGGTCAGGTCGCCGTCCAGGTACGCCTTGGTGGCGTCGACCGCCCCGTTGAGCGACGCGCCGCTGCGGGTGCCCATGAACTTCAACGTCGCCTGCACCGACTCCGCGAACTGCCCCAGCGCCACTGCCACCAGTCCGCCGGTCTGCCCGCCCTTGCCCGCCCCGGAGCCGCCGCCCGCGTCGATCGTGCCGGCATTGTTCGCGGCGTTCTCCAGGTGCCGGCCGAATGCGGAGACCTGGCCCTGCAACGCCTCCGCGCTCGTCGCCGCCTTGCCCACCACGCTGCTCACGCCCTGCGGGTCGATGTCCCACGCGCCCTGCCCGTGCGCCATCAGCCGTCCCCCGTTCCCCGTCGAACCGTCATCCCGTTCGCACCGTCGCCCCGACCTCTCCGCGTGCCGAGGCGACCACCGGCCGGCGCCGCCGACGACCGAGCCGGGACCGGCTGCCGTCCGGCGCCCGGACCGCGTCCGGCGGCCGCACCGCAGCCGCATGGCCCCGGCCTTCGGGCGGTCGCGTCCGCTCCGCCGCGGATCGCTCAGCTGCCCGCGGTACGGGCCCGGCGCCCCGTCAGCCGATGCCGTCGACGGCGGCCTTCGCGCGCGACAGCGTCTGCTGCGCGGTGGCGTCGTTCTTCTCCAGTGTCGACTTCACCAGGTTGATGATCGACCGCACTTCGGCCGCCGCGCCGTTCCAGCGCTGCTCCTTGGCCTGGTACTCCTGCGAGACACCGTCGGCCTGGAAGTCGGCCATCGCCGCCTTCACCTGCCCGTCCCGCTCCGTGATCAGACTCTCCAACCTGGCGATGACCACCGCCAGGTTCGCCTGCGCCTCCCCGGACGCCGCCGTGTCGTAGCTGCGCCGGTCCGCCGAACCACTCATCGTCTCCCCCTGCCTTGCTGTTGACCGTGTCGCCGCCGCCTGGCGTACCGGCCCCGACTCAGCGGCCGTTGAACCGTGCCGCGTCGAAGTTGGCCGATCCCATCGTGGTGCGGGCGGTGTCCGACATCTCGCTGTCGCCGGTCTGGAACGACTTGCTCATGCCGGACTGGCCACCGAGGATCCCGCTCAGCGCGCTGTTGAGATTCGCCGTGATCTGGTCCGACTGCGCCTTGAACGCGTCGAACGCCTGCCGGCCGGCACCGTTGAACTTCCCCTCCAACGGTTGCGCGGCGGCGATCAACTGCTTGATCAGCGCCCCCAGATCCTCACCGGACCCCTGCGTCCGCTGCACCAGCGTCGACAGCGTGTTGCTTCCCATGTCGAACTTCACGATCGCTCCCCCCGGAGGACGCCCACTCCCGTCAACTTGCGCTCATAGCTTGACACATGGGTCTGACACATCAGCAGTTTTCATACGGTTTCTTCACCGACGGCCGACGCTCCGGCCACGCGGTCGCAGACCCGCCCCGAGGCGGCGCGGCCTGTTGGCGATCCGCGAACACCAGTGCCTGCGCCCCGGCATTCCGCCCGGCGCCGCCAGTCCCGGCTTGCGCCCACCTGCACGATGGCGCTCTGCCGCCTGCGTGCGAGGGCGAACAGGGCCTCCGCCGGTCGCACGGTGGAACCGGGAGGCCCAGGCCGAGCGGGCGATCACAGAGGTCCGGCTTCGCCATTCTGAGCAGCCGCCACGGGCCACCGGGGCCGATGAGCAAGGAACAACGCCGTCGAAGCACTCGGTGGCCTGCTCGGAGTGCTTCGACGGTCGGATCCGGCGGACAAAGCCGAGGCTCAGCTCGGGCCCGTGCTCACCTACGACCATGAAACGCAAAAGGTGCCGACCGATTCGGTCAGCACCTTCAGGATGATCTTGCGTGTCCGAGGGGGGACTTGAACCCCCACGCCCGATAAAGGGCACTAGCACCTCAAGCTAGCGCGTCTGCCATTCCGCCACCCGGACGGGGTGTACCGCGCGGCGGGCCGCTGCGATGGGGCAACGATACCAAGGATTGGGGGTGCGTTTCACACGCGTATCCGGAGGCGACCGGACCGGCCGCGGACTGCGCGTTATGCCCGATAGGGGCGCCGTACACCGGAAGCGCGCGGGCCGCGGCGGCTTGGTGGGGTGAGTGCCCTCGGGGGTCGTCTCGTTCGGGTTGGTCAGCTCCTCCCGGCGCTGCGCATGAACGCGGCGCCGTCGGCGCACCGGAGACCACGCCGACGGTGAGCCTCCACCTCCGTCCGCCACCTCACCGCACCCCACCCCGTCCCTCCCCCGCCCGCCGCCCTGGGGGGGGCGGGGGGGGGTGGGGCGGGGGGGGGTGGGGGGTGGTGGGGGGCGGGGGGGGAGGGGCAAC
>NZ_JAAGKO020000038.1 GCF_027947535.2 Streptantibioticus silvisoli
GGGGCCGCACGGGGGGGGGGGGGGGCGGCCGCCGGCCCCCCCCACCACCGGTGACCGCCGTGCGCGGTCAGCCGTTGTACTGCGTGATGATCTTCGTGAAGTCCCACGGGTCCTGGGTGACGCTGCTGCACGCGCCGTCGGCCCAGTTGTGCGGGACGCTGGGGTCGCAGGCCCGGTCGCGGTTGACGTCCCAGTAGGACAGGGCGGCGGCGTGCTTGCCCTGGGCGTAGGCGAGCAGCGCGTTGAAGGTGTCCTGGGTGAACAGCTCGCTGGGCTGGTCGGTGTGACCGTTCATGAGCTGGATCGAGGTGTGGGCCCAAGCGGTGGCGGAGTCCCAGCCGTAGAGCGACTGGAGCTGGGTGTTGACGTCGTCGGCGACGGTCTCGGCGGCGGCGGTCTCGGTGCCGCTGGTGAGGCCGAAGTCGAAGTCCATGATGTTGACGACGTCGATGCGGGCGCCGTCGGCGATGGCCTGGCTGATCTCGTCCTTGCCGGTGTCGGGCAGGCCGACGGTGGTCATCGGGATGGTGAGGGAGACGGTGAGGCCGGGGTTGTCCTGTTCGAGGATCTTGATCGCTCCCCAGCGCAGCGCCATGTTCGCGTCGAGGTCGTCGCCCTCCCAGTCCAGGTCGACGTGGGTGAGGCCGTACTTGGTGACGACCTGCTGGTAGGCGGCGGCCAGGGCGGCCGAACTGCCGCAGGTGGCGCCGAGTTCGGTGCCGTTGTAGCCGCCGAAGGAGACGCCGGCGTCGCCACCGGCCGCCCGGATCGCCTGGATGTCGGCGAGCACGGTGGTGTCGGAGGCGACGGTCTGCGTGCTGTCGCCGTCCCAGGCGGGTGTGCAGTTGCCGGAGTCCAGCACGAAGGAGAGCAGGAACTGCTTCTCGCCGGAGCCGCTGACGATGTCGGAGACCGACTGCGGGCTGTTGTCCAGCGGCATGAGGTACACCGGGTGGGTGAAGCCGCCGTCGGCCGGGGTGACCGGGGACGTCGGACCGGTCGGCGACGTCGGGCCGGTCGGCGTGCCGCCGGCCCCCGCGGGACCGGTCAGGGCGACGTCGTCCGCGCCGAACGTGCCCTCGCCGTACCAGCCGTGCACCCAGACGCTGACCGAGGTGGTGGAGGCGCCGGTGGTGAACGAGGTCGACAGCGTGGTCCAGCCGGCCGAGGAGGTCCAGGTGCTCGGGTCGGTGCCGCCGGTGCCGGTGGCGCCGAGGTAGACGTAGGAGCCCTGGACCCGGGCGGTCAGGGTGTAGGAGGAGTTGGGCCGCACCGACACGGTCTGCGCGCACTGCGCGGTGTCGGAGGCGGTCGGTGTGCCGGACAGCGCGTGCGAGCCGTCGGCGACCGGGCTGGTGACGGCCTGGTCGGAGGCCGCGCAGTTCCAGCCGGACAGGCCGCTTTCGAACGAGGCGTTGCCGAGCAGCTGGGTGGTGTCCGCCGGGTGGGTGCCGGTGGCGGCGAGGGTCGGTCCGGCGGTCGCGGCGAGCGTGCCGACCGCGAGGGCCGTGACCGCGAGCGCGGCGACCAGCGGAGCCGGCCGCCGGCGTTTTCCGGTGAGGGTCATACCGGTCTCCCTGGAACGAGGCGGCGGCACACGGCCGGAACCGCCGTGGTGTGGGGGCAGGGCGGAGAACCGCGCGGCGTGGCGGGAACCCGGACTCCGACGCGGATTGGTCTAGTCCAAGATGGCCGAGACCGGATGTACCGTCAAGACATCGCGGCACACCGCCGTCACGGCCTCAACCGGGCGGCGGGGTGCTTCGCGCACGTGCGAGGGGGCCCGGCCGCATGCGGCCGGGCCCCCTCGTTCGTGGTCGTGGTCGGGGTCAGTCCTTGATCTCGCAGAGGGTGGCGCCGGAGGAGACGGAGGCGCCGACGTCGGCGGTCAGGCCCTTGACAGTGCCGGTGCGGTGGGCGGTGATGGGCTGTTCCATCTTCATCGCTTCCAGCACCACGATGAGGTCGCCCTCGGCGACTTCCTGGCCCTCTTCGACCGCGACCTTGACGATGGTGCCCTGCATCGGTGAGGCGAGGGTGTCGCCGGAGGCGGCGCCGGACTTCTTGGCGGCCTTGCGGCGCGGGGTCTTCTTCGTGCCGGGCGCGGCCAGGGCGATTCCGCCGCCGAAGGAGGCGGGCAGGGTGACTTCGAGGCGTTTGCCGCCGACCTCGACGACGACCGTCTCGCGGGCGCCCTCACCCTCCTCCTCGTCGGTGGCGCCGCCGGTGAAGGGGGGGATGGTGTTGTCGAACTCGGTTTCGATCCACCGGGTGTGAACGGTGAACGGGGCGTCGCTGCCGGTCAGTTCGGGGGCGAAGGCGGGGTCGGTGACGACCGCGCGGTGGAAGGGGACGGCGGTGGCCATGCCCTCCACGGTGAACTCCCGCAGCGCCCGGGCGGCGCGTTGCAGGGCCTGGGCGCGGGTGGCGCCGGTGACGATCAGCTTCGCCAGCAGCGAGTCCCACGCCGGGCCGATCACCGAGCCGGCCTCCACCCCGGCGTCCAGGCGCACGCCCGGGCCGGTGGGGGCGTCGAAGCGGGTGACGGTGCCGGGGGCGGGCAGGAACCCGCGGCCGGGGTCCTCGCCGTTGATGCGGAACTCCAGGGAGTGTCCGCGCAGCGGCGGGTCGTCGTAGCCGAGGGCCTCGCCGTCGGCGATGCGGAACATCTCGCGCACCAGGTCGATCCCGGAGACCTCCTCGGTGACCGGGTGTTCCACCTGCAGGCGGGTGTTGACCTCCAGGAAGGAGATCGTGCCGTCCTGCCCGACGAGGAATTCGCAGGTGCCGGCGCCGACGTAGCCGGCCTCGCGCAGGATGGCCTTGGAGGAGGCGTACAGCTGCTCGGTCTGCCGCGGGGTCAAGAACGGCGCGGGCGCCTCCTCGACGAGCTTTTGGTGCCGGCGCTGCAGCGAGCAGTCCCGGGTGGAGACGACGACCACGTTGCCGTGGGTGTCGGCCAGGCACTGGGTCTCCACGTGCCGGGGCCGGTCGAGGTATCGCTCCACGAAGCACTCGCCGCGCCCGAAGGCCGCCACCGCCTCGCGCACCGCGGACTCGTACAGCTCGGGCACCTCTTCGAGGGTGCGGGCCACCTTCAGACCCCGCCCGCCACCACCGAAGGCCGCCTTGATCGCGATCGGCAGCCCGTGCTCCTTGGCGAAGGCCACCACCTCATCGGCACCGGAGACCGGGTCGGGGGTGCCGGCCACCAGCGGCGCACCGGCACGCTGGGCGATGTGACGGGCCGCCACCTTGTCGCCCAGGTCACGGATGGCCTGCGGCGGCGGGCCGATCCACGTCAGACCGGCGTCCAGCACCGCCTGGGCGAACTCCGCGTTCTCCGACAAGAACCCGTACCCGGGATGGACGGCGTCCGCACCGGAGTCCGCCGCCGCCTTCAACACCTTGCCGATGTCGAGGTAACTGCCCGCCGGGGTGTCGCCGCCCAGCGCGTACGCCTCGTCGGCCGCGCGCACATGCAGCGCGTCCCGGTCCGGCTCGGCGTACACGGCTACGCTGGCGATCCCGGCGTCCTGGCAAGCGCGGGCGACGCGGACGGCGATTTCGCCGCGGTTGGCGATGAGCACCTTCGTCAGCACGACCGCTCCCGGGTGGGTGCGAAGGTGCCGGGGCCGGGGCGTTCCCAGGGTGGCGGGATATTCACGGTCTCTCCGTTCGTGGTCGGCGGGCAGGGCCCGTCGCGAGGTCAGCGGGGCAGCGCGCAGGCGCGCCAGGTACCGGGGCCGGGGACGGGCGGCAGCGACAGGCGGCGGCCGCGGTCGTTCCAGGCGTCGAGGACCGGTGGCACCGGTCCGGGGACAAGGGTGCGCGGCAGCGCGGTGAGGACGGCGACCAGCGCCGCCAGTTCCTCGGGCGTGGCGCCGCCCCGGGTCACGTCGAACCGCACGGGGGCGGCCGGTTCGCGCGCCGCGCCGGGAGCGGTGGGAAGTCCGGTGCCGTTCACAGCGGGATGTTGCCGTGCTTCTTGGGCGGGAGGGTCTCGCGCTTGTTGCGCAGGGTGCGCAGGGCCTTGACGATGTGGACGCGGGTCTCGGACGGGGCGATGACCGCGTCGACGTAGCCGCGTTCGGCCGCCACGTACGGATTCAGCAGCGTGTCCTCGTACCGCGCGATCAGCTCCTGCCGCAACGCCTCGGGATCATCGGCCTCCGCGAGCGCGCGCCGGTGCAGGATGTTGACCGCCCCCTGCGCGCCCATCACCGCGATCTGCGCCGTCGGCCACGCCAGATTCAGATCCGCCCCCAGGTGCTTCGACCCCATCACGTCGTACGCACCCCCGTACGCCTTACGGGTGATCACCGTGATCAGCGGCACCGTCGCCTCCGCGTACGCGTAGATCAGCTTCGCCCCCCGCCGGATGATCCCGTTCCACTCCTGATCCGTGCCCGGCAAAAACCCCGGCACATCCACGAACGTCAGCACCGGCACATTGAAACTGTCACAGGTACGCACGAACCGCGCCGCCTTCTCCGACGCGTCGATGTCCAGACACCCCGCGAACATCATCGGCTGATTGCCCACCACCCCCACCGGCCGGCCCTCCACCCGCCCGAACCCCGTCAGGATGTTCGGCGCGAACAACGCCTGCGTCTCCAAGAACTCCCCGTCGTCCAGCACCCGCTCGAACACCGCGTGCATGTCGTACGGCTGATTCGCCGAATCCGGCACCAACGCGTCCAGCTCCGCGTCCGCCGCACCCACCGCCACATCCGCCACCTGCGCCACCACCGGCGGCTCCTCCAGATTGTTGCCCGGCAGGTACGACAACAGCGCCCGCACGTACTCCACCGCCTCCCTCTCGTCCCCCGCCATGTGATGCGCGTTCCCCGACCGCGACGCGTGCGACCGCGCACCCCCCAGCTCCTCGAACCCCACCTCCTCACCCGTCACCGTCCGGATCACATCCGGACCCGTGATGAACATGTGCGACGTGCCGTCCACCATCACCACGAAATCCGTGATCGCCGGCGAATACACCGCCCCACCCGCACACGGACCCAGCACCAGGGAAATCTGCGGAATCACCCCCGACGCATGCGTATTGCGCCGGAAGATCTCCCCGTACATCCCCAGCGACGCCACACCCTCCTGAATCCGCGCCCCACCCGAATCATTGATCCCCACCACCGGACACCCGTTGCGCAACGCCCAGTCCATCACCTTCACGATCTTCTCCCCGTACACCTCACCCAGGGCACCGCCGAACACCGTGAAATCCTGCGAGAAGACCGCCACCGGACGTCCCTCCACCGTCCCGTACCCGGTCACCACACCATCGCCGTACGGACGCGTCCCCTCCAGACCGAAATTCGTCGACCGGTGCCGCGCGAACTCGTCCAGCTCCACGAACGAATCCTCGTCCAGCAACAGCAGCACCCGCTCACGCGCCGTCAGCTTCCCCTTCGCGTGCTGCTTGTCCACCGCCCGCGCCGACCCGGCATGCGTCGCCAGCTCGACCCGCGCCCGCAGATCCGCCAGCTTCCCCGCGGTGGTGTGGATGTCGTACTCCGGCTCGGTCGGATCCGGTCGAGCGGACATGCGGTGCCTCCTGGAACGGGACGGACGAACTGAACGCGAGGGGGGAACGCGGGCGCTCAGAACGTCTCGTGGGGAACGTGGACTGTCCGCACGTCGCGCGGTATACGGGCGAATCCGGCGCCGCCGCAGCGCGGTGCGAGGGCTGTACGCGTCGGCGGCACGGCGTCGTACCGGCCGGCAGCGGAACCCAGCGCTGCTGCCCGCGGCGCGCGGCGGTCGACGCCGGCCCCGGCCGGCCCGCCGCGTTCGAGGGCGGCGCGACCGTGGACGGGCCGGACCCGCGGTCCGGACTCCCGGTGACCGTTCGGCATGGCGCGATCTCCCCCATGGCACTGGATACCGTAACGACGGTACGCAGTACCACGACGGGTGGCAAGTGGCGCCCGGCCAGGATCACCGGCGAGGATGGACGGCCATGACCAAGCAGACCGCACGGGAACGGCTCGCGCGCGCCGCCTTCGAGCTGTTCGACGAGCGCGGCTACGAGCAGACCACGGTGGACGACATCGCCGACCGGGCCGGGGTGGGCCGCACGACGTTCTTCCGGCACTACCGCTCCAAGGAAGAGGTGATCTTCCCCGACCACGACCGGCTGCTGGCGCGGATCGACGGCCGGCTCACGACGTCGAGCAGCGGCACCGCGCTGGTCGCGGTCTCCGACGCGGTCCGCCTGGTGCTGCTGCACTACCTGGAGGAGGGCGACCTCGCGCGCCGCCGGTACGCGCTGACCAGCAAGGTCCCGGCGCTGCGGGACCGCGAGATCGCCAGCGTCGCCCGCTACCAGCGGCTGTTCCGGGAGTTCATCGCGGGCTGGATGGGCGATTCGGGGGCGTCCTCGCTGCGTGCCGAACTGATGTCGGCGGCAGTCGTCGCCGCGCACAACCACGTCCTGCGGCGCTGGCTGCGCGGCGACTCCGCCGACCCGGTCGCCGAGGTGGACGCCGCGATGCGCGACGTCATCGGCCTGTTCCCGGTCGCGGACCCGGCGGCCTCCCCCGCCGCCCCGGGCACCACCGTGGTCGCCTTCTCCACCGGCAAGGGGCTCGACGCGCTGCTCCCGGAACTGCGCCGGCTGCTGGAGGGCGACGGCTGACCGCAGGCCCCCTGGCGGTGCGGCCGCCGACCCCGGCCGGACCGCCGCACGCGCCGCGCTGGACCAGGGCCCGACCCCGCCCCCGTGCGGTATCGAGCCCCCGGCCCGGGATGCGGGTTCAGCCGCGGCGACCGCTCCGGCCCGAGGGCGTCACCGTCTCGGCCTCGGCTACTGACGTGCCCTCACCTTGCCTGCGTGCGGCGGCTGTTGCCGGTAGAGCGCACCCGGCAGAGCCGCCGCGCCCGGATCAGCGGCCGGCCGGAGCGGGCACGTCCAGGGGTGGGCCGAACCACTCGCGCAGCGCGTCACCCAGCCGCCCGGCGGCAGTTGGGGGCGTCGCGTCGGCCCCGGGCGCCGCGACCCAGGCGGCGTGGCCGTCGGGGCGGACCAACACCGCGACGGCGTCCGGCAGTTCGCCGGCCCGCGCCGAGGCGACCGTCACCCGGTCCGCCCACGGCAGTGCCGTCTCCCGCAGGGCGTGCGTGCCGGCGCCGGCAGCCAGCAGCAGCGCTCCCCGGGGTGCGGCGGCCAACAGCCCGACCAGACGCAGCGGTTCGTCGCGGCCTCCGCAACCGTCGTGCTCCAGAAGGACGTTGGGCACCATCCGCCCCTCCCACGGGTGACCGCTTCCGTGGGCCACCGGGTAGCGCGTGCCCACGGCGGTGATGGTCTCCGCCAGGGGTCCGGCCGTCCCCGCGGTCCGGGCGAGTTCGGCGAGCAGTTCGCGTACCGGCGCCAACTCCTCGCCGCCGCCCGCCAGAACGGACTGCGCCCGGGTGTTGCGCAGCAGCGCGGTACCGGCCGCGTGCCGTTCGGTGTGGTAGGTCTCCAGCAGCTCCTCCGGTGCCCGGCCGGCCGCCACCAGGCCGAGTTTCCAGCCGAGGTTCATCGCGTCGTCGATGGCCGCGTTGACGCCGACGGCGCCGGCGGGCGGATGGATGTGCGCCGCGTCGCCCGCCAGCAACACCCTTGCCTGCCGCAGGCGTTCGGCCAGCCGGGCCGCGTCGCCGAACCGGGTGAGCCAGCGCGTTCCGGCGATCTCCACGCGGTGCCCCAGCACGCGGTCCAGTGCCTGCTGGAACCGGGCCGGTGTCACCGGTTCGTCCCGGTCCAGCGGCGGCCGGGGGTCCGCGGTGATCAGCCGCACGTAGCCGGGCCGCGGGATGGCGAACAGCGAACCGCCCGGCCCGGCCGTCATCCCGAACGCGATCGACTCCGGGTCCGCCAGGACGACGTCCCCGAGCAGGGTGAAGCGGCGCGCGGGCGTGCCGGGGAAGCCGATGCCGGCCAGCTTGCGCACGGTACTGCGCCCGCCGTCGCAGCCGGCCAGCCAGCCGCAGCGCCAACGGGTGGGCCCCTGCGGGGAGTCGACGTCGGCGGTCACCCCCTCGGCGTCCTGGCGCAGCGCGGTGAGCCGGTGCCCGCGCAGGACGCGCACACCCAGTTCCACGGCCCGTTCGGCCAGCAGTTCCTCCACCCTGGTCTGCGCGATCCCCAGGGCGTAGGGGTGCCCGGTGCGCATGGCGGCCAGGTCGAGTCCGGCGCCCGCGACGAACGCGGTGGCCGGCACGGTCGGCCCCTCGGCCAGGAAACGGTCCGCGAGACCGCGCCGGTCCAGCAACTCCAGGCTGCGGGCGTTGAGATTGAACCCGCGGCAGTAGCCGGGCGGTTCGGGGTCCCGTTCGAGCAGCACGGTACGCACCCCGGCCGACGCGACCTCACAGGCCAGCGTCAGCCCGGCGGGACCGGCGCCGATGATCAGGACGTCGGCGTGCCGGAGCGTGGGCGTCGGTGTGGTCGGCACCGGAGGCGTGTCCGACGCTGCGAACGGCACCGGAGGCGTGGTCGGCGCAGGCGGCGTGTCCGACGTTACGTGCGGCACCGGAGGCGTGTCCGACGTTACGTGCGGCACCGGAGGCGTGGTCGGCGTTGTGAGCGGTGCCGGAGGCGTACTCAGCACCGGAGGCGTGTCCGACATTACGTGCGGCACCGGAGGCGTGATCGGCACCGGACGCGGCGTGCTCGGTGCGGGGCAGGGCACGCGCGGGGTCGTGTCAGGCACCGGTGGGGGCCTCCGGCCATTCCAGCGTGCCGTCCTCGATCTCGCCGGCCACGCGACGTACCCAGGCCAGCTCCGCGCGGATCATCTCCTGCGCGTACTCCGCCTCGATGACGAACAGCCGCGGCGCCCGGTGCTCCTCCAGGGCCCGGCGGTGGGCCCGTTCGCCCTCGTCGAGGCGGTCGTGCAGGGCGGCGGCCCGTTCCCGCAGCGCCTCCGCCGCCCGGCGCCGTCCCAGGGCGCCCAGGTAGCTGACGGCGGACAGGAAGCGCGGGTACTCCTGGAACGGCTCGCGGATCAGCTCGTCCAACCACTGCGTGAAGTACTCCCGCCCCTGCGGGGTGTGCCGGTAGACGGTGCGCGCCGGCCGGCCGCCGACCTGCTCGGTGTCGGCCGCCTCGATCCAGCCGTCGCGCGCCAGCACCCGCACCGTGTCGTACAGCGACCCGGTCGTCACCTTGAAGACCTGGTCCAGCCCCCGTTCCCGCAACGCCGCCGCCATCGCGTGCGGATGGGCGGGCTGCTCCAGCAACAGCCCCAGCAGCGCCAGGGCCAGCGGGTTGGCGGGTCGTTTGACCGGCATCTCACTCCTTGCGGTCGGCCGCGCGGAACGCGCGGACGGGACTCGTGGCCGACCTTCCGCCGCGGAACGCGTCATGGCGGCACCGCGGTTAGTCGGGTACGAGCGATCGTACTCGATTACTCGGACCCGATTAATCATTGCGGCGCCGACCGTCCGCACGGGCCGCCCTACGCGTCCGGACCGCCCTGTCTGCGGCGCGCGCGGTACGCCGCGACGCTCTCGCGGTGGGCGCAGGCGTCCGAGCAGTAGATCTTCCGCGCGTTCTTCGAGCGGTCGACGAACGCGCGGCGGCAGTTCCGCGAGGCGCACAGGCCGAGGCGTGCGGCGTTGCCGTCGCAGACGAAGAGCACCACCGCCATCAGCATGCTGACGGAGAGCCAGTGCACCAGGCCCTCCCCCGCCGCCTCGAAGTGCAGGTGCGGGGCGTCGTGTCCGGTGCTGATCCGGGGCAGGGCCCGGTATCGCGCGAGGGCGTCGTTGAGCATCCGGGAGCCGGCGTCCGGGTCCTGCCGCATGACGGCGAACACCCGCCGCAGGTCGCCCCGCACCGCCCTCAGCTCACCGACGTCGGCGGCGGTCGGCCGCCACCGCGACAGCGCTTCGGCGTAGAGCTCGGCGACCCGCGCGGCGTTCACGTCCACCGGGCCCGCCGAGCCCTGGGAGCTTTCCGGGAAAGTCGCGGTAGCGGGGGCCGGTGCCGAACGCCGGCCTCCCCGGCGACGCGGTCGAAGACGGCGTCCCGCCCCTGGCCGGCCGACATCCGCCCGGCGGCGGTGAGGATCTCGTCCCGGTCGCGCCGCGCGTTCCCCCGCAGCGGACGGCCCGCGTGTCCGGCCGTGCGGCAACGCCCGCCGGCCTTCCGGCACGGTTGCGAAGCGGAGGGCAGTCCACTTACCATCGATCAACCGGAGAATCCTCCAGTTCCATGGGCGCGCGGGCCCCCTCCTCGCGTACACCTGTCCGGAAGGACGACGAGGACCGCCACAGGTCCGTCCGGTCCGCACGCCCCGAAGTCCGGCGGAGAAGCCATGCCACCCAGCACCACCAGCGCCATCACCCTGCGCGTCAACGGCGAGGCGCACGCCCTGACGGTCGACAACCGCACGACGCTGCTCGACGCGCTGCGCGACGGTCTCGACCTGACCGGGACCAAGAAGGGCTGCGACCACGGGCAGTGCGGCGCCTGCACCGTGCTGGTCGACGGCCGCCGCGCCCTGTCCTGCCTGCAGTTCGCCGTCGCCGCCGAGGGCCGCGGGATCACCACCGTCGAGGGCATCGCGGACGGCGAGGCGCTGCACCCGGTGCAGCAGGCGTTCCTCGACCTCGACGGGTACCAGTGCGGTTACTGCACGCCGGGGCAGATCTGCTCGGCGGTCGCGGTCATCGAGGAGCACGCGGCGGGCTGGCCCAGCGCGGCCACCGCCGACGTACGGCCCGAGGCCGGCCCGGTCGCGTTGGACGCCGCGGAGATCCGTGAGCGGATGAGCGGCAACCTGTGCCGCTGCGGGGCGTACAACGCGATCGTGCGGGCGGTCGCCCAGGCGGCGGACGCGCGCGGCACGGACAGCGCGGCGGTGACCGCGTGAGGGAGTTCGCCTACCAGCGCGCCGGTGACGTGGCCGGGGCGGTGGCTGCCTTCGCCGCCGCGCCCGGGGCCCGTTACCTGGGCGGCGGCACCAACCTGGTCGACCTGATGAAGAGCGGGGTGGAGTCCCCCGAGCGGCTGATCGACGTGCGCGGCCTGGGGCTCGACGCCGTCGAGGAGGACGCGGACGGCGGACTGCGGATCGGCGCGACCGTCACCAACAGCGATCTGGCCGCGCACCCGGGGGTCCGCCGCCGCTACCCGGCGCTGGCGCAGGCCGTGCTGGCCGGCGCGTCGGGGCAGCTGCGCAACGCCGCGACGGTCGGCGGCAACCTGCTGCAACGCGTCCGCTGCGGCTACTTCACCGACGTCACACTGCCGTGCAACCGCCGGGTGCCGGGCAGCGGCTGCCCCGCGGTGGACGGCGAGCACCACAACCACGCCGTCCTCGGCTGGTCCGAGCACTGCGTGGCCGTGCACCCGTCCGACCTGGGCGTGGCGCTGGCCGCGTTCGACGCGGTGGTGTCCTACGAGACCGGCGCCGGACCCGGCGAGCTGGCGTACGCCGCCCTGTATCCGCCGGTCGGCGACACACCGCACCGCGAGACGTCGCTGCCGCCCGGCGCGCTGATCACCGCGGTGAGCCTGCCGGCGGCGCCGGTGGCCGCCCGGTCGCGGTACCGCAAGGTGCGCGAGCGGGCGTCGTACGCGTTCGCGACCGCTTCGGTGGCCGCGGCGCTGGAGGTGCGCGACGGCGTGGTCCACGACGTGCGGCTGGCGTTCGGCGCCGTCGCCTCGCGGCCGTGGCGGGCGCACGCCGCCGAGCGGGCGCTGACCGGCGCCCCGGCGACCGCGCGGGCGTTCGGCGCCGCCGCCGACGCCGAACTGGCCGCGGCCCGCCCGTTGCCGCACAACGGGTACAAGGTGCCGCTGCTGCGCAACCTCATGGTGTCGGTGCTGACCGAACTCGCCGAGGAGGCAGCCCGATGACCGACACCACCGCGCGTCCGCGGACCGACGGGGGCGTCGTCGCGCCGGCCGGGGGCGCGGTCGGCACCGCGCGGACCCGGCTGGAGGGCCGCGACAAGGTCACCGGCGCCGCGCGCTACGCCGCCGACGTGCCGTTCGACGGGCTGGCGCACGGCTGGCTGGTGCTGTCGACGGTGGCGCGCGGGCGGATCACGTCGATGGACACCGCGGCCGTGCTGGGCATGCCGGGCGTGCTGGGCGTGGTGCACCACGGCAACGCGCCGCGCCTGCACCCGGCCGGCCTGTTCGGCCCGGACGGCCAGTTGCAGCTGCTCCAGGACGACCGGGTGCCGCACGTGGGCCGCCCGGTGGCGCTGGTGGTGGCGCGGACCCCGCAGCAGGCGCGGGCGGGCGCCGCGGCGCTGACCGTCACCTACGCGCAGGAGCCGCACGACACGGTGTTCCGGGCCGGGCATCCGGCCGGCCGGCCCGCCCCGGCGGCACCGGCCCGGCCGGACGCGGACCTCGGCGACGTCGAGGCGGAGATCGCGGCGGCCCCGGTGGTGGTCGACCAGCGCTACACCACGCCGGAGGAACACCACAGCGCGATGGAGCCGCACGCGTCGATGGCCCGGTGGGAGGACGGCCGGCTGGAGGTCGTCGACTCCAACCAGGGGTCGTTCATGGTCGCGCGGGTGCTGGCGACGCTGTTCGGCCTGGACCAGGAGATCGTGCGGGTCCGCGCGGAGCACGTGGGCGGCGGTTTCGGTTCCAAGGGCGTCGGGCCGCAGCTGGTGCTCGCGGTGATGGCGGCCACGCTGTTGCGCCGCCCGGTGCGGGTGGCGCTGACCCGGCGCCAGGTGTTCTCCACCACCGGGCTGCGGCCGGCCACCGAGCAGCGGCTGCGGCTGGCGTCGGACTCCACCGGCAGGCTGCGGGCGATCGACCACGCGACGGCGGCGTTCACCTCCACGATCCAGGAGTACGTCGAGCGCAACACCGAGGCCAGCAACGTGATGTACGCGGCGGACGCCATCCGCACCCGCACCACGGTCGTACCGCTCGACCTGCCGACCCCGGGCTGGATGCGCGGGCCGGGCGCGGCGGCGGGGTCGTTCGCGCTGGAGTCGGCGATGGACGAGCTGGCGCAGGCCGTCGGGGTCGACCCGGTGGAGCTGCGGCTGCGCAACGAGCCGTCGGCCGGGCCGGTCTCGGGGCTGCCGTTCAGCAGCCGCAACCTGGCGGCGTGTCTGCGCGAGGGCGCGCGGCGCTTCGGCTGGGCGGACCGCGATCCGCGGCCGGGCACCCGGCGCGAGGGCCGCTGGCTGCTGGGCACCGGGGTGGCCTGCGGGTCCTACGGAGCGGGCGCGCTGCCGTCGACGGCGGCGATCACCGCGCGGGCGGACGGCAGTTACACCGTCTCGGTCGGCGCGGCGGACATCGGCACCGGTGCCAGGACCGCGCTGGCGCTGGTGGCGGCGGACGCGCTGGGGGTGCCGCCGGAGTCGGTGCGGATGCGGATCGCGGACAGCCGGCTGGGGGCCGCGTGGTTCGCGGGCGGTTCGAAGGGCACCGCGTCCTGGTCGTGGGCGGTGACCGCGGCCGCGGCGGATCTGCGCGAGCGGTTGGCGTCGGTGGACCGCGTCCCGCCGGACGGGGTGACCGGGCGGGGCGACACCACCGACGCGATCGGCGCGCTGGGCAAGCAGGAACGGCAGTCCTACGGCGCCCAGTTCGCGGAGGTCGCGGTGGACACCGGCACCGGGGAGGTGCGGGTGCGGCGGATGCTGGGCATGTTCGCCGCCGGGCGCATCGTCAACCCGCTGACCGCCCGCAGCCAGCTCGTCGGCGGTATGACGATGGGACTGTCGATGGCGCTGCACGAGGAGGGCGCGCGGGACGAGGCGCTCGGCGCCCTGGTCAACTCCGACTTCGCCGGCTACCACATCTCGGCGCACGCGGACGTACCCGACATCGAGGCGGACTGGGTGGAGGACGTGGACGACAGCAACCCGTCCGGCATCAAGGGCGTCGGTGAGGTCGGCATCGCCGGCACCGCGGCGGCCATCGCCAACGCCGTCTGGCACGCGACCGGCGTACGCCACCGCGCCCTGCCGGTACGGCTCGACCGGGTGCTGGAGAGCGGGTTCCCGGCCGCCCGGTAACCGCGGGGGCCGGGCCCGCCCGCCGGCCGCCGCGGCGGGGCCCGGTTCCACGTGCCGCGTGGCGGGGGTCGGTTCCGGCTCTCGCGTGGCGGGCCGCCGTCGAGGAGGGCGAGCCTCCCGCCGGCGCCGCCACCGACGCGCTGGCGCACCGACGCACCGACGCACCGACGCACCGACGCACCGACGCACCGACGGCGCACTACCACACGTTCCTCAACGGGCTGTCGTTCCGGACGGCTGACGGGGTCCCGGCCGGCGTCCTGCGCGCAGCCGTCGACATCCTGATGCCGGCTGGGACGCAGCGCCGGCGCCAGGTCCTGAGCACGCCGGCCCCGGCCGGCCCGCGCCGCGCGTCCGCGTGTCCGCCCGGCCGCGTCCGCCGACGGGGGACCCGGCGGCGTCCGGACCGGCTCGGCCTGGTGGGGGACGACCGCGTTCCCCCAAAAAGCGTAGTTTCCGTCCCGCCCGGCATGGCCGCCCGCTCGGCGGGGCGTACCGGTGGCGCAGGCGCGGTGGGGGTGGCGGGCGGCGCGGCGCCGGGCGGGCGTAGGGGCTCGCGGCGGCGCGGATCGCGGGCGCAGGCCCGGCCGTGTTCATCCTATGCGGGTGATTGGCATGTGCCGCAGGAAAATGGCGGAAGTCGTCCGGACGTCCCGGCGCTCCCGTAACTTCGTCGTCACCGCCGCCGACGCGGTGGGCCCGAGCAGGTGCGTGAAGGGGATACGTGTGTCCGGGATCGATGAGTGTCTGCTGGACGCCATGGCGTTACCGGGCGCCCGCGGCGCGGCACTGGTGGAGTGGATCAGCGGTCTGGCGCTCGGCCGGATCGGCGAGGCGCCGGGCGGGGACCACGAGGCGGTGGCGGCCGGGATGGCGGAGTTCGCCCGGGCCGCGGCGGAACACGAGGTGCTCACGGCCGACGGCGCCTCCGGGGCGGGGACACCCGTCGAGGACGTCGTGGTGGTGACCCGGGACGGCTACCACGTGCTGCGGTTCGTCGAGGCGCCGTACGAGGGCGGGTTGTTCCTGCACCTGTGGCTGGACCGGGCGCACGCCAACCTCGCGATGGCCATGCTGCGGCTGCGGGGGCTGGCCGAACGGCTCGTGCCGGCATGACGCGACCGCTGTCGCAGACGCTGGCACGCCTGGCCGGTGAGCGGGCCACCGGGGCGCTGCTGCGCGACGCCGGGACGCTGTATCTGGTGGACGGTGTGGCGGTGCACGCGGAGAGCCCGTTCAGTCCGGGGATCGGCTGGCTGCTGACGGCGGGCGGGCGGCTGCCCGTGGCGGTGTGGCAGGAGGCGGTGGAGCGGGCCGGGGCGCGGTGCGCGATCGCCCGTGCCCTGGTGGACAGTTGCCGGCTGTCGACCGGCGCGGTGGAGATCGCCGGGCTGAGCGCGCTGTTCGACGCCGCGTTCTTCGTCCTGGGGCCGTCGGACGGCCCGTCGTGGTTCCGGCCCGGCGTGCGGCACTGGTTCGGCGCGCTGCGCTCGGTGCCGCTGCGGGAGCTGGAACGCGAGACGGCCCGGCGCCGGCGGTACCTGGAGGCGGTGTGGCCGCATCCGGCGCTGGACACCGCGCCGGTGGTGCGCCGGGCGGCGTCGGCACGGCTGCCCCGGCCGCCGGTGCGGCGGGCGGCGGTGCTGGACCTGGCGGACGGCCGGCTGACCCCGGCCGGGATCGCGGCGGCGCTGGGCAGGCCCGCGTTCCACACGCTGGTCGACGTGCGGCGGCTGGCGGCGCTCGGGCATGTCGCCACGCCGTCGGCGGAGCCGGAGCGGCCGCCCGCGCGACCGGCGCCGAGCGCACCGCCCGACCCCGGGGCGGCGGCGGGCCCACTCGACGTGGCGACGCTGCGCCGGGTGCGCGACGCGCTGGAGGCCAGGCTGTGAGACGGAGGACCGGATGGCGAGCCGACGGAGGACGGACGTGGCGTACGAGGCCGAAGTGCTGGAGGAATTGGGGAGGTTGCGGTCGCGCCTGCCCGGGGTGACCGGAGTGATCGCGGCCGGTGTGGACGGCCTGGTGCTGGCCGAGGACGCCCCCGGGGTGGAGCCGGAGGGGATCGCCGCGCTGGTCGCCGCGGCCCTGGGCGTCGCGCTGCGGCTGGTCGACGTGACCGGCCGCCGGGCGTTCCGCGAACTGCTGATCCGCGGCGAGGACGGCTACGTCGGGGTGTACGCGGCCGGGGCCTCCCGGGTACTGGCGGTCCTGGCCGAGCCGCGGATCAACGTGGGCCGGCTGCACCTGGAGGCCCGCCGCTGCGGTTCCGCGCTGGCGGCACCGCGGGGGGCCGTGCGGCCGGCGCCGGCCGCGCGACCGGTTCAGCCGGCCTCCGGGCGACCGGACGTCTGACCGTCCGCGTCCCACCCCGCAGCTCCATCCGGACGCGGCCGTCACGGGCGGGACGCCCATCGCGCGCTTGATCCGTCGCCGGTGCGTCCGGCGGGCGGTGCCTCGTCATCAACTCCCATGATCGGGGCCGCATCAGCTATCTGACGTAGCGTCAAAACAGTAGTGCGCGCGGAGGCGTCCCCAGGGCCCGGTCTCGTCCGCCGGGTGATCGGCCGAACGGTCGGCGGGCCCGGGACGCGCGCGGCTGGCGGCGTCCGGTGCGGTCAACGGCGCTACGGGGACGGCCCGTTCGCCACCGCCTCCGAACCCCGGCCGCGGTGGGGTCGCCGACCGCGCGACGTGCATCCGCCAACGGGTAGCAAGCGGGCTGTTGTTGGGCCGGAGCGGCGGGGTGCCGTTGGGCGGCGGGTGCGCCGGGGCGGGCCGTACCCCAGCCGGAGCAGGACCGTACGCGAGCTGAGGGCCGGCCCCTACGCGAACCGGGGACGGACCCGTACCCGAACCGAGGGCGAGGCCGTACCCGAGCCGGAGCGCACCCTCAGGTGATCGGAGCGAGACGTACCCGAGCCGGAGCGCACCCTCAGGCAATCGGAGCGAGCCGGTTACCGGAAGGCGTCGGCGTGGTCGGCGGCCCAGTCGGCGAAGGTGCGCGGGGTGGCGCCGGTGATGTCGCGGACGGTGCCGTCGGTGCGGCCGGGGCCGTCCAGCGCGCCGCGCCACATGCCGAGGAGGGTGTCGGCCACCGGTGCGGGCATGAAGGCGGCGACCTGCTCGCGCCACTGCTCGGGGTCGAGGTCCTCGACGGCGACCGGGCGGCCGGCCGCGGCGGCGATGAGCTCGACCTGCCGGCGCTGGGTGAGCGACTCGCCGCCGGTCATGAAGTAGGCACGCCCTTCGTGCCCGGCCCCGGTGAGGGCGGCCACCGCGGCGTCCGCGATGTCGGCCTCGTGGATGGGCTCGACGTGGGCGTCGGCGTAGGGCAGCGCGACGCGGCCGTGGCGGACGCCCGGCGCCCAGCGCAGCGTGTTGGTGGCGAAGGCGCCCGGCCGCAGGAAGGTCCAGGCGCCGCCGTACCCGCGCACGGCGTCCTCGACGGCCTGGTGCTGTCCGCCGATGCCCTCGCCGCCGGGGATCTCGACGGAGGCGGAGGACAGCACGACGACGCGTTCGACGCCGGCCTCGCGCAGCAGGCGCGCGATCTCGTCGGCCCCGTCGTGGGCGGCGTACAGGAAGACGCGGTCGACGCCGTCGAGGGCGGCGGCGAGCCCGCGCGCGGTGCGCAGGTCGACGGGCAGGACCGGGAAGGCGGCGCCGGCGAGGCCGGCGGGGTCCGAGCTGGCGCCGCGTACGTCCTCCCCGCGCGCGTGCAGCGTGTCGGCGACGAGCCGGCCGACGCCGCCGCGTACTCCGGTGACCAGGACAGACATGGGGGTTCTCCTCGTTCGGGTGGAGCCGTTCGGGTCGTTCGGGTCTCGCATCGGGTACCGCGTCGCGCGGCGGTGGCCGGTCCCGCGCCGACCGCCGCACCCTGGTTTTCAACCAGGCGGATGAATACCTTATCATCCGAACGGATGAAGATAGGCTGGCCGCATGACCGGCAGCGACGACCCCGCTCCCCTGCCCGACCCCGCTCCCCCGCCCGGGGCCGCTCCCGGGCCGGCCGGGAGCGGCACGGCGGCGGACGGCCGCACGGCGTCCGGCCTGCGATCGCGGCGGCGGCTGCTGGAGGCGGCGTTCGAGGAGTTCGCCGAGCACGGTTACGCCGGCGCCAGGGTGGCGTCGATCGCGGCGCGCGCCGGGGTGAACAAGCAGCTCATCAGCTACCACTTCGGCGGCAAGCGGGGGCTGTACGAGCAGATGCAGGCGCAGTGGCTGCGCCGCGAGAGCCGCTTCCGCGACGACGACCCCGCCCTGCCGGAACTGGTCACCCGCTATCTGCGGGCCGCGCTGGCCGACCCCCGCGCGGTGCGGCTGGCCGCGCGGTTCCTGCTGGACGACACCGCCGCGCCCCCGCCGGACAACAGCGCCGACGTCGAGGACCTGCGCCGCCGCCGCGACGCCGGCGAACTGCCGGCCGACCTCGACCCGGCCGCACTGCTGCTGGCCATCATGGGCATGGTCAGCGCCCCGGTGCTGCTGGCGGCGGCCTCCGACGAACTCATCGGCGGCGACCACGAGTTCTACGCCGATCAGCTGGCACGCGTCGTCGGCCACCTCACGACGGGGAGCACGGGCGCGTAGCGGGCGCGGCCGGCACTGGAACGGGCCGCGGCCCCGGCCCGCGAGCGGATCGCCGGCCGGCGGCGGCTTGCCGGGGCGCGGCGGGCGGCGCGGGTCAGCGGGTGAACCGCTGCTCGCCGAGCACCGACAGCAGGCGCAGCTTGTCGTGGGCGTCGGTGCCGGCGGCGGCGGTGAGGACCAGCAGGGTCTGGGCCTGGTTCTCGGTGAACAGCGCCTGGCAGTCGAGGTGGATGGCGCCGACCTCCGGGTGCAGCAGCGTCTTGTGCTCGTCGTAGCGGACGGCGACCTCGTGCTGTTCCCAGATCGCGGCGAACTCCGGGCTGCGTTCGAGCAGTTCGGCGGCGATCGCGGCGGCCCGGGTGTCGGTGCCGGCCGAGGTGAGCGCGGCGCGCAGCCCGGAGACGACGATGCGGCTGTGGTGGGCGCGGTCCTGCTCGGGGTAGACGAGGCGTTCGCCGGGGTCGGTGAACCAGCGGTGGACCGCCGCGCGGGCCCGGCCGGTGTAGTGCGTCTGGTCGCCGAACAAGGCGGTGGACAGCCGGTTTTGCAGCAGGGTCTCGCCCAGGTCGGACATGACCATGGCCGGGGTGTCCTCCAGCCGGTCGAAGACCCGGCGCAGCGCGGGCCCGACGTGGTCGGTGCGCAGGATGCGCCGGGGCGCGTTGTGGCCGGTGAGGCGGAAGAGGTGGTCGCGTTCGTCGAGGCTCAGGCGCAGGCCGCGGGCGAGGGCGGCGACCATCTGCTCGGACGGCTGCGGGCCGCGGCGCTGTTCGAGGCGGGCGTAGTAGTCGGTCGACATGCCGGTGAGGGCGGCGACCTCCTCGCGGCGCAGCCCGCTGGTGCGGCGGCGCGGGCCGCTGGGCAGCCCCACGTCGCCGGGGTGCAGCGTCTCGCGGCGCCGGCGCAGGAAGTCTGCCAGTGCTGCTCGGTCCATGTCCCCATGGTGGCTCCCCGCGCCGGGTTCATCCAGGGATCGCCACTCCCTGGATCGGCGCGCGACCTGGCGTTTGTGGCGTTACGCCTGGTCAGGGGCGGGTGGCCGATCCGCGGATCGCCGATCCGCTGATGAGTGCTCCTCTGCCGCCGCGTCCGCGGCCGCCGCACGGTGGAGGCCGCGGGGCTGCTGCGCACCGCTGACGACGGACGTGAGGGAGAACGCCGATGAGGACGACGGGCAACACCATCCTGGTGACGGGCGGCACTTCGGGCATCGGCCTGGGCCTGGCGCTGCGGTTCCACGCGGCGGGCAACACGGTGATCGTCGCCGGCCGGCGCGAGGACCGGCTGCGGGCGATCGCCGCCGAGCACCCGGGGATCGCGACGCTGGTGCTGGACGTGGCCGATCCGGCCTCGGTCGCGGCTGCCCGCGAGACGGTCGCGGCCTCGTTCCCCGAGGTCAACGTGCTGGTCAACAACGCGGGCATCATGCTGGCGGAGGACCCGCGCGATCCCGGTTCGCTGGAGATCGCCGAGCGGACGGTGGCCACCAACCTGCTGGGCCCGCTGCGGATGCTGTCGGCGTTCCTGCCGATGCTGCTGGAGCGCGACGACGCCGCGGTGCTCAACGTCTCCTCCGGGCTGGCGTTCGTCCCGCTGCCGGCCACGCCGACGTACAGCGCGACCAAGGCGGCGGTGCACTCCTGGAGCGAGAGCCTGCGGGTGCGGCTGGCCGGCACCCCGGTCCAGGTCGTCGAGCTGGCCCCGCCCGCCGTGCGGACCTCGCTGATGGGCCAGACCGACAGCGAGCAGGCCATGCCGCTGGAGGACTTCCTCGACGCGACCATGGAGATCCTGCGCCAGGACCCCGACGTCCGCGAGGTGCTGGTGGACCAGGTGCGTTTCCTGCGCTTCGCGGAGGCCGAGGGCCGCTACGACGACGTGCTGAAGCTGCTGGCGGGCCACTGAGCGACCGCACATCGTGAATTGACGTTCCATCAGACGCAACGCACGTTGCCGCAGGCGTACTTGCGCCCTTGCGCCGCCCGGACAACGATGAAGCCGCCCCAGCCCCACGTTGAGCGACTTCACCGTTTCCGGGAGGGATTCGATGACCCTGCGCAGAATCGCCATCGCACTGGCGGCGTGCGCCGCGGCGGCGGCCGGCGGACTGGCCGGACCGGCGACGGCCCGGGCGGACACCCCGGCGTCCTACGTGGCCCTCGGCGACTCCTACACCTCCGGGCCGCTGATCCTGCCGATCTCCCCGTCCGCGCCGCTGGACTGCTTGCAGTCGGCGGAGAACTACCCGCACCTGACGGCCGCGGCGCTCGGCCTGTCACTGAGCGACGTCAGCTGCGCGGGCGCCGACACCTCCAACATGACGACCGCCCAGTTCGCCGACCAGCCGCCGCAGTTCGACGCGCTCACCGCGTCGACGCGGGTGGTCACCCTCGGGATCGGCGGCAACGACAACAGCACGTTCCTGACCGCGCTGGCCGGGTGCAGCGCGATCGACGGGATCGCCGGGGCCGGCAGCGGCGACCTGTGCGCGCTGGCCTACGGCAACAAGTTCGCCGACCAGATCGCGGCGGACGAGACCAACGTGGCGGGCGCGCTCCAGCACATCCACACGCTGTCGCCCGCCGCCCGGGTCTTCGTCGTCGGCTACCCCGACATCCTTCCGCAGAGCGGCAGTTGCTTCTCGCAGATGCCGATCACCACCGCGGACGTCGCCTACCTCAACGGCGTGGAACTCGATCTGAACGCGATGCTGCGCACCGCGGCCGGGCAGAACGGCGCGACGTACGTCGACACCTACGGCGCGAGCGTGGGGCACGACTCCTGCCAGGGCGAGTCGACCCGCTGGGTCGAGCCGCTGCTGCCGTCGACCGACGCGGTCTCGGCGCACCCCAACGCCGCCGGTGAGGCCGCCGACGCACGGGCGGTCGAGGCCGCGATCGGCTGACGGCGGGCACCGCGGGGTCCGGCGGCCGGTCAGAAGTCGGAGGGCCGGCCGTCGGGCCACTTCAGGGCGAGGACCTGCGGGCCGCCGGTGCCCGGGGTCAGCCGCAGGATGGGGATGGCCTTGCCCACCGGATTGCTGCCGACGGCGCTGGTGCGGTAGTCGGCGGTGAACCCGATGGCGCCGCTGGAGCCCAGGACCCGGCGGGCGCCTTGCAGGGCGCCCAGTTCGCTGGCCACCGCGGCCGGCAGCGGCTGGTCCTGCTCGGTGAGCCGGATCGCGGAGACCGCGGTGAGCACGGAGTCGTAGGCCATCATCGTGTTGCCGTCGGTCAGCGACGCGCCGGTGAAGCCGGGGCCGCCGGCCAGCGCGCCGTAGGCCCGGGCGAAGGTGGCGTAGCCCTGCTCGCCGTCGCTGATCGCCGTGCGGTCGGCGGCCGGCGGGTGCCCGGTGGACGCCGCCCGCCATTCGTCGGGGTCGGCGACGCCGGCGTACTCCACGGTGACCCGGCCGCCCAGGTCGTGCCGCACCTGGGCGGTCATCGACACGTTGGTGACGTCGTCGCCGCTGACGATGGTGATGTCCTTGTCCAGGCAGACGCCGGAGAAGGAGTGCAGGAGTCCGGCCAGGTCCCGGCCGCGGCCGGCGAACAGCACGACGGCGGGCTGGGCGGCGCAGATGTTGGTGCTCATCTGGCTGATGCGGGTGGCGACGTCGCTCTCGGCCTGCGCCAGCGCCTGGCTGGACTGGCGCGGCCGGTCGCGGTCGGTGGTGTTGTACGTCTCGATGTCGACGACGCGGTGGCCGGAGCGGGCGGAGAACCTCCGGAACCCCTTGACCAGCGTGGCGTCGTAGGCGTCGCCGCCGTTCTCGTCCTCCACGAGCACCGCGCGGGGGAAGCGGTCCGCGACGTAGTCCAGGGCGACCTCGGCCTCGTTGACGTTGTCGGGGGCGACGCGGACGAAGTCCTTGATGTCGTCGTAGGTGTCGGCGGTGACGGTGGCGCCGAACACCGGTATCTGACGGGACGTCAGCCGTTCGACGGCGTCCTGGGTGCCGGGCAGGCTCAGGCCGAGGCCGGCGACGGCGGCGATGTGCCGGCCGGTGTCGCCCTCGATGATGGCGGCGGCCGCGGCGGACTGGTTGGCCTGGTAGCCGTCGCTGCCGATGAGCAACTGGATGTAGGGCGCGTCGCCGTCGACGTTGCCGTCGTTGGCGTGGCTCTGGGCGACGAAGGCACCGCGGACCTGCTCGACGGTGTTGGTCATGGTCAGGATGCTGGAGGGGGCGGTGGAGATGGGCAGCAGCATGACCACGCTGACGTAGTCGTGCGGGTGGTCGCGCACCACGCGCTGGTCGGCGGTGCGGATCTCGGCCTCGACGGCGGCGAGCCCGGGCTCGAAGACGAAGGCGCCGTCGGTGATGCCCACGCACTCGTGGTTGGTGCCCTCGTGCAGGACGGTGGTGGCCGCGCCGCGCAGGCAGGGCGGGTCGGCCAGGCGTGCGATCGGGCCGGACAGGGCGAAGCCGGCCGCGGCGAGCGCGAGGGCGCACAGGACGGCGACGGCCACCCGGGCGCGGACGGTCAGGCGCCCGAACCAGGCGCGCGGAAAACCGGGTCGACGTGCCACGGTCAGTTCTCCCATTCGCGTTGGACGCGGCGGTAGCGGCCGGATTCGCGGTACAGCGGTTCGCTGTCGCCGTCGGTGAGTCCGGCCAGGTGGTCGTACTCGTCGGCGATCACCTTGGCCAGGCCGTGGGCCGGGTCGAAGGAGCGGTCGGCGAACAGCCAGCGGGCGACGGTCAGCCGGGCGACGACCCGGGGGCGGTCGCCGGGTGCCGTCGCGCCGGCCAGCCGGGTGACGACGGCCTCGCGGCTCATGGTGGTGCGCAGCCGGTTGGGGGCCGCGGTGACCTGGTCCAGCAGCGTCAGCCAGGCGCGGGTGGGCCGGTCGTCGGCGCAGCGGTCGAGGTAGCCGGTGACGGCGGTCAGGTTGCGCTGCTGGGGGTTTTCCACCAGCGCCAACTGGTGCAGGTGGCGCAGCGGTTCGTCACCGGTGTGCGCGTAGTGCGTCATGTGGCCGGTGTGGAGGCGTTCCCACTGCCGGGGGGTGTCGCGGGCCGCCAGCTGGCGCAGCAGCAGCGCGGCGAGCGGGTGCAGACCCGGGCCGCCGCCGTCCGCGTCCCGCTCCAGCCACAGCGCGGAGGTGAGGCGTTCGTGGACCGAGGCGGCGTCGTCGTCGGTACGCCGCAGGTACTGCAGCGCGGCGCGGCCGGCGCCCTCGGACAGCCCGGGGGTGGCGGCGCAGACGGTCATGGCCGACAGCACCGGATGGTCGCGCAGCACCACGGGGCCGGTCGGGGTGTCCGGCGCGTCGGCCAGGAAGCCGGACAGCACCCGCCGGACCAGGTGGTCGCGGACGGTCATGCCGCCGGTGTCCTGCTCGGGCCAGTCCCGGGGCAGGTCGGCGGGGTCCGGCAGCGCGGTGTCGAGCAGGTCGTGCGCCTCGAAGCGGTCGCGCCCCAGGAGTTCGAGCAGCACGACGAGGTCGGCCGTCGCCGCGGGGTGGCCGCCGGTCAGGCCGTGCAGGAAGTCCGCGTCGCGCCGGACGCTGCCCAGGACGCTGCTGCGGCACATCTCGGCGACGTCGTCGGGCCGCAGGTCGGTCAGGCGCACCGGGGACCACCACACCGGGTGGTCGGTGCCGGGCGGGGCGGGGCGGGCCGGCGGTTGGCTGAGGCGTTCGTCGGTGGCCGCGAGCGGGCGGCCCACCGCGCCGGTGAGCCGGCCGCGGCGGACGGCGACGAGGACCGCGGGGTCGGCCGCCCCGTCGCCGCGGTGGTGCTCGCGCCGCGTCTCGGTGACCAGCTCCAGCAGGGCGCGCCCGGCCCGGCTGTCGGCGTTGTCGAACAGCAGCAACGGGTTGGACATCCGCTGGCCGTGCAGCAGGCGGGCGTCGTTGAAGTCGGCCCGCAGGTCGGCCAGCAGCGCGGCGCACAGGGTTTTGTCGACCTGGCGGCCCGCCTCGGGGGACGGGTCGGCGCGGGCGGTGCGCAGGTCCCACAGCGGGTCGTAGCCGGAGCCGGCGGCGGGGCGGCGCTGGGCGAACCAGGCCAGGACGGCCTTCTCCTGGTGGCGGCTGAGGCCGTCGAGCACGCCGCCGAGCGTCCTGGCGGCGGTGACCGCGAGCAGTTGCTGTTCGGGGCCGCTCAGCAGCGGGGTGACCCGGCCCGCCCAGTCGTCGAGCCGGGACTGGGCGGCCGCGTACCGGCGCGATCCGCGCATGTAGGCGTCGAACCCGGAGCGGCCGCCGCCGTCGTCGAGGTAGGTCAGCGCCTTGACGGCCAGCGACAGCCGCGGGAAGCGGATGGGCCGGATGCCGGGGACGCGTTCCAGCAGGCCGGCCATGGCCAGCAGGACGGCGTCCTCGACGCCCTGGGCGTCGGCCAGGTCGACCTGGACCTTCAGGCAGTCCTGGCCGCATTCGGTCCAGATCCGGTCCAGCAGCGCGGTGCCGCCGCTGCCGCGCGGGCCGGACAGCAGCACCACCGGTGCCGGCCGGTCCGGGATGCCCTGGCGGCGCAGCGCGGTGCGCACGAGTTCCACGACGCGGCCGCGCCCGTAGAGCCGGCCGGTCATCGGGCGGCCGCCACCGCCGGACGGCGTTCCACGGTCGAACGGCGCCCCTTCGCCGGACTGCGCCCCGCCGGGCCGGCGCCGGTGCCGGCCGGACGGCCCGTTGATCTCATCCTCACGGATGTCCTCCTGTCCCCCGCGCCCCCGTGCCGTCCGGCGGACCCGTCGGCGGGTCCGTGCTCCGGTGCGGTCGGTGGCGTCACCCCGAGTGCCGCCGGGCGGCCGGTCCGGCCGCGCGGCGTGTCCGGCCCCGGCACCGTTGCCGCCGGCCGCTCCCCCGTCGTCCGCGGTACGTCTGCCCGCGGCCGGCTCACCGACCGCGGGAGACCGGACGACTCCCCTGTCACCGGCCCCTCGCGCACCGGATCGTCCGGTGTGCGGTACTACGGGCCAAAGTTTTTTCGACCATATGACAAGGCATCAGTCAAAGGGAAGGGGACTGGGCGCTCCTGTGGCGCACGGTGTCCCCGGGCCGGCCCCGGTGCGAACGCGGCGGTGCCCCCCCCCCGTGACGTGACCGGTCCGGGGGCGGGGCACCGTGCGGCGCGGGCGGGTCAGCCCAGGCGCCACTGCTGGTTGGCGCCGCCGTTGCAGGTCCACAACTCCAGCGCGGTGCCGTTGACGTTGCCGGACGCCTGGTCGCCGCCGGTGACGTCGAGGCACAGGCCGGACTGGACACCGGTGACGGTGCCGTCGGGGTTCAGCTTCCACTGCTGGTTCGCGCCGCCGTTGCACGACCACAACTGGACCGCGGTACCGGCGCTCGTGCCGTTGCCGTCCGCGTCCAGGCACTGGGTGCCGTTGTACAGCCGCAGTTCACCGGCCGCGGTGGGGGTGACGGCCTGGTTGGCGCCGCCTCCGCAGTCCCAGATCTCCATCTTGGTGCCGGCCGCGGTCTGGTTGTCGTACGCGTCCACGCACCGGTTGGAGGAGGCGCCGATCAGCGGGTGCGTGGTGCCGGTGGTGGTGGCCGAGCCGGCGGAGATCCGGTACATGACGGTGCCGTGGGCCGGGACGGTGGCGGAGACGGCACCGGAGGTGGTGGCCTTGGTGTGCGACCACAGGTTGTCGAGGGTGTAGGAGGCGGCCGCGGGCAGGCCGGCCGCGCTCGCGGTGGTGGAGATGGTGGCCGCCGAGGAGTTCTCGTTGAACAGCGTGACCGCGACGTCACCGTTGGACAGCGGCTTGGTGAGCACGTCGAGGCCGCCGGAGGAGGAGATCTCGGTGCCCTGCTTGCCCAGGGAGTCCTGGTCGACGGCGATGACGTCCTTGTCGCCGTAGAGCGAGAGGGTGGCCGCACTGGCCGAGCGCAGGTCGGTGCCGGAGATCAGCGGCGCGGCCATCTCGGCCCACAGGCTGAACTCCGAGCGGTCCTCGGTGAACGACATGCCGTTGCCGACCTCCAGCATGTCCGGGTCGTTCCACGCGCCGGGGCCGGCGTACTGGGCGAGGCCCACGTTGGTGTGGAAGTTGGACAGCATCGAGGAGAAGGAGGCGTTGATGTCGCCGGTGGTGCGCCACAGGTTGCCGGTGGCGGCGCCCCAGGTCCACACGCTGTCGTCGCCCCACTCGCACATGCTGAAGACGATGGGCCGGCCGGTGGCGGCGAGCGCGTCGCGCATGGCGTCGTAGCGCTGCTGGTAGGGCACGCCCTGGTTGTTGCAATTGTCGTACTTGAGGTAGTCCACGCCCCAGGCGGCGAAGCTGTCGGCGTCCTGCTGCTCGTGGTTGAGGCTGCCGGGGTAGCCGGCGCAGGTGGCGGTGCCGGCGCTTTCGTAGATGCCGAGCTTGAGGCCCTTGCTGTGCACGTACGCCGCGACACCGCTGATGCCGTCCGGGAACTTGGCGGGGTCGGGCACCAGGTTGCCGTTGGCGTCGCGACTGGCGGACATCCAGCAGTCGTCGATGTTGACGTAGGTGTAGCCGTCGTCCTTCAGGCCGGAGGAGACCAGGTAGTCGGCCGTCTGCTCGACCAACTGCTCGGTGACGTTGCAGCCGAAGGCGTTCCAGTCGTTCCAGCCCATCGGCGGGGTGCGGGCCAGGCCGTTGTCGAGGGCCCGGGCCTGCGGCGCGCCGGCGAACAGCAGCAGCACGGGGGCGAGGACCAGCAGCAGCGAGAGCGTCACGGTGGCGCTCAGCGGCCGCACGGTGGCGCCGAGGGCCGATGCGGCGACCGGCGCCGCCGCCACCGGTCGCCGCCGGGAGCGGTTGGGGGGTGTCATGAGTCTCTCCTGGTGGGCCGCGTCGGTGGGGTCCCGGACTCCGGCGACGTGCCGCGCGCCGGACTGACTGTCATGCACACGTAACTCTTGGCGACGTTCCCACCGCGCCACCGCCCCGTCAACCCCGGCGACACCAACCCCCGCACCCCGCGCGGGCGTTCAAGCCACCTGACGGCGCCTGTGCCCCGTCCGCGCGGCGACGGCCGCAGCGACCCCGGCACGCCGGCCGTCCGCGAGGCCCCCGACCGCCCGCCGGCGAGGCCACGATCACCGCGCCCCGGCCCGGTCCGGCGAGCCCCGCCACAGCTCACCGCGGGCGCCGCCGCGGCCGCCGTCCGACTCCCCGAATCCGGTCGTGCGCCGGGTGTTGACGCACCGTGACAACGGTGTCTCAATGGGGAGTTGCAACGTTGGAAAACCGCAGGCGGCAGTTCGCGTCCTCACGCGTCCCCGCTTCGGTGACGTTCCGCGTTGTGTACCGGCTCACCCGTTGACGCAGTCGAGCCCGAGGGGTGCCCGTGAGACGAACGTGGTGGTGGATGGTGCTGCTGGTGGCCGCCATGATGGCGGCCGGGCAGCCGGTGGCGTCGGCGGCGGTGCGGCCGGCGGACAGCACGACGGTGTGCGCACTGTACTGCGACACGCGCGACCCGTCGCTGGCCCAGCAGGAGACGTTCCCGGTGCCGAACGTGACGGAGAACGGCCGGGTGATCGAGCTGCACGTCTCCGACGCCGACGGGATGGCCTGGGCCAGCATCGACGACGGCCAGCCGAACGACTCCGTGTGGATCGACCGGTCCTGGGACGGTGGCAGCACCTGGGACGGGCTGCTGGGGCAGGCGAGCATCCCGTCGACGTGGACCGGCACCAGGACGCTGATGTACAACCTGTACGACCCCGTCGACCACCGCCGCTCGGTGCTGCGGGCCTGCGGTGACGCGGCCGGCACCGTGTGCACGCAGTGGACGTACGCCAAGGTGTGCGCCACCTACTGCGACGGCGTCGCGGACTCCACCGGCACCGGCGACACCCAGCCGGTGCCGGCCGCCACGCTCAGCGGACGGACGATCTCGCTGCACACCGACTCCGGCGGCATGGCGTGGGCCACGATCGCCGGCGGCGCCGCCGGCGACGAGGTGTGGATGGACCGCTCGTGGGACGAGGGCACCGACTGGCCGGACGGTTCGTCCGAGGGCCGGGTCTCGGTACCGTCCGGCGCGACCGGCACCGCCACGGTGAAGATCAACACCGACGACACGCTCGGACGGCTCTACGGCGGCGCGGTGCGCGCCTGCGGCCGGGCGGTCACCGGGGAGAACGGCAGCTGCACCGCGTGGGCACGGCCCGCCACCTCCCACGACGCGGCGGCCGTCGACGCGCTGATGTACGACTACGACCCCAACACCGCCTACTGGGACTCCAGTTGGTGGAACTCGGCGGTCGCGCTCTCCACCGTGATCGACTACATGCGGCAGACCGGCGACACCAAGTACGAATGGATCGTCGACCACACCTTCGAGGTGAACAAGGTGGCGTTCCCGGCCGGCGCCCGCAGCAGCGACCCGATCCAGGGCGACTTCATCAGCCAGGCCACCGACGACACCGAGTGGTGGGCGCTGGCCTGGATCGACGCCTACGACCTGACGCACGATCAGAAATACCTCAACGAGGCCGTCACCATCGCCAACCACGTCAACGGGCTGTGGGACAGCAGCACATGCGGCGGCGGCGTGTGGTGGAACGCGAGCAAGACGTACAAGAACGCGGTGACCAACGCCCTGTACATCCGGATGACCGCGGAACTGCACAACCGGATCTCCGGCGACACCGCGTGGCTCGGCCGGGCCACGACGGCCTGGAGCTGGTTCCAGTCCAGCGGCCTGATCAACTCCTCCGGTCTGGTCAACGACGGCCTGACCTCCGGCTGCGCCAACAACGGCCAGACGGTGTGGAGTTACAACCAGGGCCTGGCGATCGGGGCCGGGGTGGAGATCTACCGGGCCACCGGTGACGCCGGCGCGCTGAGCGAGGCGCGCACGCTGGCCTCCGCCGCCCTGTCGTCCTCCGCGCTGGTCACCGGGGGCCTGCTCACCGAGTCGTGCGACACCCTGACGACCGACTGCGACGACAACGCCAAGCAGTTCAAGGGCGTGTTCATGCGCTACCTGCAAGACCTCGACAGCGTCACGGGCAACGCCTACTCCGCGTTCGCCACCACCCAGGCGAACTCCATCTGGAACGCGGACCGCGACTCGCTCAACCGGCTCGGGGTGCGCTGGTCCGGGCAGGGCAGCAGCGCCCACCCGAACACCGCCGACTGGCGTACCCAGGCCAGCGCGCTCAGCGCCCTGCTGGCCGCCGGGTAGCCGGCGGCGGGACCGGTACGGCGGCGGGCCGCGGGCCTTCCGCCGTACCGGCGCGCGCGGGACGATGTGGCACCGGCAGCGGTCAACGCCCCTGCCGCGCACTCCCGTCGGCACCACCCGCCCGCCCAGGAGGAGTCACCCATGTCCCGTTCACGCCGCATCACCGCGGCCGCCGTCCTCGGCTGCTCGCTGCTCGCCGCCGCCGCCGTGGCGCCCGCCGACGCCGCCGCTCGCGGGCCGGCCCCCGCCGGGGGCAGCTCCGGCTACGTCGCGCAGGGCGGCCGGTACACCTCGGTCGCCGCGAGCTGGACCCAGCCGGCGTTCAGCTGCGCGGGCGGCGGCACCGGCGCGTCGTACTGGGTGGGGCTGGACGGCATGACGGACGCCACGGCTGAGCAGGCCGGCACCTCCACCGAGTGCTCCGGCGGGGTGGCATCCATGTCGGCGTGGTACGAGCTGTACCCGGCGGCGCCGGTGTACTTCGCGAACCCGGTGTCGGCCGGCGACCGGCTCAGCGCGTCGGTGTCCACCGGCGGCACCGGCACCTTCACGCTGAAGGTCACCGACGTCACGAAGGGCTGGTCGCAGTCGGCGAACCGATCGCTGCCCGGCGCGCAGCTGTCCAGCGCCGAGGTGATGACCGACGTGCCGGCCTCCGGGACCGGCGGCGGCACCGCGCCGGGCGGCTCGGTGCTGGTGTCCTTCACCGGTGCGACGGTCGACGGCCAGCCGCTGGGCGCCTCGTCGCCGACGGCCGTCGAGGCGCCCGGCACCGTGGTCTCGCCGCTGACCGGCGGCGAGGCGTTCACCGTCAGCCGCGGCTGACGCCCCGGCCGGCCCGCGACACGGCGGTGCCCGGTCCCCGCCTGCTTACGGGGACCGGGCACCGGTGCGGTCAGAGCAGCTGCCACAGGTGGTCGGCAGTGCCGCTGTCGTCGAACTGCACGACCTGCGCGCTGTTCGCCGTCGACATCTGGTCGACGCCCAGCACCTTGCCGCTGTTGACGTTGCGGATGCGGACGCTGCCGTCGCCGTTGTCGACCATGGTCCACAGGTGGTCGGCGGTGCCGCTGTCGTCGAACTGCACGACGCGGGCACTGTCGGCGGTGGACATCTGGTCGACGCCGAGGACCTTGCCGCTGTTGCTGTTGCGGACCCGGAAGTGCCCGGCGCCGTCGTCCACCAGCTGCCACAGGTGGTCGGCGGTGCCGTTGTCGTCGAACTGCACCACGTTGGCGCTGTCGGCCGTCGACATCTGGTCGACGCCGAGGACCTTGCCGCTGTTGACGTTGCGGATCCGGAACCAGGCGGTGGTCCACTGCGTGCCGCCGGAGGTCACCGTCGGGAACGCGGTGATCCGCAGCCGGGCGGCGCCCATCGGGATCAGGGTGACCTTCTGGTCGGCGCCGGTGGCCTGGGCGGGCGAGGTCTGCAAGGTGGTCACCACGCGTTCGCCGTCGGCGACCCAGGCGGTGATCTCACGGGCGGGGGCGCTGATGGAGACCGGCGCGGTGTCGGGGGTGAACGGGTTGGCCGGCAGCGTGCCGGAGGCCGCGGTGAACGCCAGCGCGCCGGCCGGGTTGGACGCGGGCAGCGACAGGCCGTAGTTCCACGCGGTGGTGGCGTGCACCTCGGTCTGCGGGAACTCCGAGGTCCCGCCGGTGACCACGTGGTTCTCCCCGATCTTCAACGAGTAGGTGAGCGGCCCGTGATCGACGCTCACCGCGTTGTGCTGGGTGCTCCAGGTTCGGATCGACGTCTGCTGCGGCAGCTTCAGCGTCACCGTGTCGCCGTTGTTCCAGGTGCGGTTGACCACGGTGAACGCCGGGCCCGCGGTGGCGGCGACGCCGGTGCCGTTGACCTGCAGGACCGGCGCGGAGCACCAGCCGGGGATGCGCAGCCGCAGCGGGAAGGCCAGGGCGCGCGGGGTGGAGATGCTCAGCGTGATGGTGTCGGCGAACGGGTAGTTGGTGGTCTCGGTGATGGTGACGGCGGTGCCGTCGGCGACCTTGGCGGTGACCTTGCAGGGCGCGTACATCGCGGCGGCCAGACCGTTGTCGGGGGTGGCGAGCCACAGCTCCTCGGTGAAGTACGGCCAGCCCATGCCGTAGTTGTGCGGGCAGCAGCGGTACTGGTCGACGCCGGCCATGTACGCCTGCATGGCGAAGGTGTTGTCGAACTGCCCCTGCGTCTTGGCCACGTTGTTGAGGTCGACGCTGTTGGCGCTGGTGATGTAGTGGCAGCCCTGGCCCTGCGGATCGAGCGCGGCCGGCAGGGAGTTGAAGGCCAGCTCCTCGCACCGGTCGGCCCACAGCGGGTCGCCGGTCACCCGGGTGAGCAGTTCGTGGCTGGCCATGTACTCCACGATGCCGCAGGTCTCGAAGCCCTGCCGGGGGTCGGTGTACCCGGCGCGGTAGTTCTCGTCGCCGGCGAACCCGCCGCCGGGGAACTGCCCGTAAGTGCCCATCACCGTGGTGTAGTTGTGGTAGGTCGCCTGGGTGAGCGAGCTGTCGCCGGACCGGACCGCGTACAGCGCCGGCTCCCGGAAGCCCTGGGCGATGTTGACGTTGTGCGGGGTGGGGATGCCGCCGGCCCAGTTGGCGCCGTTGGCGTGCATGCGGTCGGCGAGGGTGAGCAGGTAGCTGTCGCCGGTGCGGTTGAACAGCCAGTAGACGCTGTCGAGCGCGTCGGCGAGCCGGTAGGAGACCCAGCTGGAGGCGAAGACCGAGCCGGCCTGGGCGTTCATGTACTGGAAGAACTTGGTCAGCGCGGGCACGATCCGGCTGTCGCCGCTGTACTCCTGGAAGGTGCGCAGCGCCTGGATCAGCGGCAGGTACGGCCAGAAGTCGGGGCCGGAGTTGAGCGAGGTGCGCAGGCTGGTGGGGCCGAAGAAGCCGTCGGACTGGGCGGTGCCCAGGATGCCGGTGACCCAGCGCTCGGTCGAACTGAGCGCGGTGGCGTCGCCGGTGACGTAGGCCAGGTCGCCGTAGCCGCGCAGCCAGTACGGCACCTCCTCCCAGCCGACGTTGGCCGGGGTGACCCAGCCGGTGGTGCCGTAGTCGAGGAAGTGCGAGGTGTCCTGGTAGCGGCCGCACAGCCCGTTCAGCTGGAGCTGGAGCTGTCCGGACAGCCAGCCCTGCGCGGTGACGGCGCCGGGCGGCAGCCGCAGGAAGGCGGCCGGGGCCAGCGGTGCGGCGTTCTGGAGGTAGAGGCCGCCGGTGGCCGCGCGGGTGGCGGCCGCGGCCGGGGTGGCGGACCGGGCGGCGGCCGCGACGGCGGCGGCGCTCAGGACGGAGGAGGTGACGAACCTGCGGCGGGACAGCGTCACGGTGAAGCTCCCATGCGGCGAGGCGGGGTGGGGTGGGGGCACGGCTGCGGCGGTCCGGACCGGCGCGACCGGGGCGTCCGTCCCCGGGACCGGCCCGTCCGGGACCACCGCGTGACAACGTTGCAACGCCCCTATTGAGGCACCGCCAGCCGCACAGGGTCAAGGCGTTGGGCGGCCCGCTTTACATCGTTGGAAACACCGCCCGGAACGGGCGGCCCGACCGACGGCCCGACGGACCCGGCCGGGCCGGCGGTGCCGGCCGGCACGCGGACGGCCGGGACGCGGTCCGGCGGCCCGAGGGCGGGTGCGCGGCGCGGACTTCCCTGGCGGCCGGGCCCGGCGGCAGCCACCATGAGCCGATGACGACCAAGGAGAACGAGGAACTCGCCCCTTTGGCACGGCTGTTGGCGGAACGGGCCTGCGAGCGGCTGATCACCGAGTTCGTCCGCCGGCTCGACCTGGGCGAACCGGGCACCGTCGCGGTGAGAGGCGGAACGGGCTCGGGGGCAAGGGAGTTGGCGGACCGGCGGGAAGTCGGGGGACGTCGGCGCGGCGCAGGGCCGGGGTGCCCGGCGCGGCGGTGGGGTGGTGCCGCGCCTGCGACACCGGCGGGGTGGCCCGGGGAGGCGGCGTTGTCGGCCTCGCTGCGGCCCGGGGGTGATCCGCCTCCATGGCCGGCGGGCCCGACGGCCTGCTCCGGCACGCTCCGCGCGGGCGGCGCCCGGGGTCGGCGTCCGGTCGTCCGCCGGTCCGCCGGGGGCGCGTGAGATGATCTCCGGCGTGGGTGTGCTGCGTCTGGTCAACGACGAGGATCTGCGACGCGCCGCTGCCGACGCGGAACGGGCGCGTGAGGTGCAGGCGGCGGCGATCACGCGTGCGCTGGACGAGCGCGGCGCGGCGTCGCCGGGCGGTGGACGGCTGCTGCCGGAGGCCATCGCGGTACGGGCCAGCACCGCGCCGGACCGGCTGACCCGGCGGGTCGAGGAGCTGCGGCTCAAGGCGGCCCGGTCGGCGGAGGCGGAAGCGGCGGACGCCGATGCGACCGGGGCGGAGCCGGCGGACGCCGCGGCCCGTGACGCGGCGGGGACGCACCGGGAGGGCGCGGAGCCGGCCGCGGGCGACTTCCGCGCCGAGGACGTCACCCCGGCCGCGGACCCCGACGTGGCGGACACGGCGGGCGGCCCGGACGGCCCCGGCGCGGAGTAACGCCCGGACCAGCGGGGTCAGGCGGCGCCCTGGGAGGCGGCGGCCTCGGGACGCAGGTCCTTCACGGTGAGGCGGTGGGCCGGCTCCTCGTCGAGAACGACCCGGCTGACGGGGTCCTGGCCGGCCGGCACGTGCAGGAGTTCCCCGGGGAGCATCGAGCGCCAGCCCGGGTCGTCGTCCATGCGCTCGCTGGCGACGGCCACGGACCGGGTGGTGGCCAGGTCGCCGGAGTGCACGCGCAGGTGGCCGTCGGTGCCGCTGTGCTCCAGGTGCCGGTCGCCGTGGTGGCCGCCGGCGTCGCGGCGCAGCACGTACAGCCCGTGGGTGTCGGGGTAGCGCAGGGCCCACAGGCCGTCCGGGGTGGTCAGGACCAGGTTGAGCGCGAAGACGGGCAGGTGGCGGGCGACCCAGCGGGCGGCGGCGGTGAGGCCGGCCGTGACGTCGCCGCCGTGCCGGGCGGTCTCGCGGCTGATGAGGGCGAAGAAGCGCTCGGAGTCGGTGTCGCCGCTGACGCGGGCGCGGTCCTCGCCGAGTTCGGCGTCGAGGTCGTCCAGGCCCTCGATGACGCCGTTGTGGGCGAAGAGCCGGCCGTCCTGGCAGAAAGGGTGGGTGTTGCGCTGCTCCAGCGCGCCGGTGGAGGCGAAGCGCACGTGGGCGACGAAGGTCGAGGAGGTGACGTCGCGCGCCTCCTGGGCGAAGGAGCGGTCCCGGTAGGCGGCGATCGGCGCCTTGTGCAGTTGCGGGGTGCCGTCGGCGGCGAAGAAGCCCAGGCCGGTGCCGTCCGGCTCGCGGTGGCTCTGCGTGCTGAGGCTGTCCGGCGCGTCGAGCAGCCAGAACGTGGCACGCGTTCGCTCGGGGGCGCTGGTCAGTCCGAACAGACGGCACATCGCGGGGGTCCTTCCTGGCGGGCGGAACAGCCTTGCCGGACCGCGCCGCGCGGCGGCGCCGTCCGGCTCACGCCTGCCCACCGCGGGCGGTTCGTCACACCCCGCCGGGGTCCGGGTCGCCCGCCCGGCGGCACCCGGTGCGCACCGGCGCGGTGGCAGCCGGTGCCGGGCGTACGGCTGCGGTCCCCGGGCGCCGGGGACCGCCCCGAGTCGTCAGGCCCAGTCGAGGGCGACCTCGTCGTCGAGGCGCGGCAGGCGGTCGAACCAGGGGTTCTCGCCCGGGTGGCCGATGTTGACCACGAGCTGGACCTTGCGGTCGCCCTCGGGGAAGAACTCGCCCTCGATGCCGGCGGCGTCGTAGCCCGCCATGGGGCCGGCGACCAGCCCGGCGGCGCGGACGGCGAGGATGAAGTAGCCGGCCTGGAGGGCACCGCTGAACCGGCCGGAGGCGTCCCGCATCTCCGGGTTCGCGGCGAAGACGTCCTTCATCTGCGGACGCATCGGGAAGAGGGTGGGGATGTGCTCGTGGTAGTCGGGGTCGATGGAGAGCACCGCGACCGCCGGCGCGGAGGCCGTCTTCGCCTTGTTGCCGTCGGCCATGTGCTTGACCAGGCGTTCCTTGCCCTCCGGGGTGCGCACGTAGAGCACGCGCAGCGGCTGGGTGTTGGCGGCGGTCGGCGGCCACTTGGCCAGGTCCCAGATCTGCGACAGCTCGGCGTCGGTGACCGGGGTGTCGGCGAAGCTGTTGGCGGTGCGGGCCTCGTAGAAGAGGATCGAGCGGCCCTTTTCGTCCAGCGGTGCGCGCGTCACGGGCACGTCGGTGGCTTCCACAGTCATTACTGCTCCCTAATTCCGTGTTGCTTGGAAAAAACAAGCTACAGCAGAGAACGTAGCACCTTGCTAGAGTGGAGGCCATGCCGACCGGACGAGGTACAGCCCACGAGCCCCGCAAGTGCGACGCGGCGCTCTCGCGCGCGTTCCGGTTCCTCGGCAAGCGGTGGAACGGGGTGCTGCTGGGCACCTTGATGGCCGGGCCGGCCAGCTTCTCCGAGATCAAGCGGGCGCTGGCCGGGATCAACGACTCGGTGCTGTCGGAACGGCTGAGCGAGCTGGCCGCGGCCGGCCTGCTGGTGCGTTCGGTCATCGAGGGCCCGCCGGTCGCGGTCAGCTACGCGCTCACGCCCGTCGGCCAGGAGCTGTTCCCGGCCCTGGAGGCGCTCACCAGCTGGGCGGAACGCAACCTGATGGACGACGGCCCCTGCGCGGGCAAGGTCTGACGGCCCGGCAGCTCCCCGGCCCGACACCCGCGCCGCCCGCGTTCCCGCCCCTGACGGCGCTCGGAACCACGGATGGCGCTCGGGATCACGGCGTGCCGGGCCCGCTTGACGCCGCCGCGCCGGGGCTGAAGGCTGGCCGCGGATCCGGACGGCGGACGAAGGGACATCTCGCGGATGAGCGGCACGGCGTACCGGCTGGTGATCGGACTGGTCTCGCAGGCCGCCATGTGCGTGCCGTTGTGGATCGCGGAGAGCGAGGGGTATCTCGCGGCCGAGGCGATCGCGACGGAGCACCGGGTTCTCCAGGTCACCGACCGGGTCACCGCGGCGCTGCGCGACGGTGAGGTGGCGTTCGCGCTGACCACCCCGGAGGGTGCGATCGCCGACGCGGTGGCGGGCGGGCCGCTGCGGGTGGTGGCCGGGGTGTGCGACCGGCCGCCGCTGAACCTGGTCGCGCAGCCGTCGGTGCGCGCGGTCGCGGACCTGCGCGGCGGCACCGTCGGCACCACGTCACTGGCCGAGGGCACCCGGCATCTGGCGGAGGCGATGCTGGCGGCGCACGGCCTCGCGCAGCCCGCGGACTACCGTTTCGTGCTCACCGGCAACCACACCGAACGCTGGCGGATGCTGCGCTCGGGGGAGCTGACGGCGGCGTTGCAGCCGATCCCGTTCCCGCAGATGGCCCGCGACGCCGGGTTCAGCGACCTCGGACCGGTCGACCGCCACGTGCCGGACTTCGCGTTCGTCGCGGTCTGCGGCCACGCCGGCTTCCTGGGCCGGGAACCGGAGGTGTCGGCCGGCTTCCTGCGGGCGCTGCTGCGCGGCGCGGCGGCCTTCCACCGTGATCCGGAACGCTGGACCGCGCTCGCGGCCGGGATGATGGGCGTCCCGCAGGAGTACGCGCGCTCCGCGCTGCGGGCGATGGCGGACCGCGGCCTGGTCTCGCGCGACCTGCGCATGTCGCCGGCCGCACTGCACGGCACCGCCGCGATCCTGCGCCGCTCCGGCGCGCTGCCGCCGCCGGCACCCGGGGTGCCGCAGCCCGAAGTGGCCCTGGACTAGGCGGCGTTGGACCGGGCGGCACGGACGGCGGTGGCGGAGTGACGGGGCCCGGTACGTACCGGCGCGGCGGCGGGACGGCGGCAGCGCGGCGGAGTGACGTCGGCCCGGTGCCGGAGGGGCGGCGGGGCGACAGCGGCCCGGCGCCGGCGCGACGACGGCGGAGCGGCGGAGCGACCGTCAGCCGTCCTTGCGGACCACCACGCGCCGCACGGTCCTGCCGGAGGAGGCGCTGACGACCTCCTCGTCAAGCAGCGGCACGCCCGGGGTGAGGGCCTGGCGGACGGCGCGTTCGTCGACGGCGGCGTACAGCCGGCCGTGCTCGTCGCGGCGGTCGGCGCCTTCGGTGACGCGCCAGGTCAGGTAGAGGGTGCCGCCGGGCACCAGCAGCGACATGACGCGCAGCAGGGCGGGGGCCAGGTCCGGCTGCGGCAGGTGCATGATGACCGTCTCGCACAGCACGTTGGCGAACGCGGCGGTCGGCAGGCCGTCGAGCGCGGGCAGCGCGGCCGGGGCGAACCGGACGCCGGGGTGGCGGCGGCGGGCCTCGGCGAGCAGTCCGGCCGAGGCGTCGTAACCGGTGGGGTCGTAGCCGTTCGCGTGCAGCCAGGCGGTGTCGCGGCCGGCGCCGCAGCCGATGTCGGCGGTGGGACCCGGGCGGAAGAACCGGCGCACCGCGGCCTGGAGGTCAGCGGGGGCGGGCTGGCCGTGCCAGTCGTCGGCGAAGGCGGCGGCGTCGCGGTCGTAGGCGCCGAGGGTGGCGGGGTCCATCACTTCTCCTGGTCGGTGGCGACGACGGCGAAGACCCGCCGGAAGGGGTAGACGGTGCCGTGCGGGCCGGGCGGGTAGGCCTCGCGGAGCGCGGCGGCGTACCGGGCGAGGAACCGGTCGGCGGCGGCCGGGTCGGCGGCGAGCGCGGTGAGCACCGGGCGCAGCGCGCTGCCCTTGACCCAGTCCAGGACCGGGTTGTCACCGGTGAGCAGCTGGGCGTAGGTGGTCTCCCAGGCATCGACGCGGCGGCCGGGGCCGGCGAGCAGGTCGAGGTAGCCGGCCGGGTCGCTGACGCCGGACCGCCGCAGGCCGAGGCCGCCGAGCCGGTCCGCCCACTCGGCGCCGTCGCACAGTTCGCCGAGCAGGACGTGGCTGCGGGCACCGGCCTGGCCGGGGACCTGGAAGGCGAGGACGCCGCCGGGGGCGAGGCCGTCGATCCAGCGCGGGATCATCTCGCGGTGGTTGGGCACCCACTGGAGGGCGGCGTTGGAGACGACGAGGTCGTACGGCTCGTCCGGGAGCCAGCGGGCGGCGTCGCCCTCGCGGAAGTCGATGGCGCCGCCGCCGGCGGTGGGGCCGGCGTACCGCCGGGCGGCGTGCAGCATGTCGGCGGAGGTGTCGAACCCGGTGATCCGGGCGGCGGGCCAGCGTTCGGCGAGCAGCGCGGTGACGTTGCCGGCGCCGCAGCCGAGGTCGGCGATGCGCGGGGCGGGGCCCGGCAGCCGCGGGACGCGGTGCAGGAGGTCCTGGAACGGACGGCTGCGATGGCCCTCGTGGCGGAGGTACTGACCGGGGTCCCAACTGGCCTGCGTCATGAGAGTCCCTTCGCCGGGTGGTGTCCGCGGCGGCCGACGACGACACGGCGTACCGCCGCCCTCACCCTCCACCCCAGCATCTCTTGACGTCAAGTTTCTCCACGCCGAGATACAGCCTCCGGCGGGTCGGCGGTCGGCGGTCCGGCGGGGTCAGTGGATCGACGGTCGGCGGTCGGTAGGTCAGTGGGCCGGCGGTCGGCGGTCGGCGGCCGGCGGTCGGCGGTCGGCGGTCGGCCCCGAACGACGCGGATCAACCCCGGACCGCCAGGATCGGGTCAGCTCCCCGACGGCCCGGATCACCGCGAACCGCCCGGATCGGGTCAGCTCCCCGACGGCCCGGATCGGCCCGGCCCGGCCCGGGTCGGCTCCGAACGCCCCGGAATCACCCCCGGATCGGCTCAGCCCGGCCGGCCCGGCCCGGCGCAGCTCAGCGCGGCGTCACGTCACCGCGCGGTAGCGGTGTTCCGGGCGGCCGGTGGAGCCGTAGCGCAGTTCCAGGCTGGCCAGGCCCTCGCGGACCAGGTACGACAGGTAGCGCTGGGCGGTGGCCCGGGAGACGCCGGTGCTCTCGGCGACCTCGGCGGCGGACAGGTCGCGGCGTGCGGAGCGCACGGTGTCGCGGACCAGGGCGAGGGTGGGTGCGGAGTGCCCCTTGGCCAGCACCGGGGGCAGGGCCGCCGGGCGGGCGGCGCTGAACAGCGCGTCGACGTCGGACTGGTCGGGCTGGCCGCTGCCGTCCATCGCGGTCATCCGCTGCCTCAACTCCCGGTAGGCGGTGAGGCGTTCACCGAGTGCGGCCAGGGTGAAGGGCTTGACCAGGTAGCCGACGGCGCCGAGTTTCATCGCCGCGCGGATCGAGGCGACGTCGCGGGCGGCGGTGGTCATGATGGCGTCGGGCCGGGCCTCGGCGCGATCCCGGGTCAGCCGGCGCAGCACGTCCAGGCCGGTGCCGTCGGGCAGGTAGATGTCCAGCAGCAGCAGGTCCGCCCGGGTCTCGCCGACCGCGGTCAGCGCGTCGGCGACGGTGGGGCTCTGGCCGACGACCTCGAAGCCGTCGAGGCGTTCGATGCAGACGGCGTGGATCTGGCCGACGCGGAAGTCGTCCTCCACCACGAGGGTGCGTATCACGCGCCGGTCCCCTTTCCGATCAGGACGGCCGAGGTGCTGCCGGCCGGGCGGGGGTCGGCGGTGGGCAGCGTCACGGTGAAGACCGCGCCGGGCCCGGTGCTGACGTGCACCGAGCCGCCGTGCCGCTGGGCCAGCCGGTGGACCAGGGCGAGCCCCAGGCCCCGCCGGGCGGTGCCGCGGTCCGGGCGGGTGGACCAGCCGTCCTCGAAGATCCGGGCCCGGACGGCCTCCGGCACCCCGGGGCCGGAGTCGGCGACGCGCACGGTGATCCGTTCGGCGCACTCGATCAGCGTCAGCCGCACCAGCGGCGGTGCGCTGCCGCCGGAGGCCGCGGCGTCCACGGCGTTGTCCAGCAGGTTGCCGACGATGGTCAGCAGCCGGTCGAGGTGGGCGGGCTGCTCGCCCAGGACCGAGTCGTCGCTCAGCGTCAGCCGCACGCCGCGTTCGGCGGCCACCGTGGTCTTGGCCATGACCAGTCCGACCAGCAGCGGGGACCCGATGCGTTCGCGCACGTGGTCGGCGAGGGACGCCTCGGCGCAGCCCAGTTCCATGGCGTACTCCAACGCGGCCTCGTGTTCGCCGAGTTCGAGCAGCCCGGCCAGCACGTGCATGCGGTTGGAGAACTCGTGCTGCTGGGAGCGCAACGCGTCGGTCAGGCCGCGGACGGAGTCGAGTTCGCGCAGCAGCCCGACGAGTTCGGTGCGGTCGCGGACGGTGACGACGGCGCCGAGTTCGCGGCCGCGCAGCGCGACCGGCCTGCGGTTGATCAGCAGGAAGTGGCTGTCGGTCAGCACGGTCAGGTCCTGGCCCTCCAGCACGCCGGTCAGGGCGCGCCGCAGCCGCCCGTCGGGCATCAGGTCCTCCAGCCGGGCGCCCAGCGCGGTGCCCAGGGCGAGCAGCCGGCGGGCCTCGTCGTTGGCGACGGTGATCCTGCCGTCCGGGCCGAAGGCGATGACGCCCTCGCGGATGCCGTGCAGCATCGCCTCGCGGTCCTGGAGCAGGCCGGTGATCTCCTCCAGCTCCAGGCCGAACGTCGAGCGCTTCAGCCGCCGGGCCAGCAGGTAGGAGGTGACGACGCCGACGGTCAGCGCGATGCCGACGTAGAAGGCGAAGGACGGCAGTTGCTGCCACAGCCGGGTGAGGACCTGGGTCTCCTCGATGCCGACGGAGACCTCGCCGACGAGTTCCCCGGTGGGGCCGTACAGCGGGACCTTGCCGTTGGCGGCGCGGCCCAGCGTGCCGTGGTCGATGCCAGCGTGCGCGCGGCCGTCGGTGATGACCAGCGGCAGGCCGACGGACTTGCCGATGAGCGCCGGGTTGGGGTGGGAGTAGCGGATGCCGCGCAGGTCGGTGACGACGACGTAGGAGGCGCCGGAGGTGTGCCGGATGCGTTCGGCGATGTCCTGCACCACGTCCCCGCCGCCGCCGTACTCCATGCTGTCGCGGATCTGCGGTTCGGCGGCCGTGGTGGAGGCGATGGCGACCGCCTCCTGCTCGTACTGGCGGTCCAGTTGCGCGCGCTGCGAGAAGGCCAGCAGGACGAATCCGACGATGCCGGTCAGGGCGAGGATGGCCAGCTGGCTGGTGAGGATGCGGGCCGACAACCGCCGGTTCCGGCCTCGCCGGCCGGTGAGACGGCTCAAGGTGCGCATTGGCCGATTCTGCACGGTGTCGCCCCGCCCTGCCCACCCCCGCACCGTGAGCAGAATGCGCTGAAGCTGTTTCAACGCGGAAAAGCCAGAAAACGCGCGCAAGACTCGTCAGCGCCGCCGCCCGCTTCTACGGTCACCGTCATTCGTCATGCGTCAGGTGCCGGCGACATCCGCGGCACCGGCGGCCGACACACGCGACAAGGCGGACCGGGCCCGCGGCCGGTGCGGACACGCACCGGCCGGGCCCGTCCGGCCGAAGGTGGTGCTGACCGAAGTGAACGACACCGTGCGCGACGCGGGCGGCGGGACTCCCCCGCCGGACGGCGTCCCGGCGATCGAACTGGCCGCGGCGACCAAGCGGTTCCGTACGCCGTCGGGCGGGGTGTACACCGCCCTGCGCGACCTGGACCTGCGGGTGGAGCCGGGCGAGTTCTGCGCCGTCGTCGGCCCGACCGGCTGCGGCAAGTCGACCACCTTGTCCCTGGTGTCCGGCCTGGAGGCCCCCACCGCCGGCCAGGCGCTGATCCACGGCAAGCCGGTGACCGGCATCGACCCGCGGGTCGGGTTCATGTTCCAGACGGACGCGGTCTTCCCGTGGCGCTCGGTGCTGGACAACGTCGCGGCCGGTCCGCGCTTTCGCGGCATGGGCAAGCGCGAGGCGATCGACAAGGCGCGCGACTGGCTGCGCCGGGTGGGCCTGTCGGGGTTCGAGGACCGGCTGCCGCACCAGCTGTCGGGCGGTATGCGCAAGCGGGTGGCGCTGGCGCAGACGCTGATCAACGAGCCCGAGATCCTGATGATGGACGAGCCGTTCTCCGCGCTGGACGTGCAGACCCGGCAGATCGTGCAGAACGAGCTGCTGGGCCTGTGGGAGATGACGCGTCCGGCGGTCGTGTTCGTCACGCACGACCTGGAGGAGGCCATCGCGCTGGCCGACAAGGTCGTCGTACTGACCGTCGGCCCCGGGACCGTCAAGGACACCTTCACGGTCGACCTGCCCCGGCCGCGCCGGGTGCAGGAGATCCGCATGCAGCCGCGGTTCGTGCAGCTGTACGAGCGGATCTGGACGTGTCTGCGCGACGAGGTGGAACTCGCCTACGCCCGCAGCGCGGGCACGGCCCCCGCCGACGGCGGCGTGGCACTGGAGAAGGCTGGCTCGGCCTCCGGGCCGGCCGGGGAAGGACAGCACTGATGGCCGCCGAGACCCTCACCCGGCCCGGGCCCGCCGACACCGACGAGGCCACGGCGGCCCGCGCCGCCCGCTCGCGCCGCCGCAACCGGCGGCTGCTCATCCTGGGCGCGCAGGTGCTGATCGTGGTCGTCGTCATCGGCGGCTGGCAGCTCGGCGCGGAGCGGGGCTGGCTGGACAAGTTCACCTACGGCTCGCCCTCCGGAGTGGTCTCGCAGCTGAAGACCTGGTTCTCCCAGGGCACCGCCACCGGCTCGATCTGGCACAACATCGCGGTCACCATGCAGGAGACCGTGCTGGGCTTCCTGATCGGCACCGTGGCCGGCGTGGTGCTGGGCATCCTGCTCGGCCGGTTCCGGGCGCTGGCGGACGTGGCGGCGCCGTTCATCAAGGCGGGCAACTCCATCCCGCGCGTGGTGCTGGGCTCGATCTTCATCATGTGGTTCGGCCTGGGCCCGTCCGGCAAGGTCGCGCTGGCCGTGGTGCTGGTGTTCTTCTCCGTCTTCTTCAACGCCTTCCAGGGCACCCGCGAGGTCGATCGCAACTTCATCGCCAATGCCCGCATCCTCGGCGCCTCCGAGTGGCGGGTGACCACCCAGGTGGTGCTGCCGTCCGCGATGACCTGGATCGTCGCCTCGCTGCACGCCGCGTTCGGCTTCGCGCTGATCGGCGCGATCGTCGGCGAGGTGCTGGGTGCCCAGGCCGGCCTGGGCCAGCTGATCGAACAGGCCCAGGAGAACTTCAACGCCAACGGTGTGTACGCGGGCATCATCATCATCGCCGCCCTGGCGCTGATCGCGGAGTTCCTGATCACCCGGTTCGAGATGCGGGTGCTGCGCTGGCGGCCCAGCGAGCTGTCCGGCGACGCCGCCGGGCTGTGACCACCCGGGCGATCCCCCCGTACTGCCCAGCAATACCCTCCCTGTGACACCACCGTTAAGGAGACCCGCGATGAAGCAGGTCAAGAAGTCGTTGCTCGCCGTCGCCGCCTGTACCGCGCTGGCACTGTCGCTCAGTTCCTGCTCCGGCGGCTCGGCGAAGACCGCGCCGAAGAACGCGGCCGGCGACTCGACCGTGCGCCTGATGGTCGGCGGGCTGGACAAGCAGATCTACCTGCCGGTGATGCTGGCCAAGAACCTCGGCTACTTCAAGGCGCAGGGCATCAACGCGGTCATCTCCGACGAGCCGGCCGGGGTGGACGCCGAGACCGACATGCTCGCCGGGCAGCAGGACGCGGTCGTCGGCTTCTACGACCACAACATCGACCTGCAGTCCAAGGGCAAGTCGACCGAGTCCGTGGTGCAGCTGCTCCAGGCGCCCGGTGAGGTGGAGATGGTGCGCTCCGACGAGGCGTCGTCGATCACCTCGCCGGCCGCGTTCAAGGGCAAGAAGCTCGGTGTGACGGGCCTGGGCTCGTCGACCAACTTCCTGACCGAGTACCTGGAGTCGCGCGGCGGGCTGAAGAACTCCGACGCCACCTCGGTGTCGGTCGGCGCCGGTTCGACGTTCGTGGCGGCGATCAAGAACAAGCAGATCGACGCGGGCATGACCACCGAGCCGACCATCTCGGTGCTCCAGGCCCAGCACCTGGCCAAGCCGATGATCGACATGCGCACGGTGGCCGGCACCAAGGCCGCGCTCGGCGGCACCTACCCGGCCTCCTGCCTGTACATGACGACCGCCTACATCCAGAAGAACCCGCAGGTCGTGCAGAAGATGGTCAACGCCTTCGTGCAGACGCTGCACTGGATCGGCACCCACAGCGCGGCGCAGATCACCGCCAAGATGCCGGCGTCGTACTACGCGGGTGTCGGCAAGGGCGTCTACACCACGGCGCTGGCCAACGAGAAGGCGATGTTCTCCCCCGACGGCCTGATGCCCTCCGACGGCCCCTCGACCGTGCTGAAGGTGCTGTCCGCCTTCGACCCGACCGTCAAGGGCCACAAGGTCGACCTGTCGAAGACCTTCACCAACCAGTACGTCCAGAAGGCGTACTGAAAAAGGCTCCCCCCACGGTAAAACTCCCCCCACGGTGATGACGCGGCCCCTTCCGGACTCCGGGAGGGGCCGCCGCCACGTGATCCGCATCTCCCCGCGGCCGGCGGTCCCGGCCGCCGGTGACGGTCAACGCGCTTGTGCGGCAAGGCCGTTGGCGGTTCGCCGGGGGTGGCGCGGCATCCGCCCCGGCCATAGGCACCCCTTTGACTTCCCACAAGTAATAGTTCAGTCTTCTGGGCGTGCCCGGACCTCTCGCCCCCGACAGCGCCGCCATCGAGCTGGCGCTCATCGGCGTGACCGGACACAGCGTGGCCGACATCCACTGTCGCTGACCCCGACCCGTTCCGGACCCCGCCCACCGGCCCCGCCCGCGTGCGCCCGCCCCGGAACCGCCCCGCGCGGGCGTGGAGCCCCGGCCGTCACAGCCCGCCACCCCGTGCGCGAACCCCGCCCGTTCCCCGGTAGTGAAAGGCCGTTCCCCGATGTCATCACACCCCCTCGCCCCACGCCGGCTGGCCGCGCTGGCCGCCCTGACGGCGATAGCGGCCGGCGCCGCGGCGTGCGGACCCAAGAGCGAGGACGCGGGCGCGGACGCCACCCCGCACCAGGGCGGAACGCTGACCATCCTCAACCAGACCCCGCAGACCAAGTTCGACCCGGCGCGCGAGTACACCACCGGCGGCGGCAACATCCCCGGGCTGGTCTTCCGCAGCCTGACCACCCGGGCGCGCAAGGCGGGCGCGGCGGGCACCGCGGTCGTACCGGACCTGGCCACCGACATCGGCGAGCCGTCGCAGGGCGCCACGGTGTGGACGTACCACCTCAAGGCGGGCCTGAAGTTCGAGGACGGCACGCCGATCACCAGTGCCGACATCAAGTACGGCGTCGAGCGCTCCTTCGCGCCGCAGCTGTCCGGCGGCGCGCCCTACCTGCGCGACTGGCTGACCGGCGCGTCCGGCTACCAGGGCCCGTACAAGGACCCCAAGGGGCTGTCGGCGATCACCACGCCGGACGCGCGGACCGTGGTGTTCCACCTGAACAAGCCCGAGGGCGACTTCCCCTACCTGGCGACGCAGACCCAGTTCACCCCGGTGCCCAAGGCGAAGGACACCGGCACGAAGTACCAGGACCACCCGGTCTCCTCCGGCCCGTACGAGGTGGTCAGCAACCAGAACGACGGCACCACGCTGACCTTGAAGCGCAACCCGTACTGGTCGCAGAAGTCCGACGCCCAGCGGCACGCCTACCCCGACCGGATCGTGGTGGACTCCGGTCTGGACCCGGCCGTCATCGACCAGCGGCTGGCGACCGGCAGCGGCGCCGACGCGGACGCGGTCACCACCGACACCAACCTCGGCCCGGCGGAGCTGGCCAAGGTCAACGGCGACAAGGAACTCGCCTCCCGGGTCGGCACCGGCCACTTCGGCTTCACCAACTACCTGGCGTTCAACCCGAAGGTCAAGCCGTTCGACAACCAGAAGGTGCGCGAGGCGATCGCCTACGCGATCAACCGCACCTCGGTGGTCAACGCGGCCGGCGGCTCCTCGCTCGCCGAGCCGGCCACCACCTTCCTGCCCAACCAGGCCACGTTCGGCTACACGCCCTACGACCCGTTCCCGGCCGGCAGGAGCGGTAACGCGGCGAAGGCCAAGGCGCTGCTGGCGCAGGCCGGCTACCCGCACGGGCTGACCGTCACGCTGACCGCCTCCACCTCCGACGCCAACCAGGACGGCCCGGCGGTCGCGGCGGCCGTGCAGGACGGGCTGAAGGCGGCCGGCATCACCGTCAAGCTGGTCGGCCTGGAGGACGACAAGTACCAGCAGGACATCTACTCGGTGGCCAGCGAGCCGGGGATGTTCCTGTCCGGCTGGGGTGCGGACTGGCCGTCCGGCGGTCCCTTCCTCGCGCCGATCTTCGACGGCCGGCAGATCGTCAAGGACGGCTACAACTTCAACTCCGCCCAGCTGAACGACCCGTCGGTGAACGCCGAGATCGACCGGATCAACAAGATCACCGACCACGCGGCCGCCGCGAAGCTGTGGGGGAAGCTGGACCAGCGGATCGGGACGAAGGCGCTGACCGTGCCGCTGTTCCACCCGGTCTACAAGCGGCTGTACGGCAAGAACGTGCGCAACGTGGTGATCAGCGACTGGACCGGCGTGCTGGACGTCTCGCAGGTCGCCGTCAAGTAACGCCGCCGACTCCCCCGGAGAGCCCGCCCCATGGCAACCGCCGCACCCGCCCCGCAGGCCGGGACCGCACCGATCGGTGTGGTCCCGGCCTCCGGGGCCCGGCAGGTCTGGCGGCGGCTGCGCTCACAGCGCGCCGCCGTCACCGCCGCAACCGTCCTCGTCCTGCTGATCCTGATCGCCGTGCTGGCCCCGGTGCTGAGCGCGATCGAGGGCCAGGACCCCACCACCTACCACGACGCGCTGGTCAACTCCGCCTCCGGCGGGGTGCCGCACGGCTCGCTGGGCGGGATCAGCGGCGTCCACTGGCTGGGCGTGGAGCCCGGCACCGGCCGCGACCTGTTCGCCCGGCTCGTCTACGGCTCGCAGATCTCGCTGCTGGTGGCCGTCGGCGCCACCGTGGTGCAGGTGGCGGTCGGCATCGCCGTGGGGCTGGCCGCCGGGCTCGGCAGCCGGCTGCTCGACCAGTTCCTCGGCCACACCACCGATGTGATGATCGCGCTGCCCGGCCTGGTCTTCGCGATCGCCCTGATGGCGGTGGTGCCCAACTCCTTCCCGCGCCCGCTGCTGCTGATGCTCGTCATCGGCCTGCTCGGCTGGGGCGGCACCGCCCGCGTGGTGCGGGCCCAGACGCTGTCGCTGAAGGAACTGGACTACGTGGCGGCCGCCCGGCTCGGCGGCTCCTCACCCTGGCGGATCGCCCGCCGCGAACTGCTGCCGCCGCTGGCCGCGCCGGTCATCACGTACGCGGCGCTGCTGCTGCCGTCCAACGTGGTCTCCGAGGCCGGCCTGTCCTTCCTGGGCGTCGGGGTGCGGCCGCCGACGTCGTCGTGGGGGCAGATGCTGTCGTCGGCCACCACCTGGTTCCAGGCCGACCCGATGTACGTCCTGCTGCCGGCCGCGCTGCTGTTCGTCACCACGCTGGCGTTCACCGTCTTCGGCGACGCGCTGCGCACCGCGCTGGACCCGCGGGCCGCCTCCCGGCTGCGGGTGGGCGTCCGGCGGCGCCGCACGAAGGAGGAGACCGCGTGAGCGGGTACGTACTGCGGCGGCTGGCCGGCATGGTCGCGGTGCTGCTGGTGCTGTCGGTGGTGATCTACGCGGCGTTCTACATCGCGCCCGGCGACCCGGCGCAGATCGCCTGCGGCCTCAAGTGCAGCCCCGCGCAGGTCGCGCAGGTGCGCGAGCAACTGGGCCTGGCCGACCCGGTGTACGTGCAGTACGCCCATTTCCTGGGCGGCATCGTCGCCGGCCGCGACTTCAGCACCGGCACCGCGGTCATGCACTGCCACGCGCCGTGCCTGGGCATCTCCTACCGCAGCGGCGAGCAGGTCACCTCGATGATCCTCCAGCGGCTGCCGGTCACCGGCTCGCTGGCGCTCGGCGGCATGGTGCTGTGGCTGCTGCTGGGGGTGGGCACCGGCCTGCTGTCCGCGCTGCGCCGCGGCCGGCCAACCGAACGGGCGCTGACCGGCCTGACGATGGCCGGCAACGCGGTCCCGGTCTTCGTCATCGGCCTGATGCTGCTCATCGTCTTCTGCTCCACGCTCCAGTGGCTGCCGTTCCCCAGCTACGTGCCGCTCACCAGCGATCCGCAGGCGTGGTTCTGGGGGCTGCTGCTGCCGTGGGTGTCGCTGGCGGTGGTGGAGTCGGCCAAGTACGCCCGGCTGACCCGCTCGTCGATGCTGGAGACGCTGGCCGAGGACCACATCCGCACCTTCCGCGCCTACGGGGTGAGCGAACGGCGGCTGGTGACCCGGCACGCGCTGCGCGCCGCGCTGACGCCGGTGATCGCGCTCAGCGCGCTGGACCTGGGCACCATGTTCGGCTCCGCGGTGCTCACCGAGTCGCTGTTCGGCCTGCCGGGACTGGGCAAGATGCTGGTCTCCTCGGTGGCCGTGGTGGACCTGCCGGTGGTGGTCGGCGTCGTGATGGTCACCGGTTTCTGCGTCGTCCTCGCCAATGCCGCCGCCGACGTGCTGTACGCGGTGGCCGACCGAAGGGTGGTCCTGTCGTGAGCACGACCGGCAACGGTCCGCTGGTCCGCGTCGAGGGCCTGACCGTCGACTTCCCGGTGGGCGACGGCGTCGTCCGGGCCGTCGACGGACTGGACTTCACGCTGGGCGCCGGCGAGGCACTCGGCATCGTCGGCGAGTCCGGCTCAGGCAAGAGCACGGTGGCGTACGCGCTGCTGGGCCTGCACAGCGGCACCGGGGCGCGTACCGGCGGTACGGCCACCGTGGCCGGCGTCGACGCGCTGCGGGCCGGCGGCGACGACCTGCGGCGGCTGCGCGGGGAACTGGCGGCAATGGTCTTCCAGGACCCGCTGTCCGCGCTGGACCCGTACTTCGCCATCGGCGACCAGATCGCGGAGGTCGTGCGGGCGCACCGGCGCGTGTCGCGGCGGGCGGCGCGGGCCCGCGCGGTCGAGGTGCTGGACCGGGTGCGCATCCCGGACGCCGCCCGGCGCTCCCGGTCGCGGCCGCACGAGTTCTCCGGCGGCATGCGGCAGCGCGCCCTCATCGCGATGGCGCTGGCCTGCGAGCCGCGGCTGATCGTGGCCGACGAGCCGACGACGGCCCTCGACGTCACCGTGCAGGCGCAGATCCTCGACCTGCTGCACGAGGTGCGCGCCGACACCGGCGCCGGCCTGCTGCTGGTCACCCACGACCTCGGCGTGGTGGCCGGCAGCGTGGACCACGTCCTGGTGATGAAGGACGGCCGTGCGGTCGAACGCGGCCCGGTCACCCAGGTGCTGACCGCACCGCGCGGCGACTACGCGAAGGCTCTGCTGTCGGCGGTACCGCGGCTGGACGGAGAGGTCGCGCCGGGCGGTGCGGTCGCGCCGGGCGCTCAGGTGGCCGGCGGTGCGGTGGCGCCGGACGGTGCGGTGGCGCCAGGCGGCGCGGTCGAGCCGGACGGGGAGGTCGCGCCGGGCGGTGCGGTCGCGCCGGGCGCTCAGGTGGCCGGCGGTGCGGTGGCACCAGGCGGTGCGGTCGAGCAGGACGGTGCGATCGCACCGGGCGGTGCGGTCTCCGGCTCCGGCTCCGGCTCCGGCGGTGCGGTCTCCGGCTCCGGCGCGGAACGGGTGCCGGCGGCGCGGGACGGGGGGACGGGACCGGGCGGGGGCGGTGAGCCGTTGCTCGAAGTCGTCGACCTGCGGCGGGAGTTCGGGCGGCGCGGGGCTGTGGTGCACGCGGTGGACGGGGTGTCGCTGACCGTCGGCCGCGGGGAGACGCTGGGGGTGGTCGGGGAGTCCGGCAGCGGCAAGACCACGCTCGGGCGGATGCTGGTGCGGCTGCTGGAGCCGACCTCGGGCGTGCTGCGGTTCGAGGGCCGCGACATCGGCGGGCTGCGCGAGCGTGAACTTCGGCCGCTGCGGGGCGCGTTGCAGATGGTCTTCCAGGACCCGGTCTCCTCGCTCAACCCGCGCCGCAGCATCGGGGAGTCGATCGCCGATCCGCTGCGGGCGCTGAACCGTTCGATGACGGACCGTCAGGTGCGGTCCCGGGTGGAGTCGTTGCTGGACCGGGTCGGGCTCGACCCGCAGTGGTACCACCGCTATCCGCACGAGTTCAGCGGTGGGCAGCGCCAACGGGTCGGCATCGCGCGGGCGTTGGCGCCGAAGCCGCGGCTGGTGGTGTGCGACGAGCCGGTCTCCGCGCTCGACGTCACCACGCAGGCCCATGTGGTGGAGCTGCTGGACGAGTTGCGCCGCGATCTGGGCCTGTCGCTGGTCTTCATCGCGCACGACCTGGCCGTGGTGCGCCAGGTCAGCGACCGGGTGGCCGTCATGCGGGCCGGGCGGATCGTGGAGGAGGGACCGGCCGAACGCGTCTACCGCTCCCCCCAGCACCCGTACACCCGCCAGCTCCTGGACGCCGTGCCGGTGCTGGACCCGGCGGGGGCGGCCGACCGGCGCGCCGCCCGGCGCGAGGCGGCGGCGACCGCGGCGGCCCGGTAGCCGTGCGGGGCCGGCGCCCCGGCGCGTACGCGTCCGCCCGCCCCGGTCCACCGCCTCACCGGCGGTGGGCCGGGGCGCGAGATTTTACCGACGCGGCTCTGGCGAACGTTTGCTACTGGCCCGTAACTTCACAGGTGCCGACGGAGTTGTGACCCGCGTCACCACGGTAGCCGTCGTGCGTGCCCTCTTTGGCCTGCGAGGAGATCAGATGAAGCTGCCTTCCGGACGACGACGCCGCGCGCTGGCGCTGCTTCCCGCACTCGCCCTCGCCGCGGGGGCCCTGCTGGCCACGCCCGCGTCGGCCAGTGCCGCCACTCCCACGTCCGGCTGGAACGACTACTCCTGCAAGCCGTCGGCCGCGCACCCGAACCCGGTGGTGCTGGTGCACGGCACGTTCGCCAACGGGACCGACAACTGGCTGGTCCTGGCGCCCTACCTGGAGTCGCGCGGCTACTGCGTCTTCTCCTTCGACTACGGGCAGTTGACGCCGGTCGGCCTGATCGACGGGCTCGGCCCGATCGCGGACTCCGCCCAGCAGTTGTCGACCGAGGTCGACAAGGTGCTGGCGGCCACCGGCGCGGCCAAGGTGGACATCGTCGGCCACTCGCAGGGCGGCATGATGCCGCGCTACTACCTGAAGTTCCTCGGCGGCGCCGCCAAGACCAACGCCATGGTGGGCATCGCCCCCGACAACCACGGCACCACGCTGGACGGCCTGGAGTCGATCATCCCGTACTTCCCCGGCGCGGAGGACTTCATCGGCGCGGTGACCCCGGGGCTGACCGACCAGCTGGCCGGCTCGGCGTTCCTGACCAAGCTCAACGCGGGCGGCGACACGGTCCCCGGCGTGCACTACACGGTGATCGCCACCAAGTACGACGAGGTCGTCACGCCGTACCAGTCGGAGTTCCTCACCGGCCCCGACGTGCACAACGTCCTGTTGCAGAACCTGTGTTCGGTCGACCTGTCGGAGCACGTGCTGATCGGCACCACCGACCTCATCGCCTTCCACGAGGTCGCCAACGCCCTCGACCCGGCGCACGCCACGCAGACCACCTGCGCCGACGCGTTCTGACCCGCCCCGCCCCCGGCGTGCCCGCGTCCGCGGCGCGCCGGGGGCGGCGGGGGCCTTCAGTGCTCCGGTACCGCCACGGCGACCGCCCGGGGCAGCGGGTCCGGGTCGGGGGGCGCCGGGAAGCGCCGGTCGAGCCAGGCCAGGACCGGGGTGGTCATGATGGTGGTGACCAGCGCGACCAGCACCAGCGCGGTGAACAATGCGTGGTTGACGATGCCGGCCTGGAGTCCGACGTTGAGGGCGATCAGCTGCATCAGGCCGCGGGCGTTCATCAGCGCGCCGAGCCGCACCGCGACCGCCTGCGGTTCACCGCGCAGCCGGGCCGCCGCCCAGCAGCCGCCGAACTTGCCGGCCACGGCGGCGATCACCGCGAGCAGCGAGAAGACCAGCAGGGCGGGGTCGCCGAGCAGCGCGAAGCGGGTGTTGAGGCCGGAGTAGACGAAGAACATCGGCAGGAACAGCACCCGGGCGCTGGTGGAGGCGGTGGCCACCACGCGTTCGGCGGCCGGACCGCGCGGCATCACCATGCCGACGCAGAACGCGCCGAAGACCGCGAACAGCCCGATGGTGTCGGTGAACCACGCGGCGCCGAACAGCGCGGCGGCGGCGACCAGCAGCCGGACCTCGTCGTTGAGGCGCGGGTGGTCCATGACCCGGGCCAGCAGCGGCCGCAGGACGTAGTAGGTGACCAGCGCGAACACCGCGGCACCGCCGACCGCTTCGAGCAGCGGGCGCAGCCGGCCGGCGGCGACGCTCAGCACCGCCGCCAGCAGGCACCAGGCCACCACGTCGTCCAGCGCGCCGCCGGCCAGCGCCAGTGAGCCGTAGCGGCTGCCGGACAGGCCGCGTTCGGTGATGATGCGGGCCAGCATCGGGAAGGCGGTGATGGCCAGCGCCACCCCGACGAAGCCGGCCGACACCCCCAGCGGGACACCGGGGGCGAACACCCCGACGTGGCCGTGGGCCAGCACCGTCAGCCCCGCGCCCAGGACCAGCGGGACCACGATGCCGGCCGCCGACAGCGCGGCGGCGGTGCCGGCCAGTTTGCCGTTGACGTAGGAGCGGAACTCGTGGCCGGCCTGGAACATGAAGGCGACCAGGCCGATCTGCCCGACGACGTAGAGCACCGGGCGCAGGCTGTCGGGGAACAGCGCGTGTTCGGCGCCGGGGGCGACCAGGCCGAGCAGCGACGGGCCGAGCAGGACGCCGGCCACCATCTCGCCGACCACCGGCGGCTGCGCGGCGAACGACAGCAGCCGGGCGACCAGCCGGCACACCACGAGGATGACCACGGCGGCGGCGAAGAAGGCGGGGGCCAGTTGGGTGGCGGTCATCGGGCGGCCTCCGCCGTCTCGAAGTAGCGGCGGCACAGGGCCTGCCGGCGGGCGTCCCACACCATGTAGCTGCCGAGGGCGAGTTGCACCAGGCTGCGCCAGACGTCCTCCCAGCGGTCCCGGACGCGCATCAGCGCCAGCCGCAGCACCGGCCGGCCGCCGCGGGCACCGGCGGCCGGGCGGGGCACCAGCAGGCAGGGGGCGCGGTTGGGCAGCGAACGGGCGTGTCCGGCCGACGACATGGGCTCGAAGCGGCGCAGCACCTCCTCGGCGGCGACCCGCATGGTCAGCGGGGCGATGCCGCGCGCCGGGCAGGGCCGGTTGGCGCTGACCCCGAACGGGATGTGCGGGATGTCGCGGGCGGTGGCGCGCAGCCAGCGGTCCGGGTCGAAGCGGTCGCCGTCCGGCACGTCGTGCTGGTAGTCGGCGTAGTTGAACAGCAGCACGGAGCCGGCCGGGATGGCTGCCGCGCCGTCCAGCACGATGTCCGCGGAGGTGACGCGGTGGGCGATGCCGAACAGCGGCCAGACCCGCAGCGTCTCCTCCACGACCCGGTCGAGGTAGCCGGTGCCGGGCGGGTCCTGGGTCAACCGGTGGCGTACGCCGGGGTGTTCGGCGATGACCAGCAGCAGGTGGGCCATGGCCTCGGACATCTGCACGACGGCGGTGTTGAAGAAGGTGCCCTGGAGGTAGTAGGCCTGTTCGCGCTCGGTGAGGGTGTCGGGCAGCCCGGCCGGGGCGTCGCCGCGGCGGATGCGGTCCAGCAGGTACTCGGTGAGCCGGTCGCGGCGGTCCATGTGCCGCAGGCCGGTGCACTTCAGGGCGCTGACCACGTCGTCGGCGTTGCCGACGATGAGGTCGCGGGCGGCGCGCGGGCACGGTTCGCCGAAGACGAGTTCGTAGTAGACCTCGGCCCAGACCGGCATCATCAGGTCGCGCAGCCGGACCGCGCCGGTGGCGGTGGCGGGCCGTTCGTCCAGGACGTGGCCGGTGCAGCGGGCGACCAGTTCGCTCCACTCGTCCTTGCGGGCGCCGGTGAGCAGCCGCCGGGTGACCCGGGCGACCTGGTCGTAGCGCGGTCCGGGTTCGAGGTGTTCCTGGTGGACCTCGGGTCCGGGGGCCAGCCAGTACCAGAACAGGTCCGACAGCGCGGCGCCCTTGCTGCGGCCGTTGGCGGCCGGGTGGCCGTACAGGCGGGTGAACGACTCGGTGCCGACCAGCCGGCCGGGCACCGCGATGCCCTCCTCGCCGTTGACGAGGTCGAAGATGCGCACCCGCAGCGCGACGACGGCGGTCGGCAGCCAGTACGGCAGGGTGGCGGCGACCGCGAGGGCGGCCACGGCGACCGCCCAGAGCGCGGGCGTCATCGCGGGACCGCCGGGACGGTCCGGACCAGATCCGGGGTGAGGTCGCGCGGCGCGGTGGCGCCGCACAGGGCGAGGGTGTGGTCGATCTCCTCGCGCAGCAGGTCCACCACGTGCCGCACGCCGTCCTCGCCGCCGGCGGCCAGGCCGTAGACGACCGGGCGGCCGATGCCGACGGCGGTGGCGCCGAGGGCGAGGGCCTTGACCACGTCGGTGCCGCGCCGCACGCCGCCGTCGAGCAGGACCGGGACGCGGCCGGCGACCGCGGCGAGCATGTCGGGCAGCAGGTCGACGGTGGCGGGGGCGGTGTCGAGCTGGCGGCCGCCGTGGTTGGACAGCAGCAGGCCGTCGACGCCGTGGGCGACGGCGATCCGGCCGTCCTCGGGGTGCAGGACGCCCTTGAGCACCACGGGCAGCGAGGTCATCTCGCGGAGCCGGTCGAGGTGGTCCCAGCCGAGGTCGGCGGACATGGCGATCTGCCGGATGTGGCCGGGTTCGGAGCCGGTGAGGTCGCGCAGGTTCTCGCAGACCACGCCGGGCGGCAGGTCGTTGAAGCCGTTGCGCTTGTTGCGTTCGTGGATGCCCAGCACGGGCGAGTCGACGGTGACCAGCAGGGCGGTGCAGCCGGCCGCCTCGGCGCGGCGGACCAGGGCCCGGGTGACCGCCATGTCGGGTTGCAGGTAGAGCTGGAACCACAGGGCGGGCGCCCGGTCGGGGACGGCCTGCCGGGCGGCGGCGGCGACGTCGGCGACCGAGGTGGTGCTGGCCATGCCGACGGTCATGATGACGCCGGCCTTGGCGGCGGCCCGGGCGGTGGCCAGTTCGCCGTCGGGGTGGGCGAGCCGGTGGAAGGCGGTGGGCGACAGGAAGACCGGCAGGCTGCTGGGGGTGCCGAACAAGGTGACGCCCAGGTCGCGGGTGTCGCTGCCGCGCAGCATGCGCGGCAGCAGGCCGAGGCGGGCGAAGCCGTGCTCGTTGGCGCGGACGGTGACCTCGTCGCGGGCGCCGCCGGCCACGTAGTCGTAGAAGATCGGGTCGAGCAGGCCGCGGGCGATCGTCTCGTACTCGCGCAGGTTCAGCACGGTGTGGGCGGCGGGCGCCTCGGGCAGCCGGGGCAGGGCGGGGGCGGTCATCGCACGGCCTCGGGAGCGTCGGCGAGGGCCTTGGCCAGGAAGGCGGTCAGCGGTTCGTGGTGGGCGGCCGGGCGGTCCCACTCGTTCTCCAGGTTCTCCGCGACGTGGTGGGCCGCGGTGAACTGCCCGCGCCGGTAGTGCCGGACGACGGGGTGGAGGTAGGCGGCGTCGTGCGCGTCCTCGGCGTCGTCCTGGCGCACCCGGCGGACCGTGACGTCGAACGGGTCGATCTTGTCGTGGTCGGGGCCGTATTCGAGGGTGATGACGAAGAGGTTCTCCGCGTCGGCGAACCCGGTGTCGTGCGCGTAGTCGACCGGGACCTCCTCGTAGTGCCGCAGGCCGGCGCCGGCGGTGGCCACCAGGTCGGCCAGCTGGCCGAACTGCTGCCACAGCGCGGAGGTGCGGTTGAGCCGGGCCAGCAGTTCGGCGGCGAGGGCGGCCGGTTCGGCGGGCACCTCGCGGCCCGGCCAGGCCGTGTCGTGGTGGCGTTCGCCGAGGATGCGGCCCAACGCCCGTACGGCGTAACGGAATCCGTGGATGAAGCCGCCGGTGGACTTCTTGAAGTCCCGCTGCTGCATGAGGGTGCCGGCGAAGTACAGGCCGGGGACGTTGACCGACTCGTAGGCGGAGGTCATCTCGGGGAAGCGGTCCTTGATGACCAGCCGCGGGCGGCAGTCGTCGGCGAACACCGAGGCGTCGAAGCGGAATCCGGTGGCGACGATGACGCGGTCGTAGTGGATCTCCTTGATGAAGTCGTCGGCGCGGCTGAAGCGGAAGCGGACCGCGTAGCCGTCGTCGCGGCGCTCGACGGAGGCCGCCTCGCCGTCGAGGATCGCGTTCTGCGACTTGAGCTGGTAGGTGTCGAGGAAGTTGTTGTTGACGGCGCGCACGTGGCCGACGAAGTGGCTCTGCCAGGCCAGCCGCAGCGATCCGGGGCCGGCGAGGTGGATGACGGTGGCGGTCTCGATGAGGTTGTCGGCCGTCTCCAGCGCGGAGTTGGCCTTGCCGAGGATCAGCACCCGCTGGTCGGTGAAGTCCGCCGGGTCGACGCTGACGTCGGTGTAGTACTCGGCGGTCTCGATGCCGGGCACGTCGGGGACGTACGGCTTGCTGACGCCGGTGGCCATGATCAGGCGGCGGCCGCGGTGCACGGCTCCGGTGCCGTCGGTGACCTGGAAGAGGGCGCCGTCGCGCTCGACGCGTTCGACGCGGGCGCCGTAGCGGATGTTCAGGCCGAGGGTCTCGGCGAAGTCGGCGAGGTAGCGCACCAGGTCGTCGGCGGACGGGAAGTAGCGTTCGCTGTAGCGGGTGAACAGCAGCGAGGGGTCGTCGCTCAGCAGCGAGTTCCAGTCCATGCGCAGGTTGAACTCGGGGTCGGTGCTGCCGGTGTGCGGCTTGTTGATGGAGATCAGCTTGCGGTGCCGGGGGAAGACCTCGAAGAAGCCGCCGGGCCGCTCACCGCCTTCCAGGACCAGGTAGTCGCGGCCGTCGCGCTGGAGTTCGGCGGCGAGCTGGAGGCCGGCGGGGCCGGCTCCCACGATCAGGTGGTCGTGGACGGGGTGCGACATGGGGGCCTCCATACGCGCGACGACGGGGAGTCGTGCTTCGTGATGAAGGTTCCGTACACGTTTTCAGAATGTTCTCAAAGCGCTCGCCTTCCGGCTCGCCACCGGCCGGATTCCCGTACCTGACGCGACGTCAATTACCCCTTTCAGCACGGCACTTACCGCAGCGTTCGGCGGGCGGGGGCGCGGCGCGGGACCCGGCGGCCGCGGCGGGCCGTCCCGGTCCGCCAGGCGGGCAGCGTGACGGTGAAGCGGGCGCCGCGGCCGGGCAGTCCGTCCGCGCCGACGGTGCCGTGGTGGCTGTCGACGATCTCGCGGACCAGGGACAGGCCGATGCCGAACCTCGGGCCGCGTCCGGCGGTGCCGTGCGCGTGCCGCTCGAACAGCCGGTCCGCCTCGCGCGGATCGAGGCCCACGCCGTCGTCGGCCACCGTCAGCCGCACGGTGCCGCCGGGTCCGGCCCCGACGGTGAGGGTGACCCGGCCGCCGGGCGGGGTGTGCCCGACAGCGTTGTCCACCAGTGCGGTCACCACCCGGCGGATCGCGGTCTCCACACCGGCCACCACGTAGGGGCCGCGCTCGCGCACGACGGTGAACGTCAGGCCGGTGCGCGCGGCCGCGGCGTTCTCCTCCGCGCACGCCTGGTCGGCCAGGACGGCCAGGTCGACGGCGGCGAACTCGGCCGGTTCGACCCGCATCCGGGTGGACAGCAGCAAGTCGTCGATGACTTCGCCCAGTTGGCGGGTGCCGGCCACCAGGCGGGTGACCTCGGTGATCATCCGCTCCCCCGCGACGTCGTCCTGGGCGCGGCGGGCCAGCAGTTGGGCGCGGGTGTGCAACCGGGTGACGGGGGTGCGCAGTTCGTGGCTGGCGTCGGCGACGAAGCGGCGGCGGCGCACCAGGGCCAGGGTCAGCGGCCGCATGGCGTGCTGGGCCAGCAGGCCGGCGGCGGCCACCGCGCCGGCCAGGCCCAGCAGTTCGGTGGCCCCCAGGGCGAGCAGCAGGGTGTCGCGGTCGCGCTGCTCGAACCGCTCGTCGTAGACGGCCTGGACGGTGCCGTCGCCGCGCCGCCGGGTCAGCACCCGGTAGCGGTGGTGGTGCACGACGACGTCGCGCAGGGTGGCGGGACCGCCGGCGGCGACCGCCCGGATGGGCGCGGTCAGCGGGAAGCCGGCCGGCAGTCCCGGTGACCGCCGGGTGGCACCGCTGTCGTCCAGCACCAGCCAGGCGCAGCCGGGCGGGCTGCCGACCCCGCTGCGGGTGGCGGCGTAGCCCAGGTCGCGGTCGATGTCGGCGTTCTGCGAGGCGGTCATGACCGCGTAGACCACCACGCCGATGATCAGCAGCACCAGGGTGAGCACCAGCGACAGCCGCAGGCCCAGGACCCGGCGGGTGCGCAGCAGTTCGCGGTGCTCGGCGTCGGGGGCGGCGCCGGGGCGGCGGATCACGCGCTGCCGATGCGGTAGCCGACGCCGTGCACGGTGCGGATGGTGGCGCGGCCGAGTTTGCGGCGCAGGTAGTAGACGTAGGTGTCGACGATGGACTCGGCGCTGGTGTCGGCGAAGACCCGGGCCCGCAGTTCGGCGCGCGGGAAGACGGTGCGCGGCGCCCCGGCCAGCAGGCGCAGCAGCTCGAACTCCCGCCCGGACAGGGCGATCACGGTGTCCGGTCTGCGCACTTCGCGGCGGGCCAGGTCGAGTTCACCGTGCGGCAGCGGCAGGGCCTCGGCGCGGTCGAGGTGCCGGCGGTGCAACGCCCTTACGCGGGCGAGGAGTTCACCGATGTCGAAGGGCTTGCCCAGGTAGTCGTCGGCGCCGGCGTCCAGACCGCGCACCCGCTGCTCGGGGTCGGACAGGGCGGTCAGCATCAGCACCCGGGCGGTGACCCCGACCCGGCGCAACCGGGTCAGCAGGTCGAGCCCGTCGATGCCGGGCAGCCCGCGGTCGATGACCATCAGCGGATACCGCCGGCTGAGGGCGAGGTGCAGTCCGCGCTGGCCGTCGTGCGCCACCTCGACCGCGTACCCCTCGTCCCCGAGCAGTTCCGCCAGCATCTGCGCCATCTCGCGATCGTCCTCGACCACGAGCAGCCGTAGATCTTCCGTCATCGACCGCATCCCTTCGAATGCCGTGCACAACGGGTCATCATGCCAACCCTCCCTATGCCTCGGGCGGTTTCCCCCGAAGAACGGTGCGGACCGGCCCGTTTAGCGGTGCCGGTGGCGGCCGGGCGGGCGACGCGGAGCGGTGGCCGGGCGGGGCGGGCGTTACGCCGTCCGGGTGACGTCGGGCGGCCTTCCGGGTGACGGCGGCGGGGCGGCTTGCCCGGTGGGCGGGCGGGTTGTGGGGTGGGCGCGTCGCCGTCCCCCGGCGGGTGGGAAGCGGTCCGCGCGGCCCCGGGCGGGACGGCCGTGTCGCTGAGGAGGCGCCGTGTTGCGTGATCCCCCGCCGGCCGTACTGGACGGGCCGTGCCCGGTGTCCGGCGCCGCCGGCCTGCCGGCGCGGGCGGCGGCCTTCCTGCTCGACCCGGGGCTCACGGCCGGGCGGGACGAGGCGGAGGTACGGGCCCGGCTGCTGGAGGCCGGTGAGGAGATCCGGTCGTCCGGCACCTACCGGCACCGCACCGCCGAACTGGTCCACGGCAGCAGGGTGGCCTGGCGCAACCACGCCCGCTGCGTGGGACGGCTGCACTGGAAGGCGCTGCGGGTGCTCGACCGGCGGGAGGCGACCACCGCCGAGGAGGTCTTCCAAGCGTGCGTGGACCATCTGCGGATCGCGACGAACGGCGGTCAACTGCTGCCCGTCATCACGGTGTTCGCACCGCGGCGCCCGGACGGGCAGGCGATCCGGGTGTGGAACCCGCAACTGGTGCGCTACGCCGGGTACCGGATGGCGGACGGTTCGGTGCTGGGTGACCCGCTGCACGTGGAGTTCACCGAGGCGGTGCGGGCGCTGGGCTGGCGCGGGCCGGGCGGCCGGTTCGACGTGCTGCCGCTGGTGGTCTCGGTGCCGGGCCGGCCACCGCGCTGGTTCGACCTGCCGGCCGACGCGGTCCTCGAAGTACCCATCTCGCACCCGGAGTTGGCCGACCTCGCCGAACTGGGGCTGCGCTGGCACGCCGTTCCGGCCATCTCCGACATGCGGCTGGAGATCGGCGGCGTCGACTACCCGGCCTGCCCGTTCAACGGCTGGTACGTGGGCTACGAGGTCGGCGCCCGCAACCTGGCCGACGCCGACCGGTACGACATGCTGCCCCGGGTGGCGGCCCTGATGGGTCTCGACACCGGCCGGGAGGACTCGTTGTGGAAGGACCGGGCGCTGGTGGAACTCAACCGCGCGGTGCTGCACTCCTTCCGGCAGGCCGGGGTGCACATGGTCGACCACCACACCGTCACCCGGCAGTTCGTCACCCACGAGGAACGCGAACTGCGGCACGGCCGGACCACGCCGGCCGACCGCGACTGGATCGTGCCGCCGCTGTCGGCCTGCACGACACCGGTCTTCTCCCGCCGCTACGCGTACGCCGCGAGCACGCCGGACTTCCACCGGCAACCGGCCGCCTGGGACCCGTCGTCGTGACGGCGGGCGGGTCCGTGCGGTTGCATGGGGGCCAACGCGCGGACCGGCCCGGCGAAAGGACAGCGGACGTGGGCGATCAGCCGCATCAGGAGTACGCACGGGCGGTGGCCGGCGCCTTCGCCGGGGCCCGGCATCCGGCACGGTGGAACGCGGCGGGCGCCGGGCCGCAGGAATGGGCGGCGGTCTTCGAGTGGCGGGCCGGCGAGCCGGGGGCCGATCCGGCGGTGTGGCCGCACGGGGTGATGCTGACCTGGACGCAGCCGGCCGGCTGGACCGCGGTCGACCCCGACCCGGACCCGTCGACGGCCGCCTTCACGCTGGCGCTGCCCGTCGACCGGCTCGCGACGCCCGCCTCGCTGGCCGTGCTGCTGCCCCTGCTGCTGACCGGCGCCTTCGACGACCTGCCGCGCGCCGGCGCCCGCTGGCAGGACCCGCGCGCCCCGGAACTGGCGCACCTGCTGGGCCTGGGACCGCCCGCCGACGGCCTGGTGACGCTGTTCGGCGGCCCGCTGGACGGCCGCGTCGTCGACATCGGCGACGCCCCCGCCCGCGAGACGCCCGGCGGCCTGGTCGCCCTCCCCCAGGACGACTCCGACGCCCCCGACGACGTGCTGTACGCCCGCGACCCCACGGGCACGTGGCGGTGGGTGGACGGGAGGGGGTGAGGGGGTGTGGTCCCCTCCGGGAGTGCGGTTCCCTCCGGGGGGGTGAGGCGCCGGCCGGGCGTGAGTGCGAGGCCGCGCACCGGGGCGTGGGACCTGGGACGCCGGCCGGGGCCGAAGCGTCGGCCGGCGGTGGGCCGCGCGGGCCCGGGGCTGAGGGCTCAGCCGGTCTGCGGGGCGCGGGCCGACGTCAGGAGGTCGGGCCGGAGCGGACCCGCCAACCGGTCCCAGATGCCCCGCGCCGACGCCAAGGGACTGACCCCGGACCGGAGTCGCAACGTCAGCCGGGCCTCAGAAGTCCGCGCCGACGTCAGGAGCCTGCCCCCGGGCCGGGGCTGAAGCGTCAGCCCGCGGTGGGACGCGTTGGCCGGGTTGAAGCCTCGACCCACGGGAGGACCCGCGCCGGCGTCAGCAGCCCCGACCGGGCGCCGCGGCGGCCCGTCCCCGTGTCACGCCCGTACGCCCACCCCGGCCCCGCGGCCCGTCAGCCCGCACCCCGCACCCCGCACCGCGCACCGCGCACCGCGCACCGCGCACCGCGCACCGCGCACCGCGCACCGCGCACCGCGCACCGCGCACCCCGCAGGCCACCGCACGTCGGCCCACCCCGCAAGCCGACGCGGTCACCCTCATCCCGCTCCCGGCAGCCGGACCTCGACCGTGCCGTCGTCGAGGACGCGGCTGTCGAAGCGGGGTTGCGGCGCGGTGGCCGGGCCTTTGACGTTGTGGCCGTCGCTGAGCCGGAAGACGCTGCCGTGCCAGGGGCAGGTGACGCATCCGTCGACCACCCGGCCGTCGGACAGCGGGCCGGACAGGTGGCTGCACCGGTCGGCCAGGACCTGCGGGGTGCCGCCCGGCGTGCGGACCACCAGCACCGGTACCTCGCCGACGGTGGCCCGTACCGCGACGCCGACCGGGAAGTCCTCCATCCGGCCGACGGCGTGCCAGCCGGGCGCCACCAGGTGGGGCACCGGTTCGGCCTTGTTGGGGCCGGCCGCCTGACGGTAGGCCAGGTGGCCGCCGAGCATGCCGCCGACGCCCGCCACCGAAAGACCGGCCCAGCCCAGCGCGCGGCCGAGTCCCTGACGGCCGGACAGCCGGGCGGCCAGCGATCCGCCGTAGAGGCCGACGGCCACGACGTTGGAGGCGGCGTGCACGATGCCGGTGCGCATCTGCGGCTCGTGCAGCTCGGCCCAGTCCACCCAGCCGGCCGCGGCCGCCGGTCCCGCGGTGGCCAGGCCGACGGCGACGAGCGTGCCGGCGGCGCGTTCACTGCCCGGGACCAGGTCCAGCACGGCCGCCGACAGCCAGGCGCCCATCGGCAGTTGGACCAGGACGGGGTGCAGCGGGTGGCCGAGGGCGCGGCCGTGCAGGACGTCGCGCAGCCGGCCCAGCGGCAGCTTGCGCACGACGTCGCGCACCGGGCCGGTGACCGCGTCCAGCGCCTCGGCCTCCTCGATGGCGTCGAGCGAGGTGAGCAGCGCGGACTCGGCGCGGCCGGGTACGTCGCGCGGCGTGGCGGACACGGCCGCGGCCACCGCCGCGGACGCTGCGGACAGGGCTGATCCGGCGGAGAACCTCATGCCTCCCGGGTTGCCGTATCCGCCCGGTGCCAAACGGGATCGGCGCGACGCCACCCGGGCGGACCGGAACCGGGACAGGTCGGGGCAGTAGCGGCGCCGAGCCGGGGTAGGCGCCTGGCAACGCACGTCCGGAAGGGGTGTCTGCGATGTCGATGCGGGCAAAGGGCTGGGCACGGTCGTTCCCGGTGTCGGGTGGTATCCGGGCCGGGCGGCAGTGGGCACGGGACCACTTGGCCGCTCTGGGGTGGCCGGCCGACGAACCGGAGACGGTGGACGCCGTCCTGCTGACCGTCTCGGAACTGCTGACCAACGCGCACCTGCATGCGCACAGCACGGCGGAGATGGTGATGAGCTGGGACGGGCGCTGCCTGCACGTCAGTGTCGCCGACCGCGATCCGCACATGCCCACCCGGCGGGAGCCGAGCCCGACGGCCCCCGGCGGCCGCGGCATGGCGCTGGTCGACGCCCTGGCCGACACCTGGGAGGCGCACCGCATGCCGGGCGGCAAGACCGTCACCGCGTGCTTCTTCCCGTCCGGCCAGCCCGACCCGCACCCGGCGGACAGCACGCCGGCCTGACGGCTCGGCACCGGCGACCGCTCCCGCCCGGCTCACCGGCGCCCGGCCAGCACCTGGGTGCTCCGCGCTTGACGGCTCATGACGCATGGCTCGCGCTCGGCACTCCGTGGGAGCGCGCCCTTCGGGGCTTCGCCGGTGTACCGCTCCGCACGCGGGGGTCCGGCGCTCGGCGGGAGCGCGCCCGTCGAGGCCCCGGCGGGACGGCACCGGCGCGCTGCCGGCGCCCGGCCGACGACGCCCCGGTCCGTCCGGCGGCCCCGGTCGGCCCGCGGGACGCCCCGCCCTCCCGCCGCCTCACCACGGCCCCAGCCCTGCCACCCCCTCACCGCCGGGCCCCGTCAAGGGCCCCCGCGGACCCGTTTCCCAGCCGGAGGGGATGTCTTCGCATATCGCGGTTGCCTACGGGCACCCGTGACAGTGACGAGAGGAGGCGACTGATGGTGGCCAATTCATCCGTCAGCCACCGGCCCGCCGATACGCAGTCCTCGGTGGGCGTACTGGTGCAGCAGGCGTCGGCGCAGATGTCGGAGCTGGTCCGGCAGGAGATGCGGCTGGCCCGGGCCGAGATGGCCCAGAAGGGCAAGAAGGCCGGGCTGGGCGGCGGCATGTTCGGCGGTGCCGGCCTGTTGTCGGTGATCGCGCTCCAGGCGCTGGGGGCGGCCGCGATCGCGGCGCTCACGCTGGTCCTGCCGTTGTGGGCGTCGTGCCTGATCGTGGCCGGCGCGCTGCTGGCGGTGGCCGGCGTCATGGCGCTGGTGGGCAGGCGTGAGTTCCACCGCGCGGTGCCGCCGACCCCGCAGGGAGCGATCGACGGTGTACGGGCCGACGTCGAGGAGATCAAGGAAAGGGCGCACCGATGAAGGACGACAGCCAGGGCCACGCTCCTGCGGCCGCCCCCACGGGCGTCCCGGAGGGCGAGGAGTACTCCGGCGACGACCCGCAGGCGTTGCGCGCCCAGGTGGAACGCACCCGGGCGCGGCTGGGGGACACCGTCGAGCAGCTGGCCGGCAAGGCGGACGTGAAGGCCATGGCCCGCGGGAAGGCCGCCGAGGTCAAGGACCGGGCGGCGCACGCCGGCGAGCTGGCCCGCGAGAAGCTGGCCGGCGCCGGCCCGGTCCCGCTGATCGCGGCGGGCGCGGTGCTGACGGCCGGCACGGCCGGCGCGATGGTGTACCGGCACCGGCACGGCGGAGGGCGGTGACCCGGCGATGAAGGTGCTCTACAAGCCGTTCAGCGTGCTGTTCTCCCTGCTCGGCGGGGTGCTGGCGGGCATGATCTTCAAGCGCGTGTGGAAGGCGGTGGGCGGCGAGGAGGAGGCTCCCACCCCCATCGACGAGGACCGCCGCTGGCGGGAGGTGCTGGCCGCCGCCGCGCTCCAGGGCGCGATCGTCGCGGTGGTCAAGGCCGCCGCCAACCGCGGCGGGGCCAGCGGCGTTCGCCGCATGACGGGCGTCTGGCCCTCCTGACCGGCCGGGCCGGCGGCCCGTGTCCGGTGCCGGTTCCCCCGGGGGCCGTAGCGCCGGACACGGGCCGTCGGCGTGCGGCCCGCCCTCTACTCCGCCCGCTTTCCACTCCGCCCGCCTTGCGCCCCGCCTGCCGCCACCCCGCCGTGATCCGCCCCGTCACGATCCGCCCCGTCACGATCCGCCGCGATCCGCCGCCTGCGATGAGCCGCCGTGACCCCCTGCGAGCGGTGACCCGCCGCGAGCGCCGGCAGGGTTCAAGCATCGATCCACCGCAAGCGGTGGTCGGACGCGAGTGGTCCGGAGGAAATCCCCCACCTCACCGCAGGAGTACGGCTGCTGGGCCGCGCAGAAGCGGCAGGTGGGACAATCCGACCGGCGGGGCCCGTCGTACGGCGTTCACAAACGTCCAGCATGTGGAACGCCGGTGGAATGACGTGGACAGTCTCCGTTCGCCGGTGCCAATCTCCCGGCATGCCCAACGCCCTCGCGTCCTCCGGATCCCGGCTCGCCGCGGTCGCCGTCACCGCGTTGTTCCTCACCGCTGTCGGCTGCGCGCCGCAGCCGGACGGCTCGGCCGCCCCCGGCCACTCGACCACCGCCGCCGCGGGGACCTGTACCCCGGGCGCGCTGCCGACCCTGACCGGCGGCCGGCTGACGATCGGCACCGACAACCCGGCGTACGCGCCGTGGTTCACCGGCAACGACCCGGCGAACGGCAAGGGGTTCGAGTCGGCGGTGGCCTACGCGGTGGCGAAGCGGCTGGGGTACCCGGCCGCGAAGGTGACGTGGACCAAGGTGCCGTTCAACAGCGTCATCGCCCCCGGCGCCAAGCGGTTCGACTTCGACCTCGACCAGGTCTCCATCAGCACGCAGCGCAAAGCGGCGGTCGACTTCTCCTCCGGCTACTACGACGTCCAGCAGGCGCTGGTGGCGATGAAGGGCTCGAAGCTGGCCGGCGCGCACAGCCTGGCCGACCTCAAGCACGCCAAGCTCGGCGCCCAGATCGGCACCACCAGCCTCGACGTGCTGCGCGACGACGTCCGCCCCGACCGGCAGCCGGCCGTCTACCAGAGCAACGACCTGGCGAAGGCCGCGCTGAAGGACGGTCAGGTCGACGGGATCATCATGGACCTGCCGACCGCGTTCTACGTCACCTCCGCCGAGGTGACGGACGCGAAGGTGGTCGGGCAGTTCGCCGACAGCGGCGGCAAACCTGAGCAGTTCGGCCTGGTGCTCGACAAGGGCAGCCGGCTGACCGGGTGCGTCACCAGGGCCGTCGACCAGTTGCGCGCCGACGGCACGCTCGCCGCGCTCGACAAGCGCTGGCTGTCCGACGCGGTCCACGCGCCGGTGCTGAAGTGACCGTCCCCGTACGGGAGAAGGACGACTACCGGCCCTCCGCCCGGCGGATCGCCCGCGAGCGGCTGCGGCGGTCGCGCACCCGGCGTTCCGTGGTGATCGCCGCGGTCAGCACGGTGGTGACCGCCGTCGTGCTCTACCTGGTGATCACCCGGTCGCCGGGCTGGCCGCGCACCCGGGAGACGTTCTTCGACTGGCACTACGCGAAGGTCGCGCTGCCGCAGGTCCTCAAGGGCCTGTGGCTGAACGTGCGCCTGCTGGTGTGCTGCGGCGCGCTCGTGCTGGTCCTCGGCCTGCTGCTGGCGCTGGCCCGCACCCTGCGCGGCCCGGTCTTCTTCCCGCTGCGGCTGCTGGCCACCGCCTACGTCGACTTCTTCCGCGGCCTGCCGCTGATCATCTGCCTGCTCGGCACGGTCTTCGGCGTGCCCGCGCTGCGCCTTCAGGGCGTGCCCAACGATCCCGTGGTGCTCGGCGGCGTCGCGCTGGTGCTGACCTACTCCGCGTACGTGGCCGAGGTCTTCCGGGCCGGCATCGAGACCGTCCACCCCAGTCAGCGGGCCGCGGCGCGCTCGCTGGGCCTGACCGGCGCGCAGGCCATGCGGTACGTGATCCTGCCGCAGGCGGTGCGGCGGGTGGTGCCGCCGCTGCTCAACGACCTGGTCTCGCTCCAGAAGGACACCGGCCTGGTGTCGATCGCGGGGGCCGTCGACGCGGTCTACGCGGCGCAGATCATCACCGCGCAGAGCTTCAACTACACCCCGTACGTGGTCGCCGGCCTGGTCTTCGTCGCGCTGACCATCCCGATGACCCGGCTGACCGACTGGGTCTCGGCGCGGATGAACCGGCGCCAGTCGCAGGGAGGCACCGTATGACCGAGCCCGTGCTGCGGCTCGAACAGGTCCGCAAGACCTACGGCGGGGCGCTGGTCCTGCGCGGCGTCGACCTGGACGTCGCCCCACACACCGTCACCGCGCTCATCGGGGCGTCCGGTTCCGGCAAGTCGACCCTGCTGCGCTGCGCCAACCTGCTGGAGGAGATCGACGACGGCGCGATCTTCCTCGACGGTGCGGAGATCACCGACCCGCGCGCCGACCCCGACGCGGTGCGCCGCCGGATCGGGGTGGTCTTCCAGGCGTACAACCTCTTCCCGCACATGACGGTGCTGGACAACGTCACGCTCGCACCGCGCCGGGTGCACGGCGTGCCGCGCGCCGAGGCGCAGGAGCGGGCCCGCGAGATCCTGGACCGGCTGGGCCTGGCGGGACGGGCCGCGGACTACCCCGACCGGCTCAGCGGCGGCCAGCAGCAGCGCGTGGCCATCGCCCGCGCGGTCGCCGTGCGCCCGCGGCTGCTCCTGCTCGACGAGATCACCGCCGCGCTCGACCCCGAACTCGTCGGCGAGGTCCTGTCGGTGGTGCGGGACCTGAAGGACGACGGCATGACGATGGTCATCGCCACCCACGAGATGGGCTTCGCCCGCGAGGTCGCCGACCAGGTCTGCTTCCTCGACGAGGGCGTCGTGCACGAACGCGGCACGGCGGCCGAGGTCTTCGGCGCTCCGCGCGAGGAGCGCACCCGGCGCTTCCTGCGGCGGATCGTGGAGGCCGGCCGGCTGTGAGGGACCGCGCCCGGGGAGCGGTCAGCCCGGCTTCGCGACGGCGGCGACCGCCCGGCCGACCGGGTCGGATCCGCCGATGAGTTCCAGGACGTGGCCGGCCGTCCCGGGGGTGTCGAGGAGCGCCAGCAGGACCGCGGCCACGTCGTCGCGGGTGACGGAGCCGCGGCCGGTGTGCGGCGCCAGCTCCACCTCGCCGGTGCCGGGGTCGTCGGTGAGGGCGCCGGGGCGCAGGATCGTCCAGGCCAGGTCGGAACGGGCGCGGACCGCGTCGTCGGCGGCGGCCTTGGCCCGCAGGTAGCCGGCGAAGACCGGGTCGGTGCCGGGCGGCGGTTCCCGGTCGGCGCCCATCGAGGAGACGATGAGGTACCTGCCGACGCCGGCCGCGGCCGCGGCGTCGGCGAGTTTGACGGCGGCGTCGCGGTCGACGGACTCCTTGCGGTCGGGGCCGCTGCCGGGGCCCGCGCCGGCCGCGAAGACCACGGCGTCGGCACCGTTCAGGTGGCCGGCCAGCTCCTCGGCGGTGACGGACTCCAGGTCGCACACCACCGGTTCGGCGCCGTTGGCCCGCAGATCCTCCGCCTGGCCGGGTGAGCGGATGAGACCGGCCACCTCGTCGCCGCGCGCCGACAGCAGGCGTTCCAGCCGCTGGGCGATCTTTCCGTGTCCTCCTGCGATAACCGTACGCATGCCCCTGACGGTACGCCGGGCCCGCCCCGCCCGCGCGCGGTTCGGCGCCGGACACGCCGGTGCGGACACGCGGTGGCGTGCCGGGGAGGCCGGTGCCGTTCACACCGGTGGCGTTAACAACCGTGCCGGAACCACCGGTGCCGGACGCACCCGTGCCGGGGGGGCGGCGGCCGCCGTCTCCCCGGCACGGGCGGGGCATCGCGCGGGGTCAGGTGTGCCGCGCGGGGTCAGGCGTGGTGCAGGACGACGTCGGAGGCCTTGACGTAGGCGACGCGCTGGCCGAACTGGATCTCGTAGTACGCCTCCTTGCCCTTGACCCAGGCCTGCTGGGAGGTGTCGAAGGTGGTGGAGTAGAAGTACTCCCCCAGCGTGCGGCCGCCGACGACGTAGCTCTGGCCGGCCGGCAGGGTGTACTGGAGCGGTGTCTGCGCCTGGACGGGGACGTTCGCCGGGTAGGCGGACGCCTCCGGGTAGGCGCGGCCGTAGACCGGGACGGAGGTCAGGCCGGGCCTGGGGGTGGCGACCATGCCCTGGGCGCCGACGGCGACGGGCTGGTGGGCGGGGCTTTCGAACCACGCCTCCTGGCCGAGGTACCAGATCGCCGTCCAGTCGCCCTGCCGGCCGGCGACCACGTACTGCTGGCCGGTGGAGGCGCGGGCGCCGGTGTCGTTGACGTCGATGGTGGAGTCACCGCCGGTGGTGTGCAGGCCGATGTCCTTCACCAGCGGCGCCGAGGTGCTGGGCGCGGTGTAGAGGTGGATGGCGGTCGAGCCGTGCGGGGCGCAGGCCTGGCCGGCGGTGACGCAGCCGGTGTAGGCGGGCTGGTTGGACTGGTAGGCCGGGTCGATGGTGACGACCTTCGCGTCCGGGCCCGCCGTGGGGTGGATCGGCGCGCCGAGCAGCTGGAAGTAGTGCGCCCAGTCCCAGTACGGGCCGGGGTCGGTGTGCATCGAGGCCACCGTGCTGGGCGTGGTGCCGGGGACGTTGTCGTGGCCCAGGATGTGCTGGCGGTCCAGCGGGATGTGGTACCGGTCGGCCAGGTAGCGCACCAGCCGGGCGGAGTCGCGGTACATCGACTCGGTGTACCAGGCGTCGGGGTCGGCGAGGAAGCCCTCGTGCTCGACGCCGATGGACTTGGAGTTGATGTACCAGTTGCCCGCGTGCCAGCCGACGTCCTTGGTCGCCATGTGCTGGGCGATCTCGCCGTCGGAGGACTTCACGGTGTAGTGCCAGCCCAGGTACGTCGGGTCCTGGACCAGCCCCATGGTGGTGTCCCAGGTCGCCTCGGTGTCGTGGATGACGATGTAGTCGATCGACGAGTCCTGGGGGCGGTCGGCCAGGTCGTGGTTGCCGTAGTCGGTGGGGTCGGTGCCGTACTGCTCGTAGGGCGCCGGGACCCAGCTGCACGCCACGGTCGGCGGGCACTCGGTGTTGGCGGTGTCGGCGGCGGGCAGGCCGAGCGCGGTCAGCTGGGCGGAGCGCGGCTCGGTGCCGGGGCGGGCGGCGAGCACGACCCGCTGGCCGGCGTCGGTGGTGCGGGCCTCGCCGTCGCGGATGGTCTGGAAGACGTCGCCGGTGAAGTCGGCGGCGGCGGCCGTGGTGGCGGCGCCGGAGTAACGGGCGACCGCGCCGGACCAGTCGGCCGGGTCGGCGTCGAGCGGGTGCCCGAGCGCCTTCTGGTCCGCGGCGAGCAGGGCGGCGCCGCCGGCCACGTTGTCGGCGGCGTTCTGCCGGATCGCGCTCTCCGACAGGCCGGTCAGCGTCGCGGCGCGCCGGGCGGTCAGCGAGGAGGCGGGGAACGTGGCGGGGGCGCCGGCCGGCTCGGCGGTGGCCTTCATCGGCCGGGAGGTGTCGCCGCGCGGGTCGCCCTGCGCCTCGGCCGGGAGCTTGGCGGCGGGCGAGTCGGCGATGGCGGTGCGCAGGTCGGTCAGGTGCATCGGCCCGTAGCCGCCGGAGACGCTGGGCGCGCCGCCGTGGCCGTCCCAGCGCGACTCCAGGTAGGCGACGCCCATCAGGACGCTCTGCGGCACCTGGTAGCGGCGGGAGGCGTCGGCGAAGGCGCGCTGGAGCGCGCCGGACGACGGCTGCCCGGCGGTGGCGGGCTGTGCCGCGGTGAAGACCGGCAGCAGGGCGACGGCCGCCGCCGCGGCGGTGGCGGCTCGGACGGCGGATCGTCGGCGGGACGTCGTTCTCGGCGGTGCCTGTCCTCGCATGGTGGGTGCCTCCCGGGGGCTGTGGGGCGATGCCGTGCGGTGGAAGCCCCCAGAGGTATCGCCTGGGCGACAGGGCGTCAACCTCCGGCCCGGGACGGCGAATGCGCACGTCATCGACGGTGCGGACGGGTTTCCGGTGGGCGTCGGCGTGGCCTGCGGGGCGTCAGTGGTCTCTACCACTGGTGAGGCCCGGCGGCGCCCACGCAACGATTCGCACACCTGGTCGGTACGACACGGTGGTCCCGAACGGTGAGACGGGGGGCGCGGCGCGGGCGCGGCGCGGGCCGGCGGGGGGATCGGGTTCGGCGGATTTCGCGAGGCGGTGGGGGCTTCGGGGGCCGGTGGCGTGTCCGGGTTCGGGTCCGGCGCGGTTTCGCGGGGCCGGTGAGTCCCCGGTCGGCGGCGTTCCCCGGCCGGTGGCGTGTCCCCCTCCGGCGGCGTGTCCGGATGTGTGGGGTGCGCGGCCGGGCGGCCATGGCGGCGGGCGGTGCGGCGACGAAGACTGGAGGGGTGGCCGGGGTGGTCCCGGCGGTGGAGCGAGGAGGGTCGCGATGAGCACGGTGACGGACGGCACGGACGGCACGGGCGGGGTCCGGGTACCGGACAGCGCGCTGGCGCGGGAGGCGACGGAGCTGGTGCGCGACACCACCGGCGACCTGATCTACCACCACTCCCGGCGCGTCTACTTCTTCGGCGCGCTCCAGGGCCGCGAGCGCGGGCTCGGCTTCGACCCCGAACTGCTCTACGTCGGGGCGATGTTCCACGACCTCGGGCTCGGCGAGCGGTTCCGCGGCAGCGGCCGGCGCTTCGAGGTCGACAGCGCGGAGGAGGCCCGCGGCTTCCTGACCGCGCGCGGCGTGCCGCAGGACGCGGTGCGCCGGGTGTGGACCGCCATCGCGCTGCACACCACACCGGGCATCCCGCAGTTCATGGAGCCGGAGGTCGCACTGGTGACCGCCGGGGTGGAGTACGACGTGCTGGGCATCGGGTACGACGACCTGCCGGCCGCCGACCGGGAGGCGGTCGTCGCGCTGCACCCGCGGCCGGACTTCAAGCGGCGCATCCTGGCCGCCTTCACCGACGGCGTCCGCCCCCGGCCGCGGACGACGTTCGGCAACGTCAAGGCCGACGTGCTGGAGCACTTCGTGCCCGGGTTCGAACGCGGCGACTTCGTGCGCGTCGTCCAGGAGTCGCCGTGGCCGGAGTGACCGGGCCGGCCGGCCCGCCGCACGACGTCGCGGTGGTGGCGTTCGACGGGGTCCAACTGCTCGACGTCACCGGCCCGTTGGAGGTACTGACGACGGCCAACGTCTTCGGTGCCCGCTACCGGGTGCGGACCGTCTCACCGGATGGCGGCGACGTCGTGACCTCGTCGGGCGTACGGCTGGGGGTGGACGGCGGGCCGCAGGTGCTGCCGCGGCGGCTCGGCACCGTGCTGGTGCCGGGGCGGCGGGACTGGCGGCGGGCGGTGGCCGACGCGGAACTGGTGGGCCTGGCGGCGGAGTTGGCGGTCCGGTCGCGGCGGGTGACGTCGGTGTGCGCCGGGGCGTTCGTACTGGCGCAGGCCGGGGTGCTGGACGGGCGGCGGGCCGCGACGCACTGGCGGCTGGCGCGGGAGCTGCGGGCGGCCTACCCGGCGGTGCGGGTGGAGGCGGACCCGGTGTTCGTGCGGGACGGCCCGGTCGTGACGTCCGCCGGGGTGACCGCGGGCATCGACCTGGCGCTGGCGCTGGTGGAGGAGGACCACGGCGCCGGCCTGGCCCGCGAGGTCGCCCGCGAACTGGTGGTCTTCATGGCCCGGCCGGGCGGCCAGTCGCAGTTCAGCGCCCGGCTCGGGCCGCGCGACGCCGGCCATCCGGTGGTGCGCGCGGTCATGGACGCCGTCACCGCCGACCCCGCCGCGCCGCACGGCCCGGCCGCGCTGGCCCGGACCGCCGGTGTCAGCGCCCGGCACCTGACCCGCCTCTTCCGTGCCGCGACCGGCACGACCCCGGCGCGTTACCTGGAGTCGGTGCGCGTGGAGGCCGCGCGGGCACTGCTGGAGGGCGGCACCGATCCGGTGGAGCGGGTGGCGCGGGCGGCCGGATTCGGCTCGTCGGAGACCATGCGCCGCGCCTTCCAGCAGCTGCTGGGCGTCTCCCCCACGGCCTACCGGGCCCGGTTCCGCTCGACGGCGGGAGCGGAGTCGGGAGCGGCAGCGGGGTAGGGAGCGGGAGCGGAGTCGGCCCGAGGGTCTCGCGGCGTGGGCGGCCCGGCGGCACCGGCTACGGCTCGGCGGCGGCGACGGCGACGGCTCGGCACCGGCGGCGGCCTCAGCGGCTGCGGCTCACGCATGCCGCGACGGCCCCGGCGACGGCGGCAGGGGCCCGCTCCGGGGGTGGAAGCGGGACCCGTGACAGGCGGGAACGGTGCCGGGTGCCGGGGCGGTGGGCGGGACGTACGGTGGGAGAACAGCCTCGCCGCAGGCGTCGGCGGGGGCCGTTCCGCGACCGGTCTGGCGGCGAGCTGATGGGTTCCGTACCGCGTGCGAACGGCGACGAGCCGTTCCTCGCCGGGGTCGGCGACACGCTGCACGCCATCGAGGCGGTGGGGGTCGCCCTGCTGCTGCGCGCGCCGGACGCCCCGCAGCTGGACGCGGCGGCCGTCGTCGTCACACCGCTGGGTTCCGGCGTGGTGGAGAACGTCCGGCTGGACGACGAGGTGTTCGCCACCGCCAACGCCTACCGCTCGGACCGCGTGGTGGGCGCGTTGCCCATGGACATCATGAGCGGCCACCCGGAGCTCTCGGCGTTCGCGCCGTTCCCGTACGCGGTGGGGTCGGCGCCGGTGTTCGCCGGCGGCCGGCGGCCGGCGGGCACGCTGACCGCGTTCTGGCAGCGCCCGTACGGCGGTCCGCAACCGTGGGAGCTGGCCGGGCTGGCGTCCGGCGCGCGACGGCTGACGCGGGAGCTGACCCGGCGCGCCCGGGCCGGGACACCGCCGGTCCCGCCCCCGGTCCCGGTGGTGGTGGCCGCCGACACCGAGGTCAGCGGCAACGTCACATCGACCGCGCCGCACCTGTACCACCTGCACAAACTCGCCGTGCTGCTCTCCTCGGCCGCGGACACCCGCAAGGCGGTGGAGATGACGGTGCAGCGGCTGACGGGCGGATTCGGCACGCTCGGCGCGGTCGTCACCTCGCTGTCCGGCCGCCAGTTGCGGGTGCTGGGACAGCAGGGCTGCTCGGCCCGGTTCGCCGCGGAACTCGACGGCGCGGCGCTGAGCGACGGATCACCGGAGGCGGGCGCGGTGGCCACCCGGCGCCAGTGCGTGCTGTCCCCGGCCGACCCCCGAGCGGCCGGCCGGCTGGCGGACCCGTCGGGTCCCGGGGAGCGGGTGAGCGGGGACCGGACGGCCGAGGGGGCGTTCTGGGTGGTCGTCCCGCTGCTGTCCGGGCAGCGGGTGATCGGCACGTGCTCGATGGCCTTCGACGCCGGGCGCGACAACCTCGTCGCCGAGCAGTCGGTACTGACCGCGCTGGCCACCCTGCTCGGGCAGGCCCTGGAACGCACCCGGCTGCTCGACGGCCAGCACGCGCTGGCCGCCCGGCTCCAGCGCATCCTGCTGCCCGGCACGCTGGCCGGGCACCCCCGGCTGACCAGCGCCAGCCGCTACCTGTCGGCGACCAGCGGCATCGAGATCGGCGGCGACTGGTACGAGATGATCCGGCTGCCCGGCGGCGGCGTCGCCCTGGTCGTCGGCGACGTCGAGGGGCACAACGTCCCGGCGGCGGTGGTGATGGGCCAACTGCGCGGCGCCATGCGGGCGTACGCGGCCGAGGGCCACGGTCCCGGCACCCTGCTGGCCCGTTCGGACCGGCTGCTCGTCGGTCTGGACACCGACCTGTTCGCGACCTGCTGCTGCGTCGCGCTGGACCCGGAGCACGGCACGGCCGAGATCGCCACCGCCGGCCATCCCCCGCCGCTGCTGCGTACCCCCGACGGCGGCTACCCGGCGCTGGGCGTAGTGCCCGGCCCGCCGCTGGGCGTGGCGGCGACCGGCGCCGACTTCCCGGTGCGGCGGCTCGACCTGGCCTCCGGCAGCCTGCTGGCCCTGTACACCGACGGGCTGGCCTCGGCGGTCGACGGCGAACTCCCGCCGCGCGCCCTGGAGGAGGGCGTGGCCGACGGCCTCGGACTGGGCGAGCTGTGCGACCTGCTCACCGACCCCGACGCCGCCGGCGCGCCCCCGCACCACCACGACGACGCGGCACTGCTGCTCGTACGGTACGAGGGCCGGTACGAAGGCCGGGCGGCCTGAGCGACCCGCCCCGCGCGGTCGGCACGGTCGGCACAGGCGGCGGGGGCAGCGGGGAGACGGCGGGTTCGGCCCGCGGCGCCGTCCGACGGGTGGCCGACCGCGCGCAGGACGGCGCCGGCGTTGCCGCCATCACGCCAACTCACGTTCCGCAACTCGCCCTCCGCGACGGCCCGTTGCGCGTCGCGGCGCTCGTGTCCCCCTGCGGACGGGCGCGGTGGCGGTGGCGGTGGTCAGGCGTGGCAGTGGATGAGGCCGCCGTTCAGTTCGATCATGTCGGCGGCCAGCCGCGTCATGTCGACCGGGGTGCCGGTGATCTCGGCGTAGCCGCTGTGGATGTTGGCCACCAGGCGTTCGGGTTCGCGCAGCGCGGCCCAGCGCCCGAGGTCGGCCTGCCGGGCGGCGTCGAGCGGGGCAAGGCCGTCGGCGTGGGCGGCGCGGGCGAGTTGCCGGAGCCAGGTGAGGTACTCCAGGGTCTCCAGCAGCAGTTCGGGGCCGGACGGGCCGCCGTGGCCCGGCACGACGACCTCCGGGTCCAGCTCGCCGAGTTCCTCCAGGGTGCGGGCCAGCCCGCCGGGCGATCCCTCGGCCAGGAGCGGGGTGCCGCCGTTGAAGACCAGGTCGCCGCTGATCAGCACCCGGTCGTCGGGCAGCCAGGCGTAGACGTCGCCGCGGGTGTGGGCGGCGCGGCCGGGGTGGCGCAGTTCGACGCGGCGGTCGCCGGACCACAGGGTGAGCGTGTCGCGGAACGTCAGCCCCGGCGCCGCCGGCCGGATGTCGCCCCAGCTCGGGCCGGTGAACAGCGCCAGTACCGCGTGGTAGTCGTCGCGCAGCACCCGTTCCCGGCAGTAGGTGTGGCTGACGACGGTGGCCTCGGGGAACAGGTGGTTGCCGTGGGTGTGGTCGCCGTGGTGGTGGGTGGCGACCAGTGTGCGCACGGGCACGTCGGTCACGCGGGATATCGCCGCCCGGTAGGCGCGGGTGCGCGCCTCGGTGGCTGCGGTGTCCACAGTGATCGCCGCGTCGGGGCCGGTGATCAGCACGGCGTTGTTGAGGTACCAGCCGCCGTCCTGCTGGAGGTAGGCGTGCACGCCGTCCGCGACGGCGACCATCGAGGGAGTGAGTTCGGCCATGGAACCAGGAGTGTAGGCGGAAGGCGCGCGGCCGGGACGGCCGGGCGGAAGGCGCGCGGGCGCGGAGACGACCGCCCGGCGACGCCGGCGCGCAGACCGCGCGGACGGTACCGGCGCGGGTCGGCGCGTTCCCCCCGACCGCCGACCGGCGTGCGGCGTGCGGCGTGTGGAAACCGGCGTGCGGGCGTGCCGCGGTCCGGGGCCCGCACCGGGCGTGTGCCGGCGGGCGCACGCGCTCCGGCCCGCGCCGGTGTTCCCGCCTTCGCGCCCCCTCGTCTTCGTTTCGGCTACGGGGGGAACTGATGTCGCAGCGATATCCCCTGATGGAAGTCATTTCATCAGGACGGAAAGGTTCCTCGCCGGGTTCGGCGCGCCTGCCGCTAACATGGCGGGCATTGCTCCTGACGTCATGTCAGGCAGTTCGGGACCCCGGAAGGCCGAGGCCGGAGCGCTGTCGCCCACCGCGCCCGAGTCCGGTGCGGCGAGGGCCCGGTCAGGTCGCCTCTCCCCCCGGCGCGACGACGGTTTCCCCGCCGGGAGAAGACCTGCCCCCATTCTGGAAAACCCATGAGGGAAGGTTGTGCACCGGTGATTCAGGCCCCCATCGATGAGTTGGACGTGGCGCCCGGACACGTCCTCGAATGGAGACTGCGTGCTCCGGGAACGGACGAACCGGGAATTCCCCGGGCACGCGGGGCGATCGCGTCGTACAACCAGGAGAAGCACTACGCCGTGGCGAAGGAGGCGGCCGCTGGCAGCGCCGAGCGGTTCGGTTCCTACGTCGCCGGCACCTTCGAGATCGACGGGGCGCTCGACCGGCCGGCCCTGGAGTCCGCGCTGCTGCACCTGGTGCGCCGGCACGAGGTGCTGCGCAGCGAGTTCGAGCAGCTGGCCGGCGATCTGACCTGCGATCCCGTCGAGTGCGACGACATCGCGCTGGAACTGGTCGACGTGGGGCGCGTGGACACCCCGGACGCGCTGCGGTCGTACCTGCACGGGCTGTTCACCGCGATGGACACCCTGGCCTGGCCGTTGTTCGTGGTGGGGGCGGTGGTCCGGCAGGAGTCGACGACCGTCTTCTTCGGCTACGACCACCTGGTGTGCGACGGGCTGTCGACGCCGATCGCCATCAACGACATCGCGACCGCGTACGCGGCCTACCGCGAGGGCCGGCGGCCGGTGCTGCCCGAGGCGGGCAGCTACCTCGCGTTCAGCCGGGAGGAACGCGCCCGCAACCGGGCGATGGACGCCACCGACAGCCGGCTGGACTACTGGAAGGGGTTCATGGCGCGCAACGGCGACTTCTTCCCGCGCTTCCCGCTGGACCTCGGCGTGGAGCAGGGCCGCATGTACCCCACGGTCAACGAGCTGGACAAACTGCTGACCGCCGAGCAGACCGACGCGCTGGAGACCCGCTGCCGGGCGGCCGGCGGGCGGCTGTTCATGGGGCTGCTGGCCGCGATGGGCGTGTGCCTGCGCCAGGAGGGCGGCCCGGGGGTCTACCGGGGCATCATGCCGATCAGCGAACGCGGCCGGGGCTCGTACGGCAACGCCATCGGGTGGTTCGTCAACACCATGCCGATCGAGTTCTCCGTCGAGGAGGGCCTGGACCTGCCGGAGATCCTGGCGAACGTCCGGAACGCGATGGCCGCGCTGATGGCACACGTCGACGTGCCGTTCGTCAGGGCCTGGCACCTGCTGGCCCCCGAGTACGCCACCCTGCTGTCCTGGCCGTTCGCGGTGAACTTCTTCTCCTACCTCGACTTCCGGCGGACCCCCGGCGCCGGGAACCACCTCGCCTGGAAGGCCCGCAAGCACATCTGGGCGTCGCACAGCAACGGCATCTGCTACTGGTTCCACCGCAACGACACCGGCCTGTACGTGTGTTCCGTCTACGCCGACACCCCGCAGGCCCGCCGCACCAAGGCCGCCCTCGGACGGCGGATGGAGCAGACGCTCACCACGCTGGCCGAGTCCGGCTCGTTCCGCCCGGCGCGCACCGGGGACGGCGCGGCGCGCGGCCCGGAGATCCCGGCGCAGGCGCGGGGCGCCGCGGCGGACGGCCCGCGGGGCGCGGGGCCGGTGACCGGTCCGGCCGCGGTCAGCGGGTGGCCCGGCCGGCCAGCAGGCGTGTCATCAGGGCGAGCGGGGGCCAGTTGAGCCGGCCGGGGCGGGCGACCGCGTAGGACCGCAGTTCGACGGCGGGCGCGGTGAGCGGCAGCAGGCGGACGCCGGGCCGGACGGGGTGGTCGGCCGGGAGCAGCGCCACGCCGAGGCCGGCGGCGATCATGTCCTGGACCAGGTCGAGGCTGTCGGCCCGGTGGGCCACCCGGGGGGTGAAGCCGGCCAGCGAGGCGACGACCCGCACGACGTCCTCGTCCGCGGTGTTGCGGGAGTTGACGATCCACGGCTCGTCCGCGAACCGGGCGAAGACCCGCGGGGCGCCGCCCGTCACACCCGTACCGGCCGCACCGGGGACCGCCAGGGCCCAGCGGGCGGTCCACAGCGGCGTCGCCTCCACGGTGCGGTCGGGCGCGGCGGGGGCGAGGTTGTAGTCGTAGGTGAGCGCCAGGTCCACCTCGTCGCAGGCCAGCAGGGCCAGCGCCTCGGCGGGTTCGTGCTCGCGCACCAGCACCCGGAGCCGGGGGTGGCCGGCCGCCAGCCCGGCGACGACGGGGAGCAGGAAGGCGCGGACCGCGGTGGCGAAGCCGGCGACCCGCAGGGTGCCGGCCGGTTCCGCGGCCGGGTCGAGGTCGAGGCGCGCCGCCTCGACGGCGGCCAGGATCGTCACCGCGTGGCCGGCCAGCCGCCGCCCGGCGGGCGTCAGGCGCACCCGGCGTCCCTCCGGCTCGATCAGCGGGGTGCCCGCCTCCCGGGCCAGCACGGCGATCTGCTGCGAGACGGTCGAGGTCGTGGTGCCCAGCACGTCCGCGACCGCGCGCATCGATCCGAGGCGGGACAGTTCGAGCAGCAGGCGCAGCCGGCGGGTCTCCATGGGGCCATTGTCCAGCTTCTTCGAACGGATCATCCATGATCGGCACGTGGACACGGACGATGGACGCGTCGTCTACTCGTGGCCATGGCGCCGACCGATCCAATACCGCACCCGTCCGCTCCGGCCACCCCCGGTGGCCCGCCGGCCGCCTCCCGCGCGGGGGCCGGCACCGGGGCCCTGATGGCGGTCGCGTCCATGTCCTGCGTGCAGCTGGGGCTCGCCGTCTCCGTCGACCTGTTCGGCCGGCTCGGCCCGCTGGGCACGGCGTGGCTGCGGCTGGCGTGGGCCGGGGTGCTGCTGCTGGCCCTGGTACGGCCCCGGCCGTCGGACTTCACCCGGCGCGGGCTGCTGGCGTGCGTGGGGCTCGGGGTGGTGACGTCCGGGCTGATGCTGCTGTTCATGCTGGCGGTCGCGCGGATGCAGCTGGGCACCGCCAGCGCGCTGGAGTTCCTCGGGCCGCTGGCGGTGGCGGTGCTGGGCGGCCGGGGCGGCGGGCGGCGGCGCTGGACGGTGTGCGCGGCGGCCGGGGTGCTGCTGCTGACCCAGCCCTGGCACGGCGGGACGAGTGCGTCCGGCGTCGGCTTCGCGCTGGCCGCGGCGGCCTGCTGGGCGGCCTACATACTGCTGACGCAACGGGTCGGCGACCAGGTCACCGGCCTGCGCGGGCTGGCGGTGTCCATGCCGGTGGCCGCGGTGGTGGCGACGTTCGTGGTGGGCCCCGGTGAACTGGGCCGCGTCACCTGGCCGTTGCTGCTGACCGGCCTCGGCCTGGCCGTCCTGCACCCGGTGGTCCCGTTCAGCCTGGAGTTCCTCGCCCTGCGCCGGCTGACCGCCACCGCCTTCGGCACGCTGATGAGCCTGGAGCCGGCCATCGCGCTGGTCGTCGGCCTGGTCGCGCTGGGCCAGATCCCGGGCCCGGCGCCCGCGGTGGGCGTCGCCCTGGTCGTCACGGCCGGCGTCGGCGCCACCCGCGCGGGGGAACGGGAGGCGTTGGTCGACGGTGCGGTCGCCGACGGTGAGGTCGCCGAGGGTGCGGTGGGGGCGGCCGACGGTGCGGTGGTTGGCGGTGAGGTGGTTGACGGTGAGGTCGCCGAGGGTGCGGTGGGGGGCGGCCGGCGATGAGGTCGCTGCCGGTGCGGTGGTTGGCGGTGCCGCTGACGCTGGGGCGGCCGGCGGTGCGGTTGCTGACGGTGACGTGGCCGACGGTGCCGTGAGGCCGGCCGGCGCTGACGTCGCTGCGGGGTGACGATGCCGCCGGCCCGGTGATTCCGCACCTGGGGCTGCCCCTTCGGGCCTGCGCGGTCGTCGGGCAGCGGCCGGTCGAGCCGCTGCGCGCCGAGAGGGAGACCCGGCGAAGCCGAGCAGGGCTGGGTCGCGCTCCCCTCCGCACCGCTCACCGTGCTCGATCCGGTGGACCGGACCCGCGGACCACGGTCGGGGCGTGCCGCCAACGCGTCCTGAACCCGCCCGCCCGGACGGGGACTTCGGGGCGGGTCGCCGGTTCGCGGACGGCTCGCGGGGCCCGAGCCCGCAGGGGTGGGCCGTCGGCCGGGAAAAGCCCGGTGCGGCGGGCGCGGCGGTGAGAGGGTGGCGGGGTAACCGCAGGTCGACGGGAAGTGAGCCGCTCCATGGCCGTCATCCATCGCACGACGATGTCGCCGAACAAGCTCGAACTGCTGACGTCGTGGCTGCCGGGCCGGCCCTGGTACGCGGGCGGCGGGCGCGAACCGGTGCTGGGCAGGGGGGGCGGCTTCCGCCTCGACGACCCGGCCGGCGAGGTGGGCATCGAGTTCTTCGTGGCCACCGACGGATCGGGCGAACGGCCGGTCCCCTACCTCGTACCGCTCAGCTACCGGGGAGCCCCGCTCGACGGCGCCGAGCACGCGCTGATCGGCACGTCGGAGCACGGGGTGCTCGGTACCCGGTGGGTCTACGACGGGACCCACGACCCGGTGCTCCTCGCCCAGTTGCTCGCGTTCGTCGGCGGCGGCGCCGAGGCTCAGGCCCAGAGCGTCAGCGACACGCCCGATCCGTCGGTCGGCGTCCGCTTCACGGCGCCGGACCGGGCGGCGGCCGTCGGCGGTGCCCGCGTCGACGGTGTCACGGACGGACCGCACGGCACCGACGTCGCCGTGACGACCGACTCCGGCCCCCTGGTCCTGCGGTTCGAACGTTCCCCGCTCCCGGAGGGCCACGTCAGCGGCGCCGAGGGGCTGTTGGGGCACGTCACGCTCGACTGGACGCTGCCGGACGGCACCGGGCGACGCGGCCACGCCGTCACCGTGCGGGAGCCGGCGGGCGCGTAACCGGTCGGACACGGCCGCGGAAGCGGGCACGCACCACGCGCCGGTGCCGTGGCCCCCGGAGGACTTCCCCCGCGGACCACGGCACCGGTGTGCGTGCTGACGTCACATGGTCATGACGTCATACCGTCATCACATCGCACCTCATGACGTGACCGTCAGCGTCACGGTCCGGGTGACCGTCTGTCCGGCGGCGGACGCCGTGAGCGTCACCGGGTAGGTGCCGGGCGGTGTCGTGGCGGGGACGGTGACGGTGACGGGGACGTCGGCGGTGGCCGGCAGGTCGTCGGAGGTGACGTCGAGCCGGGTGGTGGCGGGAGCGGCGGCCAGCGGCACGGGGGCGGTGACGGCCAGGGTGCCGGTGGCCTGGTCAGGGGCGGTCAGCACCGCGGTCGCGGTGATGGCGGCGGTGCCGCCGGCCTTCGCGGTCGCGGTGGCCGGCGCGCCGAGCGCCAGGTGGTGCTGCGGCGCGCTGACGTGGTCCTCGGCCGGCGGCGCGTCGGACGCGGCGGTGCCCCATCCGGACGGCGTGTCGCCGACGGTGAAGTCGATGTCGCGGGCGGCGCGCAGGTCACCGGTGGTGAGGTAGGTCGCATCGTGCGCGCGGCCGGAGACCGTGACCGACTGGGTGTAGCGGTCGGTCTCGGACGCGCCGGGGGCGGCGATGGTCAGCCGGCCGTTGGGGTAGTAACGGCGGTCCAGGGTCAGGTCGACCCGGCTGAAGGCCGGAGTGGTCAGTCCCCAGGTCGCCGATCCGGGGTCGACCGGGTAGACGCCGATGGACGACAGCACCATCCACGACGACATCTCGCCCAGGTCGTCGTTGCCGGTCATGCCGTTGGGCTGGTCGGTGAACAGGCTCAGCGCGGCGTGCACGACGTCGGTGGTCTTCCAGGGCTGACCGGTCGACAGGTAGGTGTAGGGCGCGAGCAGGTCGGGTTCGTTGTCCGGGTTGTACTTGTCCTGGTTGTAGTACGTGTAGGCGCCGTTGACCCAGACGTTGTGGACGGTGTTCGAGGGGTCCGCCAGCAGCTGGTCGTAGGCGAAGAAGGAGTCGAGGCGGGTGTTGGTGGCGTCCTTGCCGCCGATCAGGCTGATCAGGCCGGGTTCGTCCTGCGGCACGAGCCACATGTACTGCCAGGCGGTGCCCTCGTGGAAGCCGGTGCTGGCCGCCGGGTCGGCGGGGCCGGTGAAGACGCCCTGGGTGTCGCGGGCGCGGAACCAGCCGGTGGAGGGGTCGAAGTCGTTGCGGTAGTTCTGCCCGCGGGCCAGGTAGCGGGCGGCGTCGGCGGTGTGCCCGAGCTTGGCGGCCATCGAGCCGAGCGCGGCGTCGGACAGCGCGTACTCCAGCGTGGTGGACGGGCCGTGGTCGTAGTCGAAGTCACCGGGCTTGTGCGCGGCGTTCTCGTCGAGCGGCACGAAGCCGTTGGCCAGGTAGTCCGTGTTGGCGCCGCGGCCCTCGTACTGCGAGGCGGCCGGCGGGACGGAGTCGGCGTTCTTCTTCAGCGCCTGGTACGCCTCCTCCTCGTGCCCCTTCAACAGGCCCTGGTTGAAGGCGTTGACGAGGAACGGGGTGACCGGGTCGCCGGTCATGATGTTGGTCTCGGCGGTGGCGTAGCCCCACTTGGGCAGCCAGCCGCCCTGCTCGTCGACCTTCAGCAGCGACACCGCCATGTCCCGCATCTCGGACGGCGCCAGCAGCGACAGCAGTTGGGCCTGGGTGCGGTAGGTGTCCCACAGCGACCAGTTCTGGTAGTACGTGAAGTCGGCGGCGTGGTGGACCTTCTCGTCCCAGCCGAGGTAGGAGCCGTCGACGTCGGTGCCGGTGTTGGGCGACAGCAGCGCGTGGTAGAGCGAGGTGTAGTACGCGGCCCGGCTGGTGTCGGTGCCGCCCTGGACACGGGCCTTGCCGAGCCAGCTCTCCCAGGTGCGGCCGGCGGCGGCCCTGGCGGCGTCGAAGGAGGTGTGCCCCTCGGCGGTCAGGTTGCGCAGCGCGCCGTTGACGCTGACGTAGGACACGGCGGTGGTGGCGCCGACCGTGCGGTCGGAGCGGGTGTCGAACCGGGCGTAGGCGCCGCGCAGTCCGGCGCCGGTGGAGCTGTCGGAGCCGGCCGTCACGTCCGTGCCGGACCAGGTGCCGTGGGTGGTGAACGGCCGGTCGAACCGGGTGACGGTGTAGACCGTGTACGGCTTGGTGTCCTGGCAGAAGCCGCTGCCGGTGACGGTGGCCGCGATCGTGCGGTCGTCGAGGACGGTGACGGTGCTGCTGCTGACCGTGTGCAGCGCCTGCCCGCTGTCGAGCAGCACGTTGGCCGCGTCGGTGGCCGGGAAGGTGTAGCGCTGGAGGCCGGTGTGGGTGGTCGCGGTCAGCTCGGCGGTGATCCCGCCGTAGGACGACAGGCCGACGCGGTAGTAGCCCGGGGACGCCTGCTCGTCGGTGTGCGAGAACGACGCCGCGTACTGGGCGTTGTCGGTGCTGGTGATGTCACCGGTGGTCGGCATCACGGGCAGGTCGCCGCCGAGTCCGCATCCCACACCGGACAGGTGCACCATGCTGAAGCCGCGGATGCTGCTCTGGTCGTAGTCGTAGCCGGTGTTGTGGCCGGTGTCGGGCGAGATCTGCACCATGCCGAACGGCACGGTCGCCCCCGGGAAGGTGTTGCCCTCGTTCTGGGTGCCGATGAACGGGTTGACCTCACTGGTGAGCGAGCCGCCGGTGGCCGGCGCCGTCGCCGCCTGCGCGGCCGGGGCGAACGCGCCGGCCAGCAGGATCGCGGCGAACGCGGTGACCAGCGGATTCCGGCGCGACCGGAATATGGCGAATGCGGTGCGTCGAGTCAATCTGCCGCGCCCCTTTGCGCTAGACAACGTTGTCAACATGCTGGGTCGGTGCGGTTCCCGGTTGGGATACTCGACTCGGGGGGCGGGCGTGTCAAGGGTGGACACCGGCACGGCGCGAATCGGCAGCCACACCGGCGCTTCGGCCAGGGGGTGCTGGCGGGGGGGTCAGACG
>NZ_JAAGKO020000039.1 GCF_027947535.2 Streptantibioticus silvisoli
TCTACGACCAGGCCACCGGCGCCGACGCCCACTGCCAACTCAACAACCCCACCCTCATGACCCAGGACATCACCGACTGGATCACCGACACCCTCCACACCACCGAATGAACCACCCCACCACCCGGCAACCCACCACTCCCAGCCGCGCACACCCACCACGGCGTCCCTCCGCCCTGGCGGCCGCGTTGCCCGCCACCGTGCTGGTCGGGCTCGACGCCTCCGCGGTCAACGTGGCGTTGCCGGCGATCGGGCGGGCGCTCGGGGGGAGTACCGCCGGGCTCCAGTGGATCGTCGACGCCTACACGCTGATGTTCGCCGCGTTGCTGCTGTCGGCCGGGGCGATCTCGGACCGGCTCGGTGCCAAGCGGGTCTTCGCCGTCGGCCTGGCGGTCTTCACGCTGTCGTCGGTGACGTCGGGGTTCGCGCCCGGGCTCGGACTGCTGGTCGGCTCGCGGCTGGTGCAGGGGGCCGCGGCGGCGGTGCTGCTGCCGACCTCGCTCTCCCTGGTCCGGCAGGCGTACGACGACCCGCACGAACGGGCCGGGGCGCTGTCGCTGTGGTCGGTCGGCGGAGCGGTGTCGATCGCGGCAGGGCCGGTGCTGGGCGGCGTGCTCACCAGTGCGCTGGGCTGGCGGTGGATCTTCTGGATCAACGTCCCGGTCGGCCTCGCCGCGCTCGTGGTCGCCGGCCGGGCGGCGCGTTCGCCACGCCGGAACGCGGCCTTCGACCCGGCGGGGCAGGCGACCGCGGTCATCGCGCTCGCCGCGCTGACGTTCGGCGTGATCGAGGGCGGCGCCACGGGATTCGGCCGGCCGCTCGTGCTGGGCGCCCTGGTGCTCGCGGTGCTGGCGGCGACGGCGTTTCTGCTGGTCGAGCGGCGCGTGGCCGAGCCGATGGTGCCGCCGGGCGTCTTCCGGTCGCGGGTGGTGAGGGTGAGCGTGGCCGTCGGCTTCGCGCTGAACGCCGCCTATTACGGCTCGGTGTTCGTGCTCGGCCTGTTCTTCCAGGAGATCCTCGGCAGGTCCGCGGTGGTCGCCGGCCTGCTGTTCGTGCCGATGACCGGCATGATCGCGGTGGGCAACGTCTTCTCGGCGCGGGCCGGGCGCCGGTTCGGCAAGCGCGTGCCGATCATCGCGGGTCAACTGGTCGCCGCCGTCAGCCCGTTGGCGTTGCTCGGCACGGGGGCGCACACCGGGCTGCCGCTGATCGCGGTGGCGCTGGTGCCGTTCGGTGCCGGTGTCGGCTTCGCGGTGCCCTCGCTGGTCGCGGCGATGCTCGACGACCTGCCCGCCGACCGCGCGGGCATGGCGGGCGGCGTGCTGAACACCGGCCGGCAGGTCGGCGGGGCGCTGGCCGTCGCGGGCTTCGGCGTGCTGGTCGCGCACCGGTCCGGGTTCGGCGCCGGACTGCACCTGACGATGCTGATCTCGGCGGTACTGCTGCTGGCGACCGCGGCGACCTCGTTCGCGCTACCCCGGCGGCACGCACGTTGACGGACGCGCCCCGACGCGCCCGGCACCCCCGCGTCCCCCACCGCCCGGCACCCCCGGAAATCGGTTGGACGGCCATGGGGAGGGCTGTCACAGTGACCCGCTATGGCGAACATCGAGCTTGTGAACGCTGCGGACGTGCGGCTCATGCAGGGGCTGGCGCAGCGGGTCACCGCCGTCCGGCCGGATCTGGTGAACAGCGACGCGTCGTACGGCGAGCTGGCCTGGATCTGGGGCAAGGGGCAGGCTGCCGCCGGTGCGACCTGGCCGCGCCGGCTGTGGTTCTCCGGCGGGGAGCTGGTGGCGTGGGCCTGGCTCACGCTGCCGCGCCGGGTGCGGCGCAACGACGGGTCGGTGAAGGACGTCAACGGTGCCTATCTGGCGTACCAGGTCCATCCCGACCACCCCGAACTGGTTGACGAGGTCATCGACTGGTACGACCGTACGGCGGCGGGCCTGGAACGTACGCTGCTGCCGAACGCCGTCGACGAGTTCGCCCTGGAGCGGTGGGCGGCGCACGGGTACCGGACCGACCCGGAGTCGCTCGGCGACGAGGGGTCCTGGACGCAGCTCAACGAGCGGGACCTCACCGACATCGAAGAGCCGGTCCTGCCGGACGGGTTCCGGTTCCGCAACGCCGACGAGGCCGGCCCCGAGGCCGTGGTGCGGGCCCATCTGGCCGCCTGGGCGCCCTCGCCGTACACGGCCGAGAGCTACGAGGGCGTCAGGGCGACGGCGCCGTACCGCGGTGACCTGCACGTCCTGGTGGAGGCACCGGACGGGACGATGGCGTGTTCGGCGATCATGTGGCTCGACGAGCTGAACGCGACCGCCGAGTTCGAGCCGGTCGGGACGCATCCGGACTACCGGCGCCGGGGGCTGGCGCGGGCGATGCTCCTGCACGGGATGCGTCTGGCGCGGGCGGCCGGGGCCAGGCAGATGACCGTCGCCTGCCTGGGCGCGCCGGGGCACGTGAAGGCGCGGCAGCTGTACTACGGCGTCGGGTTCAAGATGTTCACGCGGGACGTGCCGCTCATCAAGGCCGCGACCGCGGCCTGAGGCGGGGCGCGGCGGCGCGGTCACCGGACAGAGGGTGCGGCCGAGCGGGCCGTCGAGGGCCCGTTTGCTACCCCGTGGCCGACGAAGCCGCGCCGGCACGGCAGAACACCTCGGCACTACTTGCCCGGCACGTCGCCCGAACGTGCGATGGAACCGGCGGCGTGATCCATCGCCCCAATGCTCCCAGCGGACCCGCCAGCACTGCGCCGTCCCGAGTTCCGTGGGTTTCCGGCCGTTTGTCGTGACGTCCTCATAGTGGATCAGTAATTCGCGCATGCTCATCGTGGGCGAATTTTTGTCCGCCAGAACGAACGTGAGTATGCCGTTCCTCGGACCGTTTCAGGTCGTCCGATCGCCTTCCCTGGCCGGCGCTTTCGCTCGTTGCAGCTCATTGACCTGCAAAGTCGCCGTGCGCGCGATGCAGAGAAGGAGTGTGATCATGGCGTTGAGTTACTGCCGCTTTTGTGGAGAGCCTCAGGAGGGGGTCAAGCCGGGCGCCAAGGCCCCGGTCCACACAGCCCAGGGACAGACCAAGAAGTGCCTGGGGTCGAAGCAGACTACCACCGTGAGGTGACCGGGCCTTTTCCCGCGATCACCCGATCAGGGCTTCCGCTGGCCGAAGCGAGCGGAAGCCTCCCGTCTCCGCTATAGCCTCGACACGCAAAGTGCGGCGAACACAGCGAACGGGATCGACATGGCCTTTGAATTCTTCGACATGGTCTTCCAGCAGCCGGACATTGATCCAAACCTCGATGATCTTCCCCTCGAGGCTGTCACGTACCCAGCCACCGCCCGCCGAGATGCCGAGGTCTGGACGGCGGAGGTCCATGGCCTCCCTGACGGGCTCTCGGCACATGCCGAGGCGGCAACGTGGCACGAGATGGAGGAAGCCCTGGTCGCCCGGGTCCCCCGGGACTTGAAGGCGGCCCCCGGCACCGTCATCGTCTCCGTCGAGCCCGCCGACCAGAACGCGGTCACCGCGATCCGCGCCCTCACCCAGGCCCGGCTGAACCGCGCTCTCGCGGAACAGGCCGAGCGCGACGCGGCCCGAGCCGCTGTCCGCCTGCTGGCTTCGCAGGGATGGGACGCCGAGGACATCGGCACGGTGCTGCGCCTTCCCACGGCCCGGGTGGAGAACGTTCTCGCCCCCGCCGAGGTCTGAAGCCTCCATCAACGGCATGACCGGGTGCCGGCGTCACTGCCCGGAGATGCCGGCACCCCGGAGGACGTGACCGCCGGCCCGACTGTTGGGCCTGCCACACGGTGCTCAGGGGCTCGACCTGCGCCCGTCAGCCACCACCGCGTGACTACACCTCGCCGAACTCTCCCCCGGCGACCGCGCGCACGAAGTCCCCCCACGCCTGCGGGGTGAACGTGAGCGCCGGGCCACTGGGCGCCTTGCTGTCACGAACGGGAACCACACCGGCGGGGACGAACGCGGGGGCCCACTCGACGCAGTTCATACCGCCGTTGCCGCTGTATGACGACTTGACCCACTGGGCGCGCGAAAGGTCCGGGTTGGTCTTCATGGTGGAAGCTCCTCCGTCACCGAAAGGACGAACGCCGCCACGTCACACGGCGGCAGGGCACGCACTCAGAGCGTAAACACCAGCGAGCGCCGCAACATCCCCCAGAAAGCGCAGAATCGCGACGCCTACAACCATCCCCGCGTGACTACACCTCGCCGAAAACTCCCCCGGCGACCGCGCGCACGAAGTCCCCCCACGCCTGCGGAGTGAACGTGAGCGCCGGACCGCTGGGCGCCTTGCTGTCACGAACGGGAACCACACCGGCGGAAACGAAGGCGGGGGCCCACTCAACGCAACTGCCACCGCCGTTACCGCTGAACGACGACTTGACCCACTGGGCGCAGGAGAGATCAGGGCTGGTCTGCATGGTGGAAGCTCCTCCGTCACCGAACGGATGAACGCCGCCGCATCGCACGACGACAAGGCACACAATCAGAGCGTAAACACCAGCGAGCGCCGCAACATCCGCCAGAAAGCGCAGAACCACAACGCCCGCAGCCACCACCGCGTAACTACACCTCGCCGAACACTCCCCCCGCCACCGCCCGCACGAAGTCCCCCCACGCCTGCGGAGTGAACGTGAGCGCCGGACCGCAGGGCGCCTTGCTGTCACGAACGGGAACCACACCGGCGGAAACGAACGCGGGGGCCCACTCGACACAGTTGCCACCGCCGTTGGCGCTGTACGACGACTTGACCCACTGAGCGTGGGAAAGGTCCAGGCTGGTCTTCATGGTGGAAGCTCCTCCGTCACCGAACGGATGAACGCCGCCGCGCGTCACACGACGGCAGTGGACATACTCAGAGCGAAAACACGAGCGGCAGCCGCGACATCCGCCAGAAAGCGCAGAATCGCGACGCCTACAACCATCCCCGCGTGACTACACCTCGCCGAAAACTCCCCCGGCGACCGCGCGCACGAAGTCCCCCCACGCCTGCGGGGTGAACGTGAGCGCCGGACCGCTGGGCGCCTTGCTGTCACGAACGGGGACCACGCCGGCGGGGACGAACGCGGGGGCCCACTCAACACAGTTGCCGCCGCCGTTACCGCTGAACGACGACTTGACCCACTGAGCGCGCGAGAGGTCCAGGCTGGTCTTCATGCTGGTAGCTCCTCCATCACCGACCGGATGAACGCCGCCACGTCACACGGCGGCAGGGGACGTACTCAGAGCGTAAACACCAGCGGGCGCCGCGACATCCGCCAGAAAGCGCAGAATCGCGACGCCCGTCAGCCACCACCGCGTGGCTACACCTCGCCGAAAACTCCCCCCGCCACCGCCCGCACGAAGTCTGCCCACGCCTGCGGAGTGAACGTGAGCGCCGGACCGCTGGGCGCCTTGCTGTCACGAACGGGAACCACGCCGGCGGGGACGAACGCGGGGGCCCACTCAACGCAGTTGACGCCGCCGTTACCGCTGAACGACGACTTGACCCACTGGGCGTGGGAGAGATCAGGGCTGGTCTTCATGGTGGAAGCTCCTCCGTCACCGAACGGATGAAACGCCGCCGCATCACACGGCGGCAGGGGACGTACTCAGAGCGTAAACACCAGCGGGCGTCGCGACATCCGCCAGAAAGCGCAGAATCGCGACGCCCGTCAGCCACCACCGCGTGGCTACACCTCGCCGAACTCTCCCCCGGCGACCGCGCGCACGAAGTCCCCCCACGCTTGCGGGGTGAACGTGAGCGCCGGGCCACTGGGCGCCTTGCTGTCACGAACGGGAACCACACCGACGGGAACAAAGGCGGGGGCCCACTCGACGCAACTACCACCGCCGTTGGCGCTGTACGACGACTTGACCCACTGGGCGCAGGAGAGGTCAGGGCTGGTCTTCATGCTGGTAGATCCTCCATCACCGACCGGATGAACGCCGCAGAATCTCGCGGCGACAGGGCACACGCCCTCAACAGATCGTAGGCCCGTCGATGGGCCTTCACCACGTCTGCGTCCTCGATCAACGTACCGGTGGTGATGCTCTCCTCGTACGCCACCTGCGTGCCGTCGTCCATGGTCCAGAGCGCCAGCGTGCCACCAGCCAGTGCGTGCTCGCCGTGTGTGAACGGCAGAATCTGAACCGTGCTGGTGGGGGTGAACGCCATATCGGCAAGCCTCTCCAATTGACCCCGCATCACCTTCGGCCCACCGTACGAACGGCGCAGTACGGCTTCGTCGAGGATCAGGGCCACATCAGGTGCGGGGTCAGCCTCGCGCACTGCACCTTGCCGAAGCATCCGGGCGAGCAGCAGTTCACCGATCTCGTCCCGTGTCGCCCGTGGGTTGCCGCTCTTGAACTGCGCACGGGCGTACTCCTCGGTCTGCACGATGCCCGGAACCAACTGACCTGCGTACTCGTGGATCGTCCTTGCCCGGGCCTCCAACTCCATCCGGCGCCGGAACTGATCCGGATGAACCTCCTTGCGGGCCAGGGCGTACAGCTTCTGGAACAGCCCGCCCGTGTGGAACGTCGCGTCCAACCTGGCCGGCAGGTCGGGCGCCATCATGGCGTCGGCCGTCTCCACCCTGGACAGCACGCTCTTGCTGAACCCCACGATGCCGCCGAGGCGTTCGAGGCTCATGCCCTCCTGCTCGCGGCACCGTCTCATCTCCGCCCCGAACAGATCCCGGGCCGATCGTTCAGGTCGCAATACCCTCGCTCGCGCCGGCATATGACTCCGCCTCCCGTTCCGCAGGTCGCAACATCACTCACCGCCGATCATAGGGGCCAAATGAGTGACTATGGACACACGGAGTAAAATTACTGGAGTAGAAAAGTAGCCTGGCGAGCGCCCCCCACGGGCGTCCGCCCCGGGGCACGGAGGCCGACGGCGGTGCCGCATATGCCAGCCCGGACGGGGAAGTCGTCCCCCGCCGGTGTCACACCGTTCCGCGCGTTCGAGCCCTGTTCGGACGGCGTGGAGCGCGTCGTGACCCATGAGAATGCCCAGGTAGGATCATCGGTAATCGCCGTGGCCGTCGGCGAGTGGCGCAGCCGCTCCCGGGCACGTCGGCGCGGTGGTGGCGGGCGAAACCTGACGCTCAATCACTTCTGGACAATCACTGAGGGTGATCTACCCCCCCTCACTCGGTCGCCCCAGGCTCCTGAGCTCTTTCACAGCCTCCATCCCGTCTTCACCGTAAGTGAGGCTTCACCTCCTGTCTCTCCGGTGATCGCCCGGATTTTGTATACGGACTGGCCAGATCCATTTGCTGCGGACTGCTCGGGTCCACATCCGCCGGTAGCGTTCCGTCCGCTCACCGTCCGGCCCGACCGTTCTGGGGGCCGGATATCCCGGAATTCGTGCCGCAGAAGGGTCATCCGATGATTGTCCTCGGAATTACGAACAATGATCTCGCCGGAGCGTGCATCGTGCGCGACGGAGAAATAGTCGCCGCGGTCAGCGAGGAACGGTTCTCCCGCATCAAGGACCACAGCACCTGGCCCGAGCAGTCGATCGCCTACGTCTTACGTGAGGCCGGTGTCTCCCTTTCGGAAGTGGACCGCGTCGCCTACGGATGGTGCGCGGGATTCGACATGGACAAGCACTTGCTGCTCTACGTCGACCGCATTTCCGAGGAAGCGCTGGCCCGTCCCGAGGCCCTGCCGCACCTGCGCAAGCGCATCGCCGACGAGATGCGCAACGACAAGCCGAAGCGCGGGGAGTTCGACGCGTTCGTCGACGAGCACGGCCTGCGCGACAGGACGGTCTACGTCGACCACCACGAGTCGCACGGGCTGGGCGCCTTCCTCTGCTCGCCCTTCGACGACGCCCTCGTCGTCACCTGCGACGGGCGGGGTGACTTCCAGTCCCTGACGGTCACCAGATACTCCCCCGAGGGCGAGGAGGTCCTCCGGCGGGAGACCTCCATCGACAGCCTGGGGTATTTCTACGGCCGTATCACGAAGCTGCTGGGATACAAGCCCAACCGGCACGAGGGCAAGATAACCGGTCTTGCGGCCAACGGAGATCCCGAGAAGCTCCTTCCGCTGATGCGCAAGATGATAGACATCGAAGAGGGCGGCGCGTTGCGCGCGCGTTGCGGTGACTTCTACCAGCCGTCCTACAACGGCTATTCCGATGTCCTGCTCGCCGAGATCGCCAAGCATTCCCCCGCGGACGTGGCGGCCGCCGCGCAGCGCCACATCGAAAACCTCCTGACGGCGATCGTGGCGCAGCACATCGACCAGGTCCCCAGTGGGAACGTCTGCCTGTCGGGCGGAGTGTTCGCCAACGTCAAACTCAACCAGCGTATTTTCGAGACCGCCGGTGTCAGCAATGTTTACGTGCTGCCTCCCATGGGCGACGGCGGGCTGCCGCTCCAGACGGCCGTCATCGTGGACCACCGCGAGGAGGGCAAGCGCCCGCGCGTGCCGTCCATGGCGCTGGGGCCGGAGTCGGCGATCTCCGAGGGACAGCTGGAGGAGATCCTGCGCGACTACCCCGACCTGAAGTTCCGCCGGGTCGGGGAAGGGCTCCAGGAGGAACTGCTGGACGCCCTGGCGAACGACCGCGTCGTCGGCCTCTACCGCGGGCGGATGGAGTTCGGCCCCCGCTCGCTCGGCCGCCGCAGCGTCGTCTACAGCACCCACGACGTGACCATGAACGACTGGCTCAACAAGCGGCTCAACCGCACGGAGTTCATGCCCTTCGCGCCGATCACCGCGATGGAACTCGCCGAGGACTGCTACGTCGGCTGGGCGCCCGACCAGCCGTCGGCGCTCTTCATGACGATCACCTACCCGTGCCACGAGAAGTTCGCGGTCACCTGCCCGGCGGTGGTGCACACCGACAACACCGCCCGCCCGCAGATCGTGCGGCGCGAGGACGACCCGTTCCTGCACAGCCTGCTCATGGGCTGGCACGAGCGCAGCGGTCAGGCCGCCCTGGTCAACACCTCGTTCAACAAGCACGAGGAGCCCATCGTGGGATCGCACCGCGACGCGCTGGACCCCTTGCAGGACGACGTCATCGACCTCCTGCTGATCGACGACGTCTATCTGGTGCACAAGGCGCTTTGACCGCAGCCGGCCCGACCGGTTGTCAGCTGATCACCGTTTGTTGGCGGGTCACCACTCGGACAGGAGTCACATGCAAGGGGAAGCCGGTACCGGGCTCGACGTCGAGGCCGTCGTCTTCGACATGGACGGGGTCCTGATCGACTCCAGGCCGGTGATCGAGAACGCCTGGCGGGACGTGGCACGCCGGCACGGGCGCACGCTGGACTCCGCCGAGGTCGAGGGCTACGTCCACGGGCGCACCGGCGCCGAGACGGTCCGGATGCTCTTCCCCGAGCACTCCGACGCGGCACGCAAGGCGATCTGGGCGGAGGTGGACGCGGTGGAGGAGGAGGCCGCGTACTCCGTCGTCCCGGGCGCGGACGCCATCGCCGCACGGCTCGCGCAGTTCGGCGTGCCCCTGGTACTGGTGACCAGCAGCTGGCAGCGCAAGATCGAGAACGCGCTGGGGCGGCTGGGCCTGCTCACCCTGTTCCCCGAGGTGGTGACCCGCGACGACGTGGAACGCGGCAAGCCGCACCCGGACCCGTACTTGATGGCGGCACGCCGGCTGGGCATGGACCCGGCCCGGATGCTGGTCTTCGAGGACTCGGTCAGCGGCGTGGCGTCGGCGGTGGCCGCCGGCGCCCTCTGCGTCGGCATCGGCGGCGGCGAACTGCTCGCCGCCGGCGCCGTCGCGACGACGGTCGACTTCACGGCACTGTCGACGCGGTCGGCGGAGGGACTGTCGGCGGAGGGACTGTCGACGGAGGCGGCGGGGGCGGCGGGGTCGGGGCGGTCGGGGTCCGACGTCCTGCTCGACGGCCTCGACGTTCCGATCCGCGTCGTCGTGCGGGAAGTGTCGGGCCGCCATGCGTGAGGCCGCCCCGGCCCGCGGCCCCGCGGTGCCCGCCGTTCCGGTCGAGACGTGGCAGGCCGCGCCCGGACCGCGGATGGCGAGGTCCGCGGTGGTCTCCGCGTTCTGCATGTTCTTCCTCCTCGGCGCGTTCACCGCGTCGATCGGCGCCTCGCTCCCCGCCCTGCGGGAGCGTTTCGGCTCCGGCCACGCGGTCGGTGACATCGTCAGCCTGTACAACTTCGGCGCGCTGGCGGCCACCGCCGCGATCGGGCTGCTCGGCCGCAGGATCAGGATGCGGCTGGTCATCGGCGCCCTGCTCGTCTTCCTCGCCGCCGGAACGGCCGGCATGGGGCTGAGCGCCGGCTGGACGTCGTACGTCTCGTTCGCCGCGGTGGCCGGGGTCGGCTACGGCGGGATGACGCTCACGCTGAACACCGCGTTCGCCCGGGGGTTCGGCGAGCGCAGCTTCGTCATGGTGAACCGGCTCAACGGCGTGTTCGGCGTCGGCGCCATGCTCGGCCCCCTGGCGGCCGGCCTCGCCGGGCGGTTCGACATCCGCGTGCTGGCCCTGGCCGCCTGCCTGGTCTCCCTCACCTGTGTGCTGGTCCACCGGGCCGGCGTGGCGCTGGAGGACCCGGCGCCCGCGCGTCAGCCGTCCGGGACGCGGGACGGCACCTCGCCGGCGGCACGTCAGCCGTCCGGTGCGGCAGACGCCGGTCCGGTGGAAGTGCGGGACGGCACCTCGCCGGCAGCACGTCAGCCGTCCGGTGCCGCCCAGCGGCTGGGCTGGTCGTTCGTGCTGTTCCTCGCGGTGGGGCTGTTCTACGCGGGGACCGAGACCAGCGTCGGCACCTGGCAGTCCACCCAGCTGGTCAACACCGGCTGGAGCGCGGCGGCGGCCACCACCGCGGCCTCGGGCTTCTGGGCCGGGATGGCGCTCGGCCGGTTCGTCCTGCCCCGGCTCACCCACCGGGTACCGCCGAGCACCCTGCTGCCGCTCCACCTCGCCGCCGCGGTGGGCATGCTGACGCTGGCCGCGGTCCCCCATCTGGCGCTGCTGGCCTACCCGTTGGCCGGCCTGTGCCTGGCACCGGTGCTGCCCACCCTGGTGACCTGGGTCTCGCGCCTCGCCAGGGTCCCGCAACGGGCGACGTCCGTGCTGACCCTGTGCTGCATGCTGGGCAACGCCGTGGTCCCCGCAGTGGTGCAGACCCTGGTCGGCTCGCACGGGACCACCACGATCCCACTGGTCCTGGCGGCGTCCTGCGCGGTCACCCTGTGCTGGACGGTGGGGCTGTGGTGGGCGCAGCGCGGCAGGAACGCCTCCGGAACCGGGCCGGGAACGCGCACGGACAGCGGAGGCTCACCCCGGGCCCCGCTCCCGTCGCAGGACCCCCGGCCGGCGGTCTGACCGGTGGGGGCGGAATTCGACCGACTGCACCGCGTCCCGCCGGCCGCCGAGGACACCCCGACGCCCTCCTCGGCGACAAGGGCTACGGCTCCCAAACCAACCGCCTGAACTGCGAAGACGCGAAATCCTGCCCGTCATCTCCCGCCGTGGAGAGGCCAAGGTCCACGGACCGGGCAAGCTCCCATACGTCGTCGAGCAGACCTTCACCCCGCTCGCCAGTTCAATCGCCTCGCCGTCCGCCGGGCACGACGCACCGAACTCCACAATGCTTTCGTCTCCCTCGCATGCGCACTCATCTGCTGAAGGCGCCTCAAACGAGCCCAACCATGATCGTGTTAAAAGCCTTTATCCACTACCACAGACTCGCGCAATGAGACGGCTTCTGAGTGTGCCGAAGCCACTGCGGTGTCCGTTGATGGTCTCGGCGAGTGCGCTCGCTCCGTGTACCTCTTGCGCCACATTTACAGCCCCGAAGTTCGGGACCTACTGGCACCTGACGCCTGGTGTTGCCCAACGTCCGACGATGCCAGACTGGTCGTCAGTTCACTGTTGCGATCGGCTTGGGGGCCTCACAGCCATGTCGTCCGTCACCATGCTCTGGACCGCCTTGGAAGACCAACTGCTACCGGTCTTCAGCGACTACCGTGCCCGCCTGGCAGATCTACCAGTAGAGGTGAAGGATGACCGGACGCTGCTGACTGAGGCTGATGTGGTGGTCCAAGATCTGATCATCGCCGCCATTCGCAAGCTGGAGCCAGGTGCAGTGGTGATTGCCGAGGAGGATGAACGCACCAAGACTCGCACGGACGTTCGAGCATCTGAGGGGCGAGTCTGGGTAGTCGATCCCATTGACGGCACCGCAGAATTCGTTCGTGCGGAGCGGACGGAATTTTGTTCCGTTGTCTGCCTGCTCGAGGATTGGCAGCCCTCCGCAGCATTCGTACTGGCACCCGAGTTGGCTACTGGTCGACAACCAATCATCGTCACGGCAGATGCCTCACGCCGTGAAATCCGCGTTGGCGGCGAGCTACGCGCACCTTTCCGTGGGCTCAGCGGCCACGTATCAGCCACGCGGAGCGCGGACGAGGATCGGACCGAGTTCGATACCACTGCTAAAAAGGCGGGCCTGACGGTTAAGAGCGGAACCACGTCGCAAACCATTGACATGGTTCGGACCACCCTGGATCTCAGCGACCTCACGACACCGGCATTGCCTCCCTTCGACTTGTTCTGGCGCCGCCACCAGAAACTATGGGATGGCGCGGCGGGGCTCTGTCTGGCCAAGGCAGCCGGGCTGCGAAGTTGCACTGAACAAGGCAAGGAAATCCCGCTTGATCCGGAGTTCCTCAGCGCGGCAACACCTGTCTTCTCTTCCGACATCACCGGCCGCCCCGAGTCCGTGGACTGGCTCCTGAAGGCCATGCGCGGATGAGCACGGGGCAGCCAGATACTGGCGTCGTACTAGACGTTACTTCGCTCATCAGCGCTGAAGATTTTTTACTGTCTCAGAATAGACGAACCGCTCCGGAAGACCCATTCGCGCGACAGTGCTTCGTCGAGGTGATCCAGTCACTGATTTTTATGTCTCAGATCCACGTCGCGCACCCGATCCTGGCAGATCCACGACCGGATGATTTCGGCGAACGACCGTTGCTCTTACGCACCCTTATGGACGCCCACTTGCTCCGCCCTCTACGCCTGGACGACAGCCAGTTACGTACTGCCACGACTTTTGAAGCGGCGGCGATCCACGACCTGCAAGGCGTACACGGCATCTCCAGCATGGCCCGGTTTGTTGAGCACACATTCGCATGCGATGCAGCAACAGTCGGTGGCCAAAACGCTCTATCGGCCCGCATTCGGGACTGGAGCGCCTTCCAAGAGCGACAGGTCCGCTCAACCACGGGCCATCATGGACGTCGCATCCCTACTCTCGATGGCGTAGAGGAAGATGCCTTTGGTGAATGGGCCAGAGCAGCTGCAATTATTTTGGGGGAAGCACTGGAAGATATCACTGCTCCCGGGCAGGGACGATACCTCATGGCTACCCTGGCCCGGGGCATGAAATACCGCGCGCGGTCGGAGGCATTGGGCATCTCATATCAGTCCCACCCCATGCGTCGCGATTTTTCTCTAACTTTCGACATGACCCGCGGAGGCGCCGACAAAGATCAAGTGCTCGATCTTATTCAGACTGTGCGCGGCATTCACACTACAATTGCACAGGCAGCCGAACGCAATGAGCACCACCGAGTGCGTCTGCTTCAGCTGGAACTACCTCTATTGGGTGGGCGCCTGTGGGCTCGCGATGAAGTCGGCACTCACAGCGACAAAGAGTGGACCAAAATTGTCGTCGGACGTATCAGGGACTACCGGCAGCGCGCAGCGGAGCTGCGACGAGCTGTGCAGCAGTGTGTGACCGACGAAGACTACGCGCGCCTGGCGCGTGACATAGATAACGTCAAAAGGCAGCTTTTAGAACGCCTCGGGCTACGCCGCGTCGAACTGTCCGACATCGAGCGGGAACTGGTGGGCACCGTCGCCTCTGTTGCCGAGGCTGCTCCGGGTGTTCCAAAGGTCAGCGGGTTATGGTTCGGGGCTCGTACACTGGGCAAGCAGTTCTCCTTCACAGGAGCCCAGCCTTTCCAACGTTTCCTTTATCGAGAATTTATCGATGCTTGGAAGCGCGCTGGTCGATAATACGCGCCTGCGCTTGCGATGAAGCCTGACTTCCTGGTCATCCATCCGCGGCCCTCACGATGCCGAAGCCGCGCCGCGTGCCGGACTCACTCGTCCTGGCCGCCGTCATCGTCGTCGAGATCGACGGCCTCCGGATCGCGCGGCGGGCGCAGGCCGGTGACCGGCTGGGACCGCCTCCGGTGGGCGGGTGCCCGACACGCGTCCGGGTCCCCGGTGAGGAACAGGATGCGGTACCGCGTCAGCTCACGTTGACGGCGGTGTCGTCCACGACGAAGGACGTCTGGTCCTGGGCGTCCTCGACACCGGTGAACTTCAGCGTCACGGTCTGCCCGGCGTACGCGGCCAGGCTGTAGGTGTGCTGGGCGTAACCGGTGTTGTGGCTCAGGTTGGAGAAGGTGGCCAGCGTGCCCAGGACGGTGCCGGAGCTGTTGAGCACCTGCACCTTCAGCGTGTCGTAGGCGGTGCTGGTCGAGGTCTCGGCGGTGTCGACGTGCAGCCAGAAGCTGGCGTTCGCCGTGGTGCAGCCGGACGGGATGGAGACCGACTGGGAGGCGGTGTCCGTGGTCGCCTTCCCGTAACCGTCGAGCCACGCCTTGTACGAACCGGTGTGCGCCGGCTCCTTGGTGGCGGTGTTGATGATGCCGCTGGTCGCGGTCCAGCCCGAAGTGCCGGACTCGAAGCCGGGGTTGGTCAGCAGCTGGCCGCTGGTGCAGCCGCCGGTGCCACCGGTGGTGCCGCTGGTCGTACCGGACGTGGTGCCCGAGGTCGTGCCGCTCGTCGTACCGGTGGTGGAGCCGGCCGTCGTACCGCCGGTGCCGCCGCCCGAGGAGCCGCCGCCGAGCCACGCGGTGGCGTTCAGCGCGAGGGCCGCGTTGGAGTCGGTGTTCCAGCCGTTGTACAGCGTGTTGCCGGACTCGCCGGTGCCGTCGTCGACCGGGGAGGAGTCACCCCAGAAGGCGACGCGGCCGCTGCCGTAGGTGCTGGTCGCGAAGAACACGCCGGTGTTGCCGCTGGAGCCCGAGGTGTAGAGCAGGCCCTTGGCGTTGGCGTTGTCCGACGGGTGCAGCGTCCAGGTGGTGCCCGAGTCGATCTCGCTGCTGGTGACCTTGCCGAACGAGCCGTTGAGCACCGGGTCGCTGGAGTCGTTGATCGCGGTCGGCGTCCCGGAGGAGATGTCCAGGTCGTCGTCGCTGACACCGAACGGGTCGTTGTTGTCGACGCCGTTGTTGGACATCAGGTCCTGGATGACCTGCGGGGAGTCCCAGCCGTCGTTGTCGCGGTCGCTGCCCTTGTGGTCCGAGATCAGGAACAGCCCGCCGCCGTTCTGCACGAACTGCATGACCGCGGTCTTCTCGGCCGCCGACAGCTGGTTGTTCGGCTCGTCCAGCACGAAGGTGTTGAAGTTCTTCAGGTCCAGCGCGCCACCGGTGCCGTACGTGATGGTGTTGCCGGAACCGAGGGTGTCCAGCGTGTAGTCGCCGGTCTTCTGGAGCGCGACACCCCAGGCGGACAGCGCACCGGTCCAGTCGGTCTCCTTCGACGGCGAGGCGTTCTGCTTCGTCGGGTCCGGGATGCTGGTGCTGATGATCCAGTCGGCGTTGCCGGCCGTCTCCGCCTTGGTGTCGTCGAAGAGCACCTTCTGCGTCGTCGCGGCGGGGGCCGCGGCGCCGTTGGCCGCGGGGGCCGGGGCCGCGCTGGCGTGCGCGGCCGCGCCGGCCGCCACCGCCGCTACGACCGCCACGCCGCCGACCAGGCCGCGCAGGTGTCTGTGTGTCCCAAGCATCCGTCCTACCTCCGGGTGGGGTGACCGTGGTCCGTGCGGGTGCCGATTCTCCGCGCGTAGAACGTGGAGCCGACCACCAAGACATGGAGAGCGGCTGAACCGTACATGACATACATGCCCCGGGCAACGGGTTTGCTCCCCTGAACCGGGTGGCGGGGCGGTTTTCGTATACGGGTCGCTCCGCGGGTGCGCTCCGCTGGGTGGGGTGCGCTCCGCTGGGCGGGGTGAGGTTGCGGGGTGGGGTGAGGTTGCGGGGTGGGGGTGAGGTTGCGGGGGGCGGTGAGGTTGCTGGGGGTGCGCTTTCGGCGACGGGGAGGTTGCTGGGGGGCGGTGCGGTGAGGTTGCGGGGGGCCTTCGGCGACGGGGAGGTTGCCGGGGGGCGGTGCGGCGAGGTTGCGGGGGGCCTTCGGCGACGGGGAGGTTGCTGGGGGGCGGTGAGGTTGCGGGGGGTGCCTCCATGGTCGACCTCCCGCCGCGCCGACGGAAGAGCGGCTCGCCGGTGACCCGCCGATGGCGGTCCGGCGGATGGCAGCACGCGGCGGTGCGGACCGCGTCGCGCACGCCGACGCGCGGACGCCGGCGCACAGCCCGGCGCCGCCCGTGGCGCACGCGTGCGGTGACCCGCTGATGGCGGTCCGCCGTCCCGGCTCCGGGGAGGCGGTGCGGCGGGGTGGGGCGGCTCCGGCTCACTGGCCGGAAGCCATCCAACTGATCGTCAACTTCCTTACGTATCAGCACGGTTGGAGTTAAATTCGAATCTTCTTCCGAGGCCGCGGCGCCGCGAGGCTCCTGGGCCCTGGCACGGCGGGGGCGACATGGCCGAGGGGCGCGCGTACACCAGGGCCTTACGTGAGATGTTCGGACTCACCGACTTTCTCGTGCAGAGGTTCCGGACCGATCACGGCCTCATGCCGCTCGTGGTCTTCCAGGCCGAGAGCGGCAAGGCGAAGGACGACGCGACCGTCGAGTACATGGTCGAGCAGCTGCGCCTGCGCCACGTCGAGGGCGAACTGATCTGTTTCGACCTCAAGGAGCACGCGAACCGGACGGACGCCGGGAAGAAGCGGAACCAGGACCAGTACGACGCGGCTTTCGACCTGCTCGACTCGCTGTCCAACGCGTCCAACTGGGGCGGCTCCAACCTGCCGCGCTCCCGGCGGCTGGCCTTCCCCCGCAGCCTGCTGGTCAAGGCGATCGCGGAGGCGGCCGAATCCGGAAGCGGGAAGAACGCACTCGACGAACTCAGGAAGATGCGCTGGCGGCCCCGGAGCTCCGGCAGCAGGAAGTGGCTGGCCGGCGAGTTCAAGGCCGTCACCGACGTCGGCAACCTGTTCGGCGCCGTCGTCCTGCTCGTGGTGACGACCGTGCTCGGCCAGTCGAGCTGGCGCTGGCCCCTGGTCCTGCTCGTCCTGCTGTTCCTGCTGTTCGGGCTGTGGAGGGTCCTCCCGCTCTTCCGTCCCCAGCTGCTCTGGCTCAGTCCGGTCAACCGCTGGTTCTCCAGGAGCACGTTCCTGGCGGCGGGACAGGGACAGGCCGGCGGGAAGTCGTGGTCGTGGTGGCGTCCGCTGCGCTCGGGGCGGGTGATGACGCGGCGGGCCGACGGCCTGTCGAAGCTGTTCGCCGCGGCCCCCCGCAGCACCGCCCTCACCCGGGCGCGGGACGCCGATGCCCCGCAGGAGGAGCCCGCCGGGACGGAGGACACGGGCCGTCACCCGCCGCTGCCGCGCGCCCTCGCGACGCTGGCGGCCCGCCTCGTCCCCGCCGGGTGGCGCGAACCGGCGGCGAGCGGGACCACCGAAGTCGTCAACACGAAGCAGTACCTGCTCCAACTGCGGACCCTCGCACTGCTGGAGGACCTGCGGGCGCTCTACCGGCCGTGGATGCCCGACCTGCGCCGCCGCAAGCGGCCGACGCCCCCGATCATCTTCTTCCCGAGGGCCACCGAGGACAGCGGCACCATCGCCCTGCTCGACGCGATCAACGACATCCGCTGCCGCCGCAGCGAGGTCGACCCGCTGCTGGTGATCGCCGGCGTGGACCGGGCGGGTATGAGGAAGCTCAGCGAGTTGTCCGACTCGGGCCTGCGACGGCCGCCGTCGGGTGAGTGGAACGTCGACGTGTACGCGCAGTGGGAGGACGGGCTGCTGCTGGGCCAGTCGCCCAACGGCCGGCCGTGGATACTGCACCGCCGGATCAGCCGGGAGGACATGGAGGAGACCGCCTGGAAGCTGACCTCCCCGCAGGAACCGGCACGTTCCCTCTGGGTGAGGATGTGGTCGGTCTGGACGCTGGCGGCGGTGCTGGTGGTGGCCGTCCTCGCCGCCGGGCGCTTCGGCCAGGACTACGAACACCGCTACTGCGGCAGCCGCATCCTCTTCGGCAACCACGACCTGCGGCGGGTGCCCGACCTGGAAGGCACCGGCGTCGAGTGCATCGGAGTGACGGACCGGGCCTACCCGTTCGACGACGGCGGGTTCCGGCTCAACGGCGGCACCCCGCAGAACCCCGGCACCGGACCGGGCGAGGGCGTCACCGTGAGCACGGTCGAGAACTGGATCACCGCGTCGAACGCGACGATCGGCAACAGCCCGCACGTCACCGTCGTCTACGCGGGCCAGCTGTCGACCTGGCAGGACCAGCCGACCCAGGTGCGCAACGGCCTGGAGGAGCTGGCCGGCGTCTACCTCGCGCAGCAGTACGTCAACAGCGGCAACATGGACGGGCCGAAGATCCGGGTGCTCATCGCCAACGGCGGCCAGGAGCTGCGCCACCAGTACCTGATGGCGCAGCAGATCGTCCGGATGGCCAAAAACGATCCGACCATCAGCGCGGTGGTGGGTCTGGGACGCGACGCCGACGACAGCGCGAAGACCGTGGGCCTGCTGGAACGCAGCGGCCTGGCGGTGGTCGACACCACCAACTCCTCGCCGACGCTGGCCTCGGACAGCACCAACTACTTCGGGCTGGCCGCGACCGACCAGGAGGAGGCCAACGCCCTGACCAACGTCCTGCCCAGGACCTCCCGCGAGTCGCCCGCCCTCGTGGTGACCCGCACGCCGCAGGGCACCGACGACCAGTACAGCCCGCAGCAGCGGAAGGCGGCCACCACCGCGCTGACGCAGGCCGGGTACAAGGTGCGGCAGGTGTCGTACACCTCCGGCAGCGACACCTCGTTCTCCACCGCGATCGACACCATCTGCGGCGGCACGTCCAAGGTGATCTACCTCGCCGGCCGGGCGGAGGAGTTCTCCGCGCTGCTGAGCAGCATCGCCGGCAACGGTTCCTGCGGCCGGCCGCTGGACCTGCTGACCGGGGACGACCTGACGAAACTCGACTTCGACACGAGCACGTCGGTGCCGTCCAACGTGCAGGTGTACTTCGCCGCGCTCGCCGACCCGGCGGTCACCGGCCAGCAGTCGGCCCTGCTCAACAGCGAGCAGGACGTTCCGCAGCTCAGCGAGCACAACCCGCGGGCATCCGGGAAGAACACCGACCTGCCCGCGGCGATCCTCAGCGAGCCGATGTTCGAGGACGGCACGCTGTCCCTGGGGTACGAGGCGACGGAGGTCGTCCAGAACGCCGCGGACAGCGCCGGGGCGGTCGACCACGGCTACCGGTACGCGGTGCTCGCCCAACTGCGCCGGACCGTCCTGGCCAACCAGCCCACCGGCTGGGTCGACTTCGAACACTTCCCGCAGATCGGCACGGCGACCGGTCACGGGATCGTCATCTACGGGGTGACCCACAGCGACGAGGGAAAACCGACCCTCAAGCTGACCTGCGACACGCTGTCCGGCATGCGGTCGTTGAAGGCGGCGCCGGCGCCTGCGGCGGCGCCGTCCGGCTCGTCGGCGGGGAAGGGTTCGGTGGGCACCTGTGACCCGAGGAGGGTGACGGGGTGACGGGGTCACGGGGGCCGGGGGCCGGGGGCGGGGAGGACGGCACCGCGCACCGGCCGCGGCGTCACCCCTCCGGCAGACTCGCGGCGTAGGCGTGCGCCTCGTCGACCCAGTCGTACAGCACGACGTCGTCGACGAGGGCGTCCACGTCGACCATGATCCAGCCGCGCATGGTGTGGCCTTCGTCGACGAAGGGGGCGGCGCCGGGCCGGGCCAGCGCGGCGTCCGCCTCCGTCGGCCCGACCCGGACCACCAGGGCGTCGGCCAGGACGCTCACCGCGAGGTTGCCGTCGTGGTAGAACGCCAGCCCGGTGACCTCCACCCGCTCCGTCACCCCCCGATGCCCGGCAATCCGCTCCCGAACCCGCCCCGCCAACCGCTCGTCGTACGCCATGCGCCACTCCGATCCGTCCGGTGACTCAGCGTATCCGGAATGTGACGCGGAGGAGTGTGCGCAACGGCGGGTTGTGGGCGTTCGGCGGGGGGATGTGGCGGCGGGGGGGCGAGCGGCGGCCTCAGAGCCGGCGGCGCCTCAACGCCCGGCGACAGCCTCAACCCACGCGGCGCAAAACCGCCCCGCCGACGACGACCTGGTCCTCGGCCAGGTGGGTCGCGCCGGACTCGATGTCCCACAGGGCGTTCTGGAGGACCCGGCCCAGCGTCCAGCCGGCCGCCCGGCCGCGGTCCAGGGCGGCCACCTCCGTCATCAGGTCGTAACGCCGCAGTACCGCGTTCCGCGGCGCGCTGTCGGCGGCGATCGCCGGCCAGCGGTTGCGCAGCGCGGGGAACAGTTCGAAACCGGGGTCGCCGGCCAGCGGTTTGGGGTCGATGGCCAGCCAGTCGCCGCGGTCGGCGCCGGGGAGCGGGGCGAGCACGTTGGCGTAGTGCAGGTCCCAGTGCAGCAGCCGGTCGCCGGGTTCGGCGAGCAGCGGGCGGACCGCGCCGGCGCAGGCGTCGAGCAGCCGGGCCTCGGCCGGGTCGGCGAGCCGGGGCAGCGCGGCCGGCACCCGGCGCAGCAGGTCGGCGGCGAGGTCGGCCAGCCGGCGCAGACCTGGCGGCGCGGGCACCGCGGCGAGCCGGCCGAGCAGCGCGGCGAGCGCGGTGACGGCGGCGCGTTCGTCGGGTTCGGCGGCCAACGACCGTGCCGCGTCCAGCCGTTCGAGCAGCATCGAGCCCGAGGCCGGGTGGTGGTCGAGCAACCGGACCGCGCCGCGGCCGTGCCAGGCGCGCAGCGCGGCCGGTTCGCCGCCGGTCTCCTCGTCGACCGGCTGGAGCTTGAGGGCGGCGCGCGTGCCGTCGGCGCACCGGACCGGCAGTACGAGCGCGACGACCCCGTGCGCGGCCGGCCCGTCCCGCGTCAACCGCCAGCCGGCCATCCGCTCCCGGGCCAACGCGGGCAGCCCCGCGATCCAGACGGACCCGGCGGCCCCGAAGAAGTCCGTGTGGTTGGCGGCGAGTTCGGGCGGAACGTCGACGAGGGGCGCGGGACGGTCGGCGGGGGCGGCGGCTCCGTCAACCGCGCCTCCGTCAGCAGCAGCCGCACCGGACACCACGCCTCCCCCAACCACGCCTCCGTGCACCACGCCTCCGCCTGGCCCCGCGCCGTCGAACGCGCCGAGCGAGGAGGTGGGCTTCATGCGGTCAGGGTAGGCGCGGAAGCGGGCGGGGGCCGTGCGGTGAAGGGTCTTCACGGCCTCTCCCTGCCAAACGCACGTTTTCCGCCACGGTGGCCTGAAAGAGCGATGACACGGCAGGGCCGCTCTTCTACAGTGCGAGCCAAGGCGCACCGGTTCGGGCGGTGCCCGCGTTCATGTTCGGCCCGTGTCCACATTTTCACTGAACATGTGAGGGGAACGCGATGAAGCACTCCAAGGGCACCAAGGTCGCGGCGATAGCCGCCACCGTGCTCGCGGCCGGCCTGGTGGCCGCCGGTCCGGCCCAGGCGGCCGCTCCGGCCCACGCGGCCGGCGTACGCCCGGCCTGCGTCAGCTCCGAGGCGCTGCACGCCAGCATCCTGAAGGCGGCCGCGGCCGAGAGCCCCGACGCCGTCATCTCCACCCGCACCTCCGGCCTCGTCTCCAACGACCCGGTCTGACGGGAGCGTGAGCACCGTGGAGAACGCGGCAGACGTGGCTGAGCCGGCGAACGCCGAGGCGGAACCGGTCAGTTGGTGCCCGAGTGGGGCGATGGACCGGCCGGAGTCGCTCGTGCTGGGGGTGCGCTCGCAGGACGACGGCAGCGTGGCCTACCTGGACGAGCCGGTTCCGGCGTCCGAGGTGCTCGGCATGGTTCCGGAGGGCATAGAACCGCGGCGCATCCTGCGGTTCGCCTCGCACTGCGAGTCGTCCTGCGCGAACCGGGTGGGCACCGAGTGCGGTCTGATCAACCGGATCTCCGCCGTACCGGCCCCGCCGCACGCCGCCGCGGTCCCGCGGTGCCACCTGCGGCCCCGGTGCAAGTGGTGGCAGCAGACCGGCGTCGAAGCCTGCCACCGGTGCCCGGCGGTGTCCACCTTGATGCTGGCCGACGACCACCTGGGCAACCTGGTCGCCGACCCGGCCACCACTCAGGAACAGCTGGACTCGTGGATCGCCTCCGCGGAGCACACCGCGCAGGCCTGACGAGTCGACCGCAGCCGGCCACGCGGCCCGCCGTTACCCCTTCCGGGGGACGGCGGGCCTCGTGCGTTGCGACTGCCGTCGGGCCTCGGGCGTCTCGCCGCTCCGGCGGAGTTCCGGCACGTGGGCGCCCTGCCGCGTTGCGACTGCCGTCGGGCCTCGGGCGTCTCGCCGCTCCGGCGGAGTTCCGGCACGTGGGCGCCCTGCCGCGTTCCGGCTTTCGCCCTGCCGCGTTCCGCGCTTTCGCCTAGTCACGTTCGGGCCTTCACCCTGTCGCGTTCCGCGCCTCCGCCCCGCCGCGTTCCGCGCTTTCGCCCCGCCGCGTTCCGCGCTTTCGCCCCGCCGCGTTCCGCGCTTTCGCCCTGTCGCGTTCCGCGCTTCCGCGGCCCGCGCCCCGGCGTTCGCACCGTCGCGCTCCGCGCTTCCGCCCCGCCACGTTCCGGCCTTCGCCCCGGCCCGTTCCGGCCTTCGCCCCGCCGCGCTCCGACGGTTATTCCCGCGCTGCCCCGGCGATTTCCCGCGGCATTGCGCGCCCCGCCCCGCCGCGTTCCGCACCTCCACCCCGCCACGCGCCAGCGTTATCCCCCCGCGTTCCGCACCCCGGCCCTGCCACGCGCCAGCGTTATCTCTCCGCGCGCCCACCCCGTTCCCCCGCGCGGAGCGCCCCCGCGCGGGGGGACGGGACGGTGGGGGCGATCGGTCCGGTCTGCGGGATTTGTACCCCTTCAGGAGGGAACGATAGGAATGACGGCGGCATGACCGAAGGGGGCCGGGTACGGGGGACTGCCGGAGGTGAGGGGAACCCCGAGAGTGATGGAATCCGCGACGATGAATCCGAGTGACGCGACACCGCTTCCGCCGCCCGGCGACGGACCGCCGGACGGGGAGTCGTCGGGTACCCGTGCGGCCGTTGGCAGCTGGGCGGCCGGGCGGCTCGGTGACGCGCCCTGCGACGGCCACGCACCCTCGGTGACCGACCGCGACGGCGTACTGAGCGCCACGGCCGCCCGTGTCCTGTCCGACCTCGGCGCGTCCGCCGTCACCATCTACCTCTACGACGACCCCTCGCGGCAGCTCGTCGCGTCGGTGGCCGCCGTCACCCCGCTGGGCACCGGTTCGGTGGAACGCGTGCCGGTGGACGACTTCGCGTACGCCTCGGCGACCTCGTACCAGACCGGCGGCATCGTCACGGCGCACTCCGTGCAGGAGTTGGGCAACCACCCCGAGACGGCGGTGTTCGCGCCGTTCCCGTTCACCGTGACGTCCGTGCCGCTGGGGCCCCGGGAGCGGCCGCTCGGCACGATGTCCACGTACTGGCCGCAGATGTTCCGCAAGCTGACCGACGACGAGCGCGGCTACCTGCGGAAGGCCGCCGCGACCACCGGCCAGGAGCTGGAACGGCTGGCCTCGGTCGGCGTGTCGATGACACCGCCGGTCGTACCGCACGTCATCGCCTCCGACGCCGGCGAGGCGACCGGGCTGACCACCGGCCTCTCCGGCACCCGGCAGGGCGACCGCACGGCCCGCACCACGCCGCTCATCTACCACCTGCACAAACTGGCCAACGCGCTGATCGGCACGGTACGCACCGAGGACGCGGCCGACCTGGCGCTGGAACGCGTCATCGAGGGCTTCCACGCGCGGGCGATGGCCATCACGCTGACCGAGGGCGACCGGCTGCGGGTGATCGGCGCGCGGGGCTGTTCGCGCGCGTTCCTGCGCGAGCTGAACGGGCGTCCGCTCGGACAGCCGTCACTGGAGACCGACGCGGTCACCCAGATGCGGCAGATCGTGCAGCGGCCGGACCTCGACAAGGACGCCGATGACGGCGCTGACACCGACGACGCCGACGACACCGATGACGCCGATGCGGATGCTCGGGCCGATGCGGATGCGGATGCGGATGCCGCCGCTGCCGACGCTCGGGCCGACGGTGCCGACGCCGTCCGCCCCGCTGACGCCCTCCGATCCGCCGACGCCGTCCGGCCCGCCGACGCCCACGACGACGGGACCGGGAGCGCGTGCGTGTGGGCCGTGCTGCCGCTGCTGGCCGGCGGCCACGCCATCGGCAGCTGCTCGATCGGCTTCAGTCAGGAGCGGACCGGCGTCGTCAACGAACACTCCGTGCTGATCGCGCTGGCCACGCTGCTCGGCCAGACCTTCGAACGCACCCGGCTCTACGACTCCCGGCACAGCCTCGCCCAGAAGCTCCAGCAGGCGCTGCTGCCGCGCATGCTGCCCCAGATGGCCGGTGTGCTGACCACCACGCGGTACGTGCCGACCAGTGGCGGGATAGAGCTGGGCGGCGACTGGTACGACCTGATCAACCTGCCGGACGGCCGGATCGCCGCCGTCATCGGCGACGTGCAGGGCCACAACATCTCCGCCGCCGTCGTCATGGGCCAACTGCGCAGCGCCGTGCGGGCGTACGCGACCGAGGGCCACGACCCGGCGACCGTGGCCGGCCGCACCAACCGGCTGCTGGTCGAGCTGGACACCGACCGCTTCGCCACCTGCTGCCTGGTGTGGCTCGACCCGGACACCGGGATCGCCGAGATCGTCAGCGCCGGCCACCACCAGCCGCTGATCCGGTTCCCCGACGGCCGCTACCACCGCGACGGGCTGGAGGTGGGCATCCCGCTGGGCATCGAACCGGAGGCCGACTACCGCGCCACCCGGATACGGCTCGACCCCGGCACGCTGCTGACCCTCTACACCGACGGCCTGGTCGGCACCGACGGCCGCCCCGACGACGAGACGGTGCGCCTGGCGCTGGAGGACGCGCTGAGCGGCGCGGGCGGCGAACTGGAGACCATCGGCGACCGGATGATCAGCGGCATCTCCGAACGCCCGGCCCGCGCCGACGACTCCGCGCTGCTGCTGATGCGCTACGAGGGCGCCTCCGCGCAGGCCCAACTGCACGTCAGGCGGCTGTCGATCCACCGCCGCGACCTCCAAGGGGTGCGCCGCGCACGGCAGTTCCTGCGCGAATGGCTGCACAGCGTCGAGCTGACCGACCTGACGCAGGACGCCGAGCTGCTGGCGTCCGAGGTGGTGACCAACGCCCTCGTGCACGGCGACAGCGACGTCGACATCCACGTCCGCCGCTACCCCGAACGCGTCCGGATCGAGGTGCGCGACAGCGATCCGCACCTCGCCCTGCCGGCCGCCGCGCTCGCCGAGGACGAGGCCGAGGGCGGCCGCGGTCTGATCATCGTCTCCGCGATGGCCTCCGCCTGGGGCAACTCCCCCAGCGGGCGCGGCAAGACGGTCTGGTTCGAACTGCCGACCCCGGACGGCGACGAACCGCGAACGCCGCCCCCGGACGGCCGAACCCCCGACGGCCGCCCTCCGGAGGACCGCCCTCCGGAGGACCTCGTGGCGGACGGACGCCCGGTGGACGTGTGACGGTGCCCGCGCGGACGGCGGACGGGTCACCGTCCTCCGCACGCCCGGCGAAACCGTAACGGTGTCCGTGCCGGCCGCGATCAGCCCCCACCCGCCACGATTAACCCCACCGCGATCAGCCCCCGCCCGCCACCCGCAGGCCGCCCCACAGCGCGACGACGGCGAGCACCAGGGCCGGCGGCACGGTCAGCAGGCCCAGGACGGTGAACTCGCCGAGGTGCACCGGGTGGTCGTAGGAACGGGCGATCCGGCGCCACAGCAGAGTGGCGAGCGAGCCGGCGTACGTCAGGTTGGGGCCGACGTTGACGCCGATCAGCACCGCCAGGACCGCGCCGGCGCCGTGCGGGGCAGTCAGCGGCAGCAGCACCAGGACGGCGGGCAGGTTGTTGATCACGTTGGCCAGTACGGCGGCCAGCGCGGCGATCCCCAGCAGCGCGGGCAGCCCCGAACCGCCGGGCAGCACGTGACGCAGGCCGCCGGTGAGGCCGTTGTCGGTCACCGCCCGCACCACGACGCCCAGTCCGAGGACGAACGCCAGGAACGGCACCGCCGCCGACCGCACCAGCGCGACCGGTGTCGCGGTGCGCCGGAGCAGCGCCCGGACCGCCAGCACCAGCGCGCCGGCCGCCGCGGCCCACGCCGGGTTCACCCCGAACGCCGACGTCACCACGAACCCGGCCAGCGTGCACGCCACCGTGACCAGCGCGAACCGCGGCAGCCGCGGCGGCGGTCCGTCGTCCGGGGCGGTGGCGCCCGCCGCGAGGTCGGCGCGGAAGAAGCGGCGGAAGACCAGGTACTCCGCGCCGACCGCCACGACCCACGGCACGGCCATCAGCGCGGCGAACCGGGCGAACGTCAGGCCGCTGGCGGTGAAGGCGAGCAGGTTCGTCAGGTTGGACACCGGCAGCAGCAGCGACCCGGTGTTGGACAGGTGCACGCACGCGTAGACGTGCGGCCGGGACCGGGCGCCGAGCCGCGCGACGGTGGCGAACACCACGGGCGTCAGCAGCACCACCGTGGCGTCCAGGCTCAGCACCGCGGTGACCACCGACGCCAGCACGAAGACCGCCGCCAGCAGCCGCCCCGGCGAACCGTGCGCCGCCCGCGCGGTCCAGGCCCCGCAGGCGGTGAACAGCCCGTCGTCGTCGCACAGTTTCGCCAGCACCAGCACCGCGGCCAGGAACCCCACCACCGGTGCCAGCCGCGCCGTCTCGTCGACCGCGTCGGCCCACGGGATGGCCCCGACCGTGATCACCACGGCCGCGGCCGGCACCGCGACGACCGCCTCCGGCAACTCGCGCGGACGCAGCACGGCGCAGACCAGTACCGCCATCAGCAGCACCACGGAAACGGCCTCGGCCGCGGAGGTGTTCAGCACGATTCCCCTTCTGACGACCGGCTTCTTCCGGTTGCGGTTCCGGTCCCGGCGCCGGGTGCGGGGGCCGCGATCCGGTGCCGGCTCCGGACGCCGGCTTCGGACGCCGGCCGGGCTTCAGCGTCGACTATGCCGTCCGGGACGCTGATCGGGCGGTACCGGGCCGGCTGTCGGGCAGGTGAACGGTCGGCGTCACGGTGGCCGGCCCGGTGTTCCGGTGGGCGGTCCGCGTCGGCCGCCCGGCCTCCTCCGGGTGCGCCCGCCACCTCGGCGGCACCCCTCGGGACGTGCCCGGCGCCCGCCGGGTAATGCCTGCGAAGGACGCCGCCGGGGTGCAGGATGACTGACGTCGCCCAGCGGTGGCACCGGCATCCGCCCGTTTTCCGGGGCCCGGTGGCACCCGTCGAGGAGGAACCTTGCACAGACAGCCCTTGAGGAAACTGATGACGTCGGCGCTGGCCGCCGGCGCGCTCGCGGCGGGCTGCGTCGCACTGCTGCCGGCGACCGCCCAGGCCCGCGGGACCGCCGGCGCCGCGCAGGGCGCCGGGGGCGTGACGGCCGAACAGGCGGACTTCTCCGCCGCGTCGGCGCGGTACCACGTTCCGGTGCCGGTGCTGCTGGCGGTGGCGTACCAGGAGTCGCAGTGGGCCTCGCACACCGGCCAGTACAACACCAGCGGCGGCTTCGGCCCGATGGACCTCACCGACGTCACCGCGGCGATGGTCTCCGGCGGCGGCACCGGTGCGGCCGGCCGGGCCGCGCTCGGCACGTTCACCGCCGACCCGGCGCTGCACACGCTGACGGCGGCGGCGAAGCTGTCCGGCCTCCCGGCGGCCCGGCTGCGCGACGACACCGCGGGGAACATCCTCGGCGGCGCGGCACTGCTCGCGTCGTACGAGAAGGCGCTGACCGGCGGCACGTCGGCGGATCCGGCGGACTGGTACGGCGCGGTGGCCCGCTACAGCGGTTCCCCGGACCGCAAGGCCGCCGCGTCGTTCGCCGACGGCGTCTTCGCCCGCGTCCGGGACGGCGCCCGCCTGACGACGCCCGAGGGGCAGCGGGTGGCCCTGGCCGCCGACGGCTCGGTGCGCCCGGCGACCGGCCAGCTGGCCGCGCTGCGCCTGAAGGCCGACGACACGACGGCGGCCGAGTGCCCGGTGGACCTGGACTGCCAGTTCCTGCCGGCCGACCCGTCGAACTACCAGGCGGCGAACCGTCCCACCGACGGGATGAAGGTCCGCTACATCGTCATCCACGACACCGAGTCGTCGTACCAGAGCGCCATCGACTCCTTCCAGGCCCCGGGCAACGGGGACGCCGCCAACTACGTGATGCGCTCCTCGGACGGCGCCGTCACGCAGATGGTGCCGGACAAGGACGTCGCGTTCCAGGCGGGCAACTACTGGTTCAACATGCACTCGATCGGCATCGAGCACGAGGGCTTCGCCGCCCACGGCGCGACCTGGTACACCCGGACCCAGTACCAGAACACCGCCGACCTGGTGACGTACCTCGCCGCCCGGTACGGCATCCCGCTGGACCGGCAGCACATCATCGGGCACGACAACGTGCCCGGCCCTCTTGAGGGTTACGTGGCCGGTATGCACTGGGACCCGGGACCGTACTGGGACTGGTCGTCGTTCATGTCGCTGCTCGGCGCCCCGGTGGACGGCGGCCCGCACGGCGTCGGCGCGGTCGGCAGCGCGGTGACCATCACGCCGTCGTTCGCCGCCAACGAGCAGACGGTCGACGTGTGCCCGGCGGACGACCCGACCGGTGACACCACGACGTGCACCGACCAGACGCAGGCGTCGAACTTCCTGTACGTGCGCACCGCCGCGAGCGCGACCGCGCCGCTGGTCGCCGACCCGGCCCTGCACCCGGGCGCGTCGGCCGGCACCGACGACATCAGCGACTGGGGCGACACCGTCTCGCAGGGCCAGCAGTTCGTGGTCGCCGGCGTCAGCGGCGACTGGACGGCGATCTGGTACAGCGGCCAGAAGGTGTGGTTCTACAACCCGGGCGGGGTGAACACCACCCCGGCCTGCGGCGTGCGGATCGTCGGCGCGGCGGGCGGTGCCGCGGTCTCCGTCTACGGTGAGGGCTACCCGCAGCCGTCGGAGTACCCGGCGGGCCTGTCGCCGTCCACCGAGGACCCGCTGACCGCGTACTCGATCCCGGCCGGCCAGAGCTACGTCAGCACCGCCGCGCCGGTCAGCACGGACGACTTCTTCTCGTCCAGCGACACGCTGGTCACCGGTGCCGGTCAGCTCTACACCATCCAGTACGACCACCGCCTGGTGCTGGTCAACGCGTCCGACGTCAGCGTGCACACCCGGTAGGCCGCCCGACGGTCGGTCGCCGGACGGCAGGTTGCGGACGGTCGGCCGCCGGACATCAGGTTGTCGGACAGCAGGTCGCCGGACCCGTTGAAAAGGTGACTTCCGGTCAACTACCTGGCCGCGTCTCATCTTTGAGGCCGTCCGCTTTGGGCTTGACCGTGGAATTTCAATACGATCCGGCGATGATCATACGAAGGCGGCTGACGGCCTGGCTGGGCTGCGGTCTCCTCGCCTTTCTGGCGAGCGGACTGCTTCCCACCCAGGTCGCGTCGGCCGATGAACCACAGGCGACCCAAGGGTCCCCCAAGGTCGAGCTGGTACTCGACGTCAGCGGATCGATGAGCGCCCGGGACATCGACGGCCAGTCCCGGATGTCGGCCGCCAAGCAGGCGTTCGACGACGTACTGAACGCGGTACCGCCGGGTGTCGAACTCGGCATCCGCACCCTCGGCGCCAACTACCCGGGCAACAACCGGCAGGTGGGCTGCAAGGACACCGCGCAGCTCTACCCGGTCAGCGACCACCTGGACCGCACCGAGGCCGAGACCGCGGTGGCCACCCTCCAGCCGACCGGCTGGACCCCCATCGGCCCGGCGCTGGAGAAGGCCGCCGACGACCTCCAGGGCGGCGGCAACGGCAGCCGCCGGATCGTCCTCATCACCGACGGCGAGGACACCTGCCAGCCGCTCGACCCCTGCCAGGTCGCGCGGGACATCGCCGCCAAGGGCGTCGACACCACGATCGACACCCTCGGCCTCATCCCCGACGCCAGCACCCGCAGCCAGCTCAGCTGCATCGCCAACGCCACCGGCGGCACGTACACCACCGTGCAGCACCGGCAGGAACTCACCAGCCGCGTCAAGCAGTTGGTCAACCGCAGTACCACCCCGGCGGTCAACCCGGTCGGCACCCTCGGCACCGCCGACTGCACGACCGCGCCGCTGCTCAAGCCGGGCCTGTACACCGACCACGAGATGTTCTCCGAGAACCGCTGGTACAAGGTGGCCGTCGAACCCGGCCAGGAACTGCGGGCCTCGGTCAGCGTCTCCGACGACCGGACCGTCAACCAGGACTACGGCGTGCTGCTGCGCGCGGTGACCCAGTCCGGGCGGGAGATCGTCCGGGACCAGGAGGACGGCAGCGGGCGCACCGACGTCGTCTCGGCCGGTCTGCGGTACCCGAAGCCGAAGGCGGACAACGACTCCGACGACTCGCCCCCGCCGCCGGAGACGGTCTGCCTCCAGGTCGGCAACTCCTTCTCCGCGCCGGCGTCGGTCAAGACCACGCCCGGCCTGCCGGTCGAACTCTCCGTCGACCTGGTCAGCTCCCCGAAGGCGGCGTCGGACGTCGCGTTCTTCGGACTGGGCAGTGGCTGGTGGCTTTTGATGTTCCTGACTCTGACAGGATTCGTCGCCGGTACCTTGTGGGGCTGGCTCTCTCGCTGGCGCGTCGCAATCTGGAGAACCCATTGATACGTGGCACAACGATGTTCACCCGTGCTCTGCTCACCGGCGCCGTGCTCGCGGGGGTGGCCGGCCTGACCGCGGCCCCCGCGCTGGCCGACGACTCGGCCTCCCCCTCGCCGTCGCCGAGCGCCTCGGCGGCGCCCACCGAGGCGGGCACCAGCTTCCGCACCGCGGCGGTCTTCCAGCAGGGCCAGCAGGCCACGGCCGACGCCTCCACCGGTGACTACCTGTACTGGGCCTTCCCGGCCGACGCCGGCCAGAACGTCACCGTGCACGCCTCCGTCACCTTTCCGCAGGCCTACCAGCGGCACGGCACGTCCACCTGGCAGCTCGACGTCTACGACGGCCTGCGCCGCCGCCAGCCGTGCACCTACGGCACCAACACCCGCCCGGCCCCGGACGACACCCCGCAGATCCAGCTGACCTGCCGGCTGCGCACCGTCGAGGCGTACACCTCGGCGTGGTCCAACGACCCGCTGCGCGGCGCGTTCTACGTGCGGCTGACCGCGGTCGACGTTCCGTCGGGCGACCTGGGCCTGCCGGTGTCCACCTCGGTGACGGCCACCTCGGTCAAGGCCGGCGCCTCCGCCGCCGTCGACGGCTCGGTCACCCCGGTGGTCTCCCGCTACGGTCCGGACGTCTCGCCCACCGACGGCTGGGCCGGCACCTGGTGGTCCGCCCGCTGGCTGTGGACCGCGGCCGGCGGCGCCCTGGCCGCCCTCGCCGCGATCGGCGGCTACGCCCTCACCCGCGGCCACGGCCGCTTCCGCCGCGTCCCTCCGGGCGTCTGACGGACCCACGTCCCCCCGGGGACACGCGAAGGCGCCCGGCCGGGGTACGGCGGGGCGCCTTCGTCGCTCCGCGGGGTGAAACTCCATGCGGTGCGGTGCGGTGGTGCGCGGTGCGGTGCGGCACCGGGCGGTGAAGCTCCATGCGGCGCGGCGCGGCACCGGGCGGTGCGGCTCCGGGCGGTGCGGCACGGCACCGGGCGGTGCGGCTCCGGGCGGTGCGGTGAAGCTCCGCGCGGTGAAAGCGTGGCGCCCGGCGCGGCGCGGCACCGGGCGGCGCGGCTCCGCGCGCCCGACCGCCGTGCCGGTGACGCTACTTCACGTCGTAGCGCTCGACCTCGTTGCCGGTGCCGGCGGCACGCGGGGGCTGGGGCTGGGCGCCCTCGGCGTTGCCGAGGTTGCGGCGGACCGAGTCGAGGATGGTCAGGCCCTGGCCGACCAGGCCGGCCGCGATCTCGCCCAGGCCGTCGGCGCCGTTGAGGACGTTGACGTTGGCGCCGGCCAGGCCGCTCGCCGCCTCCTTGACGATCTGCGGCAGCTGCTCGATCAGCATCCGCTCCAGCGCGACGCGGTCGTGCGAGGCGGCCGCCTCCGCCTGGATCTTCATCCGGTTGGCCTCGGCCGTCGCCAGCACCCGGATGCGCTCCGCCTCCGCCTCGGCCGGCTTGACGACCTCGGCGACCAGCTGCTGCTGGCGCAACTCCGCCTGGCGCTGCGCCAGTTCGGTCTGCGCGGCGAGCACCTCCTGCTGGGCGTGGGCCTGCGCGAGCGGACCGGCCTGCGAGGCCTGCGCCTGCGCGCGGTCCACCTCGGCGTTGTACTGCGCCTGGACGACCTCGGTCTTGCGCTGGTACTCGGCCTGGTTCCGGGTGGCCTCCTGCTGGGCCTCCGCCGACTCCTGGTTGGCCTTCGCCCAGGCGATCTGCGCCTGCCGCTGGATCGCGGCCTTGTACGGCGCGGACATCGACTCGATGTAGCCGGTCTCGCCGTCGTCGATCGACTGGATCTGGAGCGAGTCGACGATCAGGCCGATCTTGGCCATCTCCGTCTTGGAGGTCTCCAGCACCTCGGTGGCCAGCTTCTGGCGTTCGGTGACGATCTCCTCGACCGTCATCGAGCCGATGATGGACCGCAGGTGACCGGCGAAGATCCGCCCGGTCAGCACCGCCATCTGGTCCTGGTCGGACAGGAACCGCTGCCCGGCGTTGACGATCGACTCGGTGTCGTTGCCGACCTTGAACGCGATCACCGCCCGCACGGTCAGCGCGATGCCCTGCTTGGTCACGCAGGTCTCCGCGACCTCCGCCTCGCACATCGACAGCGTCAGGAACCGGGTCTTGCGCAGCACCGGCAGCACGAACTTGCCGTGCCCGGTGACCACGCGGAACGGCGCACCGCCCTGTCCCCGTCGGCCACCCGAGATCAGCATCGCCTGATCGGGAGCCGGAACGCGGTAACCAAACATGCTCTTCTTCTCCTCAACCAGCGTCGCCGGCGTCGCCGGTCAACGCGTCCAACGGATCAGCCCACTCGATGACATCCACCTGCCGCACCCCGCGGGACTCGACCACCAAGACCTTCGTCCCGCGGACCAGCGGCTGCGCGGACCAGGCGAGGAACGTCTCCGTCCCGCCCCGCACCCGTACCAGGACCTCGCCCGGACCGGCGTCACCCCGGGTACCGATCTCCAGCACTCCACAGCATCCGACCACGGCTTCGTCCGGCGCCATCGAAGGCCGCCCCCTTTTTGTCTCGAACCCGCGGAGAAGATCCCCGTAGGCCCTGATCAACGACCATAACCCCGCCCCGCAGTCACGCCCATCCCTCTTCCGTCGCGGTTTACCGCCGATTCGGCAACAGAGGCAACGTCACCTCCCCGGAAACCGTCCGGCAATCCCGTTACGGACCTGTCAGCGCCACGGCGTACGCTGCACCCCGCGTCCACGTCTTTCACATCATGCACACCTATGTCATGGACAAGCGGCGCAGGACGAGCCCGCGCCGCCGCCCGCCACACCCTCCGCCGCATCGAGCCCGTCGGACGGCGCGTCCGGCGACCCGGACGAGGTCGACAACCTCGTCAACGACTTCGCCGACTACGTGGATGCTGGCGCTGGAGGTCTCCGGGACGGACACGCCCACGAGCGTCACCGCGGCCTTCACCCCGGCGGGTTCGCCGGCCGGTACGGCGGGCTCCGGCAGCCAGGCGCTCGCGCCGGACACGTCCGGGTGGGGCGAGAACTGCGTCCCACCGTCCCCCGCGTCACCGCCGGGAGGCGGTGGGCGTTTCCCCACAGCGAAGTGCACCGCGCTCCGGCCGCGGGAAATCTACGGTCGCCCTATGGACGACACCCTGGGCACCGCTGCCGCCGACACCGGCCACACCCTGCGACGCCTCATCGGCGAGGAGATCTGGGCCGCCCTGCTCGCCGACGCGGTCGTACGCCCGCACCGCCCCGGCGACATCCTGTTACGCCAAGGTGCGCCCGGCACACACGTGTTGGCCGTGCTGGAGGGCACCACGAAGGTCGTCCGGCTGGAGCGTGACGGAGAACTGAAGCTTCTGGCCTTCCGCGGCCCCGGTGAACTCCTCGGTGAAGTAGCCGTCCTGGACGAGGAGGTCCGGCTCGCCACGGTCGAAGCCCTGTCGCACTGCCGCGTCGCGGTGGTCAGCAAGGACCGCTTCATGGCGTTCACCGACCGCCACGACCTCTATCCCGTCCTGCTGCGGCACTCCCTCAACCGCTTCCGGGAGTCCGAACGCGCCCGTGTCGGCGGCGACCCGCTCGGGCGGCTCGCGGACACCCTGGCCCGCCTCGCCGTGTTCGCCGGCACCGGCCACTGTTCCGGGGACCGGATCGAACTGGCACTGAGCCGCAACGAACTCGCCCAGCACCTGGGCATCTCCCGCAACACGGTCAGCACGCTGCTCACCGTCCTCGGGCCGTACGGGGTGCGGGCCGGCCGGATGCGCATCGTCGTTGACGACCTGGCCACGCTGCGCCGGGTGGCGGGCGGAGCGTCGTAAGCCGGCGCCGATGTGTCCGGTGTCATGCCGGGTACGCACCGCGAGTGCACACCTCGGACGCGGACTTCGCGACAGTCGAGGAACCGGCCCGGCGGCGAACAGCCCCGGGTCGGGGACGGTGCCGCCGGCACCGACATCACGACTGCGTGGAGGCTCATGATGACCCCGTACTCCGCTCCGCTGCCCGCGGCCGCCACCGCCGCGCCGAACACCGTCAGCCGGCCGCTCCCGCCGTACCGCGGAATCGTCGCCGTGGACGCCAAGGACTTCACCGGGCGGCCGGCCATCGAACACGCCGAGATCAGCCGCAGCGTGCCGGAGTTGCTGGAGGCGTCGCTGAACCGGGCCGGCCTCGCCCACCTGTGGGCCGACCGCAGGTTCCCCAACTCCACGGGCGACGGTTACGTGTTCGGTTTCGACCCGGCCCACCTGCCGTTCATGATCCACCCCTGGCTGAACACCCTTCAGGACGTGCTCACCCGGTTCAACGCCGGCTCGCCGGGGGTGGCGCCCATCCGGCTGCGCGTCAGCCTCCACGTCGGCCCGCTGCCGGACTCCGGTGGCGAGTTCGACGGCAACGGCACCGCGCGCAACGACACGCACCGACTGCTCGACTCCGTCCCGGTCAAGGCGATCCTGGCGGCCTCCAGCGAAAGCATCACCCAGGTCGCCGCCATCCTGTCCGACCGTGCCCACCAGGACGCCGTCGCCGGCGGCTACGCGGGACGGCACCCCGACCACTTCCTGGAGGTCCCGGCCACCGTCGAGGGCAAGACGTTCGCCCAGCGTGCCTGGCTGTACATTCCGGCGCCCTCGGGGAACCTCTACGACCGCCGCATCCTCGGGGAGCAGGTCATGGCCGACCAGCGGACCCCCGGCGGGACCTGTGACGACCAAGCCGATGACGCCCCCGCCACGCGGACCGACATCAAGGCGGACAACGGCATCGTCAACACCGGCCGGGTATCGGGCGGCCAGCACCTGTCCAACCGCGGCGGCGACCACATCGGTGACCGGGTGGAGGGCTCCAAGATCGGCAGCATCGGCGGCGAACACATCGGCGGCGACAACAACGGTCACCGGGTGGGAACCGTCCACGGCAACCTGGGCGACGTCGTGCGCGACGGCCAGCGCAAGCAAGACCGGTGACGGCCGCACTGCCCGCAGGTTCCTCCCCCGCCGAGGAGGAACCGCCCCCCGGTGAACCGCTCCCGCCCGCCCCCGGCCCGGAGACCGAGGACGTGACCGGGGAGCGCGAAGAGTGGCTGAGCAAACTCCTCTACGGCCGCGTGACGATCCTCGCGCCCAACGGCATGATCAACACCGGTGTCCTGTACGGCGGCCAGCGGATGAATCGCGGCGAGGGCCCGGCCGGCGAATCCCCCGCCCCGCCACCCGAGCAGGCGGGGCCCGTTCCGAAAGCGGACCTCGACGAGGCCCTGACCGCGTTCGTCGAACCCACGTGGTTCGGCACAGCACGCACCAAGCTGGACACCGGCCTGCTCCTGCTCTCCGGCGCCCGGCGCAGCGGACGGCGTACGACGGCGCTGAACCTGCTGTCCCGGTACCCCGGCCCGCCCATCCTCCACGCCGTCGACGCGGACGCGGATCTGAGTACCTGGCATCCGGCCGAGAACGTCAAGGGGTACCTGCTGGACGGCTCGCCCGGGATGCTCCGGCGCGGTGTGGTCGACAGGCTGCGGGCCAGGCTGGCGGCCGCAAGGACCCGCATGGTCGTGGTGCTGCCCGACGACCCGGCACTGCTGGACCGGCTGGAGGAGGAACTCGGCGAAGCGCCTGTGCCGTGCCTGCCGCCGCCCGCCACCGCGATCTTCGCCCGGCACTTCGAGCACCGGGTGCCCAGTGCCGCCGACCGGGACCGTCGGCTCGGATGGGTGGACGGCAAGGACCTCGCGGAGACACTGGAGACCGGCATGGCCCCCGCCGCGGTGGTGGAGGTGGTGGCCCGGCTGGCCGCCATGAACGGCCCGCCGGCGGACGGCTCGTCGGTCTTCGACTCGGTGGAGGGCTTCGACCGCCGGGAGGCACGTCTGCTGGTGGAGAGCCTCCGCAACGATCCCGCCAAGCTGGCGTTCCTGCTGTCGGTCTGCGTCTTCGAAGGACTTGATCACCGGCTGATCCGCGCCGAGGCCGACCGCCTGCTCACGGTGGCCGCCGGCCGGCTCGACATCACCGTGCCCGGGCCGCCCGACGGCAGCAGCGCCGGCGTGGACGTGCGGAACCCGGAGTTCGTGCTGCGCCACTCGCTGAGCGAGCTGCTCCACGCGATCCGGGCCGTCCAGTCGACGGTGGAGATCCGCCATGCCGGCTACCCCTTCCGGGCGGAGCCGGTCAGCTTCGCGGAGCGCGGTCGGGCCAGGGCGCTCCTGGAGCACATGTGGCGCCAGTACAGCCGGATGGGGCCGCTGATGACCCAGTGGCTGGAAGGCATCGACAACCGGGTCGAACTCACCCTTCCCACGGGGGAGTTCATGGGGATGGCGGCCCGGTGGAGCGGCGGAAGCAACTCCCTCGGGCACATCCGCGAACTGACCCGTTCCGACCGCTGGACCAGTCGGGAGATCGCCTCCTACGCGCTGGGCGTCGCCGCCAAGGACGCCCTGCTCGCCAAGGAGATCAAGCACCGGCTCCGGGAGTGGAGCACGCAGGCGAACTGGCAGTCCCGATGGACCGTCGCACGCATGTGCGGGACCGAGTACGGAACGACCAGGCCCGATGAGGCGCTCGGCCTGCTGCACCGCCTGGCGGGTGTCACTTCCGGCGGCCACCTGGAATCGGTCGTCCTGCAGGCCACCGTTGCCCTGCACAACCTCTTCGTCCGGGGGGACCGCGACGCCGTCTTCCAGGCGGTCCGCGACTGGGCCGACGAGGACCACCCGGTGGCCGGCATCGCCCTGCGGACGTTCCCGGCTCTGCTGAACCACGACCGCGACTGGTTCGGCGGACAGCTCACCAGCGGCGGCGAGTGGTCCGGCCCGATCGTGGACCTGGCACGCCGGGGGCTCGACGAGGAACGGCACTATGCCAACACCTGCCGGGTGCTGCTCCATTGGTGCGTCGACGCCGCCGAGTCGGACGAACTGCGGTCCGCCGTACAGATGTTGCTGTCGCGGCTCGCCATCGACGTGAGCCACGGCGTCCTCAGGCTGTTCGTGACCATCGACCGGAACGAGGCCCCGGACCCGGCCTGCAAGGACATCGCGGCCGCAGCACTGCGCGACTGGCGCGAAGGCGGTGCCAGTTCGGCACACCGGGCACAACCCAGCCCGTCACGGGCGGAATGGACGTACACATGACGACCGACACCCCCATCTACCGGCAGGCCCCGCTGTCGGGGCGGCGCGAGATCGTGCGCGCGCGGCTGTCCGGGCGGCGGGACCGCGCCCTGGTCGTACGGGACCACGAGGGCGTGCACCACGTGCGGTGGCCGCCGCGCCGGCAGGCGGTGCACCCCACGCTGACGCCCGAGGCGGCGGACACCCGCAGCCAGGCGATCCGCTGGACCCTGCCCGCACTGTTGCGGCGCGGCGGTTACGACCAGGCGTTCCACGTCGATATCAGTGATCACCCCGGCGCCCTGACGGTGAGCCTCGCCGAGCCCTACGGACCGGAGTCGGCCACGTTACGGGTGGTGTGGTGGGTGCACGACCCCGCACGCGTGGTGCGGGCGCAGGCCGCCTACCCCTGGGACGTGGTCAGGACCGAACTCGGCCACCACGTCGACGCGTTGTCGCAGCGTTACGAGTCCTCCGGAAGCGTGTTCGGCGTCGCCCAGGCGCGGCAGGAGCTGGCCGCTCCCCGTCTCGTGGGGGACTACGGCCTCGTCTACCAGGTCACGGACGTGCGACCCCGGGACGCCGGCGGCGAAGTGCTGCTGGGGTCGTCGCACGGCGGCGGCTTCCCGGGTATCTGGTCGGCCAACCGGCGCGAGGAGTACGACTTCTGCCTGCGGGCGATCCACAGCGGTCCCGCCGCGCTCGCCGCGTTGTGGCTGATGAACCAGCCCGATCAGGTCTCCCGGGTGCTGGACTGGGTCTCCCTGCACGACGACGTCATCCAGCGGGAGCAGGACTGGCAGCACGAGATGGCCGGGCTGCTGGGGCGGCTCAGTGACGAGGAACAGTTGGAGTTGTCGGTGCTGGTCCGCGATCGGTTGCGCGGTCTGGGACGGCGCGTGCCCGCCCGGCCGGGCCGTCCGGTGACGTCGGTCAACGGTTCCGGCGGCCGGCCGTCCGACCTGACGAAGCGCCGCCCGGTGTGACACCGACCGCGCTGGCCCCTCCCCGACCGCGTCGGCACAATGCCCCCATGGGATTCGACAGTGTGCCGATGCCGGACGGGGTGGCGGGGCGGCCCCGGGACGGGCGGGGGTATCCGGTGCCGGCCATCACGCCGTGGGAGGGGGCCGAGCCGCAGTTCGCGCTGACCGACTGGGGGCGCAGCGCCGACTGTGCCCGGGGGCGGCGGTGTTCGGTGTGCGGGCGGGCGATGGGTGCCGGAGCGGTGTGGCGGGTGGTCGGGGCGGCGGAGTGCGCGGCGATCGGTGAGGCGCTGGCGGCCGGGCGGCCGTACCGGAACATGGCGCCGACGCTGGAGGGGCCCGGGCACCGGGCGTGCATGCTGTACGCGTCGATGGTCTGCCCGTACCTGGCCCGGCCGAACGCGCGGCGCGGGGTGTCGGCGGCCGCGCCGGACGAGATGACGGATCACGTCGTCCGGGGCGCGGCGCGCGGTGCGACCGGCGCGGTCGTGGGGTTCGGGCAGTACGAGTACGCCGTCACCCCCGACCAGGTGCTGTTCCGGTTCCTGGACGTCGTCGAGTTCCTGCCGCACGACACGGCCGACGCCCATCTGGCGGAACTGCGCGCGGAGTTGGCGCGGGATCAGCCGCGGTAGGCGGGCAGGCCCGTGTAGCCGGAGACCTTGACCGGCTGGGCGCCGTCGACCTTGAGGGTGACGATGCCGTCCGGGGTGCGAGCGGCGACCGTGCTGCCGTCCGGCGACCAGGCGGGCTCGGTGTAGTCGGTGGTGGCGTTCGGGGTGAGGTCCTTGACGGCCGACTTGGTGCCGCCGGCGGCCAGGAAGAGGTGGTCGTGGCCGGCGACCGAGCGGACGAAGACCACGTGGCCGTCGTCGGTGGGCGCCAGGGCCGGCTCGGAGCCGGGGGCGAGCACGCCGCCCTGCTGCCGCAGGTTGTCGTCGCGCAGGTAGACCTCGCCGTTGGCGGCGTTGGCGTACACCGAACTGCCGTGCTGCCCGGCCGCGTCGGGCCAGACGTTGCCGGACTGCGGCGGGGTGCTGTTCGCCTCGCCGCCGTAGCCGTTCAGGCCGAGCTTCTTGGGCGTGCCGCCGACCGCGGTGGCCCCGATCGTCTCCAGGACCGCGGTGGAGCCGGAGCCGGAGGTGAAGATCAGGTTGTCCTTGGCGGGCACACCGTCGGCGGTGTCGGCCGGCGCGACCTGCCAGGTGGGGTGCGACCAGTTCACGCCGCCGGGGTTGTGCGCGACGACGGTGCGCCCGGTGCCGTCCGGGTGGGAGACGACCAGGTCCCCCGAACCGTCGACGAACGCGGCCCGGGAGCCGTCCGGCGACCACGCCAGGTCGCGGACCGCGGTGCCGAAGTCGATCCGGGTGCCGTTCATGACCACGTAGCGGGTGCCGTCGGAGATGGTCAGCCCGTTGGTCGCGGTGCCGTTGATGACGGAGGCCGGGGCCGGCGAGGCCGAGCCCGCGCCGGGACCGGCGGCCGGGGAGGTGGTGCCGTTCGCCGTCGGGGTCAGCGGGCCGCAGCCGGTGAGCAGGGCGGCGGTGCCGGCGGTCATCGCGACGGTGAGCGCGACGGCGGATCTGGTCAGGCGGGCGCGTGCGGGCATCGTGTGGGTCCCCCGGGAAGTGTCGATCGGCGTTGCGGGTGCGCGGACGGTGTCCGTCGGCGCGTGCCGTTGACACACAGCATGACCGGCCACTGTGCACGCCGTGTGCGACGGCTGTCACAGCGGGGCAACAACTCCACGTCACAGGGCGGTTGAGCACGACCGCGATCACGACGGCTACCGCGATCACGACTGCGGCGGCGGCTCCCGGCGACCCCGTCAGCGCGCCGTTCGCCGGCGCCCGCCGCCTCGCCCCGGCCCCGTCCGCCGGCGACCGCCCCGGCCCCGGTCAGTCCTGCGGCGTGCCGATCTCGTAGACGATCTCGTAACGGACGTCCGGCACGGTGAAGTCGGCGGTCTCGACCGGGCGGCCGTCGGAGTCGTAGAAGGTGCGCTCGATGTGCGTGACGAGGTCGCCGGGGTTGAGGCTGAGGCGGGCCGCCTCCAGGCGGTTGGCACGGCCCGGGCGCAGGGTCTCCTTGGCGGACTCGACGGTGACGCCGATGATCCGCATGCGTTCCACCACGCTGAGGCCCTGGAGTTGGCCCATCTCCGGCATGTGCACCGAGGAGCCGCCGGTGACGGCGACCGGTTCCCAGCTCATGCCGAGCTGCGCGGTCCGGCGGTCGGCGAGGAACTCGTAGCGGGTCCGCATGCACAGGTCGCCCTCGGCGACGCGCAGCCGCCGCGCGATGTCGGCGGGCGCCGGGGCCACCTTGCTGCGCGCGAGGCTGATCGAGGACCGGCCCAGCTCGATGATGTCGGTGCCGGCCAGCATCGCGGCGTTGACGTCCCGGCCGACCGAACGCACCAGGCGTCTGCGTTCACGCGGCTCCCGGACGAACGTGCCGGAGCCGGCCCGGCCCACCAGCAACTCCTCGATGATCAGCAGGTCCACGGCCCGCTGGGTGACGTTGCGGCCGACGTCGTACTCCACCGCGAGCCGGGCCCGGGACGGCAGCCGGGCGCCGGGCAGCCACTCACCGCGCTCGATACGACGACGCAGGTCGTCGGCGACTTCGAGGTAAGGGGCCTCGCGTGCCATCCGCGGTCTCCCGCCTGCTGTGTTGAGGGCTCTCTGCAGAAACTGCCCCTGGGCCTGCCCCGCGGGCCGCCCAGAGAGTGCCCATTCGACCATCAAGCGGACGTCGTTGACAAAGCTACTGCATCAGGTTCAATCTGCTTAAGTAGCCTTACGATCAGTGATGAACCGCTCACCAAGGACACCCGTGCGTTCACCCGAATCCCGCGCCCGCGCCGTGGCCGGCCGACTGGCGGCGGCGACCGGCACCGAGGCGCGCACGACCGAGACCCCGGACGCCATCCGGGTCGAGGCGGACGTGCCGGAGGCGATCGGCCTGGAGTCGCTCGCCGCGATCGTCGCGGCACTCGGCACCGCGGACCACTACGGGCACGACCTGACGTCGGGCACGGGCGTCGCGTGGGCGGAGATCGACCTGCCCGGGAGGACGGATCGGGAGGACACGGGTGGGCGCAACTCCCCGCACCGGCACGGCACTTCGGGCGACCCCGCCGGCCCTCCCGGGAACGGGGGGTCGGACGGCTCGGACGGCCCCGGTGATTCCGGCGGCTCGGACGGCCCCGGCGGCTCCGGTGATTCCGAGGGCCGCGGTGGCTCCGGAGGTTCCAACGACCGCGCCGGGAACGAAGAGTCCGGCGGTCCCGGACAGCGCGGCCGGTGACGGTGACGGCGGCCCGGCATGCGGCGGTGACGGCGGGCGGGGAGGCGGCACGGCCGGGCGAACCGGGCTCGGGGGCCCAGCTGTTGGGGAGGTGAGCGGGGGAAACGGCACCCAACGTCCAGCCGCCCGGCCTGCGTTGGTCGTACGGTCGGCGGTGCCGCCGTCCACCGTGAACAGCGTTCCGCCGTAAAGGAGTTCAGCCCTGGCCGGCCCACGGAGACCGGTGAGCGCCCCCTGACGTCGCCCACGCCCCCGCCTCACCCACCTCCCCCTTCCGCACCCACAACCCCCGCACCCGCAACCCCCGCATCCGCACCCCCCGCATCCCCCTCCGCGCCCCCGAAGCACTCCTGCGCCCGGGTCAGCACCATCGCGGCGAAGTCGGCGGTGACGGGGGTGCGGTGGCGGGCGGTGACGTGGGTGAGGCCGACGGTGCGGTGGGCGGTGGGCTCGGTGAGGGGGAGGTCGACGAGGCCCGGCGTGGCGACGGACGGCGGCGGCAGGACGGCGACGCCGAGCCCGGCGGCGACGAACCCGCGGATGGTGGAGATCTCGGCGCCCTCGAACGCGACGCGCGGGGTGAATCCGGCCGCCGCGCACAGGTCGTCGACCAGCCGGCGCAGCCCGTACCCGGCGGTGGCCATCACGAAGTCCTCCCCGGCCGCGTCCGCCAGCCGCACGGCGCCGCGGCCGGCGAGCCGGTGGCCGGCCGGGACGACCAGCCGCAGGGGTTCGCGGGCCACCGGGGTCGCGGTGACATCCGGCTCGTCGGGCAGCGGCGAGGTCAGGCACAGGTCGACCTCGCCGGACCGCAGTCGCGCCAGCAGCCCCTCGGCGTTGGACTGCACCAGCCGGAACCGCACACCGGGGCGCCGGGCGCGGAACCAGCTGACCAGTTGCGGCACCGGCGCGGTGCCCAGCGCCGGCAGGAAGCCGAGGGCGATCTCGCCGGGCCGGTCGGTGGCCCGGCGCAGTTCATCGGCGCCGACCGCGATCTCGTCCAGCGCGGTCCGTACCCGGCCCAGGAACACCCGGCCCTGGCGGGTCAGCCGCAGCCCGCGGCCCTCGCGGTCGAAGAGCGGGCAGCCCACGGCGCGTTCGAGCCGGGCGACGCTGCGGCTGACGGTGGACTGCGGGACGCCCAGCTCGTCGGCCGCGCCGGACAGGTGCTCCAGCCGGGCGACCGCGGCGAACCGCACCAGGTCCGGGCACAGGCTCATCAGCTGACGCCGATCATCAGACCATTCCATACAGGGAATGTATTGGATGCTTTGATGCATTGGACGCATCACCGCCGCCCTGCCTACCGTTCCTGGGTGACTGAGAGCGCCCTACCCGCGCCCGTGCGCGCCGCCGTCTCGATACCGCCCGCGCACCTGCGGGGTACGCCGGGCTTCCGCCGGGCGACCCTGGCGCTGTTCGCCGCCGGTATGACCACCTTCATGACGCTGTACTGCGTGCAGGCGCTGCTGCCGGCGTTCTCGCACGACCTGCACCTGTCGCCGGCCGCGTCCTCGCTGACCGTCTCGGTCTCGACCGCCGCGATGGCCGTCCTGGTGGTGCCGCTGACCGCGGTGTCCGACGCGTGGAGCCGCACCGGGATGATGACCGCCTCGCTGAGCGCGGCGGCGGTGCTGGGCGTGGCGGCGGCGTTCGCGCCGAACTTCGGCACGCTGCTGGTCATCCGGGTGCTTCAGGGCATGGCGCTGGCCGGACTCCAGGCCACCGCGATGTCGTACCTGGCGGAGGAGGTCGACCGCGCGTCGCTGGGCCAGGCGATGGGCCTGTACGTGGCGGGCAACGGCATCGGCGGCATGGCCGGCCGGCTGATCGCCGACGGCATCCTGGACGTCACCGGCAGCTGGCGGTGGGCGCTCGGCGGGGTGGGGGTGCTCGCGGCGGTGAGCGCGCTGGGGTTCCGGCTGCTGATCCCGGCGTCGGTGCGGTTCGACCGGCGTGACCCGAACCCGCGCGCGCTGGCGTCCGGCATCGCCCGCGCCCTGCCCGACAGCGGCCTGCAACGGCTCTACCTGGTCGGCTTCCTGGCGATGGCGGCGTTCGTCACCGTCTACAACTACCTGGGCTTCCGGCTGATCGCGCCGCCGTTCGGGCTGTCGCAGGCCACGGCCGGCCTGCTGTTCACCACGTACATCGCCGGGTCGTTCTCCTCCGCGACGGCCGGCCGCCTGGTCGACCGCTACGGCCGCCCGCGCGTCCTGGCCCCCGCGCTGGCGATCACCCTCACCGGCCTCGCCCTCATGCTGATCCCCGCGCTCGGCGCGGTCGTGCCCGGCCTGGTGGTCTTCACCGTCGGCTTCTTCGCCGCGCACGCCGTCGCCAGCAGCTGGGTCGGCGCCCGCTCCCGCTCGCTGGGCGCCCAGGGCGCCGCCGTCTACCTCTTCTGCTACTACATCGGCAGCGCGGTCGGCGGCTCCCTCGGCGGCGTCTTCTACTCCTCCGGCGCGTGGAACGGGGTCTCCGCCTACTGCGCGGTCCTGATCGCCGTCGCCCTGCTGTCGGCGGTCACCCTGCGCAGGCTGCGCCCGATCCCGGTGCCGTGACCGTCCCCCGTCTCCCGTACGGCGTCCCCCGCACGCCGCACTCCGCCGTCCTTCGCACCCTCCCGTCTGCCGTACGCCGTCCTGCGCCGCGCTCCGCTGTGATCCGTGTCGCGTTCCGGGGCGGACCGCGGCGCCGGCCGGGTCGCCGGCCGCCCCGGCACGGGGGACGTACCGGTCGCTGACGGGTGCGCTGGTGGGGGGCGTGCGGTGGGGCCGGAGGCGCTCGTGGCGGCCGGTCGTCATCCGTTCGTGCGACCGCGTCGGCGCCCGGCACGGCGGGGGACGAGTGCCGCGTCACACCCCGACGCGGCGAATCGTTCCGGCGGCAATCGCGGGGAAGCGCATATGCTCTCTCCGGTAGCGGGAAAAATCTGTCGCCGTCGCGGTAGACATGACGAACTCCGGCGACTAGATTTTCTTTCGTACACGACAGAGGTGCATGTGACCCAAGAGCCCCGCCCCAGCACGGTCGACCGGTTCGACGACGACGACTACCCGGCCTACACCATGGGCCGCGCCGCGGAGATGATCGGCGCCACCCCGGCATTCCTGCGCGCCGTCGGTGAAGCGCGCCTGATCGCCCCCCTCCGTTCCGAGGGCGGCCACCGCCGCTACTCCCGCTACCAGCTGCGCATCGCCGCCCGCGCCCGCGACCTCGTCGACCACGGCACGCCGGTCGACGCGGCCTGCCGGATCGTCATCCTGGAGGACCAACTGGATGAGGCCCTGCGCCTCAACGAACGGCTGCGGGACGACCAGGACGGCGGCGGCGACCGGACGGGCTGAGGCGGCACTCCACCGGGGGCGGAATATCTACGGCCCCAGGTGCAGAAATCAGTGGCACGCGAAGTAAGAGTTCAACCGACCGGGACGTCGTGGCAAGGGCACGCCTCGCCCAGCAGGGCACGCCATGCTATCTTCGTCCTCAGTTGCAGTTGTGGTTCCCCAAACTTCAAGTGCCTCACCGGCTTCACGGTCGGCGGGTGCACTTTTTCATTTGCCGGTGCTTTTTGCCGGAAGGGTCAATCATCGCGGCAACTCGGAGGTCGCACAGTGCGGCCCCGGCACTGCCCCGAGGGAGAACAACATGGCATCTGGCACCGTGAAGTGGTTCAACGCGGAAAAGGGCTTCGGCTTCATCGAGCAGGACGGCGGCGGCGCCGACGTTTTCGCCCACTACTCGAACATCGCCACGTCCGGCTTCCGTGAGCTTCAGGAAGGCCAGAAGGTTAACTTCGACGTCACGCAGGGCCAGAAGGGCCCGCAGGCCGAGAACATCGTTCCCGCCTGACGCTGACGCGTTCACGTGGCCGGGGCCCGCACCTTGGGGTGCGGGCCCCGGCTTCGTCTCTTTTCGCCCCATCCCGCGCGGCCATGACGGCCGCGCGCGGCAGCGAGGGACGGCAACGGCCGGCCCCCGCCGAGGATCAGCACAGCGCAGGACCCGTACGGCACGGCTCCGACAAGTGCCACCGTCGCGATCCGCGGCGCGCGGACCTGGAATCGCACCAGCGGCTGCCCGGATTCCCATCGAGCGCCCGCTGACGGCCCGCCGGTCATCGCACGGCGATCCGTCCGGAGTACGCGGTCGGCGGGAAATCCCGCGGTGTCCGGCGGACCCCGTGACCGAGCCGGATTCCAGCGGAGCGCACCGGAGTACCGCCGGGGCAGCCCCGGAGTCCGCCAAGGCACGTCCTGAGTGTCCGCCGAAGGCAAGTCCGGCAGTACGCCCGAGGCGGAATGGGGAGTCATCCCCATTCGACCGCCCCACCCGTTCACGCAGCAGGACCGACATTTCCTCCGGGTAATGCCGGCCCCGCCGAAGTATCCGAAGTACCGGAAACATTCCGGGAGTTCGGATTTCGTTTTTCATCCGGCCCGTGCCTGCGACCCCGCGCTGCTCATTCCCGCGAGGCTTCCCCGATACGTGCCGCATCGAGGAAGGTTTCGTATGAAACGCACGACCGGCACGAACGATCGCCCCGGGCGCTCCGGCGCACCCACCGGTTCCGGCGCCGGCTCCGGCGGCCGTTCCGGCGCCAACTCCGGCGGCAGCCGTTCCGGCTCCGCCGCGGGCGGCGGTTCCCGCTCCGGCGGTACCTCCGGTTCCGGGTCCGGCTCCCGGTCCGCCTCCGGCGGCAACCCCAACTCCCGTTCCGGCAACGGCGCGAACTCCGGTTCCCGTTCCGGCTCCGGCGCCAACGGCGGCAACCGCTCGGGTTCCGGCGGCGGTTCCGGGTCCGGACAGCGCGGCCGGTTCCGTTCGCAGGGCCCGGCGCGGTCGAAGGGGTCCGGCAACTCCGCGGGCTCGCGCCGTCCGGTCGCGGTGACCGGCGAGTTCGCCGTACCGGTGCCGATCGCGCCGGCGCTGCCGCCGGTGGAGTCGTTCGCCGACCTCGGCATGCCGGCGCCGCTGCTGGAGACGCTGACCGCCCAGGGCATGCGGGAGCCGTTCCCCATCCAGGCCGCCACGCTGCCGAACTCGCTGGCCGGCCGGGACGTACTGGGCCGCGGGCGCACCGGATCGGGCAAGACGCTCGCGTTCGGTCTGGCGATGCTGGCCCGCACCGCGGGGCAGCGCGCCGAACCGCGCCACCCGCTGGCCCTCGTCCTGGTACCGACCCGCGAACTGGCCCAGCAGGTGACCGACGCGCTCACCCCGTACGCCCAGGCGCTGCGGCTGCGGACCGCCTCCGTGGTCGGCGGCACGTCGATCAGCCGGCAGGCCGGTCTGCTGCGCGGCGGCGTGGAGATCCTGGTGGCGACCCCGGGACGGCTGAAGGACCTCGTGGTGCGCGGCGACTGCGCCCTGGACCGGGTCGCGATCACCGTGCTGGACGAGGCCGACCAGATGGCCGACATGGGCTTCATGCCGCAGGTCACGGTACTGCTGGACCAGGTGCGGCCGGGCGGGCAGCGGATGCTGTTCTCCGCGACGCTGGACCGCAACGTCGACCTGCTGGTGCGGCGTTACCTCGACGACCCGGTGGTGCACTCGGTCGACCCGTCGGCCGGTTCCGTCGTCACGATGGAACACCACGTGCTGTACGTGCACGAGGCCGACAAGCACTCGGTGACCACCGAGATCGCGGCCCGCGACGGCCGGGTGATCATGTTCCTCGACACCAAGCGCGCCGTCGACAAGATCACCAAGCACCTGCTGAACAGCGGGGTGCGGGCGGCCGCGCTGCACGGCGGCAAGTCCCAGCCGCAGCGCACCCGCACGCTCAGCCAGTTCAAGACCGGTGACGTCGGGGTGCTGGTCGCCACCAACGTCGCCGCGCGCGGCATCCACGTCGACAGCCTCGACCTGGTCGTCAACGTCGACCCGCCCGCCGACCACAAGGACTACCTGCACCGCGGCGGCCGCACTGCCCGGGCCGGCGAGTCCGGCAGCGTCATCACCCTCGTGCTGCCGCACCAGCGCTCCGAGGTCAGCCGGCTGATGAACGACGCCGGTGTCACGCCCACGGCGACCCAAGTGCGTTCCGGCGAGGCGGAGTTGACCCGGATCACCGGTGCCCGCACCCCGTCGGGCGTGCCGGTCGTCATCAACACCCCGGCCCCGGAACGCCCCAAGCGCGCCCCGGCCGGCGGCGGTTCGGCCTCCGCTTCCCGAAGCCGCCGCAGCCGCCCCGCCCGTCCCGCACGCCCGGTGGCCGGCACCCCGCGCCGCCGCAACGGGTAGCACGGACCCGCCCTGCGGGGTGGAGCGCGGTGCGCGTGCCGAAGCCCCCGGCCGGATCGACGGCCGGGGGCTTCGGCGTGCTCACGGGTGGGCGGGGGCGGCCGGTTCGGGGGCCGGCGCTCCGTCGGTCAGGCCGGCGGCGGCCGGTTCGGCGGCGTCGGTCCAGCGGATCCGCAGGCTGCACAGCGAGACGATGACCGCCGAGACGGCCACCGCTCCCAGGCCCCACACCAGGCTGCTGGCGCTCGCTATGAAGCCGATGACCGGCGGCCCGGCCAGCAGGCCCGTCGTTCCCATGGCGGCGACCAGGGTCAGCGCGTCGGAACCGCGCGCCGCCGCGGCCACGTAGACGCACGGGGTCACCGCCGCGATGCCCAGCCCGACGCAGGCGAACCCGAGCAGGGCCGGCACCACCCCGCCGGCCAGCAGGGCCACCGCCAGCCCGAGCCCGGCCACCGCGCTGCCGACCCGGACGATGCGGGCGTCGCCCCAGCGGCTGCGCCAGCCGTCGGCGAACAGGCGGGCCAGCACCATCATGACCGAGACGACGGCGATGCCCATGGGCGCCAGTTCCGCCGACGCGGCGGCGACGTTGCGCAGGTAGAGGGCCGACCAGTCGTTCATGGCGCCCTCGGTGATGGTGCCGAACGCCATGGCCAGGCCCATCCACAGCGTCATGCGGGCCGGCAGGCTCCAACTGCGGCGGGTCTTCTTCTCCTTGACCGGGGCCGGCTGGTCGCGGGTGAGCAGTCCGGGCCCGGCGTAGGCGACCAGCAGCACCAGGATGACGGCGGCCACGCCGAAGTGCGCCACCACGGTCGAGGTCAGCGCGTTCATGCCGGAGGCCAGGAGCGCGGCGAACAGCGACCCGGCGCTGAACGTCGCGTGGAGCCTGGCCATGGCGTTGCGCCGGTACTCCACCTCCAGCGCGGCGCCCTGCGCGTTCATGGCCACGTTCAGGCAGCCCACCAGGACGCCGTCGCAGCACATGACCAGCAGCGCGAGCGGGTAGTCCGGCGCCGCGGCCAGCGCGAAGAGCAGCAGGGCCAGGCCGAGCGCCGACAACAGCGCCAGCCGGCGCGAGCCCAGCCGTCTCATCAGCGACGCCACCAGCGGGAACGACGCGGCCGCGCCGATGCCGGCGGCCATCAGCAGCAGGCCCACTTCCGCCGTGGTCAGGCCGAGGTGCGCCTTGATCGCGGGAATCCGCGACGCCCAGGTGGCGTACTGGAATCCGAGGGCGCAGAACAGGGCGGCGATCGCCAACTGCGCCCGGCGGAAAGGATCGTGCACGCGGAACATGTGAATCAGCCCACTCCGTCTTGCGGTGATGACCCGCGCGGGGAGGCGCCGGTCGGCTTCGGGTGGCCGGACGGGTCCGCCGGCACCGTCATGGACATGTACGCGGAGTTGGCGCCGTAACCCTCCGACAGGGCGATTTCCCGGTGGCCGGTGAATCCGTTGGCCGCCCAGAAGGTCTCGGTGCCGGCCACCGCGACCAGGGAGACGCTCCGGTAGCCGTGCGTGCGGGCGGTCGACAGCAGGTGCCGCAGCAGGTGCCCGGCCAGTCCCCGGCCGCGCAGGTCAGCGGCCACCACGCAGTCGTGCAGGTGCAGGTTGGCGGAGGTGAAGGCGGTCTCCTCCGGGCCGCCCAGCTCCGGGTACCGGCTCTCGGGGTAGGGCAGCGCCAGCAGGTAGCCCGCCAGTCGCTGCCCGAGGTCCAGCGCGAAGCAGGTCCGCGGTGACGCGCGGACCTTGGACTCCAGCGCGGCGCGTTCCTCCGACAGCCCGAGGGGTTCGTACGCGGCGGCCTCCAGGGCCACGATCGCGTCCCAGTCCCCCTCGCGGACCTCACGTATCCGGGTCGGCGGCGTCATCTACCGCACCCCTTCCGGCAGTCGGGGCCGCTGGTCGTCCGGGCCGCTGTCCTCGCCGCGGATCCAGGTGTACGGCAGCGGGCTGAAGCCGTTGAACCCGCGCGTCATGTAGCTGATGGCGTAGGCGCCGCAGGACAGCACCCAGACCGGGTCACCGGAGACGACCGCCTCGGGCACCTGGACCAGGCCGTGCTCGTGGGAGTAGGCGTCGTCGCTGTCGCAGCTGGGACCGGCGACGACGGCCGGCACCCCGGCGGCGTCGCGGTGGGTGGGGAAGACGAGCCGGTAGTGCAACGCGTCCATCTCGTACAGGCCGTTGAACTTGCCGCAGCTGAGGTAGAGCCAGCGCCGCGGTTGTCCGTCCAGGCCGTGCCGTACGGTCAGCCGGGCCACGTGCGCGCGGATGGCACCGTGGTCGGCGACCAGGTAGCGGCCCGGTTCCACGACGAAGTCCAGGCCGGCCCCGGCGATCTCCCGGCACCGGCGCATCCCCTCGCGGACGACGACGAAGATCTTGTCCAGCGGCGGGTCCAGCTGCTGCCCGCGGTGGTCGAGGTAGCCCAGCGCCGGCAGGCCGCCGCCCATGTTGACGTGGTCCAGCGACATCCCGCGCCGGGCCAGGGCGGTGAGCACGTCCGCCAGCCGGTCGAACGCCGTCCGCCAGGCGTCGGCCGTCATCTGCTGCGACCCGACGTGGACCGACAGCCCCGCCGGGGTCAGCCCCGCCCGCCGGGCCGCCTCCATCACCGCCACCGCGTCGGCGGCCGAGCACCCGTACTTGTGGCTCAGGCCCCACAGGGCGCCCTCGCCGTCGGTGGCCAGCCGGCAGAACACCCGGGCGCCGGGGGCGTGTTCCGCGATCGCCCGGACGTCCTCCAGGCAGTCGGTCGCGAACAGCCCGATGCCCAGGCGGTGGGCGTCGGCGATGTTCCGGTCGGACTTGACGGTGTTGCCGTAGTGGATGCGGTCGACCGGCACGCCGGCCCTGATCGCCTGCACGATCTCGTTCGGGCCGGCCGCGTCGACCCCGGCGCCCGCCGCCGCCAGGCAGGCCAGCACCTCGTCGACCGGGCACGCCTTCATGGCGAACCGCACGGCCACGCCGGGCAGTTCACGCACCAAGGACGCGTAACGCGCCTCGATCCCGGCGAGGTCGAAGATGATCCGGTCGTCGGTGGCGGCCGCCAGGGCGGCGAGCAGCGGTGAGTTCCCGTGGGCCGTCTCGTGGGCCGTCTCGTGGGCCGTCTCGTGGGTCATCGGCTGCCCCGGTCCGGCTGGCGCTGAACGGAACGCGGCCGGGTGAGCCGGGCGGCGGCCACCATCGGCTCCCACGCCTCGATGAGCAGCGCGAAGTCCTCGGTGTCCTGCTGGGCCTCGGCGAGCAGCCGCTCGCGGCGTGCTGCCAGGACGTCGGCGAACTGCGCGTACCGGTCGCCCAGCCGGCAGTAGGACCGGTCCAGGCTGTCGAGCCGCGCGACGTTCTCCGAACGGTCCAGCCCGGTGCTCTCCCGGACGAACCCGGCGACCACGGACGCCCGTACCCGGTACTGGTCGTCGAGCAGCGACTCGCCGGCCTGGGCCATCCGGTCGTAGACGTGGTTGAGGTACAGCATCGACAGCACGAACTTCACGAACCGCGTCTGGTACGCGATGAATCCCTGCGGGGTCCTGCGCTCGCCGGTGTAGTAGTTCACGATGTGCCGGTTGTGCAGGACGCCGGGCAGCGCGGCGGACTCCACCAGGTGCATGAGGAAGTAGTCGCTGCCGATGGTGTCGGTCGCGGGCGGCAGCGGCACGCTCTCGTGCACCCGGTGGAAGCTGATGTTGCACATGTCCACCCGCATGGGGTCGACGACCGTCAGGGTCGAGTCGTCCCGGGTGAACACCTCGGCGCCGGCCCCGAGAAACGATTCCTCAGCGAGTTCCCGCTTGCGCTCGGCCGACCACTCGGCCGGCGCCCACAGGCCGACCATGTCGAGGTAGACGTCACGGTCGCGTTCGAGGATGTCGCCGATGTCCACCGACAACTCCCCCACGAACGACGCGCCCACCATCGTCACCGGCCGGTCCGCGTACCGGGCGTCCAGCGTGCTGCGCGTCACGCCGCCCACCGCGTCGGCCGCGCGCGATCCGATCGACGTCAGCTCGTGGTGCACGGGGAAGACCGGCACGCCGTCGACGGTCTGGTAGCGGCTGTCGGAGTCCCTGCGGTGCACGGACTCGCAGCCCAGCGCGGCGGCGATCAGGAACGCCCGGTTGGTGCACGCCCCGTACGACAGGGCGGCCGGGAGCATCAGGTCGAGCATCAGGTCGGGCTTGGCCGGGCCGGCCCGGTGGATCACCTGCCGCAGGAAGTCCCGCTGCACCGCCTCGTCGAAGTGGTGCACGACCACCCCGGGCACCGCGGGCAGCTCCCGGACGACCGCGGCGTGCGCGGCGAACACCGGCGCGGCGGAGGAGTCCAGGATCAGCAGGTGGACCTCGACGTCGAAGTGCCCGGCCGCGTAGGCCGCCTCCTCGCCGATGGCCGTGATCGCCTCGGCGCAGGCCCGGTTGGTGGGAAGGGTCAGACAGATTCGGCGCATGCCGGTTCTCCGGTCGTCACGTCGCGTTCCGGCCCGCTCCACGACTCCAGGCCCAGCAGCCTGGCGCCCAGGCCGGTCAGTTCGGCGGTGCCGTACCTGAGGGATTCGTGCTTGTCGGCGTCGCCGACCAGCGTCGCGTTCCAGTCCGGCGTGCTGAGGTTGCGCCAGGAGTCCACCCGGGACGCGCGCAGCCGCTCGTTCGACTCCAGCGCGGGCATCATGGACAGGTACTGGACCGCCCGCACCCCGTTGTCGGAGGTGTTGCGCGCCACGCCGTGCGCCAGCAGGCCGTTCCAGATCAGCAGGTCGCCGGCCTCCAGCTCCGGCCGGACCACCGGGAACTCCGCCCGGTCGCACGCGGGCCGGATCGGGTCGCGGTCCGCCGGCTGGGCGACCCGCCAGGGGTCGAACCGGCGGAACAGCTCCGGCGAACACTGGAAGCCGCCGTGGTCCGGCCGGGTGTCGTTCAGGGCGATGATCCCCTGGACCCGCTGCGGCAGCACGCCGAGCGTGGTGTCGACGTCCCAGTGCAGCTCGATGTCGAAGCCCTGGTCGGTGGGCGCGATGAGCGCGCGGTCCCGGTTGCGGACGTTGGGCGGGTTGAGGTTGAGCCGGTCCAGGGTCACCCACAGCTGCTCGCAGTCCCACACGTCGACGAACGCGTCGTAGACCCGCTGCGCCTGGCGGCTGTCCCACATCAGCTGGTGGTGGTACGCCTCGACGAACCCGTAGATGTGCAGCTCACGGTCCAGGTCCGACCGGAACTCCCGGTCCTGGTACCAGGTCTCCGGCCGTTCGGGGTCGAGCCCCTGGAAGTCCCAGGCGAAGTCCAGCAGCCGCTTGGCCGCGTCGGCGGGTATCGCGCGCTTCACCACGACGTATCCGTAGGTCTGCCAGAAGGCGAAGTCCTCCGGCGACAGCACCCGCAGCGGCCGGGTCTTGCGCAGGTCGCGCAGCATCGTCTGCGCCAGGTAGGTGTCGCCGTCCGAGCTGAAGTACGGGACGTCGCTGGGCGCGCGGTACAGGTAGCGGTCGGGCACCGGCATGCAATCACTCCAAGGTTCGAACGCTTCCCGTCCCCGGGCGGATGCCTCTCGCCGGCGGCGGCTCGGCCCGGTCGGGTCACGCCGGCGGGCCGGCCGCGCGTCGGCGGGCGGCTCGGCCGGGGCGGGTGGCTCCGCCGGGCGGTTGGCGCGGGGTGGCGCGGGCTGCGCGGCCGGGGCGGTCGCGTGTCGCAACGGTCTGGACGGTCGGCGCGGTCGGCCTGTCGCCGGGTACGGGTCGGGCGTGTCGTCGGCGCGGTCGGCCTGTCGCCGGGTACGGGTCGGACGTCGGCGGTGAACGGCCGCGGGGGCGACGGCGCACGCCGGGCACCCTGCCGCACGGCACCGGCCGACCAACTCGCGTGCCGCCGACGGTGGTGCGCCGCACGCGTTCCGATTGAACACGTGTTCCACTAAAATGGACTAGACCAACTTCGGTGTCAACAGGTGATTCGCGGGGTGGGTGCGGTGGGGCCAGGCGGGACGGGGGTCATCCGGGGGGGGGGGGGGGGGTGGCGCATTGGCGAGGGGTGCGGCCCGGAGCCGGGCCGGAGGGATGGTGGGCGGCACGGTCCGGGAGCCGGCGAAATGGCGGGCGGTACGGCCCGGAGCTGGGCCGGAGGGATGGCCGGCGGCGCGGTCCGGGAGCCGGGGACATGGCGGGCGGTACGGCCCGGAGCTGGGCCGGAGGGATGGTGGGCGCGGCCGGAGGGGCGAGGTGGGCGAGGGCCCGGCGCGGTCGACGGGGTGCCGGCGGGCCGGCGGGCGCGATGCGTACCCGCCCCTTGACACTGAAGATTGGTACAGGCCAATATCCCTGTGGTCTGTACCAGTTGTCGCCGGTGCGATCAGCGGGTCGGTACTACCCGGAAGGCGCGTTCCATGTCCTCCAGCAAGCACAGCGATGAGCTGCGACGACTCGCGCTCTCCGTCCTGCAACCGGGTTTCGTGGGCACCGAGGCGCCGGACTGGATACGGCGCGACATCGGTGACGGCCTGTCGTCCGTCGTGCTCTTCGCCCGCAACATCGTCTCCGCCGAGCAGGTCGCCCGGCTCACCGACCAACTGCGCGCCGAGAACCCCGCGTTGATCATCGCGATCGACGAGGAGGCGGGAGACGTCACGCGGCTGGAGTCCTCGACCGGTTCGACCCGGCCGGGCAACTTCGCCCTCGGCGCGGTCGACGACGTCGAACTGACCGAATCCGTCGCCCGCGACCTGGGCCGCCAGCTGCACGCCGCCGGGGTCAGCCTGAACTACGCGCCCAGCGTGGACGTCAACTCCAACCCCGACAATCCCATCATCGGCGTCAGGTCGTTCGGCATCGACTCCGGTGTGGTGTCCCGGCACGCCACCGCGTGGATCCGGGGTCTCCAGTCGGCCGGGGTCGCCGCCTGCGCCAAGCACTTCCCCGGCCACGGGGACGTCGCCATCGACTCCCACCACGGCCTGCCCACCTACGACGCGGACCTGGAAGAGGTCACCACGCAGGCGCTGGCCCCCTTCCGGGCCGCCCTTGCCGCGGGCGTGCGCGCGGTGATGAGCGCGCACCTGCTGGTCCCCGCCTACGACCCGGACCTGCCGGCCACCCTCAGCCGCCGCATCCTCAACGGCCTGCTGCGCGAGGAACTCGGGTTCGACGGCCTGATCGTCACCGACGCCATCGAGATGGGCGGCGTCGCCCAGCGCTACGGCATCGACGGCGCCACGGTGAAGGCGGTCGCCGCGGGCGCCGACGCGATCTGCGTCGGCGGGGAGAGCGCCGAGGAGTCGACCGTCGGCCAGTTGTCCGGTGCGCTGGTGCGGGCCGTGACGTCGGGAGAGCTCACGCAGGAACGGCTGGCCGAGGCGGCCGACCGCGTCGCGCAGTTCGCCGACTGGTCGATCGGCCTGGGCCGGGCCGTGCCCGTCAACCCCATCAGCGGCGACATCGGCTTCGTCGCCGCCCGGCGCGCCATCCGGCTGGCCGGCCCCGCGCAGAACGCGCTGCCGCTGGCCGCCCCTCCGCACGTCGTCGAGCTGGTCCCCTCCACCAACCTCGCCATCGGCAAGGAGACCCCGTGGGGCGTCGCCGTCCCGCTGCGCGAACGGCTGCCCGGAACGACCTTCGTCCGGGTGCACCACCAGCAACTGGCCGCCCGACCCGACGTCCTGGCGGAGTACGCGCTGGCGCCGGCCGTGGGACGCCCGCTGGTGGTGGTCGTCAGGGACGCCTCACGCAACAAGTGGATGGGCGCGGCCCTGGCCGACCTCACCGCGGCCCGCCCGGACGCGATCGTCGTGGAGATGGGCCTGCCGGGCGGCCCGTCCGCCGGAGCGGTCCAGATCTTCACCCACGGAGCGACGGCCGCCTCCGGCGTGGCAGCGGCGGAGGTCCTGGTCGGAGCGCGCTGAGGGGGAACGGGCGGGAGACCTTGCTGGGGTGACGGCGCGAGCGGGGAGCCTTGCTGGCGGGGGGGGTTACCTTGCTGGCGGGGGCCTTGCTGGCGGGGGTGGTTCGGTCGGCGGGGGGTGACCTTGCTGGCGGAGGTGGTCGCCGGCGGGGGTGACCCTGCTGGCGGGTGGTGGTGCGGCGTCGTGTGTTGATCGGGTCGGTGGGCGCTGCTCCGGTCGGCCCCCGCTGATCGCTGACCGTTCACCGCTGACCGCTGACCGTTTGACCGCTGACCGTTTGATCGCTGACCGTTTGATCGCGCGGACGATGACCCTGCTGCTGAGCACCGGAGCGGCGGATCCCGGACTCGCCCTCGGCCCATCACCTACCCCCGTACCCAGATCCGTAGCGGGCCGGCCGGCTCGAAGCCGTGGCGCAGTGCCGCGTCCAGGTCCGCGTCGCGCTCGTAGCCGACCGCGGGACGGGTGGGGAACAGGCGGTGAACCGCGTCCAGCACCACCGGCCAGGCCCGGTCAGCGCCGCCGTGCGACGCGAAGAGGTTGGAGACGCCGACCACGTGGTCGCTGCGGCTCGCCACCGCGCCGGCGCTCACCCGGCCCTGCGCGGAGAATCCGGCGAGCACGAACGTGGCCGGGTCGTCGAGCAGTTCGGCCCGGAAGAGGTCCGCGTTGCCCGCCCCGTCGTCCCAGGCGAGCGCCCAGGCCCGCAGCGTGTCGCGGTCACCGGCCACGTCCCAGGCAAGCTCCGGCGAGGTGGTCGGGGCGCTCGCCGGGCGGTGGATCCACTGGGCGTCGAAGAGCACCTGGAAGCCGGCGCCCATGAGGTCGAGGTCGGCGAAGCTGTCCTTGACGCAGGCGCCGGGCGCGGCGGTGTCGATCCGGGCCACCAGGGCGGCCGCATCGGCACCGGGCGTCAGCGTCACCGCGTCGGGGTAGTACGGCGGCGTCCGGGCCGGCGCGGTCCAGGCCTGCGGCCCGAACTCACCCGTCAAGCCGTGCGACCGGCACATCGACGCGCACCACTCGGCGTTGTTGCGGGCAGCGGCCCGGACCACGCACTGCTTCGTCGCCGTCATGAGCGTGAATCATCCCCGTCCCCGGACCCGGCCGCGTCTCCGGGCCGGCCGCGTCTCCGGGCCCGTGGCACTCTCCGGCACGCCACGGAACGGACCGGGGGACGCGGTGCTCTCCGGCACGCCACGGAACGGACCGGGGGCCGGACCCGCCCCGGTCGGATTCGCCGTCCGTCCCCGCGCCGACCCGCAGATCCGCCTGAACCGTCGGTCCCGTCGCCACCCCCCGTCGCACGGCACGCCACGCACGCCACGCATGCCACAGCACTCCACGGCACCGCTCGCAACGCGGCTCACACCCTGCCGCGGAGTCGCCCGGCGGGGCCGCCGAGACGTCCCTGCCGTCCCTGACGTTGCGGAAATGATCACCGATGAGACGATCGCGTTCAACTCCTATCGATAACCGCGTACTTGTGGCGCTTGCTGATGACGTGGTGCCCTGGTGGCTCACAGGCAACCGTTGTCAGGGAGGGAAACGAGTCTCATGATCAAGCGAATAACCGCCATGGCGGCACTCATCCCGGCCGTGCTGGGCGTGACATCCGGTGTCGCTTCGGCGCACCCCGCGCCGAAAGCGACCAGCTCGGTGGTCACTCTGACCTACGACGCCAGCCGGGCCGGACAGTGGGCCGCCGCGATCACGCAGGGCGTGGCGAACTGGAACGCTGCGGAACACAACGTGCACCTCCAGCCGGCGACCTCGCCCGGGTCGGCCAACTTCAGCTATGTGGCGACCAGCGGCTGGCCCGAGACGACGCTCGGGCCGATCGTCCCGGGCGGCAGCAAGGGTGAGGTGGATCTGGGCCAGGAAGCGGTCGACGAGGGCTACGACATGACCCGGATCGCGGCGCACGAAACCGGGCACATCCTCGGGCTGCTCGACGACTACAGCGGTCCCTGCTCGGAGCTGATGTCCGGCCACGGCCCCGGAACGTCGTGCACCAACGCCAAGCCGAGCGCGGCGGAGGCGGCCCAGGTCGACCAGAACTACGCCGACGACGCCGCGGTGGTGGGCCCGAGGCAGCACCGGATCGTGATCGACGTCTGGCGCGCCCCGGCCCTCGCCGCCACACGCTGACGGGCGGCCGAAGACCGGAAGCCGACCGCACCACACGTCGATGGGCCCCACCGCGACCGGTGAGGCCCATCGACGTATCGCCCGGCGGGAGCAGTGGCGGAGGATACGAGATCCGAACGCGCGAGGGGCTGCCCTCAACACGCTTTCCGGCGGCACGCGTTGGGGGTCGCGCAGGCACAGCAGCGTCCTGATCTGCTGCGCAGGGCCGAGGGCGAGTGCTCACGGTCGGGCTCTCCGATGCGTGGCCCGACCGCGTGGCCGACGGCGTGCGAGGGATCGCCGGGCCGCCTTCGCGAGGCCCGGAGGGCGTCAGGACCGGTCGAACGTTTCCGCCCCGCCGGGCAGTCGTTCACTCGTGGGCGCTGATCAGGCCTCCGTCGCTGAGCACGATGTACACGGCGTTGGCGTCGAGCCCGACGTCGTGCTGGTCCGTCTCCAGCGTGGCGTCCACCTCGCCCTGGTTGCCGAGGATCTGCGCGCGGTACCGGAGTTCGCCGATCTTCGTGACCTTGGCCGTCCAATCGCCCGCCAGCTTGAACGTGCCCGGGCCCTGGTGCCCACCGCCCATCCAGGCATGGACGTCGCCACTCATCGTGAGCACGATGAACATGTCGTTGGCGTCGATCCCGGCGTCGTGCTGCTTCGTCTCCAGCGTGACAAAGAGCTGGCCGTCATGGATGACGTCGGCACGGTAGTGCTCGTCGCCGAGCTTGTAGATCTCGGCCTTGCTGCCGTCCGGCAACATCTGGGTGCGGATCGGGGAGGCCGCCTTGGCCGTGGGAGTCGTGGCAGCCGGTGCCGCGGCGGGCACGGCCGGTTTCGGGGTGGACGCGCTCCCGGAACGGGCCGGGCTGTCCGACGCGCTCGCCGGGCTCGAGGGGACGGCGGCGCCGGCGGCGGTGGCAGCGGCGGACGCCTTGACGCCACTCGCCGACGACGCGCTCGAACCGGAGTCGGACGGCCCGCAGGCGGTGGCGAGGAACGCTGCGGCGGTGCCGAGCAGAACGGTGGCGAAGACGCGACGGTGGCTCATGGTTTCCCCCAGGCTGTGGTGTTGCTCATCGGCATCGGCCGACACCCATGAGGACATCGGCCCGCCGCGGACGAGTTCCGCCGTGCGCCGGCTGTGACCGGCCGGTCACGACCGTCACACGACGGAGACGAACGTCCTTGCGCACGACGGCCCTACGACGGAGCCCAACGCCTTGCGCGGCACGGTTCAGCGCCGGCCGGCATCAGCAGACGTTCACCTCGCCGACGGCTCCACACGGGTGCTCGCCCCGGGGATGCTTGTTCCGGGGGTGACCTTTTCGCCGGTGACCTTTTCGGGGGTGACCTTTTCGGGGGCGACCTTTTCGGGGGTGACCTTTTCGGGGGTGACCTTTTCGGGGGTGACCTTTTCGGGGGTGACCTTTTCGGGGGTGACCTTTTCGGGGGCGGGGGGCCGCCGGGGGCCACCGGGTTCCGCCAAACCGCAGGCCGACGCATTGATCGCCGCGCCGGCCGGCTGGTACACCGCCGACGCCACCGGCACCGGTTCCTGGCCGGTCACCGGGTGCGGTCGGCAACCCTTCCCCGCCGGCAGAACGGGCGGATCAGCGCAGTCCGGCGAAGAGGTCGTTCTCGGGGACGGCCGCGCCGGTGGTGTCCCGGACACGTACGAAGGTCTCCGTGCCCATCAACGCGCCGAACCTCTCCTTGCCCATCTTGAGGAAGAAGATGTTCTCGCCCTGACTGGCGTGCGCGGCCAGCGCGTCGAACTTCTGACCGCTGAACGCGGTGGTGTCCACCCACGTGGTGATCTCGTCGTCGGGGAGGCCGATCTCGGCCATCGCGGCGGCCTCGGCGGGATCCGGTTCGGGCATGTCCGCACCGAACTCGCGCAGGACCTCGCCGAACCGCTGCATCATCGAGCGGGGTGCCGTGGTCCAGTAGACCTTCGGCGTCAGCGCGGTCATCTCCAGCGCCGCCATCGTGATGCGGTTGGCCTGGATGTGGTCGGGGTGGCCGTAGAAGCCGTTCTCGTCGTAGGTGACGACCACATCGGGCCGGTAGTGCAGCATGAGTTCCGCGAGCCGGGCGGCGCTCTCCTCGACCGGGGTCCGCCAGAAGGACCCGGAGGCGTCGTTGCTCGGCCAGCCCATCATCCCCGAGTCGGCGTAGTCCAGCATCTCCAGGTCGCTGATCTTCAAGGCGTCACAGCTGGCCTCCAGTTCCTGACGGCGCATCACGGCGACCGCCACCGGATCGTGCCCGGGATCGCCCGGCTTGGCACCCCCGGGTCCGTCACCGCAGCCGCCGTCGGTACACGTCACGAGAACCGTGCGGATGCCCTCCGCCGCGTACCGCGCGAGGATCCCTCCGGTCCCGGTGGCCTCGTCGTCGGGGTGGGCGTGTACGGCCATGAGCGTCAAGGGCCGGTCGGTCATGAAGCAGTCCTCCTGCAGAAGTACGTGGTGAACCCGAAGAGCGTGGCGGGCACACCACGCTGCCGAGGCCCAGATCCTGGCGGGACTGGCAACCCTGCGGTCCGGTCACGTCTTCCCCGCCCGTGCGGCGCCGGCCCCTCCACCCATGCAACCGCGCCGACCGGACCGGCTGTTCCCCGACACGGCTGGTCGGCCGTCCAGGCTTCAGGGCGAACGCGTGACCGATCCGATGCCGCGGAAGGCCGCGGACCGGGTCGGCGGACTGTCCCGGGGAGCCCTGGACAACACGGGTGAGACGGAAACGGAGACGGAAGTCGGACAACGTCGAAGGGCCCCACCGCGACCGGTGGGGCCCTTCGACGTATTGCCCGGTGAGAGCAATGGCGGAGGATACGAGATTCGAACTCGTGAGGGGTTGCCCCCAACACGCTTTCCAATTGACCGCCTGCCCGTTCTGGCGTATGCGGTAGCGCCTGGACCTGCGCATTCCCGTGCTCCGAGAGGGTCTCTGAACCTCCGTGGACGCCTATGGGCGAGACCAAAACTGAGACCGGACAGGAGCCAGCGGCCCGGTACACGGCATCGCCGTCAGGCCGAAGCAGCGACGTATTCGCGAAGCAGGGCAGCCGTGCCTATGGTGGAGCCTGACGTGAATCAGAACATTCCTGCGAGGGCGACCTTCGCAAGAGTCTCCGTGCCAAGGGTGGAGGAGGGGTCGAGGGTGAGCTCGCCCAATATGTGGATCGCGGTTTCTTGGTCGCCGCCCCGGCGCAACAGAAGCGCTTTGTTGATCAGCAGCATGCCCTTGGTCTCAAGGTCGGGATTGCTCTCCAGCCCCTTCGCGATCGCTTGCAACTGGTCGTGCGAGCCGGTCATCAGGGTCGCGAGTTCCTCCCATGCCGGCGGGAACTGCGGGTGTCGTGCCACGATGCCTTGGAGTATCGCCTTCTTCTTCTCAGGATCGCTGACCCATTCGAGTCGTATGAATGCCATGCTGAAGCCAGTGAACAGAGTTCCGGCCCGCTCTCTTCGAAGCATGTCGAGAGCGGTCTTGCGGGTGAAGAATCCGCGTGGGGCGAGGCGGTCGACGCGCTCGTAGAGCTCTTCGGCCTTGGCGGTGTCTCCCTGGAGCAAAATGGTGAACGCTGCGTCATAGGGTGGGTAGGGCCAGGCGGGAGCGAGTGCCTGAGTCTGGCCGAGAAAGGTGAGAGCACGGTCGTAATCGCCGCGTCCGCCTGCTTTCCGGGCCCGCTGATGCAGGAGCCTGGCCTGCGCGGGCACTTGCTCGCCACCTGTGACTTCCCAGTTCACTTTGCCGGTGAAGCCTTTGAGGTCCTGAGTGGTGATCTCTTGCCCGGCCGAGTTTCTGAACACGAGCCGTGCCGTCATCGAAGTCTCGCAGCCCCAGCGTCCTGGCAGCGGTGGTTGTGTATCGCTTGCTGCGACGGCTGAGGTTATCGGGGCCCGTGCCCCTCATCTCAACGGCGCGGGACCGGGCGATCGCGCTCAACCCAGGCGCTGGAAGACGACCTGCCGTACCCGAGTCTTTTCGAAGCCGGCGTCATCCATTCAGCGACTGGGAGAGTTCCTGAGCCGTCATGCGGAATCCCCGGTCCGCAGTGGATCCGTCGAAGAGGATGCCTTCGCTGCGCAGCACGTCCACCGCGGTGTCTGTGCGTTCGGGGTCCGTCCAACGGAACCTGGCGCTGACGCGTCTCTTGACCGTAAGCACTCGCCAGGCGTTGGGACACTGCCCACAGTTGCCGATGTGGGTGCCGACCGGGAGGGCATGGCTGTTGATGGCTGCGGCCACGTCGCCATACGTCGTCCAGCGTCCGGAGGGTATCGCGGCCAGCACGGTGTGGAGGTCCGTCCAGTCCCTGCCGGTGGATCCGGTGCCTCCTGCCTGCTTGGCGAGCTGGACCAGGTCGGCTTCCGCCACGGCGGCCCACTCATCCGGGTCGACGCCGTCCGGGACATGGTCGGCGTCCACCACCCACCAGGTCGTGCCCTGGATGCCGGAGGCGGTACGACCCGTCACCGCCGTGAAGATGTGCTCGGCCAGGCCTGTGGCGGAGTACCGCTTTCCGTCCGCACCCCAGGTGAGTGGCTTGGCGGTGTTGTTGTTCCACACCGCCCTCGACCGGCCGTCCGTCTCGGCTGCCCAGACGGTGATCCGCTCCCGGATCGCCTCCGGTGCGCCGTGCTGCGGCACCAGGCGCAGCCGTGTTCCGTCCGGCAGAAGGCCGGTACCGACAAGGACGTGCACGGCGTTCTGCACCCGTGAGCGTTCCTTGATCTTCTTGGCCGCGGCCTCCGACTCCATCCGGGCAGGGCCGAGAGTGATCTCCTCGACCTCCGGCGTCGGATACACCTTGGTGAAACCGGCGACGAGGTGCCCTTCCACCTTCCACAGACTGACCTGGACCAGGTCGATGTCCAGATTCATCTCCGAGAGCCACACGACGGTGTGGGTCACCTGCTTGGGGAACTCCGCGGCAATGACGACGAGCCGTGGGCGCTGGAGCAGTTCGGGGTCCCACTCGCCGTCCACGTGGTCGAGCAGACGCTGCCGGCACTCGTCCTCTGTCACCGTCTCGCCCCGGGCGACGCGGAACCTGTGGTGCGCCTGAGCGAGGGTACGGAGGTCGAACCGGGACACCAGGGCCGCGTACGTGATCGCCTGGAGGTGGACGTCGCGGTCCGCCATGCCCCGTTTCAACTCCACGACGACGAGCCGCCCGGTCGCGTCCAGGCCCAGAACGTCCAGCCGGTCCTTGGCGGGCACACCGTCGGCGTCGGCCCACCGGTCGAACTCCGCCGTGACGACCAGCACCGACTCGCCCAGCACCTGCGGGTGTGCGATGACCCACTCCTGGAGGTGCCGCCGCTCCAGAAGGCCCTCCGCCGCCAGGCCGGTCCGCGCGACCGGAATCGCCTTCTGCCCCGACACGGTGAAGAGGTGATCCATGTTGCGCCCCCACGGCTGTCCGGCACCCTGGCCGGGTGCCGCCAGCCTACGGTCTGTCGTCTGCCTTCGTGCCGGACCGGTCTGCGGTACCCCGGAGTCCGCCCACGCCGGGAACGGCGGTATGTCGTGTAACGGCGCCGCGTGCGGGGACGCGCCGCCTCCGAACCGGCCGACCACACCGGTCTCTCCGCACCCCGGCGATCGTGTCCGCCCTCAGGCACCGCCCATCAGGAGCGCCGCGAGTGCGTCCTGGCGTACTCGTTCCAGCAGGGTCAACTCCTCGTGCAACTGCCTCTGGTAATCGGCCACCCGTTCCATCACCTCGGCCAGCGCGTGTTGTGGGCCCGGCTCGGGCCAAGGTACTGGAAGGTCCTTCAGGACCGCGGCCGAGATCGTCCGCATCGTCGTGATGCCCGTGGAGTGCGCGTCCAGCCAGGCGCGTGCCTCCCCGCTTCGCAGATAGGCCGCCAGATAGTCGGGGTCGAGGCCCGTCGGCGGGCGGAGGATGAAGCAACCGGTGCCGCAGATCCAGCCCTTCTGCTCAGTTCGCACCACCGCGCAACGGCCCAGCTGGCCCCGACGTGCCAGCACCACGTCGCCGACCCGGAGCCGGAAACGCCTCAGAACGTCCGCCCGCCGTTCGTCGAGTCGTTTCATCCCCCTCTCGTCGAACCCCGCGGCGGTCAGGTCCTTCGGCATCACGACGGGCACCCCGCCCTGCTCCACGTAGTCACCGGCGCGAACGAGGCTGCCGGAGGGCCCGGCGAGCAGCAGACTGTTCGCGTCTGCGGCCTCGCCGGTCACGAACTGCCCCAGGGGAACGCGGGGGGCCTGTGCCTTACCGTCAACCGAGCGTCGGCAGGCGTCCAGCGCGTCCCTGAGCCCGCTTCCCGACACGGATCTCGCCCTCTCGTGCTGGTCGAGGGCGTCGAGGAGCCCGAACAGGCCGAGCGCGGCGTTGGGACGATTCGGCACCGAGGTGACGTAACGGCGAGGGTCCAGACTGTACCCGTGCTTGATCACGTCCTCGTGTGTGACGGATCGGGAGAAGCCCGGCTCGTCCGGGGTCGTGCCCGGCGCACGGCGCCACTCGGCGAACCGCCGGCTGATCCGCTCGACGTCGTTAGCCGTCAGTACCCGCTCCCGCCGCGGCAACTGGATGCCCAGGTCGCTGGCATCGACGAGCAGGATGCGTTTCGTTTGACCGGCGGGCAGTTGACGGGTCTTGTCACGGGCGAGCACCCAGACATGCACCGGAACCGATGTCTGGGGGAAGAAGAGGTGCCCGGGCAGGGCGACGACGCACAGGACGTTGCCGCCCTCCACCATCTGCCGGCGCTTATCCATCTCCCGGCCGTGCGGCGACCAGGCGGCCGCCGGCGCCGTGATCATGGCGGCCGTCCCGCCGTTGCTCAACCGGTCCAGTGCCATTTGCAGCCACGCGAAGTGGACGCTGTGGCCCGCCTCCCGGCCCGTCTTCCGGGAGACTCGCCCGCCGGTCTCGGGAACGCGGAGGTGGAAGGGGGGGTTGCTGACCACACAGTCCACCAGCCCATCGCCCGGCTGCCCGAACGGCCCGGCCGGTCGGGCACGACCGACGGCCGGACGCTCCACACCGTGCAGAGCCAGGTTCATCCGGGCGAGCCTCTCGTTGCCCGGGTTCAGGGTCACCGCCTCGACGGTGGCCCCGTCGACCACCCCTCGCTCCTCCAGACAGGGCACAACCGCAGCCAGGACTTCGCCCGTTCCGCACGCCGGGTCGAGGATCCGGTCGCCCGGCTGCGGGTCCGCCAGCGCTGCCAGCAGCAGGGCGACCGCGCGCGGCGTATGGAACTCACCGCTGTCGCCGGACCGTGTATCCCGGGCGTGCCGTTCGATGAGCGATTCGCAGACTTCGGCGAGATCCGCCTCGGCCGGCGCGGGCCAGTCCTGAAGAGCGACCAGGACGTCGGCCAGCCAGGGAAGGTCGTCCGCCGTGGCGCCGGCGGACGACAGGCCGAGCCGGAACAGCTCCGGCTCGGGATAACCATCGTGCTCCCGAGCACTGTTGAGCATCACTTCGAGGTCGGAGACCGGCGGATGGCCGCTCCCGGCCTCTGCGACGGCCCGCGCCCACCGCCTACTCAGACTGTCCCCGGCCTGCTCGTCCGTCGCGACGAAGCGGGCCAGGACCAAAAGTGTCAGCACGGACGTGAGGTCGTCGACCGAGTTGCGGCCGCGCCGGAACGGTGTCAACGCCCGCCAGACCCGGTCAGCGAGATTCATGGTGCCGTTCACGGCCTGGACGTGTCTCACAGGGACCACCCTCTCTGTGGGCTACTTCAGCCTGATCAGCAGATACACCACCGGCGTCGCGGCCAGCATCAGCATGCACAGCCGCAGCGTCGACCAGTTGCTCTGCATCGCCTCACCCAGCAGTTTGCAGAACGCCTTCATCACGTTACTCCCTTTTGGTGCGCAGTGTCGTTGCGCACAACCTTAACTATTCGTAACCGCGTTGAGCGCGGTTGCCCGTCGGTAGGAACAGAGGGAAAACTAACAGGAGTTGATGGGAACGCACTGCCGTTGGCGGGAGCCCACGACGCTCGAGAGGCCGACCGCGCAGCGATAGTGCGCAGAAACAAGAGGTCTTGTTCTGGCTGTTCTGGGCGTGGGGATCGCACCCGGAACGAGGGAATGAATGGCAGTCGCCAGCGTGGCAATGTGAGACAGATCACTACTCTGCCGAGGTGGGTGGGGGCACCTGCCGCGTCCCAGGCCCTGTTGCCGTCATGAGTCGACGAGTGCGACAGGGATGGGGCGCTTGCCGCGACGGCTGCCCTGCCCTCGCACGTCCTCGCCCAGATCGCCGACCTGCTCGGCGTCGACGAGGACGCCCTGCTCGCCCTGAAGCGCCAGAGCGACCACTCCCACAACGACGCCACCCTCGTCGCCCTCACCGTCGCGGAGGCCGCGCGCCGCATCGGCATGGGCCGCCGTACCAAGCTCTACGAGTACGTCTCCTCCGGCGAGATCGCCTCCGTCAAGATCGGACGCCTGCGCCGCATCCCCACGGAAGCGCTCGCCGACTTCGTCGCCCGGCACAACACCCGTGCCGACTTCGACACCGCGGCATGAGGAGGCGACCATGGCAAAGACCCGCCAGCCCAATAGGGCCTCCTCCATCTACCTAGGCACGGACGGTCGTTGGCACGGCCGCGTCACCGTCGGCGTCAAGGACGACGGCACCCCGGACCGGCGCCACATATCCCCCAAGACCCGACCCGAAGTCACCAAGGCCGTCCGCCAACTGGAGAAGGAGCGTGACGCAGGCACCGTCCGCAAGCCCGGCAACGCGTGGACGGTCAAGGCATGGCTCACCCACTGGATCGAGAACATCGCGCCGATCAGCGTCTCGGAGAACACGATCGCTGGCTACGAGGTCCTGTGCGCGTTCACCTCATACCGGGGATGTGATCCTTCCGAAAATGGACAAGCGTCAGCGGGCCCTTGAGGAAGAGTGGGCGCAATCGGCGTGGCAGTCATGGCAGCGCAGGGACGACCACAAGCTGGACGCCGAGCAGGCCGTCCTGCGCATGGTTCGGGAGTGGTGCGGAGAGGAACGGGCCGAGCGCTACGACGAGTTGGTCGCCCTGCGAGCGGAAGTGCAGCGCCTCGGCGAGCTGGTCGAACGCGCCGTACGAGCGCTGCGCGACCGGGGGCACGGCGTCATCGCCTCCACCATTGCGCGCGACCTGGGCGTCCATATCTCCAGCCTTGATCCAGACGTACGTCGGTGAAGTCCCGCCGTGGTTCCGGCTCGGCGCGCTGGGACTGCGGCGGCAGCCTCTCCTTCTCCGGTCGGTCCGGGTTCCAGCCGTTCAAGTAGGGGCGCAACTGATCGCCGGACGGGTCACTGTCGAACTCTGCCTCGGCGAGGCCACGTTCAGCGGTCAGATCAAGGCTGTCCGCCTGCTCCTTGCCCCACTGGGACCACTGCCGTAGCCGTTCGGCTTCTGCGGGCTGGGTGGTGCCGCCTGCTGCCTGGTCCAGTGCCGTGCAGAACACACGGATCTCGGCTGCCGATCGCCATGCATCAAGCGCCGTGGCGAATCGGCCGCCTCTCGCCGCGTGGGTCGCGGCAGTTCTGGCTTCCGTAAGCGCGGACTCCCACTCCCGTTGCCGGCGTTCCCGTTCTTTGGCCTCCGCCTGCTTCCGCTCTTTTTCCTGCCGTTCCCACTCCGCTTGCTGCTGCCGGTACGCGGCCTCCCGTTCGAGTCGGGCCCGCTCCTGCTCCTCGGCATGCTTCTTCAGGGCACGGAAGATCGTGTCGATCTGCGCCTCCAGCGGCTTCGCGGAGGTGTCGGCCCAGTTCAGCTTCGAGCCGTGCCCCTGTGAGAGGTGAAGCTCCAGTTCTCCGGACGGCTCAGACCGGAACGCCGGCGTTGCACGCTGCCAGTCGTATGTCCGGCGCTGGCCCTTCTGAGGCGGTACATAGCGGACCTGCTTCCCCTTCTCCTGGAAGCCCAGTTCGTACGTTCTGCCATGGATGGTCAGCATCGGCCGCGGTTGCCTGCGCTTCTTGGACACGGTCATATCGCCGTGACAGCTGAGGGCCTTCTCCGCCAGGAGCTGGATCAGGGACAGCACGCGAGGAAGCACGTCCTCGGAGACCTCGAAGGCGCTGTGGTCGGCACGGACGGCCCGATCACCTCGTCGATATCAGCGATCGTCCTGCTGCGTTGCAGCCGGATCCGGTTCCACTCGGTGTCGTCCTCGCCGGTGATCCTGAGCAGCCCCAGGAGGAAGTCGCCCTTCGCCCGGCCGCTGTACTTCAAGTGATACCCGGTGGGTGCGCAGGTGCGAGCCGCGTCGAACGCCCTTCTGTAGCCGGCTCGTTCCGCCGGTTTCTGATACGGGATCCGGAGGAAGCGCTCGACTGCCAGAACCTGCTCGATCAGGGCTGGGCCTCCGATCTCGCCCTTGCCCCGAGCCGGCCGAGCCGGCGTCCGCGGAGTGCTCGCGTCAGCGACTGTCGCTGGACAGTCGGCCTGGCCAGCGCCCCCGGGCCCGGAGGAGGCCGTGGGTTCCCCTGCTGGGGAGGCCGAGACGCCGGCCGCAGTGGCGACCCGTGGTCGCTTCGCGGGCAGGTCGGGATGGTGGCCCTGTGCCAGATAAAACGTGCCTGCGTCCGTGATCTCGGCCAGCCACCTCTTTCCGCCAGCCTTCGGCATGGCGATCAGACCCCGCTCCTTCAAAGCGTGGGCGGTCAGTGCCAGATCGGAGTTGTCGGATGTGACCGGGTCGCTTCCGTCCCCGATGCGAGTCAGCAGGGCGAGCTGGCGTTCGTTGAGCCGTGACCAACGCTGCATGGTTCGTTCGTACCGGCGGTCTATGCCGGCGCACAGACTTTCCGCTGCGCGCCACTCGAACGAGGGGCGAGCCGAGACGAGTACGGTCCGAGACCGTTCACCAGGTACGCCGACTGTGCGGACGCCAACTGAGACCACACACGTCGAAGGGCCCCACCGCGACCGGTGGGGCCCTTCGACGTATTGCCCGGTGAGAGCAATGGCGGAGGATACGAGATTCGAACTCGTGAGGGGTTGCCCCCAACACGCTTTCCAAGCGTGCGCCCTAGGCCACTAGGCGAATCCTCCGTGGAGAACAGTACAGGGTGCGGAGGGGTGGTTGCGAACTCGATGTGAGGGCGGGGGGTGGGGTAGGGTTGGCGTAGCCCCTCACGTGGCGCTATCTCGCTGAACTCCCCCAGGGCCGGAAGGCAGCAAGGGTAAGTGGGCTCTGGCGGGTGCGTGAGGGGTCTTCGCGTTCCCGGGGGCACCGGGTGGGCCGGGAGGCCGTGGCATGGCTGCGGTCGGACGGGGTCGGCCGGTAGGCTTTCCGTGTGATCTTCAAGCGCATCGGTAGCAGTCGTCCGTATCCGGACCACGGCCGCGCCAGCGTCCGCGACTGGGCGGACGTGGCACCGCGTCCCGTTCGCCTGGACCAGTTGGTCACGACGAAGGGGCAGCTGGACCTGGAGACGCTGCTCGCGGAGGATTCCACCTTCTACGGGGACCTGTTCGCCCACGTCGTGAAGTGGCGCGGGGACCTGTACCTGGAGGACGGGCTGCACCGGGCGGTGCGGGCGGCGTTGCAGCAACGAGAGGTGCTGCACGCGCGGGTTCTGGAGATGGAATGATCCCGTCAATCCGGGATTTCCTTGGCCCTTTCGGGTTGGTGATTAGGCCATAGGATGATCATCTAGTACGCCTTCGCAGGTTCCCGCACTACGCTGCGGTTATGAGCATGCTCACTCCTCCTGGCATGGGCGGCAAGTACCGCGTCACCGGGACCACCTTTCCCCGGATGCACCGCCCCAGCAATCGCCGACGGATCGTGCTGTCCGCGGTGGCCGGCGTCATCGTCCTCGGGGTCGTGGGGGTGGGGACGGCACAGCTCGCCGGAGCGTTCGACGGCAACGGGTCCGGCCGCGACACGGCCGGCCACTGTCCGTCCTCCGCGGTCGGCACGAAGGCGGCCGACGCCACGAGCGCCCGCCTGCCGAAGCCGTCCGCGGTGACCGTCAACGTCTACAACGCGACCGACCGCGCCGGACTCGCCAAGACCACCGCCGACGAGCTGAAGAAGCGCGGCTTCTCCATCGGCAAGGTCGGCAACGCCCCCGACGCGTACAACAACAAGCTCAAAGGCACCGCCATACTGCTCGGCGGCCCCAAGGCGACCTCCGCGCTCAAGGTGCTCGGCACCGAACTGGCCGCCGGCAGCCTCAAGACGGACCCCTCCCGCGCCAGCGCGTCCAACGTCGATCTGATCATCGGGTCGGCATTCGGCACCCTCGACCCGCTGCAGAACGCCGGGCACGCCCTCACCGTCCTCCAGCAGCCCGCGCCCACCCCCAGCGGCAAGACCTGCCGGCCCAGCGGCCGGACCTGACCCCCGCCCGCGGTCCCCCACCTCTGCGAAACCTCTCCGAACGCCGGCCCTCCGCGGTTCCCTCGATCGCCTCGATCGCCTTCATATTCTCGGAACCCCTCGGCCCCGCTCCGGCATCGCACGCCCCGGTTCCCCGCGCTCCGCGTGCCTCGTGTCAGTACTCCGCGTCCGCGTGCCATCGTCGGCCCCGGCTCCGCGTGCCTCACTCCTGCCTGCCCCGGCCCCGCGTGCCTCGCACCCGGCCTGCCTCACACCGGCCCGCCCGCCCCGCCTGCCGCGCGCGCCCCGCGCCCCCACGGCCCCTCCGGTCACCGCCGCCCCTCCCGTCAACACGACACCCCGCCGGCACAGCGCCCCCCTCTACGCGACACCCCGCCAACGGCACGCCACCGTCAACACGACACCCCGCCGGCACGGCGTCCCCCTCAACGCGACGGCCCGGCCGGCGCCGCGCGCCGGCCGGGCCGTTCCCCCGGGGATCGTCGGTGGTGACCTGGCGTCAGCCGACCGTTCCGTACATGCGGTCGCCGGCGTCGCCGAGGCCGGGGACGATGTAGCCGTGCTCGTTGAGGCGCTCGTCGACCGCCGCCGTGACGACGGTGACCGGGTGGCCGGCCAGGGCGCGTTCCATGGTCGCGACGCCCTCCGGCGCGGCGAGCAGGCAGATCGCGGTCACGTCGTCGGCACCGCGCTCCATCAGCGTCTCGATGGCGGCGACCAGCGTGCCGCCGGTGGCCAGCATGGGGTCGAGTACGTAGACCTGGCGGCCGGAGAGGTCGTCCGGCATGCGGGTGGCGTACGTGGACGCCTGGAGCGTCTCCTCGTCGCGGACCATGCCGAGGAAGCCGACCTCGGCTGTCGGCAGCAGCCGCACCATCCCGTCGAGCATGCCGAGGCCGGCCCGCAGGATCGGAACGACGAGCGGACGCGGGTGCGAGAGCCGCACACCGGTGGTCGGGCTCACCGGCGTGGTGATCTCGACCTCGGAAGTGCGAACGTCGCGGGTCGCCTCGTACGCGAGCAGGGTGACCAGCTCGTCGGCGAGCCGCCGGAAGGTGGGCGAGTCGGTGCGCTGATCGCGCAGCGTGGTGAGTTTGTGCGCCACCAGCGGGTGGTCGACGACATGAATCCGCATGCGCACGACACTAACCGAGTGCGGCCGCACGCTCCCAGGCGCATCAAAAGGCGCCGGACGGGAAAACGCTCTTCCATGGCCGTGGACCACTCAGCGCAGCGGAAAGCGATACCGACAGCGACCCAGCCCCGCGATCGTGACGTATTACGTCACGATCGCGGCGCCCTACGTAACGAAAACGGCGCCTCACGTCATGAAGACGGCGCCCCATGTGACGAAGCCGACGACCGGCCCCCCACCCGTGAGGTCGGCGACGTGCGCAAGGCGGCGGAACGCCGTCGGCGGCGCGCGGTGTTCCTCAGGGAGTTGAAAGAAGCCAAGGAGTTGCGCGCCCGCGTGCAACCGCGGCGGGCGCGGGCGGCCCGGATGAGGCAGCAGATGAGGATGCGCACCTTTCGCTGGTAGGACGGCCGCCGGGCCCGGCGTAGCCGGTATGGCGGGCGGGCATCGGTAGGTACCGGGAGTTGCCCGCGCGACTTACCCGGGGGCGCCTGAACGGTGTCCGGAACGGGTCGCCGGACCGAAAACGCCGAAAAAACGAACGCTGCCTGGCACGACGCAGTGCGGAAGAGCTCTCGCATCGCCCCGGTTTCTGCCACGATGCCGATGGGCGGGGCGTCGCCCCGTCCGTCCCGGCACACCTAGGACCAGTGGGAGAGTCACGGTGTACTTCGCCGCACTGCTCGCGCGCACCGAGGACGGGTGGGAAGCGCGCGACACGGAGCTTGACAATGTGGAGACCCTCGACGACCTGGCCGATCTCGCACGTGAGGCCTCGGCGGACGAGGACACGGTGCTCGTCCTGATCGAACAGGAGGACGTCTGGTTCGGCGTCGTCCGGGTCGACGGCGAGGACGATCCACGCATCTACGTGTCGGACGCGTCCGCCGCGGCCCGCAGTTCGTACGGGGAGATCCTCCTCACCGACGAACTGCTGGGCCGCGATCCGGACGACGAACTGGAGGACCTCGACGCCCTCGACCTCGACGGCACCGAGGAAGGGGGCGAGGAGGCGGAGGACGACAGCCGCGACGGCCTCGGCCCGATCCCGGCCGGCCCGGTCGGCGAGGCGGATCTCCTGGCCGACCTCGGCGTCGGCGCCGCCCGCCTGCGCTCGCTCGGCGAGGACGGAGCACCCGGCGAGGCGCTCAGCGAGATCGCGGACGCCCTCGGCGCCGGCGAGGTCCTGGAGGCGGCCCGCTGAACGGCACGACCCCCGCCCCCGCGCCGGACCCCGGCGCGGGGGCGGACCCTACGAACGGCGCCACACCGGTGACTCGCGAAAGCGGCACGCCGGCGGCTGGCGACCGCCGTACGCCGGTGGCTCGTGACAGCACCGCACCGGCGACTGGCGACCGCGGTACACCGGTCACTCACGACCGCACCACACCGGTGGCTGCTGGCGACCGCGGTACACCTCACGTCGGCGTTCCGCCGAAAACCGGCACTACACCGGTGGTTCATGAACGCAGCACACCGGTAGCTCGCGACCGCGGTACACCTCACGACCGCGTTCCGCCGAAAACCCGCACTACACCGCACGAACGCGGTACGCCGTCCTCCCCGGACAGCACCCCGCCGCCGGAAAGCGGCCCCCTTCCCCATGACGACGCACCCGGCGACGCACGTGGCGACGCCGCCGGCGGCCTCCCCGACGGCACCCCGGTCCCCGACCCCGTACGTGATCCCTGGCGGTCGGCGATGCGGCTCGCGCTGGCGGAGGCCGTGCTGGCGCCGGGGACGGGTGACGTGCCGGTGGGGGCGGTGGTGCTGGACGCCCGGGGGGAGGTCGTCGGGCGCGGGCACAACGAGCGCGAGGCGACCGGGGACCCGACCGCGCACGCCGAGGTGCTGGCGGTGCGGGAGGCGGCCCGGGCGGTCGGCGAGTGGCGGCTGTCCGGCTGCACGCTGGTCGTCACGCTGGAACCGTGCACGATGTGCGCCGGCGCGATCGTGCTGTCCCGGGTCGACCGGGTGGTCTACGGCGCACGGGACACGAAGTCGGGCGCCGCGGGCTCGTTGTGGGACGTGGTACGCGACCGGCGGCTCAACCACCGCCCGGAGGTCGTCGCCGGGGTCCTGGAGGACGAGTGCGCGGGTCTTTTGACCAGGTTCTTCCGGGGCTGACCCCCTGCCGGGAGAGCGTGGTGCCATACGGATTCGGTACCGGGCCGTACGTCCGCTAAGCTCTCTCTCGGTAGCGTGTCCGAGCGGCCTAAGGAGCACGCCTCGAAAGCGTGTGAGGGTGCAAGCCCTCCGTGGGTTCAAATCCCACCGCTACCGCTGTGAACCACCCGGAGCCCGGGAGCGTACAACGCTCCCGGGCTCCGGTGTTATATACGGCTCCGGTGTCATGCACGGCTCCGGCCGAGCCGCACCGGCCGCCACGACCGACATCGCCCACGTGACCGGCGCCGCTCCCACGATCAACGTCCCCGCGACCGGCACCGTCCGCGACCGGCAGGGCGGCCTCTCCGTCCGGCGACGCCTTCGCCCCTCCCCGGGCCCACCCGGCCCGTCGGGTCCCGTCACACGCCCGTTGGCGATCTCCGTACGTTCAAGAGCGCATAAACCCTTGGGCAGGACATGACGATGGCTACACTCGCCGCACTGGACGGCGAGCGTGACCGGTGCGGAACGGCGGCCGGGGCTACGGCTGGAGGCAGGCGGGGCAATGGCACAGGCAATGAAAGTCATCGGCTACATACTGATCATTTTCGTTCTCTATACGATCATCACCTCACCGAACCGCTCCGCCGACCTCGTCCAGGTCGGCTTCCAGGGGATATCCAACGCGGCGCACGGCATAGGCAAGTTCATGAGCCAACTGGTCAATTGACCGCCGCGCCGTCCGAGCCGTCAGAGCCGTTCGCGTCCGGCGGGTAGCCTCGCCCCCACCCGACGTTCCGCCCGCAAGGAGTCCGCTGATGATCCGCCACCTCGTGCTGTTCAAGCTCAACGACGGGGTCGGTCACGACGAGCCGCGGGTGCGGGACGGGGTACGCGCCTTCCAGGAGCTCCCCGGCCGGATCTCCGACGTGCGGTCGTGGGAGTTCGCCCGCAACGTCACCGACCGGCCGATCGCGTACGACTACGCGATCAACTGCACGGTGGACGATCAGCAGGCGCTGGTGCGGTATCTGGAGCACCCGGCACACCAGGCCGGCGTCGCGCAGTGGCAGGCGTTTGCCACCTGGGTGATCGCCGACTACGAGATCTGAGCGATTCGGGGACCCCGGCGGCCGACCCGGCCCCGCCCCCCCGACCGGCGCTCACCGACAGGCCGCACGCCCCCTTTCCGGGCCCACGCCCGGCCCCGCCCCGAAACCGTCCGCCACACCACTGCGGCCCCCGCCTCCACGGCGGGGGTTTCGACGTTCCACCCGCCGTCAACACGGGCTTTTGCGGTGCTTGCACACAACGGACATGTCTTGTGATGCTATGACCGCTTTTGACGGATGAGTTGATCGACGAGGGGTGGTGCGTGACGTTGACGGCCGGTACCGCATCCGCCGCCGCGCCCCCACACGCGCCTCACGCGCCCCTTGTGCCGTCCACACCCCCTCGCGGTGACCGCGCACTCCCTCCGGACGCCGTCCCGCGCACCCATGCGCCGGCCGTACCTCCGTCCGCCCCGGGAAGCGCGGGACCGCCCGTCTTCCCGGCGTCGGCGGGCGCTCCGGCGTGGACGGTTCACGGAGCCGACGACCCGCCGCCCCGGAGCGCCCCGGCCCCGGAGGGCGACACCCTGGAGGCGGCCCCTGAGGCGCCCCCGCAGGCGCCCCCGCAGGCCGTTGCGACGCCTGCCGGCGGAACCGCCCAAGCGACCGCCGAAGCGTCCACTGCCGCACCCACCACGGCCTCCGCCGCGCCTCCCGCCGACGACGCCCTCACCGCCCCCGCCGATCCGGCCGTCCCGGAGCCGCCCGAGGAGGTCCTGACGCCGCGTGAGGCGGCGCGGCGGCAGCGGCAGACCGCGCGCAGCGGCCGGGCCGCGGACGCACGCGCGCTGACGCAGGTGCTGTTCGACGAGTTGTCCGGGCACGAGCCGGGCAGCACCGAGCACCGCAGGGTGCGGGCCGCGCTCATCGAGATCAACCTGCCGCTCGTGCGGTACGCGGCGGCCCGCTTCCGCAGCCGTAACGAGCCGATGGAGGACGTCGTCCAGGTCGGGACCATCGGTCTGATCAACGCCATCGACCGGTTCGACCCGCAGCGCGGCGTGCAGTTCCCGACGTTCGCCATGCCGACGGTGGTCGGGGAGATCAAACGGTACTTCCGCGACAACGTGCGCACCGTCCACGTACCGCGCCGGCTGCACGAGCTGTGGGTGCAGGTCAGCGGGGCGATCGAGGACCTGACCGTGCTGCACGGGCGGACGCCGACCACCGCCGAGATCGCCGAGCGCCTGCGGCTGTCCGAGGAGGAGGTACTCGCCTGCCTGGAGGCCGGACGGGCCTACCACGCCACCTCGCTGGAGGCCGCACAGGAGGGCGACGGCGCCCCGGGACTGCTCGACCGGCTCGGTTACGAGGATCCCGAACTGGCCGGCGTCGAGCACCGCGAGCTCGTCCGCCACCTGCTCGTCCAGCTGCCGGAACGGGAACGGCGCATCCTGCTGCTGCGCTATTTCGGCAACCTGACGCAGTCCCAGATCAGCGCGGAACTGGGCGTCTCGCAGATGCACGTCTCCCGCCTGCTGTCGCGCAGCTTCGCCCGCCTGCGGTCCGCCAACCAGCTGGAAGCCTGACCGCCCGCCCCGCAGCACCCCACCGCCCCGCGCGGGGCGTGACACGGCGCCAACCGGAGGCGTTCGGCGCCGACACGCCGAGATTCAGCCGAACCGGCAACTTCGCTGCGCCGCGCGGATGTTGGCGAGCGGCGGCCGCTTCCGCATACCGTGCGGCCGGAACGTTGCCCCGGCGAGCCGGGACGCGTTGTGACGGGGTGACAGGCGTTCCGAAAACGCGGTCGAAAGGTCGTCAGGACGGGCGACCCACAACGGGCAAATAAGTCGACTTGGCGCTACATGGTGTTGCCGACATGTGACATTCTGCGGGTACTGCGTTTGCCGCGACCCGGCCGCCGGTATTCAGTCGGAGGAACCGTCGCTCGCGACCCGTCCGCGACCTCAAGGGGGTGGCATGTCCGTAGAAGTGGGCAGTCCGAAGGTGCTGGCAACCGAGGCGCCGCTCGACGCCGACAACAACGGCGAAGCCATCAACACCCGTACGCTCTCGCGCTCGTTGTTCCTGCGGCTGGCACAGCTGCCGGACAACAGCCCCGAACGCCACTACGTGCGGGACACGCTCATCGAGCTGAACCTCCCGCTGGTCCGTTACGCCTCCGCGCGGTTCCGCAGCCGCAACGAGCCGATGGAAGACATCGTCCAGGTCGGCACCATCGGCCTGATCAAGGCGATCGACAGGTTCGACTGCGAACGCGGCGTCGAATTCCCGACGTTCGCGATGCCCACCGTGGTCGGCGAGATCAAGCGCTTCTTCCGCGACACCTCGTGGTCGGTGCGGGTACCGCGCCGGCTCCAGGAGCTGCGGCTGGCGCTGACCAAGACCTCCGACGAACTGGCGCAGCGGCTCGACCGCTCGCCCACCGTCGCCGAGCTCGCCGACGCGCTCGGGGTCTCGGAGGAGGACGTGGTCGACGGCCTCGCCGTGGGCAACGCGTACACCGCCAGTTCCCTGGACTCCCCGCCGCCGGAGGACGAGTCGACCGAAGGGTCGCTCGCCGACCGGCTCGGCTACGAGGACACCGCGCTGGAGGGCGTCGAGTACCGCGAGTCCCTCAAGCCGCTGCTGGCCCAACTCCCGCCGCGTGAGCGCCGCATCATCATGCTGCGGTTCTTCGCCAACATGACGCAGTCGCAGATCGGCGAGGAGGTCGGCATCTCCCAGATGCACGTCTCCCGGCTGCTGACCCGCACCCTGGCCCAGCTCCGGGTGGGCCTGATGACGGAGTGACGTGAAGCCCGGCGCCACCACGACGGTGTCGCCGGGCGGTGAGTCCTCCGGTGCTCCGCGACAGCGGGTCACCTGACGCACCGTTCATCGGTGGGTATACATGGGCTTCCGGGTGCATCCGTGGACACCCGGCGGGCGCCGACTCCCGCCTCCCACCAGCCGGTTGTCGTGAAAACGACGGCCCCCACGTCGAGAATCGCCCGATTGTCACGGGCAACTGCGGATTTTCCGGCACGTGGTGATCGAACGTCATTACAATGGCGCGATGTTTCGGATAGTCGACCGCGGTGGCGCCGTGGTGGCCGCTGCGGCGGCCGTGGTCTGCCTGGCCACACTGAGCTGGATCGCGACCGGCGGCAGCTCGGCCCGTGACGACCGCCCTGGCGGTTACCCCGGGGCGAGCGGTGACGCCCCCTCCCTGAGCGCTTCCTCGACCGCGACGACGGACGGCAGCCCGGCCGCCGCCGCACCGCGGCCTTCGACCCGCACCGGTGAATTGCCCGGCAGCACCGCGACGCCCTACGTCGCCGCGCCGAACCCCGTGGCCCAGGCCCCCGACGCCTCCACGACACCGTCCGCCGAAACGCCGCGGAGCAGTGCGTCGGCCATTCCGCTGACGCCGTCCGACAGCCCGGACGCCTCGCCGTCGACGAGTCCGCCCGCGACCATCTCCGCCCCGCCGACCTCGCCATGGGCGCCGGCCTGGCCCTCCGGCGCACCCGCGGGTGCCTCCGGTAACACGTCCGCCTCGCCGTCGCCCTCGACGCCGGCCCCGGAGCCCACCCAGCCCGCCACGCCGGCCGCTTCCCCGTCCGCGAGCCCGTCGCCGTCGGCCTCCGCCGTGCGGCAGTCCGGCCTCGGCGGCCTGACCGCGGGCATACCCCGGACCACGCCCGGCAGCCGTCCCGGGTGTGCCGACGTCACCGTCGCGTACGACAACGAGGGCCGCACCCCGATACGTTCGGGCCGGATCGTCATCACCATGGATGTGGTCGACCCGCTGGGGATCGCCTGGGCGCCCTACCGCGCCTCCGCGCCCCTCCCGGTCCCCATCGCCGCCGGAGCCCGTCCCGCGGTCACCTACGACCTCTGCCTGGCCGCCTGGCGCGTCACGCCCGGCACCCACCTGGAGGCCGCGGGGGTAGCCCTGCAGGGCTGAGCCACGGGCCAGGTGGGCGCCGGGGTGACGTCGCGGACGGGGTTGCTGCGGCCGGACATCAGGGCCCGGTCGGCGGTCGGGCACCGGCGTACGCGTCGAAGTCGGCGGAGGACCGGCGTCGACCATGCCTCTCGTGTCGGCCGGCGGCGTACGCCAGGGGTTTCATGACGTATCACCGGCCAGCGCGAACGCCTGACGTATACCGCACGATGTTCACGGTTCACCGATCGGCGGCTCACGGCTTGGGTACCACCGCATGACGTTCACGCTTCACCTACCACCGCGCTCGTGACGTACACGGCGTGGCGGCGGACCCTGCGGCGGCGGTGACGCAGGAGGCGTTGGGGCAGGGAACGTCCGGGCTCGGAGCGTCAGTTCCGGGAACGCTGGATCGGGGAACGTCGGGGCGGGAAACGCTGGAACAGGGAACGTCGGGGCTGGAGGCGTTACGCGACGGCGAAGTAGACGACCGCCGCGATGACCACGAGGGCGACGATGACGCCGATGATCAGACCGCCGCGGTTGCTGTTGCGGGCCGAGCCGTAGGTGACCGGCGCGCCGGCCGAAGGCTGCGGCTGCTGCTGGGCGGTGGTGGAACCGTCGTCCACGAAGGCGCGGAACATCTGGGTGCTGCCCGAGGTGTCGGGGTTCTGCTGGGGGTTCTGGTAGTCAGCCATGACGAAGGACCCTAGCGAAGTCGCGAAGCGGAATACCAGGGACCCCGAGCGCGCTGACCCTCTACATGTCACGAATCGGAAACTCTGACCTGGATGTCTTCCCGCTCTCACTGGGCGGCAACGTCTTCGGCTGGACGGCCGACGAGCGCGAGTCGTTCGCCGTACTGGACGCCTTCGTCGCGGCCGGCGGCGACTTCATCGACACCGCTGACGTCTACTCGGCCTGGATTCCGGGCAACTCCGGGGGCGAGTCCGAGGCGATCATCGGCCGCTGGATGGCAGCCCGCGGCAACCGCGACCAGCTGGTCGTCGCCACCAAGATCGGCTCCTTCCCGGCCTTCCCCGGGCTGAGCGCGGCCAACATCAAGGCCGGCGTGGAGGAGTCGTTGCGGCGCCTCGGCACCGACCGTATCGACCTGTATTACACCCACAAGGACGACACGACCGTCCCGGTCGAGGAGTTCCTCGGTGCGCTGGACGAGCTGGTCAAGGCGGGCAAGGTCCGCGCCATCGGCGCCTCCAACATCTCCGCGGAGCGGCTGACCGAGGCCCTGGAGGCGTCGGACCGCGAGGGCCTGGCGAAGTACGTGGCACTCCAGCCGCACTACAACCTGGTGGAACGCGGCCACTACGAGGGCGAGGTCGCCTCCGTCGTCGCCGCCCACGGCCTGTCGGTCATGCCGTACTTCGCCCTGGCGTCCGGCTTCCTGACCGGGAAGTACCGCCCGGGCACCACGGTCGACTCGGCGCGCGCCGGCTCGGCCGCGGCGTACCTGAAGGACGAGCGCAACGTACGCGTGCTGTCCGCGCTCGACGAGGTCGCCCAGGCGCACGACGCCGAGGTCGCCACCGTCGCACTGGCCTGGCTCGCCGCCCAGCCCCACATCGCCGCCCCGATCGCTTCGGCCCGCACGGTCGCCCAGCTCCCGGCCCTCATGGCGGTGGGCGGCCTGAAGCTCTCCGACGACGAGCTGACGCGGCTGTCGACGGCCGGAGCCTGAGTTCGCCCTGAGGGCGGCCCGGGTTGCCCTGAGGTCGGCCCGGGTCTCGGGGGCGGGCCGACCTCCGGGCCGTCGGAGGGCGGCGCCTGAGGTGGCCTTGCGGGGGGCGGGACCGGCGCGGGGTGGTGTCCGGTGTCGGTCCGCGGCGGGGCGGTGTCCGGGGCGGCCAGGAGCCTGTGGGGTCCCGCCGTACGGCGGGACTCGGGCGGCGGTCGGGGCGGCCCCGGCGCCGCCGCCCCGAGGCGGTCGCGAGCACGGCGGCCCCGGGGCGTACCGTCGGGGGAACAGTCGTGGCGGGGTCGCGGTGGGTACGCGGAGGAGACGTGGCATTTGCCCCCGGCACGTTGAAGTCACAGGTCAGCGTCGAGCAGAATGCGTTCGTACTCGCGCGGGCAGACGACGGCCGACGAGTGCGTCCGGCCGGGCAGCGTATCCGGCGCACCCCGTCCCGCCCCGCGCCACCGGCCCGGGCGGCGCGTACGCTTCGGCGGGCCTGGGCCCGGGCCCGTCCGGCGAGGAGGTTCCCATGAACGGCATCAGTATTCACGGCACCGTACGTGCCCCAGAGGGGTCAGGACCGGCGGCCACCGTGACCTTGATCTCCCCGCAAGGGAGGCAGTTGGGGCGGGCGCTCACCGGCGCCGACGGCCGCTTCGAGCTGTCCGCGCCCGAACCCGGCGCGTACGTGCTGATCGCGGCCGCCGAGGGGCACCGCCCGCAGGCCACCGCGGTGATCGCGGGCGGCGAACAGGTCACCCACGACATCGTGCTGGCCGGCAACGGCGGCCTGTCCGGCGTGGTGCGCGCGGAGGCGGGTGGCCAGCCGGTGTCCGGCGCGATCGTGGTGGTCACCGACCCGTCCGGTGAAGTGCTGGCCACCGCCAAGACCGGCACGAACGGCGACTTCGCGTTCGGCGAACTGCCCGACGGCACCTTCACCGTCGCGGTCAACGCCGCCGGCTACCGCCCCACCGCGCTTCCCGTCGAGACCGGCGCCCGCGGCACCGGCCGCCTGGAGGTCGCGCTGTCCGCCGGTGCCCGCCTCCAGGGCACGGTCCGCGGCGGCCCCGACCACCGCCCGATGCGCGACGCCCGGGTGACCCTGGTCGACGCCGACGGCGACGTGGCGGCGACGGCGACCACCGGTGAGGACGGGCGGTACGTCTTCACCGACCTGCCGGCCGGCGACTACACCCTCATCGCGAGCGGCTACCCGCCCGCGACCACCCCGGTCGGCCTGCACGGCCCCGGCGGGGGAGGATACGACATACGGCTCGGCCATCCGGACGAGTAATCGCACCGGCGGCAGCCGCGCCGGGCACACCGGTCCCGCCGACCGCGGCACCCCCGGCGCCCGCACCCGTCGCACCCTTCACACTTTTCACACCAGCCGGACTCCGGCCGACCAGTCCCGTCGGACGAGTCCACCGCGACACCACTTCAGTCAGCCGTCCCGGACGGCCGGGTCACGTGATCCGGCCCACTCCGGGGACCGGCCGCCGCCGAGGCGGCGGCCACCACTGCGACCGGCACCGGCACACCCAGCGCAGACGTGACCGGACCAGTCATCGGGGGATATCGGGTTTCGGCCGGAGGGCCGGGCAAGGGACGGCCCACACCGTCCGGCCGGAACCCGTTGCCAACCATGCGAATCCAGGAGCGGTGATGAGCGATGGCGGCCTGCGGGCCCGGGTACGAACCAAGGACGGATGGGCGGTGCATCACGCCGCGCTGACGGTCACCGACATGACGGGTAGTCAGATAGTCAGGGCGCTCGCGGACGAGGCGGGCATGGTCCGCACCGATCCGCTGCCCGCCGGCACCTACACCGTGATCGTCACGGCTGTCGGATACCAGCCGACGGCCTCCACCGCCATCGTCGGAGCCTCCGGCCGTGCCGACCTCGGCAACGTGACGCTGTCCCGGCAGGGCGGCGCCGAACTGCCACCACCCGGCCGCTGGACCATCGACCCCGCGCACTCCACCGTGGGCGCGGTCGCGCAGCACCTGGGCATCTCCAGCATCCGCGGCCACTTCTCCGAGTTCAGCGGCCAGATCCGGATCGCGGCCCGCGTCGAGGAGTCCACGGTCACCGCCACCCTCAGCGCCGGCAGCATCGACACCGGCAACAAGCAGCGCGACGACCACCTGCGCTCGGCGGACTTCCTGGACATCGAGACGTACCCGGAGATCACCTACCGCAGCACCGGCGGCCTCACCCCGGCCGGCCCGGACCGCTGGACCGTGCACGGCGAACTCAGCATGCGCGACCACGTCCGCGCGGTCGACCTCGACCTCACCTACCTCGGCACCGGCGCCGACCCCTGGGGCGGCACACGCGCCGCGTTCCGCGGCGTCGCCGAGCTGCGCCGCGAGGACTTCGCCCTGAACTACAACCAGATGCTCCAGGCCGGCATCGCCATGATCGGCACCACCATGCGCGTCGAACTCGACATCCAGGCCGTCCGCGGCGACGTCCTGCCCACCGCCTGACCCGTCGCTCCGCGCGTCGACCAGCCGCCGACGCGCCACGCTTCCTCGCGCTTCGTCGCGCTCCCCGCGTTACGCCACTCGGGGGGCGCGACGTTGTGCGTGCGGGTGGGTGGGGTTCTCGGGGGTGGGGGCGTTCCCGGGGG
>NZ_JAAGKO020000004.1 GCF_027947535.2 Streptantibioticus silvisoli
TCGGCGCGATCGGGCCGGGCGTGGGCCGGGTGCTGGCGCGCCCGCTGGCCGTGGTGGAGCCGGTGGCGGGCGACGACCCCGCGTGCGCTGAACCGCGGCGCCGCAGGGCGTCGTACCCGGCGGGCCGCGTCCTTCAGGACGCGGCCCGCCGTCGTGTCGGCGGTCGCCCACCGCGGACCGGGGCCCGGTTACGATGCGATGGACTGGACACGGCACATCCATGGTGAGGGGCAGCCCATGAGATCGGTGCGATACGAAGGCGCCGCACACCAGGCACATCCGGCGGCATGGCCGGCCGGCGCTCCTGTCGCGGGACCGGCGTTCCGCCTGGCGCGATGCCCGTCGAGGAGGCGCTGCGTGTGCGCCGCGCCCGGATCGGAGTCCTGACCGCATGGGCCGCCGACTCGTACCGCTGACGCTGGACAACCTCCCGGATCTGCCGAAGGGCTGCCGTTCCTGCGTCTTCTGGGAACTGGACCCGGTGAGTGGGCAGGCCGCCGTGCGGGCGGGCAAGCCGGAGCTGGAGAAGGAGGCGTGGATCTCCGCCGTGCTGCTGGAGTGGGGTTCCTGCGGCCGGGTGGTCTACGTCGACGACGTGGCCGCCGGCTTCGTGCTCTACGCGCCGCCCGCCTACGTCCCGCGCTCCACCGCCTTCCCCACGAGCCCGGTCTCCCCGGACGCCGTGCAGTTGATGACCTCGCGGGTGCTGCCCGGATTCCAGGGGCAGGGGCTGGGCAGGGTGCTGGTGCAGACGGTCGCCAAGGACCTGGTGCGGCGCGGCTTCAAGGCCATCGAGGCGTTCGGCGACGCGCAGTGGGAGGAACCCGGTTGCGTGCTGCCCGCCGACCACCTGACGTCGGTGGGCTTCAAGACGGTGCGGCCGCACCCGCGGTATCCCCGGCTGCGACTGGACCTGCGGTCGACGCTGTCGTGGAAGGAGGACGTCGAGATGGCGCTGGACCGGCTGCTCGGCGCGGTGCAGAAGGAGCCGGCCCTGCGCCCGTTGTGATGCGCCGTCGACGCCTTCCGGACGAGGCGCGGACGATGTTTCACGTGAAACATGACGGCTGAGAACGCGAGGAGGGGCACCCGCCGGGTGCCCCTCCTCGCGTTCCGCGCGCTGCGGTTCGGTCAGCCGATGAAGGCTTCCAGGTCGCGCTGGAGCGCGGCCTTCGGCTTCGCGCCGACGATGGTCTTGACGACCTCGCCGCCCTGGTAGACGTTCAGGGTCGGGATCGACATGACACCGTACTTGGCCGCGGTGTCGGGGTTCTGGTCGATGTTGAGCTTGACGATCGTCAGCGACTCACCGTGTTCCGCCGCGATGGCCTCCAGCGAGGGGGCGATCTGACGGCACGGACCGCACCACTCGGCCCAGAAGTCGACCAGGACGGGCTTGTCGCTCTTGAGGACCTCTTCTTCGAAGGTCGCGTCGGTCACGTGCTTGACGGCACCGGCCATGGTGGATGTCTCCTCAGGTGGTAGCTCGGTGGGTGTTGGGGGTCAGACGGCCGCGGCGGTCGTCGACTTCTCCGGCTCGGCGGTGTGCTCGGCGTCGCTGAGCGCCGCGAGGTACCGCTCGGCGTCCAGGGCGGCGGAGCAACCGGTGCCGGCCGCGGTGATCGCCTGACGGTAGGTGTGGTCCACCACGTCACCGGCGGCGAAGACACCGGTGAGGTTGGTGTGGGTGCCGGGGGCCTGGACGGTGAGGTAGCCCTCGTCGTCGGTCGCCAGCTGCCCCTTGAACAGTTCGGTGCGCGGGTCGTGGCCGATCGCGATGAACAGTCCGGTCACCGGCAGCTCGGAGGTCTCGCCGGACTTCACGTTGCGCAGCGTCAGCCCGGACAGCTTGGCGTCGCCGTGCACGGTGACGATCTCGCTGTCCCACAGGAAGGAGATCTTCGGGTCGGCGATCGCCCGGTCCTGCATCGCCTTGGAGGCCCGCAGGGTGTCCCGGCGGTGGACGATGGTGACCGACTTGGCGAAGCGCGACAGGAAGGTCGCCTCCTCCATGGCGGTGTCACCGCCGCCGATCACGGCGATGTCCTGGTCCTTGAAGAAGAACCCGTCACAGGTGGCGCACCACGAGACCCCGCGGCCGGAGAGCGCGTCCTCGTTCGGCAGCCCGAGCTTGCGGTGCTGGGAGCCGGTGGTGACGATGACGGCCTTGGCCCGGTGGACGGTGCCGGCCGAGTCGGTGACCGTCTTGATGTCGCCGGTGAGGTCGACCTCGACGATGTCGTCGGGGATCAGCTCGGCACCGAAGCGCTCGGCCTGGGCCCGCATGTTGTCCATGAGGTCCGGGCCCATGATGCCGTCGCTGAAACCGGGGAAGTTCTCCACCTCGGTCGTGTTCATCAGCGCGCCACCGGCCGTCACGGCACCCTCGAAGACGAGGGGGTTCAGGGAGGCCCGGGCGGTGTAGAGCGCAGCGGTGTAGCCCGCCGGTCCGGACCCGATGACGATCACGTTACGGACATCGCTCACGGCTTGTCTTCCTCGTCTCTGGCGACTGCTGGGGGAAACGTGCGGGGACGTCTCATCCCGCCTAACGGATACTACGGGGCGCGCATTCCCGTACCGCGGAACGTGCCTCCGGCCCCGCGGCCGGGCCGCCGCACACTGCCGGCTCCCGGCGGGGACGGCGGGTCCGCCGCCGGCGGGGCGGGTGGGCGCCTGACCGGTACCGTCCGCGGACCGCTCCGGGGCCCGTCAGCCGCGGGGGTAGGTGTGCTGGGCCAGCACGGTGCCGACGGCGCCGGAGGAGGCGCCCGGGGCCGCGCAGGAGGCGTCGACCACGTAGGCGTCGACCTGCGCACGGGGGTCGGAGGGATGCGGCAGCACGACCAGGTAGGAGGTGCGGCCGTCGTAGGTGCCCCGCGACGCGGCGACCGGCGCGCTGCCGGAGTGGCCAGTGGCCTTCAGGACGCAGGCGGGCACCGCGGGCGTCCTGCTGGCGAACGGGGAGTTCTCCCCACCGGTGGCCGCGTTGGGCCGGGCCTGGGGTGTGGTGCCGCCGAGCAGCTCGTGGACCTTGGCGGGCAGGGCGACCCCGGAGAAGGTGCCGGCGGCCGTCGTGCGCGTTCCTGCGGCGGACGGACCGTCGCTGGCGCCGGTGTTCAGCTCATGGGCCAGCAGTCCGCCCAGGCCGAGCACCGCGACGCCGGTGGCGGCGGTGAGGACCCGCCAGCGGCGGCGGGCGCCACGGGACGTCCGGCCGGGACCGCTCGCTCCGCCGGCCCGTCCGGCGGGCCGGTCCGGGGCCGGCGATGTTTCACGTGAAACATGCGAGCCGCCGGCGTCCGTCCCGGCCGGTGCGGCCACACCGCGCGGCCCGTGGGAGGTACCGGTGGCCGACGTCGCGGCGTGGTTGCCCGCGGTGTCCAGGGTGGACGTGGCGCTGCTGTCCGGCGTGGTGGCGTCGATGAGGGCTTCGGCGGCCAGGGCGGCGTCGATGCGCCGGGCGACCTCCTCCGGCATCCGCGGCGGCCCGGGCAGGGTGCCCAGCAGGCCGCGTATCTCGGCGAGCGAGTCGCGCACGTCGGCGCACAGGACGCAGTGGTCGAGGTGGCTGCGCACCTCGGTGGTGCGCTCGGGCGGGAGCAGGCCCTCGGTGAAGGCGGAGATCTCGGCGACCTCGGGGTGATCGTCCGTGCCAGCGGTCGTCACTGCTGTCCACCTCCGCCCTTCACAGCGCTCGTCGGATCGTTCGCCGATGCCTCTGGGACGGATGCGGCCTCCGAGCGGTTCCGTCCGCCGGTCCGGGCGGTGCCCCGGGAGGTCACTCTCAGGTGGTCCAGAAGGGGCAGCAGCCGGGCCCGGCCCCGGGCGCATCTGCTCTTGATGGTGCCGGGCGCCACGTCGAGGATCTCGGCGGCCTCCGCCACCGGATACGCCTGCATGTCGACCAGGACGAGCGCGGCCCGCTGGTCGGCCGGCAGGCAGGCGAGGGCGTCCATCACCTCGCGGTGCAGCTCCCCCCGCTCGGTCGGCAGGTCGGCGGCCTCGTGCGGCTCCAGGAGGGTGTCGAGCCGTTCGGTGTCCGGCACCGGGGAGGTCCGCCGGGAGGACGCCTTGCGGGCCCGGTCCAGGCAGGCGTTCACCGTGATCCGGTGCAGCCACGTGGTGACCGCCGACTGTCCCCGGAAGGTGTGGGCGGCGCGGAACGCGGAGACCAAGGCGTCCTGGACGGCGTCGGCGGCCTCCTCCGGATCACCCAGTGTGCGGACCGCGACCGCCCACAGGCGGTCGCGGTGCCGGCGGACGAGTTCTCCGAAGGCGTCCGGATCACCCGCGACGTGCCGGGCGAGCAATTCGTGGTCGTCGGCCGCCTCACGCGGACCCTCACCCAACGTTCCGCCCCCTCCTGCGCAGGTGGCTCAGCCGGTGAAAGCCACTTCCGTGATGGCCTGCTTGTAGCCCGCCTGACTGTACGCGTCCGCGGGCGCGTAGGGCAGGGCCGTCAACCAGACCACGACATACCGGGTCTTGACCGGGTGGGTCACCGAGAGCTTGACCGATTTACCGGTGGTGATGCCCGTGCCGAGCTTCCGCAACCCTGTGGGCAGTACCGACGACGACAGGGAGTCCGCCGCGTAGAGGGTGGCGGTGGTGTGGTCGCCGCCGAAGAGCAGACCGACCGACGCGCTGCTCACCGCCTGCGCGGAACCGAGGTCGTAGACGATGCCGACACCCGGTTTGACACTCGTGATGGACGGCCCGTCCTGGAAGGAGTGGGTACGCCAGTAGGTGCCGGTGTTCCCGTCGTAGGTGAGCTTCGCCTCGTTCAGGTGCTCGGGGTTCCCGTAGGGCGCGTACTCCTGGGCGTCGACGATGCGCAGGGGCTTGTGCGAGACGACCGGCGACCCGCCGCTGCCCTTCTCGCTGTGCGCCGGTGCCGGATTGCCGCCGTGATTGAGCAGCGCGTCGGCGACCTGCCAGCTGCCCAGGCCGAGCGCCGCGATCAGCAGTGCGGCGACACCCCACTTCAGCACCTTGCCGGTACGGCCGGGCAGGGCCGGCGGGGGCGAGACGACGACCGGGGCCGGCCGCGGGACCGCCTGCGGCACCGGACGGGCCGGCGGCTGGCGGTAGGCGGTGTGCGCGAACGTGGGCGCCTGCGCCTCCGGGGGGCGGATCCGCGGCAGCGCGGCCACCGCCTTGGCCAGCTCCTCCGGCGTGGTGCACGGCGACTCGTGCCGGGACGGGGTGGCCCCCTCGTTGACCAGGGCGCGCAGGGCGACCTCGGACAGCCCGCGGTGCACCCCCGCCCGCACCTGGTCCGGGGCAACCACGGTGAGGTCCTTGGGCAGTCCGACGAGTCCGTAGGCGTCCTCGTGGTACGGCCAGCGGGCGGTGAGCGCTGCGTAGAGCAGGGCGCCGATCGCCTCGGTGTCGGTGCGCTTGGGCCGGTCGGTCGACACGCCGCGCAGCGCCGCGTCGACGGCCAGGCCGCGGATCCGGAACTGGCCCGACTCCGAGCGCAGCACCGCGTCCGGGGTCAGCCGCAGGTGGGCCAGCCCCTCGCGGTGCGCGCTGGCCATCGCCTGGGAGACCTGGCTGACCATCTGGTAGGCGTCATGGGGCTGCAGCGGTCCGGCCGCCAGCAACGCCGTCAGCTCGGTGGCGTCCGGCAGCCACTCGTGGACGACGTAGACGAGGTCGTTCTCCTCGACGGCGTCCAGCACCTGCACGAACCGCGGATCACCCAGCAGGGCGGCCGACCGGGCCGCGGACAGCACGCCACGAGCCCGGGGATGGTCGGCGGGCAGCAGGTCGACGCCCACCGCCCGGCGCAGTTTCTCGTCGACCGCGCGCCAGCTGCTGAAGCCGTCCAGCCGGGTGACGCACTCCTCCAGACGGTAGCGCCGGGCCAGCTTGTGGCCGCTGTGCAACTCGGGTGGCTCCGGATTGGGCACAGGTCTGGTCGCCGCGTCGTCGGCGGTGTCGTCCTCACGCACCGTGTCGGATGCGTCCGCGTCCCGCTTCTGGCCCTTGGCCCCGTCGTCCGTGGCTTCGTCCGCTGTCGCGGCGAGCGGCGGTTCGCCGCTCTCCTTGGCCACGTCGACGGCAGCCGTGCTGCGCTCCGCCACCGTCGTTCTGCCTCCCCATCCGTGTGCACGATGCGTTTCAGGTCTTCGCGCCAAGGACAATTGTGCCCACAGTCCGCCGTCGTGCACGACACGCGACGGCGCAGGATGGTTGCCCCCGGCGTCCGCTACCGGCCGAGACGGCCGCGGACCATGCCGACCATGGCGGTCATCTCCTCGATCCGCATACGCCGTGCCGCCAGGTAGAACACGGCCAGCAGGACGATGCCGCCGCCGACCACCGCGGCCAGCGAGCCGGTGAAGCCGTCGCCCAGCACTCCGGTGATGCCGTAGGCCACCGCACCGCCGAGCAGGGCGGCCGGCAGGCTGGCGCCGATCAGCCGGGCGTAGGTGCGCACCACGTGCGGGCCGTCCAGGTCGCCGCCCAGGCGCTTGCGCAGCCGCCGCACGGCCACCCCGACGCCGACGATGTACGCCAGGCCGTAGGAGCCGGCCATGCCGACGACCGCCCAGCGGGCCGGCAGCACGGCGAAGCAGATCCCGGAGGCGGCCGCGTTGACGACGGCGACGATCACCGTGTTGTAGAACGGCGTGCGGGTGTCCTCGTAGGCGTAGAACCCGCGCAGCACCACGTACTGGATGGAGTACGGGATCAGGCCGAGGCCGAAGGCCATCAGGACGTAGCCGATGTTGTGGGCGCCCGCCTCGCCGGCGCTGGAGTACATCATCGTGGCCAGCGGAACGCCCAGGGCGAGGAACGCGAAGGCGGCCGGCACGATCGCGACGGCCGAGGTCCGCAGGCCGTACGACAGGTCGTCGCGGACGGCGGCCGCGTCGCCGTCGGCTGCCGCGCGCGAGATGCGGGGCAGGACGGCGGTCATGACCGAGACGGTGATGATGGCCTGCGGCATCTGCCACAGCAGCAGCGCGTAGTTGTAGGCGGTGATGCCGGTGCCGGGGTGGCCCTGCTTGCTGGCCACCGCGCCGGCCCAGGTGGCCAGCTGGATGACGACGGTCATGCCGACCTGGTTGGCCAGCACGAACAGGAACGTCCACTTGGCCAGCTTGGCCGCGTGGCCCAGCCCGTGGCCGCGCCAGTCGAAGCGCGGGCGGATGCGCAGCCCGGACTCCCGCAGGTACGGGATCATCGACAGCGCCTGCACGGTCAGGCCCAGCAGGGTGGCGATGCCCAGCAGCCGGACGCCCTCGGGGGAGATGGTGGCGGCGTCCACGTTGGAGTGGCGGGCGGTGCCGAAGACCCAGATGTAGGCGCCGAAGCCGGCGATGACCACGATGTTGTTCAGGACCGGGGTCCACATCATCGCGCCGAAGCGGCCGCGGGCGTTGAGGATCTGGCCCAGCACCACGTGCACGCCCATGAAGAACATGGTGGGCAGGCAGTAGCGGGTGAAGGACACGGTCACGGCCATGCTCGCCGGGTCCGAGGCGATCTTCGGCGACATCAGCCGGACCAGCACCGGGGCACCCACCACCATGACGGTGGTGACCGCGGCCAGGCCGACGACGACCAGGGTCAGCAGCCGGTTGGCGTAGGCCTCGCCGCCGTCCTCGTCGTCCTTCATCGCGCGCACCAGCTGCGGGATGAACACCGCGTTGAGCGCGCCGCCGCCGACCAGGATGTAGATCATGGTCGGCAGGGTGTTGGCGACCTGGTAGCTGTCGTTGAGGGTGGACACGCCGATGGCGCCGCCGATGACCAGGGTGCGCAGGAAGCCGGTGAGCCGGGAGACCAGGGTGCCGGCGGCCATCACGGCGCTGGACTTCATCAGGCTGGCGGCCCGGCCGCCGCCAGAGGAGGCGGGGGCCGGCTCCGGCTCGGGTTCGTCCGGGGCGTCGGTGAAGTCCGGGAAGGCGTAGCCCTGTTCGGGGCCGATGCCGGCGTCGCGCTGGTCGCGGAAGAGCGGGGCCGTGGCGTCGACCGTCGGTCCGGCGGCCGGGTCCTGCTCCGCGGGGCCGCCGGGGCCCGGGGCGGTGGGCGCCCAGGGGTTCCCGCCGCCCTGCCCGGGGGCACCTTGCGCAGGGCCGGCCGGGGTCTGCTGGTAGGGGCGGTCGCCGTAGGGCTGCGTGCCGTACGGCGGCGGAGGCTGCCGTCCGTAGGGCGCGGCGGGCTGGACCGGCTGCTGGGACTGCTGCGGGGCGCCGTAGGGCTGAGGGGCCTGCTGCGGTCCGCCGTAGGGCTGGGCGGGCTGCTGCGGCTGGTGGTAGGACCAGGGCTGGTCGCTGTGCGGTGCGGCGTGGTCGTACGGATCGCCGGCGTACGGGGACTCGGCGTAGGGCGATTCGGTCCGGGGGTACGCCGGTGGAGCGGGCGCGGCGGGGCGGGGCTCTGGCGGGGGCGAACCCGCAGCAGTGTCGTCGTCGTACGACGCTGCCCGGTCACGCTCCCCGTCGTACGGCGCGTTCATCACTGCCCCACCTTATGGTCCGTGATCCAGAACCGGTTCCTGGCTATCGCTCCACCTTCTCACCCGGGGCCGGAGGCTCCGCGCCTTCGGCCGAGGTGTCCTGCGCCGGGTCACCCGGCTGCCCGGGAACGGTCGGGGCGGCCGGCCGGGCGCCGCTGTCCTCGCCGTCGCGGGCAGCGGGGACGCAAGGAGCGGCGGGCTCCTCGCCCTCCGCGCCGGCCCGCCCGTCAGCTGGGACGCCGGTGTCCGCGCTGTCGGTTTCAGCCGCGTCCGACGCGTTCGCCGGAACCGGGTCGTCCTGGGGGGCCGGGGCGTCCTCCGCCGGGCCGGCCACGGTGTCCTGACCGGCCTCGTCCGCGGTGCCGTCCGCCTCCGCCACGGCCTCCTCGCCGGCCTCGTCCGGGTCGGCCCCGGCCAGCAGGGCGTTGCGCTTGCGCTGGTGGTACATGCGGATACCGGCCAGCACGAGCAGCAGCAGGCCGACCGCGATCACCAGCATGACGGTGTCGGTGATGGAGGTGACGTTCACCTGGAACTGCATGGGGCGGCCGTAGGGGGTGCCGTCCTTGGTGTAGAGCTGGGCGGTCACCTGCGCCTTGCCGTTGGCCCGGGCGGTGGTCTGGAACCGCAGCGAGCGGCTGTGCCCGCCGTCGATGTCGACCGTCTGGGCGAGGCCGGGGTTGAGGCGGTTGGACTGGTTGGACACCAGCCGCAGCTCCAGGCCGGAGACCTGCTGGTTGAGGCTGTTCTGCACGGTCACCGGGATCGTCGCGCTGCGGCCGGACAGCGTGATCGACTCCTTCTTGATGATGTGCACGTCGCCCGTCAGATCGCTCAGGTACGCCGCGATGTCGTCGCGGAACGAGCCGGCCGGCCCGCGGTCGCCACGCCATTCGGTGGACATCGAGCTGAGTATGGCGTTGCCGAACGGGGTGACGACCCGGTCCTTGCGGCTGAGGACGTCCAGGAAGCTGTTGAGGGAGTCCTGCACCGACTGGATCTGCCGGAAGGCGGCGGTGCTGATCTCCTGGCGCCGCAGTGACCGGGGGTAGGAGTGGGCGCTGGGCACGGACCGGTCGGCGCCGGAGTCGGCGGCCGCGGTGGCGGCGTCGCCCAGCGGGATCGCCTTGGTCCAGCCGCCGGCGGTGGCGTCGTGGATGGCCTCCGCCATCGCCTGGGCCTGGGTCGCGCTGGGCATCCGCTGCGGGGCGACCACGATGCTGCGCTGGAGCTGCGGCTGCTGGTCGCGGATCGCCATGGACTGGGCCAGGAACCGCTGGATCGCGGTGGTGGACTGCGCGGCGGTGGAGATGGCGCCGGAGAACGCGGTGGACAGCGCGGCGTCGGCCACGATCGCCGTGTCGCCGCCGCCGATCGGCCGCTCCGCGGTCGGGGTGTAGGGCAGCCGGCCGTTCTCGGCGAGGCTGTCGCTGCGGGCGATGATCTCGTCGGCGCCCCCGGCTGCGGCGGTGGACACCACGGACTGGTCCACGGCGCCGTCGACCGGCCAGGCGAAGTCGGTGCGCGGGACGACGCCCAGGATGGTCTGGACGGTGGTGGTGGCCATCTCGGTGGCCGACTGGAGGTGCGCGATCGTGCCGGGGACGTTCTTGCCGTTGTGCGCGATCGAGGCGATGTCGGGGTCACCGAACGGCAGGGCCACCACCTGGGTGCCGCTCTGCACCGCGGTCTGGAGCTCGTTCAGCCACTGCCGGGCGTACTGGGTGCCGGTTCCGTTGACCGTCCTGGTGGTGTTCCCCTGGTGGACGACGACCTTGTACGGCTTGGTCATGGCGTCGACGGAGGCGAGCAGGTCGGGGTCGATGACCCAGGTGACCGGGAGCTTGCGGCCCAGGGTGACCAGCTGCTCCAGCCGGCCGCCCGGTGCCAGCTCGGCGGCGAGGTCGTCGTCGCGGAACAGCGGCGCTTCCTCGTCGTCGCCGCCGGGGGTGCGGATGTCCATGTGCGGCCGGTCGATCAGCGGCCACAGGTAGGTCGTGTCGAGCTTCTTGCCGCTGTCCGGCCCGTTCCACGGCAGGTAGGTGCGGTCGATGCCGACCACGTGCCCGAAGTCGGCGGCCTTCGTGCTGCCCGAGGCGCTGACCCCCAGCGCGTAGACGCCGGTGGCGGTCAGGCCCAGCGATTTCACCGGCATGTCGAGGGTGAAGGGACGGCTCACATGGGGGGCGATGGACGGCAGCCCGGCGGTGTGGCCGGGCACCTCGGCGCCGTCGGTGTAGTCGTTGAAGTTGCCGGTCGCCGGTGTGGTGCCGATGTCGCTGCGGCTGCCCAGCGGTCCGTCCGGGGCGACGTGCACCCCGACGTGACCACCGGTGATGGTCTCGGAACTGTCGTTGGTGACCGTTCCGGTGATCTTCAGCGTGCCGCCCTTGCCGGCCACGGCCGGCGTCATGGAGTCGATCGCGACCGTGGCGGCGCTGGAGCCGCTGGGGGACGCGGACGCCGGTGCGGGCGCGGCCGTGGCCGCGGGCAGGCGTACGACGCCGGTCAGCACGACTGCGCCCGCGAAGGTCGCTGCGGCGCGCCGCAGCCACACATGGGCATGAGTCGTTCCGGGGTGCTGTGCCGCCTCGCCCACGCGCTCGTCCGCCCGTTTCTCTGATCGCCATCGGATGTGCGTCCTGGCATGGTAACGATGGCTGCTGGGTACCCGTGCTGCGGAGTGGCTTCAAGATCGTCCCGGCGACACACGCCGGAGGCGCCGGAACGGGCGGTACACGTATTCTGTTCTGTTGTGCCGAACGCCAACGATGACCACGACTCCACGCCGCCCCCGCGACAAGGGCCGACCACGCGACCGACCGAGCTCAGTGAGGCGCAGCGCGGCGCGGTGGGCGGTCTGCTGCGGCTGACGCCGGTGGCGGACGATCTCGCCGAGCGCTTCCAGCGGGCCGGCTTCCAGCTCGCGCTGGTCGGCGGCTCGGTCCGGGACGCCCTGCTCGGCCGGCTCGGGAACGACCTGGACTTCACCACCGACGCCCGGCCCGAGCAGGTGCTCAAACTGGTACGCGGCTGGGCGGACGCGGTCTGGGAGGTCGGCATCGCGTTCGGCACCGTGGGATGCCGCAAGGCCGACGCGGACGGCAACTCGTTCCTCATCGAGGTGACGACCTACCGCTCGGAGGCGTACGACCGCACCTCGCGCAAGCCGGAGGTGTCCTACGGCGACACCATCGAGGAGGACCTGGTGCGCCGGGACTTCACGGTGAACGCGATGGCGGTGGCGCTGCCCGGGCCGCGGTTCATCGACCCGTACGGCGGCCTGGAGGACCTGTCGAAGCAGGTGCTGCGGACGCCGGGGACACCCCAGGCGTCGTTCTCCGACGATCCGCTGCGGATGATGCGGGCGGCGCGGTTCGCCGCCCAGCTGGACTTCGACGTGGCGCCCGAGGTGGTGGCCGCGATGACGCAGATGTCCGACCGGATCGAGATCGTCTCGGCCGAGCGGGTGCGCGACGAGTTCAACAAGCTCGTCCTCGGCGATCACCCCCGCAAGGGCCTGGAGCTGCTGGTGTCGACCGGTCTGGCGGCCCGGGTGCTGCCCGAGCTGCCGGCGCTGCGCCTGGAGCGGGACGAGCACTTCCGGCACAAGGACGTCTACGAGCACACGCTGACGGTGCTGGAACAGGCGATGGACCTGGAGACCGCGGGCCCGGACCTGGTGCTGCGGCTGGCGGCGCTGCTGCACGACATCGGCAAGCCGCGCACCCGCAAGGCGGAGCCGGAGGGCCGGGTCTCGTTCCACCACCACGAGGTGGTCGGCGCGAAGATGACCAAGGCCCGGATGACCAAGCTGAAGTACCCCAACGACATGGTCAAGGACGTCTCGCGGCTGGTGGAGCTGCACCTGCGCTTCCACGGCTACGGCAGCGGGGAGTGGACGGACTCGGCCGTGCGCCGGTACGTGCGGGACGCCGGACCGCTGCTGGAGCGGCTGCACAAGCTGACCCGGTCCGACTGCACGACGCGCAACAAGCGCAAGGCCACCGCGCTGGCCCGTACCTACGACTCGCTGGAGGAGCGCATCGGCCAGCTCCAGGAGCAGGAGGAACTGGACGCCATCCGGCCCGACCTCGACGGCAACCAGATCATGGAGGTCCTCGGGGTGCCGGCCGGCCCGGTCATCGGCAACGCCTACCAGCACCTGCTGGAACTGCGGCTGGAGAACGGACCGATGGCGTACGACGACGCGGTGGCCGCGCTCAAGCAGTGGTGGGCGGCCCGGTAGGGCGATGTCCGAAAGGGGCGATGTTTCACGTGAAACACCATGTTTCACGTGAAACATCGCCCCTTCGTCATATCCGGGCGATGCGGTCTCCGGAAGTCAGTTGCTTGCCAGGACGGCGATCATCACCACGAAGAGCACGAACAGCGGTGCCAGCAGCCCGAGTGCTCCGGGTCGCAGGAAGATCGGCTTGCCGGGGTCGGACGGCGGGCGGAAGCCGCCCTGCGCCGGGGGCAGCTTGTTGAACTTCGAGCGCGGGGACAGGTTGTACAGCAGCGTGAACGGTGTGATGAGGAAGGACAGGTAGCCCCACCAGCCCTGCCACATCGTGCGCGTGGACATCTGCCGGTGCACCGCGATGCCGCAGTCGCGGCAGAACGGGCCCTTCAGCGACAGGAAGCGCATCACGACCAGCATCCCCTGGTGGCCGCGGACCGTGGCCTCGACCGCCGGGAAGCCGCCGCAGAAGCGGCAGACGGTGCCCATCGGTTGCTGCTGCTGGCCCCACTGGGCGGCGTACGGGTTCTGCCCGGCGCCGTACGGCGGCTGGCCGTAGGGCGGCGGGGCGTAGGCCTGCGGTGGGTAGTCGTTCGGCGGGTAGCCCTGTGGTGCCGGCTGTGCGTACTGCGCGGGCGTGGGCGGCCCGTACGGTCCGGGCTGCTGCGGGGCGTAGTTCGGGGCGAGCGGCGGAGCCGGGACCATGCCGGGTGCGGCCTGCTGCTGCGGAATCTGGGCGCCGGGTGGTCCCCCGTAGGGAGCGGACCCGTACGGCGGCTGGGTCATGACGTGTCCTCGATGCCGAAAGTGGGGCGATGTTTCACGTGAAACATCGCCCCACTTCGCGTGGTGTGCGGGTGCTACTTGTTTGCGGCCAGGCAGAGAACGAAGGAGCTGCCGTTCTCCGTCTCGTAGAAGTCGTTGGTGGCGCCGGTGACGTTCTCGCAGGCGGTCTGGCCGTCGGAGGTGCCGGAGACCTTCTTGAGGACCTTGTACTGGGCCTTGGCGTCACCGCAGTCGACCTGCTTGAGCGTCGGGTCGCTGTCGGAACCCGTGTTCTGCACGCAGTCCCCGGCCTTGACGGTCTGCGAGTCGTCGGTGTTGAGGACGGCCACGACGATGCCGACGATGATCACGACGACCAGGATGCCCAGCCGGAGGAAGAGCTTGCCGCGCTTCTTCGGCGCCGGCGCGGGGGTCGGGTAGCCGCCCTGCGGGAATCCGCCCTGCGGGTAGCCGGGCTGCGGGAACCCCGGCTGCGACTGCTGCGGGAAGCCCGGCTGCGGCGGCGGCGGCGGGGTCGGGTAGCCGCCCGGCTGCTGCGGCGGCGGGGTGGGGTAGCCGCCCGGCTGCTGGGGCTGCTGCGGGAACCCGTAGCCGCCCTGCGGCGGTTGCTGCGGCTGCTGGTACGGGTTCGGTCCCTGCGGCGGCGGCGGAGTGGACACGGTGGATTCCCCCTGCTGAAACTCATCGGCCTGGCTGGCCTGAAACGAATGCTGTGTACGTTAGCCGTTCGGTATGACAGGCCAGCAACCCGGAATCCGGACTGTGGCCTTCACGTGACACTTACGCCCGGTCAAATGCCGACGTAAGCCCGCGCATCGCCCGAACCATGCCCGCGGCCGCCAGCGCGTAGAGCACCGCGATCATGAGGATGAGCGCCGGTGAACGCCCGTCCGGCGGGAGCATGGCGGCGGCGACCGCGGCCGAGCCGACGAAGGCGACGTTGAACAGCACGTCGTACAGGGAGAACACCCGGCCGCGGAAGGCGTCGTCGACCGAGGTCTGCACCACCGTGTCGGTGGCGATCTTGGCGCCCTGGGTGGTCACCCCCAGCACGAAGGCCGCCGCCAGCACCGGCGCCGGGGTCAACGGCAGCCCCAGCGCGGGTTCCAGGACGGCGGAGGCGGCGGCGCACACGGTGATCCAGCCCGCGGTGCCGAAGCGCCCGGTGCCGTACGGGGTGATGAGCGCGGCGAGGAAGAACCCGGCGCCGGAGACGGCGAGCGCGACGCCCAGCAGTGCCAGGCCCCCGGAGGCGTCCGGCGAACCGGCCCAGGCGTACCGGCACAGCAGGACCAGCATGACCGTCAGCGCGCCGTAGCAGAACCGCAGGACGGTCATCGCGGCCAGCGCGTGCACCGCGGCCCGGCGGCCGGCCAGGTGCCGCAGGCCGTCGGCCAGGCCGCGCGCGGTGCCGGCCAGCGCCGCGCCGAACCGGGGCTGGAGCACCCCGGGGTCCGGGCCGAGGCGGCCGGGCGCCATGGTGCGCGCCGACAGCCCGGCGCACAGGTACAGCACGGCGCCGACCCCCACCACCACGGCGTCCGGGCCGTAACCGGCGCCCAGCCCCAGCCGGACCAGGAAGCCCACGCCGCCGCCCGCCGTGGCCGCGATGGTGCCGGCCGTGGGCGACAGCGAGTTGGCGACGACCAGCCGTTCGCCGTCGACGACCCGGGGGAGCGCGGCCGACAGGCCGGACAGCACGAAGCGGTTGACCGCGGTGACCGACAGGGCGGACAGGTAGAACAGCGAGTCCGGCACCCGGGCCAGGATCAGCAGCGCGGTGCCGGCCGCGAAGACCGCGCGCAGCAGGTTGCAGTACAGCAGCACCTGGCGGCGCCGCCAGCGGTCCAGCAGCACGCCGGTGAACGGCCCGAGCAGCGAGTAGGGCAGCAGCAGGACGGCCATCGCCGCGGCGATGCTCGCCGCCGACGCCTGCTTTTCGGGGGTGAAGACCACGTAGGTGGCCAGGGCGACCTGGTAGACGCCGTCCGACAGCTGGGACAGCAGGCGCACCACGAGCAGCCGCCGGAAGTCGGCGAACCGCAGCAGTACGCGGAGGTCTGCGGTGACGGCCATGCGCACAGCCTCACACACGCGTGGGGCTCCCGGGCGCATTGCCCGAGAACCCCACGACGGTGCTCAGCCGGCGCCCGGAATCAGCGCTCGACCTCGCCCTTGATGAACTTCTCGACGTTGTTGCGGGCCTCGTCGTCGAAGTACTGCACCGGCGGGGACTTCATGAAGTACGAGGAGGCCGACAGGATCGGGCCGCCGATGCCGCGGTCCTTGGCGATCTTCGCGGCACGCACCGCGTCGATGATGACGCCGGCGGAGTTCGGGGAGTCCCAGACCTCCAGCTTGTACTCCAGGTTCAGCGGCACGTCGCCGAACGCGCGGCCTTCCAGACGCACGTACGCCCACTTGCGGTCGTCCAGCCACTGGACGTAGTCCGACGGGCCGATGTGGACGTTCTTCGCGCCCAGCTCCCGGTCGGGGATCTGGGAGGTGACGGCCTGGGTCTTGGAGATCTTCTTGGACTCCAGGCGCTCGCGCTCGAGCATGTTCTTGAAGTCCATGTTGCCGCCGACGTTCAGCTGCATGGTGCGCTCCAGCACCACGCCGCGGTCCTCGAACAGCTTGGCCAGCACGCGGTGCGTGATGGTGGCGCCGACCTGCGACTTGATGTCGTCGCCGACGATCGGCACGCCGGCCTCGGTGAACTTGTCCGCCCACTCCTTGGTGCCGGCGATGAAGACCGGCAGGGCGTTGACGAAGGCGACCTTGGCGTCGATGGCGCACTGGGCGTAGAACTTCGCCGCGGCCTCGGAGCCGACCGGCAGGTAGCAGACCAGGACGTCGACCTGGCGGTCCTTGAGGATCTGGACGATGTCGACCGGCGACTCCTGCGACTCCTCGATCGTCAGCCGGTAGTACTTGCCCAGGCCGTCGAGGGTGTGACCGCGCTGCACGGTGACACCGGTCTGCGGCACGTCGGCGATCTTGATGGTGTTGTTCTCGCTGGCGCCGATGGCGTCCGCGAGGTCCAGGCCGACCTTCTTGGCGTCCACGTCGAAGGCGGCGACGAACTCGACGTCCCCCACGTGGTAGTCGCCGAAGCGCACGTGCATCAGGCCCGGGACGCGGTTGTCCGGGTCGGCGTCCTTGTAGTACTCGACACCCTGCACCAGTGACGCGGCGCAGTTGCCGACGCCGACGATGGCTACGCGAACCGAACCCATTCCGGTTGCTCCCTGTGTTATCGGTGGTGGTAAACGGTTGATCGGACGGCCCGGCGGAGACGGGCCCTCAGGTGGTGGTGCTGTGCGGATCGGTGCCTTCCCGGGCCGGACCGGCGGCGTCGCGGTCCGCGGCGCGTCCGCGCCCGGTCCGTTCCGTCTCGATCAGCTCGTTGAGCCAGCGGACCTCACGTTCCACCGATTCCATGCCGTGCCGTTGCAGTTCGAGGGTGTAGTCGTCGAGCCGCTCGCGGGTGCGGGCCAGTGAGGCGCGCATCCGCTCCAGGCGTTCCTCCAGCCGGCTGCGGCGCCCTTCAAGCACCCGCATCCGTACCTCGCGCTCGGTGTGGCCGAAGAAGGCGAAGCGGACGCCGAACTGCTCGTCCTCCCAGGCGTCCGGCCCGCTCTGCGCGAGCAGGTCCTCGAAATGCTCCTTGCCCGCCGGGGTCAGCCGGTAGACGATCTTCGCCCGGCGCCCGCCCAGCGGTGCCGCCGACAGCGGCTCCTGCGACGCGGACTCCTCCGTCAGCCAGCCCTGGGCGACCAGGGTCTTCAGGCATGGGTAGAGCGTGCCGTAGCTGAAGGCGCGGAAGACGCCGAGCGAGGTGTTGAGCCGCTTGCGCAGCTCGTACCCGTGCATCGGCGATTCGCGGAGCAGTCCGAGGACGGCGAACTCCAGAACGCCGGAACGCCTGCTCATGGTCGCCTCCCCGCCGTACTCCCGGACGCGTGGCGCCCTGCCGTCAGCTGCTTCCTTATGTCGTTCTGATGTATCGACTCGATACATCGTGACGATAGAACGGGCATGTGCTTCTCGCAAGGTGTCTCGTGGTGAACGCCGTCACACAGGAAGTTGCGGACGACCAACTGTCCGATATGCGACGAAGGTTGACTTAGCTCGGGGTTTGACGGTGCGTACTCTGTTCGCCATGCAGAGCATCGGGAACTATGTGATGCCAGCAGGCGTCATGGTCCTAGGTGTCGTGTGGCCCGGCGGGGCCGCAGTCCGGGGGGACCGGAACACAACTGCCACCTTCAGGCGGATCCGCCTGTCCGAGGAGTAGCTGGAAGTATGAGCGAGCACCGCCGCAAGCCGCCGCAGCCAAACGGCGGCGGGCGCGCCGCAGGCCGCCGCGGAGCACAGCCCCCGTCCCCGTCGCCGGCCGGGGGGCGTCCCACGCCTCCCCGGAGCGGCCCGGGTCCCTACGGCGGCAGAGATCCATCCGGTACCGGCGGCCCCTCGGGCCCCGGTGACACGAACGGAACGGGGGGTGCGTACCGGGGGGCCCCGGCCCGGCACCACGACAGCGAACCGGAGCGGCCCTACGGCGGCCGCGCCGAGGCGCGCCGCGCCGCGCAGCGCGGCGGCCGGCGCCGGGCGGCCGGCGGACCCGACGGCCCCGGTGCCGGCGGCGGCCGCCGGGGCGGCGGCGGCACCGGTGGCGGCGGACGCGGTCCGAACGGACCCAACGGGCCCCACGGACCCAACGGCCCCAAGCCGAAGCGGCTGATCGACTACCCCCGCTGGGGCAAGCACGGCTGGCGTCGCTGGACGCCGTCGTGGCGGCAGTCGATGGGTATCACGGTGGCGTTCTGCGGCACCCTGGTGGCCCTGATCGGCGTCGCGTACCTGACGGTGGGCGTGCCCAGCGAGAACGCGGCCGCCGCGACCCAGAAGAACGTCTACTACTGGGCCGACGGGACGCCGATGGTGGTCTCCGGCGGCGGCGACCTCAACCGGCAGATCGTCGACATCCAGGACATTCCCAAGCCGATGCAGAACGCCGTGGTCTCCGCGGAGAACGCGACGTTCTGGACCGACTCCGGGATCGACCCGCAGGGCGTCGCACGGGCGATCGTGAAGATGGCCGAGGGAGGTGAGACGCAGAGCGGTTCGACCATCACGCAGCAGTACGTGAAGAACACCTACCTCGACCAGAGCCAGACGGTCACCCGCAAGTTCAAGGAGATGCTCATCTCCATCAAGGTCGGCGAGCAGATGCCCAAGTCGAAGATCCTCGCGGGCTATCTCAACACCGGCTACTACGGGCGCGGCGCGTACGGCATCCAGGCCGCCTCGCAGGCCTACTACGGGATCGACTGCGACAAGCTGAGCGTGTCCCAGTCGGCGTTCATGGGCGCGCTGCTCAACGGCCCCAACCTCTACGACCCCAACGGCGGTATCGGGCCCGGCGCCACGCCGAGCGAGAACCTGACCCGGGCGAAGGCCCGGTGGAGCTGGATCCTCGACCGCGAGGTGGACACGCACGACCTGACCCCTTCCCAGCGGGCGCAGTACAAGACCTTCCCGATGCCCAAGCCGCCGAAGCCGGCCACCAACAAGGCGGGCCAGATCGGTTATCTGACCGACCTGGCGGACAACTACGTCGAGGCCAGCAGCCCGGTCACCGCGCGCGACCTGGCGCAAGGCGGCTACCAGATCTACACGACCTTCAACAAGAAGGACGTGATGGCGATGCAGAAGGCGGTCACCGACGTCACCAAGGCCAGCTTCAACACGAAGCTGCGGCCCAAGACCGACACCTACGTGCAGTTCGGCGGTGCGTCGGTGGTGCCGGGAGACGGCGCGATCAGAGCCATCTACGGCGGCGTGGACTACCTGAAGCACTTCACCGACAACGCCGACTACACCGGCGCGCAGGTGGGCTCGACGTTCAAACCGTTCGTCCTGGCGGCCGCCATGCAGTACGGCGTGCGGGATCCCAACGGGCCCACGGAGCAACCACTGTCGGAGCGGACGATCGTCTCGCCCAAGAGTGAGTATCCGGGCAAGAACAACTGGAAGGTCCTGCAGTACAACGGCCAGGTGTGGACCGACAAGGACGGCAAGGAGTGGCTCCAGGCCAACGACGAGAGTGACAACTTCCCGTCGAACACCCTGGAACACGCCATGCAGGAGTCGGTGAACTCCACCTACGTCCAGCTCGGCATGGACGTCGGCACCGACATGGTGCAGAAGTCGGCCCTGGCGGCCGGCGTCAACAAGGACAGCCTGGCCAGCGACCAGTACCCGTCGTTCTCCATCGGCACCTCCTCGCCGTCGGCGATCCGGATGGCCGACGCCTACTCCACCTTCGCCTCGAACGGTGAGCACTACGAGCCGTACTCGGTGACCAAGGTGGAGCAGAAGGGTGTGGCGATCTACCAGCACCACTCCACCTCGACCCAGGCCTACAGCTCCGCGGTGGCGCAGAACGTCACCGGCGTCCTTCAGGACGTGGTCCAGCACGGCACCGGCACCTACGCGCTGAACCTGGGCCGCCCGGCGGCGGGCAAGACCGGCACCACCGACAGCAACAAGTCGGCGTGGTTCACCGGTTACACCCCGCAACTGGCGACGTCCATCGGCATGTTCCGGATGAACGACCAGGCCAAGCCCCCGACGTTCCTGCCCATGTACGGCCTCGGCGGCAACGCCAAGATCTTCGGCGCGTCCTACCCGACGGAGATCTGGACCGCGTACATGAAGCAGGCGCTGGCCGGCCAGCCGGTCAAGCAGTTCCCGCCGGTGCCCAAGCTGGGCACCGCGGTCAACGCGCACGGCGCCAGTTCCTCGCCGTCGCCGTCGGCGACCCCGTCGCCCAGCGCGTCGGCGTCCACCTCACCGTCCCCGTCGATCTCGCCGTCGGTCTCGGGCACCCCGCTGCCCGGCCCGTCCGACAGCTGCGGTTTCTTCGGCTGCCAGCCCGGCGGCGGCACCGGCGGTGGCAACGGCGGCACCGGGGGCGGCGGCATGCCGTCCACCACGCCGAGTACCGGCCCCGGGACCGGGGGCGGCAACAACGGCGGAGGCAACAACGGTGGCGGGGCCAACGGCGGACTGTTCGGTGGCAACACCGGATAGCCCCCGCCGCACGCCCGGATGAACACCGCGAAGGCCGCGGGACGCGACAGACGTCCCGCGGCCTTCGTCATGCCTCGCGCCCGGCCCCCGGGCGGGTACGGCAGGATGTCCCGCATGACGACCGTGCGCGAGAACGACGAGAGCGCCGCGGCCGGGCGGGGCCCGGCGGTGCTGCCCAGCGCCGAGGATCCGGTGGCCCGGGCCGGCAGCGAGCTGATCGGCGGCCCGGCCGGCCGCCGCGCGATCTCCGACCGCCGCGGCTGGTGGAACCCGGTGCGGATCATCGTCCTCGCCGCCATCGTGCTGTTCGCGCTGGGCATGGCCCAGAAGGTGCCCTGCTACGACCACGCCTGGTTCTTCGGCGCCAACGACCAGTACACCCACGCCTGCTACTCCGACATCCCGCACCTGTTCTTCGCCCGCGGCTTCGCCGACGACCAGGTGCCGTACTTCGACCACATCCCCAACGGCATCTCCGGCGGCATGGGGTACCTGGAATACCCGGTGCTGACCGGGCTGTTCATGGAGATCGCCTCCTGGCTGACCCCGCACGGCTCCGACCTGGTGCACCGCGAGCAGGTGTACTGGCTGGTCAACGCCGCGATGCTGCTGGTCTGCGCGGTGGTCACCGTCGTCGCGGTCGCCCGCACCCACCGGCGCCGCCCGTGGGACGCGCTGCTGGTCGCGCTGGCCCCCGCGCTGGCGCTGACCGCCACCATCAACTGGGACCTGCTGGCGGTCGCGCTGACGGCCGTCGGGATGCTGCTGTGGGCCCGCTCACGGCCGGTGGCGGCCGGCCTGCTGCTGGGACTGGCCACCGCCGCCAAGCTCTACCCCGTGCTGCTGCTGGGCCCGCTGCTCTTCCTGTGCCTGCGTGGCGGGCGGATGCGGCCGTACCTGAAGTGCGTGGCCGCCGCCGCTGCCGCCTGGCTGGTGGCGGACCTGCCGGTGATGTGGCTGGCCTGGCCGGGCTGGAAGCAGTTCTACTCCTACAGCCAGACCCGGGGCATCGACTTCGGCTCGGTGTGGCTGATGATCTCCCAGCGCACCGGCCTGCCGATCTCGGTCGGGCTGGCCAACGGCCTGGCGACCGCGCTGATGGTGCTGGCCTGCCTGCTGATCGCCCTGCTGGCCCTGGGCGCCCCGCGCCGCCCGCGCTTCGCCCAGCTCGCCTTCCTGGTGGTGGCCGCGTTCATCCTGACCAACAAGGTCTACTCGCCGCAGTACGTGCTGTGGCTGATCCCGCTGGCCGCGCTGGCCCGGCCGCGCTGGCGCGACTTCCTGATCTGGCAGGCGTGCGAGGTGATGTACTTCCTCGGCATCTGGATGTACCTGTCGTACACCACCGGCGGCAACGACAAGGGCCTGCCGATGGGTGGCTACGACATCGCGATCGCGCTGCACCTGATCGGCACGGCCTACCTGTGCTTCATGGTGGTCCGCGACGCCATGCGGTCGGGCAACGACCCGGTCCGGCTGGACGGCTCCGACGACCCCTCCGGCGGGGTGCTGGACGGCGCGCCCGACATGGTCACGCTGGGCGGCGGCCGGGTGGCCGGCGGCCGACGCCGCGCGAGCGGCAGGCCCGCCGCCCCGGTGCCACCGGACGGCCGGCCCCTCGACTGACCCCGCCCCCGACTCCGCGACCGGCGCCGCCGGCCGGCCGAGCGCCGGTCGGCGGTCCGCTCAGCGGTCGACGATGCGGTCGAACTGCGTGGTGGTGTGCCGCAGGTGCGCCACCAGCTCGTCGCCGACCGCGGGCGGGGCGACGTCGCCGGGCAGGAAGAGGATCGACACCTGCATGTGCGGCGGCTCGGCGAACCACCGCTGCTTGCCGGCCCACACGAACGGGGACAGGTTCCGGTTGACGGTGGCCAGGCCGGCCCGTGCGACGCCCTTGGCGCGCGGCATGACGCCGTGCACCGCCTTGGGGGCCTCCAGACCCACCCCGTGCGAGGTGCCGCCCGCCACGACCACCAGGTGGCCGTCGCCGGCCGCCCGCTGCTGGCGGTAGCCGTACCGCTCGTTCTTCGCGATCCGGGTGACGTCCAGCACCGCGCCGCGGTACACCGTCGCGTCGTGGTCGCCCAGCCACAGCCGGGTGCCGATCCGGGCCCGGAACCGGGTCTGCGGGAACTGCTGCTGGAGGGCGGCCTGCTCCTGCGGCTTCAGGTGGCTGACGAACATGGTGTTCAACGGCAGCCGGGCACCGCGCAGCCGTTCCATCCAGGTGAAGACCTCCTCCACCGCGTCCGAGCCGTCGGCCCGGTCCAGCGGCAGGTGGATGGCGAAGCCCTCCAGCCGGACGTCCTCGATGGCGTGCTGGAGCTTGCCCAGGTCGTCCTCGGTGACGCCGTGCCGCCGCATCGAGCTCATGACCTCGATGACGACCCGCGCGCCGACCAGCCCGCGCACCCCTTCGACGGAGGAGACCGAGCGGATGACCCGGTCCGGCAGCGGCACCGGCTCCTCGCCGACCCGGTACGGGGTCAGGACCAGCAGGTCGCCGCCGAACCAGTCCTTGATCCGGGCGGCCTCGTACGTCGTGCCGACGGCGAGCATGTCGGAGCCCAGCCGGGTGGCCTCGTCCGCCAGCCGCTCGTGGCCGAAGCCGTAGCCGTTGCCCTTGCAGACCGGGATCAGGGCGGGGAACTGGTCCACCACGGACTTGTGGTGCGCACGCCAGCGCGCGGTGTCGACGTACAGGGTGAGCGCCATGGCGGTGTCGGGACCTTCCTGGTGAAGGGTGGAACGGGAAGCGGCGCGGACCGTGCGGTCAGCGGCGCGACATGTAGATGTCGAGGGCCTTGTGAAGCAGCTTGTTCAGCGGGAAGTCCCACTCACCCAAGTATTCTGCCGCCTGGCCACCGGTACCCACCTTGAACTGGATGAGGCCGAAAAGGTGATCCGTCTCGTCCAGCGAGTCGCTGATGCCGCGCAGGTCGTACACGCTCGCCCCCATCGCGTGGGCGTCCTGGAGCATCCGCCACTGCATGGCGTTGCTGGGCCGCACCTCGCGCTTGTGGTTCGCGGAGGCACCGTAGGAGTACCAGACGTGGCCGCCGACGATGAGCATGGTGGCCGCGGCGACCGCCTCACCCTCGTGCATGGCGAAGTACAGCCGCATCCGGTTGGGGTCCTCGGAGTTGAGGACGGTCCACATCCGCTGGAAGTACGACAGCGGGCGCGGCCGGAAGTGGTCGCGCTCGGCGGTGACCTCGTACAGCTGCTGCCACAGCGGGAGCTGGTCGTAGCCGCCCTGCACCACCTGGACGCCGGCCTTCTCGGCCTTCTTGATGTTGCGGCGCCACAGCTGGTTGAACCCCTTGAGCAGGTCCTCCGGTCTGCGGTCCGTCAGCGGGACCTGGAAGACGTAGCGCGGCTGGACGTCGCCGAAGCCGGCGCCGCCGTCCTCACCCTGCTGCCAGCCCATGCGGCGCAGCCGGTCGGAGACCTCGAAGGCGCGCGGTTCGATCACGCTGGCCTCGATGTCGCGCAGCCGCTTGACGTCCGGGTCGGCGATACCGGCCTTGATGGCGGCGGTGTCCCAGCGCCGGATGATGACCGGCGGTCCCATCTTCACCGTGAAGGCGCCCTGCGCCTTCAGGTGCGCCAGCATCGGGCGCAGCCACTCCTCCAGGTTGGGCGCGTACCAGTTGATGACGGGCCCCTCGGGGAGGTACGCCAGGTACCTCTTCACCTTGGGAAGTTGACGGTAGAGGACCAGGCCGACACCGACCAGACGGTCCTCGGCGTCGAACCAGCCCAGGTTCTCCGAGCGCCACTCGGCCTTCACGCCGGCCCACGCGGGAACCTGCATGTGGCTGGCGGCGGGCAGGCTCTGGATGTACGCCAGATGCTGCTCGGGACTGATGGTCCTCAGGGTCAGGCTCATTCGTGGCGCTCCCCACGCTTGCGGGTTCCAACCGGACTACCGGCGGAAGCCTACTGCGCGTGGGGAACGCCCCGTTCTGCGGCGTGACGCTCTCCGCGGTGCGTGGCGCCTTCGGGGCCGCGCGGCGGCGGTGGTCACATACCGCCCCACAGACCGCCGTGCGCGATCCCGAGGGCCAGGCCGAGCCCGGCGCAGCCGAGCCCGATCACCGCGATGAAGCGCTCGCCGGTGGTCTGGGAGACAAACTGCGCGTAGCCGCCGGTCAGGAAGCCGGCCAGGCCGGCCCAGGAGCTGATCAGGTGCAGGCTCGGGAAGATCGCCGTGATGACCGCGAGCAGTCCCAGAACGGCGGTGGCCAGCGCCAGCCCGTTCTCCCGTGGATGGGCCTTGCCGTCGGAATTGAGCAGGCTCATGACGTCGTGGGGCCGGTAGGTCTGTGACATGGGGCACCTCCGTGAACGGAAGGTCGCGCGCGTCGTGGCGCCGTGCAAACCCTTGTGTACAGATTGTCCCCGCTACCGGCCGATTTCAAGCCGGGGGTGGTTGACAGGTAGTGTGGACCGTCTGCACCGGTGAGCCTTCTTGCCGGTGCGACGCACAGTAAACCCTCCTGTCACGGAAACGCCGTGACCGCTGAGTCCAGAGGAGGTGGGTTCCACCATGCGTCACTACGAGGTAATGGTCATCCTCGACCCGGATCTGGAGGAGCGCTCCGTCGCCCCCCTGATCGAGAGCTTCCTTGCCGTCATCCGCAACGGCGGTGGCAAGGTGGAGAAGGTCGACACCTGGGGGCGTCGTCGTCTCTCCTACGAGATCAACAAGAAGCCCGAGGGCATCTACTCGGTTCTCGACCTCAACGCCACGCCCGAGGTCGTCAAGGAGCTGGACCGTCAGCTCAACCTGAACGAGTCGGTTCTGCGGACCAAGGTCCTCCGCCCGGAAATGCACTGAGCGCCTCGCGCGCCCAGAGCTGAGTACGGCACCGAGCAGCCAGCAGCACAGCACAACCGCCGAGAGGTCACCCACCATGGCAGGCGAGACCGTCATCACGGTCGTCGGCAACCTTGTCGACGATCCCGAGCTGCGCTTCACCCCCTCCGGTGCGGCGGTCGCGAAGTTCCGTGTCGCGTCCACCCCCCGCACCTTCGACCGGCAGACCAATGAGTGGAAGGACGGCGAGAGCCTGTTCCTCACCTGCTCGGTCTGGCGGCAGGCGGCGGAGAACGCGGCCGAGTCACTTCAGCGCGGTATGCGCGTCATCGTGCAGGGCCGGCTCAAGCAGCGGTCGTACGAGGACCGCGAAGGCGTGAAGCGGACGGTCTACGAGCTCGACGTCGAAGAGGTCGGCGTCTCGCTGCGCAGCGCGACCGCCAAGGTCACCAAGACTGCCGGCCGCGGCGGCCAGGGTGGTCAGGGCGGCTACGGCGGTGGCCAGGGCGGCGGTCAGGGCGGCGGCAACTGGGGCGGCGGGAACTCCGGCGGCGGCGGTCAGGGCGGCAGCGCCCCGGCCGACGACCCGTGGGCGACCAGCGCACCGGCCGGCGGCCAGAGCGGCGGCGGTGGCGGCGGCAACTGGGGCGGAAGCTCCGGCGGCAGCGGCGGCGGCTACTCGGACGAGCCGCCCTTCTAAGGGCGGTTGCACACCACTTCTTGATTTCACAGGAGAGAGAACATGGCGAAGCCGCCTCCGCGCAAGCCGAAGAAGAAGGTCTGCGCGTTCTGCAAGGACAAGGTCAACTACGTTGACTACAAGGACACGAACCTGCTGCGGAAGTTCATTTCCGACCGCGGCAAGATCCGTGCCCGCCGCGTGACCGGCAACTGCACGCAGCACCAGCGTGACGTCGCCACGGCCGTCAAGAACAGCCGTGAGATGGCGCTGCTGCCCTACACCTCGACTGCTCGCTGAGAGAGGGTGACCGACGCATGAAGATCATCCTCACCAACGAGGTCAGTGGCCTCGGTGCCGCAGGCGACGTCGTCGACGTCAAGGACGGCTACGCCCGCAACTACCTGGTCCCCCGCGGCTTCGCGCTGCGCTGGACCAAGGGCGGCGAGAAGGACGTCGAGCAGATCCGCCGCGCGCGCCGGATCCGCGAGATCCACACCCTTGAGCAGGCCAACGAGGTCAAGGGCAAGCTCGAGAACGTCAAGATCAAGCTGTCGACCCGCGCGGGTGACACCGGCCGTCTCTTCGGCTCCGTCACCCCGGCCGACGTCGCCTCGGCGATCCAGGCCGCGGGCGGTCCCTCGGTGGACAAGCGCCGTGTCGCGCTCGTCGCGCCGATCAAGACCGTCGGTGCGCACCAGGTGACCATCAGCCTCCACCCGGAGGTCTCGGTCCGCCTCGACCTCGAGGTCGTCGGCGCCTGACCTGAGCGCTCCGCGCAGTCATGACGCAGGGCCGGTCCTCCCCTCGGGGAGGACCGGCCCTGCGGCTGTTCCGGGTCATGTTTCACGTGAAACGGGATGGGCCGCGCGGGGTTGCCGGGGCCGCGTGGGGTGCGCTTGGCCGGTGTGGTGCTGCCGGCTCCGCCGGAGGGCGGCGTGGCCCGGGCGGGGTGGTGTGGCGTGGCGGGCCGTGTGGCGTGCTTGAGGCCGCGTGGGGTGTGCCTGGCCGGTGCGATGCTGCCGGCTCCGCCGGAGGGCGGCGCGTGGATGGTGTGGTGCTGGCTCGGCTGGTGTGCGGCGCGTTCTGGACGGTGTCGGCTCCGCCGGAGTAGGCGCCGGCCCGGTAGGAGCGCGACCCGGCCCGGGGCATGCCGAGCCGCTCTTGCTTCAGGGGTCATGTTTCACGTGAAACGAGGCCGGTGGCCGGTACGTGTTTCACGTGAAACATCACCGGGGTCGAGCCCGCGTCGGACCCCCGCCGCCTTGCTCCCGGACTGCGTCGGACCCGCCGCCGCCTCACTCCCGGACCGCGCCGGTGACGATCCACCGGCCGGAGCGGGCCCGCGCCCCCAGGAACAGCAGGCGGGTCAGCATGAAGAGGGCCATCGCCCACCACAGCGCGGTGAGCGCGCCGCCCAGCGCGGGGACCGCCAGGGCGGCCGGGACGAAGACCGCCAGCGTGCCGACCATCGCCCACGCCAGATAGGGGCCGTCCCCCGCGCCCATCAGGACGCCGTCCAGCACGAAGACCGGCCCGCAGATCGGCTGGGTCACCGCGACGACCAGCAGGGCCGGCAGCAGGGCGCCGCGGACCGTGGGGTCGGAGGTGAACAGCGGGATGAACAGCGGCCGCCCCACGGCCACCAGGGCCCCCAGGACGACCCCCACCGCGGTCCCCCAGCCCACCATGCGGCGGCAGGCGGCCCGCGCGCCGTCGGTGTCCCCGGCGCCCAGGCAGCGGCCGATGATGGCCTGGCCGGCGATGGCGATGGCGTCCAGCGCGAACGCCAGCAGGCTCCACAGAGTGACCAGGATCTGGTGGGCGGCCACCTCGGCGTCGCCCAGCCGTGCGGCGACCGCGGTGGCGATCACCAGGACCGCCCGCAGGCTGATCGTGCGCACCAGCAGCGGCACCCCCGCCGTGGCGCAGGCTCGGATACCGGCCAGGTCCGGGCGCAGCGGTACCCCGTGCCGCCGGGCGCCGCGCACCACGACGGCGAGGTAGACCGCCGCCATGCCGCACTGCGCGGTCACCGTGCCCCACGCCGACCCCGCGATGCCGAGTCCGGCGCCGTAGACCAGCGCCAGGTTGAGGCCGGCGTTGGCGGTGAATCCGGCGACGGCGACCACGAGCGGGGTGCGGGTGTCCTGCAGGCCGCGCAGGACTCCGGTGGCCGCCAGCACGATCAGCATCGCCGGTATGCCCAGGCAGCTGATGCGGAGGTAGGTGACCGCGTAGCCGCTGGCGTTGCCCGACGCGCCGAACAGCCCGGTGAGCGCCGGGGCGCCCGGGACGGCGACCGCGACGACGAGGACGCCGAGCAGCAGGGCGAGCCAGATGCCGTCGACGCCCTGCCGGACGGCGGCGGACAGGTCGCCGGCGCCGACCCGGCGGGCGACGGCGGCCGTGGTGGCGTACGCGAGGAAGATGAAGACGTTGACGGCGGTGGTCAGCAGGGTCGCGGCGACGCCGAGTCCGGCCAGTTGCGGGGTGCCGAGGTGGCCGACGATCGCGCTGTCGGCCATGACGAAGAGCGGTTCGGCGACCAGGGCGCCGAAGGCCGGCAGAGCGAGCGCGACGATTTCCCGGTCGTGCCGGCGCCGGACGTCCTTGGGGGTTTTCGGGGGCTGCGGCGGCCGGTGGTGAGCGGTGCCGCCGGGGGTGCTGGGGGCCGAGGTCACCGGCTCAGGGTAATCGTCCACAGGTAATGGTCACAAGGCATTTCCAGTGCTTACCTTTGGTGGCGCTGAGTGATCGGCTCCGCAGGGTCGGGTGTGATCTTCGGCCGTCCGGGAAACTTTTTCTCCTGCACAGCCGGTGGATGGTGAATGCGCAGGTCAAGGCGGGTGCGGCGGGGAGCGCTCCGGCTTGTCCACAGCGCTGTCCCCCGCGCTGTACACAGGTTTTCCGGGCTTCTCCACAGGATGGGGGCGTTCATCCACATGGCCTGTGGATAACCATCTTGGCTGACGGAGCCGGGGGGACCTACGGTAGGGCGGCACCCGCCTGTTTCCGGGCGCCGGGATCGCGTCGCGCGAACCGGGGAACCGACGCGCCCGAAGCGGAGCCGGGTGCCTTTGAATGTCCGACCCGTGCCGTAGAAAAGGGTGCACGGCAGGGGGTCTGTGATGGACCGGGAGGAGGTGGCGGGGGTGAGCCAGCCCGAGCCCACGGACGACCACTGGGGAGACGCGCCGCCGATCGATCCGCCGTTCCCGGACGACCCGGGCGGCGCGGGCGAACGGCTGCCCGCCGCACGCCCCGGCCGCGGCCGGGGACGCGACGGCGACGGCGGCGGCCGGGAACGCGGTTCCGGCCGGGACCGTGACCGCGACGGCGGGCGCGACGGCGACCGGGAGCGCGGCGGCTGGTCCGAGGGCGGCTTCGAGCGCGTACCCCCGCAGGACCTGGACGCCGAACAGTCCGTGCTCGGCGGCATGCTGCTGTCGAAGGACGCGATCGCCGACGTCGTCGAGGTCATCAAGGGCAACGACTTCTACCGCCCGGCGCACGAGACGATCTACACCGCGATCCTCGACCTCTACGCCCGTGGCGAGCCGGCCGACCCCATCACCCTGGCCGCCGAGCTGACCAAGCGCGGCGAGATCACCCGCGTCGGCGGCGCCTCCTACCTGCACACCCTGGTCAACGTCGTCCCCACCGCGGCCAACGCCGAGTACTACGCGGAGATCGTCCACGAGCGCGCGGTCCTGCGCCGCCTGGTCGAGGCCGGTACCCGGATCACCCAGATGGGTTACGCGGCCGATGGTGACGTGGACGAGATCGTCAACTCCGCGCAGGCGGAGATCTACGCGGTCACCGAGCAGCGCACCAGCGAGGACTACCTGCCGCTCAGCGAGATCATGGAGGGCGCGCTCGACGAGATCGAGGCGATCGGCTCGCGCAGCGGCCAGATGACCGGTGTGCCCACCGGGTTCACCGACCTCGACTCGCTCACCAACGGGCTGCACCCCGGTCAGATGATCGTGGTCGCGGCCCGCCCGGCGATGGGCAAGTCCACCCTCGCGCTGGACTTCGCCCGCTCCTGCTCCATCACCCACGGCCTGCCCAGCGTCTTCTTCTCCCTGGAGATGGGCCGCAACGAGATCGCCATGCGCCTGCTGTCCGCCGAGGCCCGGGTGGCCCTGCACCACATGCGTTCCGGCAACATGACCGACGACGACTGGACCCGGCTGGCCCGCCGGATGCCCGAGGTGTCGGCCGGTCCGCTCTACATCGACGACTCGCCCAACCTGTCGATGATGGAGATCCGCGCCAAGTGCCGCCGCCTCAAGCAGCGCAACGACCTGCGGCTGGTCGTCATCGACTACCTCCAGCTGATGCAGTCCGGCGGCTCCCGCCGTCCCGAGAGCCGCCAGCAGGAGGTCTCGGAGATGTCGCGAAACCTCAAGCTGCTCGCCAAGGAGCTGGAGGTGCCGGTCATCGCGCTGTCCCAGCTGAACCGTGGTCCCGAACAGCGCACCGACAAGAAGCCGATGGTCTCCGACCTGCGTGAGTCCGGCTCCATCGAGCAGGACGCCGACATGGTCATCCTGCTGCACCGCGAGGACGCCTACGAAAAGGAGTCCCCCCGCGCCGGCGAGGCCGACCTCATCGTCGCCAAGCACCGCAACGGCCCCACCGCGACCATCACCGTCGCCTTCCAGGGCCACTACTCCCGCTTCGTCGACATGGCGGGCAACGTCTGACACCGGCCGCGCCGACATCGGCCACCGTGCCCCGCCGCCCGCCCGGCGCCGGCCCGCCCCGGCGCCCTCAGGACGCGCCCCTCGGCCCGCGACCTCGCCGCCGACGCCCTCTCCGCCCGGACCCCGCACACCGCCGCCTGCCGTGACGGACCGCTGTGCCGGGCGCCGGTGGGGGCGGGTCCGTCGGGCGGGGCGCAGCCGGGCGTACGGGGACAGCGGCCCCGTGGCCGGGTCGTAGCGGCGGCCGCGGGTGTCGGCGACCACGTCGGCGGGGGCGCCGAGGCCGGTCGGGACGTCGAGCGCCGCACTCTCGGTGATCGGCCGGCCGTCCCGCAGCGTCACGGTGGCCCGCGCGTACGTCAGCAGGCCGAGGCCGACCCACAGGTCGTCCAGCCAGCGGGCGCGGGCGTTGGCGGCGGGCAGCCGGAAGCCGCGCAGGCCGGCGCGGACGAACGCGGCCCGTGCGGCGCCGGTGACGGCCGGGAGCAGATCGGCCGGGAGTGGCCCGCGCAGGGGCGGGCCGGCGGTGCGCAGTTCGCGTCGGGTGACGGGGGTGACGGTGCGTTCGGTCCAGTGGCTGCCCGCCCACGCGAGGCGGCGGGCCCCGGGGGCGGCGAGCCGGGCGGCGTCCGGGGAGCAGCGGTACAGCTTCGCCGCCGCGGACTCGTCCGCCGCCATCGCGCGGTCCAGCCGCCGGGTCCGGGCGGCCGTCCGCCACGGCCACCAGGCCGAGGTCGCTGCGTCCGGGCCGTACGTCGCCCAGCGCCGGTGAGACGTGGGCCCGCAGGGCCTCCAGCGGCACCGTGCGGGCCACCCGGGCGGCGAAGGGTCCAGTACCGCCCGGATCGCCGCGTCCCGCACGGCGCCGGTTCTCCCGGCGAGTGCCGCCGTGCGCCCCGGAGTCCGGCGCACCGGTGTGCGCGGAGCCGGGACCGGGGCGGGCGGACCCCGTCGGGGCGCTGTTCAGGCGCGGCGGGGCCAGCGGGGGCGTGGGGGCGGTGGCGGGGGCGGGGCCAGGTCGCTCAGGGCCAGCCGGACGTGGTCGAAGGTGACAACGGTGTCGCGCCCCCTCCCGGGCAGCAGGGCGCCGATGCACAGCGGGTCGGCGGTGCCGTCCGGGCCGGGGGGGACGGCGAGGACGGGGGCGCCGGCCAGGCCGTCGGGGATCGCGCCCTGCCAGCCGAGGGTGTTGTCGTTGCGGCGGTAGACGTGGCCGGCCACCACCGCCGGGCCGCTGCCGTCGCCGGGCCGCGGCGGTACCGGGTGGCCGACGGCGTAGGCCGGGGCCGGGCGGCCGTCGAGGGCGGCCAGGTCGCCGACCGCGGCGGCCAGGCCGTCGTCCACCGGGTCGGTGGTCCAGCGCCAACCCCGGCGTTCGGCGTGCGCGTGCAGGCCAGTGGTGGGCATGACGGCCAGGCCGAGGCGTTCCAGGCGGATCCACTGCTCGGCGAAGCCCGGCATGAGCAGCACGTCCGGGTTGACCGGCGGGTCGCACAGTTCGGGCCGCAGTACCAGCTCGCCCAGGTCGAAGCGGGTCATCGCGTCGGCGGTCACCAGGTACTGGCGCACCACCGGTCCGTCCGGGCCCGCGGCCACCAGGTCGTCGAACCAGAACGCCGTGCCGTGGCGCTCGTCGGACCGTGCCTGCCGCACCGGCAGCGTGGATCGCCCGACCAGGCTGAGGAGGGTCTTCACGATCGCGGTCTGATCAACGGACTGGTGCGACATGGACCCTGAGCCTACTGCCGCACCGTCAGCTGACGGCCCGGAAGATCATCAGGCGGACACCTCGGCACCCCCCTCCACCAGGTAGTTTTCCGCTCAACCAAGGAGGTCCGCCCAGAGCTACCGGGGGTAACGCGGCGCCCGGCCTCGGGGCGGGGATGGCGCCGCCCGTGCTGCCAGCGGCCGGATCCGCCAAATACCGGTGTGATCAGCGGTCCGCCCGCGGTTATGGTGCCGAAGTCGTGGTGCGTGCGGCGGCCGTGCCGGGCGCGGAGCGGGAGCGAGGGGGAGCGCGGTGTCGAGGCTGCACCTGTTCGACATGGACGGGACGCTGTTGCGCGGCAGTTCGGCCAACGTGGAGCTGGCGAGGGAACTGGGCCTGGTCGAGGAGTTCCGGGAGATGGACGCCCGGTTCGCGGTCGGCGAGATCGACTCGGGGGCCTACGCGGGCCAGGCGTACGGGCTGTGGCGTGAGCTGACCGCCGAACGGGTCGCCGCCGCCTTCGACGGCGCCCCGTGGCTCGCCGGTATCCGCGAGGTCTGGTCGGACATCCGCGCGCGCGGTGAGTACTGCGCGGTGATATCGATGTCCCCCGACTTCTTCGTCCGCCGGCTGCTGGAATGGGGCGCGCACGCCGCGCACGGCACCCGCTTCCCCGAACCCCCCTTCGGCGACGTCCCGCTGGACCTCACGGGCATTCTGCGGCCCGAATCCAAGGTGCTCATCGCGGACCGGCTGTGCGCCGACTACGGCGTCACCCGCGCGGAGTGCGTGGCCTACGGCGACTCGCTCTCCGACACCGCGCTGTTCGGCGTCGTGCCGGTCTCCGTGGCGGTCAACGGCGACCACAACGTGGCCGCCCTGGCGACCCTGGCCTACCGCGGCGACGACCTGCGCGAGGCGTACGCGCTGACGCTCCCGCGCTGAGCCCGCGCGGGCCGTGATTGCGGCTGACACGACGTCATGCCACGTTTTCCGGCCGGTGTTGCGGGTGCGCGGCGATTGCGGTCATCTGTCCGGGCGATTGCCGACATAACGGCGGCGCCGGCCGGGCAGGGGGGAGCGGGACTTGTGGAATTACGGCCGCCCGGTATGGTCGAGTCCGTTCGTTCGCGGTTGGTCCGCCGTGACGTCGGAAATGCGCCAGGGTCCCCGCGCACGACCGGCCGCGACCGGGCCGGCGCCGCGAGCCGACTCACCCTAACGTGAACAGGACGTGCGTTACCCGGACTTCCGGCTGTTTGTCCGTTCCCGGGCGTGGTATGCCACGCTCTTGTCCTCGCACGGCCTCACGGGAGGCGGTGGCGAAGGCGGGACGCGCGGGCGGCCTGAGCGCTGACACGTTCCGATTGTGGATGCTGGGAAACGACCGGGAGATGTTCGAGGCGAGGCAGACGATGGACGCCATGACCCACAGTTCGGCGGGCCGGGACAACGGAGCGGGCTCCGGCCGTCCCGCGGACGCGTCCGCCCGCTCCCGGCCGGGACAGGACGACCAGGGCGGCTGGGGGTGGTTCACCAAGGTGAACCCGCCGGCCGAGGAGAACGACCCGCAGGCCGCTCCCCAGCGGCTGGGCCACGCCCCCATACCCAGCCGTCCCCCCTCCGCGATACGGCCGGTCGGCACCGGTGCGGAACGCCACCGGGCGAGCCCCGCCCCCGAGCCGCCGGCCCGCCGCCCGAGCCTCTTCGGCCGCTCGCCGGCCCCCGAGACACCGCGCGACACCCCGCGCCCGGCCCCCTCCCGCTACGAGCCGCCGTCCGGGTACGAGGCACGCCCCGGTAACGCGCCCGCGCCCGGCTCCGAGGACCGCTCCGGCTACGAGGCCCCTTCGGGCTACGAGGACCGCTCCGGTTACGGGCGTCCGTCCGGCTACGAGGACCGTCCGGGCCGCCAGGCCCCTTCGGCGTACGAGGACCGGTCCGGCTACGAGCCGCCGTCCGGGTACCCCGCTCCCGCCGGTTACGGCGCCGACGGCGGGCGGTACGGCCGCCAGGCGGACCGCTACGGCTCCGTGACGGATCACTACGGCCGGGAGGCGGACCGCGCCCCCGAGCCGCGCCACCGGCCCCCCGGCGCCCGTTTCGACGGTGCCGGGCCCGCCGCCGGACCGCCGCGACCGCCGGTTCGCCCCTCCGGCGGTGACCGGGCCGCCGGCCACCCGGACGAGACGTCGCCGTGGACCAGGCCCCGCCGGCCCGAGGCGCCCGAGGCCCGCGCCGTTCAGCGGCCCGAGGGCGCCTGGTTCGGCCCGCAGGCCCAGGAGCAGGCCGCCCCCGCCGCACCGCAGCCGGCCGCGCCCGCCGCGCCGACGTCCCCCGCCCCGCCGCCGTACGACCGTGGACCGGCTGCGTACGGCCGCGAGCAGGCACCCGCCGAGCCCGTCCGCCGCGCCGCCCCGGCCCCGGCGCCGGCCCCGGCTCCCACCCCTGCGCCGGCCCCCGCTCCCGAGCCGGAACCCGTCGCGGAGGAGCCGACGGGCACCGCGTCGTTCGGCCCGGACGAGACGGCCTCGCCGGACGCCGTCCTGATCCGCCGCACCATGCGGGTCATCGAACCGGTCGCCGACAAGACGACCTCGTACTTCTACGCGCTGCTGTTCCTGCGCCACCCCTACCTGCGCGAGCTGTTCCCGGCCGCCATGGACACCCAGCGCGACCGGCTGTTCCGGGCGCTGCTGACCGCCGCCAAGCACGTCGACGACGCCGAGACGCTCACCGCGTACCTGGCCAACCTCGGCCGCGGCCACCGCAAGTACGGCACCCGGCCCGAGCACTATCCAGCGGTCGGCGAGTGCCTGATCGGGGCGCTGACCCGGTACGCGTCGGAGATCTGGAACGACGAGGTGGAGGCCGCCTGGGTGCGCGCCTACACCGCGATCTCGCAGATCATGATCGACGCGGCGGCCGAGGACGAGCACGTCGCGCCGCCGTGGTGGCAGGCGGAGATCGTCTCGCACGAGCGGCGCACCGCCGACATCGCCGTCATCACCGTGCGGCCCGACCAGCCGTACCCCTTCCTGGCCGGCCAGTACGCCAGCCTGGAGGTGCCCTGGTGGCCGCGGGTGTGGCGGCACTACTCCTTCGCCGCCGCGCCGCGCACCGACGGGCTGCTGTCCTTCCACGTCAAGGCGGTCCCGGCCGGCTGGGTCAGCTCGGCCGTCGTCAACCGTGCCCGGCCCGGTGACGTCATCCGGATCGGGCCGCCCGCCGGATCGATGACCGTCAACCACGAGACCGACGACGGCCTGCTGTGCCTCGGCGGCGGCACCGGCATCGCGCCGATCAAGGCGCTGGTGGAGGACGTCGCCGAACACGGGCGCAGACGGCCGGTCGACGTCTTCTACGCGGCGCGCAGCGGTCACGACCTGTACGACCTCGACACCATGCTGGAGATGGAGCAGCGCCACTCGTGGCTGTCGGTGCGGCCGGTGGTCTCCGACACCCTGAACGCCGAGGGCGGCCTGGTGGCCGGTCACCTGCCGGACATCGTGGCGCGGTTCGGGCCCTGGCCGGCGTACGACGCCTACCTGTCGGGCCCGCCCGGGATGATCCGCAGCAGTGTCGACGCGCTGTTGGGCATCGGGATGCCCAACTACCGCATCCGGCACGACTCCCTGGAAGAGCTTGTCTCGGCACGCGACTGACGGTGCTCCGGGGCGCGGCCACGATCTCGTCGCGCACGTACGGCGTCGGGAAAGGACACGGTGAACCAGCATCAGCACGACCCGGCGGCCCCGGCCGGGCTGCCGGGCGGTGAGGGCGAGCACGCGCTCCAGCGGGAACTGGGCACCGTGGACCGGGCCGGCCGGTTCTACGACGAGCAGGTGCGCGACCGGCTCAACACCCGGATGCGGGAGTTCGTCGCCCGGCAGGAGATGTTCTTCCTGTCCACCTCCGACGCCGGGGGAGAGTGCGACAGCTCGTTGCGGGCCGGGCCGCCCGGGTTCGTCCTGGTGCTGGACGACCGGACGCTGGCCTACCCCGAGTACCGGGGCAACGGCGTCATGGCGTCGCTCGGCAACATCAAGGAGAACCCGCACGTCGGCCTGCTGCTGGTCGACTTCGGCCGGGACCGTATCGGCCTGCACGTCAACGGCCGGGCGCGGCTGGTCCCCGACGAGCTGATGCGGATCTGGCGCACCGACCTGCCGGTCGACCCGGTGCCGGGCCGCCGTCCGCAGATCTGGGTGGAGGTCGGCATCAAGGAGGCCTACATCCACTGCTCCAAGCACATCCCGCACCTGGTCAAGGCGCCGCCGGCCGGCGCGGCGAGCGGTACGGCGGACGGCGACCGCGCCTGGGGCACCGACGACGTCCACCGCAAGGGCGGCGACTTCTTCCACACCGCCGCCGAAGGCCGCGCGGCGGAGGGCCGCACCGCAGAGGGGCGCGAAAGCGTCACCCACCACGGCCCCCGCGAGGAGCCCCGCCATCCGGCACGCCGCACGGCGCAGCCAGCGGCACCGGCCAGGGGCACCGGCGCGCCGCTGCCCGGCCCGGCCCCCGCCGACGTGGCGGAGCGGGCCAGGCTGGCGGTGCGGTCCCGGGCGGACCGGGCCGGGCTGCCGGACCCGGACATGTGGCGCCGGGAGGCGGAACGCGCGCTGGCCAGGGCCCACCGCCGCGATCCGCAGGCAGGCGCGGTGCCGCCCGCCCCGGTGCACGGCGCCGGGGCGTTCCGCGGCTGGTTCGGCTGACCGTCAGCCGACGTCGGGGTCGAGGAGCGCGCGGACGCCTTCGATGTTGGCGGCCAGGTAGGTGCGCAGCGACGCCGGGGTGAGCCGGACGGACGTGACGCCCTCGGGGGTGAACGGGACGCGGACCACGTCGTAGGTGCCGTTGGGCTGCTCGATCTCCGGGCCGTGGCGTCTGGACAGGTCCATGGACTCCAGGCGGCAGGCGAAGAAGTACTGGATCTTGACGCCAGCGGTGCCGTCCTCGCCGACGTGTTCGACCGTGTCGACGAAGGCGGTCACCGGATCGCTGACCCTGGCGCCGACCTCTTCGTCGACCTCGCGGTGCAGTGCCTCGGTCACGGTGGCGTCCTCCGGCTCGACGCCGCCGCCGGGGGTCACCCAGTAGGTCGGTACGCCGGGTCTGACGCGTTTGATCAGGATGAGCTGGTCGTCGTCGAGCAGGATCGCGCGGGCCGTGCGTTTGATCACCGGCCGGGCGGCAGGATCGGGGTCGTGCGCTGGCATGGTGGGACCATGCCGCGCCGGGCGGCTGCCGAAACGCCCCGGAGGGCCGCAATCGGAATCGCGGGTTCTGGCCATGCGCGGCAGTCTCGTCCCGCTACCGGGCGGCGTCCAGGGCCTGGAGGACGTCCGTGACGATGTCCTCGGCGTCCTCCACGCCGACCGAGAAGCGGATGAAGCCGTCCGGCACCGCGTCGCCGCCCCAGCGTCCCCGGCGTTCCGCGGTGCTGAGGACGGAGCCGAAGCTGGTGGCCTCGGTGGTCAGCTGCAGGGCGGCCAGGAAGCGTTCGGCGTGCTCGCGGCCGGGCAGGACGAAGGAGACGACCGAGCCGAAGCGGCGCATCTGGCCGGCGGCGATCCGGTGCGCGGGGTCGTCGGGCAGGCCGGGGTGGCGCAGGCCGGTCACCTCGGGGCGGCCGCGCAGCGCGTCGGCGAGCGCGACGGCGTTGGCCGCCTGACGGTCGACGCGCAGGTGCAGGGTGGCCAGCGACCGGTGCGCGAGCCAGGCCTCCATCGGGCCGGGGATCGCCCCGACCGTCTTGCGCCACAGCCGGACGGCGGCGGCCAGCGCCGGGTCGGTCACCGTGACGTAGCCGAGCAGCAGGTCGCCGTGGCCGGTGAGCGCCTTGGTGCCGCTGGCCAGCGAGAAGTCGGCGCCGAGTTCCAGCGGCCGCTGGCCGAGCGGGGTGGCGAGGGTGTTGTCCACGGCGACGAGGACGCCGCGTTCGTGCGCGGCGGCGGCCAGCCGGCGGATGTCGCAGACGTCGAGCTCCGGGTTGGAGGGCGACTCGATCCACAGCAGCCGGGCGCCGTCGAGGACGTCGAGCTGCTGGTCGCCGGCGGTGGGTGCCAGCCGCACGTCGACGCCCCAGGAGTCCAGGCGCTGCCGCAGCGAGCGGGTGGCCTGGTAGCAGTCGGAGGGCAGCACGACGGTGTCGCCGGTCCGCACCTGGGACAGCAGCACGGCGGAGACCGCGGCCATCCCGGAGGCGAACACCACGGTGTCGGCGTCCGCACCGGGCGCCTCCAGCTGCGAGATGGCCGCTTCGAGGTGGGTCCACGTCGGGTTCTCGTCCCGGCCGTAGGTGTACGGGCCGGCGGCCTCGCCGGGCAGGTGGTAGTGCGAGACGAACACCGGGCCGGGCAGCGACGGGGTGTAGGGCTCGGCGGCCGGGCGTCCGGCGTGCACGCTGGCGGTGCCGTCGCCGGTGGGGCGCTCCGACATGGGGCCTCCTGGAGGTGAAGCGATGTTTCACGTGAAACAGGGTGTTTCACGTGAAACATCGCCATCGGGCGAAGAGTGATGTTTCACGTGAAACATGGGCGATGTCAGTCGTCGTCGTCCGGCAGGATCAGGTGCAGCACCCAGGCCACGACGCTGACGATCAGGCCGCCGAGCACCGCGGCCACGAAGCCGGAGACGTGGAAGTCGATCGAGAGCTTGCCGGCCAGGTAGGAGGTCAACAGCATCATCAGGGCGTTCACCACCAGGGTGAACAGGCCGAGGGTGAGCACCACCAGCGGGAAGGACAGCAACTTCACCACCGGCTTGACCAGCCAGTTGATGACGCCGAAGACGAGTGCCACCAGGATGAGCGCGAGGACCTTGTGCCCGGTGTCGGTACCGGTCAGAGTGATGCCCTTGATCAGCCAGACGGCCACCCCGAGGGCGACCGCGTTGGCCAGGGTCTTGACCACGAATTTCTTCATGCAGGGGATCGTCGCAGACAGGGTGATCCCCAGGACAAGGGAACAGACGTAATGAAATTGTTCCGGCTCGACGATCTGGACGCGGAGCGAGCGGCCCATGACGGCGCGTATCTGCAGTTCCTGCGGGAGCGCAACATGTCGGCGGGGCTCTACGCGCTTCCGGCCGGTGAGGCCGACCCGCAGTCGCCGCACGACCAGGACGAGATCTACCTCGTGGTGAGCGGCCGGGCGTCGATCACGGTCGGCGAGGAGACGTCGGTGGTGGCCCGGGGCAGCGTCGTGTACGTGCCGGCCAGGACCCCGCACCGGTTCCACCACATCACCGAGGACCTGCGGGTCCTGGTGGTCTTCTCACCGCCGGAGAAGTGACGGCGGCGGTCGCTCTCAGGGACGTGGGCCCGATCACCCGTAAGGGTTTCCTCAGGGACGGATGGGGTCCCGGATGCCTCGGCGAACCCGCTGGACGGCCGTAAGCTCGCATCAGAAGGATTCGCAGAGGGGCGGAGGGAGTCTCATCGTGAACGGGTTCCTGAACGGTTTGCCGTGGTGGGTCAAGTGGGTCGTCATTCCGGTGATCGCGCTGTTCATCTTCGGCGGGCTGATCACCAGCATCATCGGCTTCGTGGTCGGGCTGCTGTTCAAGGTGATCCTCTTCGCCGTGCTGGTCGGCGGACTGGTCTTCGTGGTCAAACGCTTCACCTCGTCCAGCAACTCGTCCCGCAAGGACTGGTGACCGGCTGCCCGGCAGCCGTCTGAACCACGCCCCTGAACGGCCGGTGCCCGCGGCGGAGGAGACTCCGTACCGCGGGCACCGCCGTGTCCAGCGGACGCCGTCACCGGCACCTGCCGGACCGGGCTGTCAGCCGGGCTGTCAGACCGACTGGGGCCCCTCCTCCTGAACGGTGATGCGGGTGCCGTTCAGCGGGGTCACCGGGGCCACCGGGCCCGCCGGGTCGGCGGCCGGAGCGGTCGCCGGGGGGTTCATCGCGGACAGCAGCTGCCGGGCCAGACCCAGTCCGGTGCCGCCCATGGTGAGGGCCTTGGCGAACATCTCCGACATGCCGTCGGCGCCGTTGAGCAGCACCATGTGGTCGACGTTGCCGAAGGCGGCCGCGCCGGCCTGCACGATCTCCGGCCACTTCTCGGCGAGCTGCTGCGCGACGACCGCCTCCTGGTTCTCCGCCAGCGCCGCCGCCCGGGCCTGGATCGCCGCGGCCTCGGCCAGCCCCTTGGCCCGGTCGGACTCCGCCTCGGCCAGACCGCGGGCCTTCGCCGCCGCCGCCTCGGCCTCACCGGTGGCGCGGGTCGAGGCGGCCGCCGCCTCACCGCGCGCCCTGGTGGCCTCCGCCTCCGCCGCGGCACGGGTCTTCACCCGGGTGGCCTCGGCGGCCGCGGCCAGCTCGGTCTCCCGGGCGTTGGCCTGCGCGGCCGAGATACGGGCGTCCCGGTCGGCCTCGGCCAGCGTGCGGCGCTCGTAGGCGTGCGCGTCGGCGGGCTTGCGGACGTCCGCCTGGAGCTGCATCTCGCGGCGGTTGGCCTCCAGCTCCGAGACCCGGGTCTCCTGGACGACGACCTCCTGGCGGGCGGCGGCCTCGGCGAGCGGGCCGGCCTGCTGGGCGGTGGCGGCGGCCTTGTCGCGTTCCGCCTGGTAGCCGGCCTGGAGGATCTCGCTGTCGCGGGTGGCCTCCGACATGCGGGCGGCCGCCTTCTGCTCGGCCTCGGTGGCCAGCCGGGACGCCTCCGCCTGGGCGATCCGCGCGTCCCGCTGGACGGCGGCGGCGTGCGGGGCGGCCAGGTTCTTGATGTAGCCGGTCGGGTCGTCGATCTCGTGGATCTGCAGCGAGTCGACGATCAGCCCCAGCTTCTCCATCTCGGTGCCGGAGGCCGCCCGGGTCTGCGCGGTCAGCTTGTCGCGGTCGCGGATCATCTCCTCGACCGTCAGACCGCCGACGATGGAGCGCAGGTGACCGGCGAACAGGTTGTGGACCCGGTTGCCCATGAACTTCTGCTGGTCCAGGAAGCGCCGCGCGGCGTTGGCGATCGACACGTAGTCGTCGCCGACCTTGAAGATCACCACGCCCTGGACCTTGAGCGGGATGCCCTGCTGGGTGACGCACTCGACCGACAACTCGGTCTGGTTCAGGTCGAGTGACAGCTTGCGGACCGCCTGGACGCCCGGGATCACCAGCGTGCCGCGGCCGGTGACGATGCGGAACCCCAGGCCGTTGTCCACCCCGTCGGTGCGGTGCCGGGAACCGGAGATGACCAGCGCCTCGTTCGGCTCGGCGACCCGCCACATGAGCTTGAACAGCACGATCAGGATGATGAGTGCGACGAGTGCGGTACCCGCCACGACGCCGATGATCATCGGCAATGCCCCCTTATCGCGACCCGGAGTCGGGCCGACGACGCGAGTGTCCTCCCGGGCACGGGGGCCGCCAACGGGCAACGTCAATCTTGTCGCCGTTTTGACACCTGGGCTCCGCCGCTCGCGGCCGCCGTCAGACGAGCGGTGCCACGTAGACCGAGCGCGGCGGCTGGTACTCCACCACGACCACCAGCGTCCCGATGTCGATCCGCTCACCGGAAATCACCGGGTACGCCAGGAAGTGCTCGGCACCGCCGCGCACCGCGACCATGACCTCGCCCACCAGTCCCGGCCCGATCGTGCCGGTCACCCGGCCCTGCAGTCCCACCATTCCCGGAGGGTAACCCACCCCGGCCTGGCGCCCGGTGGGGACGAACCGGTAGTTTCAACGACACCTTTGCCAACGCGGGAGCTCGGGGCACCGGGCTGAGAGGGCGCTGACCGGGCCGTACACGACGTACGGCCGACCGCCGCGCCGACCGATGAACCTGTACCGGGTAATGCCGGCGTAGGGAGTGGGGTCTTCATGACCGAGCAGGACATCAGCACGCCCGGAACGCGGACCGGCGGCGACGCCGGCACCCTCGCACCGGGGCGGCGCAAGGCGTACCTCCAGGGCGACCGGGCCGGCCTGCGGGTGCCGGTGTGCCGGGTGCGGCTGACCGACGGGGGCGACGTCACCCTGTACGACACCTCGGGGCCGTACACCGACCCGGCCGTCGTCACCGACGTGCGGCGCGGGCTGCCGGCGCTGCGGGCCGGCTGGATCGCGGAACGCGGCGACACCGAGGAGTACCCGGGCCGCCCGGTCCGGCCGCAGGACGACGGCGACCGCCCGCAGGACGACGGCGACCGGCCGCAGGCGCCGGGCGAGCCGGTCTTCCCCGGTGCCGGACGGCCGCCGCTGCGCGGCCGGGACGGGCGGGCGGTGAGTCAGCTGGCGTACGCGCGCCGCGGCGTGGTCACCGCCGAGATGGAGTTCGCGGCGCTGCGCGAGGGCGTCGACCCCGAAGTGGTGCGCGAGGAGATCGCGGCGGGCCGGGCGGTGCTGCCGGTCAACGTCAACCACCCGGAGAGCGAGCCGATGGTGATCGGCAAGCGCTTCCTGGTCAAGGTCAACGCCAACATCGGCAACTCCGCCGTCACCTCGTCCATCGAGGAGGAGGTGGAGAAGATGACCTGGGCCACCCGGTGGGGCGCGGACACCGTGATGGACCTGTCGACCGGCCGCGACATCCACACCACCCGCGAGTGGGTGCTGCGCAACTCCCCCGTCCCGATCGGCACCGTGCCGCTCTACCAGGCGCTGGAGAAGGTCGGCGGCCGGGCGGAGGAGCTGTCGTGGGAGGTCTACCGCGACACCGTCGTCGAACAGGCCGAGCAGGGCGTGGACTACATGACCGTGCACGCCGGGGTGCTGCTGCGGTACGTGCCGCTGACCGCCCGCCGCACCACCGGCATCGTCTCGCGCGGCGGCTCCATCATGGCCGCGTGGTGCCTGGCGCACCATCGGGAGAACTTCCTGTACGACCACTTCGCCGAGCTGTGCGACCTGCTCGCCGCCTACGACGTGACGTTCTCCCTCGGCGACGGGCTGCGGCCCGGGTCGGTGGCCGACGCCAACGACGAGGCGCAGTTCGCCGAGCTGCGCACCCTGGGTGAGCTGAACCGGATCGCCCGCGAGCACGGCGTGCAGACCATGATCGAGGGACCGGGACACGTCCCGATGCACCGGATCAGGGAGAACGTGGAACTCCAGCAGGAGATCTGCGACGAGGCGCCGTTCTACACCCTCGGCCCGCTGACCACCGACGTCGCGCCCGGCTACGACCACATCACATCCGGCATCGGCGCCGCCATGATCGCCTGGTGGGGCACCGCGATGCTCTGCTACGTCACCCCCAAGGAGCACCTGGGGCTGCCGGACCGCGACGACGTCAAGACCGGCGTCATCACGTACAAGATCGCCGCGCACGCCGCCGACCTGGCCAAGGGTCACCCGGGGGCCCGCGAACGCGACGACGCGCTGTCGGACGCGCGGTTCGCCTTCCGCTGGGAGGACCAGTTCAACCTGTCGCTGGACCCGGACACCGCACGGGCGTTCCACGACGAGACGCTGCCGGCGGCACCGGCGAAGACCGCGCACTTCTGCTCGATGTGCGGTCCGAAGTTCTGCTCCATGCGGATCTCGCACGACATCCGGCGCGAACACGGCGCCACCGCCGAGGAGATCGAGGCGGGCATGGCGGCGAAGGCGGCGGAGTTCGCGGCGGGCGGCAACCGGATCCAGCTGCCGGTCGTCGAATAAACCGTCACCTGAAAGGGGCGACCAAACCGTCACCTAAAAGGTGGGACAAGGGTGTTCGCGCTCTAGTACCGTACGCGTTCGTCCCGTACCGGCCGCATGTCCGACAATCGACCAGGACCCCACGTGAATCTCGACTTCAGCAGTAACCCGCTCTTCTCCTGGTACGTCGTACTGCTCATCTTCAGCGGTCTCGTCATGCTGGTCATGGGCGTGCTCAACACCGGCGGCCTGACCAAGGGCTGGCGCGTACTCAACGCGCTCTTCGGTGTCGGCTTCTTCGGCTACGGCATCTACCTGGGATTCGTCTTCCAGGGCGGCAGCTACATCATCTTCTTCAAGGCGTTCATCCTGCCGGTCCTGATGATCGTCAACTTCTTCCGCTCGATGTCGGCGCGGCAGAAGGTGAAGACGGCGCAGGCCGCCCAGGCCGCGATGTACGCCGGGCAGGTCCCGGGCGGTTACCCCCAGCAGGGCGGCCCGGCCGGCTACGGCGCCCCCGGCGGGTACCCGCAGCAGGCTCCGGGTGGCTACCCGCAGCAGCCGGCCCCCGGTGGCTACCCGGCTCCGGGTGCCTACTCCCAGCCGGCACCCGGCGGTTACCCGCAGCAGCCGGCTCCGGGCGGTTACCCGCAGCAGAACCCGGCCGGTTACCCGCAGCAGGGGCCCGGCCAGAACGGCTGACCGGCCACGCCACCGCGCGGCAGCGCGAAAACCCGGGGTCCCCCGAGCTTTCAGGCTCCGGGGACCCCGGGTTCTGGCGTCCTTGAGTCGCGCGTCCGTCAGCCGATCAGCGCGCGCACCACTCCGGCGACCGCCCCAGGTTCTGGATGTAACGGGCTGAGGACCAGCCGAAGGTGTGGTCGCTCAGCTGGTACCAGAGACGGTTGCCGTGGACGTTCCCGCCGTTCTCCTTGCACTTGATGCTCACGATCGAACCCTGGGCGTGCCACCCGACCACCCGGCTGCCGGTGTCCGGTCGGGCCCGGACGAACAGGCCGCCGTTGGCGGTGACCCGGCCCTTGGCCTCCCACGCCGACCCGGCCGCGGTCGCGGTACCGGCGACGCTGACGGTGACCATGGCGCCGGCGGCGGCCGCCAGGGCGATCCTGCTGAGCTTCGACTGCATCTGCTCACTCCTGTGAAAGCGCGGCCCGCGACGGGCCTGGGGATGCACCGTCGTCGGCCGGCGCCGTGCCCGCCGACGAACCGTGTGCGATCCGCGCGGATGCCCCGAGGAGCCACCCGGCGTTTCGCACTACAGCCAAAGTGGCACAAATGACGCGCTCTTCGTCGCGCTATGTGCTGGTCCGTTCGGGTATCCGTCGGATTTACCGCTCGGTGGCCCATCGGGTTTCCGGCGGAAACACCCTCGCCCGTACGGCTGTCAGCCGCGCTCGCCGTCCGCGTCCCGCTCGCCGGGCACCGGCCCCTGCGGCCCGGTGAAGTCGGGGCTGGAGAAGTCCGGACTGGAGAAGTCGGGGCTGGAGAACCGCGGTCCGGCAGCCCGGGGCTCGCCACCGCCGGGACTGGAGAACCCGGGCGCCGAGTAGCCGAAGCCGCTCGACGTGCGCGATCCGTTCCGCGATCCGCCCGCCGGGGCGCCGCCGTCCACCGGACCGCCCAACCCCGCTGCGCCCGCCGACTTCGGGCGGCCGATCCCGGTGCCGCGGGCCCGCGTACCGCTCCCGCCCGGTGCCCCACCGCCGGCCGGGGGTCCGCCGGACGGTGACCCCGTCGCCGCGGCTTCGGTGAGGAACGGCAGCAGGCCGCGTTCCAGCAGCGCCGCCGACCAGGCGTTCCGGGCGGCGGCGACTTCGTCGGCCGCCGCGGGGTCGGAGGCGTGGATGGCGGTGGAGCCGTCGCGTACCGCGGTCATCAGCATGCCGACGGTGCCGACGAGGATGGCCGCGCCGGCCAGCGCCAGGAAGGTCCAGCCCGCCGTGCGCAGCGATCCGGCGATCGACGGTGCCGGGCTCATCGCGCCGAGCAGGTAGCCGACGAGCAGGAAGATGACCGCGGCGACGCCGGCCAGCACCGGGGTGAGCACCGCCATCATCGGGAACAGCCCGGCGCCGGACACCGCGTTGGCCACACCCGGCACCGGAACGCCGGGCGGCACCGCACCGGTGGCGTCGGAGTCCTGCGCGGTCTGCGCGCCGCCCCGGGTGCGGGTGGCGCGGTCCGCGTCGCGCAGGCGCAGGAAGACCTCGTACTCGGCGGCGGCGCAGGCGGATATCGCGGCCGACGCGGCGAGCGCCATGGCGCGCAGCTGCTCGGAGCTGGGCCGGCGCGGCGACGCGGTCGTGGGCGGCGCGGCGGACATCGCTCGGAGAGCCTGGTCGAGAACCCGCTCGAACTGCGGGCGGTCCTCGGTCAGCAGGTGCGGAGCGCTGTTCATGTGCATCCCCCGAAGCCCCCGCGCACCCGGGACCTGCCCGGGCGCCGTCGGATCCCGGAGCGGCCGGCCGGAAGCGGAGGCGAGCCTGTGACGGACACCCCGATGGTAGAGCGCGGGGCTGACAGGCTGACAGAGAGTTTTCCGAATTGCTCGACCACGCCCCCGGCGCGGCTCTGCACGCCGGAACGTGCGTCCCGGCGTCGGCCGGCCCCGCGCGCGCCCCGAGAACCCGGGAACCCGGAAACTCCGAGAACCCGGAGAACCGGAAACCCGAAGACCCGAAGACCCGAAGACCCGAGAACCCGAAGAACCGAAAACCCGGAAGCCCGTGGAGGGGGCTCCCCGTCAGCCGAGCGGGAGCCGGGCCACCAGCAGGGTGCCGTCCATCGTCACGCCGCCGTCCATCGCGACGGCGAGGTCGTCGGCGTACAGGTGCGGGCCCTCGACGGTGTGCGGGGTCGGGTCGCCGCCGTCCTCACCGGCCTCGCCGAGCAGGTACGGGATCGGGCTGTGGCCGTGCACGACCTGCTGGCCGCCGTAGGCGTCGAGCAGTTCGCGCACCGCGAGGCCGCCGCTCTCGCCCCGGAAGGCGAAGCGCTTGGTGAACTTGCGGAACAGCTCCCAGCATTCGTCCGCGTCACCCCGTTGGAGGATCCCGGTCACCGCGTCGTTGACGGCGTCGATGCTGGTGCCGTACTCCAGGTACGCGGTGGTGTCGGAGTGCAGCAGCAGGTGCTCCTCGGCCAGGGCGACCGCGTCCAGCCGGGACATCCAGGCGATGTGGTGGTCGCGGAGCCGGTCCATGTCGGTGGTCTGGCCGCCGTTGAGCCGCCAGGCGGCCAGGAACGAGGCGGTGCCGGCCGCGGAGTTGACCGGGGTGTCCTCGAACCGCTTGGCGCCGATCAGCAGCAGCTCGTGGTTGCCCATCAGGGCCTTGCAGTAGCCGCCGGCCGCCGCGGCCTCGGCCGACAGCTGCATGACGAGGTCGATGACCCCGATGCCGTCCGGCCCGCGGTCGGTGAAGTCGCCCAGGAACCACAGCCGGGCGGCGCCGGCCGCCCAGTGGCCGGCCTCGTCGATCAGGCCGTTGGCGGACAGGGCGGAGCGCAGTTCGTCGAGGTATCCGTGCACGTCGCCGACGACGAACAGCGGCCCGGTCGGACCGGTGCCCTCGACGGCGGGCGCGGTCAGCCGCATCGTCGGCCGGTCGGTGCCCGGCCGGATCACCGGCAGGTCGTGCGCGGTCGGCGTGTAGTCCACCGACGGCTCGCCGACCGGCGCGGGCGGCAGCGGGGGAGGCGGCGGCGCCTGGGCGGGCAGCGGTGGCGCGAGGGGTTGCTCCGCCGGCTGCCAGTCCTCCACCGCCGCAGCGGTTACCGGCGATACGGGTTCCAGACCGGCCCCCTGAGTCATCGGCCCCTCCACCTTCGCGCCGCCGTCACCGCGTCACGTCCGGAGCGGTGTGCGCCGGGGCGGCCTGCGGTGTCATCCGCCCATCATAGGAAGGCGGCTCCCCTGTTGCGACGCACCTGACGCCTGCCAATCGGGGCGGGGTGGACAAACCTCCGCCAATGCGCCGCAATCCGCGACCTCTCCGCCGCCGCGTGGCGCCGGCGGAGGGCCGCGTGGCGGTCAGCGGTCCTCCGGCGAACGCGGCGGGCTGACGGTGGTGCGCGGCGGGCGGCGGCGTGAGGAGGCCCGCACGATCAGGTCGGTCGGCATGACCTGCTCGACCGGCTCGCCCGGTTCGGCGCCCTCGATGGCGTCGATCAGCAGCTGCACGACCGCGGTGCCGATGCGGCCCGGCTTGAGCGACAGCGTGCTGATCGGCGGTTCGGTGGCCGCGTAGGCCGGGCGTTCGCTGCAACACACCAGCAGCAGGTCGTCCGGCACCCGCAGCCCGTAGCGCCGGGCGGCGGCCAGCAGGTCGGTGCCGTTGGGGTCGAAGAGCCCGTAGACCGCGTCCGGGCGGTCCGGCCGGGCCAGCAGGCGGTCGGCGGCCACCGCGCCGGCGCACGGGTCGTGGGCCGGATAGGCCTCGTAGACCGGCTCCTGGCCGTGCCGTTCGCACCAGTCGAGGTAGGCGGAGGTCGACAGCCGGGTGTACGTGTCGGTGCTGGTGCCGGTGAGCAGGCCGATGCGCCGGGCGCCGGCCTCCGCGAGGTGGTCCAGGATGCCGATGACGGCCTGTTCGTGGTCGTTGTCCACCCAGGCGTGCACCGGGAGGTTGCCGGCCGGGCGGCCGTCGCTGACCACCGGGATGCCCTGCCGGACCAGGTCGGCGACGACCGGGTCGTGGTCGGAGGGGTCGATGACGACGGTGCCGTCCAGCGCCACGTTGCTCCACACGTCGTGCCGCGAGGAGGCCGGCAGGATCACCAGCGCGTAGCCGCGGGCCAGCGCCGCCGAGGTGGCGGCGCGGGCCATCTCGGCGAAGTAGGCGAACTCGGTGAAGGTGAACGGCTCTTCGCCGTACGTGGTCACCGTCAGGCCGATCAGGCCGGAGCGCCCGGTGCGCAGTGTGCGGGCCGCGGCCGACGGGCGGTAGCCCAGCCGGTTGGCGACCTCGCGGACATGCCGCCGCGTGGCGTCGGGGAGGCGCCCTTTGCCGTTGAGCGCGTCGGAGACGGTCGTGATCGAGACCCCGGCCGCGGCGGCCACGTCCCGGATTCCGGCCCGCCCCAGCCGCCGTCCGGTGGACCGGCTCGCCTGATGGTTACCTGCTGCTGTCATGGCAGGCCGATAGTAGGGCTCCGACGGTCCCCTGCCGCGCCGCCGCCGACCGCCCTGAGCTGTGACGTTTCTGCATGACGGGTGGTGGGTTACGTCCTTCGAATGCCAGGCCAACCCGTCACTTGGCGGCGGGTCATGAGCATTACTGTCCGGTCAGCCAGTCGTGTGGTCCAGAATCCGGACGGGTAAAGCATCACCCGTACGAGGGATGCGCACTATGGCGTGCGCCACCAGCGCGTGCGGGGGATTTGCCCCCCTCCCGCTCGGTACGCGCCCCTCATAGGCTGGGACCAGGCCCCCCACCGGTCGATCGGTCGGTGCGGGGAGGTACGTGTTCCGGATCATGGCGCGCGCACCCGGCTTCGCGATATACGAGGTGATATGCCACATCGCCTCCGTGATGCGCCGGGCGCGAACGGTGGTCCGCGACACGGCCGAACGGGCGCAAGGACGATGTGCGGGGATAGGTCGAGGAGGACCTGGTGACGGAAACTACTGGCCGCGGGCCGGAACCGCGGCTGCGGGCGGCGCTGAACGGCATTCCGGTCTACAAGCCGGGCCGGCCGGCGGCCGGCGCCGACGGAAGGCCCGCCTACAAGCTGTCCTCCAACGAGAACCCCTACCCGCCGCTGCCCGGTGTGCTGGAGGCGGCCGTCACCGCGGCCGGCGAGATGCACCGCTACCCGGACCTGGCCTGCACCGGGCTGACCAGCGAACTCGCCAAGAGGTTCGGCGTGCCGGAGAGCCATGTCGCCACCGGCACCGGTTCGGTCGGCGTGGCGCAGCAGCTGGTCCAGGCGACCGCCGGCCCCGGCGACGAGATCCTCTACGCCTGGCGGTCCTTCGAGGCGTACCCGATCGTCTCCCAGATCTCCGGCGCGCGACCGGTCCAGATCCCGCTGGACGCCGAGGAGCGGCACGACCTGGACGCGATGGCGGCCGCGATCACCGACCGCACCCGGCTGATCTTCGTGTGCAACCCCAACAACCCGACCGGCACCGTGGTGCGCCGCGCGGAGCTGGCGGCGTTCCTCGACGCGGTGCCGTCCGACGTCCTGGTGGTGCTGGACGAGGCGTACCGGGAGTTCATCCGCGACCCCGAGGTGCCCGACGGCGTCGAGCTGTACCGGGAGCGGCCCAACGTCTGCGTGCTGCGCACCTTCTCCAAGGCGTACGGCCTGGCCGGTCTGCGGGTCGGCTTCGCCATAGGCCACGAGCCGGTGGCCGAGGCGCTGCGCAAGACCGCGGTGCCGTTCGGCGTCAGCCGGCTCGCCCAGGACGCGGCGGTCGCCTCGCTGCGCGCCGAGGACGCGCTGCTGGTGCGGGTCGAGGCGCTGGTGGCGGAACGCGCCCGGGTGAGCGCGGCGCTGACCGCGCAGGGCTGGACGGTGCCGCCGAGCCAGGCCAACTTCGTCTGGCTGCGGCTCGGCGACCGCACGCAGGACTTCGGCGCCGCGTGCGAGCGGGCCGGCGTCATGGTCCGCCCGTACGGCGACGAGGGCGTGCGCGTGACGATCGGTGAGACCGAGGCCAACGACCTCTTCCTGCGGACGGCCGAGGCGTACCGCGCCGGACTCTGATCCGGCGCCGCACGCCGGGACGATCTCCGGGTCACCGCATGATCTGACTCACATCGAACGTTCCGGACAAAGTGACGGCCGTCACGCGCGGCCGGTCAACGCACCCCAGGGGCACGCCATTGCGGCGTGCCCCTCGGTGTTTCCGCCGGTGAAACGGGGTCCGGCTGTGAACGGCGTCACCCACCCCCGGTGCCGGGGGCGCGGCAAGCGGGGACATAATGCTTGTGAATGTGAACGCATTCACAAGCGGCTTGCTCTTCCCTGGAAGGAGGCGCGCGACGTGGACCTCGCACTGGCCCCGGAGACCTTGGCGCGCTGGCAGTTCGGCATCACGACCGTCTACCACTTTCTCTTCGTCCCCCTGACGATCAGCCTGTCGGCCTTCACCGCCGGCCTGGAGACGGCCTGGATACGGACCGGCAAGGAGAAGTACTTCCACGCCACGAAGTTCTGGGGGAAGCTCTTCCTGATCAACATCGCGATGGGCGTGGTCACCGGCATCGTCCAGGAGTTCCAGTTCGGCATGAACTGGTCCGCCTACTCGCGGTTCGTCGGCGACGTGTTCGGCGCGCCGCTGGCGATGGAGGCGCTGATCGCCTTCTTCTTCGAGTCGACCTTCGTCGGCCTGTGGATCTTCGGCTGGGACAAGCTGCCCCGCAAGCTGCACTGCGCCTGCATCTGGATCGTCGCGGTCGGCACTCTGCTGTCGGCGTACTTCATCCTGGCCGCCAACTCCTTCATGCAGCACCCCAACGGCTACGTGATCGACCCGCACACCCACCGGGCCCGGCTGACCAGCATCGTCAGCGTGCTCACCCAGAACACCACCCTGGTCCAGGGCGCCCACACGCTCTTCGCGTCCTTCCTGACCGGCGCGGCGCTGGTGGTGGGGGTGTCGTCGTTCCACCTGTGGCGGGCGAAGCGGGCGGGGGGAGCTTCTCCGGGGGTGGGGGTTTCTTCCGGGGCGGGCGCTTCGGGGGTGGGTGTTTCCAGCGGGGCTCGGGCTTCGGTGGCGGGGTCTTCGGTGGCGGGGTCTTCGGCGGCGGAGGGTGTGTCCGGGGCGCGGGCTTCGGTGGGGGCGGGGCGGTCGTATGACAAGAAGATCGGTGTCATGCGGACCTCGCTGCGGGCCGGGCTGGTGCTCGCGGTGATCGCCGGAATGGGAACGGCGGTCAGCGGCGACGCGCTCGGCAAGGTGATGTTCCAGCAGCAGCCGATGAAGATGGCCGCCGCCGAGGCGCTGTGGAAGACCAGTTCCCCCGCGCCGTTCTCGATCTTCGCGGTCGGCGACGTCGACAAGGGCCACAACACCGTCGAGCTGTCCGTGCCCGGTCTGCTGTCCTTCCTGGCCCACGACGACTTCCGCTCGTCGGTGCCCGGCATCGACGACGTGGCCAGGCAGGAGGCCGCCGAGTACGGCAGCAGCCCGCGCGACTACATCCCCGACATCTTCGTCACCTTCTGGGGATTCCGGCTGATGATGGGCTTCGGCATGACCTCGGCGGCCGCCGCGTTCGTCGGGCTGTGGACCACCCGGCGCCGGTTCTGGCTGGCGCCGCGCTTCCGCACCGCCGAGGACGAGGTGCCCCGGCTGATGCTCACCCGGCACCGCGAGCTGTGGCCGGCCGCGACCCGCTGGTCCTGGCGGATCGGCATCCTCACCATGGGCTTTCCGCTGGCGGCCAACTCCTTCGGCTGGGTCTTCACCGAGATGGGCCGCCAGCCCTGGGTGGTCTACGGCCTGATGAAGACCAGCGACGCGGTCTCCCCCGGCGTCACCACCTTCGACATCGCCACCTCGCTGTCGGTCTTCACCCTGCTCTACGCGGTGCTGGCGGTCATCGAGGTCCGCCTCATGGCCCGTTACGCCAAGGCCGGCCCCGTCGTCGACGAACAGCCCCCGCCGCCCGTGACGTTCACCGGCCTCACCGCCCGCCTGGCCGCCCTCGCCGAACCGGCCGGCGGGGATGCCGGTGCCGACGGGGCCGGTGCCTCCGGGGAGCAGGCGGCTTCCGGGGGCGGGAACTCCGGTGCGGTCGTGGGGGCCGGGCGTGATCCGGATGGCTCGGACAGCGCCGAGTCCGACAAGCCGATGATCTTCGCGTACTGACCGGAGGGAACGACCATGCGTCTGCACGACCTCTGGTTCGTGATGATCGCCGTGCTGTGGACCGGCTACTTCTTCCTGGAGGGCTTCGACTTCGGCATCGGCGTACTGACCAAGCTGCTGGCCCGCGACGAGAAGGAACGCCGGGTCCTGATCAACACCATCGGCCCGGTCTGGGACGGCAACGAGGTCTGGCTGCTCACCGCGGTCGGCGCCACCTTCGCCGCCTTCCCCGACTGGTACGCCACCTTGTTCAGCGGCTTCTACCTGCCGCTGCTGGTGGTGCTGGTCTGCCTGATCCTGCGCGGCGTCGCCTTCGAGTACCGCGCCAAGCGCGACGACCACCGCTGGAAGCGCAACTGGGAGCACGTGATCTTCTACGGCTCCCTCGTCCCCGCCTTCCTGTGGGGCGCGGTCTTCGCCGACATCGCCCGCGGCGTGCCGATCGACGCCCAGCACGACGTCACCGGCGGCCTCGGGGCGCTGTTCGGCCCGTACGCGCTGCTCGGCGGCATGCTCACGCTGCTGCTGTTCACCTTCCACGGCGCGGTGTTCGCCGCCCTGAAGACGCTGGGCCCGGTACGCGTGCGGGCCCGCCGGATCGCGGCGCGCCTCGGGGTGGTCACGCTGGCCGTCGCGGCGGTGTTCCTGGCGCTCACCCAGCGCGCCGGCGACGCCTACAGCCTCGCGGCGCTGCTGACCGCCCTCGTCGCACTCGCCGCCGCGCTGGTCTGCAACCGGGCCGGCCGCGAGGGCTGGGCCTTCGCCCTGTCCGGCGTCACGGTGGCCGGCCTGGTCGCCACGCTCTTCCTCGTCCTCTTCCCCGACGTCATGCCCTCCACCACCGACCCGGCGTGGAGCCTCACCGTCGTCAACGCGGCGGCCGGGCCCTACACCCTGAAGCTGATGACCTGGATCGCCGCCGTCATGACCCCCCTCGTCCTCGCCTACCAGGCCTGGACCTACTGGGTCTTCCGCAAACGCATCGGCACCCAGCACATCCCGGACCCCCTCCCGCACTGAGCCCTCCGCGGGCGGCGCACGCCACGGTGGCCGGCGGCCCCGGGTGGCCGGCCCCGGGTGGCCGGCGGTCCCGAGTGGCCGGCGGTCCCGAGTAGGCGGGGGCCCTGAGCGGACGGTGACCCCGGGCGGACGGCGGCTTCGAGCGGGCGCCGGGGTGCGTACGGTTCGTCGGCCGCCGGGACGGCCGCCGGGACGGCCGCCGGGCGGCTACCGGGCAGGCGGCGGCGACCGAGCCGCCGGCCACCGCACGGCACGCCGAGCCGCCGGCCACCGCACCGCACGCCGGACCGTGTGCCGCACCGCACGCCGGACCGTGTGCCGCACCGCACGCCGGGCCGCACGCCGCATCGCACCCGGAGCCGTGCGGCTGGACGTCAGCCACCGCGGCGTCCGGCACCTCCTCTCCGTTCCCGCTTCCCCGCACCTCCCCGCGTCCCCGCACCCCCGCACCCACCTCACCTCCCCGAACGCCGGAAAAGGAGCCGTCATGCGTCCCGTCGATCCCCGTCTGCTGCGGTACGCCGCGAGTACCCGGGTCTTCCTGGCCGCGACAGCAGCGCTGGGCCTGGCCGGCGCCGGGCTCGTGGTGGCCCAGGCGGTGCTGATCGCCGACATCGTCACCGGCGCGTTCCAGCACCACGAGGGGACCGAGCGGCTGGCGTCGGCGATCGGCCTGCTGGCGGCGGTGTCCGTCGGCCGGGCCGTCGTCGGCTGGCTGACCGAACTCGCCGCCCACCGCACCAGCGCGGCCGTCAAGTCCGAACTGCGCCGCCGCCTGCTGGGCCGCGCGGTCCGGCTCGGCCCGGACCGGCTCGCCCGGTGGCGCACCGGTGAGCTGACCACGCTGGCGGTGCGCGGTGTGGACGCGCTCGACGACTACTTCGCGCGCTACCTTCCGCAACTCGCCCTGGCGGTCGTGGTCCCGGCGGTCGTGCTGGTCCGGATCGCCACCTCCGACTGGGAGTCGGCGCTGGTGATCGTGCTGACGCTGCCGCTGATCCCGGTGTTCATGGCCCTCATCGGCTGGTACACCGACGCCCGGATGAAGCGGCAGTGGCGGCTGCTCGCCCGGTTGTCGGGGCACTTCCTCGACGTGGTGGCCGGTCTGCCGACGCTGAAGGTGTTCGGCCGGGCCAAGGCGCAGGCGGCCGCCGTCCGGCGGGTCACCGACGACTACCGGCGCGCCACGCTCGCGACGCTGCGGATCGCCTTCATCTCCTCCTTCGCACTGGAACTGCTGTCCACGATCTCGGTGGCCCTGGTCGCCGTCGGCATCGGCTTCCGGCTGGTCGACGGCGGCCTGGACCTGCGCACCGGCCTGCTGGTGCTGGTGCTCGCCCCGGAGGCGTACCTGCCCCTGCGCCAGGTCGGCGCGCAGTACCACGCGGCGGCGGAGGGACTGGCCGCCGCCGACGAGGTGTTCGCCGTCCTGGAGGCCGAGCCGCTGGCGGCCGGCACCGTGCCGGCGCCGGACCTGCGCGGTGCCGTGCTGTCCGTCGAGGGGCTGTCGGTCCGTCACCCGGGCAGGGAGCCGGCCTCGCCGCCGCGGACCACGTTCACCGTCGTCCCGGGTGAGACGGTGGCGGTGGTCGGCCCGTCCGGAGCGGGCAAGACGACGCTGCTGGCCGCGCTGCTCGGTTTCGTGACGCCCAGCGTCGGGCGTATTCGTGTCGGCGGCACCGATCTCACCTCCCTCGATCCTCACAGCTGGTGGGAGCAGATCGCCTGGCTCCCCCAGCATCCCCATCTCTTCGCCGGCTCGGTCGCGGAGAACGTGCGCCTCGCCCGCCCCGACGCCACCGGCGAAGAGCTGACCGGAGCGCTCGCCGCCGCGAACGCCCTCGACTTCGTGAAAAGCCTGCCACGCGGCACTGACACTCTCCTCGGCGAAGGCGGCGCGGGGCTGTCCGCCGGGCAGCGGCAACGCCTCGCGCTGGCCCGCGCGTTCCTCGCGGACCGGCCGCTGCTCCTGCTCGACGAGCCCACCGCGGGCCTGGACAACCGCACGGAGGCCGCCGTCGTCGAGGCCGTGCGGCGACTGGCCCAGGGCCGCACGGTGATCCTCGTCGCCCACCGCCCGGCCCTGCTGGCCCTGGCCGACCGCGTCGTCCGGATCGCCCCGGAGACGGCCGCCGCCCCGGACTCGGTCGTCGGTTCGGACTCGGTCGTCGACTCGGATTCGGCAATCGGCCTGGACTCGGTAATCGGCCTGGACTCGGTAATCGGCCTGGACTCGGTCATCGGTTCGGGTGAATTCGCGGAATGCGTTGACCTGATGACCGGGACGCGGCCTCCGACACCGGCCCCGGTGCCGACCGCACCGCCTGCCACGGCGCCGTCCCCGGCCCCTACCGCCCAGGCACCCCTCGCCCCGCCCGCCACGGCTCCGCCCGCCACGGCGCCGTCCCTCACCACGGCCCCGCCTGCCGCCCTCGTCCCGGCCCCCACAGCAACGTCCCCCGCCACCGCACCGCCGCCACCCCCCACCACCCCCCTCCGCTGGGTCCGCGGCCTCGCGGGGCCGTTGCGGGGGCGGTTCGCGCTGGCGGTGGTGCTGGGGGCGTTGGCCCTGGTGAGCGCTACCGGGCTGCTGGCGGTGTCGGGGTGGCTGATCTCGCGGGCGTCGCAGGAGCCGCCGGTGCTGTACCTGCTGGTGGCGACCACGGCCACCCGGGCGTTCGGCATCGGGCGTTCGGTCTTCCGGTACGCGGAACGGCTCGTGTCGCACGACGCGGTGCTGCGCTCGCTGGGGGATCTGCGGGCGGCGGTGTTCGCCCGGCTGGAACGGCTGGCGCCCGCGGGCCTGCGGGAGACGCGGCGCGGCGACCTGCTGTCGCGGCTGGTGGCGGACGTCGACTCGGTGCAGGACTACCTGCTGCGCTGGGTGCTGCCGGTGGCCGGCGCGGTTCCGGCCGGGCTGGCGGCGGTGGGCCTCACCGCCTGGCTGCTGCCGCAGGCCGGTGCCGTGCTGGCGGTGGGGCTGCTGGCCGCCGGTGCGGGTGTGCCGTGGCTGACGGCGGCGGTGTCGCGGCGGACGGAGGCCCGGCTGGCCCCGGCCCGGGGCACGTTGTCGACGGAGGTCGTCGACCTGCTGTCCGGCACCGCGGAGCTGACGGTGGCCGGTGCGCTGCCCCGGCGGCTGGCGGCGGTGGAACGTGCCGACCGGGCGCTGACCGGCCTGGCCGCGCGGTCGGCGGCGTCGGCGGCGCTCGGGTCGGGGCTGACCGCGCTGATCACCGGGCTGACGGTGGTGGCGAGCGCCTGGGCGGGGGTCGCCGCGGTCGCGGCCGGCCGGCTGCCGGGCGTGGCGCTCGCGGTGGTGGTGCTGACGCCGCTGGCCGCGTTCGAGGCGGTCGCCGGCATCCCGCTCGCCGTGCGGCACCGCCAGCGCGGCCACCGGGCGGCGGCCCGGGTGCGGGAGGTGCTGGACGCACCGGTGCCGGTGCGGGAACCCGCCGTGCCGCGCACGCCGCCCGCGTCGCCGTTCCCGCTGGTGGTGACGGACCTGACGGTTCGCCACGCCGGCCGTGAGCACGCCGCGCTGGACGGTGTCGGGCTGACGCTGGCGGCCGGGCAGCGGATCGCCGTGGTCGGCGTGTCGGGGGCCGGTAAGACCACGCTGGCGCAGGCGCTGCTGCGGTTCGTCGAGCCGCAGTCCGGCGGTTACCGGCTGGGCGGTGTGGACGCCGCGGCGCTGGACGGCGACGCGGTGCGGCGCCTGGTGGGGCTGTGCGCGCAGGACGCCCACGTCTTCGACAGCTCCCTGCGGGAGAACCTGCGGCTGGCCCGGCCCGGCGCCCCCGACGGCGAACTGCGTTCCGCGCTGGCCAGGGCCCGGCTGCTGACCTGGGTCGACGCGCTGCCCGACGGCCTGGACACGCTGGTCGGCGAGCACGGCGCGCGGATCTCCGGCGGCCAGCGGCAACGCCTCGCGCTGGCCCGCGCGCTGCTGGCGGACTTCCCGGTGCTCGTACTCGACGAGCCCGCCGAGCACCTCGACCTGCCGACCGCCGACGCCCTCACCGCCGACCTGCTGCGGGCCACCCGCGGCCGGACCACGGTCCTCATCACCCACCGGTTGGCCTGCCTGGCCGAGCCCGGCGCGGTCGACGAGATCCTGGTGCTGGAGGCCGGCCGGATCGTCCAGCGCGGCGACTGGTCCGGGCTCTCCGCCGCCGCCGGCCCGTTCCGCGACCTGCTGGACCGCGAACGCGCCGCGGCTGCCGTCCCGGTGGCTGGCTGACGTGTACGGCCGGTTGACCTGTGCGGCTGGCTGACGTGTACGGCCGGTTGACCCGTGCGGCTGGCTGACGTGTACGGCCGGTTGACCTGTGAGGCTGGCTGACGTGTACGGCCGGTTGACCTGTGCGGCTGGCTGACGTGTACGGCCGCCCGACCCGTGCGGCTGGCTGACGTGTACGGCCGGTTGACCTGTGAGGCTGGCTGACGTGTACGGCCGCCCGACCTGTGCGGCTGGCTGACGTGTACGGCCGCCCGACCCGTGCGGCCGGCTGACGTGTACGGCCGGTTGACCCGTGCGGCTGGCTGACGTGTACGGCCGCCCGACCTGTGCGGCTGGCTGACGTGTACGGCCGCCCGACCTGTGCGGCTGGCTGACGCGTACGGCCGCCCGACCCGTGCGGCCGGCTGACCCGTACGGGGCCGGCTGACCCGTACGGCCGGGACCGCGCGAACGGTGACCGTACGACGGCGGCGGTGTCACCCGGTCCGGACACCGGGCGGCGCCCACCGAACGCGGTTGCACGTGCGGCGCCCGCGCGCGCCGCGCCTAACCGCGTTCCAGCAGCGCCTCGATGACCCGGGCGACGCCGTCGTCCTGGTTGGTGGCGGTGTGGCGGGCGGTGGCGGCGAGTACGGCGGGGTGGGCGTTGGCGACGGCGTAGGAGGTGCCGGCCCAGGCGAGCATGGCCAGGTCGTTGGGCATGTCGCCGAACGCGACGACCTCGGCCGCGGTGATGCCGCGTTCCGCGCAGCAGCGCGCGAGGGTGGTGGCCTTGGTGACGCCGGCCCGGCTGATCTCCAGCAGCGCCGCACTGCTGGAACGGGTGACCTCCGCCTGTCCGCCGAGGAGTTCCAGGGCGGTGGCCAGGAACTCGTCGGGGTCCGCGTTCTCGTGCCTGGCCAGCAGCTTCAGCAGCGGCTGGTCGGCGTCGTGCGTCAGCAGCGCGTCGATCGGCGCGATCAGCGAGTCCGGTACGCCGCCCCACGGCGTGGCGTAGCCCGCCTCACGGTGGAAGGAGTACGACCGTTCCACGGCGAAGCTGGTGCCCGGGACGGCGGCGCGCAGCGCGTGCGCGATGCGGGCGGCGTCCGGCGCGTCGAGCGGGTCGCAGGACAGCAGGCGGTCGTGGCGCAGGTCGTAGACGCCGGCGCCGTTCGCGCAGATGACGATGCCGTGGCCGGCGGTGTGTTCGGCGACGACGTCCATCCAGCGGCTCGGCCGGCCGGTGACGAAGAAGACGTCGATGCCCGCCTTCTCGGCGGCGGCCAGCGCGGCGACGGTGCGGTCCGAGACGGTCCGGTCGTCGCGCAGCAGGGTGCCGTCGAGGTCGGTGGCGATCAGCCGCGGCAGGGCCGGCGGCAAGGGAGGCGGCACGCTGGGGAGGGGGCTCGGGGGAAACGGTGTCACGCCCCCCATCCTGGCCCATCGGCCGCGATCGCCCACGGATGGGTCGCAACCCGGCACCCGACACGCCGCCGGCTCGGCGCGACCGTTCGCGCGAAAGTTTTTTCGCCGCCCTGACCTGCGGTTTTACCCATCAAGATCACTCGTTCGAGTGATCGCACCCATACGCGCCCCGACCGGCGCCGAATGACATCCGAGACGACATCACAACGTCGCACGACACCACGTCGCACGACACAAGGAGAGTTCGATGAACGCCACCTCCCGCCGGGCCGGCCGGATCGCCATCGCGACCGCCGCCGCCGCCACCCTCGCCATGACGGCCGCCGCCTGCTCCGGTGGCAGCAGCGGCTCCAAGGGCTCCTCCAGCAGTACGACCGCCTCGTCCGCGCCGTCCACCCCGGCGGGCAGCACCGCGGCGATGCCGTCGGCCGACAAGCCGTTCGGCCCGGCGTGTTCGACGATCCCGAAGACCGGCAAGGGCAGCTTCAACGGGATGGCGACGGACCCGGTCGCTACCGCCGCGTCGAACAACCCGGCGCTGTCGACCCTGGTGACCGCCGTGAAGAAGGCCGGCCTGGTCGACACCCTGAACTCGGCGCAGAACATCACCGTCTTCGCGCCCGACAACGCCGCCTTCGCCAAGCTGCCGAAGGCCACCCTTGCCAAGGTCCTCGCCAATAAGGCGATGCTGACCAAGATCCTCACCTACCACGTCGTCGGCAAGCAGCTCGCCGTCTCCGACCTGGCGAGCGGCACCTACCCGACGCTGGAGAAGCAGAACCTGATGACCTCCGGCTCCGGCATGTCGTACAAGGTGAACAACACCGCCAACGTGGTGTGTGGCAATGTCAAGACCGCCAACGCCAACGTCGAGATCATCGACACCGTCCTGATGCCGCCGTCCTCCTGATCCGGACGGGGGCGGGCCGATCCGACCGGGTCGGACAAGTCCCCACGGGAACGGCCCGGTCGCGGCCGAGCCGGACGAATCCCCACGGATCGCCTCCGGTCCCTCGTGGACCCGGCGTTCCACCGGGCGGATCAAAATTTTTTCGATCCGCACCAATCCTTCCGGGTCGTGGCGCCGAATCATCGGCGACCGACGTCTAACCCGGAGGTGCCCATGCGCGCGGCCGCCCGCGAGGAACAACCCGGTGCGCCGCGCCCCGGTGCCCTGGAGACCCTGCTGGACCGGGTCTCCAGGGGGGACCGGGACGCTTTCGAGAGCGTGTACACGGCGGTGGCCGGCTCCGTGCTCGGTCTGGTGCGCAGGGTGCTGCGCGACCCGGCCCAGTCCGAAGAGGTCACCCAGGAGGTACTGATCGAGGTCTGGCGGTCCGCCGCCAGGTTCGATCCGGGGCAGGGCAGCGCCATGGCGTGGATCATGATGCTCGCCCACCGCCGAGCGGTGGACCGGGTGCGTTCCGCGCAGGCGTCCGCAGACCGCGAGCACAAGGCCGCGGTACGCGACCACAGCCCCGCCTTCGACGAGGTCTCCGAACAGGTCGAGCGCCGGCTGGAACGCGAACAGGTACGCCGTTGCCTCGGCCAGCTCACCGAACTCCAACGCGAGTCGGTGACTCTCGCGTATTACCGCGGGTTCACCTATCGCGAGACCGCCGACCTGCTCGGCGCCGCCCTCGGCACGGTCAAGACCCGGCTGCGGGACGGTCTGATCCGGCTCCGTGACTGCCTGGGGGTGTCCGTATGACCGCCGACCTGCACACACTGACCGGCGCCTACGCTTTGGACGCGCTGTCACCGGAGGAGGCGCGGGAGTTCGCCCGCCACCTCACCGAGTGCGACGTGTGCACACACGAGGTCGCCGAACTCCGGGAGACCGCCGCCCGGCTGGCCCTCGCCGTCGCCGAGGTGCCGCCCGCCGCGCTGCGCGCCCGGGTCATGGCGGCGATCCCCGAGGTCAGACAGCTTCCGCCGCCGGGCCGCGTCGCCGACGTCGTCCCGCTGCGCGGCCGCGCCTGGCGTCAGCGCCTGCCGTACCTGGCCCTCGCCGCCTGCCTGGTGGGCGCCGCGGTGGCCGGCGGTGTCGCCGTCAACGCCGAACACGACGTCGACCGGCAGCGTACGCAGGCCGAGCAGCAGGCCTCCGACCTCGCCTCGCTGATGGCCGCCCCGGACGCCGCCTACCACACGACAGCGGTTCACGGCGGCGGTAACGCCACCGTCGTCAGCTCGGTCTCGCAGGCCCGTACCGCGTTCGTCTACCGCGACCTGCCGAAGCTGGCCGGGTCGCACGTCTACGAGCTCTGGTACAGCCGTAAGGGGTCGATGGTGCCGGCCGGCCTGGTCGACTCCGGCCGCCCGTCCGGCACGGCCGTGCTGGCCGGTGCCGCGTCCGGTGCCGACGGCGTCGGCCTCACGGTCGAGCCGCACGGCGGGTCGAAGCAGCCGACGACATCACCCCTGATGCTGGTTTCGATCGCCGGCTGACCCAAAGCGAAGGATGACCATCAGCGCTCGGGGGTTGATGGTCATCCTTCTTTTTGTCCTTTGTATCCCTGTTATGCAGGTTCTGCGGTATTGCTGACCTCTGGTATGAACAGCGGCATCCGGTACGTCCTGGTGTGATCGTGCGGTACACCTCGCGACGGCGGCCACCGGTATGCCATGTCCGTGATCGTGCGGTACGCCTTGGGTGTGATCGTGCGGTACGCCTTGGTGTGGCGGCCACCGGTACACCCGGGTGCGATCCTTCGGTACACCCGGGTGTGAAGGGCCGCCGGTAACGATCGGCCCGGCACGGGGGAGACCGCACCGGGCCGATCGGCCGCCGCGTCAGGCGTGCGGCGTCAGGCGACGTTCACCACGACCGAGTGCCAGCCGGTGGCGCCGTTCGGGATCGTGCCGACGCGGTGCTCCGGCTGGGTCTCGCCGGTGCGGTCGGCGGCCCGGACCTCCAGGGTGTGCTCACCGGAGGTGGCGTCCCACTCCCACAGCCACTGCCGCCAGGTGTCGGTGCTGTCCTCCGCGGCCAGCCGGGCGCGCTGCCACGCACCGCCGTCCACCCGCACCTCCACGTGGTCGACGCCCCGGTGCTGGGCCCAGGCGACGCCGGCCACCGGGACGCGGCCCGCCTTCGGGGAGCCGAACGGCTTGGGCGTGTCGATCCGCGACTCCGTCTTGATCGGCGCCTGCTTCGACCAGCCGCGCTTGACCCAGTACGGGTCGTAGGCGTCGAACGTGGTCAGCTCCAGGTCGGTCAGCCACTTGCAGGCGGACACGAAGCCGTACAGCCCGGGGACCACCATGCGGACCGGGAAGCCGTGTTCGAATGGCAGCGGTTCGCCGTTCATGCCGACCGCCAGCATCGCGTCCCGGCCGTCCATCACGGTGTCGACCGGGCTGCCGATGGTCATACCGTCCACCGACCGCGCCACCAACTGGTCGGCCGGTCCGCCGCGCGACGGGGGCCGTACACCCGCCTCCTTCAGCAGGCCGGCCAGCGGCACGCCGATCCACCGGGCGTTGCCCACGTACGGGCCGCCGACCTGGTTGGAGACGCAGGTCAGCGTGATGTCCCGTTCGATCAGCTCCCGGTCCAGCAGGTCCTGGTAGCCCAGCTCCAGCGGGTGGTGGACGCCGGTGCCGTGCAGCCGCAGCCGCCAGCTCGACGCGTCGACGCGCGGGACGACCAGGGCGGTGTCGACGCGGTAGAAGGCCGAGTTGGGCGTGGTGAACGGCGACAGTCCCGGCACCTTCAGGTCGGCGCCGCGCGGTACGGCCGCGGCCCGTGAGGTGGGCGCCGGGATCCGCACCCGGGACCGCGACGCGGCCGCCTGGCCGGCCGTCCTGTCGTTCAGCGCCCGTCCCAGCACCTCGGCACCCGCCGAGGCCGCCGCGGCCGCTCCAGCGGCCACCAGGAACCCCCTGCGGTCGAACGCCGGCCGCCCGGCAGGTCGCCGGCCCTCCCCGGCGCCGTCCGAACCGATGCCGGCAGGTACGCCGGGCTTCGCCCCGGCAGCGGTATTCGCGTCGGTGTCGGTACGCGCGCTGGTGTCGGCTTCGGCACCGGTACGCGCGTCGGCTTCGGCCTCGGCACCGACGGCGGCATCGGCGCCGGTACGCGCGGCAACACCGGTGCCCGCGTCGGCTTCCGCGTCGGTCCCGGCTCCGTCGCCGGTCCCCGCGTCGGCCCCGGCCCCCGCCCCGGCGCCCCGTCCCCGCCCGGGTGCCGTCCGCAGCCTTCCCGCCAGTACGTACAGCAGTGCCGTGCCCGCCAGCGCCCCGACCAGGGAGGGCACGACGTCGGTGGGGCGGGAGTCGGGGCGGGTGGCGGCGGCCGCCACACCGATCACGCCGAAGAGCAGCACCCCGGCCGACGCCGTGCGCCGCAGCCGTACCGACAGGACGCCCAGGCCGAGGGCGAACAGCGCGAGGATCACCAGGATGCCGAGTTCGAGCACGAACTTGTCGTTGGTGCCGAAGTGCCGCACCGCGTAGTCCTTCAGCGCGGGGGGCGTCGCGTCGATGACCGAGCCGCCGACCACCGCCAGCGGGGAGGACTCCGGGCGTATCGCGGCCGAGGCCAGTTCGGCCACCGCGAGCGCCGCGAAGCCGGCCAGTACACCGCTGATCAGTCCGAACAGGATGCGCTGCGCCGCCACTGCCCTGCCGGAGGAGCCCGCGATGCCGCCGGATGCCGTCGTGTCGTTCTCGTCGTCGTCCACGGCCGTGATTCGGCGCACGGAAGGCGGCGGCTTGGTGGGACGAATGGCTGAAACTTTTCGCTCGTGAAGCCACCAATCCGGTGAGCCGACGGTTCCGAATGACCCGGGACAGGGGGTTCGCACGGAGCGCGGGTCCCGGTGGTGGCGTGCGCGCTGCGAGGGAGGACGGCCGTGGACCGGCGTCGGATAGCCGTGGTGGGCAGTGGCGTGGCGGGGCTGACCGCGGCCTACGTCATGCGTGACGAGTGCGAGGTGACGCTCTACGAGGCGGGGGAGCGGCTGGGCGGCCACGCGCTGACCCGGGAGGTCACCACGCCCGACGGCCGCCCGCTGGGAGTGGACGTCGGCTTCATCGTGCACAACGAGCGCACCTATCCCCATCTGCTGCGGCTCTTTCGCGAACTCGGCGTCGCCACCCAGGAATCCGAGATGAGCATGTCGGTGCGCTGCGACGGCTGCGGCCTGGAGTACGCCGGCGCCAAGGGGCTCGCCGGGCTCTTCCCGCGCCCCCGCAACGCGCTGCGCGGCCGGTACCTGTCCCTGCTGGCCGAGGTACCGCGTTTCCACCGCCGGGCCCGCGCGCTGCTGCGCCGCGAGTCGGCGTCGCCGGCGGCCGGTGAGGACGACGCCCTGACCCTCGGGGAGTTCCTCAAGGAGGGCGGTTTCCCGCCGTACTTCGTCACGCACTTCATGACGCCACTGGTGTCGTCCGTCTGGTCGTGCGCGCCGGAGACCGCCATGCGTTATCCCGCGCGGTACTTGTTCCGTTTTCTCGACCACCACGGCATGCTCTCGGTCACCGGGGCGCCGCGGTGGCGGACGGTGACCGGCGGATCGGTGGAGTACGTCGACCGGGTCGCCAAGCAGCTGCCGGACGTACGGACCTCCTCACCGGTGCGGTCGGTGCAGCGGTTCGCCACCAGCGCCCGGGTGGTCACCGAGGACGGCACCGCGGACCGCTACGACGCGGTCGTGCTGGCCGTCCACCCCGACCAGGCGCTGCGGATGCTGGACGACCCGACGCCGGCCGAGAGCCGCACCCTGGGCGCGTTCCGCTACTCGCTCAACCCGACCGTGCTGCACACCGACACCTCGGTACTGCCGCACAGCCGGGGTGCCGCCGCGTCCTGGAACTACCTGATGCCCTCCTGCGACGCGCCCGCCGCCGAGGTGCGGGTCAGCTACGACATGAACCGGCTCCAACGCCTGCGGTCAGCCGACCGGTACGTGGTCTCGCTCAACGCCACCGACCGGATCGCACCGCAGAAGGTGCTGTCGCGCGTCGACTTCGAACACCCCGTGTACACGCCGGAGTCGGTCACCGCGCAGCGCGCGCTGCCCGCGCTGAACACCGGTGTGACGGTCTACGCCGGCGCCTACCACGGCTGGGGATTCCACGAGGACGGCTGCCGCTCCGGTGTCCGGGCGGCCGCCGCGCTGGGGGTGGACTGGTGACCGCCCGCCCCGGCCCCGCCCGGCCCGCGGCACCGCGGGCGGCCGACGCGGTCGTACCGGCGCTGTACGACTGCGTGATACGTCACGCCCGGACCGCGCCGGTGCACCACGGCTTCGAACACCGCACGTACATGTGGCTGGTGGACGTCGACCGGCTGCCGCGGCAGCCGCTGCCGTTGCGTGCGCTGGCCCGGTTCGACGCGCGCGACCACTTCGGCGGCACCGCGCCGTCCATCCGCGCCGGCCTCGACCGTTTCCTGGCGTCCCGCGGGATCGACCTGGACGGCGGCAGAGTGCTGATGCTGGCGCACGCCCGCGTCCTGGGGCACGTCTTCAACCCGCTGACCCTCTACTGGTGCCACGACCGGGCGGACACACCGGTGTGCGTGGTCGCCGAAGTGCACAACACGTACGGCGAACGCCACTGCTACCTGATGCGCCCCGACGGCGAAGGACTGGCCGAGGTACCGAAGGAGTTCTACGTCTCGCCGTTCTTCCCGGTGGACGGCGACTACCGGATGCGGCTTCCCGAACCCGGCGAACGGCTGAACGTCACCGTGCAGCTGCGGCGCGAGGGCTCGGTGCCGTTCACCGCCACCGTCAGCGGTACCCGGCGGCCGGCCGGCCCGGCGGCACTGCTGGGCCGGGCGGTGCGCCGTCCGTGGTCCACCGCGGCGGTCTCCCTCGGTATCAGGCGGCACGGAATCGTGCTGTATCTGCGCCGTCTGCCGGTCATGCGCCGCCCGCCCCACCCCGCCCAGGAGGGAATGAAGTGAGTACCCAAGCCCCTGATTCCGACCGCCTCGACACCGCACCGGCACGGGCGGTCACCATCGCCCCCGCCACCGCCCACGTCGACCCCGCCCGCTGGCCGGACGTCGCCCGGGTGCCCGACACCTCGGCGGCACGCGCCACGATCGCCCGGCTGGTGGTGCGCCGGGCGCTGGCCGCGCTGCCGTTGCGCGTCGCCTACGGCTCGGGTGCGCCGGCCGGCGGCTCGGGGCCGCTGCTGACCCTGCGCGACCCGGAGGCGTTCTTCCGGCGCATCGGCGCGGACGGGCTGATCGGCTTCGGCGAGTCGTACATGGCCGGGGAATGGCACACCGACGACCTGGTGGGCGTACTGACGGTGCTGGCCGCCAACGTGGCCGACCTGGTGCCGCGTTCGCTCCAGCGGCTGCGCGGGGCGTGGGCCCGCAGACACCCGGCGGCGGACCGCAACACCTTGGACGGCGCCAAGGACAACATCCACCGCCACTACGACCTGTCCAACGACCTGTTCGCCCTGTTCCTCGACGAGACCATGACGTATTCGTCGGCGATATTCGACCGCCCGCGGCACGACTGGACCACGCTGGCCGACGCGCAGCACCGCAAGATCGACCGGCTGCTGGACCTGGCGGGGGTCACCGCGGGCACCAGGCTGCTGGAGATCGGCACCGGCTGGGGCGAACTGGCGCTGCGGGCCGCCGAACGCGGCGCGACCGTGCTGACCGTGACGCTGTCGCGGGAGCAGCGCCTGCTGGCCATGCGCCGGATCGAGCGCGCCGGTTACGCCGACCGGGTCACCGTCGAGCTGCGCGACTACCGCGAGGTGCGCGGCACCTTCGACGCCGTCGTCAGCGTCGAGATGATCGAGGCGGTCGGCGAGGAGTACTGGCCGGTCTACTTCGATGCCCTCGACCGGCTGACCGCACCGGGCGGCCGCGTCGCGATCCAGGCGATCACCATGCCGCACGATCGGATGGTCGCCACCCGCAACACGTACACCTGGATCCACAAGTACATTTTCCCCGGCGGCATCCTGCCCTCCGTGGAGGCGATCGGCCGGCTCACCGCGCACACCCGGCTGCGGATCAGCGGCGACCAGGGATTCGGCACGCACTACGCGCGGACGCTGGCCCTGTGGCGGGAACGGTTCACCTCCCGGGCCGCCGAGGTCGCGGCGCTCGGGTTCGACGGCACGTTCCGCCGCATGTGGGAGTTCTACCTGGCCTACTCCGAGGCGGGTTTCGCCGCCGGGTACCTCGACGTGCGCCAGATCCTGTTCACCAAGACCGACGCCACCGCCGGAGGCACCCGTTGATCCCCGTCGCCGAGCGACTCACCCTCCTGCTGCGGGACTTCTTCGGCGGCGAACTCCCCATCCGGCTGCGGGCCTGGGACGGCAGCGAGGCGGGACCGCACGACGCGCCGGTCGTGGTGCTGCGCTCCCGCCGCGCGCTGCGCCGCCTGGTGTGGCAGCCGGACGAACTCGGCCTCGCGCAGGCCTACATCAGCGGTGACCTCGACATCGAGGGCGACCTCGGCGAGGGGCTGAGCGCGGTGTGGCGGGCGGTGCGCGAGCGCAGCCTGAGCGGTGCCACGGCCGGCCTGGCCGACCGGGCCAGGGCCGCCGCGGCGGCGGTGCGGCTGGGCGCCGTCGGCCCGCGTCCCCCGGAGCCGGGCGCGCGGCGCGCCAAGCTGCGCGGCACCCTGCACAGCACCGCCCGCGACCGGTCCGCCATCAGCCACCACTACGACCTGTCCAACGACTTCTACGCGGCACTGCTGGACGAGACGATGGCGTACTCGTGCGGCTACTGGACACGGCCCGACGACCCGTCCTACGGCCCGGTGGACTCCCAGCACGACAAGCTGGAGCTGATCTGCCGCAAGCTCGGCCTGACGCCCGGCGCGAGGTTGCTGGACGTCGGCTGCGGCTGGGGCTCGCTGACGCTGTACGCGGCCCGGGAGTTCAAGGCCCGCGTCACGGCCGTGACCCTGTCGCGGCAGCAGCGCGACTTCGTGGCCGCCCGGGTGCGCGAGCAGGGCCTGGAGGAGCTCGTCGAGGTCGAACTGCGGCACTACCGCGACATCGACGCGGACCCCGGCTCGTTCGACGCGGTCTCCACCGTCGAGATGGGCGAGCACGTCGGCGACGACGAGTACCCCGCGTTCGCCGCGCTGCTGTTCCGCATGCTCAAGCCGCGCGGCCGGCTGTTCGTGCAGCAGATGTCGCGCGGTGCCAACGCCCCCGGCGGCGGCGCGTTCATCGAGTCCTACATTGCGCCGGACATGCACATGCGTCCCGTCGGCGACACGCTCAACCTGCTGGAGGGCGCCGGGTTCGAGGTGCGGGCCGCCGAGTCGCTGCGCGAGCACTACGTACGCACCGTCGCGGCCTGGCACCGCACGCTGGAAGACGACTGGGACACCTTCGTCGGCATGGTCGGCGAACCGACCGCACGGGTGTGGCGGCTGTACCTGGTGGGCGGCGGGCTGGCGTTCGCCGAGCGGCGGATGGGCGTCGACCAGATCGTCGCCGTACGCCCGACCCGTCAGGGCGAGGCGGCCATGCCCGCCACCCTGCGCGACTGGTACGACCTGGACGACCGCGACCGGCGCGACCTCGGCGCCCCGGACGGCACCGGCGGCGGAGCCGGCCGCGCGGAAGGGCCGCGATGACCGGCTTCCCGTGGGCGGCCTTCGGCGTCAACCTCGCGGTGGCGGCCGGCGCGGCGCTCGCCGTCATGCTGGCCACCTTCGCGGTGGCCGTCGCCAAGGGCGTGCACCGGGTGGTCGACATCGCCTGGGGGGTCGGCTTCGCCGCCGTGGCGCTGGCGTCGTACGGCATGTCGGCCGGTCACGGCGACGACGGACGGCGTCTGCTGGTCACCGCCGCCACCGTCGTGTGGGGCCTGCGGCTGGCCGGCCACATCGGCTGGCGCGGGCGCGGCAAGGGGGAGGATCCGCGGTACGACAAGATGCTCAAGAAGGCGCCGGGCAGTCGTAACGCGTACGCCTTCCGCCTGATCTACCTGTTGCAGGGCGCCCTGGTGTGGCTGGTGTCGCTGCCGGTACAGGCCGCCGACTACGTACGCGCACCGATCGGGACGGTCGCGATCGCCGGCGGCGTGGTGTGGGCCGGCGGGCTGTTCTTCGAGGCGGTCGGCGACTGGCAGCTGCACCGCTACACGTCCGACCCGGCCCACAAGGGCACGATCATGGACCGCGGCCTGTGGAGCTGGACCCGGCACCCCAACTACTTCGGCGACTTCCTCGTCTGGTGGGGGCTGTTCCTGACGGCCTGCGGCGCCTGGCAGGCGGCCGTGGTCTGCCTGGTGTCCCCCCTGGTGATGACGTACCTGCTGACCCGCGGCAGCGGCCAGCGGCTGCTGGAGGCGCACATGGCCGGCCGCCCCGGGTACGCGGAATACGTCGCCCGCACCAGTGGTTTCATCCCCCTGCCGCCGAAGAAGGGTTCCGTGCGTTGACCGCCGTCTCCCCCGAGCACGCCCCGGCGCGGCCCGCGCTGACCGTCAACGTCCTGCCGACCGCGGTGAAGGCGGCCGTCCTGCTGCTGCACGGCGGGCGGTCGGAGAGCCTGGAACCGCCGTCCCCCTGGAGCCCGCCGGCCGCACGCATGATCCCGTTCGGCCGCTCGGTGCTGCGGGCCACCGAAGGCCGCGGCGTCGCGCTCGCCACCGCCCGCTACCGCTTCCGGGGCTGGAACGGCGACCGCGCCGACACCGCCCGGGACACCCGCTGGGCGCTGGACGCGCTGGCCGAGCGGACCGGCGGCGTCCCCGTGGTGCTCGTGGGGCACTCCATGGGCGGCCGTGCGGCCCTGTGGGCGGCTGGACACCCCTCGGTGACCGGAGTGGTCGCGCTGGCGCCCTGGTGCCCCCTGGAGGACCCCGTGGAGCAGCTCGACGGCCGGCGCTCGGTGCTGCTGCACTGCCCGACCGACCGCGTCACCGACGCACGCGGCTCGTGGGAACTCGTCCACCGCGCCCGTGCCCGGTCCGCGGCCGCCTGCGGAATCGTCATGCCGCGCGGCGGCCACACCATGCTGCGCGGCGCCACCGACTGGCACCGGCTCACCACCGCGCTCGTCACCGGCCTGCTCGGCCTCGCCCCGCTCCCGTCCGAGGTCGAGGCCGCACTCGCCCCCGCCGCGCCGGTGTCGTCGGCACGCATGACGTACGCGCGGGTGATCGGCGGGGGGTGAGGTGGTCGGTGGGGGCGCCGCACCTGTGTCGGTGCGGGTGACGCTGTCGGGGGCATTGGCGGGGGTGAGGCTGCTGTTGGGTGGCCGACGTCCTCGGTGGTTGACGTTGGGTGGGCCGCCGAGGTCTTCGGTGGTTGACGCCGGTCGGGTGGCTGACGTCTTCGTCGCGTGGGGGCAGGCGTCGCGTCCTCCTCGGTGCCCTGCGCCGGGCGGCGGCTGAAACCGTCGTCGGTGGCCGGCGCTCGGCCTCACCGGTCCGGTTCAGCCCTTGTCGCGGGCGCGGTGGAAGCGGTCGAGGCCCTCGCCGAGGTCCACCAGTGGGTCGGGGTAGTCCAGGCGGGAGCGGGTGTCCTTCGGCAGCTTCCACGGGCGGTGCACGGCCGGACCGCCGATCTCGGCAAGTTCCGGTACCCAGCGGCGTACGTAGGTGCCGTCCGCGTCGAAGCGGCCCGCCTGGGTCAGCGGATTGAGCACCCGGTTGGGCCGGGTGTCGGTGCCGGTCCCGGCCACCCACTGCCAGTTGAGCTGGTTGTTGGCCACGTCCCCGTCGACCAGCAGCTCCAGGAAGTGCGCGGCGCCGGCCCGCCAGTCCACGTAGAGCGTCTTGGTCAGGAAGCTGCCGACCAGCAGGCGGCCCCGGTTGTGCATCCAGCCCTCGTGCCGCAGCTGGCGCATCGCGGCGTCGATGATCGGATAACCGGTCAGCCCGTCCCGCCAGGCGGCCAGCTCCCGCTCGTCACCGCGCCAGTGGTCGCCGCGCGAGCGGTAGTCCTCGTGCGACGCCTTCGGCCGCGCCGCCAGCACCTGGTAGTTGAAGTCCCGCCAGGCCAGCTGCCGTACGAACGCCTGCGCGCCGCTACCGCCCCGGTCGTCCGCGACCCGTACCAGCTCCACCGGTGACAGGCAGCCGAAGTGCAGGTACGGCGACAGGCGCGACGTCGCGTCGCCCGCCAGGTCGTCATGGCGGTCGTCGTACTGCGCCATCGCGCCGGCCGCCCAGTGCCGCATCCGCTCCCGCGCCACGCTCTCACCGCCCGCGCACAGCCCCGGCGACACGTCGCCCGCGACCAGTGACTTCGCGCTCGGCAACGGGTCCGACACCACCGAGTCCGGCACCTCGACCCTGCGCGGGGCGCCGAGCGGAGCACGGTGGACGCGGTCGCGCCAACGGCGGAAGTACGGCGTGAAGACGGCGAAGTGGTCCTTGGCCGTAGCCCCCGAGCCGGACGGCAGCACGCCGCCGGGAGGCACGACGGTGACCACCGCGTCGTGCACGGTGAGGGTGCGCCGGGACGCCTCCAGCGCGTCGCGCAGCCGCTGCTCACGCCGCATCGCGTACCCGCTGACGCCGGCCGCCACGTGGACCGACCCGGCGTCCACCTCGTCGGCCACCCGGCAGACCTCGTCGACCACCGCGCCCGAGCGGATGATCAGACGACCGCCACGCTTGCGCAGTGCGGCGTCCAGATCGTGCAGACAATCGGCCAGGAACGCCGCCCGGTTGGGCACCATGAAGCCGCTGCGGGCCACCCCGGAGTCGAGCACGAACAACGGCACGATGTTCTCGGCCTCGTCCAGCGCGCCGCGCAGTACCGGCTGGTCGTGCACCCGCAGATCGCCGGTGAACAGCACGACGGAGGTCCTCATCGGGCACCACCCCCGCTGCCGCCGCCGGTATACCCGCCGATCCGGCCCGACCTGGCCTGCCGCGCGATGTTGCGTGCCATACCGCCGAAGACCCACGCGTGGAACGGCACGATGCTCCACCAGTAGGCGTGCCCCGCCAGCCCGCGCGGGCGGAACAGGGCCCGCTGCCGGTATACGCAACGGCCCGGCCCGTCGTCCGCCACCGACAGCTCCAGCCACGCCAGGCCCGGCAGCCTCATCTCGGCGCGCAGCCGCAGCAGCCGGCCCGACCGCACCTCCTCGACCCGCCAGAAGTCCAGCGAGTCGCCGACCCGCAGCCGCCGCGGGTCGCGCCGCCCGCGCCGCAGCCCCACACCGCCCGCCGCCCGGTCCATCCAGCCGCGCACCGCCCAGGCCAGCGGGAACGAATACCAGCCGTTCTCCCCGCCGATGCCCTCGATGACCTGCCACACCGCCCCAGCGTTCACCGCCACCCGCCGGGCCCGCCGGTCCTCGTACAGGCTGCCGCCCGACCAGTCAGGATCGGTCGGCAGCGGATCGCTCGGCGCCCCCGGCAGCGCCGCCGACGACCACCGGGTCGCCACGTCCGCGTCCCGCACCCGCTTCAGCGCCAGCTCCACCGCGTCCCGGAACCCCAGCAGCCCCTCCGGCGGATCGGGCACATAATGCGCGATGTCGTGCTCGCCGCACACCACTTCGTGCCGCAGCGACTCCACCAGCGGCCGGGCGATCGACCGCGGTACCGGGGTGACCAGCCCCACCCAGTGACTGGACAGACTCGGGGTGAGCACCGGCACCGGCAGGATGGCCCGCCTCGGCAGCCCCGCCACCGCCGCGTAGCCGGCCATCATCTGGCGGTACGTCAACACGTCAGGACCACCCACGTCGAACGTGCGGTTGACCTCCGGCGGCAGCTTGGCGGCACCCACGAGGTACCGCAGGACGTCGCGTACCGCGATCGGCTGGATGCGGGTGTTGACCCAGCGCGGCGTCACCATGGCCGGCAACCGCTCGGTCAGGTACCGCAGCATCTCGAACGACGCCGAACCCGACCCGAGGATCACCGCCGCCCGCAGCTGCGCTGTCGGCACGCCGCTCTCCAGCAGGATGCGTCCCACCTCCGCCCGGGACCGCAGGTGTGGCGACAGCTCCCGCTCGGGCACCCCGCCGGGCGTCAGCCCGCCCAGGTAGACGATGCGCCCGGTGCCCGCGTCCTTCGCCGCCCCGGCGAACCCCTCCGCCGCCCGCCGGTCGGTCTCCTCGAACCCGGCACCGGCCCCGAGCGCGTGCACCAGGAAGTACGCCACCGCCGACCCCTCGAAGGCGGCGGTCAGCGTCTCCGGCCGCGTCACGTCACCGCGCACCACCTCGACGTGCTCCGCCCACGGCTGGTCCCGCAACCGCCCCGGATCCCGCGCCAGGCACCGCACCCGGTACCCGGCCGCCAGCAACTCCGGCACCAACCGCCCCCCGATGTACCCCGTGGCCCCGGTGACCAGGCACAACGGCGCCGACTCTGCGGACGGCTGACGTGACACCATCGGTTTCCACCCTCTCCTCGCCGCGGTTTCGGCCATGACCAGTCATTCGTAGCCACCGCCCTCCCGGCTGGGCAAGCCGCCGTGTACGTCACGATTCCGCCCGGATGGGGGAATCGGCGTACGGGAAATCCGCGTCCTTCGGCATGACGTCGGAAGGGGGTGGGGCGATCAGGGCTGCGAGGTTGGGCGGCTGGGGGCGGAAAGGGGCGACGGGCGGCGCGGCGGTGCGTCGGCGGCGCTGGGGTTACCGGTGTGGGGATCAGCGGTGCGGTCGGGGGCTGTGCGGGGCGGAGGGGCGACCGGCGGTGTCGCGGCGCCGGTGCTGGTGCCGGGGCCGAGCGGTGCGGTCGGGTACCGAGAGGCGTTCGCTGGGCGCCGGGGCGTTCGCGGCGAGCCCGAGCGGTGCCGTGGAGCCGTCGGGCGGTGTGGGGGGAGCGTCCGGAACCGGGGGGAGCCGCCGGGCGCATGGGTGGCCGGGCGGCCGGGGCAGCGGCGGTGGGGTGCCGTCTAGGCTCCTGCCATGACCACTTCGCTGCGTCTGAGCGCTCTCATCCTGCCCGTCCGACGCTGGGGGGCGGGTGGCCGTGACCAGTGGCGTCACGCCGAGGACCTGGGCTTCCACGCCGCGTACACCTACGACCACCTGTCGTGGCGCAGCTTCCGCGACCGGACGTGGTTCGGCGCCCTGCCGACCCTGACCGCCGCGGCCGGTGTGACCGAACGGCTGCGCCTCGGCACCCTCGTCACCTCACCGAACTTCCGTCACCCGGTGACCCTCGCGAAGGAACTGCTCACCCTCGACGACCTGTCCGACGGCCGGATCACGCTCGGGATCGGTGCGGGCGGCAACGGCTTCGACGCCACGGTCCTCGGCCAGGAGGCGTGGAGCCCCCGCGAACGCGCCGACCGCTTCGCCGAGTTCGTGCCGCTGCTCGACCGGCTGCTGACCGAACCGGCCGTGACCCACACCGGCGCTTACTACTCCGCCGACGAGGCCCGCAACATCCCCGGTTGCGTCCAGCGCCCCCGCCTCCCCTTCGCCATCGCCGCGACGGGCCCGCGCGGACTGAAGCTCACCGCCCGCCACGGCCAGGCGTGGGTGACCACCGGAGACCCCCGTCTCGCCGACACCGGCACGCCCGAGCAGTCCCGCGCCGCCATCCGCGACCAGCTCGACCGCCTCGGTGACGCCTGCGCCGCCGTCGACCGGGACCCCGGCACCGTCGGCCGGATCCTCCTCACCGGCTTCACCCCGGAACGCGCCCGCATCCTCGACTCGGTGGAGGCGTTCGCCGACTTCGCCGGCCACCACGCCGCGCTTGGCATCGATGAGATCGTCCTGCACGCCCCCATCCCCGACTCCGACTTCGCCGTCGACCAGCAGGTCTTCGACCGCATCGCCACGGAGACCCTCGGCCGCCTTGGGTGAGGTGGGGGGTGGGCGGCGTGGCATGGGGTGAGGTGGCGTGGGGCTTGAGCCGATCTTCCTCGGCGGGCCGAGGCCGGTCTTCTTAATCGGGATCGGGGGCGGCCGGGGTCGGGGTCGGGGTCGAGGCTGGGGCCAGGAGCCGGGGCCGGGGCCGGGAGGCCGGGGGCGGCGGCCGAGCCGAGGTTGAGGTCGGGGCAATGAGCCGGAGTCGGGGCCGGAGTCGGTCGGTGGCTGGTGCGCCGCAGGCCGGTCTCCACCCTTGGGTGGAGACCGTGTCCGCAACTCCGAGGTGAATCCACCCAGATGTCCACCCTGGGGTGGATCTGTCCTCGGAGTCCGCTTTCTAGTCTTGCGCCATGAATACGGAAACGGGGACAGCCCCGAAGAACACGGTCAGTGCCGGTGCTACGCGCGGCGACGACGCGGCGGCCCGCCGGCTGCCGTCAGACTCCGCCCGGGGGCGCAGCGCCTTGATCCGTCGCATCCTCAAGGCCCTCCGCGGCCAGCGAGTCCATGACGCGGGCCCGGACCTCCCGTTCGGCCGCGGCGGCGATGAACGTGGAGGCACGACGCCCGCCGACCAGCGCCCGCACCGCCCGCACCGTCGAGGCCGGCAGCAGGACGCCGACCTGGTCACCGTCCCCCTCACCGGTAGCACCGGAGGATTGAACGGACGCCGGCCGGCCGTCGAACCGCCGCACGTCGACCTGGCGGACGCTGTCCGCAGAGTGAGAGCCCTCGGTCGGCGCTGGAGCCGGAGGGCCGGCCGGGGCAGGCGCGGAAGTGGGGAGCGCGGCGGGGGCGTCGTCGCCGTCGCCGAGGTGCCGCTGCATCATGCGGGTGGTCAACGTGTGCATGGCGCGGGCGAGTTCGGCGTCGATGGTCTGCTGCGCGAGCGGGCGCAGCCGCCGGACGAGGGAGGCGGCCTCCGTCGCCTCCGCATCGGTGGGAGTGTGGTCGAGGAAGCGCTGGAAGACGTACTCGACGGTGAACTCCATGAACCGCTCTGCGATGTGCTCGACGTGCCCCCGCAGTTCCCACAGATGCGTGGCGATCGCTGGCAACGGCACACCGGCGGCGTGGAGTTCCGCGGCGACGGTCAGCTCCTGGGGGCTGGGGACCAGGAACTCCTCGGCGTCGTCCTCAGCGGCTCCGGGGATCGCCTCCAGCACGCCGAAGGCGACGGCCTCGTTGACGGCGTTGTCGTCCCGGCCGCCGAAGATCGCGGTCAGCTGGGCCCGGCTGACGCGGACCGGGCGTTCGCTGGACCAGGGCTGGTTCATCTCGTCCGCCAGACCGAGTACGCCGTCCAGCCCGGTGCCGGAGTCCCGTGCCTCCAGGAGTTCCTTGATGCTGGCCAGGGTGTAGCCGCGTTCCAGCAGGTCGGCTATCTGCCGCAGCCGGGCGAGGTGCACCGGGCCGTAGACGTTGGCCCGCCCGCGCCGTCCGGGTTTGGGGAGCAGGCCGCGGTCCTGGTACCCCCGGATGGTGCGGACCGTGGTGCCGCTCTCGCGGGCCAGGTCCTCGATGCGGTAGGCCTCCATGACCGTGTTCCGTTCTCCTGTCCGCGTGGCCGGCTAGAAGGTCGCGGGCCGTCCGGCCCGGGTGGCCGCGCGGCGGGCGGCGGGGGACTTGGCCAGGTACTGCACGGCCAGGTCGAGCGAACCTTCCTGGGAGGGATGGTACGACCGCCGCAGGTAGCGGGGGATCGCCGAACCCAGCGCGCGCCAGCTCGGCAGCAGTCCCTTGGCGATCGCCCGGTTGTGCTCGCGCAGCGAATACCGCAGGGTGCCGCGCAGTTGGGGGTCGTTGCGTATCAGGTAGGCGGTGCCGTAGACACACAGCCACAGAAGCACCGGCGCTGTCAGGGCCATGCCTTCCACACGGCGCACGTAGCGCGGCAGGGGGCGCCCACCGGCGTGCTGGTAGAGGTCGAACGCGACGGAGCGGTGTTCGACCTCCTCGGCGCCGTGCCAGCGCAGCAGGTCCAGCATCGCCGGATCGCTCCCCGCGTCGTCCAGCGCACCGGCGTGCAGCACCCAGTCGCCCAGCACCGCGGTGAACTGCTCGACGGCCGCCACCACCGCCAGCCGTACCTTGAGCCATTCGCGCCGGGACAGCGGCAGGCCGGCGGGCGGACGGTCACCCAGCAGGACGTTGAAGATCCAGTCGACGTGCCGGGTGTACGGGCGGGTGTCCAGCCCCTGCGCGGCCAGGTGGTCGAGGACATGGGAATGCTGGACGCTGTGGGTCGATTCCTGGCCCATGAATCCGTGGACCTCGGACCGCAGCCGTGCGTCCGTCACCAGGGGAGCGGCCTCCTTGATGACCTTGACGAACCAGCGTTCCCCGGCCGGCAGCAGCAGATGCAGCACGTTGATGACATGGGTGGCGGTGGGCTCATCCGTGATCCAGTGCAGCGGCGTGTCACTGAAGTCGAAGGCCACGCGGCGTGGCGTTATGGGGTGATGCGATGAAGGGGTGGCCATGGTGCGGTCCTCCGTCGACCGTGCGATGACGGTGTCCCGGGACGCCGTCGGATGTGCGGGAGAGGGGGCTGGACGCCGACAGGTCGCGGACCGACGGCAACCGGCTGAGCGGCGACCGTCGCGGCGGTGACCAGCTGAGCCGGAACCGGGTCAGCAGCCACCGGATCAGTGACGACTGCATCGGGAGCAAGCGCCTCAGCGGCAACCGGATCAGCGGCAAGCGCCTCAGCGGCAACCGGATCACCGGCGAGTGCCTCAGTGGCAACCGGAGCGGGGGCTCAAGTGCCTCGGGGTAACCAGCTGAGCCGGAACCGGATCAGCGGTAACCGGCTGAGAGGCAACCGGACCGGCAAGCGCCGGAGCGGCAACCGGCTCGGTGGTAACCGTCTGGACAGCAACCGCAGCAACCGCAGCAATGACAAACGGAGTTCGGTGACCGGAGTGGTGGGCTCGGGCGGTGGTGCCGGCGGGGCGGGTGGCCGGTGGTGGCGCGGTGTGGCGTGACCGGGCGCCGCGGTGGCGGGCGGGGTCACAGCGGAGGGTCGATGCGGGCGGTGGCGCGCAGGGCCTTCGGCGCCAGGCGGGACAGCAGGCGGGAGCCGACCGCCTCCGGGGTGACCGGTACGACGGCAGCGTTGCGAGCCACGGCGCGCAGGATGGCGTCGGCGACCTTCTCCGGTGGGTAGGCGCGGCGGCGGTAGAGCCGGGTGGTCCTGGCGCGCAGACGGTCCTGTTCCTCGCCGGACGTGCCGGTGAACCGGGCGGTGCGCGTGATGCCGGTGGTGACGATGCCGGGGCAGATGGCGGTGACGCCGATGCCCCGCGGAGCGAGTTCGGCGCGCAGGCATTCGCTGAGCATGAGGACGGCCGCCTTGGAGGTGCAGTACGCCGGCATGCTCCGGGACGGCAGATAGGCGGCGGCGGAGGCGGTGTTGACGATGTGGCCGCCCTGACCGCGTTCGGCCATCCGCTGCCCGAACAGGCGGCAGCCGTGGATGACGCCCCACAGGTTGACGTCCAGTACGTCACGCCAGTCGTCGGGGGTGGTGTCGAGGAAGGCGCCGGCCATGCCGATGCCGGCGTTGTTCACCAGGATGTCGACCACGCCGTGTTCGGCCGTGACGCGTTCGGCGAGCTTGTCCATCGCGTGCTCGTCGGAGACGTCCACCGTCTCCGCCCAGGCGCCAGCCGCGCCGCGTTCCGTCGTGAGCCGGGCGGTGTCGGCCACCGACCGTGCGTCGCGGTCCACGGCCACCACCCGGGCACCGGAGCGCGCGAAGGCCAGTGCCGTGGCCCGTCCGATGCCGCTGCCCGCGCCGGTGACCAGGACGAGCCGGCCGCCGAACCGTTCGGTGTGCCGGTCCCGGCGCGGTGGCCGGCGCCGCGCGGTTCTGGGGGCGGCCGGTGTGTCGAGTGCGGCCTCGCCATCCGAGCCGTCGGTGCTGTTGCCGGTGCCGTCCGTGCCGTCCGTGCCGTCCGTGCCGTCCGTTCTGCCGTTGCTGCTGGCTACCCGCACGCCGTCCGGGATGCCTGCGCCAGCGGGTGTTGCCCCGGCGTCGAGCGTCTTGCCGGGGTGCGGTGCCACTGCGCTGTCGGGAGTGTGCTCGGCGGGATCGTTGCGTAGGGCGAACTCGGCGATCCAGTAGGCCAGTTGGTCGGGGCGGGTGCGCGGTACCCAGTGTTTGGTGGCCAGGGTGCGACGGGTCAGGTCGGGGACCCAGCGGTCGAGGTCGTCGTAGAGGTGCTCCGACAGGAAGGGGTCGCCAGTGGGGGTGATGAGTTGCACCGGGACCAGGGCGTGCGGGGCGGGGCGCGGGTGGCGCAGTCGCGGGCCGATGTTGTCCCGGTAGAGCCAGGCTCCGTGTGCGGCGTCCTGGGGGAGCGTGGCGGTGGGGTAGCCGGTGTCGGCGGGAAGGCGTTCGGCGCGTGCCAGCATCCGGGGCCACCGGCGGCCGAGCGGGCCGCGCCAGGCCAGTTCGGGCAGTACCGGGGTGTGCAGGGCGTAGACGTACCAGGACTTGGCGGTCTGTCCGGCGAGCTGGACGGCCCGGCGCGGTGTGGGGCGGCGCAGCCGGTCGGCGATCCAGTGGCCGAAGTGGTCCAGACAGGGGCCGGAGATGGAGGTGAACGACGCGATCCGCTCGGCCGCCCGCGGCACGGTGGCGAACTCCCAGCCCTGGACCGACCCCCAGTCGTGGCCGACGAGGTGGACCGGCCGCTCCGGGCTGACCGCGTCCGCGACGGCGAGGAAGTCGTCGGTGAGCGCTTCCAGGCGGAAGCCGCCGCGCAAGGGCAGCGGTGCGCTCGATCCGCCGTGGCCGCGCACGTCGTAGAGGACGACGTGGAAGCGGTCGGTGAGCCGTTCGGCCACCGCCGACCACACCTCCTTGCTGTCCGGGTAGCCATGCACCAGGACCAGCGTCGGCCGGGCGGTGTCGCCGAACTCGACCACCGCCAGCTGGACTTCGCCGGAGGCCACGGTCCGCTCGCGGCCCTCGCGCCCTTCGCGGCCCTCGTCGCCCTCGCGGCCCTCGCCGGTTTGCCGGGCCTCTCGGCCGCCGTCGGCGTTCATGCGGTCACCTCCTGACCCGGGGAACGGCGGCGTGGCCGTACGGACTCCGCCGCGGGCGTCCGTGACTCACTCAGCCGGTTCCATTGACTCCCCAATGAATCTGACATCAACGAATGTGACAACGGTTGATGGCTGAGTCAAGAGCCTCGCCCATCCTGTGGACAACGCCGCCGTGGACACCGTCCCTGTGGATAACTCCGGCTCCCGCTCGCCGGAAGCCGCAGCACCGGCGCTCCAGGTTCCCGATGAACCTCAGCCCCCGAGGACGGAAACCCCGGAGACGGAAACCCCGGATACGGAAGTCCCGAAGACAGAAGACGGAAGTCCCCGAAGAGCTCACCCGTCCCCGACTCCCGACCTCAGCTCCAACCCGCCACCCCAACCCGCCACCCCAACCCGCCGCCCCAATCCCCAACCCCCATTCCAACCCTCACCCCGACCCGCACATCGCCCCTCCCGGCCCCTACGGGGTACTCCCCCTCCAGGACTACGCCCGGTCGAGACTTCGGGGGGACGACGCGGGGCCGCCGGGGGCCCTACCGTCGGGGGGTGACTGTGATCCAGACCGAGGGCCTGACGAAGCGGTATCCGAGGGTGACCGCCCTGAACGGGCTGTCCATGGACATCGGGCCGGGGGTGACGGGACTCGTCGGCGCCAACGGCGCCGGCAAGTCCACGCTGATCAAGATCCTTCTCGGCCTGTCGCCCGCCACGGAGGGCCGGGCGTCGGTGCTCGGGCTGGACGTGACGACCGAGGGCGCCGCCATCCGGGCCCTCGTCGGCTACATGCCGGAGCACGACTGCCTGCCGCCGGACGTGTCCGCGACGGAGTTCGTGGTGCACATGGCCCGGATGTCCGGGCTGGCGCCGACCGCGGCCCGCGAGCGCACCGCCGACACGCTGCGGCACGTCGGGCTCTACGAGGAGCGGTACCGGCCGATGGGCGGCTACTCGACCGGCATGAAGCAACGGGTCAAGCTGGCGCAGGCGCTGGTCCACGACCCGAAACTCGTGCTGCTCGACGAGCCGACCAACGGCCTGGACCCCAAGGGCCGGGACGAGATGCTGGGGCTGGTACGGCGGATCCACGCCGACTTCGGCATCTCGGTGCTGGTCACCTCCCACCTGCTCGGTGAACTGGAGCGCACCAGCGACCACATCGTAGTCATCGACGGCGGGACGTTGCTGCGTTCCTCCGCCACCCAGGACTTCACGCAGGCCACCGCGTCGCTCGCGGTCGAGGTGGCCGACTCCGACGAGCACCCCGACGGTACGAGCGCCCTCCTCGACGCGCTGACCGCGGCCGGGCTGACCGCCAAGGCCGACGGGCACCTGCTGCTGGTCGACATCGCCGGTGAGGACACCTACGACGCGGTCCGCGACGCCGTCGCCGGTCTCGGGCTGGGCCTGATCCGGATGGAGCGCCGCCGACACCGCATAGCGGAGATCTTCGCGCCGTCGGCCCGCGAGTCCGCGCCCGAGCCGACCGCCGGAGCGGCCTGACGCGGCGCCGTCCCCAACCCGTCGGCACCGGAGCCGGAACGGGAGCCGAAGCCGGGGCGGGAGCCACTCGGACGGCGTCCGGAGCCCTGGCCCGCCCTCCGGCTCGACCCTTGGCCCACCCCCTGGCCCGACCCCCTGGCCCGGAGCCCCGGCCTCACCCCTGGCCGGATTCCGAGCCGAATCCCTGGTCGGCCCGGTCGGGTTGTCGTATCGTGCGGCCGAAGTGACCACGAGTACCGCCGGACGCATGATCCTGCCCCCGGAGGAGCCGCCATGCCCGAGCCGTCCCTGTCCCGGACCGCGGCCCAACTGGGGCTGACCTCCCGGCGCGCGGTTCTCAGAGCCGGGGCGGCCGGTGCCGCGACCGTGGTGGCCGGCGCGCTGACCGGGCCCGCGTACGCCGCCGACCGCGCCGGGACCGTCCGCGCCGCGGGGACCGCCGGGACCGGCCCGGGCCCCGCGCACCCCGATCTCATCACCGGCACCCGGGTCAGGGACCTCACCGGGCCCGCGCAGACCGGGCAGTTCGCGGCGCCGTGGACCGACCTGGGGATACCGGCGCTGTGCCCGGACGGCACGATGCTCTTCGTCTGCGGCGACACGTTCGACGGCGCGGGCGTGGGGGACACCGACTGGCGGGCGCCGGTCGGACTGCGGTCCAGCAGCGCCGACCTCGGTTCACTCGTCATCGACGGCAGCGTGGGCGGTTCGCACGCCGAGGGGCTGGTCCCGGAGGGGCACGTGAACGGGACGACCGCGATCCCGTCGGACGTGTTCACCGTCGGCGACACGATGTACCTGCACCTGATGCGCGGGGTGATCTACCAGACGGACCACACCGACTTCTGGCAGTCCACCGACAACGGCGAGACCTGGACGTACCTGTGCCAGTTCCCCGGGGACCAGTACGGCGGCCAGTTCCAGCAGAAGAGTTACGCGGTCGCCGACGACGGCTACTGCTACGTGCTGTCGTCGGTCTTCAACCGTGACGTCGTCTCCGACCTGCTGCTGCACCGGGTACCGCAGAACCAGCTGGGCGTCCCGTCCGCCTACCAGCCCTGGGGCTACGCCGGCGGCGTCTGGGCCTGGGGCAACTACCCGACGTCGGTCACCGCCTCGCGCCAGTGGGGCGAGATCTGCTTCCGCGCCATGGACGGCCAGTACGCGTTCACCTGGCTGAACATGGACGTGCTGTCGATCCGCGCGCAGGTCTTCCCGCTGCCGACGTCCGACCTGTTCGGCACGCCCGAGCAGACCGTCATCGTGCCGACCGCACCGGGCAGCGAGACCGGCAACGCGGTGGCCAGCCCGTACGGCGGGTTCGTCCTCCCCGGATCGACCTTCGCCGACTTCAACATCGCCGTCAGCCAGTGGTACGACGACACCGACTACCGCGTCATGCAGTACCGGATCGCCGGCCTCACCACCTGACCGCGTACGGCACCCCGCGAACGCCCCCGGCGGAGCCGCCGACAGCGCCCCCACCCGAACCACCCCGCAACGACCCCGGCCCCCGCAACGAACCCCGGCCGCCCGCAACGAGCCCCGGCCCCCGCAAGCCTCTCGCAACGCGCCCCCATCAACGCCCCCCAACGCCTCCGCAACACCCCCGCCCAAGCCCCGCCCAAGCCCCGCCCAAGCCCCGCGCAGCGGCTCCCATCCCGCCATCCCCTAGGGGCCCGGAGGGGAAAACCCCTACCTCTCACGGCTGACGCCGGGCCCCACCGTTCAGCCCCAAGGCTGACGACCCGCGCCCCGTGATCGGCGAGAGTGCTTCCATGACCAGGAAACGCGCGACCGGAACCCGGGACGGAGGGTGGGGCGATGACCGTTCCCACGGGTGAGCCGCCCGCCGGGGCCTCGCTCTACGACATCGGATACCGCCACTACGACGGCGAGCGGCTGGGCCGCTCGTACATCCGGCGGGCGCTGTTCTCGCAGAGCCTGCGCGGCGCCTACGGGCTGGGCCGGTCGGGCAAGTCCAAGGTGCTCCCGATGATCCTGTTCGCGGCGATGTGCCTGCCCGCGCTGATCCTCGACGCGGTCACCGTCTACGCCCACCTGCACAAACCGCCGGTGGACTACACGCGGTACGCGATCTACCTCCAGGCGGTCATCGGGCTGTTCCTCGCCGCGCAGGCGCCGCAGGCGGTCTCGCGCGACCTGCGGTTCAAGACCGTGCCGCTGTACTTCTCACGGCCGCTGGAGCGGATCGACTACGTGGCGGCGAAGTTCGCGGCGATGGCCTCGGCGCTCTTCCTGCTCACCGGCATACCACTGGTCGTGCTGTACGCCGGCGCGCTGCTGGCGAAGCTGGACTTCTGGACCCAGACGGCCGGGTTCGGCAAGGGCCTGCTGTCGGTGGCGCTGCTGTCGCTGCTGTTCGGCGGCATCGGCCTGGTGCTGGCGGCGCTGACCCCGCGGCGCGGCTTCGGCGTGGCCGCGGTCATCGCGGTGCTGGTCATCTCCTACGGCGCGGTCAGCACCCTTCAGGGCATCGCGTACAGCCGCGGCAACGACACGGTGACCGGGTGGCTCGGGCTGTTCTCGCCGGTCACGCTGATCGACGGCGTGCAGACCTGGTGGCTGGGGGCCTCGTCGTCGTTCGTCGGCGGGTACGGGCCGCCGAACGCGGTCGCCGGCACGGTGTACCTGCTGGTCGTACTCGGCCTGATCGCCGGGACGTTCGCGCTGCTCATGCGCCGCTACCGGAAGGTTGGCCTGGGATGACCACCTTGACCCTCGACAACGTCTCCCGCTGGTTCGGCAACGTGGTGGCCGTCAACGACGTCAGCCTGACCGTCGGCCCCGGCGTCACCGGGCTGCTGGGCCCCAACGGCGCCGGAAAGTCGACGCTGATCAACATGATGGGCGGCTTCCTCGCGCCGTCCACCGGCACGGTGACCCTGGACGGCGCGGTGATCTGGCGCAACGAGCAGGTCTACCGTCACATCGGCGTCGTGCCGGAGCGCGAGGCGATGTACGACTTCCTCACCGGTTACGACTTCGTGCTCGCCAACGCCGAACTGCACGGGCTGCCGCACCCGGCCGCCGCGGCGCGCGCCGCGCTGTCCACCGTCGAGATGGAGTACGCGGCCGGCCGGCGCATCGAGACGTACAGCAAGGGCATGCGGCAGCGGGTCAAGATGGCCTCCGCGCTGGTGCACGAGCCGGCCGTGCTGCTGCTGGACGAGCCGTTCAACGGCATGGACCCGCGCCAGCGCCTCCAGCTGATGGAGCTGCTGCGCCGGATGGGGGCCGACGGGCGCACGGTGCTGTTCTCCTCGCACATCCTGGAGGAGGTCGAGCAGCTCGCACACCACATCGAGGTGATCGTGGCCGGCCGGCACGCCGCGTCCGGCGACTTCCGTGAGATCCGGCGCCTGATGACCGACCGGCCGCACCGCTACCTGGTGCGGTCCAGCGACGACCGGGCGCTGGCGTCCGCGCTGATCGCCGACCCGTCCACCGCCGGCCTCGAACTCGACCTGGGCGAACGCGCTCTGCTCGTCCAGGCGGTCGACTTCGCGCGCTTCACCCAGCTGCTGCCCCGCGTCGCCCGCGAGAACGGCATCCGGCTCTACGAGGTGTCGCCCTCCGACGAGTCGCTGGAAAGCGTCTTCTCCTACCTCGTCGCGGCCTGAGGAGCACCCACCATGTCCGCAACGCCCGCCACCGCGCCGGCCCCCGCCACGCAGCCCGGGCGGTCCGGCCCGGCACCGTTCTCGCTCTACCACCCGACCGTCGCGCGGCTGACGTACCGGGCCCTGCTGAGCCGCCGCCGCGCGCTGTTCCTGTTCGCGCTGCCCGCGCTGCTGCTGGTGATGGCGACGGCGGTCCGGGCGCTCGGCGGCGCCGACGACGGCACCGCCAAGACGCTGCTGTCCGGCTTCGCGCTGGCCACGATGGTCCCGCTGACCGGGGTGATCGCCGGCACCGGGGCGATCGGGCCGGAGATCGACGACGGATCGATCGTGTACCTGCTGTCGAAGCCGGTGCGCCGCTCGACGGTCATCTTCACCAAGCTGTGGGTGGCGATGGGCGTGACCATGCTGTTCTCGGCGATCCCCACGTTCTTCTCCGGACTGATCCTGGACGGCAACAGCCAGCACCTCGCCGTCTCCTTCGGGGTGGCCGCGGTGGTCGCCTCGGTGGCGTACAGCGCGATCTTCCTGCTGCTGGGCGTCGTCACCCGGCACGCGGTGATCGCCGGCCTGGTCTACGCGCTGGTGTGGGAGGCGCTGATCGGCAGCCTGGTGCCGGGCGCCGGCGACCTCAGCGTCCAGCAGTGGGCGCTCGCGCTGGCGGCGAAGGTGGCCGACCCCGGAGCGGTCACCTCGCAGGTCGGGCTGCCGGCCGGGCTGATCCTGCTGGTCGCCGTCACCGTCGGCGCGACCTGGTTCGCGGTGAGCCGGCTGCGTTCGCTGACCGTCGCCTCCGACGAGTGAGGCGGCGGCGCGGGCCGCGGTGAGCGACGCTGGGAGGAGCGGTCCACGGCCCGCTTGACCCTGACACCGTGTGAGGGGGTGAAGTCGAAGGCGTCATGTTGAGTATCGGAGACTTCGCCAGATACGGCCGCGTGTCGGTCAGGATGCTGCGGCACTACGACGCGATCGGCCTGCTGCGGCCCGCCCGGGTGGACCCGGTCACCGGCTACCGCGGCTACGAGGCGGCGCAGCTGGCCCGGCTGAACCGGGTGATCGCCCTGAAGGAGCTCGGTTTCAGCCTCCAGCAGGTCCGGGAGATCGTGGACGGGGAGGTCGGCGCCGGCGAGCTGCGCGGCATGCTGCGGCTGCGCCGGGCCGAACTGGAGACCGCGCTGGCCGAGGCCGGCGCGCGGCTGACCCGGGTCGAGGCGAGGCTCCGCACGATCGAGAGCGAGGGTGTCATGGACACCGACGACGTAGTGGTCAAGCGGATCGCGGCGGTACGGGTGGCGGAACTGACCGGGCGCGCGGCGGGTTACCGGCCACAGGACATCGGGCCGGTGGCCGGGCCGCTGTTCGACGCGCTGTGCCGGGAGCTGGACGCGGCCGGGGTGACGCCGGCCGGGCCGGGGATCGCGTACTACGAGGACGTGCCCGGCGGCGAGGAGGAGATCGTCGTCCACGCCGCGCTGCCGGTCGCGGTGGACGGCCGCGCCGCCTGGCCGTTCGCGGTCGTCGACCTGCCGGAGATCGCCGCGGCGGCCACCGTCGTGCACCACGGGCCGATGGACGACGTGCTGACGACGATGCAGACCCTGGGCCGCTGGATGGACGTCAACGGGCGAAGCTCCGCCGGATACCCGCGGGAGCTCTACCTGGACTGCCCGCCGGACCGGACCCGGTGGGTGACCGAACTCCAGGAGCCCCTGCGCCAGGGGTGACCGGTCCTGTCACCGTCCGCCCGTACGCCGCCAGCCCCGGCCGGCCCGCACGGCCTCGCCCCCGCCCGTACGCCGCCGCACAGTGCCCCGCCTTACGCTCGGGGCATGGCGGAAGAGAACGAGGGGACGCGGGCCGGACGGGCGGTGGCGCGGTGGCTGGCGTCCACCGGACGGGTGACGTTCGCGCCCGGATTGACGGCGGCCGAGCTGACGGCGGCCGAGGAGCGGTGGGGGTTCACCTTCGCCGACGACCACCGGGGGTTCCTCAGCGAGGGGCTCGCGGTGGACGGCGAGGGGACGGACCGTCCCCGGTGGCCGGACTGGCGGCACAGCGACCCGGCCGACCTGCGCAGACGCCTGGAGCAGCCGGTCGACGGCGTCCTGTTCGACGTGCGGCACGGCTTCTGGACGTCGGCCTGGGGCGAGCGGCCGTCGTCCGCCGGGGCGGCCGAGGCGACCGCGCGACGCGCTCTGGCCTCGGGGGCGGCGAAACTGGTCCCGGTCTACGGCCACCGCTACCTGCCGGCCGGCCGCGGTACGTCCGGCCACCCGGTGCTGTCGGTCCACCAGACGGACGTCATCGTCTACGGCGGAGCCCTGTCCGACTGGGCCGCCGCCGAGTTCGGCCCGGCGGCGGACGACGCGGTCGGCGGGGTCCAGGCGGGGGCCGACGGTGCGGGTGCGCACGGCTCCGGTGCGGTGCCGGACGGGAGTGCCGGTGCAGGCCGGGGCAGCGGTGCCGGCACAGACCAGGGCAGCGGTACCGCCGGCGGCCGACGCTCCCGCCCCGGTGACGTGCCGCCGCCGGTCACCGCCGCGTTCTGGCGGGACCTGACCGGCTGAGTCACAGGCCGAGCAGACCGGTGATCCGCCGCATCTGGTGGTCGAAGTAGGCGTCGCGGGCGTCGACGCCGTTGTTGAGCTGGCCGAAGAGCTCGAAGCTCACGGCCCCGAACAACTGCGTCCATCCCAGCGCGCCGTCCGCCAGCAGGGCCTCCGGCAGCGCCGGTGCGATCAGCGCGCGGATCCGGGCCAGGTCGGTGCGCAGCGCCGGGTCGACGTCGTCGCAGCCGGGGTCGGCCAGCGCGCCGCGGGCGTGTCCGTCGGCCAGGACGCCGATGAGGGCGGCCGGGGTCCGGGCGGCGGCGGCGACGGTGTCCTGCGGCGCGGAGTAGCCCGGGACGGGGCTGCCGAAGACCAGGGCGTACTCGGCCGGGTGGGCCAGCGCCCAGTGCCGTACGCCGTGGCAGACGGCGAGCCAGCGGCCCGCCAGGTCGGCGCGGTCGGCGACACCGGCGTCTGCGGCTTCCGCGGCGGCGCCGCAGTCGTTGTAGGCGTCGATGATCAGCGCGGTCAGCAGGTCGTCCCGGCTGGCGAAGTAGCGGTAGAGCGCCGAGGAGACCATGCCCATGTCGCGGGCGACGGCGCGCAGCGACAGGTTGGCGCCGTCGGTGGCCAGGTGGCGGCGGGCGGTCGCCTTGATCTCGTCGACCATCTCGGCCCGCACCCGGGCCCGGATCGACCCGGCCGACCGGCCCGGCCGGGGCTCGGAAGGCGTCCGGTGGCCCGCGGGGCGGCCGGTGGCGGGGTCGGGGGGTTCGGTCGGCATGACGGAGATTGTCGCACGCGGACGAGAACACTGATCTCGACCGGATGGGTACCGGTCCTTTTCACGCCGGTGAACACCGCCTCCCACCTGCGGTGACGATGGTCCTCTTCCGGTGTCCGGCCGGTGAACGGCCCGCCGTCAACGACCGGGCGGTCGGGCCGCATGTCGGCAAGATCCGTCATGTCCGCGCCAAAAGAGCTACCGGGTGCTCATTCGGTCGCTACGGTGACCTGACGACGCCGATCATTCCGGGGGACCCAGCCACATGACCGACGAACACCGCAAACCGGTCCCCGTGGGGCAGATGTTCGGCGCGGTCGCCGAGGTCTTCGACGCGGCACGGCCCGGGTACGCGGTGGCTCTGGTCCCGGAAGTGCTGGCCTACGCCGACCTGCGCGGCCGCCCGATGGCCGAGGTCGGCGCGGGCACCGGCAAGGCCACGGTGCCGTTCGCCGCCGCGCTGGCCCGGCGCCGCACCCCGCTGGTCGCCGTCGAGCCGGACGCCCGCATGGCCGAGGTGCTGCGCCGCAACACCGCGGCGTACCCGCACGTCAGCGTCGAGGTGCGCGGCTTCGAATGCTGGCGGCCGGAGGGGCGCCGTTACGGCCTGGTGCTGGCCGCGACCTGCTGGCACTGGTTCGACCGGGACCGCCGCTGGGACCTGGTGCACGCGGCGCTGGCCCCCGGCGGTGCGGTCGCCCTGGTGTGGAATCCGCAGGGCGTCCGCGATCCGCGACTGCACGCCCGCCTCGCCGAGGTCGACGCCCGGCACGGCGTCGCCGGCTCCCCGCACGCCGACCTGGCCTCCGTCTACGCGGACACCGCCCGCAGTTGGGGGCCGGGTTCCGGCTGGCCGGAGGGCGAGTGCCGCAGCGACGCGCGCTTCACCGACCTGCGTTCGGTCCGCTTCCACCGCGACCGCCGCTACGACACCGTGCGCTACCTGGACTTCCTCGCCACGGTCTCCGCCTACCGGGCGCTGCCCGCGGCCCGGCGCGCCCGTGCGCTGGCCGATGTCGCCCGGGTGCTGGACGGACACGGCGGCGGCATCGACATGGACCACATCACCGACCTGTTCCTGGCCCGCGTCGCGCGCTGACGGCGGCCGTCAGGCGCCGGCCGGCTCCGGGCGGTAGCGCGAGACACGGAACGCCGCGGTCACCCGGACGACCGGCGGGAACGCCTCGGCGCCCGCGACGTGTTCGGTGTGCCGGGCCGACGGGCCCATGCCGATCGCGTCGGCGGCGTGGCCCGGGGGCAGGTCCATCGCGTACGTCAGCGTGTCGCTGCCGGTGAGCCGGAACAGGCCGGAGCCGGTCAGCCCGCTCGCCAGCCGGTCCGCCTTGCCGGCCTCGACGTCGAGCATGCCGTCCCGCAGGGCGCGCAGTTCGCCGAGGTGGTCCGGTTCCGGGGTGACCACGACCAGTACGCCCTCCGGTGCCAGCACCCTGCGGTACTCGGCGGGGTTGCGGGGCGCGAAGACGTTGAGCAGTGCGCCGACCGCTCCGGTGCGGATCGGCAGCGGACGCCACAGGTCCCAGACGGCGGCCCGGGCCCGCGGGTGCGCGCGGGCGGCGCGGCGCAGGGCGAACTTCGAGATGTCCAGCCCCAGCCCGGTCGCCCCGGAGCACTCCGCCAGCACCGCCGCCAGGTAGTACCCGGTGCCGGCCCCGGCGTCCAGCACCGTGCCGCACTCCGCCGGTACCGCCGCCGCCACCGCCCGGGCCAGCGGCGCGTAGTGGCCGGCGGCCAGGAAGTCGGTCCTGGCCCGCACCATCTCGGCGCTGTCGGCGGTGCCGGGCCGGGCGTCCCCCGGCAGCAGATTGACGTACCCCTGCCGCGCGACGTCGAAAGTGTGGCCCGCGCCGCAGCGCAGTGAGCCTTCCCGCGCCGTCAGATCCTGCCCGCACAACGGGCAGACCAGCAGGTCGAATGCGTCCGGGATGGCGTCGTTCATGGCGTCGCCAGCGTACACAGCCCACCGGCGCCGCTGATCCGCCCGGCGGGCGATGTTTCACGTGAAACACGCACCAACCGCGATGTTTCACGTGAAACATGCCACCGCGGACATGAGGACGCCCCGCACCCGGAGCCGGGTGCGGGGCGTCGGGGCGGGGTGTGCGCTCAGCCCGATTCGGCGGTCTCGGCGACCGGTTCGGCGAACTGTGCGGCGTAGAGCCTGGCGTAGGCGCCTTCGGCGGCCAGGAGTTCGTCGTGCGTGCCCTGTTCCACGATGTCTCCGGCCTCCATGACGAGGATGACGTCGGCGTCGCGGATGGTGGACAGGCGGTGGGCGATGACGAAGCTGGTCCGGCCGGTGCGCAGGGAGGCCATGGCGTGCTGGATCAGCACCTCGGTGCGGGTGTCGACGGAGCTGGTGGCCTCGTCGAGCACGAGGATGGCCGGCTCGGCCAGGAACGCCCGCGCGATGGTGATGAGCTGCTTCTCGCCGGCGCTGACGTTGTTGCCCTCGTCGTCGATGACGGTCTCGTAGCCGTCGGGCAGCGTGCGCACGAAGCGGTCGACGTGGGTGGCCTTCGCCGCCTCGACGATCTTCTCGTGCGTCGGCTCGTCGGCGCCGTACGCGATGTTCTCCGCGATGGTGCCGCCGAACAGCCAGGTGTCCTGGAGGACCATGCCGATGTTCTCGCGCAGTTCCTCGCGGGACATCGCGGCGATGTCGACGCCGTCCAGCGTGATCCGCCCGCCGGTGGTCTCGTAGAACCGCATGAGCAGGTTGACCAGGGTGGTCTTGCCGGCGCCGGTGGGTCCGACGATGGCGACCGTCTGACCGGGGGCGACCGACAGCGACAGGTCCTCGATCAGCGGCTTGTCGGGGTCGTAGGAGAACGCCACGTTCTCGAAGTCGACCTTGCCCCGTACCAGCGCGGGCCGCTGGGGCTCGGCCGGGTCGGGGTCCTGCTCGTCGGCGTCGAGGAGTTCGAAGACCCGTTCGGCGGAGGCCACCCCGGACTGCACCATGTTGGCCATGCTGGCGACCTGGGTCAGCGGCTGGCTGAACTGCCGGGAGTACTGCACGAACGCCTGCACGTCGCCGATGGACAGCGAGCCGCTGGCCACCCGCAGACCGCCGATGACGGCGACCAGCACGTAGTTGATGTTGCCGATGAACATCATCGCGGGCTGCATGACCCCGGAGATGAACTGGGCCCGGAAACCGGCCTGGTACAGCGCGTCGTTGTGCTCGGCGAAGGTCGCCTCGCTCTCCTGCTGCCGGCCGAAGACCTTGACCAGCGAGTGGCCGGTGTACATCTCCTCGATGTGCGCGTTGAGCTGTCCGGTGGACGCCCACTGCTTGATGAACTGCGGCTGGGCCCGCTTGCCGATCCGGGCGGCGACCAGGATGGACAGCGGCACCGTCAGCAGCGCGACGACCGCCAGCAGCCAGGAGATCCAGAACATCATGGCCAGCACGCCGATGATGGTCAGGATCGACGAGACGATCTGGCTGAGCGTCTGCTGGAGGGTCTGGGAGATGTTGTCGATGTCGTTGGTGGCCCGCGACAGGGTCTCGCCGCGTGCCTGCTTGTCGAAGTAGCTCAGCGGGAGCCGGGCCAGCTTCTCCTCGACGTCCTTGCGCATTCCGAAGACCGCGCGCTGCACGACCCGGGTGGCGATCCTGGCCTGTATGAAGCCGGCCGCGGCGGCGCCGACATAGACCAGCAGCACCCACAGCAGCACGATGCCGACCGAGCCGAAGTCGATGCCGTGGCCGGGGTGGACCCCGTGCATGGGGGCGACGATCGCCGCGATCTTGCCCTGGCCGTGGGCGCGCAGGTAGACGACCGCCTGCTGCTGGGTGATGCCGGACGGCAGCTGCCGTCCGATGACGCCGGCGAAGATCAGGTCGGTCGCCCTGCCGAGGACCTTCGGGCCGATGACGTTGCACGCCACGCTGACCACGGCCATCACGACGCCGAACAGCAGGACGATCCGTTCCGGGCGCAGCAGGCGCAGCAGCCGGCGGGAGGAGCCCTTGAAGTCCATGGACTTCTGGACCGGGGGACCGGCCATGTGGCGCATCGGCCCGCGGGCGACGGGCTCGGGACCCCTGCGGGGTGCGGGGGTGGTCACTGACCCTCCTCGTGGGTGTCGTTGACGCCGGTCGCGCGGGTCCGCAGGACCGCGGGAGGCCGGGTGACGACGGCCGGGCGCGGGGTGGTCATCACGCCGCCTCCTGCTCGGTGAGCTGCGACAGCACGATCTCGCGGTACGTCTCGTTGTCCGCCATCAGCGTGGCGTGGGTGCCGTTGCCGACCACCCGGCCCTGGTCGAGCACCAGGATGCGGTCGGCGTCGCGGATGGTGCTGACCCGCTGGGCCACGATGATCACCGTGGCCTCCCGGGTCTCCCGGGACAGCGCGGAGCGCAGCCGGGCGTCGGTGGCGTAGTCCAGGGCGGAGAAGGAGTCGTCGAACAGGTAGATCTCCGGTCTGCGCACCAGGGCTCGGGCGATGGCCAGGCGTTGCCGCTGGCCGCCGGAGACGTTGCTGCCGCCCTGGGATATCGGCGCCTGCAGGCCGTCGGCCATGGCCTCGACGAAGTCGCGGGCCTGCGCGGTCTCCAGGGCCCGCCACAGCTCCTCGTCGGTGGCGTCCGGCCTGCCGTAGCGCAGGTTCGACGCGACGGTGCCGCTGAACAGGTACGGCTTCTGCGGCACCAGACCGATGATCCGGGCCATCAGGTCCGGCGCCAGCTCCCGCACGTCGACACCGTCGACCAGCACCTGGCCGCCGGTGATGTCGAACAGCCGGGGGACCAGGCCCAGCAGAGTGGACTTGCCGCTGCCGGTCGAACCGATGATGGCGGTCGTCTCACCGGGCATCGCGGACAGGGTGATCTCGCGCAGCACCGGTTCCTCGGCACCCGGATAGCGGAACTCCACGTCGCGCAGTTCCAGCACGCCGTGGCGCGTGGTGGTGGTGACCGGGGTGGCCGGCGGCACGACGGAACTGTCGGTGGCCAGCACCTCCTGGATGCGCTCGGCGCAGACCTCGGCGCGCGGGATCATGATGAACATGAAGGTGGCCATCATGACGCTCGTCATGATCTGCATCAGATAGCTGAGGAACGCGGTGAGCGCCCCGATCTGCATGTGGCCGCTGTCGATGCGGTGGCCGCCGAACCACAGCACCGCGATGCTGGAGAGGTTCACCACCAGCATGACCAGCGGGAACATCATGGACATCAGGCGCCCGGCGCGCAGGGAGACGTCCATCAGGTCGCTGTTGGCGCCTTCGAACCGCTCGCGCTCGTGAGTGTCGCGGACGAACGCACGGATCACCCGGATGCCGGTGATCTGTTCGCGCAGGACCCGGTTGACGTTGTCGATGCGCTCCTGCATGCCGCGGAACAGCGGCCGCATCCGGCGCACGATGAGCGAGACGACGACGCCCAGCACCGGGACGATGACCAGCAGCAGCGCCGACAGCGGCACGTCCTGGTTGAGCGCCATCACGACGCCGCCGACACACATGATCGGTGCCGAGACCATCATGGTGAAGGTCAGCAGCGCCAGCATCTGCACCTGCTGGACGTCGTTGGTGGTACGGGTGATCAGCGAGGGTGCGCCGAAGCTGCCGACCTCGCGGGCGGAGAAGGACTGCACGCGGCCGAAGACCGACCCGCGCAGGTCGCGGCCGAGCGCCATCGAGGTGCGGGCACTGAAGTACACCGCCCCGATGGAGCAGAGGATCTGTACCAGGGTCACCACGAGCATCACGCCGCCGATGGACACGATGTAGCCGGTGTTCCCCTTGACCACGCCGTTGTCGATGATGTCGGCGTTGAGGGTGGGCAGGTAGAGCGTCGCCAGCGTGGAGATCAGCTGGAGAAGCACGATCACGAGAATGGATGAGGTGTAGGGCTTCAGATACGCCCGCAATAGTCGGACCAACACATCGCGAGGGTACGGGAGCCTGCGCCCGACGGCGTCGGGAATACGGAGGAGTGTTGTTACGGTCCCCGTACAGGCACCGCGATGGCGGGGCGGGACAGGCCGCGGCGGGAGGCCGACCGGCGTCCGGCGCACGGCCCGCGGCGTGACCGGCACCACGTTCCGGCCGCCGCCCGGATCTTTGCCCCGGGCCCGCTCCCCTATTCAGCGGCCGTCAGCGATACTCCATGGGTAACGGTTCGCCGGTTCGTACGGGGATATTTCGTACGGGGATATACAGAAGGAGGCACCGGTGTTTCGCAACGGTCTGGAACCCTGGCACCTGATCATCGTCCTTGTCGTCGTGTTCTTGCTGTTCGGTGCCAAGCGCATGCCCGACACCGCCCGCGCCCTCGGCAAGTCGCTGCGCATCCTCAAGAGCGAGACGCGCGCGCTGAAGGAGGACTTCAAGGAGGGCCACTCCGGCGAGAACGACGGGGTCGCGCACAAGACCATCAAGGCCGCTCCCGGTGAGTCCGCCGCCCGGCAGGTCCCGGTCGCCGAGCCCGAGCCGGAGACCACCCAGCGCTGACCTCCTGAGACGCTCCCCGGCCGGCCGGTCCGCCCGGGGCCGGTAGGACGCCGACCCCGCAGCGGGCCGCCGTCGCGTTTCCGGATACCCGCGGGGCCGTCGCCGCGCATCCGAGCCACCCGCCGCCAAACCTCTGCAATCAGGGGTGTTTGTCCGTTTCATCCAGTACCGTGGGCTTATGACTTAGGCAATGCATTGGTCAATTAAGTCAAAAGTCACGGTCAAGGAGAGGCGTTCATGCACCTGGCCACCGGGCGGCTCAGCCGACGCCCCCTGATGCTGCTGATCGCCGCGCTGCCGGCGGTCCTCGGCGGATTCGCCCTCGCCGGCGGTCCGCTGTCGTCCTCCGCGCACGCGGTCACCGGTATCGACACCGCGGCCACCGCGCTCCAGCACGGGCCGGTCTACGTGGACCCACGCGTCCAGAGCCAACTGCCCAAGGCGCAGGCCACCGCTCTGGCCGACAAGATCAAGAAGGCCGACAAGCCGCTCTTCGTCGCGGTCCTGCCGGCCAACGGCCAGTTCCCGGCCCGGACCGTGCTCCAGGACCTGCGAACCTCCGTCGGTGTCACCGGCGTCTACGCGATCCACCTCGGGGGCGGGTTCAACGCGGGCGCCGACCCGCAGGTCATGCCGCCCAACGCGGTCGCCAACCTGGTGGGGGACGTCAAGCGCAACGACGCCTCCTCGACAGGCACCGAGCTGAACGCGTTCGTCGACCGGGCGCTCCCGCAGGCCAGCGGCTCCGCCCCCCGTTCCTGGTCCGGCGGCTCCAACGAGCCCGCGGGCAACAGCGGTGCGGGCTTCGTCAGCGGCCTCGTGGTGCTCGCCGTGGTCGCGGTGCTCGCGGTCGGCGGCGGCTTCGCCTTCCGGCACCGCTCCCGCACCCTGCGCGCCCGCCGCGACCACGCCCAGCTGGACCGGTTGCGTACCGTCGTCGACGAGGACATCACCGCCTACGGCGAGGAACTCGACCGGCTCGACTTCTCCCCCGGCGACCCGTCCGCCGACGACGCGATGCGGCGCGACTACCAGCAGGCGCTCGACGCCTACGAGAGCGCCAAGGCGAAGATGGCCGCCGCGCGGGCGCCGCAGGACGTGCGGCCGGTCACCGGGACGTTGGAGGAGGGCCGGTTCGCACTGGCCACGCTGGCCGCCCGCCGCGCGGGTGAACCGCTGCCGGAGCGCCGCCCGCCGTGCTTCTTCGACCCCCGGCACGGCCCCTCGGTCCGCGACGTCGTGTGGACCCCGGTCGGCGGCAGCCCGCGCGAGGTGCCGGCCTGCGCCGCCGACGCGACACGGCTGGAGGACGGCGACGAGCCGATGGCGCGGACCGTGGAGACCGCGTCCGGCCGGCAGCCGTACTGGAACGCCGGACCGATGTACGGCCCATGGGCCGGCGGCTACTTCGGCGGCGGCCTGCTGCCCGGCCTGCTCGTCGGCACCATGCTCGGCGGCGCCATGGCCAGCCCCTCCTACGGGTACGCCACCGGCGACGAGGGCACCGGCTACGACGCCGGCGGCGGCCCGGACGGCGGCGACTACTCCGGCTCCGACTTCGACCCCGGTGACTTCGGCGGCGGCGGATTCGGCAACGGCGGCGACGGCGGCTTCGGCGGCGGAGGAGGCGGTGACGGCGGCTTCGGCGGGGGAGGGTTCTGAGGGGGAGGTTTTCGGGGGCGGCGGAGGATGCGGATGCGGGGAGCGGGACGCGTGCGGGCGGGTGCCGGTGCTGGCGGTTGCCGGTGCCGGCGGCTGCTGGTGGGGAGTCGTCGGACAATCAGCCCATCAGCCCATCAGCCCCGCCGCCTGCCGCCTGCCGCCCCGCCGTCCGTCCGCCGCCCCGCCCGTCCATTGCCCCGCCGGCCCAACCGCCCCGCCCGGCCATTCACCGCCCCGCCGGCCCGTCAGGCCCCCGCCCCGCCCGTTCACCAGCCCCTCAGCCCAGCAGCCCCAGAACCGTCTCCACCGTGTCCGACTCGGTGGCGGGCTTGTCCTCGCGGAAGCGGACCACGCGGGCGAAGCGCAGGGTGACGCCGGCCGGGTAGCGGGTGGAGCGCTGGAGGCCGTCGAAGGCGATCTCGACGACGAGTTCGGGCCGTACCCGCACCACGAAGCCGTCGTCGTCGGTGGCCAGCGACCGCAGGTGATCGGTCTGCCAGGCCAGCATCGAGTCCGTCAGACCCTTGAACGTCTTGCCGAGCATCGCGAACGAGCCGTCCGGACGGCGGGCGCCCAGGTGCAGGTTGGACAGCTTGCCGGTGCGCCGCCCGTGGCCCCATTCGGCGCCGAGCACCACCAGGTCGAGGGTGTGCACCGGTTTGACCTTCAGCCAGGCGGAACCGCGCCGCCCGGCCCGGTACGGCGCGTCCAGCGCCTTGACGACGACGCCCTCGTGACCGCGGTCCAGCACGCCGACGGCGAACTCCCGCGCCCCGCGCCGCACGTCGGGCGAGCCGGGTTCGGCGGCCACCATGCGGCGCACCCGGCGCGGTTCCGGGGCGATGCGGGCCAGTTCGGCGTGGCGTTCGGTGGTGGCCAGTTGGAGCAGGTCGCGGCCGTCGACCGCGAGCAGGTCGAAGAAGACCGGCGAGACCGGCAGGGTCGCCTGCTGGCCCTCGACGTCCAGCCGGGAGCCGACCCGGGAGGCGGTCTCCTGGAACGGCCGGGGGCGGCCCGCCGGATCCAGCGCGATCACCTCGCCGTCCAGGATCGCCTGGTCGACCGCCAGTTCGCGGGCGGCCGCCACGACTTCGGGCAGCCGGTCGGTGATGTCCTCCAGCGTGCGGGTGAAGATGCGCACCCGGTCGCCGTCCCGGTGCACCTGCACCCGTATGCCGTCCAGCTTCTCCTCCAGCACGCACGGGCCGAGCCGGTCGAGCGCGTCGTCCACGTCCTTCGCGCTGTGCGCCAGCATCGGCAGCACCGGGCGGCCGACCTCCAGCCGGAAGTCGGTCAGCGCGTCCGGGCCGCGGGCCAGCAGCGCCTCGGCGACCGCGCCGAGCGAACCGCCCAGCATGACCGCGCGGCGCACGTCGTCGGCCGGCGCCCCGACCGCGGCGGCCAGGCCCTCCACCGCCAGCGCGTCCAGCGCGCCCTGCCGCAGTTCGCCGCCGATCAGGCCCAGCAGGAACGATTGCTCGGGTTCGGTGGCGGCGCCCATCAACTCGCCGATCAGGTCCCGGCGCCGCGCCTGCGCCCCCTTGCCGGAGACCGCCGCGATCCGGTTGAGCGCCGCATGCACGCCCAGCACCGTCAGCCGGGGCTGCGCCGCGGGCTCGAAGCGTTCGCGCAGCGTGCTCCAGCCGACGCCGATCCGCCGCTGGGGCAGCCGGCCGGCCAGATACGTGATGACCACCGGAGCCTCGCTCGGTTGCGCGTCACGGAACAGCCGGGCGAGGGCGGCGGTCTTCTCGTTGCGGGCCGGAGTGCCCGCTACCTCGCGGGAGATCCGGGCGACGTCTGCCAGCAGCATGCCCTCATGGTCGCCCACCGAGCCCCCTCGTGCCCGTCTTCCGGCGGATCCGCCGAAGGTTTCCGGTGAACGCCGTGCCCGCGGGGCCCGCTACCGGGCCGAGGTGCGCGCGCCGCCCCCTTGGTCGCCGCGGCGGTAGACGCACAGCGCCCACAGCACGAAGACGTCGATGGCGATGACCACCAGGGCCCACAGCGGGTAGTAGGGCAGGAACATGAAGTTGGCGAACATGCTCAGGGCGACCACGAAGATGCCCAGGTAGCGCGCCCAGTTCAGCCCGGCGATCACCCCGAGGCCGACGATCGCGACGGCCGCGCCGACCGCGATGTGGATCCATCCCCAGCTGGTCACGTCGAACTTGTAGGTGTAGTTCCCCGTCGCCGCGTAGACGCCGTTCTTCGTGACGCCCACCGCGCCCTCGAAGATGCTGAGGATGCCGTTGGCGACCATCATGATGCCCGCGAAGAGCACCAGCCCGGCTGCCCACGGACTGCGCTGCCGCTCGGTGTGCGAGGACGGCGGCGGTGTCATGGTTGACGACCGCCCGGTTGCCTGCGCCATAGCTGCCTCCCGTTGTATAGGCCAATGGCATGATCAGCGTAGCAATGGGGTGATAATTCCTCTATGTGAGTTTTATAGGGTCCCCCGGGCGTCCGGCAGCCGGACGACGGCCGACTCGCCCTCACCGGGTGACCGCCGCCGGGCGTCCGCCGGGGGAGCATCGTCCCCATGACAGCTGAGGCGGTGGCGGCCGGCGGCATCCGGCTCAAGAGCGGACGCGGGCGGTGGGTACTGATCACCGCCGTCCTGGGATCGGGCATCGCACAACTGGACGGCACGGTGGTCAACGTCGCGCTGCCGCGGATCGGCGAGGACCTGCACGCCTCGCTGGCCGCGCTCCAGTGGACGGTCAACGCCTACATGCTGACGCTGGCCGGGCTGATCCTGCTGGGCGGCTCGCTGGGGGACCGGTTCGGCCGGCGGCGGCTGTTCGTCATCGGCACGGTGTGGTTCGCCCTCGCCTCGGCCGTCTGCGGGGTGGCGCCCGACGTCACGGTGCTGATCGCGGCCCGTGCCTTCCAGGGCATCGGCGGCGCGCTGCTCACCCCCGGGTCGCTGGCGCTGATCCAGGCCACCTACGCCGAGCAGGACCGCTCCCGGGCGGTCGGCGCCTGGTCCGGCCTGGGCGGGGGCGCCGCGGCCGTCGGACCGTTCCTCGGCGGCTGGCTGGTCGACGGGCCCGGCTGGCGCTGGGTCTTCCTGATCAACCTGCCGGTCGCGGCGGTCGCCGTCGGGCTCGCGCTGCGCCACGTGCCGGAGAGCCTGGACCAGGACGAGACCGGCTCGTTCGACGTGCAGGGTGCCGCGCTCGCCGCCCTCGCGCTGGCCGGACTGACGTACGCGCTGGTGGCGGCGCCGACCGGTGGCGCCTCGCCCGCGGTGATCGGCACGGCGGTCGCGGCGGTCGTGCTCGCGTACTGCTTCATCCGGCGGGAACGTCGGACCGCTCATCCGATAATGCCGTTGGACCTCTTCTCCTCCCGGCTGTTCAGCTCGATCAACATCATCACCTTGTGCCTGTACGCGCCGCTGATGGGCGTCTTCTTCCTGCTGCCGGTGCAGTTGCAGGTCTCCAACGGCTACGACGCGCTCCAGGCGGGCCTGGCGATCCTGCCGATCACCGTGACGATGCTGCTGCTGTCCTCCCGGTCGGCGGCGCTGGCCGGACGCATCGGGCCGCGCCTGCCGCTGACCGTCGGCCCGCTGGTGGCGGCGATCGGCATACTCATGCTGCACCGGGTCGGCCCCGGCCACGCCTACGTCTCGACGCTGCTGCCCGCGCTGCTGGTGCAGGGGCTCGGCATGGCGGCGTTCGTCGCGCCGCTGACGTCGACCGTGCTGGCGGCCGTGCCGGTGGCCAGGGCGGGCATCGCCTCCGGCATCAACAACGCCGCCGCCCGCGCGGCCGGGCTGGTCGCGGTCGCCGCGCTGCCGCTGGCGGTCGGCCTGTCCGGCGACGAGTACGCCTCCGGTCCCGCCGTGCACCACGCGTTCGGCACCGCGGTGATCCTGTGCGCCGCGCTGATGGCGGCCGGCGGCGGGGTGGCGTGGCTGACGGTGCGTTCCCCGCACCCCGGCCCGGCCGCCGCGGCGCCGCAGTGCACCGTCAACTGCGGCATGCAGGCCCCGCCCCTGGAACCGCGTGATCGCGGCGGGAGACTGTCGGGGACCAACGAGGAACGGTGAAGGGGAGCATGCGATGCGCATCGCGGTGATCGACGACTACAACGGCGTGGCGGCGGAGCTGGAGTGCTGGCGGGGGCTGCCGCAGGGCTGCGAGGTGACGTTCTTCGCCGACCACCTCGACGCACCGCAGGACCTGGTCGAGCGGCTGTCGGGCTTCGAGGCGGTCGTGTGCATGCGCGAACGCACCGCGTTCGGCGAGGCGGTGCTCGGCGCGCTGCCCGGACTGCGGCTGCTGGTGACCACCGGTCTGAAGAACGCCGCGATCGACCTGCCGGCCGCCGCCCGGCTCGGCATCACCGTCTGCGGCACCCGGATGCCGTCCTTCCCGGCGGCCGAGATGGCCTGGGCGCTGATCCTGGAACTGGCCCGCCGCGCCGGAGCGCAGGACAGCGCGCTGCGGGCCGGCGTGTGGCAGGACGGCGTGGGCACCGGGCTCGACGGCCTGACGCTGGGCGTGGTGGGCCTGGGCCGCCTCGGCCGGCGGGTCGCCCGGATCGGCACGGCGTTCGGCATGGACGTGCAGGCGTGGAGCCCGAACCTGACGCAGGAACGCGCCACGGCGGCCGGCGACGGCATCCGGGCGGTCGGCAAGCAGGAGCTGTTCGAGACCTCCGACGTGGTAAGCGTCCACATGAAGCTCGCCGCGTCCACCACCGCGATGATCGGTGCCGAGCAGCTGCGCGCGATGCGCCCGACGGCGTACCTCGTCAACACCTCGCGCGGCCCGCTCGTCGAACAGGACGCGCTGGTCACCGCGTTGCGCGAGGGCTGGATCGCGGGGGCCGGACTCGACGTGTTCGACACCGAACCGCTGCCCGCCGATCATGTGTTGCGGCAGACTCGCAACACTGTGCTGACCCCGCACATCGGTTACGTCACCGGCGACACCTTCACGCTGGCCTACGGTGACGCCGTCGACGCGGTCACCGCCTACCTGGCGGGCGCTCCGGTGCGGGTCCTCGGCACCGACTAACGGCCGGCCGCCCCCCGCGGGACCCCGTGGGTGCGGCGGCCGGACCCCGCGGGCCGGCCGCCTCCGACACCCCGAAAGGACCCGTATGACCTTCCGACTGCGGACGATCAGCCGAGACGACCATCTGGCCTTCATCCGCGGGCTGGACTCCGCCAGCCACACGCAGGTGCCGTCCTGGGGCGGGGTCAAGCCGGACTGGCGCTCGGAGAGCCTGGGCTGGCTCAAGGACGGCGAGCTGCGCGGCACCGCGCTGGTGCTCTACCGGCCGGTGCCCAAGCTCAAGCGGTACCTCGCCTACCTGCCGGAAGGCCCGGTCATCGACTGGCACGACCCCGACATCGGCCGCTGGCTCTACCCGATGCTGGCCTACCTCAAGTCGCAGGGCGCGTTCTCGGTGAAGATGGGACCACCGGTGATCGGCCGCCGCTGGGACGCCGCCGCCATCAAGGAGGCGATCGCCGACCCGGCCGTCCACCGGCTCGGGGACCTGCCGCCGACCAGCGAGGACCCGCGGGCCGCCGCGCTGACCGACCGGCTGCGCCGCAACGGCTGGCGGCGCACCGGCGACGAGGAGGGCGGCTTCGGCGCCGGCCAGCCGCGCCACGTCTACCAGCTGCCGCTGGAGGGCAGATCGCTGGAGGAGGTCCAGCAGGGCTTCAACCAGCAGTGGCGGCGCAACATCAAGAAGGCCGACAAGTCCGGTGTGAAGGTCGTACTGGGCGGCTACGGCGAACTGCCCGCGTTCTACGAGCTGTACGCGGAGACCGCCGAACGGGACAAGTTCCTGCCGCGCCCGCTGGAGTACTTCCAGCGCATGTGGGACTCGCTGACCGCCGAGGACCCCGACCGCATGCGGCTCTACCTCGCCGAGCACGAGGGCGACACGCTGGCCGCCGCCACCACGCTCACCGTCGGCCGGCACGTCTGGTACTCCTACGGCGCCTCCACCAGCCGCAAGCGCGAGGTGCAGCCCAACAACGCCCTCCAGTGGCGGATGATCCAGGACGCGCACGCGGGCGGCGCCTCGGTCTACGACTTCCGCGGCATCACCGACACCCTGGAGGAGTCCGACCCGCACATCGGCCTGCTGCGCTTCAAGTCCGGCACCGGTGGCGGCGCCGCCGAATACGTCGGCGAATGGGACTACCCGCTCAACAAGCTGCTCCACAAGGCGCTCGACCTGTACCTCTCGCGCCGCTGAGCAGCACCCCGCCGGGGACCTCGCGGCCGGCCGCCGGTGCGGGCTCCCGCCTCGGCGACCCCGCCGGCAACCCGGTCGGCGGGGCCGCCGGCCGTCACCGCGCTTCGGCCGGGCGGTGGATGTCGCCGGTCAGGCCGGTCAGCGGGCGCCCGGTGCCGCCCCAGCGGGCGGCGACGATCTCGGCGGCGATGGAGACGGCGGTCTCCTCCGGGGTGCGCGCGCCGAGGTCCAGGCCGATCGGGGACGCGAGCCGCCGCAGGTCCGCGTCCCCGACACCCTCCTCCCGCAGCCGCGCCACCCGGTCGTCGTGTGTGCGGCGGCTGCCCATCACCCCGATGTACGCGGCCGGGGTGCGCAACGCGGCGACCAGCAGCGGGATGTCGAACTTCGGGTCGTGGGTCAGCACGCAGATCACCGTCCGCTCGTCCACCGCGGTGCCGGCCAGGTAGGTGTGCGGCCAGGCGCGCACCACCTCGTCGGCGTCCGGGAAGCGCTCCGGGGTCGCGAACGCCGGACGCGCGTCGCACACCGTCACCCGGTAGCCGAGGAACGCGCCGATCCGCGCGGTGGCCGACGCGTAGTCGATCGCGCCGAACACCAGCATCCGCGGCGGCGGCGCGAACGTCTGCACCAGCACCGTCACCGGGTCCTCGCACCGCCGCCCGCCCCGCGTCGCGTACCGGCGCACCCCGTTGGCCCCCTGGGCCAGCAGCCCCCGGGCGTCCTCGGTGGCGGCCGCGTCCAGGCCGGCGTCCCCCAGCGTGCCCCCGACCCGGCCGGCCCGCAGCGTCAGCGTCGCCCCCAGTTCCGCCTCGCCGCCGGTGACGGTCAGCACCGCGACCGGCTCCCCGGCGCCGATCGCGGTGACGGCGCCGGCCAGCACGGCCCGCGGCCCCGGAGCACCGTAGGGGACCACCAGCACGTGCAGGGTGCCCCCGCAGGTCAGCCCGGCCTCGTACGCCTCGTCGTCATCGACCCCGTAGTCGTGCGACCGGGTGACACCGTCCTGGAGCGCCTGTGCGGCGGCCTCGTAGACCGCGCCCTCGACGCAGCCGCCGGAGACGCTGCCCACCACCCGGCCGTCGGCGGCCACCGCGAGCGCGGCGCCGGGATGGCGCGGCGCGCTTCCCTCCACCCCGACGACGGTGGCGAGTGCGAACGCGGTGCCGTCCTCGAGCCACCCGTGCAACGCGGGCAGGATCTCACGCATCGGCCTGGCCCCTCCTGTGGTCATGCGGTACCGCGGCCGGACCTGTCGGCCGTCCCATCCGGGAAAGCCTGCCAGGCGGCGCGGAATTCCCGACGGTGCACGGCGACCGAGGGGGTCCGCACGCCGGGAGGGGCCGTCCGGGTGGTGTTCATCAGAAAAGCGGCGCTCAGGTCGCGTAGATCCATTAAATCTGACATTGCGTACACATGATGAGGGAGAACACCTGACGAACCGATCTATACCGACCCGAGAGTGAGGGACCGTGGCCGTCACCAGCGTCACGAGGATCCGAAGCGTCATCCTCCACGCCTTCCGCGCGATTCTCGCCTACTTCGGCCTCGCAACCCCGGCCGCCGCCCCGCGCCCCCGGGCCGCCGCCCCCCGCACCGCCGCCGGTCTGATCCCCGCCCAGGGGCGTGCCGCCGCCGGTCCGTACGCGCCCGACGTGCCCCGGACCTCCGCCGTCGGGCGGCAGTTCGCCCCGCGCTCGCCGCTGGCCCGCGAACGGTCGCTGCCGCCCACCATCAAGCAGCGCATCCGCGCCGAGGCCCACGGCTCCTCGCCCTCGGTACGCCGGGTCGCCCAGGGCGACGACGGCGACGAGATCGCCGCGGCGGTCTCCGACGGCATGGCCTCCGCCGCGGTCTCCGCCCCCCGCAGGACCCGGGACGCGACGGACCGCTAGGGCCGGCCCCGCCGGTCCACGGTGGCTCTCCGACGCCCGGCGCACCCCAGCACGGCGTCACCGCGACACCCTGCCGAAACCCGGCACTCCGGCGCCGCGTACACCGGATGCACCGCACCGGACAACACCGCACGGGAAACACCGCACCGGACGGCACCGCACCGGCCAGCGCCGAACAGCGCCGCACCGGAAAGCACCGCACCAAGCAGCACCGCACGCGACAGCAGCGCACCGCACCGGACGCCTCCGATCCGCCTCGCTCGACGGAACGGACCCGGCCCGGGCGGAGCCCCGCTGCGCCGGTCCGGCCGCGCTCACGGGACGTTGCGCCGTGGGCACACCGATGACCCGGTTCCCTTCCCGGCCGGCACGCCGCGCACGCCGTCGCCGTCCGCAGCCGGGGGACGCGTCACCCACCGAGCACGACTTCCCAGCGGCGTGGCCCCGGGCCCGCCGCTCCGCGGGTGTCACCGCCCCGCGGCCGCCGGCCCCGGACCAGGGCCGATGCCGCGCTCCCTCACCGCGACCGGCCCCTGTGCTGTCCCCGCTCCCCCGCCGCGACCGCGCCCCCGATCCCTCCGCTGCCTGCGCCGCGACCGCGACCGTGCTCCCGCCCCCGCATCCCCACTCCGCTCCTCGAAGCCCTACAGCTGGCTCAGGATCGTCGGGTCGGTGATCGTGTCGTCCGCGGCGAGCAGCATCGCCTTGCTGAGGATCACCGACAGCGTCCGGTCGCCCTCGAACGGCAGGTAGCCGGTGTCGCCGCTGCCGGCCGCCTTCGGCACGACGCAGAGGTAACGGTCGTGCGGGGCGATGAGGATGTTGCCGGAGCCGAGGTGGATCCGGTACGTGTGGCGGGTGCCGCGGACGTGCAGGAAGCGGCCGTGCGTCTCGCAGCGGTCGCCGATCGCCAGCCGGGGCAGCAGACGGGTGAGCAGGTCGCGGCGGGTCTGCGCGGTCTGGTTCAGCTCGCCGAAGCCGTAGGAGTTCCAGTACCCGGTGTACCGCCCGGCCGGGCCGCCGTCCTGCCAGGTCGGGTCGTTGCCGACGCTGGTGACCCCGACGAACAGGTCGACGTCGCGCAGCACCTCGCTGAGCACGGGCGCCGGCACCGACTCCAGCGGCAGCGGGTCGACCCGCCTCCCGCCGGTGCGGTCCGCCGTCTCGTACCGGCCGGTGCCGCAGTGCGCCCGGTTGGAGGGGGCGTCGATCGGATAGAACCGCACCTGGTCGGTGCGCAGGTACAGGTACGCGCCGGAGTCGCTCAGCTCGGCGTGTCCCCCGCTGTCGTCCCCGGCCACCCAGAACTCGGCGCGCAGCCCCCAGTGCGGCAGTTCGCGCACCGGCGGCGGCACCGAGTCGTCCACGCACAGCCGCAGCCGGTCCGTCCAGCCGCGCACCGCGGCCAGCGAGTGGAACTGGTGCTGGCGCAGCACGTGCCCGGCGAACCGGTTGGAGTACGTGCCGGTGGTCCGTTCGGCGTCGGTCAGCAGGTAGACCTCGCGGTGGGCCTGCTTGAACGGCTGCGTGACGCCGCGCCGTTCCAGCGCCTCGCGCCAGGCCAGCGCCTCCTGCGGCGGCACGCCGACCGGATGCCACAAGGTGACCGGCGCGTCGTGCGCGGGCGCCGGCGGTTCGGTGTCGTCCAGGGTGCGCAGCGCGCCGTCGGCCCAGCCGCAGGTGACGCCGCCGACCGTCCACAGCAGGCGGCGGGCGAGGGTGCCGGTCAGCGGGTGGTCGAGGTACCGCTCGCGCCAGACGGCGTACGGCCACACGCGCCGGGCCAGGAACTGCCGGTCCAGCCGCTCGGACTGGGCGGCGAGCATCTTGTCGATGTCCTTCGCCGCCGCCTTCAGCTCCTTCAGCTCCTCGGCGAAGTCGCGGCGCACCGCGGCCGGTACCGACTTCACGGCCCTGCCCGCCGCGTTCCGCCAGCCGACCACCGCCCGGCCGCCGTCGACCCGCACCTCGGCGGTGCTGTCGCCGAAGGTCAGCCGCGCCCGGCCGACCCCGGTCAACCCGTGGACGGGGACGGCGAGTTCCTCGACCTCCTCGCGGGGCATGCCCAGGGCCGCGGCCTTCGCCTCCAGTGCGGCGTCCAGCAGCTTCAGGGTGCTCTTGTACGTCACCCGGGCCGACAGCCGGGCGATCTCGGCCAGCGCACAGGCGTCGTCGATCCGGGCCAGTGCCAGCACGCACGCGTTGGCGACCTTCGGGTTGCGCGGTCCCAAACCCGGCACCTTGCGCAGCGAGGTCTCCAGCAGGGCGCCGAGCGCGCGGGAGACCTCCGGGTGCGGGGGCAGCAGCGACAGCGTCCAGGCCAGGCCGCGCAGCGCGTTGGCGTTGAACGCGTCGCAGACCAGGTCGCCGCCGGTGACCGGCACGTGCGGCGGCCAGGGCGCGGAGCGGGGCCGGCCGGCCCGGGCCAGCCAGCCGGTGACGGTGGCCCGCACCTCGGACTCCGCGAGCCCCGCCAGCAGTTCGCGGGCGGTGGTGTCCCACGCGGCGTTCGGGCGGGCGGAGTTCGCCGTCGCGGCGTGCGCCACCAGGGCCGTCCAGCCGGCGTCCAGCCCGGCCAGCGCCTCCATGGCGAGGTCGGACCACTGCTCGCCGGGGTTGAGCACCGGTTCGGTCAGCCGCTTCGCCAGCGCCGGCAGCGCGCCGGTGCGGTACGGCTCCAGGCCCATGCGCCGGATCAACGCGACCGTCATCGGCGGCAGCCGACCGGTGGCGGCGAGTTCGGCCTCGGCCAGCGCGACGACGGTCTCGCTCTCCCACACCGTGGGGCGCGCCGACAGCTCCGCCAGCCGGTCGCGGCGGGCGGCGGCCATCCGGTCGTCCAGCCCCGGCGCGACCGCGTTCAGCAGCGTCAGCAGCGGCGGGCGGGCGCTGTCGCGGGTGCCGCTCGCGTGGTAGGCGGTGACGATCCGGTCGGCGAACCGCACGCGTGCCTCCTGGGGCATCCGGTCGAGGACGGCGCCCACCCCGTCGCCGGGGCCGCCCCGGCGCCCGTCGTGGTCGAGGACGGCGTCCAGCAGCACGGCGGCGGCCGCCTCCCAGTCGCCCGTGGCGGCCGCCGCCTCCATCCGCCGCCCGGTGCCGCCCCGGTCGGGGGACATCAGCCACCCACCAGGGGCACGAGCTTGAGGAAGGTGACCTCGGCGCCGAGGGCCAGCTCGATCCGCGCGTCCAGGTCCTCCACCTGCCGGTCGCCGACCAGCACCACGAAGCCGTTGCGGCCGAAGGCGGTCACCGCCCGCGCGAACTGCTCCTCGGCGTCGATCCGCCGCGGCTCGCGCGCCCGGGCGCCGTTGAGCGCGGTCTCCGTGCGGGTGGGCGTCACCAGGCCGCGGAACATCCGGGTGCCGGTGTGCGCGGCCGCGTTGAACTCGGCGACCTCCTGGAAGATCCTGCGGCGGATCAGCTCCCGCAGGCTCAGCCGTTCCTCCGCGACGGCGAGGGCCCATGCCTCGTCGCGCGATCCCGATGTCGTCTCGTCGACGAACGTGACCGTTGCCATGCGACGAACACTAGAACCGGGCACTGACAACGCCCCGCGGTCCATGGGCCGCGGGGCGTCGCCCCCGTGTCCGGCGCGCCGGGCGCCGGCCGTCGTCAGGCGCGGAACTCGAACGTGACCCAGGAACCGCGGGAGCCGTGGCCGGCGGTGCGCCCGTACGCGGCGCGGAACCGCAGGTGGGCGCCGATCGGGTGCGGGCCGGTCAGCCGGGCCAGCGCGGTCGAGGCCGTCCCGGTCCGGACGCAGCCGGCGCTCGCGATCGTCCGCCAGGCGTGGTCGTACCACTCCTGCACGGTGAACGCCACGCACGCGCCGTCCTTCGCGGGGGAGACCACCGCGCTCTGGAGCGGGTCGGCGGTGCGGTGGTAGACGGCGTACGTGGTGGAGCCGGACCGGACCGTCGTGTAGTAGCCCCGCAGGCTGTCGGAGACCGTCGCGTACGTCCGCACGATACGCGTGGCGGACGCCGGCGTGTACCGGCGGTTCCCCGGGTACGTGACGCTGAACGCCGTGGCCGTCGTGACGTGATACGTCACGACGAGGTCGCCGTGCGCATCGACGTCACCCGTCTTGACCAGCGTCTTCGTGCCGCCGGACGGTTGCGCCCACACGGACAGCGTCCGGCCGTCGTCCGGGGCGCCCAGGTGCGCGGTGACCGTGGCGAGCGCGTCGGGGGCGTAGGCGGACGCGTCGGTGGTCACCGCCACCGCGGCCGGGGTGCGCGTGACGTGGACGGTGGCGGTGCGCGAGGTCGCGTCGTGCGAGACGTCGCCCGGGTACACGGCGGTGTAGGTGACCGGGCCGCCGGTGGCCGGGGTGGTGGCGAGCGACCACGAGCCGTCCGCGTCGACGTCGGCGGTCCCCACGGTGACGGTGTGCCGTGCGTCGGTCGCGCGGACTTCGACGCTCTGCCCGGCGGCGAACGGTACCGGCGACGACAGCGTGCCGCTCACGGTCAGCCGGTGGCCGGCCGGCGCGGTGCCGGGCGCGTGCGCGGACACCGTGGCGGCGGCCCGCACCATGCCGATCGACGCGGTCGCCTGCGCGGGCAGGTGCAGCGGGTCGCCGTCGTAGGAGACCTGGTAGGAGACGTCGCCGGGGGCGGTCGCCGTGTCGGTGAACGAGAACGTGCCGTCGGACGCCACCGCCACGTCCGGCAGTTCGGTGCCGTCCGGGTCGGCGGCGTCGGTGCGCGTGACGTGTACGGTCTGCCCGGCGGCGAACGGCTCCACGGAGGTCATCCGCCCGCCGACGGTGTACTGCCGCCCCGGCACACCCGGCGAAGGGGCCCGCAGCGTCAGCGTGTTGTCGCCCTGTTCCGGGCTGTCGTACACCGTCAGGGCCGGATCGCCGCCCCCGCCGACCGCGTACAGCCTCGACCCGTCGGGGTCCCAGGCCAGCCCGGCCGGCGCGTTCCACCCCCGGTAGGCGCGGCGTACGGCGGACGCGCCGGAGCCGACGACCGCCACCCGCGCGTCGCGGCCCGAGCCGCCGGTCGCCACGGTGCCGTCCGGGGCGACCGCCACCGACCCGGCGCCGGAGCCGGTGCGATACGCGCCGTCGGCCGCCAGGTCCGGCATCCGGTACCGCAGCACGCTGTCCCCGGCCGCCGCGGCCACCAGGAGGTCGGCACCGTCCGGTGTGACCGTCATATCGCTGACGCCGTCGCCGACCGCCGCCCGGGTGACCGCCGACTCGACCGCGCTGCCGGAGGAGACGTCGTAGACCTCCAGCGTCGGCTCGGCGGCGTCGGCGTCGGAGCCGGCGTCAGCGTTGGCGCCGGTTCCGGCGGCGACCACCTTGCCGGGGTCCGCCGGGTCGGCGGCCAGCACCGGCGCGTCCCGCCAGGCCGGGGCCTGCCGGGTCACCGACGGTGTGCCGCGGCCGACGTCCACCGAGCCGAGGCCGCCGTCGGGGACCGTCCCCGCGTTCCCGGTGTACGTCCTGGCCTTCCCGGCGTAGGAGAACCAGATCCGCCCGCCGGCCGGTTCCACGTACCGCGGTGAACTGCCCCCGCCGGTGCGGTAACGCGTGCTCTCCGTCAAGGAGGCGGTGTCGATCGCCGCCACCGCGCCGCCGCGCGCGAGCGCCACGTAGAGCGTGCCGCCGTCCGGTGACAGGGCCATTCCGTCGGCGCCGGGTTCGCCGGCGATCGTGGTGACCCCGGCGCCGTCCAGGTCGGTCACCACGATCGCGTCGCCGTGGTAGCCGCCGCTGAAGAAGATGTGGTGGTGCGCCGCGTCCACCACCATGTGCGCGTAACCCGGCAGGCCGAGCGATACCGAGGCGTCCGCCGAGGCCGGTAATACCGGCAGCACGGCGCTGATCATCCCGGCCGCCACGGCTGTCGCCACGGCGGTCGGGGCCTTGCTGAAACGCATGAAACCCCCACGGTTTCCGCTGAACGAGGGGGGCGAGGGGGCCGACGCGTGCTGGACGCACCGCGACGCCGCGTCCGTCGCCGCAGGTTGGAGCACGCTTACCGTACTCGGCCGGGCGCCGGCCCCGCGCCGCGGTCCGGACGGCGCGGCACACGCGGCGGTACGGCCGGTCCCGGTCCGGGTGCCGTGCTCGGGTCAGGGTGCCGCGTTCCGGCCCGCGTGCCGTGTTCCGATCAGGGTGCCGCCTCCCGGTCCCGGTCCCGGCGCCGCGTTCCGGCACCGGCACCGCGGCCCGGTCAGGGCGGTCCGTCGTCCAGGCCGGCCCGCTCGTCCAGGAGCCGGCGCAGGTCCTTGAGCCGGTCGAGCCCCTTCACCGCCCGTGCCATCCGCGGGTTGCCCTCCAGCCGGTCGCGGTGCCGGTCGAGGAACGCCCAGTATCCGGCGGTGTACGGGCAGGCCCGCTCGCCGGTCCGCTCGGTCGGCCGGTAGGCGCAGCCGCCGCACAGGTCGCTCATCCGGTTCACGTAGGCGCCGCCGGAGGTGTACGGCTTGCTGGTCATCCGGCCGCCGTCCGCGTACTGCGACATCCCGACGACGTTCGCCAGCATCACCCAGTCGTAGCCGTCGACGAAGCAGCGGTGGAACCAGTCGGTCAGCTCCGCCGGGTCCCAGCCGCGTTGCAGGGCGAAGCTGCCCAGCACCATCAGCCGCGGGATGTGGTGCGTCCAGCCGCTGTCGCGCACCTGCCGCAGCACGGTGGCCAGGCAGCGCGCGGTCACCGCGTCCGCGTCCAGGTCCAGGAACCAGCGCGGCAGCGGCTGCGTGGCCCCCAGCGCGTTGCGGTGCCGGTAGTCCTCGCCGAAGTACCAGTACAGCTGCCATACGTACTCGCGCCAGCCCGCGACCTGCCGCACGAACCCCTCGACGCTGCGCATCGGCGCGTCGCCGGCCCGCCCGGCCGCCTCCGCCCGCCGCACGCACTCGTCGGGGTCGAGCAGGCCCAGGTTCATCGACGACGACAGCAGGCTGTGGCTCATCACCGGGTCGCCGGCGAGCATCGCGTCCTCGTACGGGCCGAACGTCGCCAGCCGGCCGGTGGTGAACCGCTTCAGCGCGTTCAGCGCCTCGCGGCGGGTGGCCGGGAAGACCCGCGGGCCGTCCCGTCCGACGAACGCCACGTCCCCGTCGCGCTCCCAGCGGTCGAGGTCGCGCCGCACCTCCTCGTCGACGGCGTCCTCGCGCGGCCGGTAGGGCGCCGGGACGTCGAGCGACTCCGCCCGGCGCGGCGGTGGTTCGCGGTTGTCGTGGTCGAAGTTCCACCGGCCGCCCAGGGGTTGGTCCCCGTCCATCAGCAGGTCCTGGGTGCGCCGCACCCAGTGGTAGAAGTCCTCCTGGCGCAACGTCCCCCTCGCGCCGCCGTGCTGGTCCGCCCACGCCGCGAACTCCACCCGCGGCACGAGGAATCCGCGGGCCGGCCGCACCTCGACGTTTCCCAGCCGCTCCACCAGCCCCGCCGCCGCCCGGCTGGTGGGGTGATGCACCGTCAGCCGCCGCCCCCGCGCGAACCGCTCGATCCCCTCCCGGTAAGTCTCCGCCCGCACGTACGTCACCCGCTCCCCCAGCTCCGCCGCCCGGTGCCGCATCGCCGAGAGCACCAGATGCGCCTTGGCCCGGTGGAACCGCCGGCGCCGGAAGACCGACTTCGCCTCCACCATCACCAGCGGCACCCCGTCCCCGGGCAGGAAGTGCGGGCCCAGCTGATCCCCGAACAGCCAGTGCGGACAACGCGAATCCAGGGCCACGCAAGCCTCCGGGGACGAGGGCGGAACGGTGAGATGATGGGCGTATTGTACCGCTTGACGGGGTTTGTTCGGCGGCTCGGGCGGTCGGGTTTCCCGGTTCTCCGGGGTCTCCCGGTCCTCCGGTCCCCTCTCCGGTCCCTTCCGGGGTGAGGTGCGCGGTCCGGGTCGCCATTACGCCAACCGGCCCCCGGCGCGATCCGTACCGTTGCCGGGGTGCCGCGTACGGGCCGGGCGCGTACCGGGGGGAGAAAGCGCTCGTGGGAGGCGTCGCGGAGGCGTTCGGGGGGCGCCGGGCGCCGGTGGCCGGGAAGCGCCGCCCAGGGTGACGGATTGCCGGATTCACCTCGGCGGCCGCGGAGTTGATGCAACGCTGGGTACATGACTCAGCACCCTGAGAACATCCCCGCGTACCGGACGATCCGGATGAGTCCACCCATCGAGCCGGTCCAGGCGCTCGCGGACGTGACGGCCTGGCAGGCGCGGGACCGCTATCCGGACGTCCGGTTCGCGGGCGGGCCGGTGTTCGGGGTGGCCAGGGAACGCGAAAGCGGCGGCTGGGAGCTGTACCCGCACTTCACCGGGATGGCGCCGCAGGACGCCCGCGACGCGATGGGGGCGCACTTCCGCCGGATGGCGCAGGACGCCGAGCAGGCCGGCGACGCGGCCGGCCGGGCGCAGTGCCTGCGGGCCGCGGAGACCATGGACTGGGAGCCGGTCGACGACATCACGGTGGCCGGCACCCGCTACCGGGTCGTGCGGGCCGAACGCTTCCTGCGCACCGGACCCGTCGGACCCGAACCGCCGCGCCCCACCGACCCCGACACCGGTGAGGTGGGCATGACCTACCGGGAGGTCGATCCGGCCGGCGGCTTCGTCATCGACCCCGGCACCGTGACCGGCCTGTCCGACGGCATCCTCACGATGGAGCTGCTCGGCGCCGTCTTCCCCCGCGGCACCGTGCCGGAGGACGTGCACCGGGACGCCAAGCACGCCGCCGCCACGCACCCCGGCGGCGTGCTGATGCCCGCGTCGTTCATGACCGTCGAACGCGTCGGCGGCCGCTGGCTGCCGAACGACTCCGGCACCTCCTGCACCCCGCAGAGCGCCCGCGACGGCCTCGCCTCCCACCTGCGCGTCATGGCGCCGTGGCGGCTGCGCCTCGACGACGCCGGCCGGGTCGCCTACAACGAGGCCGCCGACCGCCTCGACGCCGAACCGGGCAACCAACTCTCCGTCGACGGACGGCACTTCAGAATCGTGCGCGTCGAACGCCTCATCCGCATCGGCCCGGACGGCCCGGAGACCTCCCGGCCGTCCGACGCCGACCCCACACCGCCGGTCATGGTGCAGAACGAACAGCTGCGCGCGCAGGGCCTGCTGGACGAGAACGCCGGGGCCACCGAGGGCGACAACACCGAGATCGACGAGGCGACCCGGCGCTTCGAGAAGCTGTTCCTGGAGGAGCAGGAACGCCGCGCCGCCGCCCGGGAGGCCCGCAGAACCACCCGCGGCACCCCCGGCCAGGACTGACCCCGCCGGACGTCCCGCGCCCCCCGGCCCCCGCGGCCCGGCGCCCGCCGCGGACGAGGCGCCCCCGCCGCCCCGGCCGCTCGCAGGCCCGGGCTACGCCGGGGTGCGGGTCCGGACTACGCCGGGGTGCGCAGGTCCGTGCGGCGTTCCTCGATGTACGCCAGGCACCCCGCGCGGTCGGCGACCGGCAGCGCGACCTCCCAGCCGGGCGGCACCGCGGTGAACGACGGCCACAGCGAATGCCGGCCCTCGTCGTTGACCAGGACCATGAAGATCGCGTCGGGGGCGTCGAACGGGTTCGTCATGAGGGCGGGTTCCTTCGGTCGAGCGCGGCGGCGGGCGCGCTGAGTCGGGTGGCACGGGACGGCGTCCGTGCCGCGGTCCGGGCGCCGTCCACGCGCCCGGCCGGCCGCGACGCGGTCAGCGGGTCCCCGCCAGGGTGAAGAGGTCGTCGTCGGCGACCCGGCCGGGCCCGAGAACCCCGCGAACAGTGCCCGCGGCGTCATCGTGCGCGAACCGGCGCTCCCCAGACGGGTGTTGGAGCCGTCACAGGAGCTGTCACCGCTTCCGCTCTGCCCGCTGACGCCGGAACGGAAACGTTCCACGGGCTTTCGTGGTTCGGCGGAAGTCGTTCCACGGGGTCCTGCGGTCCGGCGGCCGGCAGCTCCTCGTGGCCGATGAAGTTCCTTGGGTTCAGCGGCAGTCGGAGCGAGCGAGGTGGTAACTGACCGCCTGGAAAGGGGACTTGCTCGGCACCGGTGCGGGGTTCGTGGCCAGGCGTGCGCAACGGGACTTGACCGCACCGGCGCGGTGTTCGGGGCCGAAGGATGCGCAACGGGACCTGACCTGCACCGGCGCTGGCTCAGCGGCCGGCGCAGGGGCGACCGGACACGACCGGCACCGGCACCGACTCCGGCACCGGTGTCAGTGGCCGGCGATGGGGCCCGAAGCGGGCGCCGGGGCGCGGAGGTGCGCCTCGCGCGGTCCCGGCGGTGTCACCGGTCCCGGCGGTGTCACCGGTCGCCGCGTTCGATCGCCGACGCCATCAGCTCCACCGTGCGCATCCCGTCGAACAGGTCGGACGCCGACAAGGCGGTGCCCAGCGCCTCCTCCACGGCCATCAGCAGGGACAACGCCGACGTCGGATCTCCGCCCAGCGAGAAAAAGTCCTCGTCCACCCCGACCGACGCCCGGCCCAGGGCGTACGCCCACAGCCCGGCCAGCGCCGCCTCCAGCGGGGTGCGCGGCGCGGCGCCGCGCCCGTCGTCCGGGTCGCCGGCCGCACCGGTGGCACCCGCCGGGCCGGTGAAGGCCGGCGAGGTGACCACCGTCAGCGGATCGGGGCCCTCCGGCCGGCCGCCGCCCGGCCGGAGGGTGTCATGGGGGGCCGCCGGCTCCGCCGCGGCGGTCTGCCGCGCGGCGGTCGACCGCGCCGGCCCCGGTTCCTCGCGCACCGCGCTCGCGCACACGCCCGCCGGAACGCCGAACCGCACACCGAGCAGCCGGGGCATCTCGCCCCGCACCGGCTTGCCCGAGGCGTTCAGCGGCAACTCGGCGCGGAACACGACCCGTTCCGGCACCTCGAACGCCGCCAGGTGCTCGACGGCGTACGCCCGCAGCGCCGCCTCGTCCACCGCCCGGCCCGGACGCGGCACCACCACCGCGGCGACGTGCTCGGTCGGCCCGTCCGGCACGCCGAACACCACCGCGCGGCCCACCGCCGGGTGGTTCAGCAGCACCTCTTCGACCTCGTGCGGACTGACCTTCTCCCCGCCGCGGTTGATCAGCTCCTTGGCCCGCCCGGTGATCGTCAGCGAACCGTCGGCGGCCAGTTCGCCCAGGTCACCGGTGCGCAACCAGCCGTCCACGAAAGCCTCGCCGGCGTCGTGCGGCCACACGTACCGCTCGATGACGTTGCCGCCGCGCACCACGATCTCGCCGCTCGCACCGGCCGCGGTGCTGACCGCGCCGTCCGCGCCCAGCACGCCGACCTGCGAGCCGGACGGCAGCATGCCCTGCGCCGTGCCGTCCTGCGGCAGCGGCGCGCACGCGATCTGCGACGCCTCCGACATCCCGTACGACTCGATCAGCGGCACCCCGAAACGGCTCTCCAGCTCCCGCTTCAGCCCGGCCGGCATCGGCGCCGCGCCGGAGCGGATGAACCGCAGCCGGGGCGCGACCAGCGGCCTGCCCCGCGAGGCGTCCAGCAGCGCCCGGTGCGTCATCGGGCTCGCCGAGAACCACGACGGCTCCAACTCCCCCAGCAACCGCAGCGTCCCGGCCGGATCGAACGCCGGCACGCACGCCATCGACGAACCGGACACCAGCGCCGTCACCAGACCGCCGACCAGCCCCTGCACGTAGAACAGCGGATTGAGGTTGAGCCGCCGGTCGCTCGCCGTCAGCCGGTACGCGGTCACCGACGCGCGCGCCGCCGCCAGCATCCCGGCCATCGTCAACGGCACGATCTTGCCCGCGGACGTGGTGCCCGACGTCCGCAGCAGCACCGACTCGCCCACCACCGGCGGCGCCGAACGCCGTCCGCACCGCAGCAGTTGGCCCGCCGGCGTCCCCGCGCCGAGCCGCCCGTCGTGGGCGACCACGTCCAGCTCACTGGTCAGCGCCGCCCGCCGCAACCGCCCCGGCGCGCCGTCGGCCAGCAGGATCGCGGTCGGCTCCAGCACGTCGAAGTACGCCTCGTACTCGTCCTGCGCCAGCCCCGGATTGACCGGGCAGCACACCGCCACGGACATCACCGCCAGCAACGTCACCGCGCTGTCGGGGTCGTTGGCCGCCGGTACCACCACACGGTCCCCGCGCCGCACCCCGCAGGCCGCCAGCCGGTCGGCGCCGGCCCGTACCCGTTCCGCGAGACCCGCGAACGTCAACGGTTCGGTGCCCGGCGCCAGCAGCGCGATCGCGTCGGGGGTGCGCCGCGCGCGGTCGTCCAGCACCTGCGCCAGGTGGGTGGCGTCGCCGTCGTGGGCCGGCTCGTCGTCCCGCATGCCACACCTTTCCGTTCACATCGCTCCACGCGGCGGTCGCACGCCACGCCCGATCCGGCGGCCAGGGGGGAGGACCGCGCGGAGCCGGGGAAGCCGGGAGGCGGACCGCTCGCGGGCGCCTTCGGCCAGGACCACCCCATCGTCCCGCCGCGAACCGGGGCGATCCAGGCAACCGACCGGCAATTGGGTCGGATGTCGCTGGGCGGGGTGTCTTTGGGGGCGGGGTTGCTGGGGTGGGGTGGTGTTGCTGGGGTGGGGTGGTGTTGCTCGGGGTGGTGCGGGCCGGACGTCACCGGGGCGGCGAGGGGTGGGCCGGGCGCCGGTCGCTCCTACACTGCCGTTCATGAACTCCATACGCTGTACGCAGTGCGGGGCGGTCGGGCTGGAGGACGGATTCCTGCTGGACGCCGGTGAGGGGTCGCGGGGGTTCGCGCGGTGGGTCGAGGGCGCGCTGGAGAAGGGGCTCCTCGGCGGCGCGAAGCGGATGGGCCGCCCCCGCAGGCAGATCGAGGCCTTCCGGTGCCCCGGGTGCGGGCACCTGGAACTGTTCGCCACCGAGAGCACCCGCTGACCCCGCCCGCCGAACCGTCGAGGACCCCGTCCCCGTCCCCGCCCCCACGGCCGGCCGCCGCGCACCGCCCACGGACGCGCCCCCGCCGGCCTGCTCGGGGGGATTGCCGGTCGGATACCTGGTCACCGGGGTCGTCGCGCCGCCAGCATCGGGGGCGGACGGTGGGGTGAGGCCGGTGCGGCCGGCGCGCCGGAAAGGTGGTCGGGCTTCGATGAACGCACGCCCCGCGCGGCAGGCGCTGCCGTTGACGGCCGCCCAACGCGGCGTCTGGGCCGCCCATCGGCTCGCGCCGGGATCGTCCGCGTACAACCTCGCGCACTACTCGGAGATCCGCGGCCCGGTCGACGCCCGGCTGCTCGCGCGGGCGGTACGGCACGCCGAGGGGGAGTGCGGGACGTTCGACGTGCGCCTGGCGGCCGTCGACCAGGGCGCCGGCGCCACACAGGAGTTGACGGCCGGCGGCACCTCCGGGTGGCAGTCGGTGGACCTCCGCCGCGAGAGCGACCCGCGGACCGCCGCTCAGGCGTGGATGGAACGGGACCGCGCCACCGCCCCTGACCTGGTGACCGGCGTCCTGGCCCGCGCCGCACTCCTGCGCCTCGGCGACGACCACTACTTCTGGTACCGACGCTGCCACCACATCCTGACCGACACGTTCGGCGCGCTCGTGCTCGCCCGGCGGATCGCCGAGGTCTACGAGGCGCTGCTGGCCGGCGAGGGCGACCCGGCCGGCGACCCGCTGGGCCGGCTGACGACGCTGCTGGCCGACGAGGCCGCCTACCGGGCGTCGCCGGAGTACGCCGCGGACCGCGCCTACTGGGCCGACCGGCTGGCGGACCGCGCTCCTGTGCCCAGCCTGGCGCCCGGCGCGCCGGCCGGCCCGGCCGCGCGCCCGATCACCTCACTGGTGACGCTGTCGCCGGACGAACTCGGCGCCCTGCACGCCGCCGGCCGCCAGGCCCGCACCCCGTGGACCGTGCCGCTGCTCGCCGCCGTCGGCGCGTTCCTGCACCGCGTGACCGGCCGGCCGGACATCACCCTCGGCGTCCCGGTGACCGCACGGCGCGGCGCGCAGATGCTGACGATCCCCGGCATGGTCGCCAACCGGCTGCCGCTGCGGCTCGCGATCGACCCGGCCATGACCCGCACCGACCTGCTGCGCCATGTCACCACCCGGCTGGGCGAGTTGATGGCCCACCAGCGGTACCCCCACGACGACCTGTGCCGCGACCTGCGCCGACCGGACCGCGACGAGCACCTGTTCGGTCTGCTGGTGGACATCACCCCGATCAGCGCGGACCTGAGGTTCGCCGGCCGCACCACGACGGTGACCACCCTGTCCGGCGGCCCGGTACCGGACCTCACCGTCAACTTCCGCCCCGGCGCCGAGAGCAAGGGCCTGGAGTGCGAGTTCCTGGCCCACCCCGACCGCTACACCCAGCACGACGTCACCACCCACCAGCGCCGATTCATCACCTTCCTGCGGGCACTGGCCACCGCGGAGGGGGACTCTCCCATCGGTGGATTGGGGGTGGGGGTGGGGGTGGGGTTGATGGCGGGGGATGTGGATCGCGTTGGTCGGGTTGGGGGCGTTGGGGGCGGCGGTCGCGTCGGAGGTGTCGGGAGCATCCGGGGCGTCGATCGGGCTGGGGGTGCGGGGGACGTCGACCGTGCCGGGCGTCAGGTGCGGATGCGGGGCTTCAGCGCCGAACCCGGCGAGGTCGAGGACGTACTGGCGTCCGCCGCCCGGGTGTCCCGCACCGGGTTCGCGCTGACCGCGCTCGACGTCCTCCGCCACAAAACGGTGGCCGCGATGGGCGCGCACGCCTCCGCCATCGAGGGCTCCCGGTCCGCCGCAGAACGTGGCGACCCCGTCAGGCCTCCCTCCGGCGAACCCGCCCGGCCCGACGCCCGCCGCTCCACGTTCGACGCCCCGCAGGACGTGCTGCCGCGCGGCCCGTTACCGGCGCCCCCGCGCCCCCGCGCCGAATCCGCCGACCGCTTCGGCGAGGACCCCGGCAACGGCGACCCGTCCGCCCCGGACAACACGCAGCAGGTCTTCGGCCTCCGCGGTCCCGTCGACGCGGACGCGCTGCACAGCGTGTGCCGCCAGCTCGTGCGTCGCCACCCGGTGCTGCGGACCGTCTTCGGGCGTGACGAAGCGGGCCGGGCCGTACGGCTGATCGCGAACGAGATCGACGTGCCGTTCTCCGTACAGGACGTGCGCGGCGCGGCACCGAACGAGCGGGCACACCGCCTGGCCGTGCTGCTCGCCCAGGACAAGCGAACCCGGTTCCGGCCGGACGAACGCCCTTTGCTGCGCTTCACCCTGATCCACCTCGGCCCCGACGGTCACCTGCTGGTGCTCACCGGCCACCCCGCCCTGCGCGACGGCCACTCGCTGCCGCTGGTCCTGCGCGACCTGTCCGCACTCCACACGGCGACCCGATCCGCAGCCGGTGGCACCGGGCCCGACGCTGCGGGGGCGATCGGTGACAGGGCCGACGCCACGGGAGGTGCTCGCACCGGTTCTGTTGGCACTGGTTCTGTTCGCACCGGAGCCGTTGGCACCGGAGGCGTTCGCACCCGAGTCGATGGCACCCGAGTCGATGGCACCGGAGCCGTTGGCACCGGAGGCGTTCGCACCGGAGGCGTTCGCACCGGAGCCGTTCGCACCGGTTCCGTTCGCACCCGAGGCGATGGCACCGGAGCCGTTGGCACCGGTCCCGAGGCCGCCGGTCCCGAGGCCCTCGACACCGGGACCGTCGGCACCGGGACCCCCGGCGCCCCGGACGCGGTCGATGGGCTGCCGCCCGTGGTGCCGTTCCGTGCCTACCTGGACCGATCGACCGCAGTGAACCCGGCGACGGCACACACGGCTCGGCGACGGGACAGCGTCAAGCTGGCCGCGCCGGCGGAACCGGACGTCGAGTACCCCGCCGGCCCGCCTTCGCCGTTGGACGCCGACCGCTCCCAGAAGCTGACGCGCGTCCTCGACCCCACGACCGACGACGAGCGGTTGGGCGGTCGCCTCCGCCCTCCCGGGCGCCCGGGCAGCCTTCGGCGAGGGGCGGCCGACGAGCGCATGCGCCCTCCAACGCCCCGCTGAGCAAACGGAGTTGCTCGACGAAACCCACACCACCTCCACCGTCTTCGAGAACGCTCCCAAGGACCGTGCCGCCATCGGCCGCCGACTGCCGGGGCTGGGTCTCGCGGTCGAGAAGGGCAGTGCCGCCGACGCCGGCCACGACCCCCTCGACCTCATCGCCGCCCCGGGCCGCGTCCGGACCTGACCCCTGGCGTACCGGGCTCGCACACCCCCCTTTCCTCGCCCGCGCGTCACTTCCTCCCACTCGGCGGACCGTGACTGGGCGTGGGCGTGGGCGTGGTCATGGTCATGGACGTGGGCGGTTGCGGCTGGCGGGTCAGGCGGCGCCGATCGGCCGTACGCCGTTCACCGCCTGCTTGCCGCGCGCCCTCACCACCACCGTCTCGCCCGCCAGGCTCAGGGCGACCATCATGACCAGGCTCGCCTGCGCCACCGTGTGCGAGGCGTTGACGTGCGAGGCCCCGGTGCCTATGCCCAGCCGGACGGCGAACGTCACGAGCCACAGCACCACCGTCAGCGGCGTGTACCGCGCGTACAGCTCGCCCTCGCGCAGGAACATGCGCACCGTCGTGCCCCGTATCGCGCCCAGGGCCAGCGAGACCACAGTTCCCACGCCGAGCAGCACGACGTCACCCTCGGTCAGGTGGCTCGGGTACGAGACGCCCACCGCGGTCCCGATCAGCACCGCGCCGTACACCGCCATGATCGCTATGACGATCGGCGCCCGCCCGCCGTAGACCCTGCGACCGCGCATGCGCCGCACGATGAGCAGGGCCATGATGACGACGACGACCGCCGTCTGCAGGGCTTCGTTGTGGCTCGATGTATTCACGAAATGGATTCTACGGTAATTCCGTCCCGAGTGGCCTCTGAATTCTCGTGAAGATTTATCCATCAATACCCTGATGGATAGGGTGGATATCCCCTAAGTGACCCTGAATTCATCCCTGAGATGACCCTGATCCCGCCCCGGCTCCACCCCGAGGGTGCCCCGGACATCCACCCGCAAGACCTCGCTCCGTACCAGGTCAAACGGCCTTTGGTGGGCGGACGCCCCTGCGTTGTCCCGCGCGCCAGCCGCTGCGGCGCACCCTCGCCGACGTGCCGGAAGCCGAGAGACGATGCGAGCGCCGGGGAAGCCCGGCCGCGACTGGTCGAACCATGACAAGCGCCGACGCAGAATGGAAAAGGATGGTGATCGGACAGGGTGGCGGTGGACGGGGAGCCGAAAGGGCGGAATTCGCATGGAGAGGCGGGGAGCGGAGGCTGCGGCGTGGCTGGGGGGTAAAGAGCGGCGCCGGTGCGAGCCCGTTCCGTACCCGACCCCTCGACTCCGGGGGTGTCCCCGACCGCGAGGCTGATCCCGTTCGCGGCGCCGGCACCGGCGCCGACTGCGACTCTGACTTCGACTGCGTCGCGCACGCTCCGGTTGCGTTGCGCACGCTCCGGCTGCGTTGCCCCGCCCCGCCCGCTGCGGCCGGCCCCGCCCCGCCCAGCTCGCACCGCCCCGCCCAGCTCGCACCGCCCCGCCCGCGCTGCACCGCTCCGCCCGCGTCGCCCCGATCCCGCCCGCGTTGTCCCGCCCCGTTCGCCTCGCCTCGCCCGCGGCCTCGCCTGCGCCGCCTCGCCCCCGACCGCGCCGCCTCGCCCCCGCGTCACCCCGATTCCGGCCAGGCCGCCGAACCGGCCCTGCCGCCGACCCCGTTCGCGGGCGCCACCCCGTTCGTGGTGACGGGGTGATGGGGGCACGGGGGCACGGGGGTACGGAGCGACGGGGGCATGGGGGACTGGACGACGCTTCACCGTGGTGGCCGTCGGGCCGGGCGTCGGTCGGGCGCTCGACCCGGCATCCGGCAACTCATGCACGCCGAGGAGGAGTTGGCGGAAAAATACGCGTGAAAGGTCTCCACGCGGCCCACGCATTCCTTTACAGTTCGCGCCAAGGCGCCCGGGGGACCCCGTGGAGGCCTACGGCCCAAAGCCGTTGCGCATCAACCGTGTTGAGAACCTCCACCGAACCCTGAGGGGCATGCCATGAAGCACACCAAGGGCACCCGCGTCGCCGCCGTAGCCGCCACCCTGCTGGCCGCCGGCCTCGTCGCCGCCGGTCCGGCCAGCGCCGCCGAGACCCACGCCGCACCGCGCGTCAGCGCCAACCAGCTGCACGCCAGCATCATCAAGGCCGCCGCCGCCACCGACACCTCCGACGTCCTCAGCACCGGCCCGGCGGGCTTCCTGGAGGCCTGATCCTCCGGCGGTTCGAACCGCCGCCCGGGTCGGCACCGTAACGGCCGCCGGCCCGGGTACGTCCGCCGGCGTCCGGCGTGACCCCGGCTCCGCCTGCCCTCGAACGCCCCGGCCTCGCAGCGCCCGCGTTTCGGTCCCGCCGTCACCGCCGTCCGGCCCCGTGGCGCCCGCGTCCCGGTCCCGCCGTCCGGCTCCCCGCGCCATTCCGCCCGGCGCCGGTGCGACTCCTTCGGCGCCGAGCCCGCCGTACCGCGCGCTAGTGCCGCGTACCGCGCGCCGCCTACCGCGTCCAAGCCCTGCGTGGCGCTTCACCCGGCACCCGTGACCGCGTACCGCTGTCGACGGTGTACGGACGCTGTGGCTAACGGCCCGCGGCCTCCCGCTTCCCCGTCCAACAGGCGGGCGCGGGCCGCATCCGGACGTCCGCGCGCGCCCCGCTTCTCCGCAGGCCGCCAACCACCCCCACCCCGGCCGCCGTTCGCGCCCGCTGCCCGCGCTCACCCTCCGTCCGCACCCACCCTCCGTCCGCGCCCTCCCACCGTTCGCGCGATCCGTCCGCACCCTCAGCCCGCCGCACCCACCGTTCGCGGACGCCGTCCGCGCGATCCGTCCGCGCGATCCGTCCGCGCGATCCGTCCGCGCCCACCGTTCCCCGTGGTGGGAACGCGGAAGGCCCGTCCCTGGGTGGGACGGGCCTTCCGGTGGTGGAGCGTGTGTGGCGGGATGCCGGGTGGAGCAGGTCAGTTGTGACGACCGGCGGAGCGACGGCGGACCATGATGAGCGCGCCGCCACCGACGATCACCAGGGCCGCGGCGATGCCGAGCATCGGGGTGGTGTTGCTGCCGCCACCGGTCTCGGCGAGCGAGCTGCCGGCGCTGGACTGCGAGGCGGCCGGGGCCGGGGCGACGGAGGCGCTCTGGCTCGGCGAGCTGGTGGCCTCGGTGCTCGGGGTGGACGACGCCGACTTGCTCGGCGTCGGCTGGGCCGGGGTCGAGGGGGCGGCCGGGGCGGACGGCGTGGTGCCGCAGTCGACGGCCGGCGCGGCCGGGTGCGTCGAGGAGTCGCTGTCGACGTTGTAGCGGTCCGACTTCACGTGGACCGTGTAGGTCGCACCGGACTGCCACGGCACCGTGATGGTGGTGGTCACGCCCTGGGCGGTCGGGTTCTCGATGCGGCCGGTGCCGAGCACGGTGCCGGGCGCGCTGGCCAGCGCCACGGTGATGGTGGCGGCGGTGCCGGAGCCGTCCTTGTCGGTCACCGTGATGGCGGCCTGCGGGGTGGCGCTGCTGGTGTCGCACGCCGCGGTCGAGTTGACGGTGAAGTCGCCGATCTGGCAGGCGAAAGCACTCGTCGACGCGAGAAGGGCGGAACCAACTCCCAGGGCACCGGCGACGATGAGCCCGCGCTTGGATATCACACGTTCCTCCAGGAAAAGTCAGTGCGCCCAATTGGCCCTGGGTCGCGGGGCGTCGTCTGCCGAAATCACGTGGTCTACGAAGTGAATCGGACCGGCCGATTGACCTCGGTGGACGACGAAAAGGATTTGGGGATCGGCGGTGCCACACATCGTCAACAATGGCAGCCTCACTGTCAACTGCTCCAGAACACGACATTCGGGCACGAGTCCGTCTTGTCTTCCGGCGTGTCCGGAACGCCTCGTTCGGACGGTCGCCCGACCCGGTCCGGCCGCCGCCGACCCCCACAACCCGCTGGCCTCAGGGAACGTCGTTCCGGCAGCGTTCCGTCGTCCCCGTTCCGTCTCGTCGGTACGTCCTGGAGGGGTCCGTGAAAGCGGATGGGGAGAATCCGTGAAGGTTTGCCGTTCGTCGGTCTCCGCGGGCGGCTCTTCGCCGGACGGCGGAACGTGCGCCGGGGGCGACCGGGGTCACTGGTCCGCCTCGGACCAGGCGGCCTGCTTGAGCGCCATCCGGGCGGCCGGTACGCCGCTGGGCAGGCAGGTCCAGTAGGGGTGGGTGGATATCCGGACCGACAGCCGCAGCAGCTCGCGCCGCAGGACCGTGGTTTGCGCCGTGTGCTGGGACGTTGCGAGTCGGTGGTACACGGCGTACCAGGCGCGCTGGGCCTCCATGAGGTCGTCAGGAAAGGTGTGGTTCACGCAGCTATTCAAGCACGTGTTCGATTTTCGCCGCAGCACCCTCCCGGGTGAACCTCGGGGGTGTGTCGTCAGCCCTGGCCGGAGCCGTCCGGGTCGGCGCGGCGGTCGGCCGGGCCGTCGCCGCCCGCCTCTTCTCCGCCGGTCCCTTCGCTGCCGGCCTCTTCACCGCTCGCCTCTTCGGCCGCCCGTGCCCGTGCCGCCGACGCCCGCAGTTCGGTGGCCCGGCGGGTCCCGCCGCGGCGTTCCAGCAGCTCGGCGAGATAGTCCATGGCGTACGGATCGCCCATTTCGGTCGCCCGTTCGAACGCGTGGACCGCCCGCGTCTCGTCGCCGTGGTCGCGGAAGGCGACGCCGAGCGCGGTGATGGGGAACGTCTCGTCCTGGGCGAGGATCCGGCCGGACCAGTCGAGTGCGGTGGCCGGGTCGTCACGTCCCAGGGCGAGGCGGACCAGGCCGAGCATGGCGTCGGCGTCGCCGAGACGGGCGGCCCGCTGCCAGATCAGGTGGGCCTGGTTGGTGTCGCCCGCCATCAGGTACAACGTGCCGAGATTGAAACCGGCGCCGGCGTTGCCCGCGTCCCAGGCACGCAGCAGCCAGGCACGGGCCGGTTCGCGGTGGCCTTCGAGGTGCAGCGCGGTGCCGTAGTTCGCCATCGCGACGGGGTCGCCGCCGCGCGCCTCCTCCGCCAGCCGGGCCATCGCGGCCGCCGACCGCCCGCGGCCGGCACCGAGCGCCGGTACACCCCGGGCCGCGTCGGCCGAGCGGCGCGGAACGGGAACGCCGGGCAGCGAAGCGGAACCGCCCGGCGGCGGCGCTGTCCGGCCCGGCAGGCGGGGGGTGCCCGGGCCGGACGCAGGTTGCGGAGCGCGGGTCGTCGGGCGGCCGTCGGGGTCCCGGCCGCGCGGGGTGGCCGCACCCTCGGACGTGGTCGGCCGACCGCCGTCACGGCGCCGTTTCCACCAGCGGATCACGGCTCACCTCCGGCGAGTTGGAGCACCGGCGCGGCCTGCCGGTCCACGTCATCCTACGTACCCCGGCCCCGCGCACCAGGGCCGGTGAACGGGCACCGGTTCGGGAGGGGCGGTTCGGGGAGGGGGTGCGAAGGTGGCAGCAACTCGCCGTCTGGGCAGGGGAGTTCACGGATACGGCCCTGCTGACGGTGAACCGCTGGCGCGAGGGCGGGAGTTCGGCGGCCGGTCCCTTCCTGCGGTGAGCGGCGGCCGGAAACGGCACGGGCCGGGGCGGTTGGTCGCACGGAGATCGCCGACACCGGCGCAGGTGATCGCCCACGTCAGCGCAGGTGATTGCCCACACCAGCAGCCGTGTTGGGCGTGGCGCGCACGCTCCGGGTGAGGGGCTGCCTTGCTGGGGGCGAGGGTTCGGTGCCGTGGGCATCGGCGTGGAGTCCCGCTGTCGCTGGGGGAGTTCGGGGTGGTGCCCGGGGCGGCGCTTCGGACGGTGCTGGGGGCGCGCGATGAACGGCCGCTCCTGAAAGCGGAATCGGTGCGGGCGGAGGAGTGGGGGTGGTGGGTTGCGTTGGGTGGGGCGCGTTGGGTGGGGGCGCGTGTCGGGTGGGGTGCCGAACGTACCTGGTGAGAGGCGGGAGTTCGGCGCGGGTTCGTGGGCCGGTGTGGTGGGGCGCGTTGCACGGGAGAGGGGCGGTTCTGGCCGGGCGGCGTCCCCCTGTGCGGGTGAAACACCAGTCGCTGCGGTGGAGTCCGGCAACGTCCGTTCCTCGGCCGTCTGTTCGACGAGCAGGCTTACGTGGACGCTGGGTTGGGCGCCGATGCATGGGCCCGGCCGCGGTGGGGTCGCGAGGCGGGAAGGGGGCTGGCGTCGTTTGCCGCCGGGACGGGGCCGGTGCCGTCCGGGGGCACCTTCACGTGACGTGAACCGCTGCCCTCAGCAACGGAGTTCGGCGGCGCCGTCCCCACGACTGGCCCTACCGTGGACCGCGCACGCGACAGGCTCTGAGGCGGTGGGGGTGGGATGGCCGGTACGCCGGATGGGCGGGCGGTCGGGGCGCGGACCCGGCGGGCCCGGGTGGCGGTGACGGCGGTGTTCTTCGTGCACGGTGCGGTGTTCGCCTCCTGGGCCGCGCGCATCCCGGAGGTGAAGGACCAACTGCACCTGTCAGCGGGGGTGTTGGGCCTCGTGCTGGCCGGGCCCGGAGTCGGAGCGCTGGCCGGCAGCCAGGTGGGCGGCCTCGCGGTACGGCGGTTCGGCGGCCGTGCGATCAGCGGGTGCGCGCCGCTGGTGCTGTGCCTGCCGCTCGGCCTGGTTCCGCTGGCCCGGTCCGCCGGAATGCTCGCCGCCCTGCTGGTTCTGCTGGGCGCGGCGGACGGCGCCACGTCGGTGGCGATGAACGCCCAGGCCCTCGCCGTACAGCGGGTCTACGGCCGCTCGGTCCTCAACGCGATGCACGCCGTCCGCAGCCTCGGCGCGGTCGCGGGCGGCCTCGCCGCGGCGGCCACCGCCGCGCTGTCGCTGCCGCAGACCGACCAGTTCGTGGTCACCGCGGTCACGCTAGCCACCGTCTCCGCGCTCGCCGCGTGCGGCCTTCAGCCGGAGCAACACGTACTCGCTACGGGGGAGTTGGCCTCGGCTGTCCTTTCGACGGGTGAGGTTGGCGAGGTTGGCGAGGTTGGCGATACGGGCGAGGTGGGTGACGCTGGCGGCACGGTGGGCGTGGTGGGTGCCGCCGGTTCGAACGGTTCGGACGGTTCGGGGGGTTCGGGTGGTTCGGCCGGGCCGGGTGGTTCGGGCGACGTGCGTGATCCGAGCGAGCCAGGAGTCCCGGCCGGCCGGGCGCGTCAAGTGCTGCTGGCTCTCGCGCTGATGGCGTTCTTCGGCTCGTTGATCGAGGACGCGCCGGCCTCCTGGAGCGGGGTCTACCTGCGGCACGCGGGCGCCGGCGCGGCGGTGGCCGCGACCGGGTACGCCGCGTTCTGCGCCGGCGAGGTGGCGACCCGGATGCTCAACGACCGGCTGGTCGACCGGCTGGGCTGGGTGCGGTTGATCCGGACCGGCACGCTGGGCTGCGCGGTCGTGCTGACGGTCGCGCTGCTGGTGGGGCGGCCTGCGGTGATGCTGGCGGCGCTGGTGTGTGCCGGTGCCGGGGTCAGCGCGGTCTTCCCCGGTGCGTTCGCCGGGGCGGGGGCACTGCCGGGGTCCGGGCCCGCGCTGGCTCAGGTCGGGTTCGCCGGCAACGCGGGCTGGCTCGCGGTCTCCCCGCTCATCGGCGGCCTCGCCACCGCCGCCGGGCTGTCCGTCGCCTTCGGACTGCTGCCGCTGGCTGCCCTGGTCATCGCCGCACTGGCCGGTGCGACCCGCGCGGGGACGCCGTCGGGGGTGGCGCGGCGGGGCGACGGGAACGCGAAGGCGCGACAGGGCGCACGGAACGCGGTGCGGGTGCCGCGGCGGAAATAGCCGTGTGGCTCAAGGGAATTGATCTACGGAATTCCGAAGTCGCCCTGCGATAAAGGCAGTTACGACTTGCGCGTGCATACGTGGTTCGCTCGCCCTGCGCATGTGTGGTGCTGTCAACGAAATGATCGTGATCGGCGGAGCAGTAACTGTCCGATACCGCTGGAGGACCTCCGCGACCCACCGCACCGGGAATGTCGAGAACCGGCGACGTGTATGTGATCGTTTTCGTGAACCGCGCTGCGGCCGTGCTCCAGTTGTCCTCCAGCCGTCTTTCAGTCGTGCTCCGGCCGAGAGCTCATGGCCGGGAGGTTGGCGGGGGATGTTATCCACAGGCTGTGGATGGATTGCGTGCTTCAACTAGCCGTCACGACGCGATGCGCTGATGTCACGTAGAGTAACCAGTGTGTTGGAAGGGGCGGCACCGGTACCGCCCGTGGCCCGGACGGCTTCGGCTGTCCGACGCCGTGACCGCGTGCGGGAGACCGTCACGTCGATCGCGGCGCATTCGCTGGAGGGGGAGGACGGAGCTGGACGAAGATGACCGAGAAGAACGCGAAGACGCTCGTGCAGGTGAGCAGGTGAGCAGGTGAGCGGGTGAGCAGGTGATCGCGGAGGTGGTGAGGGGATCCCGAAGGCGATGAGGGGATCGCCGGAGGTGAGGGCCGGGTCGGCGCCCAGGCGAGCGGGTGCGGATCCGAGCGGTGCGGTGCGGACGAAGCTGGTCGATGGAGCGGACGTAACTGATCGATGGAGAGGTGAGAAGCATGTTGGTGTCAGCGAACAGATCCTCAACGCCTGCGCGGTGCGCGGACCCCGCACACGTTGCGCGACGCGGTCCGCCGGGCCGCACAGTCGCGGGCTGCCGTTTGGCCGTTGCTGGCGGTGGCAGGCCGTAGCAGGCCGTGGCTGGGCGGTGGAGCGCCGCGTCGAGCCCTGACCGACGGTGGCAGACCGGGTCGACGTTGCGGATCGCCGGCCATCGCGGACGGCCCGACCTGTCGTGGCTCCGCTGACAGGGCCCGGTCAGCGGGGTCGGCAAGGTCGGCAAGGTCGGCGGGGCTGGCGGGGTCGGCGGGGTCGGCGAGGTGGCCCGCAGCGGACGGAGGCAGAGGCATGACGGCGGAACTCGGTGTCCGGGCCGAGGTTCCGGTGGATCACCCTCGACGCGACGGTCTCAGTGCGACGGTCTCAGTGCGACGGCCTACGCGCGACGGCCTGGGTGCCCGAGCCGTGCAACTGGAGCGTGCGACGGGGGCGGTGCGTCAAGGCCGGGGCACGCGGCCGCGGCCCCGCGCGGCCGACCCGCAGCGGCCGCCGAAGATCCGCCGCGGTCCGAACCCGCGTTCGTGAACCTCCGCCGCAGTCCGAACCCGCGTTCCTGAACATCCGCCGCAGTCCGAACTCCGTTCCGCCATCCGGGAGTTCGTGCACCGTACCCTCCCGCAGTCCGAACCCCCGCCCGCCAAGCGGGAGCCCGGTGACCGAGTGCTCGCCGCCATCCGAACTCCCGCCCGCCGCGGGGGCCGGCGGAGGCGTAGCCGGACGAGGTGCGCGCCCGGCGACGTCAGCGCCGCCATGGGGTGAAAGGCGGGATCGCCGCCATGAGGTGAAGGCGGGCGGGGTGCGGCGTGGGGGCACCGGCGCCCGACCGCGCTCGGAGCGCGACGTCCGCGTGACGCCGCTGCCCCTGTCGCCGTGCCCGGATTCCGGACGAGTTCGGCAACCCCGGCCCGCCACCTCCGCCCAACCGCTGGTGCCCGCTGGCGGACCGGCGGACCGTTCGATACGGCCAGGCACGCCTGCCTGCGCCCGTGCCGTCTCTGTCCGGTGCGCCCGCCCGCGCCGGTCGGCGCGACTCACGAAGCGTCGGTGCCGTCCGCCGTGGCTCGACATGGCCCGCCGTGCGGCCGGCGCGGCCCGCCACGGCCCACGCCGACCGCCGTAGCCCACGACGCGTCGCCGCCGTCCGCCACGGCCAGGCGCGGCCCGGCACAGCCCGCAACACCCCGCCACCGCCCGCCACCGCTCCCCGCCGTCCGCCACGCCAGCGCAGCCCGCAGCACCCCACCGCCGTCCGCCACCACCCGCCCCGTCCGCTCCGCCTCCGCCCCGGTGACGGACCCGGCCTCACCCCGTCAGGCGTGTCAGGGTCACCGGGAGGCCGTCCTTGGGGATCGGGAGGGTGGTCATGTCGAGGGTCCAGGTGTAGTCGGCAGGTACCGACCAGGCGTGGGACAGGAGGAGTTGGTGCATGACGGCCTTGATCTGCGCGTCGGCGAAGTACAGGCCGATGCACTTGTGGACGCCGCCGCCGAAGGGGAACCAGGCGTACTGGTGGGTGATCTCGTGCCGTCGGGCGTCGCTGAACCGGTCGGGGTCGAACGTCTCGGGGTCGGGCCAGTGTTCGGGCATCCGGTGGTTGGTGAAGTTGGCGACGGAGACCAGCGTGCCGGCCGGGATGTGGTGGCCGAGGACGGCGGTGTCGCGTACCGCGACGCGCGGCAGCATGGGCACCGGCGGGCACAGCCGCAGCGCCTCGCGCATCACGTGGTCGAGCGACGGGAGCGCGGCGAGGTCGGCCGGGGTGACCCGGTCGGTGCCGAGGGCGCGGGACTCGGCACGGCAGCGGTCCTGCCACTGCGGGTGCCGGGCCAGGTGGTAGGCCATCGAGGTCATCGCGATGGTGGTGGTGTCGTGCGCGGCCATCAGCGCGAAGATCATGTGGTTGACGACGTCGGCGTCGGTGAAGCGTTCGCCCTCCTCGGACTGTGCGCAGCACAGTGCGGCGAACAGGTCGTCGCCGCCGTCGCGCCGTTTGGCGGGGATGTGCTGCCGGAAGAAGTCGACGAGCACGTTCCGCGCCTTCAGCCCCCGGCTCCAGCGCAGGCCGGGGACCGGGAAGCGGACCACCGACAGCCCGGCGCGCACCGCCGCGGTGAACGCGTCGCCCACCCGTCTGACCTCGGACGGGCCGAGGTCGAGGCCGGTGAAGACGTCGAGGGCCATGTCGAGGGTGAGCCGTTTGAGGTGCGGCAGCATGGGGAACGGACCGGGGCGCCAGGCCGACATGCCGTGCGCGGCGCTGTCGTTCATCCGGGCGAGGTAGCCGGCGATGCGGTCGCGGGTGAACGCCTGCTGCATGATGCGCCGGTGGTGCAGGTGCTCCTCGAAGTCGAGCAGCATGATGCCGCGTTCGAAGAACGGCCCGATGAAGAAGCCCCAGGCGGGACCGTTGGCGAAGGCCTTGTCGCGGTTGCCCAGCACCGCCTGCGCGGCGTCCGGCCCCTGGACGGTGACCATCCGCCGTCCGAGGAAACCGCCCCACGACACCGGGCCGTGGCGCTGGTAGCGGCCCCGGTTGAGACGGACCGGATCGCGGATGGTGTGCAACGCGTAGCCCACATAGGGCAGTCCGCGGTCCCCCGGCACCGGCAGCAGCCCGCTGCCGGGCGGCGCGGGGGCGAGGACGGCCGGGGCCCGGCTCTTCACCGGACGTGACGCTGGACGGTTCACGGCAGCTGGCCTTTCGCTCGCACGGGCCTTCCTGTTCAACTCCCCTATTCCACCGGGGGAAACGGTCGCCACGCCGGAATCCGGTCATATCGGCACGGGGCCGGACGGGCCGGAGGGATCGGCGTGGCGGGAGGAGCCACCGTCGGGGAGCGGATCGCGAAGTGTCGCCTGTGCCCGCGCCGGCGGCTGTGCGAGCGCCCGCGTCAGTGCTTGTGCCGGTGCCTCCGGCGGCGCATCCGGAAGTACCTCCGACAACGCCTGCGTCAGGGCCCGTTCGGCCGGTCCGGTCAGGGGTTCGCGCAGGTCCAGCAGGTGCGGCAGTGCCTGCGGGCCGCTCCTCGCCAGCGTTCTGATCGCCTGTGGCGCCACGGGTTCCAGCGACGCCAGCCGGGTCAGGACGCTGCGGTCGTAGCCGTAGACCCGGCCGTCGAGCAGGGCCAGACCCAGCCAGACCGTTTCGCGGCGGGTGCCGCGCCGGGTCAGGTGGCGTGCCGCGTGTTCCAGCCGTTCCTCCGGCAACGCGCCGAGCGGCCGCAGCAGCCGTACGACGCCCTCGATCGCGCGGGGGCCGAAGCCCAGGATGCCGTCGGGAGCGGGGAGCGGTCCGGGGTGGTCGGCCGTCGACAGTACGCGGTGCAGTTCGGCCGCCGCTTCCGCCAGCAGTCGGGGGAGGTCGTTGGGGCGGTGCCGTGGCCGGTTCTTCCACGCTTCGGCGTCAGGCAGGGGTATATCGGCGGAAATCTTGCTGTTCCGCATGCGCATCGCGCGCGTGTAGTAGGGCTCGGCGCGGCGGGCCGGGGCCGCTTCGTCGCGGGTCACCGCAGGGGGATGGACTCGATTCCGTTCGTCATGCGCCGCATGCTGGCACCCGAGCCGGCGGCCCGGCAAAAGGATTTCCCTCCCAGGCGCGGGCCCGGGAAGAATGCCGGACACCCCACCGCGCCCCGGCGTGTTCGTGACGCGGGCACCCGGCCCCGCCACGCCGCGCCGCCAGCCATCGCCATCGCCCCGCGATCACCACCGCCACTCCGACAGGAGCCCCCGTGACCTCTTCGCTTCGACCGGCCGAGGTGGCGGACCTGCCCTTCGTGCTGCGGTCCGAACGTTCGTACATGCAGACGATCGAACCCGCCAACGAGCAGCGCTGGACGGCGGCGATCGACCGTAATCTGGCGCTGTGGATCGACTGCCTGCCGCGCACCCTCGTGCTGGATGTCGACGGTGAAGCGGCCGGTTACCAGATGTGGCTGCCGACCGGCGACAGCGCGACGCTGGTCAGCATCCACGTTGTCGCGCGGCACCGCCGCCGGGGGTTCGGCCGCCTGCTGCTCGACGCCTACGCCGAGCAGGCCCGCGCGGCCGGCCACGTCGACCTGTGCCTCGGCGTCCACCGCGACAATCCGGCGGCGCCGATCTACGCCGCCGCCGGCTACGTCCACACCGGCGACGACGGGGACTACCGCATGATGGCGCTCGGCACCGCGGCCCGGTCGGCCGACTGAAGGCCGCGGCCCCCGCCGCCCCCGCCCCAGCACCCTCACTCCGCCGCCCGGCCCCCACCCCGCCGCCCGGCCCTCACCCGCGCCCGGTCCGCCGCCCGGCCCCCGCCGTTCGCCGGTGCCGGAGGTTATCCACAGAGGCTGGGGATAACCGACCGGAAGCGGGGCATGCGGACCACCGTTACGCTGCGGCGGGAGCAACCCGGTGCGGGGCTCGGCGAGGGAAGAAGGCGCGGGGCATGGGTGGGGCGGGCGGACGCGAGGGACCGAAGAGCGGCTGGTGGGCCGCGGTGCGGCGGACGCCGCTGACCGCGTGGAACCAGGACGTGACGGACTGGGCCGCCGCGCTGACGTATTACGCGGTGCTGGCGCTGTTCCCGGTGCTGCTGGTGGTGCTGTCGGTGATCGGGCTGTCGATTCCGGCGGCCACGCCCGCGGTGATCGACCACCTGACGGACATCGTTCCCGCCGAGTCGCGGGGGCTGCTGCGGGACGCGCTGCGGCACACCGACGGCGGTTCGGCGTGGCTGCTGATCGCGTTCGGCGGGGTCAGCGGTATGTGGTCGGGGTCGAGCTACCTGGCCGTCTTCCGGCGGGCGCTGCACGCGATGCACCAGGAGAGCGCGCACCGGCCGGTGTGGAAGACCGCGCCGCTGATCCTGCTGACCACGGTGACGATCATCGTGATGCTGCTGGTGAGCAGCATCGCGCTGCTGGTCTCCGGGGACCTGGCGCACCGGCTGGGTGACGCGGTGGGCGTCGGCGGCGCGGCGCTGGCGGCGTGGGGGGTGCTGCGCTGGGTGGTGCTGCTGGCGGTCGCGGTGGTGCTGATCCTCCTGCTGTACCGCTCGGGCCCGGAACACGCGCGCGGCGTGCGGCGGATGGCGCCCGGCGGCGCGCTGGCGGTGCTGCTGCTGATGGCGGTGTCGTTCGGGTTCACCGAGTACGCCGCGCACGTCTCGACGTACCACCGCGTCTACGGTTCGCTGGCCGGCCTCGTCGTCTTCCTCATCTGGCTGTGGCTGTCCAACCTGGCGCTGCTGCTCGGCGCGCTGTTCAACGTCGAGCTGGCCCGCTCGCCGGCCACCCGCGTACTCCCGTCGCCGGCCCGCTGGTTCCGGCGCGGGTCACCACGACCGCCCAGGCGCGGCGAGCTGACGGATTGACCGGCTGATCGGCTGACCGGTTGACCGGCTGATCGACTGCGTGTCTGGCCGCTTGCCTGATGATCCGACCGCGCGGCTGACGTGGCGCCGTCTGCCACGTATCCGTTCAGTACGTACTCGTCTGCCACGTATCCGTTCAGTACGTACTCGTCCGCCACGCACCCGTCCAGCACGTACCCGTCTGCCACGCACCCCGTTCAGCCCGGACCCGCCCACCGCCTGTCCGGCTGACCGGCCGAAGCCGCACGCGGCGCCGTTGTCAGTGGTGGCTGCGAGGATGCGTGTATGGAGGAGACACTGAGTCGACGGGATGCCTCGGACGCGGTGAGCGGGCTGGGGTGGCGGTATCTGCTGGGCACGTTGCGCGCCTCGGTGGTGGTCGGGTCGATGGCCCGGGCGGCCTCGGTCGCGGCGGAGGCGGTCGCGGCGTGCGGCGCGGACGCGGACGGGCATCTGCGGGCCGACCTGCGGGCGGACCGGGTCGTCCTCACGCTCCAGACGCTGGACCGGGCGGCGCTGACCGCGCTCGACGTGGACCTCGCCCGGCGGATCTCGGACACCGTGCGGCAGGCCGGACTGCGCACGGAGCCGGAGACCGGCACGGGTGCGGCGCGGTCGGTCCAGCAACTGGAGATCGCGATCGACGCGCTCGACATCGCCGCGATCCGGCCGTTCTGGCGGGCCGTGACGGGGTACGTCGCCGAACCGGGCGCCGACGGTCCCCGGGACCCGCTCGTGGACCCGGTCGGGCAGGGGCCGGCGATCTGGTTCCAGCAGATGGACGCGCCGCGCCCGCAGCGCAACCGCGTCCACTTCGACATATGCGTCCCGCACGACGAGGCGCCCCGGCGTCTCGCCGCCGCGCTCGCCGCCGGCGGCCGCCTGCTGGACGAGGAGGCCGCTCCCGCCTTCTGGGTGCTCGCCGACGCCGAGGGCAACGAGGCGTGCGTGACGACCTGGCAGGGCCGCGACTGACCGCCCGCGTTGAGCCGTGATGCCCGCGTCGGGCCGTGATGCCCGCGTCGCGCTGCGGTGCCTGTGCCGGATCCCGATGCCACCGGCGACCCCCCGGCGGGAACGCCAGCGACGCCCCGGCGGGAACCCCGGCGAACCCCCGGAGGGACTCCCGGCGTAGGTCCAACGGCCTATGGCGTGGCGGGACGTGTTCCGGCCTACTGGGGGGATGGACGAGGCGGCGGTGGAGGCGTATCTCGCGCGGATCGGTGTGGGGCGGCCGGTGCGGACGGACGCGGTGGCGTTGGCGGAGCTGCACCGGCGGCACCAGATGGCGGTGCCGTTCGAGAACCTGAGCGTGCACCTGGGCGAGCCGGTGCGGCTGGAGGCCGGCGCGCTGGTGGAGAAGATCGTCGCGCGGCGGCGCGGCGGCTTCTGCTACGAGTTGAACGGCGCGTTCGCGGCGCTGCTGACCGCGCTCGGGTATCCGGTGACGTTGCTGGCCGGGCGGGTCCACGGCAAGGACGGGCGGCCGGGACCGCCGTTCGACCATCTGGCGCTGTCGGTGGAGGCGTCGGGGCGGCGGTGGCTGGCGGACGTGGGGTTCGGGCGGTTCGCGACGCACCCGCTGCTGCTGGACGAACGCGGTGAACAGGCGGACCCCGGCGGGGTGTTCGCGGTTTCCGAGGACGGCCGGGGAGATCTGCTGGTGACGCGGGACGGTGCGCCGGGTTACCTGCTGGAGCCGCGGGGCCGGGAGCTGGCGGACTTCCGGGTGGCGGCGTGGTGGCAGTGCACGTCGCCGGAGTCGGCGTTCACCAGGTCCCTGGTCTGCTCGCTGCTGACCGGCGACGGCCACGTCACGCTCAGCGGCCGCCGGCTCGTCGTGACCGGCGCGGCCGGCCGCCGCGAGACCGAACTGCCCGACGACGCCGCCGTGCTGACCGCGTACCGCGACCACTTCGGCATCGCCCTGGACCACGTACCGCGAGCGAGGGCGGACACCGCGCGCTGAACGCGGCCGGGCACCGCGCTGAACGCGGCCCGTTGCCGGACCCCCTGCACCGGCTCGCGTTGACCGGGCGGAACGCACAGCTGGTACCGGCCGGCGTTCGCACGGGCGGAACGCACGGTGGCCCGGGAACCAGGGGTTCCCGGGCCACCGCCGGTCAGTCACCGGTGGGCGCGGTAACGCTCACCGGACTGGCGGGAGGATCAACGGCCGCCGTGCAGGCGACGGTGGTGCCTGATCACGTGGTGCCTGATCACGTGGTGGCGCCGCGGGTGGTGCCGCCGCGGGTGGTGGCGGTGGTGCCGGTGGTGGTGACCCGGACGGCCGGGGTGGCCGGGACGGCCGCGGTCGGCGCGGATGGTCACCGCGCGGCTGGTCGAGGTGACCGTGCTGTCGGTCGGGGTGGTGGCGGTGGCCGTGCCCCGGTCGGTGATCCGGCCGCGCACCCAGTCGGAGCGGGTGACGCGGTAGACGGCGGTGCAGTCCTCGGACGCGCCGGGGGCCAGGGTGGTCTCCGGGCAGGTGACCGTCGGGTTGCCGGGGCCGGAGTCCGTGACGTCCACGTTCGTCAGCGTCGAGGTGCCGGTGTTGGTGACGTGGAACGTGTAGCGGATCAGCTGGCCGACGCGGGAGAAGGTGCGTCGGTTCGCGTGCTTGACCACCCGGATCGAACCGCTTCCAGGGGTGCCGAGGGCCGGAATGGTGACCTCGTTACTGGTCGCCGTCACGGTGCTGTCGTCCGGCAGGGTGGCGGTGACCGTGGCGGTGTCGGTGATCTCGCCGGCTGTCACGTCCGCCGCGGTGGCGACGTACGTGGCGGTGCAGGTCTCTTCGGCTCCCGGTTCCAGGACGGCGTCCGGGCAGGTGACCGTCGGGTCGCCGGGGCCGGAGTCGGCCACGTCGATGTCGCTGAGCTCCTGGGCGCCGGTGTTGGTGACGATGTAGTTGTAGTGAATGGTCTCGCCGGCGGTGAACGAGGTCTCCACGGCCGACTTGTTGATCGACAACGAGGGGACCATCGGGGCCGCGCCGGCGCAGTCGGCGTGGCCGACGATGACGTTGGCGGCGCCCAGCGCGGGCAGCAGCACCAGGTGCAGCGCGTTGACGGACAGGGTGCCGTCAGGAGCGGTGGTCTGCTCGTTGAGCGTGATGGTGCCGATGCCGGGGACGCCCACCACCGTGTTGGGCGCGGCGGAGACCGGCAGGTTCAGGATCGGGACGCCCAGCACGCTCACCGAGCCGCTCGCGATGACGCCGGAGCCGGTCGCGCCGGCCGGCGTCGCGTTGCAGGTGGAGTTGACGCCGGTGAGGGCCAGCGAGCCGATGGTTCCGAGGTTGACACCGAGATTTGCCACCGTCGCCGAGGCGTTGGAGTCGCCGGTGGTCGTGCTGCCTCCGGTGGTCGCGGTGAGAACCGCGGCGGTCGCGAACGGCCCCAGGTTCAGGCCGACCAGGGTGGTCGTGCCGCCCGGGGGGTACGCGGAGACCGGGGTGGGCGGGACCGCGACGATCCCTCCGATGGCGTCGGCCGACACCACGAAGGCGTTGGCCACCGGCGACGGGGCCGCGGTGGCCGGCGCGGCCAGGCACAGTGTGCCGACCAGGGACGACAGCACGGCAAGGCCGATGCCGCGCCTCAAGCGTGAACTCATGAACGTTCCTCATTCGGGTGTGGTGCGGGTGACCGGGCCGGGTCCGTGTGACCGCCCGGCGGCGGTGGAACGGTGTCGTGCGCACTCCGAAACGGCGGCGCCCGTGGACGGGTGCCCTCGTTCGCACGAGCGCGTCGAAAGGAGCCCTCAGCGACAGCCGGCGCATCCGTTCCGCCACCGGAAAGCGCCCTCGGACCGAGGTGCGGGACCGCTTTCGGGTGGCGGAAGGGCGAAGCGACGAGCTGTTGTGATGACCGGAGGACGTGATGACCGGGGGACGTAGTGACGCGGCGCTACGAAAGCGCTTTTATGCCGATCTGATTTGTTGCGATCATGATTGGCATATTCCACGGACCGTGACGATTTTCTGACCAGGTGTCACCGAGAACCGCTGAGGTGGCGCAAGGGTCCGTGCGCCGCTCGTGGGGCCACGCCGACTGAGGGGTGGTCCGCCGGGCGCCGACGGCTGGGGCCGCGGTGCGCCGATGGCCGGGCCGCAGGGCCTGCGGTTGACCGGCGGTGCCTACGGTTGACCTGCGGTGCCTACGGTCGGGCGGCGGCGGTGCGGACGATCGGGGTGCGGTGCCGATGACCGGATCGCGGTGCGTACGGCCGGGTTACGGCGCCGACGCGAGCGGCGCGGTGCTGGTCGCCGGGGCCGCCGCCCCGATCGACGTGCCGCCGAGGATTCCGCGGGTCACTGGGGCACCCGATCACCCGATCACCCGATCAGCGGACAGTGGGCGTGGAGCCTGACGCCTGACGGAGTGACGCGTGACGCGTGACGGCATGGCGGAGTGACGCGTGACGGCGTGACCGGGCGACTGTCGGCGGCACGGTGGCACGGCCGCACGGCCGCTACGGTCCCCACCCCCGCACCCCGGGCCCCCGCACCCCCACCTCCGGAACGCCGCGCCCCGCATCTCCCCGCGTCAGTGAAGCCGGGCGGTGACGATCGGTTCGCGGTCCAGCATGCCGGTGCGGGACATCTCCTCCGCGGCGTCGATCGCGCCTTCGGCCAGTCGGGCCAGGACGACGGCGACGGCCGGCGGCGTGGTGTCGCCGACGGCGCGGTGCAGCACCAGCGTCTCGAAGGCGCCCGGCACGGCGACCGGCGTCATCGTTAGGCCGGGCGTACGGGAGGCGACGGACCGCGGCAGGACCACCGCGCCCAGTCCGGCGGCCGTCATCGCCACCACCGCCGACCAGTTGGCCGCCTCGTGCGCCAACGGAGCGCCCGGCAGGCCGTGTTCGGCGGCGAGGCGGTCGTAGGCGTGGGCGCGGGCGTGGCCCCGGGGCGCCCCGATCCACGGCACGGACGCCAACTCGGCCGCCGTGCACGGCACATGACCCCACGCGGTGGGTACGCCGACGCTGTACTCGTTGCGCATGAGGACCTTCAGCGCGTAGCCGGGCGGGGCGTCCGGGCGGTGGTCGTGGTCGGCGGTGGCCAGCAGGACGTCCAGCTCGCCGCGGTGCAGGGCGCGCAGTCCGTCGGCGTTGGAGACCTCGCGCAGGCACGGGCGCAGCGCGGGATGGCGTTCGGTGAGGGAGGGGATGACGCGGGCGACGAAGGTGGTCAGCACCGCGAGGACAGCGCCGATGACGACCGGGCCGCCGGCCTCGGTGCCGGCGGTCAGGTCCTGTGCGGCCAGGGCGAGTTCGGCGGCGATGCGGCCGCCGCGTTCGGCCAGCGCGCGGCCGGTCGCGGTGAGGTCGGCACGCCCGCCGGTCCGGTCCAGCAGCGCGACGCCCGCCTCCCGCTCCAGCCGGCGCACCGCCTGGGAGACGGCCGAGGGGGTGATGCCCAGCAGCCGGGCCGCCGCCGCGATGCCGCCGGCCCGCTCGACGGTGTGCAGGACGACGAGCCGTCTCGGTTCCAGCTCCACGCGGTCAACCCCTCCGCCGCTCTCAACTCCCGCCGAAACTACGGGAGTTCGGCGCCCGACCCCGGTCGCGCACCCCATCGTTGCCCCAGCCGGCGCCCGGGAGCCGCACCGCAACGGGAGCCGCACCGCGCCGAACCGAACCGGCGCCGAGCCGCACCGGCCCGCTCCGGTCCGCCCCACCCCGCCCCCGGAGGGCAGTCCATCACGTCGCCGGGTCGTGCTCCACCGCCGCCCGGACCTGGCGCATCACCGGGCCGACGACGCCGGCGGGGGCATCGTCGAGGAGCTTGCCGCCGTCGACCTTGGGATAGAGGGTGACCAGGCCGAAGGTGGTGGGGGTCAGCCAGACGCAGTCGGAGGCGTCGGAGGCCATCCAGCCGGACCGCACCAGCGTCTCCTGGCAGCCGGCCCGTCCGCCGTGCGGTCCGGCGTCCGTGGCCGACCAGTCGCTGGTGACCCGGTCGCCGGCGCCGTCGTCGGTGGTGGAGGGGACCTTCGCGAGCCGGTCCAGCGCCGCCGGGTCGTACCCGGTGCCGTTGAGCCCGGCGACGACGACGTACGCGTTCTTCGCCGGGTCGTCGTAGACGGCCTCAACCATGCTGCCGGTGATGCCCAGTTGGGTGGTGAGGGTGTCAAGGCTGGCGGTCAGCCTGGCCAGGTCGTCGGCCGGCGGGCGGAAGCGGGCCAGACCGTCGACGGTGGCCGGAGCGGTCAACACCCAGGAGGCGGAGCCGGATCGGCCGGTCGCGGCAGCCGCTCCCGGCGCGGTGCCGGTGCCCCGTGCGGCAGCGGTGCCCGGTGCGGTGGACGCCGTGGCGGCCGGTCCCGAACCGGACGCGGACGCCGGTCCGCCGGCCGAACAGCCGGTCACCGCGGCGCCGGCGAACGCGGCCAGGGCCATGGCGAACGCGGCGAGGGAGCTCCTGGGCATGACGGTTCCTCAAGGGAGGCGGAACGGGCGGGCGCGGACACTCCGCCCGAAGGCGGCCTTCCGTGCCCCCCACTGTCCCGTTCCGCCTCCCGGCCCGGAAGCAAGTACCGCTTGCCCCGGGGGTCAGTGATGCTTAACGGCCGTTCGCACGGCCAGAGTTCGACGCGGGTGCCAGGCAACGCCGGTTCACCGCCGACCCGTCCGACGCCGCCCCCCGCACCGCCAGCTCCTCGACCGCCGCCGCTGACAACCCCGCACCGCCGGCGCCGCCAACCCCTGCACCGCCAGCTCCTCGACCGCCGCCGCCAGCCCCGCACCGCCGGCGCCGCCACCCTCCCGCGCCGCCAACCGCCGGCCCCGCCAACCCCCGCACCGCTGGAACCGACCCTCAGGCCGACGGGCTCGCGCTCGGGGCGTTGGTGCGCTTGGGGAGCAGGACCTGGCAGGTCTTGAACGCCTTGGCCGTCTTGGAGTCGCCGGACGCGACGCCCTTCATGCCGGTGCCGCCGCGAGTGCCCGGGGAGGCGGAGGGCAGCGTCACGCCGTGGTCCTTCAGGCAGCTGGTGAACGCCTTCATCGCGGTCGCGTTCGCGCCACCGCCGCCGAAGGCGCCGCCGGCCCCGCCGCCGAAGCTGGGGCGCAGCTTCTCGCAGGCCTGCTCGGCCTTGGCGTACGCCGGGTTCGCGGACTGGCCGCCACCGAAGCCACCGCCGAAGCCGCCGCCACGCCCGCCGAACCCACCGCGTGCGCCGCCGTTCGAACCGGGGGCGCCGCTCGGCGCGCCGCTGGGCCGGTGGCCGCCGCCGAACCCGCCGCCGAAGCCGCCGCTGGGCCGGCCGCTCGGGCGGGCCGGGAGCTTGACGCCGTGCTGCGAGAGGCACTGCTGGTAGGCGGCCATCTGCTGCGGGCCGCCGGAGGCCCCCGCGGAGGGGGTGGCCGACGCCTTCGCCGACGTACCGCCGGAGGAGGAAGAGGAGGAGCAGCCGGTGAGCAGCAGCAGGCCGGCGGCGATGACCGCGGCGGGTACGAGGGCCCGGCGCGACGTGCTGGACGCGGCCGACGGGATGGTGGTCCGGGTCATGGGGGCCGGCTCTCCTCGGGAATGCGGTAGCAGGGCGTGGTGGGCGTACCACCGCCGCCCTACTCAACCGCACCGGCTTGAGGGCGGGCTGGGAGATTTCCGGGAGTTTCCTGGGAGTCCCGGGCGGCCGATGGCGGTCGGTACGCATGGTTGCGTACCGGTACGCGCTGGTTCGACCGGGGTGGCGGGCCGGGTGTGCGGGGGTGGCGTTCCCAGCGAACTCCCAGCCGGGTGTCAGGAGTTCGACAAGGCGGACGGTCACTCTGCTGCCATGAAGGTGCTCCCACGGCGGCGCAGGGCCGTCCTGATGAACTCGGTGCTCGGCGTCGTGCTCCTCGCGGCCGCCGCCGGCGCCTACGCGGCGGTGAACAGCGACAGCACCACACCGGCCCGCACCGGCACCCGTACCGCGACGGTCGCCAAGGGCACGGTCCTGGCGACGGTCTCCGGCTCCGGGTCGCTCGCCTCCCCCAGTGACGCGGGCGTCAGCTTCACCACCGGCGGCACGCTCACCGAGGTGAAGGTCGCCCCCGGTGACACGGTGACCAAGGGCGAGGTGCTGGCGAAGGTCGACCCGACCTCGGCCGACCAGACGCTCCAGGAGGACCAGGCCACGCTCACCGCGGACCAGGACAACCTCACCAAGGCCGAGGCGGGTGAGACCACGACGACCGACAGCGGTTCGTCCGGTGGCGGCTCCTCGCGCGGCGGGGCGTCCTCACAGGCGGCCACCACCACGACGACCGTCGACCCCGCCCAGGTCGCGCAGGCCCAGGCGCAGGTGACGCAGGCGCAGAACGCGGTGGCCGCGGCGCAGAGCGCGGTCGACGGCACGGAGTTGACCGCACCGGTCAGCGGCACGGTCGCCTCGGTGGCCGGCAAGGTCGGCGACACGGTGGCCGGCTCTTCCGGTTCGGCCGGCAACTCCGGTGGTTCCGGCGGCGGTTCGAGCTCCGGCTCGTCCTCGTCCGGGTCCTCCTCCAGCTCGTCGTCGTCCGCGCCGACCGGCTTCGTCGTCATCACCAACCCCACCGGCATGCAGGTCACCGCCGACTTCTCCGAGTCCGACTCGCTGAAGATCAAGGCCGGCCAGCCCGCCACGGTGACGCTCACCGCCGAATCCGACAAGGTCCTCAACGCCAAGGTGCTGTCGGTCAGTTCGCTGCCGGTCAGCAGTGGTTCCGGTTCCGGCGGCGGCAGCGGTTCGGGCAGCGCGGTGCAGTACGCGGCGACGCTGGCGATCTCCGGCTCCACCACCGGACTGCGCACCGGCCTGTCCGCCACCATCCAGGTGGTCACCGGTGAGGCGTCCGACGCGCTCTACGTCCCGGCCGAGGCGGTCAGCGGCACCGGTGCCGCCCGCACGGTCACCGTGGTCGCCAAGGACGGCAGCACCAGCACGGTCAACGTGACCGTGGGCGTGCAGGGCGACACCGACGACCAGATCACCAGCGGCCTGACCGCCGGCCAGCAGATCCAGATCGCCTCCGTGGCCTCCACCGGCACCAACGGCTTCCCCAGCGGCGCCTTCCCCGGCGGCGCGGGCGCGGGCCGGGCCGGCGGCTTCGGTGGCGGCGCCGGCGGCGGCTTCGGCGGCGGTCGCGGCGGGGGCCGCGGATGATCCCGCGCCTGCGCCTGCGGCGCCGCGGGCCCGCGGACGTACCCGGCGCCATCGTCTCCAGCGCCGAGAACGACCCGCCGCCCGACCCGTTGGCCGCCCACGGCCTGGCGGCGGACGGTGGCCCGTGGGGACCGCCGCCGGTCATCGACGTGCGGTCGCTGATGAAGACCTACGGGCACGGCGAGGCCGCGGTGCACGCGCTGGCCGGCCCGTACGACCCGGCCACCGGTGAGCGGCGCGGGGTGGACCTGACCGTCAAGCGCGGCGACTTCGTCGCGGTGATGGGCAGTTCGGGCTCCGGCAAGTCCACCCTGATGAACATCATCGGCTGCCTCGACGTGCCCACCTCCGGCTCCTACCGGCTCGACGGCATCGACGTGGGCGGGCTGGACGAACACCAGCTGTCCCTGGTGCGCAACCGCAAGATCGGCTTCGTCTTCCAGTCGTTCAACCTGGTCCCGCGCACCCCCGCGCTCGCGCAGGTCGAACTCCCGCTGGCCTACGCCGGGGTGCGCAGCGCCGACCGGCGTCAGCGGGCGGTGGCCGCGCTCACCCTGGTGGGCCTCGGCGACCGGATGGACCACCGGCCCAACGAGTTGTCCGGCGGCCAGCAGCAACGCGTCGCCGTGGCAAGGGCGTTGGTGACCTCACCGGCGATGCTGCTGGCCGACGAGCCGACCGGCAACCTCGACAGCCGCAGCACCGCGGAGGTGCTGGGCATCGTCGACCGGCTCAACGCCACCGGCCGCACCGTCGTGCTGATCACCCACGAGGACGAGGTGGCCCGGCACGCCAAGCGGGTGGTGCGGCTGGTCGACGGCCAGATCACCGAGGACGTCCGGCAGGCCCCGGTGGACGGCCCGCCGCCCGCCATGGCCCCCGTCCCCGCCCTCCCGTCGTCCACCGGAGGCGATCCGCGGTGAACCCCTTCGAGACCCTGCGCTTCGCGGTCGGCGGACTCGCCGCCAACAAGGTGCGGTCCGGCCTGACCATGCTCGGCGTGCTGATCGGCGTGGCCGCGGTCATCCTGCTGCTCGCGGTCGGCAACGGCTCCTCCCAGGCGGTGAAGGACTCCATCGAGAAGCTGGGCACCAACTCCCTGACCGTCACCTCCGGCGCCGGATTCGGCGCCACCGGCGGCGCGACCACCACCAAGCCGCTCACCGTGGACGACGCCCGCGCGCTGGCCGATACCAAGACCAACCCGGACGTGCGGTCGGTGGCTCCGGAGGTCACCACCTCGCAGACCGCGCTCTACCAGGGCACCTCGCACACCGTCAGCCAGGTCGTCGGCACCTACCCGGCGTACTTCGAGGCGTCCAACAGCAAGGTCGTCAAGGGCGACTACTTCAGCGCCGACGACGTCCTCAACTCCCGCAAGGTCGCCGTCATCGGCTCCACCACCGCCACCGACCTGTTCGGCACCGCCGACCCGGTCGGCAAGCAACTGGTGCTGGGCGGCACGCCGTTCACCGTGGTCGGCGAACTGGCCACCAAGGGCGGCACCGGGTTCCAGGACCCCGACGACGTGGTGATCGCCCCGCTGCCCACCGTGCAGAACGCCTTCACCGGCTTCGGCTCGCTCAACCAGATCCTGGTGGAGGCCACGTCGGCCACCGCGACCACGCCGGCCCAGAACGAGATCACCACCACGCTGATGGGCCAGCACGGCATCAGCGACCCGACCGCGCTGGACTTCCGGGTCAGCAGCCAGACCTCGCTGCTGACCACGCAGGCCTCCACCAACCAGACGTTCACCGTGCTGCTGGGCGCGGTCGCCGCGATCTCGCTGCTGGTCGGCGGCATCGGCATCACCAACATCATGCTGGTGACGGTGACCGAGCGGACCCGCGAGATCGGCATCCGTAAGGCGATCGGCGCCCCCAAGGGCGTCATCCTCGGCCAGTTCCTCACCGAGTCCACCCTGCTGTCGCTGGTCGGCGGCGGGCTCGGCGTGGCCGTCGGCCTGATCGGCTCGCGGTTCACCATCGTCGGCATCAAGCCGGTCGTCATCCCCGAGTCGGTGGTCGGCGCCCTGGCCATCGCGGTGGCCATCGGCCTGTTCTTCGGCAGCTACCCGGCCAACCGCGCCGCCAGCCTGCGGCCCATCGAGGCCCTCCGGCACGAGTGACCCCGCCCGCTCCCGGCCCGCCCGGCGCCGCGCACCGCACCACCCGCCCCGCACGACCCCGTATGGAACCGCCGTATGGACAGGAGTACCCGGACATGGCCCGACGCCGAACCGACCTCGTGAAGGCCGGCGCCCCCGCACCCGCACCGGAGCCGTCCGGCGAGCTGCTGCCCCAGCCGCGGACCGCGCCCGACACCGCCGAGCTGGTGCTGCGGCCGGAGGAGGTGCTGGCGGTGCCGCCGGACGCCCGCGACATCAGCGCCGAACTGGCCGCCCCGCCGCGCCGCCGGCTGCCGTGGGCCACGCTGCTGCTGTCCGGCTGCGTGGTCGCGGCGCTGGCGTTCACCGGCGGCGTGCTGGTGGAGAAGAACCAGTCGCCGGCCGGCGCCCGGGGCGGTGCGGCGGCGTTCGCCGGTGCCCGCGGCGGCGCGGCCGGCTCCGGCGCGGCGGCCGGCCGCACGTTCGGCGGCACCCGTGGCGGCACCGCGGCGGGCGCCGCGGGCGGTGCGGCGGGCGGCGCGGCCGCCGGGATGACCACCGGCACCGTCAAACTGGTCGACGGCTCGACGATCTACGTCTCCGACGCCCAGGGCGACATCGTCAAGGTCACCACCGCGAAGTCGACCACCGTCAGCGAGTCGAAGAACGGCAAGGTCGCCGACCTCCAGCCGGGCCAGACCGTCACCGTGCGCGGCAGCGCCGACTCCTCCGGCGACATCAAGGCCAGCACCGTCACCGAGGGCGGCCTGACCGGCGGATTCGGCGGATTCGGCGGCGGGCGCGGCTTCGGCGGCGGCGCGGCGGGCGGCGCCGGCTCGAGCGCCGGGAGCGGCGGCTGACCGCGGGCGGCGGGGGCTGAGCGGGGCAGCCGCGCCGCCCGGACGCGGCACGGCGTACCGTTGCCCAGCCCCCACCGCACGTGACGAAGGACCCAGAGGGCGGATGACCATGGACGCACCCGAGGCCAGCCTGCTGGTCGTCGACGACGAACCCAACATCAGGGAACTGCTGTCGGCCTCCCTGCGCTTCGCCGGATTCCGGGTGGTCTCGGCCGCCACCGGCGCCGAGGCGCTGGCCGTGGTGGCCGGCGACTGCCCCGACCTGGTGGTCCTCGACGTGATGCTGCCGGACATGGACGGCTTCGCCGTCGTGCGGCGGCTGCGCGAGGAGACCGCCTACGGCCGCAACGCCGCCGCCCGCGACCACCTGCCGGTGCTGTTCCTGACCGCCAAGGACGGCGTGGAGGACAAGGTCTCCGGGCTGACGGCCGGCGGCGACGACTACGTCACCAAGCCCTTCAGCCTCGAGGAGCTCATCGCCCGCATCCGCGCGATCCTGCGGCGCACCGGCGGCCCCGACGACAACGGCACCCTCATGGTCGGTGACCTCGAACTCGACCCGGTCGGCCACCAGGTGCTGCGGGGCGGCCGGGTGGTGTCGCTGTCGCCCACCGAGTTCAAACTCCTCGAATACCTGATGGCCAACGCCGGCCGGGTGCTGTCCAAACCGCAGATCCTCGACCACGTGTGGGCCTACGACTTCGGCGGCGACCTCAGCATCGTCGAGTCCTACATCTCCTACCTGCGCCGCAAGCTCGACAGCGGCGAGGGCGGTGCCGCGAAACTCATCCACACCGTGCGCGGCGTCGGATACGTCCTGCGCCGGCCGCACTGATGACCGGCACCGGCACACTGCTGCTGCGGCGCCTGAGGACAACGGCGGCCCGGCTGCGGAAGACGGCCCCGCTGCGGAATGCGGCCCGGCTGCGGAACGCGGCATGGCTGCGGAGGGCGGCCCGCGCGCTGCGGCCGTCCGCGCTGTCGCTGCGCTCCCGGCTGGTGCTGCTGTCGGTGGCGCTGGTCGTCATCGGGCTCGGGGTCAGCGACACCGTGGTCCTCGGCTCGGTCCAGGGCAAGCTCGTCGAACGCGCCGACCAGCAACTGGAGCGGTTCGGGCAGCCGTTGACGCATCGGCTGATGCTCGGCGGCCCCCCGCCGCAGCACCAGCAGCACGGCGCCGCCGACGGGACCGCCGGCGGGGGCTTCCCCCGGTCCTGGCTGCCCAGCCAGTACGTGGTGGCGTTCGCCGCGCCCGACGGCACGATCACCCAGCAACTGCGCGTCCCGGTCTCGGCCGGCGACCCGCGCCCGCTGTGGCCGGTGATGAACGCCGCCCAGCTCAAGGCGCGCACCGGCACCCCGTTCGACGTCCCCAGCGACCACGGCGGCGGCAGCTGGCGGGTGCTGATCCTGCCGGTCGGCGGCCCGCCCGGCCGGCACACCGGCCCGCACCCCGGCGGCTACGGCACCGCGGCGGCGACCACCGCGCCGGCCGCCGAACTGCCGGCCGGCGTGGTGGTCGCCGTCTCGCTGGACGACGTCACCTCCACCACGGCGAAGCTGCGCACCGCGTTCCTGCTGATCGGCCTGCTGGTGGCGGCGCTGCTGGGGCTGGCCGGCTGGTTCGCGGTACGCGCCGGGCTGCGGCCGCTGCGCCGGATCGAGGCGACCGCCACCGAGATCGCGGCCGGCCGCCCGCTGTCGTACCGGATGCCCGACGTCTCACCGCGCACCGAGGCCGGCCGGCTGTCGACCGCGCTCAACGGCATGCTGGCGCAGATCGAGTCCGCGTTCGCCGCCCGGGCCGAGTCCGAGGACCGCATGCGGCGCTTCGTCGCCGACGCCAGCCACGAACTGCGCACCCCGCTGGCCGGCATCCGCGGCTTCGCCGAGCTGTACCGGATGGGCGCGCTGCCGGACGAGGCCGACGTCCAGCGCACGATGGCCCGCATCGAGAGCGAGGCGATCCGGATGGGCGGCCTGGTGCAGGACCTGCTCACGCTGGCCCGCGCCGACGAGCACCGCCCGCTGCGGCTGGAGCCGATGGACCTGCGCACCCTGGCCGCCGACGCGCTGCACGACACCACCGCGCTGGACGCCACCCGCCCGGTCTCCCTCACCGGCCCCGGTGGCGCCGGCACCCCGCCGGGCCCGGCGCTGGTGCTGGGCGACGAGGCCCGGCTGCGGCAGGTCGTCGCCAACCTGGTCGGCAACGCCGTCGCCCACACCCCGCCCGGCACCCCGGTGCGCATCGGCGTCGGCACGGCCGGCGGCCACGGCGTCATCGAGGTGGCCGACTCCGGGCCCGGCCTGGAACCCGCCCAGGCCGCCCGGGTCTTCGAGCGCTTCTACCGGGTCGACGCCTCCCGCTCCCGCCGCGAGGGCGGCGGCGCCGGCCTGGGCCTGGCCATCGTCGCCGCCCTGGTCACCGGGCACGGCGGCCACGTCGACCTGGAGACCGCTCCCGGCGGGGGCGCGGTCTTCCGGGTCAGCGTGCCGTGCGTGCAGCCCGGGAGCTGATCAGCCCGCCTGCGCCAGCATCGCGGCGAACCGGCGGCCGAACAGGTAGGCGTCGCCCGGCCAGCGGGCCGACAGGTAGTGGCCGTCCTCGACGACGAAGGCGGCCGTGTCGTCGGTGGCGGTGCCGCGGGCCGTCCCGGCGCGCGGACCGCGTTCGAACTGCTCCGGGCGGTCCAGCGCCGCCCGGACCTCCTGCTCGACGTAGGCCGGATACGTGCGGTAATAACGCCCCAGCCGCCACGCGGTGAGCGCGTAGGCGGTGCGTTCCATGTACGCCGGCAGGCACGTCGTGCGGTGGCCGCCCAGCACGCCGGCCCGGGCCGCCACCAGGACGCCGTGGCAGATCGCGCCGACCGGCCGCCGCAGCGCCCAGAACGCGGACACCTTGCCGGCCAGCACCGGCGACCCCAGGTACTGCCGCATCCCCGGCGCGTGACCGCCCGGCAGCAGCAGCCCGTCGTAGTCGGCCGGCTCCACCGCCTCCCACGCCACCGTCGCGGCGAACTCCGGCGCGCGCTCCAACTCCCGGTAGAACCGCACGGGTTCCTCGTGCGCGCCGAGCTTGCCGAACAGCACGCCGGTCAACAGCCGCGGATCGGCGGCCGGTACGGTCCCGGCGCGCTCGGTGGCGAACACCACCTGGTGCCCCGCGTCCCGCAGCACCCGCCACGGCACGGCGACCTCCGTCACGTCGAAGTCCCGGTCGGGCAGCGGAATCAGCACTCGCATGGGGTCACCTCGGCGACGGTCGGGGTACCGGACGGCCCCACGCTAGCGCCCGGTGCGGTGCCGTCGGCCGGGGGTGCGGCGCGACCCGGCGGACACCCCCGCGCGGGCCGGCCGGCCGCCGGCCGGCGGCGTCGCGCCGGACGTCAGCAGCCGTCGCCGCCGGCCGCCGGCACGGTGTCGGCGGGCAGCCCCAGCGTCGCGCGGGCGATCAGTTGGTAGACGTCCGGGCGGAACGCCGGGGAGTAGGAGGTGTACTCGTAACAGCCGCCCTGGTGCAGTCCGGCGATGACACCGACGACGAAGGTGAGGTGGCCGGGACCGCCGGTGATCCACGGGCTGCCGCTGGAACCGCCCACGTAGCCGTGGCAGTTGAAGCTGGGATAGCCGTCGGTGTAGTACACCCCGGTCACGCAGCGGATCGGCTGGTCGTCGAGGCCGGCGTTGTACGCGACGTCGGTGATCGTGCTGCCCGAACGCGGCGCCTGGCCCAGCACGTTGGCACCGGTGACGTCCTGCACCCCGACCGTGCGGCCACCGAGCCGCTGGTCGGCGACGGTCAGGATGGCGTAGTCGTGCCGCGGGTCCTGACCCGAGGTCCACGCCGGGTCCACGTAGGCGTGGGTGACCGTCCACACGCCGTACGGGGTCCTCCCCTCGTCGTATCCGGGCACGAACTGCCAGCCCGCAGCGGTGCCGTGCACGCAGTGCGCCGCCGTCAGCACGAGGTCGTGCCCCGGGCTCGCCACCACGCTCGCGCTGCAACCGTGGTCCGCGGCAAGGCCGTTGCGGAACAGCGCGCCGACCGTGGGCGTGCCGTCGAACGGCGTCGCGGTGCCCGTGCCGGGCGGCGCCGGGGGATCCGCCGCTGCGGGCCCGGCCGCGAGCACCCCTATCGACAGCGCGGCGGCCACCGCCACCCACACCCGTATCCCTGACAACCCGGTCCTCGACCGACTGGCCACGTTCCGACTCCTCTCCGCGGACGATCACCGGTGACGCGGCCGTCCGACGCAGTCCTCGTACCCGGGTTGGGCCGGGACAGGCCGTTGCCCGGGACTCCCGGTCGCGCGGCGGGTCGTGATGAGCCGTTCCTGTCCCGCCGCGCACCCGCGCGCAAGAGATACGACCGACCGCGGACCCCCGCTTCACCTGCGGCGATGCCGCCGGCCACGGCCCGTTCCGCCGCGGTGGCGGACGGTACGCGCCCGCCCGCCCCGGTCACCCGCCGCCACCGGACGACGCCACGCGCGACACCGGCGCCGACCCGATCGCGGTACCGCGCGGCGGCCTCCGGCGACCCCCGGTGGTCTTCCGCGGTCCCCAACTCCCCGTCCCCGCAACGCTTTACCAACCCTTTGCAACCGGGTCGGCGGCCCGGTCGTCTCTTCGCCCGATCCGACAACGAGCGCCTGCCGCCCGCCGCCCGGCGCGGCGGTGGCGGGCCGAGGAGAGAGAAGTCGTTATGCCGTTCCTGCGCAAGAGTGTGATGACAGCGGCCGCCCTGGCCTGCGGTGCGGTGCTCGCGACGGCCGGCCCGGCGCTGGCCGTCGGCTCCGCCCACCCGTCGGGCGCCCCCGCCACCGGCCGGCTGGCCAGTGACTCGGGCAAGGGCACCGGCCAGCCGGCCAGCGCCTCGGGCACCGGCTCCGGCCGGCTGACCGGCACCTCGGGCAAGCCCTCCGGCCGGCCGACCAGCCGCCCGGTCAAGCCCACCGGCCAGCCGACCAGCGCCCCCCGGCCGGCCGTCTCCGCGGTTCCCGCGCCCGGCCGCCAGGTCGGTCGCGTGCCCAGCGGCGCCCCGGACACCGGTGTTCCGCCGCTGGCCGCCGGCCACAGCGGGCACGGCACCGCCGAGGGCTCCGCGGCCGCCGCGGTCGTGCTGCTGGGCGCGGCCGTCGTCGTCGTGCGCCGCCGTTCGCTGCGGGCCCAGGGCTGACCGTTGCGCCTGAAGCGTGCCGTCGCGGCCCTCGCGGTGCCGGCCGCCGCCGCCGCCTGCTGCGCGGGCTGCGGCCCGGACCGCCCGGCCGCCGCGAACGGCCCCCGGACGCCGGTCGCCGTCACCGCGCCGCCGGCGAAGGCACCGGCCGCCCGGCCGTCCGCCGGTCCGAAGCCGTTGGCGTCCTCCGCGCCGGTGCGGCTGGAGATCCCGGCCATCGGGGTCGACACCCCCGTGATGCGGCTCGGGCTGGCCGCGGACGGCACCGTCGAGGTGCCGCCGATCGCCGCGCACGCGCCGGCCGGCTGGTACGACGGCTCGCCGACGCCGGGGCGGACCGGGCCGTCGGTGATCCTGGCCCACGTCACGGTCGGCCGGTACGGCGACGGGGTGTTCCTGCACCTGTCCCGGCTGCGTCCGGGCGACCGGGTCACCGCCCGGCTGCGCGACGGTGCCACGGCCGGCTTCACCGTCGAGTCGGTGCGTACCGTCGCCAAGGCGCACTTCCCCACCGCGTCCGTCTACGGTGACACCGCCCGGCCCGAGCTGCGGCTGATCACCTGCGGCGGCCCGCGCGACGCCGCGGGGACCGGCTACGCCGACAACGTCGTCGTCTACGCCGACCTGACGTCCACGACGCCCGCCACGACGACGTGACCGGCTGACCACCCGTGGTCCCGGACGGGCCGCAACGCCCGCCCGGGACCACGGCGACCACCGAACTCCCTTGCCCCGCCCAGACCTTGGAGAGCGTTGAGCCGGTCCCAGGACACCGCGGCGTCCGAACTGTTCGCCGCCGTCTACCCGCGGCTCGCCGGGTGGTGCCGGCGGCTGGTCGACGACGACGGCACCGCGCACGAGATCGCCTCCGAGGCGTTCACCCGCCTGTGGGCCCGCTGGTCCAAGGTGGACGAGCCGCGCGGCTTCCTCTACGTCACCGCCGCCAACCTGGTGCGCGACCACTGGCGCCGGCTGGAACGCGAACGCCGCACCCTGCGCCGCGTCACCGCCGAAGCCGTCACCCGCGGCCAGGACGAGGACGACCCCTCGGTGCGGCTGCTCGTCCGTTCCCTGCCCCGGCGACTGCGCGTGCCGGTCCTGCTGTACTACTACGCGGACCTGCCGGTGCGTGAAGTGGCCCTGCTGACCGGACGCAAGGAGGGCACGGTCAAGGCCGACCTGCACGCCGCCCGCGAACTTCTGCGCTCCAACCTCGGGAGACGTCTTGACCACTCACCCCGCTGACCCCGGAAAGGACCGCGGCGACGGCCGCAGCGACGGCCGCGTCCAGCACCCGGCCGAGGACCACGACGACGAGCTGACCGTCCTGCTCGGCCCCGGCACCGGGCACCTGATGCCGCCGCCCGGCACGTTCGAACGCGTCCGCCGCACCGCGGCCCGCCGCCGCAGCCTGCGCGCGGCCGCCGCCGCCGGCATCGGGCTGGCGTTCGCCGCCGCTGTCGCGCTGCCCCTGACGCTGACGCTCAACGGCCCCGCCGCGCCGCCGGACCCGGTACCGCCCGCCGCCCCGCCGGCCGCCGGCACCTCGCTGCCCGGCCGGACGGCCCCCTCGGCACCCGCTCCGGCCCCCTCCCGGTCGGCCGGCCCCACCGCGATCCCGCAACGGCCCACCGGACTGCCCCGACGCCGGCCGTCCACCCCGTCGGGCCGCCTGCGCGACTCCCTGGACCCGACCCCCACCGCCACCGCACGGCGGGCGGGCGACGGACGGCTGGCGAGCCCCCCGGCGGTGACGGGTTCGACGCGGACGACGAGCCCGACCAGCCCGACGAAGCCGGAGGTCACGCCGTGACGCGGGAAGTGGGCGCGGTCGCGCCGTGACGCGGGGTCGGCCCATCGCATGGGGAGTTGACGCACCGGAGCGGCAACTCCGGTGCTGGCATAGGTACTTGAGGGGGAGGAGCGGCTGAGCTGCTTCATGGGGAAGTGGGCTCGGCGGGGACGCGGTTCCGCGATGGCCGGCCGGCGGGGTCAGGCGGGGCCGGGGAGCGCGGCGGGGCGGTGGCGGGGCGGCGCCGAGGGCCGCCGCGGGGGCAGTGACGGGCGGCGCCGGAGACGGCCGCGGGGGCGGGGAACCGGGGTACGGGCAATCCGAATTCACGGCTTCGGATCAACCGGCCACGCATTCGGTCATAAGGCGGTCCGGTGCGTTCTCGGTGGTCACCGTCAGCGTTTTACCGCGACCTCGGACGGCGAATGCGTGAGCCGGTCGGCGGAGGCGGTTCCCGGAGCGGTGGTCGGCCCGTCGGCGAACGCGGGTGGTGGCGCGGGGGCGACGCGGGTGGTGAATGCGGTGCCGTCGTCGCCGGATTGGGCGGAGGTACGGAATCGGCTCACCGCGGTGACGGTCCGGGAGCGGTCGCCGATGTCGCCCGGAAAGTCGTCGGGCACCGGTGGAGATAATTCCCGGTGAACTCTTCGGGGCCCTTCGCCGTTGGCGGAAACGCGGACGGCCGGGACCACTCCCGAAGGAGCGGTCCCGGCCGTCGAGGCGTCTCGGGTCAGGCCGGGACGATGTTCTCGGCCTGCGGGCCCTTCTGGCCCTGGACGACCTCGAAGCTGACCTTCTGGCCTTCCTGGAGCTCACGGAAGCCGGAGGCGGAGATGTTGGAGTAGTGGGCGAAGACGTCGGCGCCGCCGCCGTCCTGCTCGATGAAGCCGAAGCCCTTTTCAGCGTTGAACCACTTCACGGTACCGGTAGCCATAATGTTCTCCTCAGGGGCAGTAGAACGAAACCCCGCACTGTGCGGAATCGCGTCGCCGTATTGACCCCTCCGGATATGACGAAAGAATTCGCTGTCCGGAAAAACAAAAATGCACCTGAAGGTCACATCCTCAGGTGCACACAGAGTTCCATGGGTACCAAAACCGCAACGCAGTCAACCTAACACACATCCGTCACAGTGGCGAGGATGTGATCGACAACCCGTGAAGAACGCATCCGCCGCCGGAACAGCAGACCGGAGAGCGGACGGTGAACACCGCTTCCGGCGCCTCCCCGCAGTCGCGGAAGTGCGGGGCGTCACTCTCCGGGGGCGGGTTGCGAGGTGACTGCGGGATGGCCCCGCGAAGGTGTGAGTGACCGGTTCCGCGGACGTGTGCGGACGGATGCGGACCGTGGCGGACGGATGCGGACCGTGTCCGTCCGTGTGCGGCCGGCCCGCTGGCGGACCGCGCGGCAGATCCGCCCGGCCGATCCGTGGGAGCCGTTCCGGGGCCGTGCGTTCGACGCTGTGCGCAACACCACATCGCGCCCGGGCCACGCGCCGCCCCTCGCGGGCCCGCGAGCGGGCGGGCGCGCGCCGGAGGTGCGGGCGGACGCCGCACAGGTGTTGCCCCGGAAGCCCACAGGCGATCGGTGGCCGGTCCGCGCCGAGATCTCGATGTGATCTCGATGAGGTTGCGGCGGACCGCGCGGGGGAGGCGAAAATGAACGGACCGGTGGCCTTTTGCTGTCGTCATGCGCAGCGCGCTGTGCGACGCTGTGGATTCAGAACCTCCACCGAATACCCCAGGAGCCCCTGTGCGCTGTGTCATCGCCGGCTGTCACTTCGACCTGACCGCGAGTGAGGTACAGGCGGCCATGAAGGGCATCGCTCCCGAACCCGTCAACGGTCCGTCCGTCACGATCGGCCGCCGGACGTACCCGGTGAAGCAGGTCGGCGCGGTCCTCACCCGGCAGGACCGCCGCGACTTCTCCGCCGCCGAGGTCACCATCGCCCTCACGCGCCTGGGCTTCACCTGCGCCTCCGCCCCGGTCGCGCCGCCCCAGCCGACCGCGCCCGCGGACCCCTGGCCGATGTCCTGACCCACGCGGCGACAGCGGCCCGACGTGCCGCGCGACCGGCGACGCCCCCGCCGTCGCGCCTGCCGGGTCCCGCGTTCGCGACGCGCCGTGCCGACGGCGCGCGGGCCCTGCGGCGGTGGCCGAAGCCCGCTGCCGCGGTGCTGCGGACACCCCTGCCGTCACGGCGAAAACCCTTGCGGCGCAAGGGGAAACGCCGGTCGCGGCAGCGGTGGAACGCGTCGTGCGCTCCCGGTCGGGGACCGGGCGGGTGCCGTACGCTGGCCGTACCGGAGGACGTTTCTGAGCCGGGCCTCAGCCTGCTCCTTCCTGCGGTGAGCCACCTACGCCGGGCGTCATGCCCGGGGACGGGCCACGTGCCATGACCCCCACCGACACCCCGCCGCTGGCCACCCTGGCCGCACCGCCCCCGCCCCCGTCCACCGCCCCGGGCAGCGACTTCGCCGTGCTCTCGCGCCGCATCGTCGGCGCGGGCCTGCTGCGCCGCCGGCCGGGGTACTACGCCGCGCGCATCGGCGGCGTCGCCGTGCTGTACGCGGCCGGCTGGACCGCCTTCGCGGTGCTCGGCCACTCCTGGTGGCAGCTGCTGATCGCGGCCGGACTCGGCGTGATGTTCGCCCAGGTCGCCCTCGTCGCGCACGACCTCGCGCACCGCCAGGTATTCCGGCTGCGCCGGCCCAGCGAGACAGCCGGACGGATCGCCGGGAACCTGGGCGTCGGCATGAGTTACGGCTGGTGGCAGGACAAGCACACCCGCCACCACGCCAACCCCAACCACGAGGACCTCGACCCCGACGTCGACCCGTACGTCTTCGTCTGGTCGCGGGGGCAGGCCGAGCGGGTCGGCGGACTGGCCCGGTTCATCGGCGCCCGCCAGGCGTTCTGGTTCTTCCCGCTGCTCACCCTCGAAGGCTTCAACCTGCACTTCGCCGGTGCGCGGGCGGTCTTCCGGCGCGGCTCCGCGATCAAGCTCCGCGGCCTGGAGGGCGTGTTGCTGTGCGTGCACGTCGCCGTCTACCTGGCCGCGCTGCTGCTGGTGCTCACCCCCTGGCAGGCGCTGGCGTTCCTCGCCGTTCACCAGATGGTGTTCGGCGTGTACATGGGGTGCACGTTCGCCCCGAACCACAAGGGCATGCCGACGATCACCGGGGCCGACGAACGACCGGACTTCCTGCGGCGCCAGGTGCTGACCTCGCGCAACGTGCGCGGCGGACTGCTCCTGGAGGTCGTGCTCGGCGGCCTCAACCACCAGATCGAACACCACCTCTTCCCCAGCATGCCCACCCCCCACCTGCGCCGCGCCCGCGTCATCGTCCGCGCGTACTGCGCCGAGCTGGGCATCGCCTACACCGAGGCCGGCCTCATCGCCTCCTACGCGCAGGCCCTGCGCCACCTGCACGACGCCGGCGCGCCGCTGCGCGTACGAACGGCATGAGCGGCCCGGGACGCCTCGACCGCGGGAAGGGGGAGGGGTCGGACCGGGGGAAGCGGGAAGGCCGAACCGGGGGAAGCGGGAAGGCCCGACCGCCTCGCCCGAAGCCCGAAGCCCGAAGCGGGACACCAGAAGGCCAGAAGGCCAGAAGGCCAGAAGACCAGAAGCCCGAAAGGGAGGAACCCATGAGTGATCACTCCGCCCTCCCGGCCCCCGGTCTCGCCGAGGTCGTGGTCACCGCCGCCACGCCGGACGTGGCCCGGCGGGTCGCGGAAGTGCTGCGTGACGCCTTCGAGGCCACCGAGCAGTCCAGTCACCCGGCGGCCCCCGACGGCTCCGGCACCCGGCTGAACCTCACCGTCGACACCACCCGCACCTCCGACCCCGCCCGCGGCCGCCGCCTGTGGTTCACCGGGCACCGCCGCCACCGCGGCACCGCCGGCGGCCCTTCCACCCCGGCGGCGTGACGGCCTCCCGCCGGAGGCCGTGCCCGGACCCGCCGCTTCACCGCCTCGCCGCCCGGACCCGCCGCCTCGCCGTCCCGCCGCGCGGACGCCCCGCCCCAGCGCCCTCGCGGGGCGGACCCCACCGCCCCCGCGGCGCGGACCCCGCCGCGCGGTCCCCGTTGGCGCGACGCGGGGACGAGGTGGCCCGTTCCGGGGTCCACCGGGCCGGGCGTGAGGCACGATGAACGGGTGACATACGTCGTAACCGTGGGGGTCAGTACCCCCGAAGGCGCTTCCGACCTGGACGCCCTCCAGCGTGAGGGCGTCGTCCACCTGCTCAAGTCCGGCCTGGAGTCGATCGAGGCGATCGAGGGGCCGGACGGGATGGAGGTGGGGATCGAGGAGCACGTCATCGCCGTTCACCCCGGCGGCGCGCTGCTGAAGGTCTTCGCCGACGCCCCGGCGCTGGAGTTCGCCGAGGACGCCGTCCACGGCGTGATCAGCGAGGTCCTGGAGCTGTCGGAGCTGCTGGCCGACTGGGAGATCGCCAAGTGCGAGGTCGAACTCCAGCCGGATTCCGCGCAGGAGAGCCTCGACGCGGCCGACGGACCCGACGCGCCACCCGCCGACCCGGCCGAACGCGCCCGGCTGCACGCGCTGTCCAGGCCGGCCGGTGAGCCGGGCCGCGACGCCACCGACGTCGAGACGATGCGGCTCAAGCTCCGCTCCCTCGCCCCGCGGCTGGCCGCGTTCCCGCTGGCCTGCTTCGGGTACACCGACAACGAGGCCGTCCGGATCGTCAACCGCGAGACCGCCGAGGTCGCCGCCGGCGCGCTGGTCTACGTCAGCGAGATCCTGGTGGACGAACTCTTCGCGGATCTGGCCACGTTGGAGGAGGACGGCCCCAACGTCGGCGAGAGCGACGGGGTGTTCATGATCCTCGACGACCTGCCGCAGCAGTTCGCCGCGCAGTACACCGTGCTGTTCTCCCGGCGCCTGGCGGTGGCCGCCGTCATGCTCACCGGCCGCTTCCACCAGCCCGGCTTCGGTGAGTTGAGCTGCCTCGCGGAGGAACTGCTCACCCGCATCCTGCTCAACCAGGCCGAGGTGACCGCCGACCTCTACGGCCTGCTCGACGACGACGTCAGCCGCGCCTGGCAGGTCTTCGCCGACCACGTGTACGAGGACTCCGACCACGAGTGGCTCTACGACCCCACCCTCGACGACCTCGACGACCTCGATGATGAGGACGACCCCGCCGGACCCGACGACCCCGCCGGCAACGACGGCACCGCCGGCAACGACGGCACCGCTGAGGCCGACGGCACCGACGAGGCGGCCGACCCCGCCCGCACCACCGACGTCAACGACTGGTTCACCCCCTTCACCCAGGACAGCTTCGTCCACCCCTACGCCGCCTTCGAGGCCGGCGACACCGAGGAGTCCTCCCCGCAGGCGGGCTGACACCGGCCGGCCCCGGCCCGGCCGCGTGGTACGGACGGCGGGACCGGGCCAACGCCGTTGCCGGCGGCGGGAGTCGGGGTGCCCGGGGTCAGACGCTGGGCCGCCAGCCCAGGGCCGGGCCGAGCCCCGTGGCGATGTCGGTGAGGATCTGGACGTAGTCCTCGTGGTCGAAGGTGAAGGGCAGCGCGAACGCGACCTCGTCGACCTCCCGGAAGGCGGCGTGCGCGTGCAGTTGCTCGGCGATCCGCGCGGAGGGCCCGACGAGGTCGGGGGCGAACAGCAGGCGGCCCGGCCCCTGCGGTCCGGCGGTGCGCGGGGTGCGCTCGCGGGCGTACTCCTCGTACTTCGCGCGCTGCCGCGGCGTGGCGCTGTCGGTCGGGATGACGACGAGTCCCTGCGAGACGCGGGCCCGGTCGCCGTCGGGGTGGCGGGCGCGGAAGGCGCGGATGTGCGAGAGCTGGATGCCGGCGAAGTCCGGTGACCCCGGCGGCCCCGGTATCTCCGCCTCCGCCTCCGCCTCCGCCTTCACGACGCTGCTGGTCAGCAGGTTCATGCCGTGCTCACCCGCCCACCGGGCCGAACCGAGGCTCGCCGCGCCGTACCACATACGGCCGCCGAGGCCCGGGGAGTGCGGCTGGACGCGGTCGGAGAACACCTCGAAGCCCTGGACGCCGCTGAAGTCGCTGGCGGGTTCGCCGCGCACGAAGTCCAGCAGCCGCCGCACCCGTTCGTAGCCGAAGTCCTCGATGCCGGCGGTGTCGGGGTAGAGCGCGTGCTTGACCCGGTCGTAGTTCATCGGCGGCCGGACGCTGACCCCGGGGTTCAGCCGCCCGCCGGACAGGATGTCGACGGTCGCCAGGTCCTCGGCCAGCCGCAGCGGGTTCTCCCAGCCCACCGGTATGACCGCGGTGCCCAGTTCGATACGGCTGGTGCGCTGGGTGGCCGCCGCGAGGACCGCGGTGGGGGAGGAGATCCCGTACTGCAGATGCCGGTGCCGCACCCAGGCACTGTCGAACCCCAGCCGCTCCCCCAGTTCGATGATCTCCAGCGTCGACTCGTGCCCCCGGCGCGGATCGGCCCCGTCGAACAGCCCGATCGTCAAGAACCCCAGCTTCCGCAACGGCTCCGAACTCAACGGCACAGCACCCCTCTCTCGTCCACGACACCCACGCACAGCCGAACACCGCCCGCCCCCCGATCATTCCGATCCCGAGCACGTCGCCTTCCGGACGAACGCGGAGAAGTTCGCGGCGCCGCCGGCCTGTACGACCCCTGCATGGAGAAGGCCCTGTGCGGGATCCCGCTCGGCGCCCCCCGCGGTCGGCGGAAACGGTTCACCCGGGACGCGCAGCCGCCCAGCCGCCCGTCGGCACACGTGCGGTGGCGCCGCCCGCCCGCCAACCTGGGACGCGGCCTTCGGTGTGCTGGCGGCTGAGGCTGATGACGTCCGCATCAGGGTCCAGCCGGAACGGAAAGCCGAAGTCGCCACTGGGACGGCTCGGCAATGGGGCCGAGCAGTTCGGGCGTCTCGACGAGGACGGGTCGGTGCCGGTGCCGGTGCTCTGCTGATTGCTGTGACGCCGGGTCTTTGCACCCTGCGCTGCGTATCAGTCTGCTTGTCCCGTGCGGGCCTAGTTCTGCGCCATGCCTGACCCCCTTTCCCGACGCTGGAGACCTGCTCGTCGTGGTGGAACTCGCTGCGATTCTGGACGATGTACGGGTCGTCTTCGCCGGATCCGGGAACCGTTCCGGCTACCTGAAGCGGGAGACCCGCGTCAGCGCGGCCCCGGAACGCCGGACGGGCACCCGGGCGATCGTGAAGGAGGCTTGCGGAGCTTGCCGACCGCTCTCGGAGCGAGAAGTCACCAGCGGATAGCCGCCGATCCTCCTAATATCCTGTCATCAAGGTGTTCTCAGGGGGATGGAGCCGGCATGAGCGATCTCAAGGCCGACACACGGCGGCTGCGCGAGTGTTCAAAGGCGTTGCAGCGGATCTACGACGAGTTCACCAACAGGTCGAATCCAGCCGATGGATATTCGGTCGGCGAACTGGGGGACGCCCGCATCGCTTCCGCCTTCCACGACTTCGGTGACAACTGGCGCATCCACCGGAAGCACTTGGCTGACAAGATCCGGACCCTCGGCGTGATCACGGAGGATGCGGCCGACTCGTACGAGGGTGTCGATGCCCAACTGGCCACCGCACTGCGCAAGCAGGACACGGCAAGGGCGCACGGCGGCGGGTACAAGTGAGCCGTCGTCCGCCCGCGCATGAATGGGCCGTGCTCGGAGAGGACGGCGATCCGGTACCCGGTGATCCCGAGGGGTTGGCACTGCTCGGGCTGACGCTGCGTGACACCGCCGACGACATACAGCGGGAAACCGGAGAGATACAGGCGCTGGCCTCGGTCGAGTCGTGGAATTCCGACGCCGCCGACCGGTTCCGGGACGCCGCGCACGACGCGGTCGGTGATCTACGGAAGGCGTTCCACCGTTATGACGTCGCGGCCCGAGCCGTGGGCGTCGTGGTGCGGGAGGGCAGCGACGGCGACTGGGCGAGCGCGCTGGCGCACGCGCAGGCCATATCGCTCAAGGCGCTGCGGGACGCGCAGACAGCCGACGCCGAGCACAAGGCGGCGGGCAACCGCCTCAAGGCGCTGCCGCCGCACACACCGAAGGACGATCCGGACGCCACGGCGGCGCGTAGGAAGCAGGAAGCGGCTTCGTCGTCGCTGAGCGCTGCGAAGACGCTGTTGGCGTCGGCCAAGCAGGTACGGGACCAGGCTGCCGGCGCCGCCGCAGCACGCATTCACCGGGCGATCACACACGACGGGATGCACGACAGCACCTGGGACAAGGTGAAGGACACCACCGGCACGATCCTGTCGGACACCGGGGAGTTCCTGGGGAACGTAGGCGAACAGGCCCTGTCCGACCTGGCGTCGCTCGGCAACGCGATGCTGCATGACGCCGACGCGGTGGGCGAGGTGCTCGCCGGGGTCGGGCTGGCCACGCTGGGCGCCGGCGGCGAGATCGGGGGCGCCGTCCTGGACGCCACTGGGGTCGGTGCTCTCCTCGGCGTTCCGGCCGGAGTGGTCTCGGCCTCCGCCATCGCTGGCGGGGTAGGGCTCATCGCGGCCGGTGGTGGCAGGCTGGCCATGGACGCGACCGGCCCGGACCGCGTCAACATGACGTCCGATGGTGGCGGGGGCGCTGGGGGCGGCGAGGGCGACTGGGACGGGGCGGCGAAGGGACAGCCGAAGCCGACTTCCGAGGAGGACCTGGCCTCCTATACCCAGCGGAAGTCGGACCTCTCGGGTCTGAGCCGCAATAAGCAGATCGCGGAGGTCCGCAAGGGAGTCACCGTAGATGGGAAGACATACAAGCCCGAGGGGGAAGCCCTGTCGGGGAAAACACACGGAATTGACTGGAACGAGGGACCGCAACGGGTCAAGAAAACGGGTAATCCGCAGGGGCGTTTCGGCAGCCCCGCGGATGTGGACTTCGCAGTCCGGAAGGGTGCTGAACTCGGCCCCGGCAAGCAGGGATTCTTCGATCTCCCCCCGGACAACGATTGCATCGAATACATGCCGGATGGAACGATGCAGAAACCCAACGCACTGTACGTCAAGGTCCGTCCGAATGGTACGGTCCACGCGTATCCCTACACCAAATAGGCTGGTCATGGATTTCTGGATTCAGACGGGTTCACCGGAGACCGTCGATATCTCCGACGTGGTGGACGACATCGACGGTGCCATGCGGCAGATGTACCCGGACGACACCGAACGAATGATCCTCTCCTGGAATGGCCTGCCGGTGTCGCTCGTCTACAGCGAGGACGTGCAGGTACTCGTCGACGACATCGTCATCATGCTGGAGACCCTGGCGGAGGGAACGGAAGAGCGTGTACACGTCTATTGGGGACCGTCCGCGTTCCAGGTCGAATGGTGGATCACCCGGCAGGGGGAGGATCTGACCATCGATTCCCGTTGGTACAGCCTCGACTGGGGGCCTGCGGACCTGCTCAACCAACGCAGCCGACTTGTGGTACCCGAGGCCGTCTTCCGCCGCGAATGGCTGAAGGTGCTGCGCCGGGTCGTAGACGACATCACGGCGCGGGCTGTGGAAATGGAGGGGACTCTCGTCTTCGACCGCGCCCGCGCACTGCTTGCCGCGGGAAATCTGCCCCCCGCTTCCGCAGAGCAAGCCGCTCGCGGCGCCCGGGCTTTGCCGTCCGAGGGAGAAACGGTGGCGTTCCGCGCCGGCGGGGAATCCGGTGCGGTCCTGTGGCGGCCGGACGCCGACATCGCCCGTCTGTTCATCGGACACGAGGTGCTCGTCGCGGAGCTGCTTGGCGTCCCGTCCGTCATCGGCTGTGCCGCCGGCGACGCGGACGCAACCATCGACATCCCGGCTCTGCTGGCCTTCTGCACGCGGGCGTTGGCCCGTTACGGACGCACCGGCCAGGGTGTGGAGCGATCCCTGACCGTCGGCTTCCTGGCCACCGCGCTGGAACTCCTGCGCCGCGCCGGGCACGACGTGCCGCCGACGGACCCTGCTGAGCAGCGAGCTGCCTGGTCGGCCCTGCGTGACCAGCACGCGGCCCAGATGCCCCGCTGACGGACTGACCGCCGGTACCGCACCGGAGGCCGGCGGGTCCGGAGAGCCGGGCGCCTCGCCGGGCCGGCCCTCGGCGCGGCTCGGCAGAGCCTCCAGGGAGCCCTGCCCGGCCGTGACCGTGCCCGTGGCGGAGTACTGGAGCCGGCGCCGAGGGCGGCCGCGAACCTGTCGCTGCATCTCTTCCGTACCCGGATCGCGACCAGGCGTCGTTGTCGGTGGCCGGTTCCAGGGGGGACCGCATGACGACATTCCGGTCCGGCTCCACGCTGCGGCGTCTGGTCGAGGCAGCACGGGAGCTGACCCAGCAGACCGGCGTGCAGGAGCGCATAGATGCGGTGCTCCGCCTCATGGGTGATCGCCTCACACATGGCAAGGGCAGGCCACTGGTGAATGCCTTGGAGGGATGTCGCTCAGGAGGCCATCCTCTACCAGGACTTCGAGCTTGCCCGGCGCTTTCAGCACTTCGCCGCGTATGCGGGAGGCGAGCTCTTCCTTGAAATTCTGGAGAACTACTACGACGAGGAGGCGCGGCAGAGCAGCGAGGAGTACATGCGGCGGATGGCTGCCATAGGCGCCGGCCAGGCAGTCGCAGTGCTGGACGTCCTGTGCAAGGAAGACCTCAACGCGACCGCCGCCGAGGCCCGGGACCTCTTTCGTGGCATCGTGCAGTCCGCTGATCATCTGGGCCTCGGTACCGGCGAGGGTGGGATCCAGTTGTCCGTCCGAGACATGAGGCGACTCCAGCAGATCGGGCATATGGAGATCCTTCTCCGGAACATTCCCCGGCCGGCCTCCGCCGAGACCGCGCGGATGATGAACGACGTTCTGGCGGATGCTGACGCGGCGTTGTTGGCCCAGTTGCTTGAACTGAAGGCGAGGCGAACCGGCCTGGCGGCGTTGCGTACCGCAGTGGACGACCCCAAGAGTTCCGAGAGTGACCTCCACTCCTGTCTCAAGAATCAGGAGTAGATCTTCGGTGGAGCCTATGTGCGTGAACTGGCACGTCGTCAGTACACCGCGGACACCATTCTGGACATCCCGTTGCTGCGTGGTGACGGATCCCTGCACGTGGTTGAGCTCAAGCGAGCCAACGTCCAGGACTTGGTGATCCGACGTAGTGGTCATCTCATGCTGGGCGCTGCGGCGCATCGCGCGGTCTCCCAGGCGCAGAACTATCTCCGGGCGATGGACGAGAACCGCCCTGCGATTCTGGCCGACCACGGTGTCGACACCCGCAGAGCTTCGGTGACGGTCGTTCTCGGACACTCGCAGTTCGCCACGGGGAGTGTCACGCCCCAAGAGATCGCGGAAACTCTACGCACCTACAACACTCATATGGCGCGCATAGAAGTGATCACGTACGAGTCCCTGCTGGATTCGGCGGCACGGATGTTGGCGCTCTCGTCGCCGTGGCAGGACCCCGATGCCTCCGAGGAGCTCCCGGCATGAATGACACCCCTCCTGCAATCGAACGGCTTCTTGCCCGCCTGTGTGGTGGTGAGATAACCGAAAAGGACTATGTCGGCTACTTCGTGAACGAGTTCGGCGAGGAACTCGTCTTCGCCCAGCGAAAAGGTGAGACGACTGCCCGGCTCTGGCACAGCGACATGGACTGGCGGATGTTCCGTGTCGGCGATCACTCGATACGGGTCGGCAGCGTGAAGGACGGAACGATCGTCGGTGGTCTGATGGACGGGATGATCACGGTAGACGGCATGATCATCGCTCAAGTCGAGGCGACGTGGCTGTCCTCCTGCTTGGCAGCCTCCCGCCACCTGCGTCCGGGGCGCTCCTCACGACCTACTCGTTAGTGCTCCGGCCGGATGATGCAGAGGAGCCGTTGAACGGGCCCGGACAACAAAAAGCCCCAGGTCGCTGACCTGGGGCTGATGCGTGGAGCGGGTGACGGGAATCGAACCCGCGCTCTGAGCTTGGGAAGCTCATGTTCTACCATTAAACTACACCCGCGTAGACAACGGCTGAGTGGGGATGCCGTCGCGTGGGGTAACTGTACCGCATGGCGGAGTTGGCGGAGTGGCTGGTGGGGTGGGGGGTGGGGATCGCCTAGGGTGGCGTGCGTTCTGGCCTCTGGTGGGGAAGGGGAGCGCGTATGGAGCGCACGGTGGTGCGGTGTGCGGATGGGCATGTCTTCAGCACGGGGGTGTTCCCGTTGCAGAATCTCGGGGTGGAGCGGCTGGGCCCGGGGCGGTTGATCCGGTGTCCCCGGTGCGCGCGGTTGCGGCATTCGGTGCCGGTGGCCCTGGAGCGGCTGGCCGGGGACGTATCCTCATCAGGTGCTTCTCTCTGACAAGGACATCCGGGCGGAAATCGAGTCCGGACGGGTCCGTATCGATCCGTACGACGAGTCGATGGTCCAGCCGTCGAGCATTGACGTACGGCTGGACCGGTTCTTCAGAGTCTTCGAGAACCACCGCTACCCGCACATCGATCCGGCGGTCGAGCAGCCGGAGTTGACGCGGCTGGTGGAGCCGCAGGGGGATGATCCGTTCATCCTTCACCCGGGCGAGTTCGTGCTCGCGTCGACCTACGAGGTCATCACCCTCCCGGACGACGTCGCCTCACGGCTTGAGGGCAAGAGCTCGCTCGGGCGGCTCGGACTGCTGACGCACTCGACCGCCGGCTTCATCGACCCCGGCTTCTCCGGGCACGTCACGCTGGAGCTGTCCAACGTGGCCACGCTCCCCATGAAGCTGTGGCCCGGTATGAAGATCGGCCAGCTCTGCCTGTTCCGCCTCACCTCGCCCGCGGAGTTCCCCTACGGTTCCGGGCGCCACGGATCGCGCTACCAGGGCCAGCGCGGCCCCACGCCGTCCCGTTCCTACCTGAACTTCCACCGCACCCAGGTCTGACCCGCCCCCGCCGCCCCCGCGACGGCTCCGCCGGCCACGCCCACGCCCACATCCACGCCCACGCCCACGCCCGCGGCCGTGCGTCCCGCCGCGGCGTCCTCTACAACGTCGGCAGCTTGAACAGCACCAGCAGCGCGATCAGCTGGATCGACGCGGCGCCCAGCGCCTTCGGCCACGGCAGGTCGTGGGACTTGCTGACCATCGACGTCATCAGCGCACCGCAGGCCAGCCAGCTGACCCAGCCGAGGATCTCGACGAATCCGTTGCCGCCGCCGAGGAAGAGCGCGAACAGCAGGCGCGGCGCGTCGGTGATCGAGGCGACCAGCATGGCCAGGCCGATCGTGGGCGCCCAGTTGCCGTCGCCGCCGAACTGCCGGGCGAGGGTGTGCGTGACGGCGCCCATCACCAGGCCCATCAGTGTCACCGCGACCGCGGTGACCACCACCCACGGGACGCTCTGCGACATCGGCTCGCCGAGCACGTCGGACCGCACGCTGTCGAAGCCGAAGACGGCGAGCAGTCCGTAGCCGAACGTCACCAGCAGCGCGGGACCCCAGACCTGGTAGTCGCGCATCTGCCAGAACGTCCGACCGGGCCGGACCACGATCCCGGTCAGCAACTGCTGCCACGGCAGGCGCGGTCCCATCGGCGGCGCGCTCGGCTGACCGGCCCGGTAGGTGTTGACGCCACCGTCCGCGTCGCCGTAACCGTCCGGACCGCCGCCCTGATAATCACCCTGGTCCGGATACCCCTGGCCCGGATACCCGTACCCCTGCTGACCCTGCGCCGGGTACCCCTGGTTCGCGTACCCCTGGCCCTGGTATCCGCCCTGGTACCCCTGACCCTGACCCTGGTACCCCTGACCCTGGTACGGGTCCTGGTGGCCGCCGTCCGTGTTGACGTTGACGGTGAACGCGCGGGTGTGGCCCGGCGCGTCGTCCTGGGCCGGGGGTCGACCCGCCGGCGGGCCGGGATACTGCCCGGGGTGTCGCGGTTGGGGCTGCTGCTGCGCGGGGCCGCCGCGTCCGATCCTGAATCCTGCCACGCTCTCGAACGTACCCGGCCTGACGGACCTTCGAGCGGGAGGCCGGGCCATCGGGGCGGCATTGCTGCGAAGCTGTGACACGCATCGGATGATCACACCGGCCCGCGCAACAACGAACGGCCGGCGCCCCCGCCAGGGCGCCGGCCGTTTCGCGTGGGGCCGCGTGTCCGGCTACTTCGCCGGTTCCGGTTCCGGCGCGTTGGCCGGTTCGCCGTCGGACTCGCCGGCCGGCGGTGCCGTCCGGACGGAGTCGAGCAGCAGCTGGGCGACGTCGACCACCTGGACGGACTCCTTCGCGCTGCCGTCGCTCTTCTTGCCGTTGACCGAGTCGGTCAGCATGACCAGGCAGAAGGGGCAGGCGGTGGAGATGATGTCCGGGTCGAGGGACAGGGCCTCGTCGACGCGTTCGTTGTTGATGCGCTTGCCGATGCGCTCTTCCATCCACATCCGGGCACCGCCCGCGCCGCAGCAGAAACCGCGTTCCTTGTGGCGGTGCATCTCCTCGGTGCGGTTGCCGGGGACGGCGGCGATGATCTCGCGCGGCGGCGTGTAGACCTTGTTGTGCCGGCCCAGGTAGCACGGGTCGTGGTAGGTGATCAGACCCTCGACCGGGGTGACCGGGACCAGCTTGCCGTCGTCGATGAGGTGCTGGAGCAGCTGGGTGTGGTGGATGACCTCGTACTCGCCGCCGAGCTGCGGGTACTCGTTGGCCAGTGTGTTGAAGCAGTGCGGGCAGGTGGCGACGATCTTCTTGCGGGACGCGGGGAGCTTCGTCGACTCGTCCTCGTCGTCCTCGCCGAACGCCATGTTCAGCGTGGCGACGTTCTCCTGGCCGAGCTGCTGGAAGAGGAACTCGTTGCCCAGGCGGCGGGCGGAGTCACCGGTGCAGTTCTCCTCGCCGCCCATGATGGCGAAGGAGACGCCGGCGATGTGCAGCAGCTCGGCGAACGCCTTGGTGGTCTTCTTGGCGCGGTCCTCCAGGGAGCCGGCGCAGCCCACCCAGTACAGGTACTCCGTTTCGGTGAGGTCCTCGATGTCCTCGCCGACGACCGGCACCTCGAAGCCGACCTCCTTGACCCAGGCCAGCCGCTGCTTCTTCGGCAGGCCCCAGGGGTTGCCCTTCTTCTCCAGGTTCTTCAGCATCGTGCCCGCCTCGGACGGGAACGACGACTCGATCATCACCTGGTAGCGCCGCATGTCGACGATGTGGTCGATGTGCTCGATGTCGACCGGGCACTGCTCGACGCAGGCGCCGCACGTGGTGCACGACCACAGCACGTCCGGGTCGATGACGCCGTTCTCCTCCAGCGTGCCGATCAGCGGGCGCTCGGCCTCGGCCAGTGCGGCGGCCGGGACGCCGGCCAGCTGCTCCTCGGTGGCCTTCTCCTCGCCCTCCGCGTTCTTGCCGCCGCCGGCCAGCAGGTACGGCGCCTTGGCGTGCGCGTGCTCGCGCAGGCTCATGATGAGCAGCTTCGGCGACAGCGGCTTGCCGGTGTTCCACGCGGGGCACTGCGACTGGCAGCGGCCGCACTCGGTGCAGGTGGAGAAGTCGAGGATGCCCTTCCAGGAGAAGTGCTCGACCTGGGAGACGCCGAACTGGTCGTCCTCGCCCGGGTCCTCGAAGTCGATCGGCCTGCCGTCGGAGATCATCGGCTGGAGCGCGCCGAGCGCGACGGCGCCGGACGCCTCGCGCTTGAAGTAGATGTTGAAGAACGCTAGGAACCGGTGCCAGGCGACGCCCATGTTCGTGTTGAGGCCGACGGTGATGGCCCAGCCCATGGTGACGCCGAGCTTGATCATCGCGACCAAGTACACGAGGTTCTGCAGGGTGCCGACGCTGAGGCCGTGGAACGCGGCGACCAGCGGGTACGACGCCCAGTACGACGCCTCGTAGTGGTTGACGCCGTGGATGGCGCCTTCCAGGCCGCGCAGGGTGAGGATGGCGAGGCCGATCACCAGGATCACGTACTCGACGAAGTACGCCTGCCAGGCCACCGAGCCGGCGAACCGGGACTTGCGGCCGGCCCGGGAGGGCAGGTTCATCAGGCGGATCGCCATCAGGACCAGGATGCCGAGCGTGGTGAACAGGGCGATGAAGTCCACGTAGAACTCGTACGGCACCCAGTCGCCGATGATCGGCAGGAGCCAGTTCGCCTTGAACAGCTGGCCGTAGGCGTTGATGATGGTGAGACCGAGGGTGAGGAAGCCGACGGCCACGAACCAGTGGGCGACGCCGACGACGCCCCAGCGGTTCATCCTGGTGTGACCGACGAATTCGGTGGCCAGGGTCCTGGACCGGTTGACCGGGTCGCCGGTGCGCGCACCCTCGGGCAGTTTGCTGCCGAGGTTGACGAAACGGTAGATCCTGCCGACCGCGCGGCCGATGAGGGCCACCCCCACCGCCGTGAGAACCAGCGACACGATGATCGCGGCGAGTTGCATGAGGGCTCCTCATCCCTGCCAGGGGCGCGCCGAATGGCGATTACTAAGCAGTAACTTACGTGGTCTTCCGACATTACCCGCAATCCCCGGTCGCACGCAGCCGCCCGGTCCGGTGATCTACGTCGCGTGATCCGCGCCGGGTCCGCGCTCCGCGGAGTCCGCGTGGAGCGGGCGGGGGGCCGTGCGCGGCCCGGGAAGTCCGTCGGGGGCGCCCGGGCCGGTCCTGGCGGGGTCCGGCGGAGGTCCGGCGCGGCCGTCGGCGCGCGCTCCGCCGCCTTATGCGTTCCTTACGCACAGGAGACTTGAGTCATGCCCGCTCATGTTGGTTGACATCGAGAAGGCGCTCAGGCACTCTTGAGTCAGTTCCACTCAAGTCAGCTGGAGGATTCCACCATGGCACGTGCGGTCGGCATCGACCTGGGTACGACGAACTCCGTCGTCTGTGTTCTCGAAGGCGGTGAGCCCACCGTCATCACCAACGCCGAGGGCGCCAGGACCACGCCGTCCGTCGTCGCCTTCGCCAAGAACGGCGAGGTGCTGGTCGGCGAGGTGGCCAAGCGCCAGGCGGTGACGAACGTCGAGCGGACCATTCGCTCCGTCAAGCGTCACATGGGCACGGACTGGAAGATCGGCGTCGACGGCAAGGACTTCACGCCGCAGCAGATCTCCGCGTTCATCCTGCAGAAGCTGAAGCGCGACGCCGAGTCGTACCTGGGCGAGAAGGTGGCCGACGCGGTCATCACCGTCCCGGCGTACTTCAACGACTCCGAGCGCCAGGCCACCAAGGAGGCCGGCGAGATCGCCGGTCTGAACGTCCTGCGCATCGTCAACGAGCCGACCGCCGCCGCGCTGGCGTACGGCCTGGACAAGGACGACCAGACCATCCTGGTCTTCGACCTCGGCGGCGGCACCTTCGACGTGTCGCTGCTGGAGATCGGCGACGGCGTGGTCGAGGTCAAGGCGACCAACGGTGACAACCACCTCGGTGGTGACGACTGGGACCAGCGCGTCGTGGACTTCCTGGTCAAGCAGTTCCACTCCGGCCACGGGGTGGACCTGTCCAAGGACAAGATGGCCCTCCAGCGCCTGCGTGAGGCGGCGGAGAAGGCCAAGATCGAGCTGTCGTCGTCCACCGAGACGAGCATCAACCTGCCCTACATCACGGCCTCCGCCGAGGGCCCGCTGCACCTGGACGAGAAGCTCACCCGGGCGCAGTTCCAGCAGCTCACCCGTGACCTGCTGGACCGCTGCAAGACCCCGTTCCAGAACGTGATCAAGGACGCGGGCATCCAGCTCGCCGAGATCGACCACGTGGTGCTGGTCGGCGGTTCGACCCGGATGCCGGCCGTGGCCGAGCTGGTGCGCGAGCTGACCGGCGGCAAGGACGCCAACAAGGGCGTCAACCCGGACGAGGTCGTCGCCATCGGTGCCTCGCTCCAGGCCGGTGTCCTCAAGGGTGAGGTCAAGGACGTCCTGCTGCTGGACGTCACCCCGCTGTCCCTGGGCATCGAGACCAAGGGCGGCATCATGACCAAGCTCATCGAGCGCAACACCACGATCCCGACGAAGCGTTCGGAGATCTTCACCACGGCCGAGGACAACCAGCCGTCGGTGCAGATCCAGGTCTACCAGGGCGAGCGCGAGATCGCGGCGTACAACAAGAAGCTCGGCATGTTCGAGCTGACCGGCCTGCCGCCGGCCCCGCGCGGCGTGCCGCAGGTCGAGGTCACCTTCGACATCGACGCCAACGGCATCATGCACGTGGCCGCCAAGGACCTCGGCACCGGCAAGGAGCAGCGGATGACCGTCACCGGCGGCTCCGCGCTGCCGAAGGACGACATCGACCGCATGATGCGCGAGGCCGAGCAGTACGCGGACGAGGACCACAAGCGCCGCGAGGCCGCCGAGACCCGCAACCAGGCCGAGCAGCTGGTCTACCAGACGGAGAAGTTCCTCAAGGACAACGAGGACAAGGTCCCCGGCGAGATCAAGACCGAGGTCGAGGCCGCGGTCACCGAGCTCCAGGACAAGCTCAAGGGCGAGGACATCGCCGCGATCCGCGAGGCGACCGAGAAGGTCGCCGCCACCAGCCAGAAGCTCGGCCAGGCCATGTACGCCAACGCCCAGTCGGACAACCCCGGTGCCGAGGGCGCGGGCGAGGACGGCGAGCACGTGAACATGTCCAAGGACGACGCCGACGACGTGGTGGACGCCGAGATCGTCGACGAGGACAAGCGTGAGGGTGGTGCGGCGTGACGGAGGAGTCGCAGGGCTTCTCGGAGTCCGCTGACGTCCCCGTCGACGAGACCGACCGGTCCGCCGAGCAGGGTTCCGGGTCCGCCGATCAGGCGGGCCCGGGTGCCCCGGCCGGGGACGCGGGCAACGCCGGCGACGGCGCCGCCCGCAAGGAGGCGGAGACCGCCCGCACCCAGCTGGCCGAGCGCACCGCCGACCTGCAGCGTGTCCAGGCGGAGTACCAGAACTACCGCCGCCGGGTGGACCGCGACCGGATCGCCGTCAAGGAGATCGCCGTCGCCGGGCTGCTCACCGAGCTGCTCCCGGTGCTCGACGACATCGGCCGGGCGCGTGAACACGGCGAGCTGGTCGGCGGCTTCAAGTCGGTCGGCGAGTCGGTGGAGTCGGTGGCCGCCAAGCTCGGTCTCCAGCAGTTCGGCAAGGAGGGCGAGCCCTTCGACCCGCTGGTGCACGAGGCCCTGATGCACAGTTACTCGCCCGAGGTCACCGAGACCACGTGCGTGAGCATCCTCCAGCCTGGGTATCGGATCGGCGAACGCACCATCCGCCCCGCGCGGGTGGCCGTCGCCGAACCGCAGCCGGGCGCGCAGGGCCGGGCCGACGAGGACGTGGCGGACGAGGAGAGCGGTGGCCCGGACGAGGGCTGACGCCCCGCGGAGCAGGAAGCCCGAACGACGTGAGGGCTGACGTGATCGACGGCACCGGGTCCGTGGTACCCGTACCACGGATCCCGGTATTCGTACGGGAGGAGGGACGCCGAAGGTGAACACCAAGGACTACGTGGAGAAGGACTACTACAAGGTCCTCGGCGTCCCCAAGGACGCCACCGTGGCCGAGATCAAGAAGTCGTACCGCAAGCTCGCCCGCGAGTACCACCCGGACGCCAACAAGGGTGACGTCAAGGCCGAGGAGCGCTTCAAGGAGATCTCCGAGGCCAACGACGTGCTGTCGGACCCCAAGCGCCGCAAGGAGTACGACGAGGCGCGGACCCTGTTCGGCAGCGGCGGGTTCCGCACCCCCGGCGGCGCCGGCGGTCCGGGCGGCTTCAACTTCGACCTCGGCGACCTGTTCGGCGGCGGCGCCCCCGGCCAGCCCGGGGGCTCCCCCGGCGGTGGCGGCGCGGGCGGCGGCTTCGGCGGCGGGCTCGGCGACGTCTTCGGCGGGCTGTTCAACCGCGGCGGCACCACCCGGACCCAGCCGCGGCGCGGCCAGGACATCGAGTCCGAGGTGACGCTGAGCTTCACCGAGGCGGTCGACGGCGCCACCGTGCCGTTGCGGATGTCCTCCTCCGCACCCTGCAAGGCGTGCGCGGGCACCGGCGACAAGAACGGCACCCCGCGGGTGTGCCCGACCTGCGTCGGCACCGGGCAGGTCTCGCGCGGCGGGGGCGGCGGCTTCTCGCTGACCGACCCGTGCGTGGACTGCAAGGGCCGCGGCATGATCGCCCAGGACCCCTGCGACGTGTGCAAGGGCAGCGGCCGCGCCGCCAGCTCCCGCACCATGCAGGTCCGCATCCCGGCGGGCGTCAGCGACGGGCAGCGCATCCGGCTGCGCGGCAAGGGCGCTCCGGGCGAGCGCGGCGGGCCCAACGGCGACCTGTACGTCGTGGTCCACGTGCACAGCCACCCGGTCTTCGGCCGCAAGGGGGACAACCTCACGGTCACCGTGCCGGTGACGTTCCCGGAGGCGGCCCTCGGCGGCGACATCAAGGTGCCCACCCTGGGCGGGCCGCCGGTCACGCTCAAGCTGCCGCCGGGCACTCCCAACGGCCGTACCCTGCGCGCCCGCGGCAAGGGCGCCGCCCGTAAGGACGGTTCCCGCGGCGACCTGCTCGTCACCGTCGAGGTGACGGTGCCGGCCGAGTCGGAGGGCGAGGCGCTCGACGCGCTGGAGTCGTATCGCAAGGCCACCGCGGACGCCGATCCGCGGGCGGAGCTGTTCAAGGCCGCGAAGGGAGCATGAGGATGGACGGCCGGGGAGCACGCCGTAATCCGTATGAACTGACCGAAGAATCACCGGTGTACGTCATCTCGGTCGCGGCGCAGCTGTCCGGGCTGCATCCGCAGACCCTGCGGCAGTACGACCGGCTGGGCCTGGTATCGCCGGACCGTACCGCCGGCCGCGGCCGCCGGTACTCGGCGCGGGACATCGACCTGCTGCGCCAGGTCCAGCAGCTGAGCCAGGACGAGGGCATCAACCTCGCCGGGATCAAGCGGATCATCGAGCTGGAGAACCAGGTGGCGGCGCTCCAGGCGCGGGTCGCCGAGCTCCAGGCCGGTCTGGAGGGCGCCGCGGCCACCCTGCGGCAGCGCGAGGCGGCCGTCCACGCCTCCTACCGCCGCGACCTGGTCCGCTACGAGGACGTCCAGCAGACGTCCGCGCTGGTGGTCTGGCGTCCCACTCCCCGGCGCACGCCGTGACCTGACGTGCGCCACGAGCCGTCGAACGGCCCCGCCTCCCACCGGAGGCGGGGCCGTCGCCGTTGGCGGCCCGCCGGTCAGCCCAGCAGCTGGGGCGAACCCTTCGCGCGGGTCAGCGCGATCTCGATGACGACGCGCTCGGGGTCCTCGCGCACCTCGCGGCCGTACCGCTCCTCGTACCGGCGCACCGCCTCGGCGATCCGGCCGGGGACCCGCGAGACCGTCGCGCGGCCCTCCAGCGTGGCCCAGCGGCCGCCGTCCACCTGGCAGACGGCCACCGGCGCGCCCGCGTCGCCGGCGGTGAGCACGTTGCGCACCTTCAGGCTGCCGTCGCGCGCCGTCACCCGGGCCAGCCCCGCCGGCGGGTCGTACGTCACGCCCACCGGTACGACGTGCGGGGTGCCGTCGGGGCGGACGGTGGTCAGCGTCGCGTAGTGCGGCTCCCGCCAGAACGCGAGGAAGTCCGGACTCGGGGTACGGGGGTCGAAGGCCATGACGGCAACGTATCGCGGGGGTACCGCGTCCCACGTCCGAACGGGGCACCCGGCGGGCGGCGCCGTTCCGCGTGGACGACCCCGGCCGGACGAATCCCTGAGTTGAGCGGAATAGGCTCAACTTGTCTTATGCTGTACTCGGCAGGAGACAGACGGTGTCACCCAGGAGGAGGTCCGCGTCCCCGTGAACGCAGAGCTGACCAACAAGAGCCAGGAGGCCGTGAGCGGTGCGAACAACCGCGCGGTGACGGCGGGGCACGCCGACCTGACGCCCGCGCACCTGCTGGCCGCCCTCCTGGACGCCGCCGACAACGACAACCTCAAGGACCTGCTGATCGCGGTCGGCGCCGACCCCGGGGCGCTGCTGAAGGCCGCCGAGGCGCAGATCGCCGTGCTGCCGACCGTGCAGGGCGCCACCGTCGCGCCGCCGCAGGCCTCCCGCGAGCTGCTGGCGGTGATCGCGGACGCGGCGGAGCGGGCGAAGGAGCTGGGCGACGCCTACGTCTCCACCGAACATCTGCTGATCGGCCTGGCCGCCAAGGGCGGTACGGTCGCCCAGACCCTGGAACGCCAGGGCGCCACGGCCACCGCGCTGCTGGACGCCTTCGAGACCGCCCGCGGAGGCACACGCGTGACCACTCCCGACCCCGAGGCCACCTACAAGGCGCTGGAGAAGTACGGCACCGACTTCACCGCCATCGCCCGCGAGGGCAAGCTCGACCCGGTGATCGGCCGGGACAACGAGATCCGCCGCGTCGTGCAGGTGCTCTCCCGCCGCACCAAGAACAACCCGGTGCTCATCGGCGAGCCCGGCGTCGGCAAGACCGCCGTCGTCGAGGGGCTGGCCCAGCGCATCGTCAAGGGCGACGTGCCCGGCTCGCTGAAGGACAAGCGGCTGGTCGCGCTGGACCTGGGCGCGATGGTGGCCGGCGCGAAGTACCGCGGCGAGTTCGAGGAACGCCTCAAGGCGGTGCTCGCCGAGATCAAGGAGAGCGACGGCCGGATCATCACGTTCATCGACGAGCTGCACACCGTGGTCGGCGCGGGCGCCGGCGGCGACTCGGCGATGGACGCCGGCAACATGCTCAAGCCGATGCTGGCCCGCGGCGAACTGCGGATGGTCGGCGCCACCACGCTGGACGAGTACCGCGAGCGGATCGAGAAGGACCCGGCCCTGGAACGCCGCTTCCAGCAGGTGCTGGTGGCCGAGCCGTCGGTCTCCGACACCGTCGCGATCCTGCGCGGGCTCAAGCCGCGCTACGAGGCCCACCACGAGGTCCGCATCGCCGACTCCGCGCTGGTGGCCGCCGCCAACCTCTCGCACCGGTACATCACCTCCCGCTTCCTGCCCGACAAGGCGATCGACCTGGTCGACGAGGCCGCCTCCCGGCTGCACATGGAGATCGACTCCTCACCGGTGGAGATCGACGAACTCCAGCGCGCCGTCGACCGGCTGCGGATGGAGGAGGAGTCGCTGCTGGCGACCTCCGGGGTGAAGGAGAAGAAGCTCAAGAAGGCCAAGGACCGCGACGAGGCCGAACAGGCCCTGGCCCCGGACGCCCGCGAACGCCTGGAGGCGCTGCGCCGCGGCCGGGAGGAGAAGGACGAGGAGCTGCGCGGCCTGACCGCGCGGTGGAACAAGGAACGCGAGGTCCACAACCGGGTCGGTGAGCTGAAGAAGCGGCTGGACGAGCTGGAGAGCGACTACCAGCGCGCCGAGCTGAAGGCGCCGGAGACCGGCGACTGGGTCACCCCGGGCCGTATCCGCACCGAGGAGATCCCGGCCGCCGAGAAGGCGCTGGCCGAGGCCATCGAGGCCCAGCGGGCGCTGGAGGGCATGGTCGGCGAGGAGGTCACCGCCGACGACATCGCCGAGGTGGTCGCCGCCTGGACCGGCATCCCGGCCGGCCGCATGCTGGAGGGCGAGACCCGCAAGCTGCTGCGCATGGAGGACGAACTGGGGCGCCGGCTGATCGGCCAGCGCGAGGCGGTCGCCGCCGTCTCCGACGCGGTGCGCCGCTCGCGCAGCGGCATCGCCGACCCGGACCGGCCCACCGGATCGTTCCTCTTCCTCGGCCCCACCGGCGTCGGCAAGACCGAGCTGGCCAAGGCGCTCGCCGACTTCCTGTTCGACGACGAGCGCGCCATGGTCCGCATCGACATGAGCGAGTACGGCGAGAAGCACTCCGTCGCCCGGCTGGTCGGCGCCCCGCCCGGATACATCGGCTACGAGGAGGGCGGCCAGCTCACCGAGGCGGTGCGCCGCCGCCCGTACACCGTGGTGCTGCTGGACGAGGTGGAAAAGGCCCACCCCGAGGTCTTCGACGTGCTGCTCCAGGTGCTCGACGACGGCCGGCTGACCGACGGGCAGGGCCGCACGGTCGACTTCCGCAACACCATCCTCATCCTCACCTCCAACCTCGGATCGCAGTACCTGGTCAACCCCGAGCTGACGGACGAGGCCAAGCGGGAGGGCGTGCTGAACACCGTCCGGCAGGCCTTCAAGCCGGAGTTCCTCAACCGTCTCGACGACGTGGTGGTCTTCGGCGCGCTGCTGGAGCCGGAGCTGAAGCGGATCGCCGGCCTGCAGATCGGCCGGCTGCGCGACCGGTTGCGCGACCGCCGCCTGGAGCTGGAGATCACCGACGAGGCGCTGGCCTGGCTGGCCCACGAGGGCAACGACCCGGCGTACGGCGCACGGCCGCTGCGCCGCCTGGTGCAGACCGCGATCGGCGACCGGCTGGCCCGGTCGATCCTGTCCGGCGAGGTGCGCGACGGCGACACGGTCCGCGTCTCGCGGGCCGACGGGGACAGTGAGGGACACTTGGAGGTGGCGCCCGTCCGGTGAGGGCCCCGGACCACGGGACCCCCGGCCGTGCAGCGACGCGGGACGGCGCCCGTACGGTGACCCCCGGCCGAGGCCGGCCGGGGTTGCCAAGCCCCCGCGCCGATGCGGGAGGATGCAGGAATTCCGTATGAAGGGAACCCGCGGTGAGCATCGACCCGTCCTCTATTCCGAACTTCGGTGGCAAGCCGGACAACGAACCTCCGGCCGGTCCGCCCGGTGGAGGTGTGATCCGTCCCGACCAGGAAATCGTCAAGCAGTTGCTGGACCAGATGGAGCTCAAGCACGTCGTCGACGACGAGGGTGACCTCGCGGCGCCCTGGGAGACGTTCCGCACGTACTTCATGTTCCGCGGCGAGGACGAGCAGGAGGTCTACGCGGTCCGCACGTTCTACGACCGGACCTATCCGCTGGACGAGAAGCCGAAGCTGCTGGAGGTCATCGACGGCTGGAACCGCCAGACGCTGTGGCCGAAGGTGTACACCCACACCCAGGAGGACGGCGCGGTCCGGCTGATCGGCGAGGCGCAGATGCTGCTGGGCCTCGGCGTGGGCCTGGAGCACTTCGTCTCCAGCACGGTCAGCTGGGTGCGGGCCTCGATCGACTTCGACAAGTGGGTCATCGACCAGCTGGGCCTGGAGAAGGACGCCGAGTCCGGCAGCGCCGGGCCCGGCGAGTCCGACGGCGGGCCCGAGCAGGCCTGACCCGGCGTACGCACGCGGGAGTCCGGCACCGGTGCGGTGCCGGGCTCCCGCGCGTCCACGCGGTCCTGAGCCGGGCTACAGGTTCTTCAGCCGGGAGACCGCCTCGGCGAGCACGTCCAGCTTCTTGCAGAACGCCCACCGCACGTACGGCGCGCCGGCCGCGCGGTCGTCGTAGAAGACGGCGTTGGGCACCGCGACGACCCCGGCGCGGCCCGGCAGTTCGCGGCAGAACGCGAAGCCGTCGGTGCCGCCGAGCGGGGTGATGTCGGTGGTGACGAAGTAGGTGCCGGCCGGGCGGAAGACCCGGAAACCGGCCTCGGCGAGCCCGGCGGACAGCAGGTCGCGCTTGGCCCGCAGGTCGTCGGCCAGCCCGGTGAAGTAGGCGGCCGGCAACCGCAGCGCCTCGGCCACCGCGTACTGGAACGGCCCGGCGGAGACGTAGGTCAGGAACTGCTTGGCGGTACGCACCGCGTCGACGAGTTCGGGCGTGCCGGTGACCCAGCCGACCTTCCAGCCGGTGAAGGAGAAGGTCTTGCCGGCCGAGGAGATGGTGACCGTGCGCTCGCGCATGCCGGGGAAGGCGGCCAGCGGCAGGTGTTCGCCGTCGAAGACCAGGTGTTCGTAGACCTCGTCGGTGACCACCAGCAGGTCGCGTTCGACGGCCAGTTCGGCGATGGCGGCCAGCTCCGCGCGGGACAGCACCGTGCCGGTGGGGTTGTGCGGGGTGTTGAGCAGGATCAGCCGGGTGCGGCCGGTGACGGCGGCGCGCAGCTCGTCCAGGTCCAGGACGAACCGGTCGCCGTCCGGCCGCAGCGTCACCGGCACCCGGGTGCCGCCGGCCATCGCGATGCCGGCCGCGTAGGAGTCGTAGTACGGCTCCAGCGCGATGACCTCGTCACCGGGTTCGACCAGGGCCAGCAGCGCCGCCGCGATCGCCTCGGTGGCGCCGGCCGTCACCAGCACCTCGCGGTCCGGGTCGACGGTCAGCCCGTGGAACGCCGCCTGGTGCGCGGCGATCGCCTGCCGCAGCTCCGGAACGCCCGGCCCCGGCGGGTACTGGTTGCCCCGGCCGTCGCGCAGCGCCCGCACCGCTGCCTCCCGGACCTCCTCGGGGCCGTCGGTGTCGGGGAAGCCCTGGCCGAGATTGATCGATCCGGTGGCCGCGGCCAGCGCGGACATCTCGGCGAAGATCGTGGTCCCGAAGCCGTCCAGCCGCCGGTTCAGCAGGGGACGCTGCGCGCGCTTGATCGTCATGCGTCCATCCTGCGGCCTGCCCCCGGCTTCCTCAAGAACGCGACGGACAAGGAGGTCCCCCGCACGTGGGGGGCCGGGGACCTCCCCACACGTGGCGGGCCGAGGATTCTCCGGCACAAGGTGGGCAGGGGAAGGGAACCGGACGGACCGCCTGCGGCGTGATTCCGTACGGACCGACGAAAGGAACGCACCATGGCCGTCATCGTCATCGCCGTCCTCCTCGTAGTAGTGGTCGGCGTCGTGAGCAACGCGGTGCGCCGCCGCGGGGGCCGCGGCGACCTGTCCCGCCGCAACGACACCTCCTACCTGGCGGGTGGCGCCGCCGCCGGCGACCAGCACCACGGCCACCACCACACCGGCGGCGGCCACCACGGCGGCGGTGGCTTCTCCGGCGGTCACCACGGCGGTGGTGGCGGCTTCTCCGGCGGCGGGCACCACTGAGACGGCGACAGCGGCACCGCACCCGAGGTGAGGGGTGCGGTGCCGCCGACTGCCCGCTCACGAGCGGGAGTCGCGGGCGCCCGAGCCGAACACCTGAACCGGACAGGGCCCGTGGGGATGTAATGCGGGTATGAATGGGTAAAAACGCTGGGGGTGCGGCGTATTTCATGATTCCGTATATCCAGACTCCCCGTTGACGTTTCGCGCCGGTGGAAGTTCCCCCGGGTCCTCGCGGCGTGGACCGCCGGCGCCGACCGCGGCGGGACCGCCGCACGGGGCCGCCCCGTTCAGACCACCGCACTTCGTGCCAGCGGAGCCGACCCATGCTCACCACACTCCAGACCGCCTACACCGACACCCGCGCCGGAGACCTGGCCTGGAGCCTGGGCACCGAGCCGCTGCCCGCGCTGGCCGTCGTCGACCTCGACCTCGAACTGCCGTCCGCGGACGGTGGTTCGCGCCCGGCGCGGGCCCGCGTGCAGATGCGCCTGCTCGGCGCCTCGCACCAGATCCTGCTGTCGGCGGGTGCCGGCGCCTGCTCGGAGACCGTCGCCTGCCTGCCCGGCCGCCGCACCCCGCTGCCGCTCGGCGTCGCCGAACGCGTCGGCGACTGGGACTACGAGTTCGCCGCCCGGGTGGAGACGCTGCCGCCGGACGCCTTCGCCAGCCGCGCCCAGGAGTTGCTGGCGGTGGTCGCCGACCACCCCAACGGCCTGGCCGGCCGCTTCCCCGGCGACCCCAACGCGTTCACCGCCCTGCTCGTGCACCGCGGTCCGGACGGCGACGACGGCGGCCCCGGCGAGGTGGCGTGGCGCACCTGGCACGCCTACCCGCAGGAAGGACGCCTGGTCGCGACCCGGTCGCGGGTGTCGGGTCTGGTGTGAGGGGTTTTTGGTACGGGTGCGGGTGGTGCGGGGCGGGGTTTTGGGGTGCGGGGCTTCGGGGGTGCGTGGGTGCGGTGCGGGCTTCGGGGGCGCGGTGCGGGGCTTTGGCGGTGCGGGCTTCGGGGGCGCGGTGCGGGGCTTTGGCGGTGCGGCTGCCGGGCCGATGTGGTGGTCGGCGCGCGTGAGGTGTTCGGCGTTGGCGCGGGGCGGCGTTGAGGCGGATGTGCCGGCGGCGGCGTGCAGGGGTCGGCGTGGCGGGACCGGTGCGCATGGGCCGACGTGGCTGGACCGGCGTGGTGGGACCGGCGCGCGTGGGGGGGCGTGCGGGTGTGCGTGTCTGCCTGAACGCGCCCCCGAATGCCGTCATATGCCACCTGCGGGTGATCGTCTGGCCACAGGAAGTGACGTAGCGTGAGGGCATGGTCGACCACGTACTGATCGCGCGGGGCGCCGTACCGGTCAGGCTGCCGGTACCGGCGCGGCTGGGTCGTGCGCTGGTGCTCGCCGCGGTCTTCGTGTGCGCGGCCTGCGGGCTGGTCTACGAACTCGAACTCGTCGCCCTCGCCTCCTACCTGGCCGGTACCTCGTCGGTCACCGAGGCGTCCGTGGTGCTGTCCGTCATGGTCTTCGCCATGGGCGTCGGCTCGTTGCTGGCCAAGGGGCTGCGCCGCCGGGCGGCGCTCGGCTTCGCGCTGACCGAGGCCGCCCTGGCGCTCACCGGCGGGCTCTCCGCGATGGCGCTCTACGCCTGCTTCGCCTGGCTCGGGCCGTCCCCGGCCGCCCCCGCCGCGTTCGCCTTCGCCATCGGGGTGCTCACCGGCGCCGAGATACCCCTGCTGATGACCCTGATCCAGCGGGTGCGCCGGCAGGACGCCGGCGGCGCGGTCGCCGACCTGTTCGCCGCGGACTACGTCGGCGCGCTGGCCGGCGGGCTGGCCTTCCCGTTCCTGCTGCTGCCCTGCCTGGGGCAGTTGGCGGGCGCCCTGGTCACCGGCGCGGTCAACGCGGTGGCCGGCGGCGCCATGGTGCTCGGCCTGTTCCACCGCGACCTGACCGCCCGCTCCCGCTGCCTGCTGCTGGTCGCCAACCTGCTGGTGCTCGCCGTGCTCGCGACGGCCGCGGCCTGCGCCGGTACCTTCGAACGGGCCGCCCGCGACGCGCTGTACGGCGCCGGGGCCCGGCCGGCCGGCGGCACCGGCGCGCAGGAGGTCGCCCTGACCGGCGGCACGCCCGGCCGGCCGCTGCGGGTCTTCGTCGGCGGCCACCAGATCGCCCGGGCCGGCTCCGCCCTGCCCGCCGCGCTGACCGACCCCGCGATGTCCGCCGGACCGCACCGCCGCGTGCTGCTGCTCGGCGGCGGCGACGGCCTCACCCTGCACCGGCTGCTGGCCTTCCCCGGCGTCGCGTCGGTCACCGTCGTCGGCCCCGACACCGGTCTGCTGCGCGCCGCCCGCACCGACCCCGACCTCACCGCGCTCAACGGCCACGCCTTCGCCGACCCCCGGGTCCGGGTGCGGCGGTCCGACCCCTTCGACTGGCTGCGCACCGCCGAACCCGGCGCCCGCTACGACGTGGTGATCGCCGACCTGCCCGCCCCGGTACTCGACCCCGACGCGTACTGCGAGGAGTTCTACGGCCTGCTGCGCCGCACCCTGCCGCCCACCGCCCGCGTCGCCGTGGCCGCCGGTCCGCCCGGCCCCACCCTGTGGACGATCGACGCCGGCCTGCGCGCGGCCGGACTGAGAACGCTGCCCTACCGCGCCGGCCCGGACGGCTTCGTCCTGGCGGGGGAACGCCCCCCGGCGCTTCCCGCATCCGCGACGGCGGGGGTACGGCCGGTCACCGTCCGCTCGCCGTCCGGGGTGCCGCCCTCGACGCTGCTGAGGCCGCGGTTCGGGGGGTGAGGGGCGTGGTCGTTGGCGGTGGGGGCGTTTGGCGGTGGAGGGCGTTGACGGTGAGGGGCCGCGGGGGCAGTTGCTGGCGGAGGAGGGGCGTGGCCGGTGACGCGGGAGGCGCGGGGGCGTGGCGAGGTGCACGGTGGGCGGCTGCCTCGTCGGGGTCGCCGACTCGGTCGACGGTCTGTCTTGTACGCGGTGAACGGGCGGGTGGGCGAAGGCAGTTGAGGGTGACGCGGAAGTCGGCGCCGAGGCACGGGGGTTACGCCTTCCAACGGGACGGTGGTTGCGGAAGGGCGGGGTTTTTCACGGGGTGGGCGCGAAGCGTCGGGGGCGGGGTGACGGTGCGGCGGTGCTGTTCCGCCGGGGAGTGTGCGGGGTGTGCGGGTTGGCGGGGAACACCACGTGGGCCGTCATCGCGCCGGGCCGTTTGCGGAATGCGCGGGAGGTGATCGGGTGCGCGTGGGCTGCTCCGGTGCGAGCTGAGCTCGGTGGCCAGCGCGTGCGGAACGATCGGGTACGGGTGGGCCGCTCCGGTGCGTGCAGGGTGCGGTGGCCAGCCTGTGCGGAACGATCGGGTACGGGTGGGCCGCTCCGGTACATGCTGCGCACGGTGGCCAGCGCGTGCCGAATACGGTGACCAGCGCGCTCCGACCGCTGTCGGCCGCACCGCTTGCGTCGGCGGGGCCGGGGCGCTGGCGTCGCGGGTGCGCCGGGCGGGGGCGGTGGGTGGTCGGCGCTGGCCGGTCAGCGGTGGCCGGTCGAGGTGCGGGAGCCGGTGAGCAGGGTCCCGGTCGGCGCCAGCGTCACGCGTCGCGCGGACCGGGCGAACGGCCGGAGCGTCGGCCGATGGTTCGGCAGGGCGAGGTCGCGGGGGCCGGGGGCGGGCCACGGGGCTGGGGTGGCGGAGCCGGTGTACTGCTTCAGGTGTGCGGAGGAGCGGCAGAGGGCTGGCTGCGCCCGTGCTGAGGCTTCGGTGCTGACCCGACCGAGCGGGGGCCTCGCCATCGTCACGCGCGACGTCTTCCCGCGCGGCCCCCGCAGGCTCAGCACGCCGCCGGCGCGGGAACCCGGACGTAGAAGCGCTCCGACCTGTGCCGATGCCTCCGCGGACGTGGTTGCCGTCGTACGGCGTGGGCGGCCGGGGCTGCCGCGGAGAGCCGTTCGGGCCGGGGGCCGGGGGCCGGGTCGTTCGGGCGTGTTGGGCCGACCCGTGAGGTGCTCGCCACCGCTGTGGAGAACACCATTCCGCACGTCTGCGGCGGGTTCGTGGCGCGGTGCGGGGGCGCCGGGGGAGGGCGCCGACCAGCGGTGCTGCCCTTGGACGGGCGTCCGGGCCGGGCGGCTCGGGCCGTTTCAGGCGTGTCGGGGCACTGACGGGCGGGGGGTGGGGTGAGTAGGCTCGTTGAACATGGAGCATGAGGCGTTCGTTCCGTTTCCGGTGGGGGTCGTGCGGCGGGCTCTGGCCGAGCCGGACCGTGTCGTGCGGTGCGTTTCGGCGGTGCAGCGGGACGCCGACTCACCGCAGGGGACGGTCGCCGGGCGGCTGCGGCTGCGGATCGGCGGCTCGACGATCACCTACCGGGGAAGCCTGCGGATCGCGGAGTGCGACGGCGGTTTCGAGATCGAGGGCGAGGGCACCGAGGCCCGCGGCGGCGGCGTCGTGAAGGTCGCCCTGGTCATCGGCCTGGAACGGGAGGACCAGGGCACCCGGATCGAGTTCTCCGGCGCGGTCCAGGCCGGCGGACGGCTCACCGAGTACGACGACGCCACGGCGGAGGCCGCCGCCCGCAGGCTGCTGGACCGCTTCGTCAACGACTTCACCACCGACCTCGACGCCGAACCGGTCGCCGGTCCCGTCGAGGAGTCCCCGCCGCCGCCCGCGCCCCCCGTCTCCGGCGGGAACGTTCCGCCCGGCCGCGCCGACCTCGACGCCTCCGACGCCCTCGACGACCGGTACGCCTCCGATCGCGACGAGCTCGACGGCGCCGACCTGACCGAGCCGGCCGCCGAGGACCTGGACCTCGACGCCGACGACGCCGACGACGACCGGCTGGACACCGGAGCCTTCGGCGGCGAGGCGGACGACGGCGGGCTCGACGAGGACGACGTCGGCGTCGACGTGCCGGAGACGGTGGCCGGCCTGGAGGACGAGACCGGCGACGAGCCGCCCGCGGAGGCCGCGCACGCCCGGCGCACCATGATCGGCCGCAGTGCCGAGGAGGTCGACCACGCCCCGCCCCGTGGCCGCTACGCGCCGGTCGCCGCGCCGGACACCGGCTCGGCCGGCGAGACCCTGCGCTGGGCCGCCCCCGCGGCGGCCGCACTGCTGGCCGGCGCGGTGGTCGTCGGCCGGGCGTGGCGCCGACGCCGCTGAGGCCGCTTGCCTCCGGCGGTCGGCCGGGGGACCGTCCGTCTGCCGGGCACCGGGTGGGCGCTCGCGCTGGGGGTCGTCCTGCGGGTGGGTCGGCTGCGGTGCCGGGTTCGCCGGGCGGCTGACCGGGGCTTCCGGTGCGGCTTCGCGGTGGGGGTTCGCGATGCGGGTTCGCCATGTGTGTCCGGCTCCGTTCCCGTGCGGGGGCGCTGCGTGGCGGGTTCGGCTGCGGTGGCGGGGCTGGACGCGGTGGCGGGTTCGGTTGCTCCGACGGCTCGCCGTGCGGTCGGTCCGGCTTCCGGGGCGTGGTTCGCGGGCGTGACCGGTGGTTTTCTCCGGCGGGGTCCGTCGGGTGGTGGTTCCGCTCCGGCGTCGGGCTCGCGTACGACCAGCGTCCGGTCCGACCAAAGTCCGTTCCCGCGTCGGGTTCGCCGTGCGAGCGGTGCCGCTCCGGCGCGCTGTTCGCCGTGCGGCGAGTCGGCCTCGTTGCGGGGCCCCGGCGGCACCCGGTCCCGCCTCTCCGTCCGGCACCCGGTCCCGCCTCGGGTCATCCGGCACCCGGACCCGTCCGCCCGACGACCCGACCCCCACCCGCTCCCGCTCCCGCCTGGGACCCCCGTACCGGCGTCGTGGTGGTCCGGGTGATCGTGGCGGGCGGTGTCCTTCGGGGGCGGGCGGGCCCCGGTAGATTCGGGGCATGACCGAGACCCCCCGGGCGGCCGACGCCCTGTCCTCCCCCGTTCGACTGACCGCGGGTGACGTCGAGTTGACGATTCGTCCGCAGGCCGGCTGCCGTATCGGCGGTCTGCGGGTCGGCGGCCGGGAACTGCTGCGTCAGGGTGACAAGTACGGCGCGTTCCCGATGGTGCCGTGGTGCGGGCGGACCGCGCTGGGCAGGTTCCGCAACGGCGCCGTCACGCACCAGTTGCCGATCAACTCCGCGCCGCACGCCATCCACGGCACCGGTCGCGACACCGTCTGGCGGCAGGCCCCCGGCGGCACCGAGCGCACGGCCGCGTTCACCTACGACCTCGCCGACCCGTGGCCGTACCCGGGCCGGGTGACGCAGACCTTCGAGCTGACCGAGGACTCGCTGACGCTGGGGATGGCGGTGGAGACCGTCACCGACGTGCCCGGCGACTCGTTCCCCGCGCAGGCCGGCTGGCACCCGTGGTTCAAACGCAACCTGGGCGACGGCGGCGCGAACGTCACCGTGGCCTTCGACGCCGCCTGGCAGGAGGAGCGCGGCGACGACCACCTGCCGACCGGCAAGCGCATCGACCCGCTGCCCGGCCCCTGGGACGACTGCTTCGGCATGCCCGACGGCGTCGACGTCACCCTCACCTGGCCCGGCGAGCTGCGGCTGCGCGTCACCAGCCCGTCCCCGTGGGTCGTGGTCTACGACGAGCAGGACGCCGCGGTCTGCGTCGAGCCGCAGTCCGGCCCGCCCAACGGCCTCAACACCGCGCCCCGGATGGTCACCCCGATCAACCCCCTGGAGATGGCGGCCACCTTCGCCTGGGAGCGCCTGGGCTGAGCGCCTGGGCTGACGGCCCGCGACCCGCCGTGGGCGGGGGCCGGGGGCGGGCCCGGTGCCGCGCGCCCCCGGCCCCCGCCGCGCGCCGACCCCGGTCCCCGACGCCCCCGCCCCGCCGCGCCCCGCCGCACCCCGACTCCGACCCCCGCCGCGAGCCCCCGCCCCCGCCGCCCCCGATCCGCCGATCCCGACACCCCGACACCCCGACACCCGTCCGCGCGCCGGGTGGACGACCCCGTCGCGGGGCGTCTCACGGCGCCGTCCGGCCGCCCGCCGCGTTCACCGTGTAGGTCCGGAACGGGCGTACCGCCAGCGCGCCGGCCAGGACGAGGACGACGCAGAGCATGGCGCTGCCCGACCAGGCGATGCCCACGGTGGTGGCCGCCGCCATCGCTCCCGCGCGCAGGTCGCCGAGCCGGGGGCCGCCGCTGACGACCACGGTGAAGATCCCCTGCATGCGGCCGCGCATCTCGTCCGGGGCGTGGGTCTGGAGGATCGTCTGGCGGTAGACGGCGCTCACCAGGTCGGCGGCGCCGGCCAGTGCGAGCAGGGCGACGGCGAGCCACAGCGTGCGGGCGAACCCGGCGAGGGCGATGGCCACCCCCCAGCCGACCACCGCGACGGTGAGCGCCACACCCTGGCGGCGTACCCGCCCGATCCACCCGCTGCACAGTCCCGCCAGCACCGACCCGATGGCGACCGCCGAGTACAGCCAGCCGATCCCGCCGTGGAACCGGGTGGCCGCCACCTGCGGGAACAGGGCGTTCGGCATGGCCAGCACCATGGCGGCGATGTCCACCCCGAACGACATCAGCAGCACCGGCCTGCCGCTGATGAACCGCAGCCCGTCCAGGACCGCCAGCAGACCGCGGCGGGCCGGGGCGTTCTCCGGGCGGATGGAAGGCAGCCGCAGCGTCGAGTAGAGCGACACGGTGAACAGCACGGCGTCCACCCCGTAGGCGAGGGCGTACCCGTGCGGGAGCCCGACGAGCACCCCGGCGGCCAGCGGTCCGAGGACCGATCCGATGTTGCCGACGGTGAAGCTCAGCGTGTTGGCGGCCGGCACCAGGCCGGACGGCACGATGCGCGGGATGATCGCGCCGAGCGTGGACGAGGATATGGCGGAGCCGCCCGCCTGCACGGCGACCAGCGCGAGGATGAGGCCCACCGACCGGACGCCCAGCAGCGTCTGGACGAGCAGAGCGAGGGTCACCGCCCAGGTCACCAGTGACGACCACAGGCACAGCAGCCGCCGGTCCACCACGTCGGCGATCGCGCCGCCGTAGAGGCCGAGGACGACGATGGGCACGAACCCGGCGAGCCCGGCCAGCCCCACGTACAGCGACGAGTGCGACAGCGCGTAGATCTGCACCGGGATGGTCACCTGGGTCACCATCGTCCCCACCAGCGACGCGCCCTGACCGGCCAGGACGCGTCGGTAGGCCGGCACGGCGAGCGGCCGGACGTCGACGGCGGCACGGCGCAGCCGGCCCAGCAGCCCACCGGCCGCCCCGCGGCGCCCGGCCGTCCCCGGCGTGCCGCCGCCGCCCGGGGGACGGGCCGCCGGGGCGTCGTCGAGGGTGGCCGGGCCGCCGGAAAGGGTCGTCGGGCTGCCGGAGAGGCGTGTCGGGTCGCCGGAGAAGGGTGCCGGGTCGCCGGGGAAGGTCGTCGGGTCGCCGGGGAGGGGCCCCGGCCCGGTTCGCGGCGGTGCGGAATCACCTGGTGCTGTCGCCATGGCGTCACGGTGTCATGAGCACCGCCAGTCGTGCTTCCGTTATTCTGCCGTTCCATGTCGCGGAACGGCCAACCCGGGATCGCCCCCACCAGCACGCACACCCACGCCTCCGGCGAGATCATCGCCCGGCACCGCCACGACCACCACCAGCTCATCCACGTCAGCACCGGCGTGCTCGCCGTCCAGACCGACGCGGGGGCCTGGGTCGCCTCGTCCGGCCGCGCCGTGTGGACCCCCGCCGGCACCTGGCACGAGCACCGGGTCCACGGGCGGACCTCCGTGCACACCGTCGGCTTCCCGGCGGACGACGCCCCGCTGCCGACCGGGTCGCCGACCGTCGTGGCCGTGGACGGTCTGCTGCGGGAACTGCTCGTCGCCTGCACCGGACCCGGCCTGCCGGACCCCGAGGCCCGGCGGATGCGGGCGGTGCTGACCGACCGGCTGCGCCGCGCCCACGTCCAGCCCCTGACGCTGCCGATCGCCCGCGACCCCCGGCTGGCCCAGGTCTGCCGGCTCGTCGCCGAGGACCTGACCCGGCCGCGCACCGCGGCCGCCCTCGCCCGCCGGGCCGGGGTCGGTGAGCGGACGCTCGCCCGGCTGTTCCGGACCGAGTTCGGCACGACCTACCCGCAGTGGCGCACCACCACGCGTGTCTTCCACGCGATGATCCACCTCGCCGAGGGGGCGACGGTCACCGAGACCGCCCGGCGCTGCGGCTGGGCCACGACCAGCGCGTTCATCGACACCTTCGCCCGGACGATGGGCCAGACCCCCGGTGCCTACCGCGCCGCGGCGGGTTGCGCGGACCACCGTCCCACCGCCGCCCCGCCCGGCGCTCCGTGAGGGCCCGCCCCTTCCGGGGGACCCGACGGGTTCGACAGCACCGCCCGGTGCCCTGGCTCGCGGCGCCAATCGCCCCCCGCGATCCGCACGCGGCCGTCGCCGCCGCCCGTCCCGCCCCCGCACCGCCCGTCCCGCCCCCGCACCGCCCGTCCCGGCCCCGCTCCCACCGGTTCACCACCGCCGGCGTCGGCTCGTTACCCTCGTCGCATGACTGACGCCCGTGAGGCTCTGCTGCGGCAGATCAAGGAAAAGGCCGTGGTCCACGGCAAGGTGACGCTGTCCTCGGGGCTGGAGGCGGACTACTACGTCGACCTGCGCCGGGTCGCGCTGGACGGCGCGGCGGCGCCGCTGGTGGGGCAGGTCATGCTCGACCTGACCGCCGACCTGGAGTACGACGCGGTCGGCGGACTGACGCTGGGCGCCGACCCGGTGGCGGCCGCCATGCTGCACGCCGCCGCCGCGCGGGGCCGTTCGCTGGACGCCTTCGTGGTCCGCAAGACCGGTAAGGCGCACGGCCTCCAGCGCCGCATCGAGGGCCCGGACGTCGCCGGCCGCCGTGTGCTGGCGGTCGAGGACACCTCCACCACCGGCGGTTCGGTGCTCACCGCGGTCGAGGCGCTGCGCGAGGCGGGCGCCGAGGTGGTCGGCGTGGCCGTCCTGCTCGAACGCGGCGCGGCCGGTGCGATCGCCGACGCCGGGCTGTCGTACCACTACGCCTACGGGGTGGGCGACCTCGGCCTGTAACGGCTGACGGAGGGCCCGGGCGCCGGGGGTGGGGGTCTGCGGAGGCCCGGGCGTCCGGGGTGGCGGTCAACGGAGGCCCGCGCAACGGTCACCGCGGGTCCGCGCAACGGTCAACGGAAGCCCGGACAACGGCCCGCCGCCAACTCACCCCCGGCAAACGCCTGGCGGAAGCCCCTGGAACCGGGCGGGGCGGGACCCGTTGAGCCGGGCGGGTGTTTCACGTGAAACACCCGCCGCCGCCCAACAGTCGTACAAACGCCCCCAAAACGGGGTATGTGCCTCGGTCGCCGCGTCTGGAAGGATGAGGGCGACAACGGCGTCGAGAGAGCCCCTGAAGCACCGCACACCCGCAAGTCCAAGGAGCGGACACATGCCCATCGCAACCCCCGAGGTCTACAACGAGATGCTCGACCGGGCGAAGGCAGGCAAGTTCGCCTACCCGGCCGTCAACGTGACCTCGTCGCAGACCCTGCACGCCGCGCTGCGCGGTCTCGCCGAGGCGGAAAGCGACGGCATCGTCCAGATCTCCACCGGTGGCGCGGAGTTCCTGGGCGGTCAGTACAGCAAGGACATGGTCACCGGCGCGGTCGCGCTGGCCGAGTTCGCGCACATCGTCGCGGAGAAGTACCCGGTCAACGTGGCGCTGCACACCGACCACTGCCCGAAGGGCAAGCTCGACAGCTACGTCCGCCCGCTGCTGGCCATCAGCCAGGAGCGCGTCGCGGCCGGCCGCAACCCGCTGTTCCAGTCGCACATGTGGGACGGCTCGGCGGAGAACCTGGCCGACAACCTGGACATCGCCAAGGAGCTGCTGGCCCAGGCGGTCAAGGCGAAGATCATCCTGGAGATGGAGATCACCCCGACCGGCGGCGAGGAGGACGGCGTCTCCCACGAGATCAACGACTCCCTCTACACCTCCGTCGACGACGGGTTCCGCACCGCCGAGGCGGTCGGCCTGGGCGAGAAGGGCCGCTACCTGCTGGCCGCCTCCTTCGGCAACGTGCACGGCGTCTACAAGCCGGGCAACGTCGTGCTGCGCCCGTCGATCCTGAAGGAACTCCAGGACGCGGTCGGCGAGAAGTACGGCAAGCCGAGCCCGTTCGACTTCGTCTTCCACGGCGGCTCCGGCTCGACGATCGAGGAGATCAACGAGGCGCTGGAGTACGGGGTGGTCAAGATGAACATCGACACCGACACCCAGTACGCCTTCACCCGCCCGGTCGCCGGGCACATGCTCGCCAACTACGACGGCGTGCTGAAGGTCGACGGCGAGGTCGGCGACAAGAAGACCTACGACCCGCGCGTGTGGGGCAAGGCCGCCGAGGCCGGCATGGCCGCCCGCGTCGTCACCGCCACGGAGAACCTGCGGTCGGCCGGCAAGAAGCTCAAGTAGCCGCCGCGGCACGGGCGCGGCACACCGCGGACCACGCACCGCACGCGTCATCGCACCGCCGGACGGACGCGGAGACGCAACGCCTGACGGGCGCGGAGACGCACCGCCGAACGCGCCGCGGACGCGCCGCCGCCGCACCCGTGCCACCCGCACCAAGCACCGCACCCCGCACCACCGCAATCGCACCACCGCACCCGCACCACGTACCACCGCACCACGCACCGCAATCGCACCACGCACCACATCGCAACCGCACCACCGCACCGCATCCGCACCCGCAGCGTGCTCGCGGCGTGGCCCGCGCACGGCCCCGGAGACCTTGGTCCGCCGGGGCCGTGCCGCGTCCCGTCGCGGGAACCGGCAGACTGGAAACCATGGCTACACACGAGAACCTGCTCGGGGGACCCGCCCCCACCCACCTTCCCGACGACCCGGAGCCGCGTGACCTGCTCGCCTCCGGCGCCGCACCCGCGGACGTCGCGGCGAAGTACCCGTCGTCCTCCCTCGCGTGGGCGCAGCTCGCCGACGACGCGTTCGAGACGGGCAACACCGTGGCGTCCTACGCGTACGCCCGGACCGGCTACCACCGCGGGCTGGACGCGCTGCGGCGCGCGGGGTGGAAGGGCCACGGCCCGGTGCCGTTCGAGCACGAGCCGAACCGCGGCTTCCTGCGGGCGCTGCACGCGCTGGCCCGCGCGGCGCAGGCGATCGGTGAGAGCGAGGAGTACGAGCGCTGCAGCACGTTCCTGCGCGACTCCTCCCCGACCGCGGCCGACACGCTGGGCTGACGGACCCGGGTGACCCCCCGCGCCACGTGCGGGGGGTCACTCCGGCAGACCTTGCGGTCCGGCCGGGCCATGCGGAAGATCTCCGCATGGCCCCCGGCGATCCCGTGGGGCCGCAATGAACGGAGAAAGTGATGTCCGTACCGCCCCCCGAGGCCCGAAACGAAGCCGGACCGGAGACCCCGAACCTCGACTTCGAGGGCACCACGCCCTACGAGGACTACGTCCAGGCCGACGTCCTCACCCATCTCCAGCACCCGCTGTCGGACGAGCCGGGCGAGATGGTCTTCCTGGTGGCCACCCAGGTGATGGAACTGTGGTTCACCGTGCTGGTCCACGAATGGCAGGTCGCCTGCGAGGCGCTGCGCCAGGACGAGCTGCCGGTCGTGCTGGAGGCGCTGCGCCGCAGCACGTGGGAGCTGGAGTCGCTCAACGCCTCCTGGAAGCCGCTGGCCCACCTGACACCGGTCCAGTTCAACGCCTACCGCGCGGCGCTCGGCGACGGTTCGGGGTTCCAGTCCGCGATGTACCGGCGGCTGGAGTTCCTGCTCGGCGACAAGTCGGCGTCCATGCTGGTGCCGCACCGCGGCGCCCCCCGGGTGCACGCCGAGCTGGAGAAGGCGCTGTACGAGCCGAGCCTGTACGACGAGGTGCTCGGCTACCTGGCCCGCCGCGGCCACGCCGTCCCGCCGGAGGTCCTCGGCCGCGACCTGTCCGCCCGCTACGTGCCCGACCCGCGCGTGGAGCAGGTCTGGGCGAACGTCTACGCCGGCGGGCAGGACACCCCGGAGGTGCGGCTCGGCGAGGCGCTGACCGAGGTCGCCGAACTCGTCTGGCGCTGGCGCAACGACCACCTGGTCGCCACCCGCCGCGCGATGGGCGCCAAGTCGGGCACCGGCGGCTCGGCCGGTGTCGCCTGGTTGGAGAAACGTGCCGCCAAGACCGTCTTCCCCGAACTGTGGACGGCCCGCAGCCATGTCTGACGCCCCCGAGGACACCGCCGCCCACCCCCCGCACGCCGCCCCGGTCACCGCCGGCGCAGCGGAGCAGACCGCACCGGCCACCACCGGCGCCGCGCAGCAGACCACCCCCGGCGCCGCGCAGCGGACCCCCACGTTGGACGACCGCGCCCGCGCGCTGGACGGCGCCGATCCGCTGGCCGCGGTGCGGGACCGGTTCGCGCTGGACGACACCGTCTACCTGGACGGCAACTCGCTGGGCGCGCTGCCCACCGCGGTCGCGGACCGGCTGCACCGGGTGGTGACCGAGGAATGGGGTGCGCTGCGCATCCGGTCCTGGACGGAGTCGGGCTGGTGGACGGCGCCGGAGCGGATCGGCGACCGGATCGCGCCGCTGGTGGGCGCGGCGGCCGGGCAGATCGTGGTCGGCGACTCCACCAGCGTCAACGTCTTCAAGGCCGTCGTCGGCGCGGTCCGGCTCGCCGGGCAGGACCGCGACGAGATCCTGGTCGACGCCGCGACCTTCCCGACCGACGGGTACATCGCCGCCTCCGCCGCCCGGCTCACCGGCCGCACGGTCCGGCCGGTGGACGCCGCCGCGATGGCCGGCGAGATCGGCCCGCGTACCGCCGTCGCGCTGGTCAACCACGTCGACTATCGCACCGGACGGCTGCACGACCTGCCCGGCGTCACCGCCGCGGCGCACGCGGCCGGCGCGCTGGTCGTGTGGGACCTGTGCCACAGCGCCGGCGCCCTGCCGGTCGGACTGGACGCGCACGGCGTCGACCTCGCGATCGGATGTACGTACAAGTACCTCAACGGTGGGCCGGGCGCGCCCGCGTACCTCTACGTGCGGCGCGACCTCCAGCCGCGGTTCGACTCGCCGCTGCCGGGCTGGAACTCGCACGCCGACCCGTTCGGCATGACCCCCGGCTACCGGCCCGCCGACGGCGCGGCGCGCGGCCGGGTCGGCACGCCGGAGATCCTGTCGCTGCTGGCGCTGGAGACCGCGCTGGAGGCCTGGGACGGCGTGCGGATCGAGCAGGTGCGGGCCAAGAGCCTGGCGCTGACCGACTTCTTCCTCGACTGCGTCGCCGCCCTGGTGCCCGCCGGCCGGGTGGAGCCGGTGACGCCGGCCGCGCACGCCGAACGCGGCAGCCAGGTCAGCCTGCGCTGCGCCGGCGCCGGTGAGGTGATGCGGGAGCTGATCGCCCGCGGGGTGGTGGGCGACTTCCGCCGTCCCGACGTGCTGCGGTTCGGCTTCACGCCGCTGTACACCCGGTATGCCGACGCGCTGCGCGCCGCCCGCGTCCTGGGCGAGGTGCTGGCCGGGGACGCCCGGTGACCGGCGCCGCGGCCCGCGTCGCGGGGGAGTGGCCGGCGCTGGCCGCCCTGCCGGCGCCGCCGCCCGCGCGCACCTGGCGGTACGGGCCGCACGCGTCGCAGGTGGTGGACTTCCACGGCGACCCGGCCGGCCCGCGGGTGACCGTGCTGCACGGCGGCTACTGGCGTCAGCGCCACGACCGCGGCTACCTGGCGGCGACCGCCGGCGCGCTGGCCGCCGAGGGCTACGCGGTCGCGCTCGCCGAGTACCGCCGGGTCGGCGGCGGCGGTCGCTGGCCCGAGATGTCGGCCGACGTGGCGGCGGTGGTCGCGGGCGCCTGGCCGGACGGCGCAGCCCAGGTGCTGCTGGGCCACTCCGCGGGCGGCCAGCTCGCGCTGTGGGCCGCGCACCGGCTGCCGGAACGGGTGCGCGGCGTGGTCGCCGTCGGCCCGGTGGCCGACCTCGCGCTGGCCCGCGAGCTGGGGCTGAGCGACCACGCCGTCGACGAGCTGCTCGGCCCGGACGGCCCGCTGGACGACGCCGACCCCGGGCGGCTGCTGCCCGCCGCCCGGCCCGCGGTGCTGCTGCACGGCACCGACGACCCGGACGTGCCGGTGGAGCTGTCCCGCCGGTACACGGCCGCCTCCGGCGCGGCGCTGCGCGAGCTGCCCGGCACCGGGCACTTCGCGGCGCTCACCCCCGGCAGCGCCGCCTTCCCCCATCTGCTCGACGCCCTGCGGGAGTTCGCGTGACCGCCTTCGACCCCTGGTCGCCCGCCTTCGTCGCCGACCCCTACCCCGCCTACGCCGCACTGCGCGACCGCGGCCGGGCGGTCCGGTTCGAACCGACCCGGCAGTGGCTGGTGCCGCACCACGACGACGTCAGCGCGCTGCTGCGCGACCGGCGCCTGGGCCGCACCTACCAGCACCGGTTCAGCCACGAGGAGTTCGGCCGCACCCCGCCCCCGCCCGAGCACGAGCCGTTCCACGTGCTGAACGGCAACGGGCTGCTCGACCTGGAGGCGCCCGACCACACCCGCATCCGGCGGCTGGTGTCGAAGGCGTTCACCCCGCGGACCGTCGAGCGGCTGCGGCCGACCGTGGAGTCGCTGGCGTCCCGGCTGGCCGACGACCTGGTGGCGGACGGCGGCGGCGACCTGCTGGCCCAGGTCGCCGAACCCCTGCCGGTCGCCGTCATCGCCGAGATGCTCGGCATACCCCCGCAGGACCGGGAGCCGCTGCGGCCCTGGTCGGCGGCGATCTGCGGCATGTTCGAGCTGAACCCGGACGAGGCCACCGCCGCCGCCGCGGTCCGCGCCAGCGAGGAGTTCTCCGGCTACCTGCGCGGCCTGATCGCCCAGCGCCGCGCCCGTCCCGGCGACGACCTGGTCAGCGCGCTGATCGCCGCCCACGACGGCGGTGAGACGCTCACCGAGCAGGAGATGGTCTCCACCTGCGTCCTGCTGCTCAACGCCGGCCACGAGGCCACCGTCAACACCACGGTCAACGGCTGGTGGACGCTGTTCCGGCACCCCGAGCAGCTCGCCGCGCTGCGCGCCCGCCCCGGCCTGCTGCCCACCGCCGTCGAGGAACTCCTGCGCTACGACACCCCGTTGCAGATGTTCGAACGCTGGGTGCTGGACGACATCGAGCTGGGCGGCACGGTGATCCCGCGCGGCAGCGAGGTGGCGCTGCTGTTCGGCTCCGCCAACCACGACCCGGCGCACTTCACCGACCCCGGCCGCCTCGACCTCGCCCGCGAGGACAACCCGCACGTCACCTTCGGCGCCGGCATCCACTACTGCCTCGGTGCGCCACTGGCCCGCGTCGAACTGCTGGCGTCCTTCGGCGCGTTGCTGCGGGCGGCACCCGGACTGCGGCTGGTGCGCGAGCCGTCGTGGAAGCCGGGCTACGTCATCCGCGGCCTGACCGAGCTGCTCGTCGAGGTCTGATCCGGTACCCGGGCCCGTCCCACCTCCCCCGGCGGGGGCGGGGCGGGCTCTGCCGTGTCCGAATATGAAAATAAGCCCGTATGACAATTCACCCGGATGCGCCGCCGCGCGTCCCCGGTGAATCCGTGACGTCCGCATAGCGTTCTCGTGGAATATGCCGAGCAAGTGTCTCTCCGCCGGAGAGTCGCGACGGGAACGCATTGCCCTTTACCGGAATTCGACCGTGCGTCTGTCATCGCTTCTCGGCGACCCAGAAACCGTCGGAACGTTCTGAAGGGGTCAGTCGTCACCATGAAAAAGAAATCACCTGGCGTGCCGAGACGGCGCGCTTTCCACGCCTGGGGCGCGTCGGCCCTCGTCGTGAGCCTCGCGGCGGCGTGGGCGGCCTTCACGCCGGCCGGGGCGAGCGCGATCGGGGTGGCCGTGCCGCTGGGTACGACCAGCAGTTTCGCGGTCCTGGCCGGCCAGAGCGTCACCAACACCGGCCCCTCCGTGATCACCGGCAACGTCGGCGTCAGCCCGGGCACCTCGGTCACCGGATTCCCGCCCGGCACGGTGAACGGCGTCATCCACTCCGCGGACGCGGTCGCCCTCCAGGCGCAGACCGACCTGACCGCCGCCTACAACAACGCCGCGGGCCAGGCGCCGGACGCCAACATCGCCGGTGACCTCGGCGGTCTGACGCTGACGCCCGGCGTCTACCACGGCTCGTCGTCGATCGGCCTGACCGGCACCCTGACGCTCGACGCCGAGGGCGACCCGAACGCCGTCTTCATCTTCCAGATCGGGTCCACCCTGACCACGGCCTCCGCCAGCCGGGTCGTCCTGATCAACGGTGCCCAGCCGTGCAACGTCTTCTGGCAGGTGGGCAGTTCGGCCACCCTGGGCACCAACTCCACCTTCGTGGGCAACATCCTGGCCCTCACCTCGATCTCGGCCACCACCGGCGCGACCGTCGACGGCCGGACGCTGGCCCGCAACGGGTCGGTCACGCTGGACACCAACACCATCACCCGCTCGGTCTGCGGCAGCGCCACCACCGGCGGCACGACGGGCGGCAACACCGGTGGGAACACCGGCGGCACGACGGGTGGGAACACCGGTGGTACGACCGGTGGGAACACGGGTGGTACGACCGGCGGGAACACCGGTGGTACGACCGGTGGGAACACGGGTGGTACGACCGGCGGGAACACGGGTGGCACGACCGGTGGGAACACCGGCGGGACGACCGGCGGCGGAGGGGGCGGCCACCACTGCGGCCGGTACCACCACTGCGGTCACCACCACCACCGTCCGCACCACCACCGTCCGCACCACGGCGGGTTCGACCACGGTGGGTCCGACCACGGCCGGCGGCACCACGGCCACCGCCCGTACGGCACCCCGGGCACCGGGTTCGGCGGCTCGCAGGGCGGCTCGGCCGGTGAACTCGGCGCCGGCGCCGGCCTGCTGGCCCTGACCGCGCTGGGCACCGGAGCGTACGCCGTGCGCCGCCGCGGCCCGCGTACCGCGCGGATCTGACCCGCGTCCGCACCCCCACCGTGCCGTGGCTGCTCCCGGGGACGGACCACCGTCCCGGGGAGCGGCCGCGGCGCGCGCTCGCCACGCCTGCGCCCCCGGCCGGAAAGGAAGAGATGAGCAGTACTGACCGCCACCGTGCGACAAGCACCGTTCCCGCGCCGGCACCGGCCGTGACCGGAACGGCGGAACCGGATGTCCCGCTTTCCCGCACGGCCGCAATCATCATCGCCGTCGGAGCGGCCGTGTGCGTCACCACGGCCCTTGTCCACCTGTGCCTGGTATTCCTCTACAACGCGCCGCCGAATGTCGTGTCCCAGCGATATCAGCGGCAGATCAACGCGTGGATCTATCCCTATTTCGAGCAGAACTGGCAGATGTTCGCGCCGAATCCGGAATCCGCGCCGCAGGAGGTCTGGGCGCGCGCCGCGACGACCTCGGCCGGCGGCACCCGGCGGGCCGGCCGCTGGCTGGACCTGACCGCGCAGGACACCGCCGCCGTCCGGCACGACCCCTTCCCCAGCCACACGGCGCAGAACATGCTGCGCCGGGCGTGGTCCCTCTACTCCACCGCCCAGGGGACCGGTGACGAACCCGGTCCGGAGCGGGCCCGCATGCTGCGGCGGTACCTGGCCGGCATCGCCGCCCAGCGGCTGGCCGCCCACGGCTCCGGCGCGTTCGACGCCGTCCAGCTGCGCGTCGACACCACCCCGATCGGCCTCCCGGGAAGCCCGGGCCCCCGCACGCCCTCCAGCACCCAGATCCTCCCGTGGTGGCAGGTGACCTCCCATGGCCGCTGACCGCACCCCCGACCCGGTCACCCGGGCGTTCACCCTGCTGACCGAACGAGCGGTCTCCCTGCACGCCGCCGCCGTGCTGCGGGCCGGCTACGGACTGCTCTACCTGGCGTTCCTGCTGCGCGAGTTCCCGCACCGCGACGAGATCTGGGGGCCCGGTTCACCGTGGAGCCCGGCGCTCGCGCGAGAACTCCAGGGCCGGACCGGCTGGTTCAGTGTCCTGACCCTCAGCGACCGCCCCGCCTGGTTCGCGTGCTGCTACGCGTTCGCCCTGCTGGTCTGCGCCCTGTTCGCGCTGGGCTGGCGGACCCGGGCGCTGTCCGTGCTGTTCGCCCTCGTCGTGACGTCCTTCCACGGCCGGGCCATCCTCATGACGGACGGTGGCGACAACCTCATCGTCCTGATGGCCGTCTACCTGGCGTTCACCGCCTGCGGCTCCCGCTGGTCGCTCGACGCCCGCAGACGCGGTCGCCGCCCGGCGCGTCCCGCCGTCCGGCAGGCCGCCCTGGTCCGGGTGCGGCTGCGTACCGTGCTGCACAACTGCGCGATGTTCGTCATCGCCGCCCAGGTCTGCGTCCTGTACGGCTCCACCGGCCTGTACAAGGTCCAGGGCGACCAGTGGCGGGACGGCACCGCGCTGCACTACGTCCTGCACCTCGGCCTGTTCCAGCCGTGGCCGGCGCTGTCCCACCTCGCCGACCAGCACCCGCTGGCCCTGGCGGTCACCGGGTACCTGACCGTCCTGGTCCAGGTGGCCGTGCCGTTCGCGGCGTTCAGCAGGGCGAAGTACGCGGTCCTGGCGCTGCTGCTCGGCATGCACCTGGGCATCGCCGTGCTCCTGGGGCTGCCGGTCTTCTCCGGCGCCATGATCGTCGCCGACGCGGTCTTCCTGCCGGACCGCTTCTTCCGCTCCCTCCGCCGCCCGGACCGCTCCCGCCGCCCCGGCGCCGCCCCCGCCGTACCCGCCCCCGCGGTGCCCGACGTGCCGGCCCGGGTCTGACGCCGGCCCGCCCGCCGATCCGGTGCGGTGCGGTGCGGGCGCGCGAACGGGTGGGCGCACGGCGGCCGTTCACCGCCGCACGCCCACCCGGACCGCGAGAACGTCCTCCCCCGCCGGACGCCCGGACCGCGGGGCACCCCTCGCAGGACTTCGCGCCGGCGGTGGCCTCGTCAGTGGGCCAGGGACTGCACCTTCAGGGCGAGGTCGCGGTTGTTGGCGCTGCCCCAGGCGTAGACGACGGTGTTGCTGCCGGCCGTCACGGTGTAGCGGGACGGGCCCAGGACGACCTTGTCGGTGCCGGTGAGGACGACGCTGGTGTTGATCGTGCCGGCCGGGACGTCCACCTGGGCCTGGCCCGGGTTCTTCAGGTCCTTGAACACCGTGCCGCCGTTGACCTTGACGTCCACCGCCGGAGCCGCCGCGACGTGCCGCACGGTGAGCCGCGCCTTGCCGGCCGGGACCGCGGAGACGTCGTTGCTGAAGGCGTTCAGCGCGGGCTGGCCGCCGGGGTTGAGGTTCGCCACCAAGGTGGAGTTCGAGCCGCTGGTGACGTCGACGCTGCGCTGGAGCAGCGGCGAGCTGCCGGGGGCCGAACCGGCGCGCAGGACCTTGATGTCGTACGTGCCCTGCGGCAGGTCGGTGGGCTGGGTGAGGCTGCCGGGCTTGAGGTCCGACAGCATTTTCTTGCCGTTGGCGTACACGTCGACCGTCATGCCCGGGATGCCGTGGAAGACGGAGATCTTCGCGGTGCCCGCGGTGGCGGCGTGCGGAGTGGCGGCGGCCGGTGCGACGGCGCCCAGCGACAGCAGACCGCTGGCGCCGAGCGCCAGCGTGGTCCTCGCGAGCTTGTTCATGTACTCGTCCCTTCGTCACTTGGTCCCCGAGCGGACCCCGGGCATGGCCGGGAGGAGGTACGGCGGAGGAGGTACGGCGGCGGACGGAGCCGGGGCACGCCGGCGCCGGCGCGGACGGCCTGACGCGGGGACGGCCCGGCGGACCGGGACGGCCCCGGCCCCCGCGGCCCCGGACGAGGCGATGGCGTGGACGTTCCGTGCCCGCGCCGTCACCCGAACGGCCCCAGATCACTGTCCCAAGGTCCAGACAGGTCGGCAACTCGCGCGGAAGACGCAGGTCACGGCGGTGCGGTCGGGTTCGGAGACGCGCGGCCGGGGTGGGCGAGGTGCGGAGGCGCGGAGGCGCGGGGTCCGGAGGCCCGGGGCGGCCCAGCGTGCGGCCGGATGCGGTCGGGGCGATCGACGTGCGGCCGGGAGCGATCGACGCGCCGCCGGCGTGCGGCCGGGGCCGGGGCCGGCCCACCGTGCGGCCCGGAGGCGGCCCACCGTGCGGAGCGGCCCACCGTGCGGACCGGTGCCGCCGGCGTACGGCCGACGCGCCGCCGGCGTGCGGCGCCCTGCGGCAGCCCCGGCACCCCGCGGCCGCCCCCGGCACCCCGCGGCAGCCCCCGGCGCCCCGCCGCGGGTCAGTCCTTGGCCGGCACCGTCAGACGCCACGCCGACGGGTGCACCGTCCAGGTGCGGTGCCGCACCGGGCCGCACACCGCCTCGTCGGCGCGGTAGCGGAAGTCCCGGCCGGAGACGCTGAACTCGTGGGCGGACAGCGTCGTGCGGTCGCCGGCCTGGTGGACCCGGACCAGTGCGAGACCGCCGTCGGGCGCGTCGACGCAGACCTGGTGGACCGGGCGGTCGAGGTCGGCCAGCAGCACACCGTCCGCCTCGACCCGCAGCAGGTGCTCCATCGGGTGCCCGTGCGGCCCCGACAGCGCCCGGGCCAGCGACCGCGCGCCGCGCTCCAGCCAGTGCCGTCGCGCGGCGCCGTCCCCGGACTCCGGCGGCCGGGCGTCGGCCGGCTCCGGCGCCGGCTCCGGGCGGCCGTCCACCCCGGGGATGCGCAGCGCGCCGACCACGATGCCGCCGCTGTCGTCCACCAGCAGGTCCAGCGCCCGCTCCGCCCCCTCCAGCGCGGCGCGGGCGGCCGGCGCGGCCGACAACGGCACCCCGAACCGCTCCGCGAGCCCCTGCGGCCGCCGGGGCCCCACCGGAACGTAGGACAGCGTCAGCTGCCCGAGCGTGCCCTCACTGCGCAGCGTCCGCACCGTGCGCAGCAGCGCCGCGTCGTCGCCGACCACCACCGGGCGGCGCCGGCCGCGGTGCCGCAGCATCCGCTCCCACTCGGCGACGGAATCGGGCAGACAGAATTTCAACGAGTCGGCGCCGGCCCGCAGGACGTCCTTCGCGATGCGCACCGATTCGCCGTCCAACGTGCGGGCCACCGGGTCTATGACGACAAGCAGCGGGGCATGAGCCGACACCTTGGTCCTCTCGGGTAAAATCTCGGTGCAAGAGCCCCTTGCGCCTTTGCGCCAGGGGCTTCGTCTATTCCGGGGCACCGAACCGACTGCTGCGACGCACGTTGGACATGCCCCGCCCGGAAGGGGTGTACGCCTGTGCCCGCACTTGTGCTGCTCGGTGCTCAGTGGGGTGACGAGGGCAAGGGGAAGGCCACCGACCTCCTCGGCGGCTCCGTCGACTACGTCGTCCGTTACCAGGGCGGCAACAACGCCGGCCACACCGTGGTGGTCGGCGACCAGAAGTACGCGCTCCACCTGTTGCCGTCCGGCATCCTGTCACCCGGATGCGTCCCCGTCATCGGCAACGGCGTCGTCGTCGACCCGGCCGTCCTGCTCTCCGAGCTGAGCGGGCTCCAGGGGCGCGGGGTCGACACCTCCCGCCTGCTGATCAGCGGCAACGCCCACCTGATCACGCCGTACCACCAGACCCTGGACAAGGTCACCGAACGCTTCCTGGGCACCCGCCGCATCGGCACCACCGGCCGCGGCATCGGCCCGAGTTACGCCGACAAGATCAACCGGGTCGGCGTGCGGGTGCAGGACCTGTTCGACGAGTCGATCCTGCGGCAGAAGGTCGAGGCCGCGCTCGGCGACAAGAACCAGATCCTGGTGAAGATCTTCAACCGCCGGGCGATCTCCACCGACCAGGTCGTCGAGGAGTACCTCGGCTACGCCGACCGGATCAAGGACTTCGTCACCGACACCACCCTGGTGCTCAACGACGCGCTGGACCAGGACAAGGTCGTGCTGCTGGAAGGCGGCCAGGGCACGCTGCTCGACGTCGACCACGGCACGTATCCCTTCGTGACCTCCTCCAACCCGACGGCCGGCGGCGCCTGCACCGGCTCCGGCATCGGCCCGACCCGCATCACCCGCGTCATCGGCATCCTCAAGGCGTACACCACCCGGGTCGGCTCGGGCCCGTTCCCGACCGAACTGCACGACGCGGACGGCGAGGCGCTGCGCCGGATCGGCGGCGAACGCGGCGTGACCACCGGCCGCGACCGGCGCTGCGGCTGGTTCGACGCGGTCATCGCCCGGTACGCCACCCGCGTCAACGGCCTGACCGACTTCTTCCTCACCAAGCTCGACGTGCTCACCGGCTGGGAACGCATCCCGGTCTGCGTCGCCTACGACATCGACGGCACCCGGGTGGAGGAACTGCCCTACAGCCAGACCGACTTCCACCACGCGAAGCCGATCTACGAAACGCTGCCGGGCTGGACCGAGGACATCAGCGCGGCGAAGACGTTCGAGGAGCTGCCGCCCAACGCGAAGGCGTACGTCAAGGCGCTGGAGGAGATGTCCGGCGCGCGGATCTCCGCCATCGGCGTCGGACCCGGCCGCAACGAGACCATCGAGATCAACTCCTTCCTCTGATCCGCCCGTTCGCACCCCCGGGCCGCCCACGCCGACACTGTGTCGCCGCGGGCGGCCCGGACCATACAGGGTGAAAGCTTCCCGGCTCCGCGTGCCGTGCCTACGCTGGCGCCATGACCACCCCTCGTGCCGACCACCAGCCCGACCCGGCCAAGGGCGCCGCCGTGAAGGCCGCCGACCGGGCCCATGTCTTCCACTCCTGGTCCGCCCAGGAGCTCATCGAGCCGCTGGCCGTGGCCGGCGCGCAGGGCTCCTACTTCTGGGACTACGACGGCAATACCTACCTGGACTTCTCCTCCGGGCTGGTCAACGCCAACATCGGCTACCAGCACCCGAAGGTGGTCGCCGCCATCCAGGAGCAGGCCGGCCGGATGACCACCTTCGCGCCCGCCTACGCCATCGACGTGCGCGCCGAGGCCGCCCGGCTGGTCGCCGAGCGCACCCCCGGTGACCTGGACAAGATCTTCTTCACCAACGGCGGCGCCGAGGCGGTGGAGAACGCCGTGCGGATGGCCCGGCTGCACACCGGCCGCCCCAAGGTGCTGTCCGCGTACCGCTCGTACCACGGCGCCACCTCCGGCGCGATCAACCTCACCGGCGACCCGCGCCGCTGGCCGTCGGACACCGCCTCGGCCGGCGTCGTGCACTTCTGGGGCCCCTACCCGTACCGCTCGCCGTTCCACTCCGACAGCCCCGAGCAGGAGTGCGAGCGGGCGCTGTCGCACCTGGCTGACCTGATCGCCTTCGAAGGACCGCAGTCGATCGCGGCGATCATCCTGGAGACCGTCGTCGGCACCGCCGGCGTGCTGGTCCCGCCGGAGGGCTACCTGGCGGGCGTCCGCGCGCTGTGCGACCGGTACGGCATCGTCTTCGTCCTCGACGAGGTGATGGCCGGCTTCGGCCGCACCGGCCGGTGGTTCGCCGCCGACCACTGGGACGTGGTGCCCGACCTGATGACCTTCGCCAAGGGCGTCAACTCCGGCTACGTGCCGCTCGGCGGGGTGGCCATCTCCGCCGAGATCGCCGCCACCTTCGCCACCCGCCCCTACCCCGGCGGCCTCACCTACTCCGGTCACCCGCTGGCCTGCGCCTCCGCCGTCGCCACCATCAACGCGATGCGCGAGGAGCGGATCGTGGAGAACGCCGCCGACCTGGGCGAACGCGTCATCGGCCCGGCGCTGCGCGAGATCGCCGACCGCCACCCCAGCGTCGGCGAGGTCCGCGGCATGGGCGTGTTCTGGGCGCTGGACCTGGTGCGCAGCAAGGAGACCCGCGAACCGCTGGTGCCCTACAACCCCAGCGCCGCCGACAACGCCCCGATGGGCGCGTTCGCCGCCGCCTGCAAGAAGAACGGACTGTGGCCGTTCGTGAACATGAACCGCACCCACGTCGTACCGCCGTGCACCATCACCGAGGCCGAGGCCAAGGAGGGCCTGGCCATCCTCGACGAGGCGCTGACCACGGCCGACGGGTTCACCGTCTGACCCCGGCCCCCGCCGCCCGCCGTACCGCACGGGACGGGTCCCGGCCGCCGCCCGGCCGGGACCCCGCCCGTTCCTCGGTATGTTGTCCGGAACCTGCCGCCCGGCGAGATCCGCCGCGGGCCGGTCGAGGAGGCGGAATGTCCGGCGTGACGCCGGTACGGCGCAGCAGCCTGCGACAGCAGATCGCCGACGCGCTGCGCGACGAGGTGCTGACCGGCCGGCTCGCCGCCGGACGGCACTTCACGGTGAAGCAGATCGCCGAGCTGTACGGCGTGTCGGCCACCCCGGTCCGCGAGGCGCTGGTGGACCTGGCCGCGCAGGGCCTGCTCGACGTCGAACACCACCGCGGCTTCCAGGTGCGCGCCTTCTCCGACGAGGACTACCGCGGCATCGTCGAGGCCCGCACCCTGGTCACCGACGGCCTGCTGCGCCGGATGGCCGACCTCGGCCCGGTCTTCGCCCCGGAACGCCTCGCCTCGGTCCACCGCCGGGCCGAGGCCGCGGCCGCCGCCGCCCGGGCCGGCACCATCGACGTGCTGATCGGCTGCGACCTGCGCTTCTGGCGGGAACTCGCGCTGCTGGCCGGCAACGCCCACCTCACCGACTTCCTCGACCGGCTGCGCGTGCAGTCCTGGGTCTACGCGGTTCCCCACCTGCGCCGGGTCCCCACCCTCGCCGGCGTCTTCTGGACCGGGCACGTACCGCTGGCGCAGGCCGTCGGCGACGGTGACGCCGGCACCGCCCGGCGCATCGTCGCCGAGTACAACGGCCACACCCTGGACGCCATGCGGGAGCTGGCGGCCGGCCGCTGACGGCCCGTCGCACGGCGGTCGGCCGGTGGTCCTGACGGGACGGTGCTCGGCGGCTACGCTGGGCAGTTCCCGCCAGCAACCCTCGATGACGTGGAGAGCCCGTGGCCTGTGACCTGTGGCTGGTCCCCCTGGTGGACGTGCTGTGCCACAGTCCCGACAACCCGTTCGCCGACGAGATCGCCTCGTTCGACAAGGCCCTGAACGAGGTCGGCCTGCCCTCGGTGCCGGTCTACCGCTACATGCCGGGCGTCTCCGGCGACGTCGCGCCGGTGGCCGGCTTCGACTACGCGGACCTGCACCTGCTGCGCCGCGTCCACCTGCTGGGCGTGTGCGGCCTGGAAGTGACACCGACCGGTGAACTCGGCTCGGACTACCAGCAGTTGCTGGAGATGTTCCAGTCCGCCGCCGAGCAGTCCCACCTGGTGTGGCACTACGACAACGCCGGCGCCTACCTCCCGCTGGACTTCGCCGCGCCGGTCGCCAACGACGAACTGCTGGCCGGCGGCGGCCCGCTCGGGTCGAGCCACGGGCTGCTGCGCGAACTGCTCGCGGTCGCCCCGGCGATCGGCATCGACCCGGCCAACCCGCCGGCCGCCCCGGCCCCGCCGGAGCGCCCCACCGAACTGGAGGAACCCGCCCGCCCGGTGCCGTCCGACGGCAGCCCCTTCACCCGCGAACGCCACGTCTGGCTCGGCCTGCACGCGGCGGTCACCCGCAGCCTCGCGCAGAGCTCCATGATCATCTTCAGCTAGACCGCGCCGCTCGCCGCTCGCCAACTGCCGCTCGCCAACTGCCGCTCGCCGACTGCCCGCCTGACCGGCTGACCGCTGCCGCCCGACCGGCCGGGCGGCGCGATCGGCTAGCGGCCCGGGCTCTCCGGCGGGCGCTGGCGCGGCATGCTGGGGCGGCCGGTGGCGGGCGGCAGCGGGAAACGGGCCGCCGGGCGCCCGTCGTCGCGGCGGTGCCAGCCGCCGGCCGACTGGGTGCGCAGCGGGCCGCCGCCGGCGTGGAACTCCACCATCCACTCGGCCGTCTCGCCCCGGACCAGCTCGGTGACGTCCTCGCAGAACCGGCGCAGCACCGTCAGGCAGCGCTCCGCCGCCTCGCTGGCGGTGCCGTCCGCCGGGCCCAGCACCTCGCGCACGCTCTCCGACGCCCAGTCGAACCGCAGCGCCTCCAGCCGCCGCCGGACCGCCTGCGCGGTGGCCACGTCCCGCATCCACCCCGACGACAGCCCGAACCACCGGTCGAACCCGGCGCCGAGCGCCGCCGCCAGCAGCCCGAGGTCCCCCCACACCGCTGCCGACCGGCCCGCGTCGCCCGACGACCCGGCGGCCAGCGCCAGCAGCGGCAGCGCCACCGCGACGGCCACCCCGGCCAGCGTCACCGCCCGGGCCAGCCGCGCCAGCCGCCGCTTCCACAGCCGGTCCGCCAGATACCACTCGGCGGTGCGCGACGCGTCCTGCTCGGCCCAGCGGTACAACTCCGCCAGCCGGGCCGCCGGATCACCCCAGTCGCCCTGCGGGAAGGGCGCGCCGGCCAGGTCGCCGGCCCGGTCCCGCAGCCGGCCGCGCCGGTAGCCGCCGCCCGGCCAGCCCCCGGACCGCCCGCCGGGCCAGCCGCCGTCCCACCGCCCCGGCACCGGGCCGCCGAACGCCACCGGCCCGCCCGGTCCCCGGCCCAGCGGCCACGCGTTGCCCACGCCGTACGGCTGGCCGGGGACGCCGTGGCCCGCCGGGGTGCCGCCAACGCCGCCCGGGCCGCCGGGGACGCCCTCCTGAGGGCCTCCTTCGGGGTGCTTGTCCGGTTGGCTCACCCGTGAACTCCCTCACCCGTCCGCCGGGACCGATCAACGCGGCCGACGATCAGGCCGCGTGGCCCCGAAGTTCCCTTCATACCGCCATCCGGTGGACCGGATGAGCCTCTTGCACCGTGAACCCCCCGAAGGGGCCGTCCTCGCCGGTGCCCGGCCCCGTCCGGCCTCACCCGAAAGAGTGAGCACCGGCGCGGGGCCCCGGCGCACCGCCCCTCCGGAGCGCACCCACCCCGCCCGGCCCGGTGCCGCGGACCACCCCGCGCCCCCTGCGCCGGCCCCGATCGCGTCCCGCCCGCCACCCGTGCCGTCCCCCGTCCGCGTCCCGCCCGCCACCCGCGCCGTCCCCCCCTCCGCGTCCCGCCCGCCGGCCGCGCCGTCCCACCCTCCGCGTCCCGTCCGCCACCCGCGCCGTCCCACCCATCGGACGCCGTCGGCGGAGCGGTCCCCGGGGCCGACTACCCTGGCCCGCGTGAAGGTCCTCGTAATCGGCGGTGGCGCCCGCGAACACGCCCTGTGCCGCGCTCTGTCCCTCGACCCCGGTGTGACGTCGCTGCACTGCGCCCCCGGCAACGCCGGCACGGCCCAGGTGGCCCAGTCGCACCCGGTCGACGCTCTCGACGGCACCGCGGTCGCCGCGCTCGCCACCCGGCTGGACGCCGACCTGGTCGTGGTCGGCCCGGAGGCGCCGCTGGTCGCCGGGGTCGCCGACGCGGTCCGCTCGGTCGGCATCCCCTGCTTCGGCCCGTCGAAGGAGGCCGCCGAACTGGAGGGCTCCAAGGCGTTCGCCAAGGAGGTCATGGCGGCCGCCGGCGTCCCCACCGCGCGCAGCTACGTGTGCGTCACGCCCGAGGAGGCCGACGCCGCCCTCGACGCGTTCGGCCCGCCCTACGTCGTCAAGGACGACGGACTGGCGGCCGGCAAGGGCGTCGTGGTCACCGGCGACCTGCGCGAGGCGCGCGAGCACGCGGTGGCCTGCGGGCGCGTCGTCATCGAGGAGTTCCTCGACGGCCCCGAGGTCTCGCTGTTCGCGGTGACCGACGGCGTCACCGTGCTGCCGTTGCAGCCGGCCCAGGACTTCAAGCGCGCCCTCGACGCCGACCAGGGGCCCAACACCGGCGGCATGGGCGCCTACTCGCCGCTGCCGTGGAGCGACCCCAAGCTGGTCGAGGAGGTGCTGGACAGCGTGCTCCAGCCCACCGTCGACGAACTGCGCCGCCGCGGCACCCCCTTCAGCGGCCTGCTGTACGCCGGGCTCGCGCTGACCTCGCGCGGCGTGCGGGTCATCGAGTTCAACGCCCGGTTCGGCGACCCGGAGACCCAGGTCGTGCTGGCCCGGCTCAGGACCCCGCTCGGCGGCCTGCTGCTGCACGCCGCCACCGGCCGCCTCGCCGACCACCCCGGCCTGCGCTGGAGCGACGGCTCGGCCGTCACCGTGGTCATCGCCTCGCACAACTACCCCGGCACCCCGCGCACCGGCGACCCGATCGGCGGCCTGCCGGACGCCGCGGCCGACGAGCACACCTACGTCCACCACGCCGGCACCGCGCACGACGCCGACGGCCGGGTGGTCAGCGCCGGCGGCCGGGTGCTGTCGGTCACCGCGACCGGCCCGGACCTCACCACCGCCCGCGACCGCGCCTACGCCGGCGTCGGCCGGATCACCCTGGACGGCTCACACCACCGCACCGACATCGCCCGGGACGCCGCCCGCGGCTGACCGGAGCAACCCCCGCCACCCCCGTGACCGGCGGCCCGACCCCGGTGTCCGCCCGCCCCCGGAGCGACTGCGCAGCGTGTTCGCCCGGTCGCCAGCCGTAGCCAAAGCCATTCAATCGGGTGAGCCCTTCCGCTATCCGGCTGACGCGGCCCGCGACCCGAACTAGGGTGCCCGGCAAGTGGACTCCGGTGCCCCGGACGGATGTGTCCGGGGCACTGAGGCAACTGGCCCTCCCGGCATTGCGATGTCGGGAGCCTTTGCCACAGTGGGGGCATGAGCCAACGCCGTCGGCGTCCGCTGTCGTCTCAGCTGTATCAGCTTGGGGGTGAACAGCTCGGTGGCCGGTAAAGACGCAGCACGTGTCCGTGCCCTCGCGGTGCTCCGCGTCCGGAGCGCCGCGCTGGCGCTCGCCCTGTCGCCCGCCGCGGTCGCGGTGGTGCTGCTGGGTGCCGTCGCGACCGGGCACACCGGTGGCGCCGTCTGGCACGTCCTGCGCTGGGCGGCGGTGCTGGTCGCCGTCCTGGCGCTGCTGGCCGGCGCCGCGGTCGCGGCGGTCGTCACCCGGGCCAGACCCGCGGTCAGCCCGACCGTCCCGGTGCCGGAGGAGTCCGCGCCGGAGCTGTACCGCCTGGTCCGCGACCTGGCCGGCCGGCTCGACGTGCCGGTGCCGTCCGCGATAGCCCTCACCCCGGACTGCGACAGCTGGCTGGAGGACCGCAGCCACCCCGGCCACACCGGCGGCACCGGCCTGCCCCGCACCGCCGCCCGCCGCCGCGCCGCCGGCGAACCGGCGCCGGTGCTGGTCATCGGCTCACCGTTCATCTGGTGGATGCGGGTCGCCGAACTGCGCGCCCTGCTCGCCCCGGTGGTGGCCGGCACCGGCCCGGCCACCGACCCCGACATAGCGGCCGCCCGCCGCTTCGTCCGCGGCCTGGACGCCGCCGTCGCGGTCTGCGCCCCCGGCGGCCTCGACGCGCCGGCGGCCCTCACCGTGCCGCTGCGCCCGGCGCTGGCGCTGGTCGGCCGGCTCGCCCGGCTGATGCTGCGCGGCTGCCGCACGCACATCGCCGAGATGGAACGCGCGGTGGCCGCCGCCGCCTCGGAGAACGCCCAGACCGTCGACTACGGCCTGCGGATCGTCGCCCAGGAGCAGGTGGGCCTGGCCTACGCCGGCTGGGACCGGCTGCTGACCCGGGTCGCGCTGCCCGCCTGGCGGATGGGCCGCTGGCCGTCCCGGCTGGACGTCGGCGTGGTCTGCGCGCTGACCGAACTGTCCCGCCGCGACCGGCTGGCGGAGGGCTTCGAGACCCGGCTGGGGGAACGCCCGGCCTGCGATCTGCTGGAGTCGCCCGGCGCCGTCGACGAGGCCACCTCGCTGCTGGCCGCCCGCCTCTTCCACGGCGGCCCGGCCCGCCCCGGCCCCGCCTGGGCGCCGGTGAGCTGGGAGGCGTACCCGCGGGACGTGGTGGACCGCGGCTGGCGCACCGACGCCGCCCGCCTGCACCGGGTGCTGGACGAGCCCTCCGGCGCCGCACCGGAACCCGGCGCCCCGCCCACCGGTGCCCTCGCCGCCTACCCGCCCGCCGGGTCCGCCCCCGCCACCTCGCCGCCCGCCGGTGCCGTCGCCGCGGCGCCCCCGGGCCGAGGCGCTCTCGCCGCCGCGCCCGCCGGGGTGCCGTCCGCCGTGGCGTCCGCCGACCCGGCCGCCCCCGGGCCCGTCACGCTGGCCCGGGTGCTGGACCGGCTGGCGCGCGGCGGCAGCGAGGAGCTGGCCGCCCGGCTCACCGCCTGCCAGCAGCGCGACGAGCTGCGCCGCGAGGAGGAACTCGCCGCCGCGACCGCGGGCGCCGGTGACCCCGGCGACGGTGCCGGAGTCGGCCCGGAGGCCGAACCGCCCACCCCCGTCTACCAGTTGCTGCCCCCGCGCGGCGGCCGGGACCTGCTGGCCGACCACGTCACCGCGATGGTCTGCTGCGCCGCCGTCGACACCGCGGGCGCGGTGCCCGGCCTGGACTGGCTCGACGGCCCGGCGCTCCTGGTCGGCGGCGTCCGCCGCTGCGACCTCGCCCAGCCCGTGCAGTGCCTGGTCGAGCACGGCGACCCCGCGCCGCTGCGCGCCTGGCTGGCCGCCGTCGGCGTCCGCCTGGAGCAGCCGGTCCGACTGGTCTGAACCGCCGCCCCGGCCCGTTGGGGCAGCCCGGGGGACGGCGGTCCGCACCGGCGACGACGGGCCGCACGGAGGACGGGGGCCCGCACCGGCGACGACGGGCCGCACCGGGGACTGCCGTCCGCACCGGCGACCGCGGGCCGCGCCGGGCCGGCCGCCGCGCCCATCGACCACCGCCCTTCCGGCCGTTCGGTATGTGAGTAACGTCACGACTTCGTCACGCTTGGCCGGTAATAAGGCATCTGGCCGGGAATCCGTTCCGATAATTAGCCACGATGGGTGATGGAAGCGCTGCTTTGTGTGATCTGCTGGTGGTCCGCGGTGGTTTTCGTGACATTCGGCCGTTCGCGAGGAGGGGGAGACAGGTGAGCCTGGATCAGATCCGGCGCTGGGACTCGGGTGCGCTCGCGCACGGCGTGAACGACCCCTTCGGCCAGGGGCCGCTGCCCTGGCTGCGCGAACGCGAGCACTACCTGGAGGGCTCAGGACAGCTGCTGCCCTGGTACGTCGACCTGGCCGCCATCGACGGCGGCCGCACCGGCACCCGCACGCTGCCCGCCCAGCGCACCGCCCGCAGCAGACGCGAGCCCGGACCGCACAACGCCGACGACGTGGGCCTTCAGATCAAGGGGTACACCGCCTGCTCCTCGGTCGAACCCGGCGGCGCGGTCGACTTCCACGTCACCGTCAATCCCGCGCAGCAGTTCCTGGTCGACGTCTACCGGATCGGCGCCTACGACGGCGGCGCCGGCCAGATCACCACCAGCCCCCGGCTGTCCGGCATCGTCCAGTGCCCGCCGCTGACGGCCGGGCGCACCGTCTCGTGCCACAACTGGTGGCAGTCCTGGCGGCTCCAGATCCCCACCCTGTGGCGGCCCGGCGCCTACGTGGCCGTGCTGACCACCGCCGACGGCTACCGCAGCCACGTGCCGTTCACCGTGCGCTCGCCCGAGCCCGCCGACCTGCTGCTCGTGCTGCCCGACGTCACCTGGCAGGCGTACAACCTCTACCCGGAGAACGGCCGCACCGGCGCCAGCCTCTACCACGCCTGGGACGAGCACGGCGGGCTGCTGGGCGAGGAGTCCGCGGCCGTCACCGTCTCCTTCGACCGGCCCTACGCCGGCGCCGGCCTGCCGCTGCACGTCGGCCACGCCTACGACTTCATCCGCTGGGCCGAGCGCGAGGGCTACGACCTGGCCTACGCCGGCGCCCGCGACCTGCACGCCGGCCGGGTCGACCCCACCCGCTACCGGGGCCTGGTCTTCCCCGGCCACGACGAGTACTGGACCGTCGCCATGCGCCGCGCCGCCGAACGCGCCCGCGCCCACGGCACCTCGCTGGTCTTCCTGTCCGCCAACACCATGTACTGGCAGGTCTCGCTGGCCCCCTCGCCCAGCGGCGCCCCCGACCGGCTCATGATGTGCCGCAAGCGCCGCCCCGACGCCCGCGGCCGCAGCGCCCTGTGGCGCGACCTGGGCGAGCCCGAACAGGGCCTGCTCGGCGTCCAGTACGCCGGCCGGGTCCCGGAACCGTGCCCCATGGTGGTCCGCAACGCCGGCCACTGGCTGTGGCAGGACACCGGCGCCGGGGAGAACGACGAGCTGCCCGGCCTGGTCGCCGGCGAGGCCGACCGCTACTTCCCGCGCACCGCGCTGCCGGAGTACACCGAACGCATGCTGCTCGCCCACTCCCCGTACGAGGACGGCACCGGCGCCCTCACCCACCAGGAGACCTCGCTGTACCGCGCGCCCAGCGGCGCCTACGTCTTCGCCTCCGGCACCTTCGCCTGGTCACCGGCGCTGGACCGGCCCGGCCACGTCGACCGCCGCGTCCAGCGCGCCACCGCCAACCTGCTGGACCGCGTCACCGGCCGCACCCGACCCGCCGCGCCCGGGCCGCGGTGAGGTGCGCGAGAATCGACGCTGTTCGTCGGAACCACCGTGGAGGAAGCGTGTCCGGATTCGTGGAAAAGCCCGAACCCGTCGAGGTGCCGGGCCTGACCCATCTGCACACCGGCAAGGTCCGTGACCTCTACCGGGACGCCGACGGCCACCTGGTGATGGTCGCCAGCGACCGGATCTCCGCGTACGACTGGGTGCTGCCCACCGCCATCCCCGACAAGGGCCGGGTGCTGACCCGGCTGTCGCTGTGGTGGTTCGACCAGCTGACCGACCTGTGCCCCAACCACGTGGTCTCCACCGACCTGCCGGCCGGCGCCCCCGCCGACTGGGCGGGCCGCACCACGGTCGTCAAGGCCCTCACCATGGTCCCGGTCGAGTGCGTCGCCCGCGGCTACCTCACCGGGTCCGGCCTGACCGAGTACGAGGCGACCCGCACGGTCTGCGGGCTCGCGCTGCCCGAGGGCCTGGCCGACGGCTCGCAGCTCCCGGCGCCGATCTTCACCCCCGCCACCAAGGCCGAGGTCGGCGAGCACGACGAGAACGTCTCGTTCGAGGTGGTCGCCCACCAGGTCGGCGCCGAGACCGCGGCCACCCTGCGGCAGCTGACGACCGCCGTCTACGCCCGGGCCCGCGACATCGCCCGCGAGCGCGGCATCATCCTGGCCGACACCAAGTTCGAGTTCGGCTTCGACGGCGACGAACTCGTCCTGGGCGACGAGGTCCTCACCCCCGACTCCTCCCGCTTCTGGCCCGCCGACACCTGGCAGCCCGGCCGCGCCCAGCCCAGCTTCGACAAGCAGTACGTCCGCGACTGGCTCACCTCTGCCGCCTCCGGCTGGGACCGCGCGGCCGAGGTCCCGCCGCCCCCGCTGCCCGCCGACGTGGTCACCGCCACCCGCGCCAAGTACATCGAGGCCTACGAGCGCCTGACCGGCCTGACCTGGCAGTGACCTCCCGCGGTCCCCGCACGGCCGCGGCCGGCCGGACCGCGCCCGCGCCGCCGCCGGGGACGGCCCGCCCGCGCCGGCGCGACGACGAAGGACGCCACCCCGCCAGGCGGTGGCGTCCTTCGTCGCGACGGTGCCCGGCCGATCACATGGCCGGCTCCGGCGCGGTGCCCGACTCCGGTGCCCCGGTCGCCGTGTCGTCCGCCCGGCCGAACCGCTGGCCGCGGGCCTCCTTGCCGACGGCCGTCAGCAGCACGACCAGCAGCAGGGTCGGGATGATCGTCACCATCAGCGCGGTCGGATAGCTGTAGCGGGTGGCCAGCCACTCCTGGAGCGGCAGGTTCAGCGCGGCGATCAGGTTGCCGAGCTGGTAGGTCACCCCCGGGTAGAAACCGCGGATCTTGTCCGGGCTCAGCTCGTTCAGGTGCGCCGGGATCACGCCCCAGGCGCCCTGGACGCACATCTGCATCAGGAACGAACCCAGCGCCAGCCAGCCGGCCGACGTCGAATAGGCGAACAGCGGCACGATCGGCAGGCCGATCACCGCCGCCACGACGATCACCCGGCGCCGTCCGAAGCGTTCCGAATAACCGCCCATCAGCGGGCCGCCGATCATCGCCCCGATGTTGTAGACGATGGCGATGACGATCGCGGTGTCCGGCGTCATCCCCAGGCCCTTCTTGATGAAGGTCGGATAGACGTCCTGGGTGCCGTGCGACATCAGGTTGAACGCGGTCATCAGCAGGACCAGATAACCGAACCGGCGCAGCACCTTGGGGTCCTTGAAGATCTCCCGCACCGGCGTGTCGTTGAGCCGGACGGTGCGTTCCCACGCCTCGGACTCGCCGACCTTGGTCCGCACGTACAGCGCGACCAGCGCCGGCACCAGGCTGAACGCGAACATCCCGCGCCAGCCGAAGTGCGGCTCGATGAACAAGAAGGCGAGCGCGGCGATCAGGTAGCCGAAGGAGTAACCGCTCTGCAGCACCCCGGACCAGAAACCGCGCTTGGCCACCGGGATCTTCTCCATCGCCAGCGCCGCGCCCAGACCCCACTCGCCGCCCATGCCGACGCCGTACAGCAGCCGCAGCAGCAGCAGGATCGTGTAGTTGGGCGCGAACGCGCACGCGAAACCGACGACGGAGTAGAACATCACGTCCACCATCAGCGGCGTCCGGCGGCCGCGTTTGTCCGCCCACAGGCCGAAGACGAACGCGCCCACCGGCCGCATGACCAGGGTGACCGTGGTCAGGAACGCCATGTCGGTCAGCGAGACGTGGAAGTCGTCGGCGATCTCGCTGTAGACGAGCACCACGAGGAAATAGTCGAAGGCGTCCATCGTCCAGCCCAGGTAGGCCGCGAGGAACGCGTTGCGCTGGTCCTTGGTCAGGCCACGCGCCTGCTCCCGCACCGTAGTCAGCATCTGCGGAAGCTATGTCCGGGTTGCGGAGGTGTCAACGGCCCCTGGGAGCCGTGATCCCCGGCTTCGCCCGGATCGGTGCGGAATGGCGGCGCGGCCCGGCACCGAAGCTTCACCCCGGCTCCACGACGTCCGCACAACGACGAAGGGCCCGGTCTGCCGACCGGGCCCTTCGATCTCTGGAGCGGACGACGGGATTCGAACCCGCGACCCTCACCTTGGCAAGGTGATGCTCTACCAACTGAGCCACGTCCGCGTGCGCTGTGACCACGTCATCATAACCACGGCCCCCCGGCCGTCCGGCACCCGCCACCGCCGGGCCGTGTCGCGCGCCGGCAACCAGGGCGCGACCACCGGTACCACGGCACGACGAAGGGCCCGGTCAGCCGACCGGGCCCTTCGATTCCTGGAGCGGACGACGGGATTCGAACCCGCGACCCTCACCTTGGCAAGGTGATGCTCTACCAACTGAGCCACGTCCGCATTGCCTCCGAACGGCTTTCACCGTCCGGCGCGCTGGCTACTCTACCTGATCCGTTGGACCAGGTAGAACGGCCAGTCGAGCGGGTGACAGGAATCGCACACTGCGCCTCCCCTTTGGAAAAGGGGCGCTCTACTACTGAGCTACACCCGCGCGGTCCGGTTGGCCCGGCCTTTCGGCCTTGCCCCTCGGCGTGTTCCAGACTCTAGCGGATCACCGGGGGCTGCTGTCCAATCGGCCGCTTCGACCGGCCGTCAGGCTCAACTCGCCGATTCGAAGGCCTCGTAGACCTTCTTGGGGATGCGGCCGCGCGGCGGCACCTCCATGCCGTTGGACCGGGCCCAGGCGCGCACCGCGGCCGGGTCCGGCGCGACCGCGGTGCGCTGGAAGGTCTTGCCGGAGCGGCTGCGGCGGCGGCCGGCCTCCAGATAGGGACCGAGCGCGGCCCGCAGCTTGCCGGCGTTGTCGCTGGACAGATCGATCTCGTAGGCCTTGCCGTCAAGGCCGAACGCCACCGTCTCGGCGGCTTCGCCGCCGTCGATGTCGTCGGAGAGTGTGACCACCACGCGCTGCGCCATGGATTCTGTCCTTTCGTCCCGCCACGATCCGCCGGGAACGCTCGAAACGTCCCCGGTACCCGGTGTGCCGTGCGGGTATATGCCGTAGCCGACGGTTGTTGTCAATGAGTTTTCGTATGAAGCGAGCGGATTATCGCGTGCGGAAGTGACCGCATTTTCCACGGCGGACGGACCGCAATCGGGACCATACGGTTTTCCTGCTCCGATTCCCAAGAGGTTACCCCGGTCGATGCATAACCGTGACGGGGTGACAGCTATATCTATGCGTGTAGATTCTGTGGCCGGGTACCCTGAGGACACTTCACCTAGCACCACACCCCCGGGAGTGCCAGTGGCACGCGTCGTCGTCGACGTCATGCTCAAGCCGGAAATCCTCGACCCCCAGGGCCAGGCGGTATCGCGCGCCCTCGTCCGCCTGGGCTTCGACGGGATCTCCGATGTACGGCAGGGCAAGCGCTTCGAGCTGGAGGTCGAAGGGCCCGTCGATGACGACGCCCTCGGCCGTATTCACAAGATCGCGGAGAGTTTTCTGGCCAACACCGTGATCGAGGACTTCACCGTCCGCGTCGAGAACGGCGACGCCTCGTGACCGCTCGCATCGGAGTCGTCACCTTCCCCGGTTCGCTCGACGACCGCGACGCGCTGCGCGCGGTGCGGCTGGCCGGCGCCGAACCCGTCGCGCTGTGGCACCGTGAGAAGGATCTCCAGCAGGTCGACGGCGTCGTCCTGCCCGGCGGTTTCAGTTACGGCGACTACCTGCGCTGTGGCGCGATCTCGCGGTTCTCCCCGATCATGGAGATGATCATCGAGGGCGCGAAGGAGGGTCTTCCGGTTCTGGGCATCTGCAACGGATTCCAGATCCTGTGTGAATCGCATCTCCTGCCCGGTGCGCTCACCCGGAATGACCATTTGCACTTCATCTGCCGCGACCAGAAGCTCCGGGTCGAGAACAACTCCACCGCCTGGACGTCATCGTACGAAAAGGGCCAGGAGATCACTGTTCCGCTGAAGAACGGTGAAGGCGGCTATATCGCCGACGAGCGCACCCTGGACATGCTGGAGGCCGAGGGGCGGGTGGTGGCCCGGTACCTGGAGCTGAACCCCAACGGATCGCGCCGCGACATCGCCGGTGTCAGCAACGCCGCCGGCAACGTCGTGGGCCTCATGCCGCACCCCGAGCACGCCGTCGAGCCGCTCACCGGCCCGACCACCGAAGGGCTCGGCTTCTTCACGTCGATCCTCAAGCAGTTGGTGAACGTCTGATGATTCTCGACACCACTGAGCACGCCGCCAAGACGCCCGACACCCCGCTGCCCTGGGCCGAACTCGGCCTGAAGCCCGACGAGTACGAGCGCGTGGTGGAGATCCTCGGCCGCCGCCCGACCGGCGCCGAACTCGCCATGTACTCGGTGATGTGGTCCGAGCACTGCTCGTACAAGTCCAGCAAGGTCCACCTGCGCCAGTTCGGCGAGAAGGCCCCGGCCTCCGACACCATGCTCGTCGGCATCGGCGAGAACGCCGGCGTGGTCGATGTCGGCCAGGGCTACGCGGTCACCTTCAAGATCGAGTCGCACAACCACCCCTCGTACATCGAGCCGTACCAGGGCGCCGCGACCGGCGTCGGCGGCATCGTCCGCGACATCCTCGCGATGGGCGCCCGCCCGGTCGCCGTCATGGACCCGCTGCGGTTCGGCGCCGCCGACCACCCCGACACCCGGCGCGTGCTGCCCGGCGTGGTGGCCGGCATCGGCGGCTACGGCAACTGCCTGGGCCTGCCCAACATCGGCGGCGAGGTCGTCTTCGACCCCTGCTACCAGGGCAACCCGCTGGTCAACGCGCTGTGCGTGGGGGTCATGCGGCACGAGGACATCCACCTCGCCAAGGCCTCCGGCACCGGCAACAAGGTCATCCTCTACGGCGCCCGCACCGGCGGCGACGGCATCGGCGGCGTGTCGGTGCTGGCCTCGGAGACCTTCGACAGCACCGGCCCGGCCAAGCGGCCCGCGGTGCAGGTCGGCGACCCGTTCCAGGAGAAGCTGCTCATCGAGTGCACCCTGGAGGTCTTCGCCGAGAAGCTGGTCGTCGGCATCCAGGACCTCGGCGGCGCCGGGCTGTCCTGCGCCACCAGCGAACTGGCCTCGGCCGGCTCCGGCGGCATGCGCGTCGAGCTCGACACCGTCCCGCTGCGCGACTCCTCGCTCTCCCCCGAGGAGATCCTGATGAGCGAGTCGCAGGAGCGCATGTGCGCGATCGTCGAACCGGGGCACGTCGACCGGTTCATGGAGATCTGCGAGAAGTGGGACGTCATCGCCACCGTCATCGGTGAGGTGACCGACGGCGAGCGGCTGGAGATCTACTGGCACGGCGAGCAGATCGTCGACGTGCCGCCGCGGACCGTCGCCCACGAGGGCCCGGTCTACCAGCGGCCCTACGCCCGCCCCGACTGGCAGGACGCCCTCCAGGCCGACGACCCGTCGAAGCTGGCCCGCCCGGCCGGCGGCGACGAGCTGCGCGCGGCCGTCCTGGCGCTGGTCTCCAGCCCCAACCAGGCGTCCAAGGCGTGGATCACCGGCCAGTACGACCGCTACGTCCTGGGCAACACCGTGCTGGCCCAGCCCGAGGACTCCGGCATGATCCGCATCGACGAGGAGACCAACCTCGGCGTCGCGGTGGCCACCGACGGCAACGGCCGGTTCGCCAAGCTCGACCCGTACACCGGTGCGCAGCTGGCGCTGGCCGAGGCGTTCCGCAACGTCGCCGCCACCGGCGCCCGGCCGCTCGCGGTCTCCGACTGCCTCAACTTCGGCTCGCCCGAGGACCCGGCCGTCATGTGGCAGTTCGCCGAGGCCACCCGCGGCCTGGCCGACGGCTGCCTGGCGCTGGGCACCCCGGTCACCGGCGGCAACGTCTCGCTGTACAACCAGACCGGCGACACCGCGATCCACCCGACCCCGGTGGTCGCCGTGCTCGGGGTCATCGACGACGTCACCCGCCGCACCCCGATCGCCTTCGCCGAGCAGGGCCAGCTGGTCTACCTGCTGGGCGAGACGCGCGACGAGTTCGGCGGCTCCGCCTGGGCCCAGGTCGCCCACGACCACCTCGGCGGGCTGCCGCCGGCGGTGGACCTGGAGCGGGAGAAGCTGCTGGCCGAGATCCTCATCTCCGGCTCCCGCGACGGCATGATCGACGCCGCCCACGACCTGTCCGACGGCGGACTGGTCCAGGCGCTCGCCGAGTCCTGCCTGCGCGGCGGCAACGGCGCCCGGATCGTGGTGCCGGACGGCGTGGACGCGTTCACCCTGCTGTTCTCGGAGTCGGCCGGCCGCGCGGTCGTCGCGGTGCCGCGCAGCGAGGAACTGCGGTTCACCGACATGTGCGGCGCCCGCGGACTGCCCGCCACCCGGATCGGTGTGGTGGACGGCGACGCGCTGGACGTGCAGGGCGAGTTCACCCTGCCGCTGACCGAGCTGCTCGCGGCCCACGAGGCCACGCTCCCGGCGATCATCGCCTGACGCACGGCGCTCCCGGCGGCCCCGCGAACCCCTGGTGGTGCGCGGGGCCGCTGTCGTATCCGCGCACGGGTCCTGCGGGGCAGTTGTCGTATCCGCGACGGTTGGCGGGGCCGGCCTGTCGTATCCGCCACGGTGCACGGGCCCGCGCTGCCGTATCCGCGACGGTTCACCGGCCGCTGTCCTACCCGCGCATTAATCTCGACCGCATGCCGCCGCGAACCCGCAGAGCCCGCGTCCACGACCCGGTGAAGACCCGTGCCGCACTGCTGGCGCAGGCCGCCGCGGTGCGGGACGCGGTCGCCGGGCTGGACCCGGCCGCCCTCGCGCTGCCGACCCGGCTGCCGGGCTGGACGGTGCGGGACCTGGCCGGCCACGTCGCGTCGCAGGTCGAGACGCTGCACGAGGCGCCGCCCGGCCGACCGGAGCAGGGCGCGGCGGACCCGGACCCGGCCGCCCGGCTGGCGTCGGCGGTGGCCGCGCTGGAGCGGGCGCCGGCCGGCCCGCCCGCCGACCCGACGGTGCGGGTGCCGCCCGGGAGCACGACCGCCGCCGGCCTCGTGGTGGGCCGGCTCGTCGAGCTCACCGTGCACGCCGACGACCTGGCCGCCGCCACCGGTGCCGCCGTGCCGCTGGACCGGCAGGCGCTGGCGTCCACCGTGCGGGTGCTGGCCGACGCGCTGGCCGAGCGGGCCCCCGGCAACGCGGTCGAGGTCCGGGTGCCGCCGTTCGCCGCCGTGCAGTGCCTCCCCGGCCCCCGGCACACCCGCGGCACCCCGCCCAACGTCGTCGAGACCGACCCGGTCACCTGGCTGCGGCTGGCCACCGGGCGTGTCGCATGGGCCGCCGCGCTGGCCGACGCCGCGGTCTCGGCCGGCGGCGAGCGGGCCGACCTCACCGGGTACCTGCCGGTGCCGGGCCGGCCGCTGTGCGTGGCGGAGGCGGGGTTGCCGGGGGCCGGGCCTGACAGACGGTGACCCCGCCGGCGCGTTGCGGTGCGCGGCGGCCGTGATTCTCGCCTCACCTGCCGGCCGGGCCGCCGCGCGGGTCCGGTCGGCGGGGGACCTGCCATAGACTCAAGACGTGCCACGTGGAGACGGACGACTGAGCCACGATCTCCTTCCCGGTGAGAAGGGCCCCCAGGACGCTTGCGGCGTCTTCGGTGTCTGGGCTCCGGGAGAAGAGGTCGCGAAGCTGACCTATTTCGGACTGTACGCGCTGCAACACCGGGGTCAGGAGTCTGCCGGGATCGCGGTGAGCAACGGCTCGCAGATCCTGGTCTTCAAGGACATGGGGCTTGTCTCCCAGGTCTTTGACGAGACTTCCCTCGGATCCCTCAGAGGCCATATCGCGGTGGGCCACGCCCGCTACTCCACCACCGGAGCCTCGGTGTGGGAGAACGCCCAGCCGACGTTCCGTGCGACCGCGCACGGCTCGATCGCGCTCGGCCACAACGGCAACCTGGTCAACACCGCCGAACTCGCCGAGATGGCCGCCCGCCTGCCGCAGACGGACGGCCGCGCGACCCGGGTCGCGGCGACCAACGACACCGACCTGGTGACCGCCCTGCTGGCCGGCCAGACCGACGAGGACGGCTCCCCGCTGCCCCTGGAGGAAGCCGCCCGCCGGGTGCTGCCCCAGGTCAAGGGCGCCTTCTGCCTGGTCTACATGGACGAGCAGACCCTGTACGCGGCCCGTGACCCGCAGGGCATCCGCCCGCTGGTGCTGGGCCGGCTGGAACGCGGCTGGGTCGTCGCCTCGGAGAGCGCGGCGCTGGACATCTGCGGCGCCAGCTTCGTGCGCGAGGTGGAACCCGGCGAGCTGATCGCCATCGACGAGAACGGCGTGCGCTCCTCGCACTTCGCCGAGCCGGCCCCCAAGGGCTGCGTCTTCGAGTACGTCTACCTCGCCCGCCCCGACACCGACATCGCCGGGCGCAACGTCTACCTCTCGCGGGTCGAGATGGGCCGCCGGCTGGCCAAGGAGGCGCCGGTCGACGCCGACCTGGTGATACCGACCCCGGAGTCCGGCACGCCGGCCGCGGTCGGCTACGCCGAGGCCAGCGGCATCCCGTACGGCTCGGGCCTGGTGAAGAACTCCTACGTGGGCCGCACCTTCATCCAGCCCTCGCAGACCATCCGCCAGCTCGGCATCCGGCTCAAGCTCAACCCGCTCAAGGAAGTCATCCGGGGCAAGCGGCTGGTCGTCGTCGACGACTCCATCGTGCGCGGCAACACCCAGCGCGCCCTGGTGCGCATGCTGCGCGAGGCCGGCGCCCTGGAGGTCCACGTGCGGATCTCCTCGCCGCCGGTGAAGTGGCCGTGCTTCTTCGGCATCGACTTCGCCACCCGGGCCGAGCTGATCGCCAACGGCATGACGGTCGACGAGATCGGCAAGTCGCTCGGCGCGGACTCGCTGTCGTACATCTCGATCGACGCGATGGTCGAGGCGACCACCATCGCCAAGCCGAACCTGTGCCGCGCCTGCTTCGACGGTGAGTACCCGATGGAGCTGCCCGACCCGGAACTGCTGGGCAAGCAGCTCCTGGAGACCGAACTGGCCGGCGGCACGTCCGCGGCCGACGCGCTCCGCCGTCCCTGACCGGCGCCGCCGGACCCGACACGAAGGTTCCTCTGCCATGTCTGAGACAACGGGCGGCGGCGCGTCCTACGCGGCCGCCGGCGTCGACATCGAGGCCGGCGACCGCGCCGTCCAGCTGATGAAGGAGTGGGTCCGCAAGGCCACCCGCCCCGAGGTGGTCGGCTCCATCGGCGGCTTCGCCGGGCTGTTCGACGCCTCCGCCCTCAAGCGGTACCAGCGCCCGCTGCTGGCCTCGGCCACCGACGGCGTCGGCACCAAGGTCGACATCGCCCGCCGGATGGGCGTCTACGACACCATCGGCCACGACCTGGTCGGCATGGTCGTCGACGACCTGGTGGTCTGCGGTGCCGAACCGCTGTTCATGACCGACTACGTGTGCGTCGGCAAGGTCTTCCCCGAGCGGGTCGCCGCCATCGTCAAGGGCATCGCCGAGGGCTGCGTGCTGGCCGGCTGCGCGCTGGTCGGCGGCGAGACCGCCGAGCACCCCGGCCTGCTGGGCCAGGACGAGTTCGACGTGGCCGGCGCCGGCACCGGCGTGGTCGAGGCCGATCAACTGCTGGGCGCCGACCGCATCCGGACGGGTGACGTGCTGATCGCCATGGCGTCTTCCGGACTTCACTCGAACGGGTACTCGCTGGTACGGCATGTGGTCTTCGACCGGGCCGGCTGGGCGCTGGACCGCGAGGTACCGGAACTCGGCCGCACCCTGGGCGAGGAACTGCTGGAGCCCACCAGGATCTACTCGCTGGACTGCCTGGCCCTCACCCGCGCCTGCGAGGTGCACGCCTTCTCGCACGTCACCGGCGGCGGCCTGGCGGCCAACCTGGCCCGGGTCGTGCCGGACCACCTGACCGCCGTGGTGGACCGCGGCAGCTGGACGCCCGACCCGGTCTTCACCCTGGTCGGCTCGCTCGGCGAGGTCACCCGCCCGGAGCTGGAGAAGACGCTGAACATGGGCGTCGGCATGATCGCCGTCGTCGCGGCCGAGGCGGCCGACGTGGCGCTGGCGGTGCTCGCCGACCGCGGCGTGGACGCCTGGGTGGCCGGCACCGTCACCGACCGGACCGCCGAAGCGGTCACCATGACCGGCGACTACGCCTCGTAACCGGACGTCACGCCGCACGGGCGCGACGAAACCCGGTCCGGGCGGGGCCCGGACCGGGTGAACGAGACAGAGGCGTCAAGCGCGACGGCGTTGCGGCGAGGGCTCGGAGTCCTCGTCGTCGTCGTCCTCGTCGTTGTAGCGATCCGCGTACTGTGCGTACGGGTCGTCGTCATTGTCCAGCTCATCGTCCTCAACCGGCTCCGGTGGTTTCACCGGATGGCTCGACGATGCGCCCAGCTCCTCGGCCAGACGTGAGAGATCTGTTCCGCCGCTGTTGTACTTCAGCTGGCGGGCGACCTTTGTCTGCTTGGCCTTGGCCCGGCCGCGCCCCATGGCTCGACCCCCTCAACGGCGGGGCTCGACGGCCCCGAGTCTTGACACGCGTATCTGATATGAATCGGCCTTCATGGCGAAGACCGGTCCGTAAGGCTTCAACGGTACCTGCTTCCGCGCTCGCACGGTACGTCGCCCGCATGACGCGCGTCGAGACAGACACCATCGAAGACCTTGTCCTGGCTGGTCAGCTGTGATTTTACCTTCTTCTGCCAGCAGGGTGCGGCCGGGGCGTGGTACGGGTCACCCGCGTCATGCCACGGTGGGCCGCAGCCAGCTCTCGGCGGGGGTGCGGTCGGCCATCCGCTGCTCGGCCAGCCGGTCGGCGGCGGCGGCCGGCGGGATGCCGTCGGCCGCGGCGCGTTCGAAGATCGCCAGCGTGGTGTCGTAGATCTTCGCGGCCTTGGCCCGGGCCCGGTCGAAATCGAATCCGTGCAGCTCGTCGGCGACCTGGATGACGCCACCGGCGTTGACGACGTAGTCGGGCGCGTAGAGGATCCCGCGGTCGGCGAGGTCCTTCTCCACTCCCGGGTGGGCCAGTTGGTTGTTGGCCGCTCCGCAGACCACCGTGGCGGTGAGCACGGGAACCGTGTCGTCGTTCAGCGCGCCGCCGAGGGCGCAGGGGGCGTACACGTCGAGGCCGGCGCGGATCAGCGCGCCGGTGCCGTCGGCCACCTCCACCCCGGGGTGCCGCTCGCACACCGCGGCGACCGCCTCGGCCCGCACGTCGGTGACCACCACGGTGGCACCGTCGGCCAGCAGGTGCTCCACCAGGTGGTGGCCGACCTTGCCGATGCCCGCGATGCCCACCCGGCGGCCGGCCAGCGTCGGCTCGCCCCACAGGGTCCTGGCGCTGGCGCGCATGCCCTGGAAGACGCCGTAGGCGGTCAGCACCGAGGAGTCGCCGGCGCCGCCGTTCTGCGGGGAGCGGCCGGTGGTCCACGGGTTCTCGGTGGCGACCACGTCCATGTCGGCCACGTAGGTGCCGACGTCGCACGCCGTCACGTAGCGGCCGCCCAGGGTGGCCACGAAACGGCCGTAGGCGCGCAGCAGTTCGGGCGTCTTGTCGGTGGCCGGGTCGCCGATGATGACGCCCTTGCCGCCGCCGTGGTCCAGCCCGGCCAGCGCGTTCTTGTAGCTCATGCCGCGGGCGAGGTTGAGCGCGTCCTCGACGGCCGCGTCGTCACTCGGGTACGGGAAGAACCGGGTGCCGCCGAGGCCGGGGCCCAGCGCGGTGGAGTGCAGGGCGATGACGGCGCGCAGCCCGCTCGCCCGGTCCTGGCACAGAACGACCTGCTCGTGCCCGCCCTGCTCCGATCGGAACAGCTTGGAGACCACGGATTCCCGTGGAGGTACGTCGGTCACGGTGGTGACTCCCGAGGAGAGGTGCGCCCTCCAGGAGGGTGGGGAGGGCCTGGTGACGACAGCGTAGGCCCCATGGCCGGTTCCGGCCCACGTGCCGGCGGGTACCTCTCCCGGACGGGTGACGCCCGTGGGACGATGCGGCGTACCTGTGCGTGTCCCCTGATTCGGGAACGGGTTCGCGGGGGACGACAGGGGGAGACGGCAGGCGGGCGGGACCGTGCACGGACCGGCGACCAGGAAGCGGTGAGTGGGCTTGTCAGGGTTGTCGACGGCGGCCATCCCGTACGCGTCGTATCTGCGGGTCTACGAACCGCTCGCGGCCTTCCCCGAGCGGGAACGCAGCCACTGGCAGCGGTACGCGGCGGCCTCGGTGGCCGGTGAACCGCGCACCGCGCAGGACGAGTTGCGCCAGGCGCTGGCCGACCTGGTCCCGGTGCCGCCGGTCCCGGTCCCGGTGCGCGAGAGCCCGGACGCGTTCGTCACGCTGGTCGACGGCGTGCTGCACGTGTGCCCGTGGCGGACCCGGCTGCGCGGCTGGCTGGCGATGGAGGAGCTGACCGACCAGTGGCCGGCCCCGGTGCTGGACGCGGTGCTGCCGCCCCTGGTGCGGCGGCAGGCGGCCGAGGACTTCGAGCGCTGGCGGGAGCGCAATCCCGACGCGCGGCCGTGGATCCGCTCGGCGACCTGGCACGTGCCGGTGCGCTGGTTCGTGCTCTTCGACGACGGCGAGCGGCTCTTCGCACCGTCCGGCGACGTGATCGAGGTCCCGGATAGCTCAGGTGAAGGTGACCGTAAACAGCGCCCCGCGCCCTCGCTGCGCTACCGCGCCGCGATGGTGCAGGCCCGCCGCCGGGTGGCCAGGGGGCTGCGCGTGCTGCGCGACACCATGGAGGACAGCCCGATGATCGACGACCTCGTGGACGTCGGCCGATGGCTGGAAGAGTTCCACCCCCGCTCCCTGGTCGAGCTGGATTACGGGGGTTTGGTACACGTCATCCCGGAAAGCGGTCTGCGTGACGACCGCAGCGCCGCGGACGTCACGACGGCTCTGTCGGCCCTGCGGGACGGCGACTCGGACGCGGCCGGCGAGGCGTACACCCGGCTGGCCGAGCGCTGGCGCGCGGTGCGCGATCTCCAGTTCGCCAGCTAGACCTGGCTTCGGCGGCCGTTCTCTGGTTCGTCCCCGGGGCGGGCGATGTGTACCCTTACCCAACGCTTATCCCGGGGTAAGCAGGGTCCGGATCCGGTGCGTTCCCATGCGCCGTTTTCGGACCAACGGGTCGAAGGTGACGGAGAGCACGTTTAGCACTCTTGCGCTCATACCCAACCCTCATGCCAAAATAGGACAACTTGCGTGTTCCAGAGGCGGTCGCACCGTCTTGATCACGCTGTGACTGATCGTCACGCCCGGGTGACTGTCCGTTATGGCATGGTCCATCGGCATCCGCCGAGCTTGAACACCTGAGGGGCAATTCCATCGGTTTGGCCGCTCCGGCTGGACAGATGGTGTAGTTGTAGTGCCGAGGACAAGCCGTTCGTCCTATTACCGACTCGGCTCGCGTCCGCCATTTCGGGCAACGCGGGTCAAGGTGCAGAATTTAGAGGAATGAACCGTGATGGTTCGGTTCTCCCGAGGAGGCCGCTCATGACCGCTCGCACCCCAGATGCCGAGCCGCTGCTGACCCCCGCTGAGGTCGCCACCATGTTCCGCGTTGACCCGAAGACGGTCACTCGCTGGGCCAAGGCCGGCAAGCTCACGTCGATCCGCACGCTCGGTGGCCACCGTCGCTACCGCGAGGCGGAGGTCAGGGCTCTGCTCGCGGGTATCCCGCAGCAGCGCACTGAGAGCTGACCCCGCGCAGTTCGGGGCAGTGCGTAACACCGGGCAATGCCCAGCAGCACCACGTAACACCATGTCCCACCGCAAAACCACACCACCGGGCGGTTCGCCGGGTCCCCCAGCCGGGTACGACCGCCCATCGCGTGCTCAGGTCCCCTGTCCCCATCAGGGCTGCCGCTTCGATCGCGCCGGACTCCGCCGGGTCCGGCGCGATCGCTTTTTTGTGTGCCGAAGAGTGCAATTTCACATATTAAATTGACGAGGCCTCGGGGCTCGGCTGGTTCCCCCGCCTTGCGAAGTCTTTACGTGACGCCCGTCACTTGGCCAACTCTTGCCCATCGGGCGTTATTTCCGGTATTGGGCTCAACGCCTCTCCCGTGCCTCCAGCGCCAGCCGCAACAGGCGGTGGCATGTGCCACAGTGCCGGGTCAGGTGCGGGCCGCTTCCCGCGGCGGCGGACAGATGCGCCCGCAGCAGCGCCCGGGTCTCGTGCCGGCTCGCCGGCCGCGGGCCCGCGGCGGCGGCGGGCGGGTCGCCCGGAACCGGCCCCGGGTCTCGCGCCGGCCCGCCGGCGACCGGCTCCGCGCTCCCGGCCCGCCCGCGTTCCGCATCGTTCGCCATGCGCCTGCACCGCCCTCCGGCCGCGTCCGTTGCCCCTCGCCAGGGGTACCCGCACCCCCCGCCCCCGTCAAGACTGCCCACGCCGCCTGACGATTCCACCCCTGCGTCCGTTCCAACGGCCCCCTGTGGGCCTCGTCACGTCCATACGGTCCCCAGTCCCCCCGAAGCCCCTCAAGGCCCCCAGACGCCCGTACAGGGCTTCCCCCACCCGGGTGTTGCCCTGCGGCCGGCCGAACGGGGACGGACGCATGCCAACGGCAGCCGGGGAGCGGGGGGTTGGGGGCGGTGGCCTCCGGCGGTTCGGGGCGGTGGCCTCCGGCGGTTCGGGGTGGCGGCGGGAGGTGCGAGGGGTGCGGGTGCGTCGGCCTCCGGCGGGTTGGGGCGTCGGCGGAACGCGGAAGGGATGCGGGTGCGTCGGCCGCCGGCGGTTCGGGAACGGTGACGGAACGCGGAACGCGGAAGGCGTGGCGGGCCGCGAACGCGATCGGGTTGCTCCGGGGATATGACGATGGCCCGAAGCCGTCGCGGCTCACGGGCCATCGTTCACAACGGGCGGCTCCGCCGCCGGGCGTGGCCCCGGCCCGGATGGTTCTCGGCCCAACTGCCTCGCGGTGGGTACGGCGAAGGCCCGCAGCCTTTGCGGCTACGGGCCTTCGTTCATTACTGGCGGTCCTGACGGGATTTGCTGTGTCGATCGGGCGGCTCCGCCGCCGGGCGCGGCCCCTGGCCCGGATGGTTCTCGGCCCGGTCGGCTGGCGGTGGGTATGACGAAGGCCCGGAGCCTTGGCGGCTACGGGCCTTCATTCACTACTGGCGGTCCTGACGGGATTTGCTGTGTCGATCGGGCGGCTCCGCCGCCGGGCGCGGCCCCGGCCCGGATCGTTCTCGGCCCGGTCGGCTGGAGGTGGGTACGGCGATGGCCCGAAGCCGTCGCGGCTCACGGGCCATCGTTCACAACGGGCGGCTCTGCCGCCGGGCGCGGCCTCGGCCCGGATCGTTCTCGGCCCAACTGCCTCGCGGTGGGTATGGCGAAGGCCCGCAGCCTTTGCGGGCTACGGGCCATCGTTCACAACTGGCGGTCCTGACGGGATTTGAACCCGCGGCCTTCACCTTGACAGGGTGACGAGCACTCCAAACTGCTCCACAGGACCAGGCTCTCGGCGAACCCCCGGAGGGCGTTCGCTTCGTTGCGTGCACGACTCTACAGCAGCTCGGGCCCCCGGGTCGAACTGGATACCCGGGGGCTTCCGGGGCCGGTCAGCGGCCCCGGGGAGGTCAGGGCCAGGCGGCGTCGATCGCCTTCAGGATGCGCTTGTCGGAGACCGGGTACGACGTGCCGAGGGCGTGCGCGAAGTAGCTGACGCGCAGTTCCTCCAGCATCCAGCGGATCTCGCGGACCTCGGGCGGCACGGGGCGGCCGGGCTTGAGGGCGGCGAGCAGGTCCGCGTACTCGGCGGCCATCTCGTGGACCTTCGCCATCCGGGCGGTGTCGCGCTGGACGCCGGACGGCATCTGCTGGAGCCGGCGGTCGACGGCGATCAGGTACCGCAGCAGGTCCGGCAGCCGGCCCACGCCCGCGGCGCTGACGAAACCCGGACGGATCAGCGCCGCCAGCTGCTCCTTGACGTCGGTCAGGTTGGCGATCAGGACCAGGCTGGTGGTCGCCTTCAGCCGGCGCTCGCAGGAGTGCCAGGCGGCCAGCACCTGCTGGACCCGGGAGACCGCGGCCACCGTGGCGTCGGTGAGGTCGGCCCGCACCCGGTCGAACAGCTTGCGGAAGCCCTCCTCGTCCCAGGCGGGACCCCCGTGGACGGCGATGAGCTTGTCGGCGGCCGCCGTCACGCAGTCGTCGAACAGCGCCTGCACGCTGCCGTGCGGACTGCGGGCCAGCGCCAGCTTCGCCGCGTTGGACAGCTGGGACTGGGCGAACTTCGCCGGGTTCGACGGCAGCAGCAGCATGATCAGCCGCCGGGTGCCGCGCCACATCGCCTCGGACTGCTCCGCCTCGGTGTCGAACAGCCGCACCGCGACCGACGCGCCCTCGTCGACCAGCGCGGGGTACGCCTTCACCGGGTGGCCGCCGCGCCGCATCTCGAACACCCGCGGCAGCGCGCCGATGGTCCAGTCGGTCAGCCCGTCGCGCTGGGCGATGCCGTGGCTGTCGGCGGCCTTGGAGATCGCCTCGCGGGTTTTGGGCTTCAGCCGCAGCTTCAGCGCCTCCAGGTCCTTGTCCTCCGCCACCTTGCGGCCGCGTTCGTCGGTGACCCGGAACGTCGTCTTCAGGTGCTCGGGCACCTTCGACAGGTCGAAGTCCTCCGGGTGCACCGCCACCCCGCCCGCCCGGTGCAACTCCCGGGCCAGCACGGCCGGCAGCGGATCGGGGCCGGCCACCGCGCGGGCCAGGAACGCCTTCGCGTGGTTGGGGGCCGGCACGTAGTGGCGCCGGATCGGCTTGGGCAGCGCCCGGATCAGTTCGACGACCAGGTCCTCGCGCAGCCCCGGGATCTGCCAGTCGAAGCCGTCCGGGGTGACCTGGTTGAGCACCTGCAACGGGATGTGCACCGTGACGCCGTCCGCGTCCGCGCCCGGTTCGAACTGGTACGTCACCTTGAACTTCAGCCGGCCCTGCCGCCAGGAGTCGGGGTAGTCGTCCTTGCTGACCGTCTCCGCGGACTCGTTGATCAGCATGGAGTGCTCGAAGTTGAGCAACTCCGGTTCCTCGTGCCGCTTGTGCTTCCACCAGGAGTCGAAGTGGGCGCCGGAGACCACGTGTTGCGGCAGCCGCTCGTCGTAGAAGTCGAACAGCGCCTCGTCGTCCACCAGGATGTCCCGGCGCCGGGCGCGCTGCTCCAACTCCTCGACCTCACCGAGCAGTTTGCGGTTGTCGTGGAAGAACTGGTGATGGGTGCGCCAGTCGCCCTCCACCAGCGCGTTGCGGATGAACAGCTCGCGGGAGACCTCGGGGTCGATCCGGCCGTAGTTCACCTTGCGCTGCGCGACGATCGGCACGCCGTACAGCGTGACCCGCTCGTAGGCCATCACCGCGGCCTGCTTCTGCTCCCAGTGCGGCTCGCTGTAGGTCCGCTTGACCAGGTGCTGGGCCAGCGGTTCGACCCACTCCGGCTCGATGCGCGCGTTGACCCGCGCCCACAGCCGGGAGGTCTCCACCAGTTCCGCCGACATCACCCAGCGCGGCGGCTTCTTGAACAGCGCCGAGCCGGGGAAGACCGCGAACTTGGCGTTGCGCGCGCCCAAGTACTCGTTCTTCTCGGTGTCCTTCAGGCCCAGGTGCGACAACAGCCCGGCCAGCAACGACAGATGGACCCGCTGCGGGTCGGCGTCCTCGTCGTTGGTGTGGATGTCCATCGACCGCGCGACCGTGCGCAACTGGCTGTAGATGTCCTGCCATTCGCGTATCCGCAGGTAGTTGAGGTACTCGCTGCGGCACATCCGGCGGAACGCCGAGGACGACAGCGCCTTCTGCTGCTCGCGCAGGTGCCGCCACAGGTTGAGGAAGGCGAGGAAGTCGCTGCTGTCGTCCTTGAACCGGGCGTGCGCCTGGTCGGCCTGGGCCTGCTTGTCGGACGGGCGTTCGCGCGGGTCCTGGATGGACAGCGCGGCGGCGATCACCATGACCTCGCGGGCGCAGTTGTTGCGGTCCGCCTCCAGCACCATGCGGGCCAGCCGCGGGTCGACCGGCAGCTGCGACAGCTTGCGGCCCACCGGGGTCAGCCGGTTGCGGGCGTCCTTCTGCGTCGGGTCCAGCGCGCCGAGCTCCTCCAGCAGCTGCACGCCGTCCTTGATGTTGCGGCTGTCCGGCGGGTCGATGAACGGGAAACGCGCGATGTCGCCGAGCCCGGCCGCGGTCATCTGCAGGATGACGGAGGCCAGGTTGGTGCGCAGGATCTCCGCGTCGGTGAACTCCGGCCGGGACAGGAAGTCGTCCTCGCTGTACAGCCGGACGCAGATGCCGTCCGAGGTACGGCCGCAGCGGCCCTTGCGCTGGTTGGCGCTGGCCTGGCTGACCGGCTCGATTGGCAGCCGCTGCACCTTCGTGCGGTGGCTGTAGCGCGAGATGCGGGCGGTGCCGGGATCGATGACGTACCGGATGCCGGGGACGGTCAGCGAGGTCTCGGCGACGTTGGTGGCCAGCACCACGCGGCGGCCGGTGTGCGCCTGGAAGACCCGGTGCTGCTCGGCGTGCGACAGCCGCGCGTACAGCGGCAGGATCTCGGTCAGCCGCAGCTGCTTCTTCTCCAGCGCGTCCGCGGTGTCGCGGATCTCCCGCTCGCCGGACAGGAAGACCAGGATGTCGCCCGGCCCCTCCGCCTGGAGCTCGTCGACCGCGTCGCAGATCGCGGTGACCATGTCGCGGTCGCTGTCCTTGAAGTCGGCCGCCGAACCGCCCTGGCCGCCCTCCTCCAGCAGCGGCCGGTACCGCACCTCCACCGGATACGTGCGGCCGCTGACCTCGACGATCGGCGCGTTCCCGAAGTGCCGGGAGAACCGCTCCGGGTCGATGGTCGCCGAGGTGATGACGACCTTCAGGTCGGGCCGGCGGGGCAGCAGCTGGGCGAGGTAGCCGAGGATGAAGTCGATGTTGAGGCTGCGTTCGTGCGCCTCGTCGATGATGATCGTGTCGTACTGCCGCAGCTCACGGTCCGTCTGGATCTCGGCGAGCATGATGCCGTCGGTCATCAGCTTCACCAGCGTGGAGTCGCCGACCTGGTCGGTGAACCGCACCTTCCAGCCGACCGCCGCGCCGAGCGGGGTGTCCAGCTCCTCCGCGATCCGTTCCGCCACCGTGCGGGCGGCGATCCGGCGCGGCTGGGTGTGGCCGATCAGCCCCTTGATCCCGCGGCCCAGCTCCAGGCAGATCTTCGGGATCTGGGTCGTCTTCCCCGACCCGGTCTCGCCCGCGACGATGACCACCTGGTGGTCCCGGATCGCGGCGAGGATCTCGTCCCGTTTCCTGCTGACCGGCAACGACTCCGGATAGCTGATCGCGGGCACGGCGGACCGGCGCAGCGCGACCCGTTTCTCGGCGTCGTCGAACTGCGCGCCGATCTCCTGGTAGACGGCCTCGCGGGCTTCGGGCTTGCGGATCTTCCGGGCGCCTTCGAGGCGGCGTCCGAGCCGTTGCTGATCGCGTGAGGTCAGTTCGGGCAGCCGCGCCAGCAGGCCGGCCAGGGCGGAGGGAGCAGGCGGAGTGGACATACGGCCTCCAGGATCTCACCCCGGCCGCCGGACGGGCCAACGGGTTTCCCTCCCGGGATGCGGAAGCGGTCCCTCCGGGGGTGTCGGGTCACTCGTACGAGTGCCTTCCCCCGGCCGGCCGGGGGAAGGAAAAGGGGAACGCCGGAACGGCGTGGGAACGACGAAGGCCCCGTCCGGGGACGGGGCCTTCGTCGTGCGGTGGCTGGGGCCGGGGTCGAACCGGCGACCTACCGCTTTTCAGGCGGTCGCTCGTACCAACTGAGCTACCCAGCCGCAGCGGTCCTGACGGGATTTGAACCCGCGGCCTCCACCTTGACAGGGTGGCGAGCACTCCAAACTGCTCCACAGGACCAAGCTTTGTGCGAGACGAGTCTCGCACATGGTGTTGCGTACCCCCAACGGGATTCGAACCCGTGCTACCGCCTTGAAAGGGCGGCGTCCTGGGCCACTAGACGATGAGGGCTAATTGGCCCGCCTTAGCGGATGACCGCCTTGGGGACGTGAGAAGCATATGGGATGCCCCGGGCGAACGCCAAAACGATTCCCGTCCCGCGCGCGGGAGCACGGGTCGCGGGCCCGGGAACGGGAAGAATGACCGTGTGCTGGAGATGTCCCGTGAGGAGTTCGAGGAGCTGGTCGGCCGGGCCCTCGACCGCATCCCGCCGCAACTGGCCGCCCTGATGGACAACGTCGCCGTCTTCGCCGAGGACGAGCCCGACCCGTCCGGTCCCGAGGTGCTGGGGCTGTACGAGGGCACGCCGCTGACCGAGCGCGGTGAGTGGTACGCCGGAGTGCTGCCCGACCGCATCACCGTCTACCGCGGCCCGATCCTGCGGATGAGCGACAGCCGCGACCGCGCCGCCGCCGAGATCGAGACCACCGTCGTCCACGAGATCGCCCACCACTTCGGCATCGACGACGACCACCTCACCGCCCTCGGGTATGGGTGAGGGGTCATCGGCTGCGGGTGAGGGGCCGCAGGTACGGGTGAGGGTTCACGGGTATGGGTGGCCGCCCCCGGCTGCGGGTGGCCGCCCGCCGCTCCGCTCCGCCCGCCGCTCCGGTGCGCACCGCTCCGCCCGACGCCCCGCACCGCACCGCTCCGCCGGCCGGCCAGTGCCTCCCGGCCGGCACCGGTGTGGTGCCTCCCGGGCGATCCGGCGGTCCGTCCGGCGTGTCCTGGGCGGGGGCGGGCGCGTTGGTCAGGTGTGACCCCGTCTTCGCCGCCCGCCGCGCCCGCCCGCCCGCCGCTTCCCGGCGTCCCGCCCCGCACCGCCGGTTCCGCCGGCCCCGGCGCGGTGCCCGATCCACGAGGTGCCCGGTCCCGGGTGCGGGCCGCGCTGCTGGCGGCGCCGCTGGTGGTGGTGATGGCGTCCGGGGCGGTGGGGTGCATGCGGTTCAGCGAGCCGGGGCGCTCCCCGGTGCCGAGCGCGTCGTCCGGGGCCGCGCGGAACAGCGGTAAGGGCCGGGCGGGCGGTACGGCGCCGGTGGGTGACACGCTGCCGGTGCCGGCCGGCGGCGGGCGGGCGGAGATCTCGCCGGCCGCGTCGTCCGGAGCGGCGGCCTCGACCTGGCCGTCCCCCGCCGCGGGGCGCCGCCCGCCGGTGACGCCGACCGCCCCGAAGGCGCAGGAGCCGCCGGGGGTGCCGGTGACGCCGACGGTTCCGGCGGGCCCGAGCGCGCCGGACGAGCCGCCGCCGGTGGCCAGTGACACCCCGACGCCGACGCCGACCGCGCCGCCGGTGACCGATCCCACACCCTCGGCGGGCGACGGTTCGCCGGGGCTGCGGCATGGTGGACGGCGCTGATGCCGGTGCTCAGGTCGGCGCCGGCGGTGCTGATGTCGGCCCTGATGTCGGTGCTGATGCCGGTGCTGACGTCGGCGCCGGCGGTGCTGACGGCGGGCCGGCCCGGGGCTGCGGCCTGGGGATTTGGAGTGTGGGGACCGGGGTGCGTATGCTAATAGATCGTTTGACCCCAATGCCCGGCGCCGATACCGAAGCGCGCCGTGTGGCGCGTTCCTTTTCTCCTGTGGCTGACCGCATTGAGGCGGTTGTATGCGAATCCGCGGAGCTGGCGCGTGCCGAGTCTCCGAGAGGTTCAGCTTCCGCATGCCTGTTGACGTTTCCGACCGTTCCGCCATGTCCGTTTCCGAGGACACCGCCGACGTTGTCGAGCAGACCGCCGACGTGACCGACGTCGAGCACACCGAGACCCCCGAGCACACCGCCGACGCGGCCCCCGTCGAGCTGGCCGCCGCTGACGCCGAGGTCGCCGAGCCGGCCGCCGCGGTCGTCGAGGACGCTGCGGAAGCCGAGAGCGCGGCGGACGCCGCTGACGCCGAGGTCGTCGAGATCGTCGAGGCCGCCGCGCCTGCCGAGCCGACCGTGACCTTCTCCGACCTCGGGCTGCCCGACGGCATCGTGCGCAAGCTTGCGCAGAACGGTGTCACCACCCCGTTCCCGATCCAGGCCGCCACCATCCCGGACGCGATGGCCGGCAAGGACATCCTGGGCCGCGGCCGTACCGGCTCCGGCAAGACGCTGTCGTTCGGCCTGCCGCTGCTGACCACGCTGTCCGGCGGCCACACCGACAAGCACCGCCCGCGCGGCATCATCCTCACCCCGACCCGCGAGCTGGCCATGCAGGTCTCCGACGCGCTCCAGCCCTACGGTGACCTGCTGGGCCTGAAGCTCAAGGTGGTCTGCGGCGGCACCTCGATGGCCAACCAGATCTACGCCCTGGAGCGCGGCGTCGACATCCTGGTCGCCACCCCGGGCCGGCTGCGCGACCTGATCGACCGCGGCGCCTGCGCGCTGGACCGGGTGCAGATCGCCGTGCTCGACGAGGCCGACCAGATGGCCGACATGGGCTTCCTGCCCGAGGTCACCGAGATCCTCGACCTGGTGCCGGCCGGCGGCCAGCGCCTGCTGTTCTCCGCCACGCTGGAGAACGAGATCGACTCGCTGGTCAAGCGCTACCTGGTCGACCCGGTCACCCACGAGGTCGACGCGGCGCAGGGCGCGGTCACCACGATGACCCACCACGTGCTCATCGTGAAGCCGAAGGACAAGGCGCCGGTCACCGCCGCCATCGCCGCCCGCAAGGGCCGCACCATCATCTTCGTCCGCACCCAGATGGGTGCCGACCGGGTCGCCGAGCAGCTGCGTGACGCCGGGGTGAGGGCCGACGCGCTGCACGGCGGCATGACCCAGGGCGCCCGCACCCGCACGCTGGCCGACTTCAAGGACGGTTACGTCAACGTCCTGGTCGCCACCGACGTCGCCGCGCGCGGCATCCACGTCGACGGCATCGACCTGGTCCTCAACGTGGACCCGGCCGGCGACCACAAGGACTACCTGCACCGCAGCGGCCGCACCGCCCGGGCCGGCCAGTCCGGCACCGTGGTCTCGCTCGCCCTGCCGCACCAGCGCAAGACGATCTTCCGCCTGATGGAGGATGCCGGGGTGGACGCCTCCCGGCACATCGTCGGCGGCGCCGGCGCGTTCGACGAGGACGTGGCCAAGATCACCGGCGCCCGGTCCCTCACCGAGGTCCAGGCGGACGCCGCGGCCAACGCCGCCCAGCAGGCCGAGCGTGAGGTCGCCGACCTCACCCGGGAGCTGGAGAAGGTGCAGCGCCGCGCCGTCGAACTGCGCGACGAGGCCGTGCGGCTGACCGCCCGCGCCGCCCGCGAGCGCGGCGAGACCGTCCCGGTCGCCACCGCGGACGGCACCGAGGCCGCCGAGGGCACCGTCGACCCGGCCGCCGCCCCGGCGCCGGTCGTCGAGATCCCGGCGCAGGCCACCGCGCCGGCCGAGCGCGTCGAGCGTCGTGACCAGCGCGGCAACTACGAGCGCCGTCCTTCCGCCAACCGTGACCGTGACGACCGCCGTCCGTCCTACGGCGACCGTGACGACCGCCGTCCGTCGTACGGCGACCGCAACCGTGACGACCGCCGCCCCTCCTACGGCGACCGCAACCGTGACGACCGCCGCCCGGCGTTCAACCGCGACCGCAACGGCGACGACCGCCGCCCCGCGTTCAACCGCGACCGCGACGACCGTCCGACGTTCAACCGCGACCGTGACGACCGCCGCCCGTCCTACGGCGACCGCGGCGGTGACGACCGCCGTCCGGCGTTCAACCGCGACCGCAACGGCGACGACCGCCGCCCGGCCTTCAACCGCGACCGCAACGGCGAGCGCCCGGCGTTCAACCGTGACCGCGGCGGTGACGACCGCCGTCCCGCGTTCAACGGCGAGCGCCGCGAGCACCGCGGCGGCGACCGTCCGTTCAACCGTGACCGCCGCGACGAGCGCCCGGCGTTCAACCGCGACCGTGACGACCGCCGCCCGGCCTACGGCCGGCACGACGACCACCGCGGCCCGGCCACCGGCGCGGCCGGCACCGCCGGCACCGGCAGCGCGCCCCGGTCCTTCGACCGCCGCGCCGACAAGCCGCGCTGGAAGCGCAACGGCTGACCTGGCACACCCCGCGGGCCCGACGACCATCCGGTCGCCGGGCCTGCGGCGTTTCGGCCCGCCGGTGACGCTCCCCGCGGCCCGGCCCGGTCCGCCGGCCCCCGCGCCGGCCTCCGCCACGCCGCGACCGCCGATACGCGATCGAAGCATCGCCCGCGCCCGGCTATGCTGCGTGTGCGGGCCATTAGCTCAACTGGCAGAGCAGTGGACTTTTAATCCATTGGTTCAGGGTTCGAGCCCCTGATGGCCCACCAGTTCTCCCTTTCCGATGAGGCCCCTGATGGGCCCATCAACACCGTTGCTGCGCAAGGTGGTTGACGGCGCCCGGACCCGTCAGGCCAGCAGCCAGGTGATGACGGACAGCGACAGCATGGACAGCAGGGTCGACAGCAGGACCGCGTCGCGTGGCAGGTCGGTGTCCAGGTCGTACTCGGTGGCGAAGATGAACGCGTTCTGCGCGGTCGGCAGCCCCGCGCACAGCACCACCGCGAACAGCAGGTGCCCGTGCAGCCCGAACGCCCAGCGGGCCAGCGCGTAGGCGACCAGCGGCTGCGCGGCGACCTTGAGGGCGACCAGCGTGAACCGTTCCGTCCGGGTGCCGGGCGGTGGCCACAGCCGGCCGTGCAGCGACATGCCGAGTGCCATCAGCGCGGCCGGCACGCCCGCGTCGCCCAGCGTGCGCAGCGGCGAGCCGACCAGGTCCGGCACGTGCCATCCCAGCGCGGAGACCGCCGCACCGGCCGCCGACGCGGCGATGATCGGATTGCGGAACGGCAGCCGCAGCAGCCGCCCCCACGGCGGGCCGCTGCCCGCGCCGGCGTCCAGGTCGATCAGCACCAGGATCGTCGGCGTCACGATCAACTGCTGGAACAGCGCCGCGGTCACCACGAACGACGTGTCGTGCAGCACGTGCAACGCCACCGGGATGCCGAGGTTGGCCGAGTTGACGTACGCCGCGGCCATCGCGCTGATCGACTGCTCGGCCTGGCGCCGCCCGAAGACCCAGCGGCTCAGGGCGAGGCCGACCGCGAAGACCACCACCAGCGAGCAGCAGAACGCCAGCACACCGGGGTTGGCGACCTCGGAGAACCGCGAGCCCGCCAGCGTCATGAAGATCAGCGCCGGCATCCCGAAACTGAACGCGAACCGGCCCAGCACCGGCTGCGCGTCGGCGCCGAGCACGTTGAACCGCCCGGCGAACCAGCCCAGGGCCGCGATCGCCCAGATGGGCAGGAAACCGGGAAGCACCGAACCCAACGGTCCTCCCGACATCGTCCCCGCACGGCTGCTTGGTGGGGACATGATCCCCCATGGGCGGTGTGGGGGAAGGGGAGGGAGGGGGCGCGGCCGGTCGGGGTGCGGGGTGCGGGGGCTGCGGCGGAGCGGCCGGTCGGGGCGCCGGGGCCGCACACCGCGCCGCCGGCGGCCCCCGCCGCCAGCAGCCTCCGCCCCCGGAGGAGCCGCACCCCAGCAGTCCTCGCCGCGGAGGAGCCCCGCCCCGGCGGAGCCGTTCCGTCAGCCCCGGCGGAAGCCGCCCTCGGAGTTGATGACCTGGCCGGTGATCCACGCGGCGTCGTCCGTGGCCAGCCAGCCGATCAGCCGGGCCGGGTCCTGCGGGGTGCCCCAGCGGCCGGCGGGGAAGCGGCGGCGTACCGCCTCGTGCTCCGCGCCGGTGGCGTAACCGGTGTCGACCGGGCCGGGGTTGACCGCGTTGACGGTGATCCCGCGGTCGGCCAGCTGGTCGGCGAGCGTCGGGGTGATGGACGCCAGCGCGCCCTTCGCCGCCGCGTAGGCGATCTCGTCGCGCATCGGGCCCAGGTCCTGCCCGGAGGTCAGCAGCAGGACCCGTCCGCCGGGCCGGGTGTCGTCGTGCCGCGCGGCGAACGCCTGCGTCAGCAGCAGCGACGAGCGGGTGTTGACGGCGAAGTGCGCGTCCAGCATCCCGGCGTCCAGCGTGCCGAGCGGCCCGTCACCGCCGCTGCGGGCGTGATTGCACACCAGGATGTCGACGTGGCCGAACGCCGCCCCGGCCGCGTCGAGCAGTGCCTCCGGCGCGCCGGGCAGCGTCAGGTCGGCGCCCGCCTCGCGCACGCCGGCCTCGGGGCCGGTGAGCGCCGCGGTCACCGCGTCCGCCAGCGCCCGCGGGCCGTCGGGGTCGGCGCCCCACGGCTGCGCGGCGTCGTGCGGCGCGTAGTGGTGCAGGAACAGGCTCGCGCCCAGCCCCGCCAGCCGCCGCGCGACCGCGAACCCGATCCCGCCGCGCCGGCTCACCCCGGTGACCAGGGCGACCCGTCCGGCCAGCGGGAACGCGGCGTCCGTTCCGTGGCCGGCGGCCTCGTGCGGCGTGCCGTCGTGTGCGGTGGTCATCGGCGGGCGTCCTCCGGTCCGGCGGCGCCCCGGGCGCCGTCAGTAGGTCTCAATGGCGTAGCTCACCCCCGAACTCGCCGTCTGAAGGCTGACCTTGACGTCGGAGCTGGTCAAGTCGACGTCCGCGGCGCCGCCGCCGGCGGTGACCTTGACCTCGGTCGGCGGGGTCCAGGCGGTGCCGTTGTGGACGGCCACGCGGACGGTGGCGACGGCCTCGGAGTCGCCGATCTCGTCGTAGACCAGGTGGAGAGCCCGGCTGGGGTAGGCGTGCCAGGCGTTGCCGTGCGGTACGGCGACGGTGGTGGCGTCGGGGCCCGCGGACACCCGGCCCTCGTTCCACTGGGGCATGTCGTCCTCCTCGGGGGGTGTGGTGCTGGTCGGGGTGCCGGCCGCCCAGGCGCGCAGGGCGGCCGCGTCGGGGAAGTCGGCGACGTCGCGGTCGACCCCGCCGGCGGCGGAGTACTGGTGGAAGGTCCACGGGTGCCGGATGCGGGGGTGGCCGGCCGTCGTCGTGTCGGCGATCCACAGGAAGTCGCCGCAGTCGGAGTCGGTGTCCACCGTCGTCCAGTTGTTGCGGTCCGAGTACAGGCCGACGCGGTGGCGCGGGGCCTTGGACTTCACGTGCGCGAGCCAGGTCTTCTTGTACGCGCGCGCCTGTGCGGCGGTGACCTTCTGGCCGTACCACTCCCAGTCCAGCGCGATCAGGTCGCCGGCCGCGAGGTCGAGCTGTCCCAGGAAGTGATCGGCCTCGCTCACCGGCGAGTTGGCGATGTGCGGATAGTGGTAGTACCCGGTCGTGAGTCCGGCCTGCCGCGCCGTCGTGCGCTGCCCGGGCAGTTTCGGGTTGACGTACGACAGCCCCTCGGTGACCTTGACGAAGACGAAGCCGAGCCCGGCCGTCGGAAAATCGGCAGCCTGGTAGGAGCTCACGTCCACACCACGCACGGTCATGCCTGTCGCCTCCTTTCCGTGCTGCGCCGTTCGGAACGGGTTGCCCACCAGGGGAGATTCCCCGAGTTCGGGCCGCCAACCAACCGACACGCTACGGAAAGTGACGAAACGTCGGCCAGGGCGGGGGCGGTCGAGGCATCCGGGGGGAGTGCGCCGGGAACCGGGGGCGCGCGGCGCGCGTGGAGGCTCAGGACGGGCGTGAGCAAGGAGACACGACGTGCGGGTGTGGTTTTTGGGCGTACGGCTTGGAAAGAGCGCCCGATGTCTATTACCGTTCGATAACGCAAGGCCTAATCCCGCGCGTTGCGGGAACCGGGGACCCGTCTTTGTGGGGTGAATCGGGCGATCTGCTGTCAAGAGAGCGCCCGTAGGAGACCTTCCTCCTCCGAACCCGTCAGCTAACCCGGTCAGCCTCAGGGAAGGAAAGGAGCACGCCTACTCGTGGCGTCGAACCAGTCGGGCTCGGCGGTCGCCGAAGCGATCGCACCAGCCATGCCCCCCATCGCCTCCTTCGACGAGACGACGATGATGACGTGGGTGCCCAAGCAGCGCCCCACGGTCGCCGCCGTCGTCATGGACCCCGCCGACGCCGCCGCGGACCCGTCCCACCCGGGCCTGGCCGGCCCGGCCTTCCCGGACCTCACGCTCACGGAACCGGGTTTCGCGGAACCGGGTTTCCCGGAAGCGGGCGTCGCCGATTCCGTGCCCGCGCGGACGCCGTTCGCCGAGCCGGGGTTCACCGAGGCCGCGCCCGCCGAGCCGGCGTTCACCGATCCCGGTGAGCTGCTGCGCCTGCGGATCGTCAACCACGTGCTCCAGGCCCGCGCCGCGGTCGAGCGGGAGAAGGCGGCCGTGGAGGCCGCCGGGCGTGCGAAGGAGGCCGCGGCGCAGAAGGTCCGCGACGCCGCCGCGCGCAAGAAGGCGGAAGAGGTCGCCCGCCGCGAGGCCGCCGAACTCGCCGCCGCCGAGGCCGCGTCCCGCGCCGAGGAGGAGCGGCTCGCCGCCCTCGCCGCCAGCTACGTCAAGCCCGTCGTGTGCTGCGCGGTCGACGGCGCCGGCGACTTCGGCGCCGCCGGCTCCCCGTGGGCGGCGTCCAACGCCGGCCAGGACTTCGCCGTGCCCACCGGCACCCCGGCCGTCGCGGTCCACTCCGGCACGATCACCGCGGCCGGCTGGGCGGGCTCCTACGGCTACCGCATCGTGCTCACCCTCGACGACGGCACCCAGCTCTGGTACTGCAACCTGTCGTCCATGGTGAAGACCTCCGGCCGGGTGCTCACCGGCGACGTCATCGGCCGCGCCGGCGCCACCGGCAACGCCTCCGGACCCTCGCTCCACCTGGAGGTCCGCCCCTCCGGCGCCGCCCCGGTCGACCCGATCGGCTGGCTGCGCGACCACGGCGTGACGGTCTAGCCGCCGGGACCACCGCGTACGTCAACGGGCCGCCCGCGTTCATTCCTGCGGGCGGCCCGTTGGCGTGTGGACGCGGCGGCGCCGGTGGACCCGGGGGCGGCTGGTTCGGCGACGGCCCAGGAGGTGCGGGCGCGGGCGCGGGCGCGGGCGACGGCCACGGCCGCGGGCGCGGTGAGGACCGGGGGCGGGCGCCGAGCTTCCCGGCCGGCGAGCGCGAACCGGCGAGGCGGCCGCGTGGAGCCCGGTGAGTGCGGCGGTGGTGCCGGGTTCGGCGGTCCGGGGCCGTTCCCGTGCGGTGATTGTGCCGGTGGTGGTCGGCGTGATTCCGCCTGGCGGCCGGTTGCGGGCGTACTGGCGAAGGCGGCCGCGTGGAGCCCGGTGAGTGCGGCGGTGGTGCCGGGTTCGGCGGTCCGGGGTCGTTCCCGCGCGGTGATTGTGCCGGTGGTGGTCGGCGTGATTCCGCCCGGCGGCCGCTTGCGCGTCCGCGGGCGGTCCCGTGGCCCCCGATCAACCCACCGGTCGCCGGCACGGCCCCCGGCACGCTCGCCGTCGCCGCGAACCCCTTCCCGTGGAACGTCGTGACGCTTCGAGGCCGACGCGGGCCGCTGCGCGCGGTGGCCGGGGTGGCGGGAACGCGGCGGTGCGGGTCAGTCCAGGTCGGTGAGCTCCTGGGCGTAGAGGGTGGGCAGCGGTTGCGGGCCGACGTACTGCTGGCAGGTGCAGGGCCGGGAGGCGAACCTCACCGGCTTGCGGTCGGCGTCCCACTCCACCGGTGCCTCGACGTCCTCATGGCACTTGCCCTGCTTGTCGTGCTTGGCCAGGTGGTGCGTGCATCCGCACACCGGCTCCGGAGGCCGCCGCGCCGCCTCCAGCGCCTGCTGCCGCCGCTCCACCACGGCCTCCCGCTCCAACCGCCGTTCGTGCCGCGTCTTCAACGCCCCCCTGACCTGAGCCCCGGCCCACCCCCCGACGACCACCACGCCCCACAGCACACCCCACACCGTCCCGCTCACCCGCACCCACCCCTTCTCCGTCCGGCTCCCAACGCGGCCATTATGAACACGCGGGGTGCGGCTGTCGTCCCCGGCTGAGATCAGCAGTCAGGAGCGCTGGTACCCGGGCTGCCACAGCGCTCCACGCGGACGGTGTAAGATCTCTCGGCTGTCCAGTGTCCGTCCTCGTATTCCGCGACCTTCTCTGGGCCGTTCTCCTCGATCCGGACGGTTACTTCGGTCCACCTGGACTGAGATCCGGACATTTCTCTCCTCCGTGTGTAGGAATGGTTTTGGGCAGCACTCAGCCAGCCGACTGAACCAAGCGAGCGGGTCATGACCAGGACTCGATCGGCTGCACCCCTACGGGGTTATGAGGGTGCGTTGCAGCTACGGCTCTCCAAGCCGCGATTTAATATCTTTGGTACAGATACGTATTACTTAGGGATGGCAGCGGCCAGGATGGCGCTGGCGGTCTCCGGCCGCCCCAGGGTGATGAGTTCTGCCGCGATTCTCATGACGTCGGCAGCGGGTCGCCGGCTGGCACTGCGCACCAGGCCCGCTTCCACCTCGGCATCGCCCAACTCCCGAAACACATCGGTTGATTCAGCAATCTGGCGGGCCGTCAGGCTGCTTCCCGCCGCCCAGATGAGCCCCAGCACGTCCTGACGGCGCCCAGCTGCCCTGTGTGCGGCTATGGCGGTCACCATCGACTGGACGGCTGCCGACGCTGTCCACTGCGGCCGGGCCGGAACGGTTCCCTTGCTGCCGTTCTGTGGCCGGTCCTCGACCGGCACAACGTTTTTTTGCCGGTCGAGGACCGGCCGGACGGCATATTCCCCGGACGGTGTGACCTCGAGCTGCTGGGGGAGCTGGGCAACTACGGTTGCCGCTGAGAGATCGCGCCGACTGGTCCGCTTCTGAGACCGGTTGGTGCGCCTGCGGAGCGTTGCCTGCTTCCAGAGGTCACGAAGTTCCACCAGCTCCGGCAAGGGGCTTCCAGGCGGTACCACTTCTGATGCCGTCTGGTGGATCTTGTCAAGAGCCCCGAGGCGGGGCATCCGCCGTGCAGCCCGGTAGCAAGACAGCGCACTGGGGCTGATGTTCAGGAGCATCGCCTTCGCACTCTGCTTCGACGGAGGCAGTGAGTCCACGAGCCGTCGGAGCGCTACCGCGAAGGCCCGCTCCTCCGGAGTGCTGTCCGTGACGAAGTCAGGGCGGGTCTGTCCGGCCACCGGCATGAGCAACCCCCTTCTGTGGGATGGTCGTTGCCTCATCCTGGCTTAAGGCACTGACAACCGAGCTGCTCCGGAGCTAAAAAGGCTCAACTGTTTGTTTGCGGCCGTCAGATCCTGTTTGCATCTGCCTGTTTACACTTTGCCGCACTCTCGGTTCTTTCTGTTTGCGGTAGCCGGCGGAGCCCAATCTGACTTGTGTTGGGCTGTGTTTTTCGCTTCCAATAGACGCGTCACGACGAGCACTGAACGACGGGATCACAGGATGAACGTGAACGGGGAAGAACTGCCCTCGTGGCGGGACGAGAGTCGCGGCACCATGATCCGGTGTGCGCTCTGGCTCCTCGCTGAGGTCGGCGCGGGGAATGTCTTCACTAAGACGGAGTTGCGGGAGGCGTTCCCGGAAACGTCGCAGATCGACCGGCGTCTGCGTGACTTGCGGGACCGCGGCTGGCTCATCGGGACGAATCGGGAAGATCCGACCTTGAAGCCGAGTGAACAGCGCTTCGTCCAGCGCGGCGCCGATGTCTGGAAGCCCGGCCAGGGCCGGGCGGCGGCTGGCCGGACCGCCAGCATCAGCGCTGCTCAGCGTCAGGAAACTTTCGCTGCTGACGGTTACTTGTGCCGGGTGTGCGGCATTGCCGGCGGTGAGACGTACGAGAACGGGTGGGAGACTGCTCAGTTGGACGTCGCCCGCCGTGAGACCCTGCTGCCTGGCGGCGGGAAGCGCACCATGCTGATGACCGAGTGCAAGAAGTGCCGCGTCGCACGGCGTGAGTCCGAAGCGGATGTGGCTGGTGTTATCTCGGAGCTGGACGGACTCAGCTCCTTCGAGCGTGATCACTTCGCGCAGTGGGTGGCCGCCGATGCCCGTGACCTCAGTGTTCTGGAGCGAATCTGGGGACGCTACCGCGTCCTGCCCGCCGAGGCGCGGAAGGTCGTTCAGGACGCCGCCAACTCCCGCTGACCGGGCTCTGTCGCGTGGCGCTTCCGGGTAAATTGCGGAGCGGGGCCCGGTCTTCTTGCCGGCGGTGGCTATCCCGCCGCCGGTGTCCCCGCGAGCGGGTGCTGGGTTGGGTTTTTCGGGAGAGATAGGAAGAGAACGTCATATGTCGGATATTCCTCCGCCGCCGTGCGCTGACCAGAACGCTGCGCTGATCAGGCGCCGCCTTCGCGACGCGGCTGCGGGCGGAGGCACGCCGGAAACGGTCACTGTCGAGTGGAACCAGAAGCCGGTACACGTCAACGTCATCGACCTTCCGTTGCGTGACCTCTACTACAACCCAGCCACTCACCGAATCCAGGCACAGCGCGATCACCGGGCCGGGCTTGCTCAGCGTCTGAAGGAGGATCCGTGGGCAGACGACAGTCAGCAGTACCTTCACCACCTTCTGATGGGCAACCCGGCCAGCCCTGACGAGCCTGATCCCGAATTTGCTGATCTGAAGGCCAGCCTTGGCTCAGTCTCTCAGCAGGAACCGGGTCTGGTTACCTATGCCGGGATACTGGTCAACGGCAACACCCGTGCTGCCGCTTTGCGGGAACTGAAGCAGACGTCCATCCGCGTCGGGGTACTCCCGGAGTCCTTCACCTGGGAGGACGTCGCTGCCGTAGAGCTGGCGCTCCAGCTGCGGCCCGATAAACGTCGCGAGTACTCCTACATCAACCGTCTGCTCGCCATGGAAGAGCAGGCTTCCCTAGGCCGTGCCGCAGAAGCCATCGCCCGTGATTTCCACATGCAGGAGAAAACATTCCACCAGGAGCGGTGGATCCTCGGTGTCATCCGGGACATGATCGAACGGAGCAAGACAGTTGACGGAGTGCAACTGCGACTGGTCGACTTCGAGGGTCATCAGGAGAACCTGAAGGAGCTTCACCGCACCTATAGGAACGCCGACAGTAGCGACAAGGCGGAGCAGATCAAGGAGAATCGCATCGTTGCGATTCTCCTGGACTTCGCCAAGACACGGACTCGTCTGGTCGATGACAAGTTCCAGGAAAAATACCTCGTCCCAGCTGTGTCGGCGGTGCAGACTATCGCCGCCCCGGTGCCGGCCATCAGCGGCAACATTCCGGGGCTGACCATCGCACCCCCTCCGGAACCCCAGACGCTCGCCAGAGCCCGTGCCTTCACTGACCTGGTGCTGAAGGCGAAGGCAGTGGAGAACGCTGCTGGCCTGCCCGAGACCGCGATCGGTGCTGCTCGCGACCAGGTGACCGAGCTGCGCAAGGGGCTGCGGCGGGCCCTCGACGCCGCAGAGCGCGACGACCGGCTCCGCAAGAGCCAGCAGACTGCGGCTGAGCACCTGGACGACGCGTGCGCTGCGATCAACCAGACGATCTCCGACCTTGCCAAGGCCCGCTCAACCCAGAGTCTTGACGAGGACAGCTTTGATGACGCCGTGCTCCGGCTCCGGGCCAGCCTAGCCAGGCTGGCCCAACAGGCCTCTCGCGGGCTGGCGGAGCCCGGGGACGGCGTGGCTTGGCTTCGCAGCATGGCGGGAGGAACGTCCCGGTGAGTTCCGGAGAAGAGCCGAGCCTGCGGATCGGTTTCGATGTCACCCACACCAAGGTTATCTTGCATGTGATCCCGGAATTCCGGGAACACCTCGTACACCTTGCAGCCCGGTACATGACGGGTGAGCAGACCGCTCAGCTTGTCGCCGAGGTTGATCTCGAAGACTTCCTGGCCAACATCAGTCTGCTCTACGGATGGACTGGCCCAGGCGTGAAGTTCGAGCCTGCGGTGGCGGCCCTGGCCGAGGGATCGGTCCGGGACGCGCAGGCCATTGACGCCCGCCTTGAGGCAGGGGCAAGTGGTGAGGATGTCAAGGGTGAAGTGCGCCCCGACGATGTGCTCGACCGCCTGGGGGCCGACTGGAGTGGGCCACTGACCGAATTCCAGCTGCGTGATATAGCCAAGCTGCTCTCCCTGACCCACGGTGCCAATTTCAGCGTCCCAGGTGCCGGCAAGACCCGCACCACTCTCGCGGTCTACGCGGCGTTGCGTGAGGCAGGAACCGCGCAGCGCCTGCTAGTAGTGAGCCCCAAGTCGGCCTACGAAGCCTGGCAGGAAGAGAGTCGGCTGTGCTTCACATCTCCGCCCGCATTCGAGGTAATGGAGAAGGGGCGCACGGCCGCCGCTGAAGTCCTCCTTGTCAACTACGAGCGGCTCAAGCAGTCGAAGGCCAAGCTGGCCGACTGGCTCAGCGCTGCTCCCAGCATGCTGGTGCTTGATGAAGCACACCGCATGAAGCTGGGAGTGCGCGGCGCCTATGGCGCGGCTTGCATGACACTTGGCCCGCTGGCCCGGCATCGGCTGATCCTCACCGGTACACCGGCTCCCAATGGTGCTAAGGACCTGGAGAGCCTACTGTCGTTCGTCTGGCCAGGGCATGGGCGACGCTCTGTTGACCGGGCGGTGGCCGGCGGAGACCTTGCCTACGCCAGCCGTGTCCTGCGGCCGCTTTTCACCCGCACGACCAAGAACGAACTGGGTCTGCCTCCGGTTGAGTTCCGCATGCAGCCCGTCCAGTTGCCGCCGGTGCACCGGAAGCTGTACGACGCCTTGATCGGCAAGTATGCGGGGGAATGGGATGAGGAGGCGCAGCAGTTTGAAAGGCTCGGCAAGGTACTGGTCTACCTGATGATGGCTGCCACCAGCCCCGCGCTGCTGTCCGAGGGGCTTAGCCGCCACGAGCCACTGCCTTTCCACATACCACCGTTGAGCGTTCCGGATGACGACTCGCTTAGCGCATTGATGCGGCAACTGCCTGAGTACGAGATCTCACCGAAATATGACTACGTGATCCGGAAGGTGGCCGCCAACGCGAAGCTCGGACGCAAGACCTTGGTCTGGTCGACCTTTGTCCGCAACCTGACGTCTTTAGGCGACATCCTTGAGCGCTTCAGTCCAGCCGTGGTCCACGGAGGTACTGCGGACCGGGAAGAGCAGATCCAGCGCTTCCGCAACGACCCGGACTGCATGGTGCTGCTCTCCAACCCCGCCACCCTCGGCGAAGGCATCAGTCTTCACCACGACTGCCACGACGCCATCTATGTCGACCGCAACTTCGCCGCCGGCGGATTCCTGCAGAGCATGGACCGTATCCACCGCCTCGGGCTCGCACCGGATACTAAGACCCAGATTACCGTGCTGGTCGCAGACGGCACGGTCGATGAGATCGTTCACGAACGGCTGGCGCTCAAGCTTGAGTTCATCGGGGGCATCCTTGACGACCCGGCGGTCCGTCAGCTCGCCGACCCCCTGGAGGAGGAAGAGCACTGGGGGATGAACGCGGCAGACCTGGCCGCCCTCCTGGGTCACCTGAAGGGCGGCTCCAGCTCACGCTGACGGGCCCATGCCGTTCGGTGCTGCGTTGGCGAGGAGTCTCGCAGACGTAAGGTGGTGCCGGTCGCGGGTACTGAGGTCTGCGTGTCGTATGCGCGAGAGCGATTGTCAGTGGCCTATGACACTCTGCATGATGGCGGACGCCGCGAGGCGTGCCCGTTCGGAATCGCTTCGTAAGGAGGGCGCATGTCTGACACCGCGCCGGAGTTCATCTCGGTCGAAATCTGTGCCGGAGCCGGCGGTCAGGCTGTAGGCCTGCATCGGGCTGGTTTTCGCCACCTCGCACTGGTTGAGATCGATGAGAATGCTATTGCCACGCTGCGTACGAATGTGAAGAAGCACGGCTGGCAAGACTGCACCGTTCTGCCGCGGGATGTGAAGAAATTTACGGCCAATGAGTTGCAGCTGGAAGCCGGTCGCCTTGATTTGCTAGCCGGAGGTGTTCCTTGCCCCCCCTTCTCGCTAGCCGGAAAGCAGCTTGGCCGCGATGACGAGCGAGACCTCTTCCCTGACATGCTCCGCCTTGTGGAGAAGCTTAGGCCCAAGGCCGTAATGATCGAAAATGTCAGAGGTTTGCTTCAACCGCCAGAAAAATTTCAAGATTACCGCGAGAGTGAGATTGAAAGTCGACTCGTGCGGGCTGGGTACGAGCGTTGCATGTGGGATGTCCTAGAGGCGGGTGACTATGGGGTTCCACAACTTCGGCCTCGTGCCATCCTCGTGGCTATGAAAACTGAATATGCAAGGTTTTTCAAGCCTCCGGTACCGCTAGCTGGAAGCCGGATTACAGTTGGCGCCGCTCTCTGGCGATCCATGCGTGAGCGCTTCAGCAGGAGTGGGGCTCCCGATTGGGAGGCTCGTTACGATGAGTGGCTGGAACTGGCCAACAAGAGCATCGCACCTACGCTTGTTGGCGGCTCTAAGAAGCACGGAGGTGCTGACCTTGGGCCAACACGGGCCAAAAAGGCATGGGAAGCCCTGGGCGTTAATGGTCTCGGAGTAGCCAACAATCCTGAAGATTGCAATCCTGAGCGAGACCTATTCGGCAAGGCAGGGCCCATGCTCACGGTCCAACAGGCTGCCATTATTCAGGGATTCCCTGAAAAGTGGCATTTTGAGGGGCGTAAGACTGCTGCGTATCGACAAGTAGGCAACGCCTTTCCGCCGCCTGTGGCGGAGGCAGTAGGGCGGTGTATTGTCGCCGCGTTGGAGGCAGGCGACGCGAAGTCTGTCAACGATGCGATGAAGCCATTGCTTCCCGTGTTGGAAGAGTCAGCGCCTGACAACACGGAGCCTGCTGACCGTATCGGCGATCTTGAGGGCGCAGTCGTCGGCTGATTCATGCTCCCAGAAGCGGAGCACAGTCCAGCCGGCCTCGTGGAGGCGCTGGTCGGTATCGCGATCGCGGGCAATGTTGCCTGCGACCTTCCCCGACCAGTAGCCCGTATTTGTCTTTGGCGGAACGTAGTGCTCCGGGCAGCCGTGCCAGTAACAGCCGTCGATGAAGACAGCCACCTTCGCCGGGCGGAAGACCATGTCGGCTGTCCGGCGAAGATCCGGCAATGGCTTCGCACAGACCCGGTAGCGCAGCCCCAAGCCGTGGACGAGGCCGCGTATGAGTTGCTCGGGTTTCGTGTCACGGCTGCGGATTGCCTGCATGTTACGGCGTCGCCCGGCGGATGACGCCCAAGAACCTTCTGGTGGCGTCCACGGCTTTGCGTCGGGCATGACGTCCTCTCTGCGCAGTGAGTCCCAGCTAGGTTCAGTACACGGTAGGCCCGGGGCGGCTTCCTTCGCTAGACATGGCGATGGCGTATGTCTTGCCGCCCACCGTCGTATGCGGTCGGGGTGATCCGCTGGGTACAGGAACAACACGTGCGGCTATCCATGAGCCACTGGCCGGTACCGGAAGGCCGAGATCGCTAGCCATACCGGGGTGCTTTCCTTGATGCCCGAGGATGATGATTCCCTCAGAGCTCAGGTGCTTTCGAGCATCACGGACACGCTTCAAACCGTCGTCCTGCCGAGCCACCGTCAGGACCGTACTGCGGTGGATGAGCTGTCCCTGGACGTGGCGAAAGAGTTCGTTGGTTCGCTGCTGCCCGTTTCGGTGGCCGGTGATGAGTGCGCAGGTGTCTACGGGCAGACTTAGCAGTACGTTCACGGGGAGTTGACCCGCCTCTGTCAGCCACAAGATCGATCCCCTCCCCTGAGCGGAGAGGCTCTGTTTGCCATCCCGGTTCTTTCCGCCGTTGAGAAGGTTATGGTGTATGCGCACCAGGCCCGCCCTAAAGCGAGAGGATTTGTCATCAGCGCTCGTCAGCAAGCAGATATGGCCATGGGCTTCTCCAGGAATGGTCCAGTAGTTGCCGCTGGTGAACTTGGAATCGACCTCTTGTCCGGCGACCACGTAGTCCATGACTTTGCCGCGCTGAAGGCCGAAGGCGGAACGTATAACGATCTCCACCTTCGTGCCGAGATAGGTCTTCTCGGTCTTCTCCAGGTTCGCAATATCGAAACGCCCAGTCCGTTGGCCGTCGAGGACTTCGTCGATTGACTGGCGCAGCGCTTCTCCTATCCGCTCCTCAAAGTCGACTTGACCGTAGAACCAGTTGGCCACCTTCAGCAGATCAGCATCCCGTCTGGTGGCCTCAGTAGTACTGATATTCTTGGCGGCTGATTCGTCGAACGGCAGCAAGATATTCCCTCTCGCGAAAGGGCATCCGAGTGTGCCCGTATCTGCGTTCGGACAGTTCTAGCATCCCTGCGGACACGTCACACTGATCTGCTCATGCGTCCTAGCTAAGGCCCCTTGGGTTCTCGTCATTTGGAGGCGGTCCCCACGTCCCCTGCGGGGGCCGGCCCGAACCGGTGCCCGGGGCCGCCCACGGGTTGGCCTGGGGCGCCGCACTCCACGCCCCGCCGGCCGATCCGCCAGCCGCCGCACCCCAGGCACCGCCCGCCGACGCACCGGCCGCCGCACCGGGCGCTCCACCCCACGCCCCGCCAACAGGCGCCCCCCACGCCCCGCCCGCACCCGGCGCACCCCATCCGCCGCCCGCACCCTGCGCCCCCCACGCCCCGCCGGCCGGCGCACCCCATGGGCCCTGCCGCATCCACGGTGTCGGGGGGAAGATCGTGTACGCGGCCTGGGTGAGGACCGGTTGGGCGAGGGCCTTGCGTTGCCAGAGGTGGTGGAGGAGTTCCTGTTCGCGCTGGGTGAAGTCGGGGTCGGGGGTGCCGCGGGCGGCGCGGGCGCGGAGCAGGGCCAGGGAGGTGGCGAACGACTGGTACTCGCGGACGGCGCGGGCGTCGGCGGGGCCGCGGGCGCGGCGTACGAGGTCGCGGGCGATCCTGCGGGCCTTCATCGACGACAGCGCCAGCGGTTCCAGCGGGGACAGCCAGCCGGCCAGCGCGTAGACCGGCAGGTGGACGGCGATCAGCCGCAGTTCGTTGCCGCGCGACCAGACCGCCAGCCACGCCAGCAGCACCAGGGCCGGCAGCATCACGGCGGCGTAGACCAGCAGGAAGCCGAACGGGCCCAGGGAGGACGAGCCGTTCCACGTGCCGTGCAGCGTCATCGCCAGCAGCCAGCCGCCGACCGGGGCCAGCCAGCGGCGGGCCTGGCCGGGGCGGCTCATCGCGGAGACGCCGAAGCCCACGCCGGTCATGCTGGTGAACAGCGGATGCGCGAACGGCGACATGATCACGCGGACGAAGAACGTGGTCAGCGTCGTGCCGAGGCCGCCGGAGCCGGCCAGGTGGTCCTGGCCGAACGCCGAGCCCAGGTAGAGGATGTTCTCGGTGAACGCGAAGCCGGTGGCGGTGATGCCGGCGATCACCACACCGTCGACGATGCCCTGGAAGTGCCGCCGCCGGAACAGGAAGAGCAGCAGGACCGCGGTGCCCTTCGAGGTCTCCTCGATGAAGGGCGCCGCGAACGTCGCACCCCAGGTGTTGGTCTGCGAGGGCGTCGCGGTGAACGTCGTGGCCAGCACGTGCTGCGCGAAGCCGTTGGCCAGGATCGCCACCAGCGTCGCCGCGCAGGCGCCCCAGAAGAACGCGAAGACCAGGTTGCGCAGCGGCTGCGGCTCCACGTGGTCGATCCACAGGAACGTTCCGACCAGCAACGGCACCGGCAGCACCGCCAGCGCCAGGCCGACCAGGAAGCCCTCGGTGCCGGTCTGCTGGCGGACGATCGCCAGGATGACCAGGCCGCACAGCGCGAGGACCGCCGCCAGTGCGCCGACCCGCAGCGCCTTGTTCTCCCAGAACGCCCGGCGCGGCTTGTAGCGCCAGCGCTTCGGCAGCGCGAACTGCGGCTGCTGCTGGTAGTCCGGCACCGGCATCCCGCCGTACGCGGCCTGCGTCGGCGGCCCGAACGCGTAGGGCCCGACGGCCTGTTGCGACTGCTGCGGCCCGGTCGGCGCCCCCGGTCCGGGCTGCTGCTGCGGCCCGTCCGAGTCCGGCTGCGGCGCGTGGTGCTCCGGCCGCGGGTACGGCTGCCGGGGCTGCGCGTGCTGGTCCGGCTGCGTATACGGCTGCGGCCGCGCGGGCGGCGGCGAAGGTATCCGCCGGCCGGGTTCCCCATGCGGCGGGGGTGTTTCCCGGTGCGGTGTCCCTCCCGGGTGCCCGTACGGCGCTTGGCCCTGCGCTGGGTTCGGCCCGGGTTCGGACGGGCCCGAGGGCTCAGGCGGGGGCGGGGAGGGATACACCTGTCGAGAGTAAGGCCGGGGCCTGTGTCCGCGCGACGGCACGATGGCCGCCGGGAACGATCACCGGCCACCGTCTGCCCCGGTCGCTGCCGGCCCCGGCTGCCGTCCGCACCGGCCACCGTCTGCACCGGCCACTGCCGGCCCCGGCCCTGGCCGACCCCGTTCCCGGCGGGATCAGTCGCGGCGGAAGATCAGGTCGTGCACGACGTGGCCCTTGGCCAGCCCCTGGCGTTCGAACTTCGTCATCGGCCGGAAGTCCGGGCGCGGTGCCCAGCCGTCGGGGCTGGTGTTGGTCAACTCCGGCTCTGCGCTGAGGACTTCGAGCATCTGCTCGGCGTACGGCTCCCAGTCGGTGGCGCAGTGCAGCAACGCGCCGGGGGCGAGCCGGGAGACGGCCAGCCGGACGAACTCCGGCTGGATCATGCGTCGTTTGTGGTGCCGGGCCTTGGGCCACGGGTCGGGGAAGTAGACGCGCAGCCCGGCCAGCGAACCGGGGGCCAGCATGTCGCGCAGCAGGACGACGGCGTCACCGTTGCCGACCCGGACGTTGGTCAGCCCGGCGCGTTCGGCCAGGTGCAGCAGATTGCCCTGGCCGGGGGTGTGCACGTCGACCGCGAGGATGCCGGTGTGCGGGTCGGCGGCCGCCATCTCGGCGGTCGCGGTGCCCATGCCGAAGCCGATCTCCAGCACCACCGGTATCGCCCGGTCGCCGAACAGCGCGCCCAGGTCGAGCGGGCGGCCGTCGAGGTCCAGTCCCCAGCCCGGCCACAGCCGGTTGATCGCGCCGCCCTGCGCGTCGGTGACCCGGCCCCGGCGCGGGTGGAACGTGCGGATGCGGCGCTCACCGTGCGCGTCCGGGTACGGGTGCGCGGCCGGCCCGTCCGGGAACATGGCCCGGCGTCCGGCGGGCGCGGCCCCGGTCTGCGGCGACCCGGTGACGCTCTGCTGCGGTGAGGAGGACATGGCATCCCATCCTACGGTCACCCCGGCCGACCTCAGCGTTCCGCGCCCCCGCACCCGCCCCGGCGCCGCTCACCCCTCCAGCGCCCCCAGGACCCTGCTGGCGATCTCGCGGCCGATGGGCAGGGAGGCGGTGGCGGCGGGGGAGGGGGCGTTGAGGACGTGGACGACTCGTCCGGTGCCGGACAGGACGAAGTCGTCGGCGAGGGTGCCGTCGCGCAGGACCGCCTGGGCGCGGACGCCGGCCGGTGCGGGTATCAGGTCGTCGGCGCGGACGTCGGGCAGCAGGCGGCGTACGGCACGGGTGAACGCGGCGCGCGACAGCGACCGGTGGACCTCGGCGGCCTCGTACCGCCAGTGCCGGCGCACGATGCGCCAGGTGCCGGGGAACGCGGCGGTGCCGGCCACGTCGCGCAGCCGGACCGTGCGGCGCCGGTACCCCTCGCGGGCGAGCGCCGGCACCGCGTTCGGTCCGACGTGGACGCCGCCGTGGATGCCGCGGGTCAGGTGGACGCCGAGGAACGGGAACGCCGGGTCGGGCACCGGGTAGACCAGGCCGCGCACCAGGTCGGCCCGGGCCGGCGCCAGCTCGAAGTACTCGCCGCGGAACGGCACGATCCGCAGGCCGGGGTCGTCGCCGGCCAGCCGGGAGATCCGGTCGCAGTGCAGTCCGGCGCAGTTGACCAGCGCCTTCGCCGTTGTCTCGGTGCCGCCGTCCGGGCCGGCCGCGCCGACCGTGACGCCGCCGGGGTGCCGGGTGATGGAGCGGACCTCGCAGCCGTACCGGATCTCGGCGCCGGCGTCGGCGGCCAGCCGGGCGAGGGTGGCGGTGACGGCGGCGTAGTCGCAGATGCCGGTGGTGCCGACGTGGATGGCGGCGATCCCGCGTACGTGCGGCTCGTACTCGGCGATCCGGGCGGGCAGCAGCTCGCGCACCGGGATGCCGTTCTTGCGGCCGCGCTGGACCAGCGCGTGCAGCCGCGGCAGCTCGGCGCGCTCGGTGGCGACGATGAGCTTGCCGGTGACCTCGTGCGGCAGGTCGTGGGCGGCGCAGAACTTCACCATCTCGGCGGCGCCCCCGACCGCGTACCGGGCCTTGAGCGTGCCGGGGCGGTAGTAGATCCCGCTGTGGATGACCCCGCTGTTGCGCCCGGTCTGGTGGCGGGCCGGGCCGTCCTCCTTCTCCAGGACGGTGACGCGGGTGCCGGGCGCGGCGCGGGTGATGGCGTACGCGGTGGACATCCCGACGATGCCGCCGCCGATCACGACGACGTCATTGGTCCTGGCCATGCGTGCCACCTCCCGGGGCCGGTCATGGGGCCTGCGGTGCCTTGCCTCCCCATCATGGACTGACCCACTGACAGCCGCCCCAAACCGGTCCGGCGCCGGGTGGCCGGGGGCGGCGTGCCGTTACGCGGGGGCGGCCAGCAGCGGCCTGGCGCGTTCGCGCAGCTCGACCACCCGCGGCTCGTCGCCGTAGGGCTCCAGCCGGTGCAGCAGGTCGCGGACGTACTCGGTGGTGCGGACCGAGGAGATGCGGCCGGCCACCTCGACCGCCCGGGTGCCGGCCGCGCAGGCCGCGTCGAGGTTGCCCGACTCCAGTTCGGCGACCGCGGAGACCACCAGGCGCAGGCCGTGCGAGCGCACGTACTCGTCGGTGGGGTGCGACAGCGCGGTCTCGGTGAAGCGGCGCACCTGGCGCGGTACCCGCAGGTCGCGGTAGCACTCGGCGGCGTCGGCGGCCAGCCGGTCGTAGGAGTGGAAGCCCACCCACGCCGGGTCCTGGTCGCCGTCCCTGGACCGCTCCAGCCAGCCCTCGGCCGCCGACAGCGCGGTGGCGCAGGCCGGCGAGTCGCCCGCCTTGGCGTGCGCGCGGGCCTCGACCAGATGGAAGAAGCTCATGGTGCGCGCGGTGGCCAGTCCCCGGTTGCGTTCCAGCGCCGCCTGGGCGAGGTCGACGCCCTCGTCGTCGAAGCCGCGGTAGATCGCCTGGAGGCTCATCGACGCCAGCACGTAACCGCCGAGCGGCACGTCGGCGGCGGCCCGCGCCAGCCGCAGCGCCTGGATGTAGTACCGCTGCGCCGCCTCCTGTTGACCGGTGTCGAACGCCATCCACCCGGCCAGCCTGGTCAGTTCGGCGGTCGCCCCGAACAGCGCCCGGCCCACCTCGTCGGTGTACGTGCCCAGCAGCAGCGGTGCCGCCTCGACCCGCAGGCACTCCGGCACCATGCCCGAACGCCAGTCGCCGCCACCGTACTTGGAGTCCCAGCGCCGGGCGTCCTGGGCGGCCTCGCGCAGCTTGCCGACGTCCGCGTGGCCGACCCGGGGGGCGCCCGGGTCGCCGGTGTCGCCCACCCCGCGGGCCACCGAACCGTCGGCCGGGGTGATCAGCCAGCGCGACGCCGGGGTGGCGTAGGCGGTGACCGCGAACGAACCGGTCAGGAAGTCCCGCCGGCCGGCCAGGTCCAGCCGCCACAGCTCGGTCGCCGACCGCACCGCGTCGCCGACCTCGCGCGGGAAGGCCAGTCCCACCTCGGGGGCCGGATCGGCGTCGGCGAGCCCGATCTCGTGCAACGGGACCGGGCGGCCGACCTTCCCGGCGATGGCGGCGGCGATCAGGTGCGGCGCGGCGCCCTGCGGCACCATGCCCTTCGCCACCCAGCGGGCCACCGATGTCTTGTCGTAACGGAGCGTCAACCCCCTCTGCGCGCCTAAGTCGTTGACCCGGCGGGCCAGTCCCGCGTTGCTGATGCCGGCCAGGGCGAGCAGGGTGCCCAGTTTCTCGTTCGGCCCGCGGTGTTCCCTCGTCATGCGCACTCCTCGTCGCGCTCGCCGCCCGGCAGCGCGGGCCGCCGTCCGCTGTCTTCCGTCGCAGGGCCGGTGCCGGGCCCGGTGGTGGTCAGCCTGGAGCGCCGGGTCCTCGGGTGGAACCCAGCGTAGTTCGCCGAATCCCGACCGTTAAGGGGTCGATTGCCGGTTGGCGCGTTTCCGGCACCGCTGCGCGTTATGTGCTCCCGGTTCGTGTGGTCGTGCGCCCGCCCGTGCGCTCTGTCGCGGGGTGGACCGGCGGGTTTGCATGGATGGGTGGACCGGCCCGCCGCCACTTCCGCGGCTTCGAATTCCAGGTGGCGGGCCCGTGGACCCCGCCGCCTCCATCCCCGCGGGTGGCGGGAACGGTCCGGGAGGCACGCGGACGCCTCCCGGGCCGATCTGCCCGGCCGGCTGCCGATCATGTGTCAACTCCCCTCTATATAAGGGAAGTTGGCCGGAAGGCGTCGGTTTGAAACCGCCGTCCGGCGCAAGCCGAGGCAAAAAAGATCGGCGACCGCCGGCAGCGGCCGTCCGGCACGGTACGGGCCCCGGCGGGCCGCCCGTCGCGGGCCCGGGAGGGGAGCCCGTGAAGGACGGCCGACACCCGGACGCGCACCCGCTCGCGCGGGCCGCCGACGCGACCGCGCTCCGGTGGTCAACCACCGTGCGCCGCGCCCCTGGTGACGCTCCGTCCCCGCCAGCCGACATACGGCAGACCGCATGTGCCGCACGTCACCGGGCAGCCGGCGGACGCGCCTCGCATCCGGCACCCCGCACCCCGCCCCCGCATCCGGCGCCCCGCAACCCCGCGCTCGGCTCCCGGTGTCCCGCAGCGGCGCACGCCACCCGCCCCCGGTGACCGCCACCCCGCGGTCCGCGAACGGCCCACGCCCCCGCCGTCCGGCCCACCGCAGGTCAGCGCGGTCATAGCGGCCAAATCGCCCACAAGGTGACCGGCCTCACCAACAACGACGCTTCACCACGCCCCCGTACGCCCCTTCATGCCCCGCTCCGTGGCAGCATGTTCCCCCCATGGAGCGGCGGTTCGCGGTGCCGCCCGACCCCGTTGCCCACAACCGGTGGAGGCCGCGATGCGTTGGTTGGTGGGATGGAGCAGTCCGGCGGCGCGCATTTCCGGCATGGCCGGGCGGGCCGTACTCCCGCTCGCCGCACAGCCGTTGTGGCAGGGCACCGATCCGCTGTGGGCGGTCGGCGCCTGGCGGCCCGACGAGATCCGGTTGGTCGAGGCCGACTCCGGACGCTCGCGGCACCCCGGCAACGACCCCAACTCCCGCTTCGGCCAAGCACGTTCCTCCTCGCGCACCGCCAGTACCCCGACCCGGCTCGCGGTCCTCGGCGCCTGCCGCGCCACCGACGACGAACTGCGCATAGGGCTGTACGCGGGACGCGGCGGCGCGCTGCGGCACCTGAGCATGTGGCCCGGCAGCTACACCGCCGTCCTCCAGATCGGGCACCGCATCACCGTGGTCGGCGACCTGGCCGGCGCCCGGCCGGTCTTCCACACCCGGTGGGCCGGCGGCACCGCCTACGCCACCGCCGCCCTGCCGCTCGCCGACCTCGTCGAGGCCGGCCTCGACGTCACCCACCTCGCCGCCCGGCTGGCCTGCCCCGACTCCCCCGAGGCACTCGGCGACGGCACCCCCTACCAGGACGTACGCCGGCTGCCGCCCGGCCACGCGCTCGTCCTGCGCGAGGGCGCGGCCGACATCACCGGCTACGAACCCCGGGCCTCGCTGGCCGTCGGCGGCACCCGCACCCCGGTCGACCCCGGGCAGGCGGTCACCGGGGTCCGCGACGCGCTGGTGGAGGCGGTACGCGCCCGGCTCGACGGGCCCCGGCACGTCCCCGACCCCGACGACCCGCCCGCCGCCGGGGTCGGCGCCGACCTGTCGGGCGGCAGCGCCTCCGCCACCCTCGCCCTGCTGGCCGCCGGCCTGCCCGGCATGCCCGGCACCCCGCTGGGCCACGGCACCGAGGCCGGCCAGCGGCTGGTCGCCGTCACCTTCAACGACCTCGCCACCGGCGGTGAGCCCGCCCGCGACGCCGAACTCGACCGGGCCCGCCGGATGGCCGCCGACCCCCGGCTGCGGCACGTCGTCGTGCCCGGCGGCGCCGGGACGCTGCCCTACGCCGACCTGCTCGACGGCGGCCCGCTCACCGACGAGCCCGCCGCGATCCTGGTCTCCGCCGAACGCCACCGCAGACGCCTGGCCGCCGGCGGCGCCGACCACCTCGTCGGCCTCGGCGCCCGCCACGTCCTCGACGCCCACCCCGCCCGCCTCGCCGACCTGCTGCTCGACCGCAACCGCCGCCACCTGTTCGGCCCGGCCACCGCACTCGCCCGCGCCGAACCGCCGTCCGCCCGGGCCGCGTTCGTCCCCCTCACCGTCTACCGGGCCGCCCGTCGGCTGGCCCGTACCCCGTACCGGCAGGGGGTCGAGGACGCCGCCTCCCGCCTGCTGGCCGGCCGCTTCGACGACACCGGCGCCGGCGGCCTCGCCGCGTCACTCGCCGCCCTGACCTGGGTACGCCCCGGCCCCGCCGCCCGCTGGCTCACCGGTGAGGCCCTCGCCGAGGTCTCCCTGCGCCTCCAGGACGCCGCCGCCCGCCCCGGCGGCGCCGTCCGCCCCGGCGAACGCCGCGCCCGCGCCGCGCTGGCCCGCGCCGCCGCCGACGCCCGCGTCTTCGAGCAGGCCGTCGAGGTCCGCGGCCAGCGCCTGCACCTGCCGTACCTCGACAACCAGGTGGTCCGCGCCTGCCAGGCGCTCCCCGAGACGCTGCGCGTGCGTCCCGGCGCCCGGGCGAACGTCCTGCGCCAGGTCCTCGCCGCCTCCGGCGTCCGCGACCTGCCGCCCGGCTGGGGCGCGCCGTCCGCCTCCGCCACCGCCGCCGCCCTACGCACCGGCCTGCGCGCCGGCGCCGACGCCGTCCTCGACGTGCTGTCCGCGCCGCTCCTCGCCGACGCCGGCCTCGTCGACGCGGCGGTGCTGCGCAAGGCGGTCCGCTCCGCGGCGGCCGGCGCGCCCGTCCCGCTCGACGGCCTGAGCGACCTCATCGCCACGGAGGTCTGGCTCCGCCGGCTGCTGCTGCGTAGGGGCTCATGCTGGACGGGCGCCGACGCCCCCCGCCAACGCGCCGTGGCCGCCGGCGTCCCCCGGGTCCTCCCGCTGCCCGGCTGAGCCACGGCGCGACGGTGGCCGGCCTCACCGGAAGGCGTCGCGGGCCCCCGTTGCTTGGTCCCGGCCCCGGACCCTCGAAGCGACCGGGGACCCTCGAAGCGGCCCGCAGAAGAACCCGGAGAAGGGAGACCGGCGCGGGACGGCGGAGGCCGGCTCCACCCGGTGGCGGCAGCCCGCCCACCGCCGAAGGACGATCCCCGCCTGCCGCCCCGGACGCGGCGCACCGGGCGGCACACAGGAAAGAATGGGCCCGTGCGCTACGGAATCCTGGGGACGACGGAGGTGGCCGGGCGGCCGGCCCCCGGAGGGGCACGGCTGCGGGCGCTGCTGGCCGCGCTCGCCGCCCGCCCGGGACGCCCGGTCCCGGCGGACCTGCTGGCGGAGGCCGTGTGGGGAACGGACCCGCCCGCCGACACGCCGGGCGCGCTCCAGGCGCTGGTCTCACGGCTGCGCCGGGCGATCGGGCGGCAGGAGATCACCTCCGGCCCCGCCGGCTACGTGCTGCGGGCGGACCCCGACGACGTCGACCTGTACGTCTTCGAACGCCTGGCGGCGGAAGGCGCGCAGGCCCTGGCCGCCGGTGACGCGGCCGGCGCGTCCGCGCTGCTGACCCGGGCCCTGGACCTGTGGCGGGGCCCCGCGCTGGCGGACGTGGCCGATCACGCGGCGGCGGCGACGGCGGCCGGCGCGCAGGCGGCCCGGCTGACCGCGGAGCAGCACCGGGTGGACGCCTGCCTGGCGCTGGGCCGTCCCGCCGAGGCCCTCCCGCTGGCGCAACGGCTGGTGGCGGCGCATCCGTTGAACGAACCGTTCCGTGCCCGGCACATCCGCGCGCTGCGAGCGGTCGGCCGGTCCGCCGACGCGCTGGCGGCGTACGAGGAGACCCGCGCCCTGCTGGCCGACCGGCTGGGCGCCGACCCCGGCCCCGAACTGCGTTCGCTGCACCGGGAGTTGCTGACGGGGGAGGCACCGAAGGGGGAGTTGCTGACGGGGGAGTTGCCGACGGGGAAGTCGCTGACGAGGGAGTCGCTGACGGGGGAGGAGGTGCGGGGAGCGGGCGGCGTCGGGGACGAAGGCGGAGGCGGTGCCGGAGCCGACAGCCGGGCCGACGCGGGGGGTCGGGGCGACGTCGGAGCGTCCGCCGCGGACGGAGGCCGTACCCCGTTCGGGAGCGGTCCCGCGGACGAAGGCCGCGCCGAAGCCGTCGGCCGTGCCCCAGCCGTAGGGCGTGCCCCAGCCGGAGGCCGGGCTGAAGTCGGAGCCCGGTCCGCACCCGCTTCCCCCGCAGCCCCGGCAGCCTCCGCCTCCGCCTCCGCCGAGGACAGCGGCCGCGCCCAAGCCGCAGGCCGTACCGCGGGCGGCGGCCGTACCGCAGACGGCGGCCGGGCCGATAACGCGGACCGGGCCGAGAGCGGCGGCCGGGAGGAAAAAAGCACCTCCGCGCAGGAGTCGGCCCCGCCCGGCAGGGGGAATCTTCGGTCGCGGCTGACCAGCTTCGTCGGGCGCGAAGCGGACATCTCCGCGATCCGGTCCGACGTGGAGCGTCATCGGCTGGTGACCCTGGTGGGGCCGGGCGGGGCCGGCAAGACGCGGCTGGCCGAGCGCGCGGGAGCGGCGCTGGCGGCCCGGTGGCCGGACGGGGTGTGGATCGCGGAGCTCGCCCCCGTCGACCACCCCGGCGGCGTCCCCCGGGCGGTGCTCAACGCGGTCGGCCGCAGCGACACCACCGTCTTCGCGGCGACCGCCACCCCCGCCGAACCGCTGGAACGCCTGCTGGAGCACTGCGCGCACCGGCGGATGCTGCTCGTGCTGGACAACTGCGAGCATGTGGTCGGCGCCGCGGCCGAGTTGGCGGAGGCGCTGCTCGGGCTGTGCCCGGGAGTGACCGTACTGGCCACCAGCCGCGAGCCGTTGGGGGTGCGTGGTGAGGCGCTGCGGCCGGTGGAGCCGTTGCCGCCGCGGAGCGCACGCCGGTTGTTCACGGAACGGGCGGCCGCGGTACGGCCCGGGTTCGACGCGGAGGCGGAGCCGGACGCCGTCGACGAGATCTGCCGGCGGCTGGACGGGCTGCCGCTCGCCATCGAACTGGCCGCCGCCCGGCTGCGGTTGCTCACCCCGGGGCAGATCGCCGACCGGCTCGACGACCGCTTCCGGCTGCTGACCGCCGGCAGCCGGACCGCGCTGCCGCGCCAGCAGACGCTGCGGGCGGTGTTCGACTGGAGCTGGGATCTGCTGTCGGCGGCCGAACGGGCGCTGCTGCGGCGGCTGTCGGTGTTCGCGGGCGGCTGCGTGCTGGACGCCGCGGAGGCGGTGTGCGCGGACGGCCGTGAGATCACCGAGGCCGAAGTCCTCGACCTGCTGGCCGCGTTGGTGGACAAGTCGCTGGTCGTCGCCGACGGTCTCCAGCAGCCGGGGGAGGTGCGCTACCGGTTCCTGGAGACCGTCCACGACTACGTGGCGGAGCATGCCGCCGCGCATCCGCGCGAGTTGGCCGCCGCGGGCCGCGCGCACACCGCGTACTGCCGCGACCTGGTGGAACGCGCCGAGCCGAGACTGCGCCGTGCCGATCAACTGCACTGGCTGGCAAGGCTGGAGGCCGAACGGGACAACATCGAGTCGGCGCTCGGCCGGGTGGTGGACGCCGGCGACGAGCCGGCCGCGCAGGCCATGGTGATGGGTCTGGGATGGTTCTGGTGGCTGCGCAACTACCGCGTGGAGAGCGCGATATGGATCAGCCGCGTGGTCGCGCTCGGCGAACTGCCCGACGACGAGGGCGACCCGGTGTTCTGGCCGCGGATGGACCTGCGGCTGCTGCTGTTCTTCGTCAGCTCCGACCAGGCGACGGCAGCCGAGTTGCAGACCGAGGAGGCACTCGCGCTCGCCCGGCGGATCACGGACGTCTACCGCCGTTCCGGACCGCAGAGCGCCCGCTTCCCCGGCCTGCTGTGGCCGTTCGCCGGCTTCCACCTGGACGGGACGGCGAGCCCCCGGGCGACGGTCGACGTCATGGTCGCCAACTGCCGTGCGAACGGCGGGGACTGGGAGCTGGCCTGCTCGCTGATGTTCCGCACCCACCTGGCCATCGACTCACCCGGCGGCCTCGCCCACGCCGAGGACGACTGGGCCGAGCTGACCGCGCTCAGCGAACGCAGCGGGGACCGCTGGCTGCGGGCCCAGGTGCACGCGGCACGTGCCGAACTGGGCATGGCCCGCGGCCGCAACGAGCAGGCGGCCGACGACTTCGGGACCTCGCTGCGGCTGTGCGAGGAACTGGGCGCGCGCGGTGAGATCCCGTTCCTGACCGCCCGCATCGCCGAGGTCTCGATCCGCCGGGGCGACCCGGCCACCGCCGAGGTGCTGCTGGTCCGCGCCGAACGGGAGGCCGACCACTACGGCATCTGGGACGCGCGCACCTACATCTGCTTCCTGCGCGGAACGGTCGCCCTGCACGGCGAAGACATCGCGCTGGCACGGCAGTTGTGCGCCGCCGCCCGCGCGGAGGCCGAACTCGGAACCCCGCCACCGATGTTCGCCGTGATGCTGGGCGGCCTGGAGGCCGGGGTGCTGGCCGCCGAGGGTGATCCGGTGACCGGGCTCGGGGTGGTCGCGGAGGCGTTGCGCGCCGGGCTGCGCGGTGAGTGCGCCGAGCCGCTGATCGCCTCGCTGGCCGAACGCGGCGCCCAACTGCTGCTGGACGTCGCCGAGTTCACCGCGGCTGCCACCCTGCTGGGGATCGCGGACGCCCTGCGCGGCGACCTGCCGCGTTCGGTGCCGGAGGCCGCTGCCGCCCGGCGGTCCGGGCAGGCCGCGCGAAGCGCCCTCGGCGCCGGCGCGCACCGGGCCGCCCTCGACGCCGGCGGCCGGCTCGGGCCGGAGCGGGCCGCCGTACTGCTCGACCAGGCGCGCGACCGGGCGGTCAGTCGCAACTGATGCGCGCGTCCGCCCAGTCGGCCGGCTCGACCAGCCCGGCGAGGTCGCTCACCACCACCAGCCGCATCGTGGCGTGCCCGGCCAGGTCGGCGTGCACCGGCACCGGAGCGTCGCCCGCCGTCACCGGCCCGGACGCGTACAGCAGCGTGTCGTCGCCGTAGACCAGGAACCGCAGGCTGCCGGCACCGAGCGCCAGCCGGTCCATGCCCGCGTACGCGTCGTAGGACCGGCAGTCGCGGTTGAGGTCCACCGTGACCGTCGAGGGCGCCCCGACCGTCACGCCGTTCGCGTACGTCGTCCCGCCGATGCTCAGCCCGTGCCGCTGCCAGACCCAGCTGAGCACCGACGGCCGGATCACCGGCCCGTCCGCGCCGCCGGTCGCGCCGTACGGCAGCGAGTCGACCTCGTAGACCTGCCCGGCCGGCACCGGACCGCTCACCGGCGGCCCGGGCACCGGCGGCGGACCGCTCACCGGCGCGCTCGGCACCGGCCTGGGCGCCGGCCTCGGCACCGGCGACGCCCGCGGCGTCCGCCTCACCACCGGGGGAACGCGGGCGACGGGCACCGCCCGGACCGGCGCGGCCCGCACCGACGGCGGGACGGCTGCCGGAGCGGGCCGCGCCGGCCGCGCCCGGCCCGGCGTCCTCGGCGCGCGGGGCGGCGCGTGCGGCGGCACGGCCTTACCCGGCATCGACGCCGCCTGCGACGGCCCGTGCGCGAGCGCCGCCGGCGCCGAACCCGAACCGCTCACCAGGGCGGCCGCCAGCGCCACCCCGGCCCCGGCCACCACGACACCCGCCGCGATCCCGATCTTCGCCGGCAGCCCGAACCCCTCGGACGCGGCCGCGCCTCCCGCGGCACCACCCGAGGCTGCGCCGGTGCTGGCCGCGCCGGCCGCCACCGCTCCCGCGCCCGCCGCGACGCCCACCGCACCGGCGACCTTCGCCGCGTACGCCGCCGCGAACCAGCCGATCACCGAGACCGGCAGCACCGCGCCCAACGTCGCGTTGATGTCGGCGATGTCGGCCGCCGCCGCCCGGCAGCGGGCACAGCCGGCCAGGTGCTTGCGCAACTCCCGGTCGGCGCGCAGCCGCAGACCGCCGCGGGCGTGCGCGCCGAGCCGGTCGGCGAACCGCCCGCACTCCCGCGCGTCGGTCAGGGCCCGGCTGACGTGGGCCTGGAGGTACGCCTGCCGCAGGCCCTCGCGCGCCCGGTGCGCCAGTACCGCGGTCGCGTTGGGGGTCAGACCGAGCAGCGGCGCGATCTGGCCGGGCGACTCCTGCTCGACGGCCGTGTGCCACAGCACCGCCTGCCAGCGCTCCGGCAGCGTGCGGAACGCCCGCACCACCAGCGACCGGTCCGCCTCACGCATCGCGCGCACGTCCGCGCCGGCCGTCGTGGCCCCGCCCGTCGTGCCGCCCATCGCCGCGCCCGCCGCCGAGACCGCGAACACCGCGAAGTCCTCGACCAGCCGCTCACGCCTGGCGGTGCCGGCCCAGTCGGCGGCCACCCGCCGCACCGTCGTCAGCAGATACGCCCGCACCGCGGACTCCGGCCCCCGGCCGCCCCGCACCGCCTGCAACGTACGGGCGAAGACCTCGCCGGTCAGGTCCTCCGCGGTGTGCGGGTCGCGGCAGCAGGTCCGCGCGTACCGCCGCACCGCCGGTGCGTGCCTGCGGTACAGCTCCCCGAAGGCGTCCTCGTCGCCCCCGCGCACCCGGGCCACCAACTCGGTGTCCGGCAACGGTGATCCGGCGTCCGACGACGGTGATCCGGCGTCGGGCAACGGTGATCCGGCGTCCGGCGACGAGGGCTCGGTGTCCGGCGACGATGAGCCGGCTTCGGGCGACGGTGATCCGGCGTCCGGTGACGGTGATCCGGCGTCCGGTGACGGTGACTCGGTGTCCGGCGACGGTGATCCGGCGCCGCCCGGTCCGGGGGCCCGCGCCGGTCCGATCCCGGGGCCCGGCCGCGGGTGCTCGCGCTGCGCCGGTACCTGCCGCGCCGCCGGCTCCCCGCCAGCGGGACGGCCGGACCGCTCCGGCCGCGCGACCTGCGGCGCGTTGTCCATCCGCCGGTGCGTGCCGGGGCGCCGCACAGGTAACTCCGGCCGGGTCTCCCCGCCCGCCCGGGCCTGCCCCGCCGCGCCCTGCCCCGACATCCGGTCCCGGTCACCACGACCGCCCGGACCCGCGGCCTCCCCGGTCCCGCCCGTACCGCCCTGTCCGTCAACCGCCATCGCGGGAGCCCTTGTACACACCGATGCTGCTAGCCACCGGCAAAGGGTGGCACGCCCCGGTGATCCACCACCCCGACAAGCGATTGAGTCACTCTTCCGGGGGCAATTTCGATACTCCACGCACGAGTTCACCCGTACGGGGAAGACGGATTCCCCGGCTCTCGACGGCTGCCCCGGGCCCACGTCGGCTTCTTCGGCATACGTCGGCTTCTTCGGCGTCCTGGACCGGCTTCCCCGCCTTCACCGGATTCCGCGGCGTACGTCGGCTTCCTGGGCCCGCGTCGGATTCCTCGGTATACGTCGGCATCCGCCTCACCGCCCGGCACCCCGCAGGGGAACGGCAGCGTTCACCGCGAGAAACGGCACCCTGCTCCGCACGAATACCCGCTGTTCCGCCGAAATCCGTACGTGTACCGCATGAAAGCGGCCGGGCGGCCCACCGCACGTATGGCGGGGCCGCCCGGCCCGATCGTCGTACCCGTTCTACGCCGGCACCCGCGCCCGCCGAGGCGCGCGGACCCACGTATGGATGCGCACCCGCGTACGGCCCCGGACCCACGTGCGGATGCGGACCGCGTACGGACCCGCGCCAGGACCGACGTACGGACCGACGTACGGACCGCCGGGTGCCGACCCATGCCCGCAGGCCGGCCCACGCCCGCAGGCACAGGCGCGGGCGGCGTCCCGCAGGGAGCGGCTCACGCCCGGGGGCGCAGGCCCTCCAGCAGGATCTCCAGCAACCGTGCCGACGCGGCCGCCTGCTGGGCGGGGTCCGGCAGGGCCGGCGCCGCGGTGGCGATCACCAGCAGCACGTCGGCCACCGAGACGTCCGCCCGCAGTTCACCCGCCTCGCGGGCCCGCTCGACCAACTGCCCGACCACCGACAGCAGCGTGGCCACCCCGGAGCCCTCAGCGGCCCCCTGGGCCACGTTGAGCTGGGGCGCGGGCTCCCGCTGCTGCGGAACCCGCAGCTCGCCGCGGTCGGCCTCCGGGCGCACCCGCAGCACCTGCGGCGGCAGCAGCCGCCCGGCGCCGGAGGCCACCGATGTGCGCAGGAAGCGCGACAGCGCCGCCCAGGGGTCCTCCTCCTGCCCGAGCGCGGCCCGCGCCTGCTCGGTCAGCCGCGCGGTCTCCTCCTCGGCGATCCGCCGCACCAGCACGTCCTTGCTGGGAAAACGCCGGTACACCGTGCCGACGCCGACCCGGGCCCGGCGCGCGACGTCCTCCATCGGCGCGCCGTACCCCAGCTCGCCGAAGACCTCACGGGCCGCCCGCAGGACGTGTTCCAGGTTGCGCTGGGCGTCGACCCGCAACGGGGTCACCCGCCCCTCGGGCAGCGGCACCACGACCCGCTGCCCGCCGCGCGCCGCGGCCCCGAGCGTGCCGGACGCGGCCGCGCGTCCCGCGGACACGTCACCGTCCGGGACGCCTTCGCCCCGGACCGGCGTCGCCCACTGTGCGTTCTGGGTATGCATATGTCTGTCCCCCGGCTGTGTCATGTCTCCCCCCGGAGACTCCCCACCCCACATGACCACCGGCCACGCTCCACGCGCACCGGCGACGTATAGCGTTACGAACATAGATGACCCCCGGTCACAAATGAAGGGGGCGTTCCGCCTGAGGCGACCCGATCGGGTAACGCGAGCGGCGCCCGGCTGACGACTTCCGCGCCCGGCGCCGCCTTACCTGTGGACAAACGTGAGGCTGCCGGTGCGTCATGGGAGGGTGAAGGAGACTGTGCGGATTCTGGTGGTCGGTGGCGGATACGTCGGCATGTACACAGCCCTGCGCCTGCAACGCAGACTCCGGGCGGGCGAGGCGGAGGTGACCGTCCTGACGCCCGACCCGTACATGACGTACCAGCCGTTCCTGGCCGAGGCCGCGGCCGGCTCGATCGCCGCCGCGCACGTCGTGGTGCCGCTGCGCAGCCTGCTGGACCGCTGCACGGTGATCGTCGGCGAGGCACACCGCGTCGACCACGCCCGGCGCACGGTCACCGCATCCACCCTGGCCACCCGGTACGGCGGCGGCGGTGACATCGAGCTGCCGTACGACGAACTCGTCCTGGTGCCCGGCTCCGTCTCCCGCACCCTGCCGGTGCCGGGGCTGGCCGAGGCGGGCATCGGGTTCAAGACGATGGAGGAGGCCATCGGACTGCGCAACCACGTCCTGCACCAGCTCGACATTGCCTCCACCACCCGGGACGTGGAGACCCGCGAGGCGGCCCTGACGTTCCTGTTCGTCGGCGGCGGCTTCGCCGGCGTCAACGCGCTGGCCGAGCTGGAGGACATGGCCCGCTACGCCACGCGGTACGTCCACAACATCACCGCCGACGACATGCGCTGGATCCTGGTCGAGGCGGCCGACCGCATCCTGCCCGAGGTCGGCGCCACCATGAGCGAGTACGTCGTGCGCGAACTGCGCGGCCGCAACATCGACGTCCGCCTCGGCACCCGGCTGGACAGCTGCGAGAAGCAGACCGCGGTCCTCGACGACGGCACCGTGCTGCCCACCCGCACCGTCGTGTGGACCGCCGGCGTCAAACCGCACCCGCTGCTGGCCGGCACCGATCTGCCGCTCACCGGCGCCGGCCGCCTCAAGGTCACCGCCACCCTCCAGGTCGACGGCACCGAGCACGCCTGGTCGGCCGGCGACGCGGCCGCCGTCCCCGACCTCGCCGCCGACCCCGACGGCGCCACCGCCTGCGCCCCCAACGCCCAGCACGCCGTGCGCCAGGCCAAGCTGCTGGCCGACAACCTCGTCGCCGGCCTGCGCGGCGCCCCGCAGGCGCAGTACCGGCACGCGTACGTCGGCTCGGTGGCCTCCCTGGGACTGCACAAGGGCGTCGCCCACCTCTACGGCCGCAAGCTCAAGGGCTACCCGGCGTGGCTGATGCACCGCGCCTTCCACCTCAGCCGGGTCCCGACGTTCAACCGCAAGGCGCGCGTCGTCGCCGACTGGACCCTCGCCGCGCTGGTCAAACGGGAGGTGGCCGCCCTCGGCTCGCTGGAGAACCCCCGCGCCGCGTTCGAGTCCGCCGCCCGCGGCGACCACCCGCCGCAGGAGTGACACGGCCCGGTACCCCGCGCGACGTGACGTACCGGCCGACCGGAGCGGCCCGCCGTCGCACCCCGCACGACGCCCCGCCCGCCCCCGGCACGCCCCCGGTACGCCCGCGCGCGCCGGGCGTGAAGGCCTCGCGCGAGCCCGGCGCGGGGCTGGGCGCGGCCTCCTGTCGCCAACTACGCTCCCACGAAGGAGTGGTGATACCCCCCTCGGGCAAGGCATACATCCGTACAACCGCATACATTCTGCGTAACCGGTCGTCCCACCGGCCTCCACCGGCCACCCGGCCACGCGGGAGCACCACCGAACAGCCACACCCCCGCCACACCCGGCGAACCCGCGACACCCCACCCACGCCGGCCACCCCGGTACGACACAGTACGAGGCAACCGATTCAGTGAATCTGACGCGCTGGAGCGCCCGGCTCCCCGGAACACCGCGCCGCGGCACGGCCAAGACCGCCACGGCCCCCGGAGCCGTCCCTGCCGCCCGGGGCGCCGAACCGGCCGGTGCCGACCCGCCCGAACCGCACGAGGAGCCGCACGACGCCCTCCAGGCCCTTGAACAGCTCTCCGTGCCCGAACTGCTCGCCCAGGTCCCGGCCCTCATCGCCGTCACCTACGGCCGGCAGCACCGCACCGGCTACGTCAACGACGCCTACCGGGACGTCTTCGGCTCCCACGCCACCGGCGAACCCGCCCGCCAGGCGCTGCCCGAACTCGCCTCCCTCGGCCTGCTCCCCCTGATGGACCAGGTCTTCCGCAGCGGCCGCCCGCGCACCGTCAAGGCCCGCAAGGTCACCTGGGCCACCCCCGACAGCGGCCCGCAGCACACCGCCCGGCACGGCTACTTCACGTTCACCTGCGCCCCGCTGCGCAACACCGCCGACGGCGGCGTGGTCGTCTTCGCCGCCGACGTCACCGACCAGGTCCGCAGCGCCGAACGGCTGCGCGCCAGCGAACGCCTCCAGCGCGAGGCCGCCGTCACCCTCCAGCGCAGCCTGCTGCCCCAGGAACTGGAGCAGCCCGACGACCTGAGGGTCGCCGCCACCTACCAGCCCGGCGGCACCGACGCGGCCGTCGGCGGCGACTGGTACGACGTCATCACCCTCGGCGCCGGCCGCACCGCCCTGGTCATCGGCGACGTCATGGGCCGCGGTGTGCTCGCCGCCGCCGTCATGGGCCAGCTGCGTACCGCGGTACGCGCCTACGCCCGCCTCGACCTGCCCCCGCACGAGGTCATCCAGCTGCTCGACGGCCTCGCCGCCGAGATCGACGGCATGCAGATCGCCACCTGCGTCTACGCCGTCCACGACCCCAGCGAGGGCAAACTCCTCTACGCGTCCGCCGGACACCTCCCGATCGTCGTACGCCACCCGGACGGCAGCGTCGAACGCGCCGACGGCCCCATCGGCCCGCCGCTCGGCACCGGCGGCTGGCTGCACGCCTCCGGCTCCGTACCGCTGGAACCCGGCTGCACCGCCGTGCTGTACACCGACGGCCTGGTGGAGCGCCGGGACGCCGACATCGACGACGGCATCGCCGCCCTGGAGGCCGCGCTGTCCGGCGCCACCGGCTCCCCGCAGGTGGTCTGCGACCGGCTGCTGCGCGCCCTCGGCATCAGCTACGACCACGACGACGACGTCGCCGTCCTCGTCCTGCAGCACCCCGAACGCGCCGACGGCCAGGAGGAGCTGTTCCGCAACGCCTCCCTCGACCTGCTCGGCGGCATCGAGGCCGCCCCGCGCGCCCGCGCCTTCGCCACCGGCGTGCTGGCCTCCTGGCGCTTCCCCGTCGAACTGCGCGACCTCGGCGTCCTCGCCGTCAGCGAACTGGTCGCCAACTCCCTCCAGCACGGCACCCCGCCGATGCGGCTGCGGATGCGCCGCACCGACCGCCGCCTCATCGTCGAGGTCACCGACGGCGACGACCACCTGCCGCGCCGCCGCCGCGCCGAACCCGTCGACGAGGCCGGCCGCGGCATCGCCATCATCGCCACGATCGCCTCCTCGTGGGGATCACGCCGCACCCACGGCGGCGGCAAGACGGTCTGGTGCGAGTTCGTCCTCCCCCAGGGCTGACCGAACGCGGCCACCGCCCGGCAGGCTCTGGTACGTGTACGTGCGGTTGGCGGGGACCGGCAGCGTACGTACGCATGAGCAGGAATCGGTGCCAGTACGTGCGGATCATCGGGAAACGGTGCGCATACGTACGGATGACGGAAACCGGTGCCATACGTACGGAGAACGGGGGCCGGTACGCCGGCCCCCGTTCATCGCACCGCGTCAGGCGTCACACCGACGCCAGCTCCTGCGCCGGCACCGCGGGCCGCCGTACCGCCGGCAGGTCCTCGGCCGTGCCGAGCCCGCGGCCCATCCGCAGCGCCAGTACCGTGACGCCCAGCGAGATGACGACCAGCGCCGGGATGTAGATCCCGTACAGCCCGGCCGCCGCCATCGCACCGCCGGCCGCCGGACCGACGGCCAGCGCCAGCTGCTTCACCAGCGCGAACGCCGCGTTGTACTGCCCGACCAGGCCGCTGGGGGCCAGGTCGGCCACGAGCGGCGAGACGGTCGGCGACAGCAGCGACTCGCCGAGGCCGAACAGCGCGTACGTGGAGATGATCGCCGCGGTCGCCCACGCCTGGTGCCCGTGAACCAGACCGGCGAGACCCGCCGCGCCCCACGCGGCCGCCCACACCAGGCCGACCATCGCGATGACCCGGCTGCGCCGCCGCCGCTCCACCGGCCGCAGCACCAGGAACTGCGCGACCACGATGACCGCGGTGTTCGCCGCCAGCGCCACGCCCAGCGTCGCCGGCGCGATGTGGGTGACCTGGGTGGCGAACGCCGGCAGACCCGACTCGAACTGCCCGTAGCACGCGAAGAACATCACCGCGCCCAGCACGCACAGCCGCACCATCGACCGGTGCGCCAGCATCGCGCGCCAGCCGCCCGCAGCGGCCTCGCCGGGAGCCGTCTCCATCCGCGGCACCCGCGGCAGCCGTACGGTCGCCACGATGGCCGCCAGCACCACGAACATCGTCGCCTCGATGACGAACAGCCGGGTGAAGGTGGCCGGCCGCGACACGTCGACGATCAGGCCGCCGATGAGCCCGCCGATGCCCAGGCCCAGGTTCTGCAGGAAGAACTGCGAGGCGAACGCCCGCGAACGGGTGGCCGGCGAGGAACACCACACGATCAGCGTGGCCAGCGCCGGCTGGATCACCGCGATCCCCGCGCCCAGCACCGCCGACGACACGACGGCCAAGGCGGCGTCCGACGACATCCCGAGCCCGAACGAGCCCACCGCCGACACCAGTGACCCCACCACGACCACCGGCAGCGGACCGCGCGAGTCGATGCTGCGACCCGTGAACGGCAACACCAGCAACGCGCTCACCGCGAACGCGGACAGCACCACGCCCGCCGTTCCCGAGCCCAGACCCCGTACCTGCGCCACGTAGACGAACAGGAACGGGACCGTGAAGCCGTTGCCGAACGCGCTCAGCGCGTTCCCCAGCTGTATCCGGCGCAGCGCGGCGCCCATGGCCGTGGTCACACTCACCTACCTCAGTCGGAGGCCGCACGGAGTACGAACCTCAAGAGTTCACGTCTAAACTTCGAAGCTAAAATATACACACTCGAAGACTTAGGAGCGAACCAATATCGTGCGATACTCGCCACATGACCTCAGGTGACGACCCGCAGGGCTTGGCCGCCGAGCTCGACCTCGATGAGCAGCTGGCCGTCTACCAGCGGGAATACCCGGAGGTGGACCCCCGGATCGAGAAGGTGGTCTCCGCCCTGTCCCGCCTCAACCGCCGGCTGGACGTGGCCTACGGCCGCCAGATCGCCGCACTCGGCATCAGCAACGCCGAGTGGGAGGTGCTGCGGGCGCTGGTGATGGTGGGCCGGCCCTACCAACTGGGTCCCGGCGAGCTGGCCAAGCGCCTCGGCCTGACGCCGGCCGCGATGACCCACCGCATCGACCGCATGGTCACCGAGGGCCTGGTGACCCGCGAACGCGACGAGTCCAACCGGGTCCGCGTCATCGTGGAGCTGACCGCCGACGGCCGGGGCCGCTGGCTGGACGCCATGCGGATGGCCTCCGGATTCGAGGCCGACCTGCTCCAGGACCTCGACTCCGAACAGCTCGGCACCCTCGGCGAGATGCTCTCCTGCGTGCTGCGCCGGGTCGATCCCGACGCGAGTTGACACCCCTGGACCCCGTCCGTAGTGTTCTCCGAGTTGTCCAGCGGTAGCACCGGTTCCGGTCGTCCCGCGGGCAACCATTCCGAAACCACACCCGACAGGCTGTCGAAGCTTTGTCGTGCGCGTTTTCGAAATGCGGGAACCCTGCGGAACCCGAAACCGCTCGATTAGACCGAGCGGCCGAAGATCCGCTAGAGTTTCACTCGTCGGAAAGGCCGCAAGGCCAGGAAGACAAAGCCCCGCCAGCGGGAATCAGGCCCGAAAGGATCTGATAAGCTGGTGGGACACCGAAGGGAAAGCCCGGAGCGGCCGGTGAAACGGTCTCGAAGGTAGCTTCCGTTCCTTGAGAACTCAACAGCGTGCTAAAAGTCAACGCCAAATATGTTGATACCCCGTCCATCGGGTCGGATTCTTCCGGTTCGTGGATGAGGTTCCTTTGAAGAAAAACACATAGCGAGGACGTTGTGCACGACCGGGATTATTCCTTCTGGTTGTGCCGCTCTCGTGGTGTTCACCGGGATGACCCGGAGACATTCACGGAGAGTTTGATCCTGGCTCAGGACGAACGCTGGCGGCGTGCTTAACACATGCAAGTCGAACGATGAAGCCCTTCGGGGTGGATTAGTGGCGAACGGGTGAGTAACACGTGGGCAATCTGCCCTGCACTCTGGGACAAGCCCTGGAAACGGGGTCTAATACCGGATATGACCTTTCCCCGCATGGGGGTTGGTGTAAAGCTCCGGCGGTGCAGGATGAGCCCGCGGCCTATCAGCTTGTTGGTGGGGTAATGGCCTACCAAGGCGACGACGGGTAGCCGGCCTGAGAGGGCGACCGGCCACACTGGGACTGAGACACGGCCCAGACTCCTACGGGAGGCAGCAGTGGGGAATATTGCACAATGGGCGAAAGCCTGATGCAGCGACGCCGCGTGAGGGATGACGGCCTTCGGGTTGTAAACCTCTTTCAGCAGGGAAGAAGCGCAAGTGACGGTACCTGCAGAAGAAGCACCGGCTAACTACGTGCCAGCAGCCGCGGTAATACGTAGGGTGCGAGCGTTGTCCGGAATTATTGGGCGTAAAGAGCTCGTAGGCGGCTTGTCGCGTCGGATGTGAAAGCCCGGGGCTTAACTCCGGGTCTGCATTCGATACGGGCAGGCTAGAGTTCGGTAGGGGAGATCGGAATTCCTGGTGTAGCGGTGAAATGCGCAGATATCAGGAGGAACACCGGTGGCGAAGGCGGATCTCTGGGCCGATACTGACGCTGAGGAGCGAAAGCGTGGGGAGCGAACAGGATTAGATACCCTGGTAGTCCACGCCGTAAACGTTGGGAACTAGGTGTGGGCGACATTCCACGTCGTCCGTGCCGCAGCTAACGCATTAAGTTCCCCGCCTGGGGAGTACGGCCGCAAGGCTAAAACTCAAAGGAATTGACGGGGGCCCGCACAAGAGGCGGAGCATGTGGCTTAATTCGACGCAACGCGAAGAACCTTACCAAGGCTTGACATCGCCGGGAAAGCTTTAGAGATAGAGCCCCTTTTAGTCCGGTGACAGGTGGTGCATGGCTGTCGTCAGCTCGTGTCGTGAGATGTTGGGTTAAGTCCCGCAACGAGCGCAACCCTTGTCCTGTGTTGCCAGCATGCCCTTCGGGGTGATGGGGACTCACGGGAGACTGCCGGGGTCAACTCGGAGGAAGGTGGGGACGACGTCAAGTCATCATGCCCCTTATGTCTTGGGCTGCACACGTGCTACAATGGCCGGTACAATG